>CAZAMB010000008.1:0-201545 GCA_964486335.1 uncultured Phycisphaera sp. | reverse complement strand
TGGTGACGGCCACGTCCTCGTTGGTGCTCACCGCGTCGTTGACCGCGTCGGGCGCATCGTTGACGGCGTTGACGGTGACGTTGACCGTGGCGGTGTCGGTTCCGCCGTTTCCGTCGCTGACCGTGTAGGTGAACGAATCGGAGCCGTGGAAGTTGGCGTTGGGCGTGTAGGTGAAGGTTCCGTCATTGTTGTAGGCGACGGCCCCGTTCGCTCCCTGGGTGAAGGCGTTCACCGTCAGGGCGTGACCGTCGGGATCGCTGTCATTGGCCAGCAGGTTCCCGGTGGTGACGGCCACGTCCTCGTTGGTGCTCACCGCGTCGTTGACCGCGTCGGGCGCTTGGTTTGGAGCGCCGCCGGTGACGATGGTCTCAATACCAGTATAATTGATGCGGAACGATTGACCTCCCCCAAGATCGACGATGATTCTGGAGCCGTTGTTGTTGATCTTGTCGGCCGTGTATTGGCTAAGATCGATGGTGTCGTTACCCTCGCCTCCCTGAACGGTGATCACATTCCCGTTTTGAGCTCCCGTGAATCGGAAAATGTCGTTTCCCTTGTCGCCGTCCATGAAGTCGTTGCCGCCGCCGCCAACCATGGTGTCGTGCCCTTCGCCGCCCCATAGCTCGTCAGTGCCTGTGCCTCCGTCGAGGTAGTCATCACCTTCCTTTCCTTCAAGTTTGTCGTTTCCCGCTTCGCCGAAAAGCTGGTCGTTGCCTTCATTCCCCTGGAGCGTGTCATTGCCGTCACCGCCGTAGATGATGTCGTCGCCCTGTGCGCCGTCGAGACCGTCGTCGCCGCCGTAGCCGTAGAGGATGTCATTGCCTTCTTTTCCAGCTGCGCTCTCCGATGCGTTCGTGCCGTAGAAGATGTCGCTTCCGCTGGTGGCGTCGGGGATGGGGTTCAGGGTTCCGGCATCAACCCATGTGCCCGAAAGCAGAATCCGTGGCTCCAGCGCTTCAAGGCTTAGTGACGTTTTCTTCTTCCTTACCGCTTTGGGAGGCGGCGTAAAAGCTTGGCTGGGATTGACGGGATTGTCTGGAAGATCAGACTGTCGCTTCGCCATCGTTCCCTCCCGACACGTCATCCCTGGAGTCTCGATTCGTGAGGCAAACCGATCTGTCCGGTAGTGTCCTTCAAGAAACGTACGAAATGAACCTGCGTCTCACAAATGAAACGAGACGATCGGTTTCTTTTGTTGGTCCGAAAAACCAGTTACCATTCCAGATATGATCATCACGATTGACGGGCCGGCAGGGTCTGGAAAGTCGACCGCCGCGCGCAAACTCGCCGCCAGGCTCGAGATTCCTTACCTCGACACTGGCGCTATGTACCGTGCGATCGCCCACGAATGCCTCCTCCGCCGAGTCGATTTGTCCGACGAAGAGGCCGTGACGCGGCTCGCCGGCGATCTCACCCTCGAACTCGATTGCGGACCCACCCACACGCGCATTCGCGTCGACGGACATGACGTCAGCGAAGCCATTCGCTCCATGGCCGTCAGCGCCGTCACCTCAACCATCGCGCGCATGCCCGCCATTCGTTCGCTTCTTGTGACCGAACAACGCCGTATCGGACGCAATCTCGCTTCCCTTGTCACCGAAGGTCGTGATCAGGGAAGCGTCGTCTTTCCCCATGCCGATGTGAAGTTCGTTTTGATTGCCGATCTGACGCGCCGCGCCGAACGTCGCTTTCAGGAAATGAACGCCGACGGAGAAGATATCACCCTCGAATCCGTGGCCGACAATCTCGCCGCTCGCGACGCTATTGATTCCCGCCAATGGGATCCACTCTTGAAGAACCGCAGCGCAATTGTTCTGGACACATCCGATCTTTCGATTCCCGAAGTCGTGGAAAAAATGGTGAGGGAAATAGCCGCGCGCGGAGGGTTCGTGCCGCCGGAGCGATAGTGTCTTGGCCGTGTCATTTGAGGCGATTTCGCTGCAATCCGACCGCAATTCCGCGTGTAAAACGAGTTGAACGGCTTCTGAGCGTGCAATATGCCGGGATTGCCTGAATTGACGCGGCATGGGAACGGTTTTAGGCTGACGGGCAGGAGCATTGATATTCTCGGACGTTATGTTGTGGGGCTAGGTGTCAATATTCCATCGTTCTCTGGCCGAAGTGCGCGCAAAGGCTCAAATAAGGGCACAAAAAGCGCGCAACGGCCGTCTTGTTTTCGAGACGATCTGAAAGAATTGAATGAACTGAAACCGAGTTAAGCGGGATGCCGAGTTTCACTTACAAAGCCGTGGCGGAGGGCGGAAAGCAGGTTTCGGGCGTGCTGACGGCCGAGAACTACAACGTCGCGCTGCGCATGCTCGACGAGCAGTCGCTGTTCCCCATCAAGGTCAATGAGGGTGTTGAACAATCAGCACGAACGATCACGGGCCAGCGGCGCATCAAGGCATCGCAACTGACAATCTTCTACAGTCAACTGGCGGACCTGCTGAAAGCGGGCGTTCCAATGTTGCGTTCGCTGGACGTACTTTCGAAGCAAGGATCGTCTGCGGCGCTTTGTGTGATGGTGAAGGAGCTGCGCGAGGAGGTGGCGGGAGGCAACTCGCTGGGGGACGCGATGGCGAAACATCCGAACGCGTTTTCGCCGCTTCACGCGTCGATGGTGCGGGCGGGCGAGCAGGGCGGCTTTCTCGAAGACGTCCTGGCGCGCATCGCGGTGTTTTCGGAAAAGCAGGACGAGCTGCGCAACAAAGTGTTCGGGGCGATGATCTATCCGATCATCCTCGTGGTGATCGCGTTGGCGATTCTGGTGCTGTTGATGGTCGTCGTCGTTCCGAAGCTGGGGGAGCATCTGCGGCCGGAGACGTTCAACATTATGACGCACATCGTCTTCGGGGTCAGCAACCTGCTGCGGGACTATTACGCGGTGATCCTGCTGGGCGTCGCGGTGGTGGTCGGTTCGATGGTTTCCTTTTTGAAGACGGAGAGCGGACGGCGGTTCGGGGACTGGTTCAAGCTGCGGTCGCCGATCATCGGCGGAGTGTTCACGATGGTGGCGATCTGCCGGTTTTGCCGCATTCTGGGCACGATGCTGCACAACGGCGTTCCGATTCTCCAGGCGCTGCGCATATCCAAGGACTCGGCGGGCAGCGAGATGCTGGCGAAGACAATTGAGAGCGCGGCGGACAGTGTGCGCAAAGGCGCGGCGCTGTCCACTCCTCTGGGGGAATCGGGGTTGTTTCCACAAACGATTCTCAACATGATCGCGGTGGCGGAGGAAGGGAATAACCTGGAAACCGTGCTGGTGCAGATCGCGGAGACAAACGAGGCGCGGACGGCGCGGTCGATCGACCTGGCGGTGCGGGTGCTGGAGCCACTGCTGCTTCTGATGATGGCGGCGATCGTGTTCTGCATCGCGGTGGCGCTGTTGCTGCCGATTCTGACGATGGGCACGGGCGTGCAATAAACGGAACGATGGAGAGTTCAAGGGAGATATCAAGATGCTAAGGAAACGGACACAACGTCGGTCGGCGTTCACGCTGATCGAAATCCTGCTGGTGGCGGGGATTCTGGCGGTGCTGGCGGCGTTCGCGATTCCCAACCTGATGGGCCAAGCGACAAAGGCGAAGATCAAGCTGGCGGAGGCGGAGATCGGACGGAACGGTCCGATGGGCAAGGCGCTCAATGCCTATAAGTGGGACATGGGTAAGTACCCGGATACGGACGAGGGCCTCGAAGCGCTATTTCAGTCGAAGGAACACAAGAAGGAGGACCCGCGATACGACGGTCCCTACATCGAGGGTCGGTTCGAAGAGCGCAAAGACCCGTGGGGAAACCCCTATGAATACCGCTCGCCGGGAGAAATGAACGAAGGCGAGTACGATTTGTGGAGTCGCGGGCCAGACGGCAAGGACGACGGCGGCAAGGAAGGCAGCGACGATGTGAAGAACTGGATAGAGAAGTAGGGAGGCAACGAGGCACGGGGGCACGAAGGCAACAAGGCAAAAAGGCAACAAGGCAAAAAGGCAACGAGGCAAGGGCGGTTGAGGGGTTCGCGCTGACGAGGAATGGCATGACGCATCACGACCAATGTCGGGCGCGGGCGTTCACGCTGATCGAAATCGTACTGGTGGTGGGATTGTTGCTGCTGATCAGCGCGATCACGCTACCCAATTTTCTGAACGAACTTCGGCGCGAGGAGCTGCCCACCTCGGCCAATCAACTCCGATCGCTGCTCACGCTGGTTCGGGCGAACGCCGCGTTCGACTCGAAGCGCTACCGGATTCGTTTTCCACGCGAAGAAGAACGGGATGCGCTGGGGGGAACACGTCAGCCGATCATCGAGCGCGAGGACGATCCGATCGAGCACCCCGAGGAATACTTCGCGGTCACCGCTCCCTGGGCGGTGGGTAAAACACTTCTGGGCAAGGCACGCTGTGCCGAGGTTCGACTCGGCAAACCGACGGTCGAGGACATTCGCCAGCGTCGCGAGTCGGCTTCGCAGGATTTGGACCAGGCGTTCGGCGTGCGCGAAAAGCGCGAGCGGTTCGAGTATGAACGGCCGCCGGTGTACATCGATCCGGACGGAGGCAGCGACTGGGCGATGTTCGTGCTGACCGAGGCGGAGGAAGAGGTTCCGCTGAACGAGATTCATCTGGAACGCGGCATCGATGTCATTCTGGACGGATTGACGGGATTGTGCTGGCTGCAACGGCCATTTTATGACGAGGAGCTGGACCTGTTCGAGGAGAAAAACTGGCCGGTGGTGCTTCGAAGGGATTTCCTGACGGCGCGGATGCTGACGGAGCAGGATGTGTTGGAATTGCGAGAGCTTCCGGTGGAATCACGCGGGACGGCCAAGACTCCGGAAGAAGTGAGTGAGCAGCCGTGAAAACCGTGCAAGGCCCATCATCGGCGCTGCGCCCTGAGCGATCATTTTCGATTGGCGGGGCGAACGCGAATTGTCGGAGCCGGCGCGGCGGGTATGTGATGCTGGAGACGGTGATCGCGACGGGGATGTTGATCGTCGGATTGGCGGTGATCGGGGCGCAACTTCAGGAGTCGAATCATTCGGTGCATCGGATGCGGCTCAAGGCGCGGGCAATGATGCTGGCGGAAATGCAGTTGGCCCAACTCGACCTCGGATTGGTGGCCCTCGATTCGATCGACGAGGTTCAGGAAGGCGACTTCGGTCCGCGCTACCCGGACTGGGGATGGGTGCTGATCACGGAGCCGACGGCGATCGACGGGTTGTATCGCCTCACCGTGGAAGTGCTGTACCTGCCAAGGGAAGACGAGTACCGCGAGGACACGTTTGATTTTGAATTCGCGGAGCGGATGTTCACGGCATCGGCGTTTCGAACGCAGCCTCGGCCGCTGGACCTCGCGAGTGATTTCGGAGTCCCTGAGGGAGACCTCGAGGATCTTCTGGACAAAATCGCCGAAAACGGGATTCCTTGTTTTGAGGGCGGCGTGATTGATTTGACGTGCTTCCTGACGATTGACCCCGAGGACCTTCTCAAACTGCTTCCCATACTCAAGAAGCTGGGGGTTGACGTCGGTGATATCGAATCGTTGATTCCTTCGGGCCTGTTGAAAGACCTCGGCGAAGCCGGACTGCTGGACGATGAAGACGAAGGAGGCGGTCAGTGACGCCGCGACAACCGACTCGCCGCCTTGCACTCACGCTTCTCGAAGTACTGCTTTCGCTGAGCATTCTTGTTGTTCTATCGGCCATGACCTATTGGTTCTACGACGAAGCGCTTCGGACGCGGGAGCGCGATTTGCGCGCGGCGGACAAGGTGCGACTGGCACGGGTCATTCTCGATCGGATGGCGACGGAGATTCGGCAGGCGTCGGTGGAGACGGCGGACGCAGGGATCGGGATCGAAGGAGATAAGGAGGCGATTCGAATTGCGAGCGTGCGGTTGCCGGCGCGGCGGATCGCGGATACGCGGTTCAGCCGGGTGACGCCACCGCCGGAGTACGATTTGATTCGGGTTGAATACCGCATCGCGCGGCATCCGGACATTTTGCATCCGGAGGAGAATTACGAATTCCCACTGGGATTAGCGCGGGTGGAGACTTCGATTCCGCGGGCCGAGGATCCGAACGCCGTACCGGCTGCCGACGAGAGCATTCTCCAACAGGACGCCAGCGGAAGAATCAGCCTCGATCCGTCGGTGCTGGATTCGCTGCTCGGAGGCGCGGCGGGCGAAGGGACAGGACTGGAAACGGACGTGAACTGGCAGGAATTGTATGCAGAGGAGATTCGGTATCTTCGGTTCTGCTATTACGACGGTGCCTCGTGGTGGGACGACTGGCGGGTGACGGGGGAGAATCCGCTTCCGCAGCTTGTGCAGGTGACGATCGGATTTGAGCCGCATCCGATCTGCGGAGAGGAGTTCGGCGAGGATGAGGACAACGTGGAGTTTTGTGAGTGCATGAACCGCGAGCCTCCGGACTGTAAGCCGCTGCCGCCGGATCAGTATTCAATGATGGTACGGGTGACGCCGGCGGATCCGTTGTTTCGGTCGCGGGTGTCGCGCGAGGGTCAGGACCTTGTGGAAAAGGCGACGAAGAGCGCGGCGGATTCAGTTTCGGGAGGTCAGCCGTGATGCGTCGTCGAGGCGTGATTCTTCCGGTGGTGCTGTTCGTGCTGGTGCTGATCGGATTGCTGGCGGCGATGTTCTCGTTTCGGGTTTACGCGGACCTGGCGTCGACGCAGGCGGTGGCGTATCGGTTTCAGACGCGGCTTGCGGCGGAAGCGGGCGTTGAGCGAGTGAAGATGCTGCTGCGGACGGGTCGCCTGGATCGCGGGCTGTGGTATCACAATCCGGAACTGCTGAATCGGGTGATCGTGACGGCGCACGGCCGGGATGCGCAGACGGCCGGGACAACGGAAGAGTTTGACGAATCGATGGTGTATCGGTTCAGCATCGTGGCGGACGATCCGAACGACGACAAGGAGCAGGCGCGGTTCGGCATCACGGACGAGTCAGCGAAGCTGAATCTGAACGTGGTGTTGGAGAAGAAACGATACGACCAGCTTCTGAAACTGGTGGCGGCGGCGGTGGGCGAAGATAACGAGGTTGATCCGCAACGGATCGTTGATGCGATCGTCGACTGGTACGACAGCGATTCGCAATCGAACGGCGAGGATACGGACACAGAGGGGGAATACTATCGAGGACTTCCACAGCCGTATCGGGTGAAGAACGGTCCGTTTGACAGCATTGAGGAGTTGCTGCTGGTGAAAGGGGTGACACCGGAGATTTTTTATGGCGAGGACTTCGATCGCAATGGGCTGGTTTCGGAGAATGAGAAGGACGGCGACAAGACGTTTCCGCCGGATAATCGAGACGACATTCTGAATCGCGGTCTGTATCCGTATTTGACGGTGCTATCAACTGAGAACAACACGGCCAACGACAACCGTCCGCGCGTCAACCTTTTGGGTGAGGAGGCGGTGGTTCGGGCGGGGTTGGAGACGGTGTTCCCTGAGGATCCGGGTTTGGTGGATGGAATCGTCGCGGCGGTGAAGAAGCCGACGGGCGGGCAAGGCGGAGGTGGAGGGACGGGCGGCGCCGGCGGACAGGGCGGTCAGCCGCAGGGCGGGGGGCAAGGCGGACAGCCTCAAGACGGTGGGCAGGGTGGAGGTCAACCGCAAGGCGGGGGCCAAGGCGGACAGCCTCAGGACGGTGGGCAGGGTGGAGGTCAGCCCGGTGGGAATGACCCGAAGGGGCAAGGCGGGTCGAACCGGAAGTCGATCGAAGGCGGGCGATTGATCGACTCGACGAACGGTTCAAAACTTGGGCGACTCATGCAACAGCGCGGGCCGGGAGACGGTCAACCATCGGGTGATGGGCAGCCCGCAGGTGGCGGGCAGCCGAGCGGCGGTGGACAGCCGGGGAGTGATGGGAGCGGGGTTCCGGGGAGCGGCGACGGCGATCAGGGCGGTGGGCTTGAAACCGGGGACGGTGAGCCGCAAGGGGACGAAGGCGGTGACGGTGGAACGGGAGGAGGCGGGGACGGGAACGAGCCGACCAAGTTTGAGAGTCCGGCATCGGTGCTTTTGCCGAGGATGGTGGATGGGCAGCCGGTTTCGCTGCAAATGACGAATGAGCAACTGGCGGTGTTGATGGATCGAACGACGACGACGGCGGAGCGGGGCATTCAGGGCCTTATCAATATTAATACGGCACCAAGGCTGGTGTTGTCGTGCATCGAAGGGATGCCGGCAGACACGGTGGAGGCGATTCTGTCGAAGCGGGGCGGGCTGACGCCGATGACAGCATCGACGACGGCGTGGCTGGTGACAGAATTGGGTATGGACGTGGAAACTTATGCCAAGGTTGCCCCACAAATCACAGCCCGCGGGCAGCAATTCACGATTGAATCGGTGGGCTTCGGCGATCATATTGGGATGGTGACGCGGTTGCAGGTGATTGTGGATATGAACGGACCGATCGTGCAGACGATATACTATCGGGACATCAGCGGATTGGGCGGGAGCTATCCGATCCGCGAGGAAGACAAGGAAAAGATTCGTGGCGGCTAAGATTCGCACGGGCAAGATTGTCGCGCTGGACTGGAACAGCGAAACGCTTCGCGTGGTTCACGCGGTGCTGACGAAGCGCGGCGTGAAGATCGACCGAATTCTGTCGGCGGCGATCCCGTCGGACGTGCGGATCGATGATCCGGCGCGGATGGGGGCGCATGTTCGGCGGGTGCTGGACGCGGAGGGCATCGGCGCGACGCACGCGGTGGTGGACATTCCTCGTGACCAGGCGATTCTCAAGACGCTGAGTCTTCCGACGACCCGTTCGGAAGAGCTTCCGGGGATGGTGGAGATTCAGATCGGTCGGGAGCTTCCGTTTCCGGCGGACGAGGCGGTGATCGACTTTGTGGCCGCGAGCGAGGCGGGCGGCGAGGCCGGCTCATCGGACGTGCTTGTCGCGGTGGTGCGCCGTGAGGTTTTGAGCCATTACGAGGCGGTGGCCGAACATGCGGGGCTGAAGGTGGAGCGCGTCGGACTGCGTCCGCACGCGAATGGCGTGGCGGTGCGGGCGTTGCTGCGGCATTCGATGCCCGAACACGTTCTGTTTATCGACGTGGGTCCGAGTTTGACGGAAATCGACGTTCTGAAGAACGGGTCGCTGATGTTCTCGCGAGCGGCGTCGGTGGTGATTCCGGACAAGGCGTCGCCGACGATTGATCGAGGCGGGCTGCGATTCACGGGTGTCGAGGATGAATTCGCGGGCGGCGACGGCGGCACGGGCGTACCCGTCGGGCCGTCGCGGGCGAGCATCATCTCGTCGCTGATCGTGGAAGTGACGCGGTCGGTCGAAGCGTATCGAACGTCGGATGCGGGTGCGGCGATCGACTTCGCGGTCATCGGCGGTGACACGGGAGTCGAAGATTCTCTGTCGGAAGCGTTGCAGGACAAGCTGGGATTCACGACGCAGCTTTATAATCCGGCGTCGACGTTCGGGTGGGAACCCGACGAAGGGGCGGCCGCGGCGGGCTTCGCCTCGGCGCTGGGGCTGGTGCTCAGTCATGCGGATGCGGAATCACTGCACTTTGATTTTCGGCATCCGAAGCGAACAGAGTCGCAAGCGAAACGACGGCTTCGAAAGGCGCCGCTGGCAGCGGCGATCGGCGGACTGTTTATCACGGCTGCGGGAATCAGCGTCGCGCAGGCGACCAAGGAGCAGCGCAAGGAACTCGCGCAGGTGGAATCGGAGATCGCGGCGCTGGAAGAGGACCACAAGGATCGACTGAAGTTTCTTGAGGTGATGGCGCAACTCCGGGAGTTTGACAAGCGGCAGCTCGTGTGGGTGGACGTGATGTACGATGTGTTCGCGCTGATGCCGTCGAATGAGGAGTGGCTGATCACGAATCTGGAGCTGAATCAGAAAGAGAATCGGGTGACGCTGAAAACGAAGGCGAAGAACCGGGATACGGCGCTGGAGGTCGGTCGGCGGATGGAGGAGTTTCGGAGAGAGGGGCGCGATCGCCCGCGCTATGACGTTCATGTCGGCGGGCAGTCGGAAAAGAAGGGCGAGAAGTATCCGTTTCAACAGGATGTGCGGATCACGATCCTGGACGACGAGGCGCCGACCAAGGCGTCGGGACGGCGGTAGGAATGGTCGGCGCGCGGTCGCCGCGGTGAGCACGAAGGGCCGATGAATCGACGAACCAAAATCCTGGCGGCGGGGTTTGCCATCGCGATGGTGTACGTGGTGGCGGCAGGCACGGTGTATCCGACATGGATCAAGCCGCTGCTGACGATTGATCAACGCATCGCGGCGCGCAAGGACGACCTGGCGAAGCTGCAGGCGGTTGCGGCCGAGGTCGAACAGGCGCGATACGAATACCGCAGTTATGTGGAACGCAATGGTTCGTTCGACGTAGGGCGGGTCGAGTCAAGCGTGCGGGATCGACTGAACGGCCTGATCGAAAAGAACAGTCTGCAAAACATGAGTGTATCGCCGTCGCGTCCGGTGGAGGATCGGAAGACGGGACTGACGACGACGGTGGTGACGGTTTCGGCGGCTGGGTCGCTGGAATCGGCGGTGAAGTTTTTGAAGGAAGTTGCGGAGATTCCGGAGGTTGTGCGAGTGTCCAATACGGCGCTGACTCCGTCCGGGTCGGGCCGCAAGGGGCAGGACAAGGATTTGTTCAACCTGCGGGTGCCGGTGGAAGTGCTGGTTCTCCCGCAGCACAGGATGGTGGGACGAATTGACCCGGAGGGCCTGAAGAAACCGGAGCAGGTGGTCCGCCACGCGGGTCGAGATTATTCGCCGATCTGGGAGGGGACGCCGTTTACTGAGTTCGTGCCGCTGGCACCGCTTCGGCTGGACGTGCAGGCGAATGTGACGGCGGAAGTCGGACAGCCCGTGGGGCTGAGTGCAAGGCCGTCGGGCGGTGACGGCAACTATGCGTTTGCGTGGTTGCCCGCGGATGGTTTGAACGATGCGAGCTCGCCGCACCCAACCGTGGACAGCTCATCGGCGAGATCGCAGACGTACACGGTGACGCTGACGGACGGGGCGAAGAGCAACCCGGCGAACGCGACGGTGATGGTGACGATTCGCGAGCCACCTCCGCCTCCGCCTCCGCCACCGCCGCAACAGGAACCGACGCAACCGGTGATCACGCAGCCGGTGGTTCCGGTGGTGCAGCGCTGGCCGGACGGTCGATCGCTACACATTGTGATGACGCTGATGCGCACGATTAACGGCAAGCGATCGAACGAAATCATGGTGTCCAACAACCGCACGCATGAGGACACGTATTACAAGCGCGGCGATGACTTTGACGGCGGCAGACTCGTGTATGTGCACCAATCCGGCGCATTGGTCCATCGGACGGGCCAGTTTTTCGTTTATCCGCTGGGCGGGTCCATGGATGACCACATGGAGGCGGCGATCGCCACGGACTATCCGGAGTTGAAAGCGGCTGCGGAACGCGCCGTGGAGGCGGAACGCGCTCGCAAAGCCGACGAAGAGGCTCGGGCGCAAGCCGAAGCGGATGCCTTGGCGCGAAGCAAAGCCGAAGAAGAGCAAGCCCGCGCGGCAGAGGCCGCCAAGGCGGGTGAACAGCCGACGACGCCGACGGTCGCGCCTGAGCAAGCGCCGATGCCCGATCCGGCAGCGGGTGCGCCGAGCGAGGCCGGTGGCAATCCGGGGGCCGCTTCGCAATCGGCGCAGAACAACACAGCGACGCCGAACGATGGGCCTCGCGCGCCGTCCGGCGATCAGCCGCCGGCGCCCGCGGGTTCCGCAGAATCAAAACGAACTTCAGGGGAACGAGGAGCCGACGGTTCGGTGAACCCGGCCTCTCCGGAAGAACAACCAACCGCGAAGAATACGCCGCCGGCGAACGAGGCGGCTCGGCCGACGACACCACCGCCGGAGTTGAAGCCGAACGAAGCGGACACGGCGAAGGCGGAACCGCGGGAACCGGAAAAGAAGAAACCGATTCGTCAGAACCGACCGTCGCGCATTCGGAACCGCGGGAATCCGCCGAATCCGGGACGTCTGTAACAAGGGAAGAAGATTGAGTTCATTGAACCGTCGGTGGGTATAAGGGCGTGGGTCGCCCGGCCGCGAAAGTGCGCGGCGCCCCGAGGAGAGCGCAAATGCGAAATGAACGGAACGGATTCACCGGACGGCGCATGGTCAGCGTTTGTACGGCAATCGCGATGTGCTTCGGCGCGTCGATGATGACTGTGGAAGCACAGGAAAAACCGAAGACTCCGACTCGGCGACCGGCGGTGAAGAGGCCGAATCCGGCGCCGGTGACGCCTCCGGGTCAGCCCGAAGGCGAAGGCAACAAGCCGGTCGTGCAACCACAGCCGCAGAATCCTGAACAAGTTCCGCCCGCTACCAACCCCTCAGGCCAACCGGCACAGCAACCCGCGCCCCAGCCTGCTCCGGGCGCGAACATCGGCCAACCGGTCGGGGTCGACGAAACGGGCCGGGTCAAGATCGATCCGGAGCTACAAAAGAAAATTGATCAGATGCTGATGGAAGAATCGGGTCGTCAGCCCGGTACCGTGGATCCCGGAGCGGTGGGTACGGCTTCGACCAACGATCCAACGAAGACAGCGGCGCAGCGCGCGGCCGAAAGACGTCGCCAGAACAATCCATCCGGAGGTGCGCCGGCGGTGCAGCCGAACGTTGCCCAGCCGAACAATCCGCCGCCGGAGATGATTCAACCGACGGACCTTGGGGCGATGCCGACAGAGGAAAAGGGTCCATCGACGGAGATCGAGATTCCGCCGGAACCGGATGTGGTTTCGGAGCCGCCTGAACAGCGAACCTATTCGTTCAGCATCAAGAACGGAACGTATGAGCAACTCATCCGGGGTTTCGCGCGACAGACGGGGCTTGGGGTCCTTGGCGAAGCGCCGCGCGAGGGGACGGTGACGTTTGAGACGACGGAGAGCCTGAGCTTTCGGGATGCGCTGGGTCGGGTGCGGATGCTGCTGTTCAACTACAAGCCGCACGAACCGTATTGGATTCTGTACGAAAAATCGCACCTGCTGGTGATTCGAGTGACGGACCTGTATCGGATTCTCCCCAAGTCGCACATGTATCAGAGCGTCGAGGAGTTCGAGTTGAAGAACCCGGCGGAGGACGAAATTGTCCTAGTGATCTACACGCCGAAGACGGGGTCGATCGCGGATCTTCGACAGGTTCGGGATTTTCTGCCGGACTATGTGCGGGTGACGCCGCTGGAGACGGGGAACAGTGTATCGATTTTCGCCCTGGTGAAGGACATCAATAAATACCTGGAGCTGATCGCGTTCTTTCCGACAGGCGGCGAGGATCCGCGGGCGATTGAACGGTTTGACGTGCAGTTCATCTCGGCGACGGAGGCGGTGAACCGACTTCGGCTGATGGCCGACCTGGACGGCGCGGGTCGAGCGGCGGTCCCACAACGACGGGTGCAGACGGCGGCGCCGAGCATGTTGGAAGGGATTCCGCCGCCGACGGTGAGCCTGATTCCGGACGATACGCAGGGGTATTTTCTGGTCCGGGCGATGAAGGACAAGATCGAGGAGATTCGGCGGTTGCTGCCCTACGTTGACGTGGATACGTCGACGGGGGATCTGAAGCCGGTGGTGATTCCGATCGAACACGCGACGGCGGCGGACCTGGTGACCGCGATTCAGCAGGTGTTGTCTGCGTCGTCGACATCGGGGGTGCCGGGCATGCCGGCGCAGCCGGTGCGCACGGCGGGACGGCGCGGACGACGGGCGAGCGCGGCGGCGGGAGCGAGCGGTCCGGTTTCGGCGGAATCGGTGACGATGATTCCGCATCCGTCGCGGAACGCGATCGTGGTGCTTGGTGACGAGCACGGGGTCGCTAAGGTTCGTGATCTGGTGGCGTTGTTCGACGTCGTGTCGCAGATCGGCCCGTTGCGGATTCAACTGGAAGTGGCCGATGCGAACGAGGTTTCGACGACGGTCGGTCAGATTCTCGGCGGGGGCGGCATTCCTAAAGGGCAGCCGGGGGGAGATTCCTTTCAGTTGATTCCTGATCCGTCGGGGGGGGCGTTGTGGTACAGCGGCACGGAGAGCGAACTGACGAAGGTGAAGGAGATCATCGCACTGCTGGATGTCGCGCAGGATCCGGTGGCGTTGCGGGTGGTGCGGCTGATCTATCAGACTCCTTCGTTCGTGACGGGGTTGCTTCGTGAGCTGGACGGCAGCACGGCGGCGTCGCCAGCGCCGGCGGCGGCCGGTCGGACGCCGAAGAGTCGCCGTGTGACGACGCAGGCGGCGTCGAAGTTCACGCCGGATGATGTGCAGAAGCTGCTCTATATTCTCTGCACAGAATCGGACTGGAAGCGGTATGAGGCGTTCATCGCGCAGATCGACGTTGCCGCGCCGGAATCGGAGCCGTTCGTTCGCTTGACGGTAACGCATCTTGATCCAGCGACGGCGGTGGAGCGGCTGGGCACGATGCTCAGCGGACTGGCAAACGTGGATTCCGCGATTCGCACGGTGGCGACGGATGACTCGATCCTGGTGGTGGGCGCGACGCCGACGGATATCGCCCGGATCAAGGTGTTTTTGGAGGAGGTGGACAAGCCGTCGCTCGTCGAACAGCGGACGTTCGAGATCAAGCACTCCGATCCGTCGGATATCAAGGCGACGATCGAAGCGCTTCTGGGAGATGGCGGCGGTGTCGTCGAGCCGCGTACGGGAGTCGGACGGCGAAGGATTCCGCGCGGAGACGCCGGGGCGCCGGCCGGAGTCGGAGGCGGGCCGACGGTTGAGTCCGTTGTTTCGGACAAGATGACGATCGTGCAGATCGCCAACCGGTTGATCGTGAAGGCGACGCCGCGGATGCTGGACGAAGTGGCGAAGGTGATCGCGGAGTTCGACATTCCATCGGGTGGGACGGAACTCAAGGTGTTTTCGGATTTTCCGCCGGGCTCGGACATCGTGGGGATCACGGAGACGCTGACATCGGTTTTCGCGGGACCGGGTCGAGCGGGTCGGCGCGCGGGTCGGGACGGCGCGGCGGCGGCCATCGGACTGGGCGCGGAGGGACCGCGGTTCATTCCACAGCCGGCGTCGTCGCGGTTGGTGGTGATCGGCGATCCGGCGCAGTTTCCGGAGATTGAGAAGCTGCTGAACGTATTGCGGGTGGAGGCTTCGGCGGAGCCGTCGATCGTCGAGTTCATCGACGTGAAGCACGGGGATCCGCTGGACCTGGTGGAGGACATTCGTCCGCTGCTGGACCTGAAGATTCGGGGGCTGGTGCAGGCGGGCGAGCTGGCAGACGTGCCGACCGAGAGCACCGCGCCTTCGCCGGTTCCGAATCCGCGGCGCATTCGCGCGCTGCAACAGGGCGGCAACGCGGGCGGGGGCGATCGGTATCACATCGCGGCGGACGCGCGGAATGAGCGGATCGTGATCGCGGCGCCGAAGGCGATCATCGCCGAGGCCCGGCGGCTGGTGGAGATGTTCGATCAGCCGGCGCATCAGAAGGACAAAGTCGTTTTTCGCACGGTGGAACTGGCCAATGCGTCGCCGTCCGAGATGATCAAGACGGTCAAGGAGATGATGGGGCGGCCGACGCAAGTACGGGCTGTGGCGCGCCCGAGGCCCGTGGGCGTGCCGGGCAGTCCGGGGGCGGTGGCGGCGGAGAGTCTGTCGACGGAGGCGCTGACGATCGTGGAAGCGCCGGGCGGCGGATCGATCATCCTCAACGGCATCGAAGCGGAGGTTGATAAGGCGACGGAGTGGATTCACAAACTGGACGAGCTGTCGACGCGCGGCCGGCGGATCAAGCTTTATCAAGTGAAAGACGCGGACACGGCGCAGTTGTTCGATCTGATCGTGAACGTGGTGGACTCTGCAACACCGGCGAAAACCGGCGGCGTGCCTCGTCCGGCGCGAATGGCGGCATCCGGCAAAGGCGCGGCGGAGGAGGAAGATGAGGAGGAGTTCACGACGACGAAGACGCACTCGGGGGGCGATCTGTACATTCAGGCGGATCTGATCGGCCGGACGATGCTGGTGGCGACGACGGCGTCGAAGCTGGCGCAGATCGACGACATTTTCAAGATGTTCGAGGAAGACGAGGTCATCCGAGGAGGCATCGAAGAGAAGCCGGTTCCGAAGTTCATATACAAGTTGGAGCATGCCGACGCCAGCGATGCGCGCTGGGACCTGGAAGACCTTCTGGAATCCCTCTGGGAGCCGCACGGAAAACTTCCGAAGGTAGAGAAGCTGTTCAAAGATTCGCTGGTCATTCGATATCCTGATGAGAGTCGTTTTGAAGAGATCAAGGCGATGATCGCGGAACATGTGGACAAGCCGAGTGACAAGCCGGTCAAAGTCCTGCGGAAGTCTATTGCGAGTCCGGCGGGGATGAGCGCGGAGGCGACGGCACGGTGGCTGAAGCGAAATCTCGGTGAATACGAAATCGATCTGGTCAACAACACGCCGGAAGACATTGAGAAGAAACTTCCACTGGAGCGGGTTCGCGTGCCGGTCGTGGAAGAATCCAAAGTGTCGCCGTGCGTGATGCCGCTGGCGTTTGATCGAATGGCCGCGGCGCTGCTTGGTTCGGCGATCGGTCAGCAGGAACCGCCGCCCGAAGAATCGGCTCCGCCTGAGGAACAGGAAGAACACATCGAGCCAATTCAGGACGACGTGCCCGTCGAAGAGACCCCCTATGTCGAGCCGCCGGTGAATGCCGACCTGATGATCCAGCGGGCGCTTCAGCCGATCGCCGCCCCGAAGGAAGACTCGGGCAAGGAGGAGAAAAAGGATTCCGAGACCGAACGAGACAAGAAGGGCAAGACCAAGACAAGCAAGAAACTCAAAGTGATTTACGACGACACGCAAGGCGTGATAGTCGTGGAGGGCGAGGAGGATGATCTCGACACGGTCAAGGAAGCGATGGAAGACCTGGACGACGAGATCAAAGACCTGCTGGTCGCGCCGGACATTCGCATCTATCGCGTGAAGTACATCGATGTGTTTTCGGCGCAGGACGTTTTGGAGGAGATGTTCAACGCGACGAAGTCTCAGCAAGCTCAAGTCATGATCCAGCAGCAACAGGCCGCCCAGATGGCTCGAATGCAGCAGATGCAGCAGCAGCGGCAGCAACAACAGCAGCAACAAGAGCGCGGCGGTCAGGATCAGGACGGCAAGGACGGCGCGGGCAAGGGCAATCAGCCGCAACAACCTCAGCAGCCGCAGATTCAGGTGCCGCAACTTCCCGCGCCGGCGGTGCGGGTGTATCCGAATCCGCGCGACCGGACGCTGATTCTCCGGGCCGAAACGAGTCAGTATCCGCAGATTCTCGAACTGCTGGCGACGATCGACCAACCCAAACCGGTCGATAGCATCATGCGGACGTATCAGCTTAAAAAGCTCAACGCCGCTGAAGTCGAACAGATGCTTCGTGAAATGCTTCGGCTGGACGCGGCGAAGGATCGTCCGCGTGCGGCCGCGCGTGGACCGGCGTTTCCGGGGATGCCGGGGGCGGCGCAGGCTTCGACGACGGGGCCGGGCGGTCAGCTTCCGCAAACCGTGTTGCAGGAGAGCACGACGGGGAGCCTGCTGGGCGTCGATCCGCAGGATATCACTTTGTTTTCGAGCGAGACGGCGAACACGATCATGGCGATGGCGCCGCCCGCGGCGCTGGACTACATCGGCAAGCTGATCGATCAGTTTGAAAGCGGCGACATCGCGGAACGGCTGACGCGGTATTACGAATTGAAGCACGCGGAAGCGGCCGAGGTAGCGGAACAACTTAGCGACTATTTCGCGGAGAAGTCGCCGGGGCGATCGGGAAAGGGGTCGAAAAAGAGCGGCGGCGAGGGTGCGCCGTCGATCGGCGGGGGCGGCATGAACGCGCCGAGCTTCATCGCCTATGACCGCCTGAACATGCTGACGGTGCAGGCGACGGCGGAGCAGATCAAGGAGATTGAAGAAGTCCTGACTCGATTCGATGTGAAGAGCACGGAGGATGAGTGGAAGGACGTGGTGCTGGCGCATGCCGACGCGAAGATGGTCGCGGACACGCTTGGCGAGATGTTTGGTGGAGGAAGCGGAGCGTCGGCAGCGCGCGGGGCGGCCGGCGGGCCGGTCGGTGGGAAGTCGGGCGGGGGAAAGAGTCCGAAGTTTATCGGCGAGGCCGGCGGGCGGATCGTGCTGTTCAGCGCGCCGACGGGACTGCACGAGCAGATTCTGTCGACGGTGGCGAAGCTGGAAGAGCAATCGAAGCAAACCACCACGCCGCGGATTATCGAACTAACCAACGCGACGCCGAGCCAGGTGGCCGACGCGATCGAGAAGGCCTACGACTCGAAGCGAACGGCACGGCCGGGGTCGTCGGGAGCGTCGGCGCTGCCGCGATTCACGGTGACGGCGCACGACGCGTCGCGGCGGCTCTTCGTTGTGGCGGACGACGAGATGTTCTCGCAGGTGGAATCGCTGGCCAAGACGCTGGACACGCCGGGGAGCGGGATTTCGGTGGAGTTTCGGATTTATCCGCTGCAATACGCAAACGCGAAGGCCGTCCACGGGCAATTGACCAAACTGATGACCGAGTATGTCCAGCGGCTTGGTCCGCAGGACGCGAAGAAAATCGAGGCGTTCAGTGTTCAGCCGGACGAGACGGCCAACGCGCTCATTGTGCTGGGCACGCCGAGCGTGTTCGGCTTCATCGAGGAGAATCTGCGTAAGATCGACACGCCGGCGAGCGCGGTGACGCAGCAGGAAGTGCACGTCGTGGAGGTGAAGAACGCTGACCCGGACGCGCTGGTCAAGGCGCTGACGGATATTTTCGTGCGCAACGCGCAGAAGAGTGCCGAAGGCGAAGCGGCGATTTCGATTTCTGCGGCGACGGGGTCGAAGGCGATATTAGTGCGCTGCAACGCGGTCGACTTCGCGAAGATCGATGCGACGATCAAGGAACTGGACACGCAGGAGATCGCGACGGCCGGTGACGTTCGCGTCGTGACGCTGCAATATGGCGACGCGTCGGAAATCAACACGGCGCTTCAGGCGTATCTCAAGAAGCCGGCCGGTCCGGGTGGGCGTGGCGATCAGTTGATCGGCGACGTGCGGCTGGGCGTGCTCGCGCAGACGAATGCGATCATGATCAGCGGCGATCAGCAGCAACTCGATCGCATCGAGTCGATCGCCAAGGGGATGGACATCGCGGGGGAGAAGGGCAGCGTTCCGCAGATCATCACGCTTAAGTATGCATCGTCGAGCCTGCTGCTGCCGCAACTGAAGGAGATGTTCAACGATCCGAAGATGGGCGGCGGAAAGAAGCACTACTCGCCGCCGGTGATCGTGGCGGATGAGACGAGCAACGCGATCATCGTTCGGGCGTCGGCGACGGACCTCGCGGCGATCCAGGGCGTGGTGGAGAAGATCGACACGGAAGACAAGAAGGACAAATCCACTTTTCGAATTGTGCAGGTTTCGGCAGGTATTAACGTTGATGATCTTTCAGAAAAGGTCGAGCAGAGTATCAATGAGAGCGCGAAGATGCGAGCCCCGGCTGGCAGTGGACGAGGCGGTTCAATTCCGACAATTTCGGCGTTGGCCGATCGTCGAACCAATTCGATTACCATCGCGGGAAGTCCCATGCTGTTCAACGACGCGGAACAGATGATCCGCACGTTGGAGAAAATGGGTCCGACGGGAAACAACACGACGATCATCGTCCCCGTTCCCAATATTGCCACGGAGGATATCCAACGTTTGATTGACCAGATGACGCAGCAGTCGAATTCGGGTTCTTCGCGACGAGGCTCGTCGGGCGGCGGGTCGAGGCCGACGCGCGGCGGCGGTCGGCCGTAATGACGAAGAGGTGAGGCGCTGACGGCGGGATTTTTGTTGCGTCGGCGATTGTCGGGCGGTAGTTTACGAGTCGTTGCGGGGCGGACCGGGCGGTCGGTTCGGCTCCGAAACGGTTGCGACCAGCGGTCTGATTCGGGCATACAAGGCAGCGGGCGTTGTTCTTGCGACGCCAATGTGTAAGGCGGATGGCCATGGATGGTGAACGGGCATCGAACGGAGCGGGAGTCATGACGATGATTCACAAGGCTGCGGCGGCGCGATTGGGGCGGTTGGCTCGATCGGGAGCACGATGGGCGATCGCCTTTGGATTGCTGGTCGGCGCAGTTGCGGCGCTTGCGCAGACTCCCGATGAAAGCGAGCGGACGAAGGCGGACGTGCCGGTTCCGGCTGAGCGGCCGAGCGCGCGCCCGGTGAATCAACCGGGAGACAATCCCAACGCACCGCAACAACCTCCGGCTCCGGACCGGGTGAGCGACCTGTTGAAGCGGGTTGATCCGGCCATTCTGGCGCGGCTGGCCGGGGCGGACGTGACGGTGGAGATCGTCGGCGATCAGGTGGTGTTGAGCGGACCGGAGGAAGCGGTCAAGACGCTGGAGCTTTTGATTCGTGGATTGGACGCGGAGTTCGCGACGACGAAGACGAAGGTGGTGGAAGTTGTCACCGTCAGCGAGCGCGACGCGAACGAGATTTCGCGGTCGGTGGAGCAGGCTTTGCGGGACGCGCTGAAGCGCCCGAATCAGACGCCGGAAGAGCAGGTGAAGGTCACCGCGCTGTCGTCAAACATTCTGTTGGTGTCGGCGCTGCCGGAAGATATTGACCTGGTGATCGACACGATCAAGCAGGTGGACTCGATTCCGGATCCGTTGGGCAAGATCGAGATGATGCGGTTCCAAGTGAAGTACCGCAAGGCGAGCGATGTCGCGAAGGAACTGGAAAAGATCGTCACGCAGCTTCGGCAGGCGCAAGGGGCCAAGAAAGAACAGAGCAAGCTTCAGTTTCTTCCGAACAACGCCAACAACACGATCACGGTGACGGCGCGGGAGTCGGAGCGGGAGAAGATTCAGTCGCTGATTGACAACATCGACGTGGAGCCGGTGGCGGGATTCGGCGAGGTGAAGCTGACGGTGTTTCCGTTGATTCACTCCAAGGCGAAGGACCTCGGCGACGTGATCGACAAGCTGCTCAAGTCGCAATCGCAATCGCAGCAGGCCAAGGACGCGGTGGAGGAAACGCTTTATCGTTTCATCATCAGCAAGGCGAGTCCATCGGGTCAGATCACCGATCTTCCGCCGATCGATTTGCAGAAGACAATCAAGATCACTCCGGATGAGGGAACCAACAGTCTGATCGTTGCGACGCCCGCGGAGAACGTCGTGCCGATGGGCGAGTTGATTCGCCTGCTGGACGGCGTGCCGCTGGGGTCGGAAATCGAGGTTCGGTTATTCCCGCTCAAGTTCGCGGCGGCGGAGTCGCTGGCGGACGTGGTCAAGAAGATGTTTGACGAAGGGAAGAAGCTGCCGGAAGACCCCGACGGAAGCGGTCAGAACTCGGTGCCGGAAAATGAGCGAGGCCGGGCGCTGGTGTACAACCTCGGCATCGTCGCCGACGTTCGGACCAACACGCTGGTTGTGTCGGGCCGGGCGGAACAGCTTTCGCTGGTGGAGAACATCGTGGGCACGCTGGACCAGCCCGCGACCGCGCTGAAGTTCCCGCTGCGGCTCATCGCCGTCGAACATGCCGATGCGACGGGACTGGGCAAGATGATCACCGAGTTGTTCACGCAGCGTTTCGAAGCGGCGCAGGCGGTGGGGTCGGACAAGGCCGCCCTGGAACGCGAGCGCGTGTTTTTGAGCACGGACCTGCGGAGCAATTCGCTGGTAATTTCGGCGTCGGAGGAAAACTTCGCCGAAATCACGTCGATCGTCGTTCAACTGGATACGAAGCCGGCCAAGCTGTTCGACCAAATTCGGATCGTGCTTTGTCAACGACTGTCGGCGAAGGATTTGAAGGACAAGATCGAAGATCTCTGGAAGCGCAAGGCCGATCTTCGCAAGGAAGCCAAGCTGCTGGAGGACCTTCCGATCGTGGCGGTGGACGAGCGGAGCAATGCCCTCATCGTGGCATCGAGCGTGGAAGATTTCGAGGAGATCCAGCGACTGATCAATACGCTGGAATCGCAACCGCTCATCAACGACACGCGGCTGTTCAAGATTGAATTCGCCGACGTGGCCGTGCTCAGCAAGCAACTGGACGATTTGTTTCAAGGCATGGAGGGTCAGTCGGAGACGTTCAAGGCTCCGACGATCATTCCTGACTCGCGGAGCAATGCATTGCTGGTGGCGGCGGCGCTGGACACGATGGATCGGGTGGAGGATGTGGTGCGACGACTGGACGTGGAGGCGGGTCCGCTGACGGCCATGTTCAAGGTGTACCCGCTCAAGTTTGGTTCGGCGTCGCAGATCGCCGTGCGGATGCAGAAACTGTTCGATTCGCGCAAGGAAGGCGAAGAGGGTTCGCGGACTCCGATCGTGATTCTGGCAGAGGAGTCGTCCAACAGTCTGGTGGCCAGCGCATCGCGTGATGATCAGAACGTGATCGAGAGCCTATTGGAACTGCTCGATCGGCCGTCGAACATCGCGCGGCAGTTCGAGATTTTCCCGCTGAAGCTGGCCAAGGCGGCCAGCGTCGCGGAGAAGCTGGACAGCTTGTTCAAGGCGCAGAGCGGCGACAGCGGAAGTTCCGGTCGGGCGGACGCGATCGCGGCGCAAGCCGATGAGCGCACCAACTCGCTGATCGTGTGGGCGTCGCCGTCGCAGATGATCAACATCGCGGACGTGATCTCCCGTCTGGACACGTCGGCTCCGGCGGTGGAGATGATGGTGCGGGTCATTCAGCTTCGGCAGGCGCTGGCGGAGGACTTCGCGACGCTGCTTGAAGAGACGCTGGTGGGCGAGAACTCGGGCGGAGACGACGAGCGGGCGGTGATCGTATCGTTTCTGGAGAAGGCGGCGGACGGCAAGGAGACGATTCGCAAGCTGCTTCGTCAGGATATCAAGATCAAGCCCGACCCGCGAACCAATTCGCTCATGGTCATGGCTCCAGCCGACAGCATGTCGATGCTGGAGGCGATGATTCGGGATTTTGACAAGATCCGCCCGGTGACCTCGGAGATTCGATTGTTTCCGCTGATCAACAGCGACGCCAAGACGATGATCGATCAGCTCAAAGAGATTTTCAAGATCGAAGGGGCGGGCGGCGGCGCGGAAGGCGGCGCAACGCAGAGCCAGCTGGTGTTCGGTTCGGCGGCGACCGATCTCGAGCAGCAACTGGCCAGTGTCGGGCAAGAGCTTCGCTTTGCGGCGGACGCGCGCACGAACACCCTGATCGTGGCGGGGGCGCAGGTATACCTGACGATGGTGGAGGATCTGGTTCGTTTTCTGGATTCGCAGGAAGCGGAGGATCGCGTTTCGTCGGTGTACAACGCGAAGTTCCGCCCGGCGTCGGATTTGGCGACGGCGGTTAAGGGATTCATCGAACAGGAGCTGAATGTTCTCGGGGGCGGGGAGGATGAGGAGTCGCGCGTTCGTCGGCAGGAACGGCAGGTTTCGGTGGAAAGCCTCGGCCAGGAAGAGAAAGGCAGCAGCAGCCTGCTCGTGGGAACGAGTCGGCGGGGTTATCAGCGGACGATGGACTTGATTCAGTCGCTGGATCGGGCCGAGCCGCAAGTCATGATTTCCGTACTGATCACCGAGGTGACGCTCAACAATGACGTGGACCTCGGCATCGAACTCGCCGGTCAGGAGCTTGATTTCTCGCGGCAGGCGGTCGTCGGGCCCAACGGGGTGATTCAGGGCAGCGATTTCGATTCGGTGGCGGGCACGGCGTTGAACGCGGCGCAAGCACTGGGGTTCAGTTTCACGGTAACCGGCGAGGATTTCAGCTTCCTGATCAACGCACTGCAGCAGGACAACCGGCTGGAGATTCTTTCGCGTCCGATTCTGATGGTCCGCAACGGAGAGGAAGGGAAGATCACGATCGCCGACGAAGTGCCGATCATCACGAATTCGCAAGTGCTGGATACGGGCGGCATCAACGTGACGACCGGGCGAGAAGAGGTCGGCATCATCCTCACGGCTACGCCGCATATCAGCCCGGATGGGTACGTGACGATCGAGATCAAGCAGGAGATTTCCAACCTCGGCGACAACGTGCAGCTTTCGCAGGGGGTTTCACAGCCGATCTTCTCGAAACGAGAAGTCGAAACGAACATTACGATTCGCGATGGCGAGACGGCGATCGTCGGCGGCCTCATTCAATCGCGAGATTCCAATAATGAAACCAAGGTGCCGATTCTGGGAGATTTGCCCGGGCTGGGTCCGCTTTTTCGCGCTACGAAGAAACAAAACAGCAAGACCGAGCTGCTGGTCGTGCTCACGGTAGACGTATTGCGAACCGATGAGGACGTTCGCCGCATGTCGGTCGAGCAGCGTGACAAGTACATCCTTCCCGACAGCATTCGGCAGAATCCGTTGATGGAAGGGCTGCGGATCACGCCGCAGGAGGCGGGTCTGGGTCCGAGGCCTGCCGATCCGAGTGTCGTTCCGCCTATGCCGCCGGCGGCCATTCCACCGGGGCAAGACAGGGAGCGAGAGCAATACGGCCCGCGGCCGAAGACGTATGGTCCGCCGATCAATCGACCCACTTCGACGAGCACGACGACGACGGGGACGTATGGGCCGAGTATTGCTCGGGGTTCGGGTGGAACGGCAAGTGACGACTAGGAGTCCGTGGTGAAAATGTAGCGTCGCCCTTTGTGGGCGGCGTCGACCGCGTTTAGTCGTCACCCACGAGGGGTGACGCTACATTGGTTTATAGCGATCGGTGTTTCACCACGGGCTGCCAGGCGCTATTAATCTTGAGTGACCTAAGAGGATGCCGAGTTCGATTGATCATTCAAGGCGTCGTCCATTGCGATTTCCCGTGGCGCTGGGCCTATGCGTGGTGATCGCGGCGGTCGGGTGTCGAACGACGGGCAAGAGCGCTTCATCGGGTTCAACGTCGGCGCGAGCGCGATCGGGTCCGGTGGTGCGCGGGGTGATGTGCCTGTTCGATCAGAAGCCGTGGATCAGCGCGGATTCGGCGGGCGATCGCGATCCGGAAGGCATTCGTTACCGGGTGTTTCTCGACAGCGGTTCCACCAAGGGGGTGCTGCACGACGGAACGTTTCACATCGAGATGTACAAGATCTCGCGGAACGAAAAAGGCGAACAGGAGCGGACGCTGGTGAGTGACTGGCATTATTCGACGTCGGAGTTCACGCGGGTTCGCGCCAGCGTTCTGGGCATGGGCTACCTTGTTCAGCTTCAGTGGGCGAAAAAAGATCTCGCGGGCAACGAAATAGAGTTGATCACGCAGTTTGAGGATACGAACGGCTTCATCGCTCGCGGCGCCACGAGGCGGTTGCGCATTCCGAAGTACACGTCGTAGCCATGACAGGCGATTTCAATTCGGCGATTCATCGGTCGAAGCGCCGTTGTCGCGCGCATCGGTTGACTGTGCTGATGGCTGCGATTTTGTCGGCCCTGTCGGGTTTCGCGTGCGATCGAACGGATCGGGATCGCAAGTCCGGGGAGGATACCGGGAGGCCGCATCGTGAAGCGCGTCATTTGTCGCCGATTGAGACGGTTCGTGCTGTTTGCAGTTATCGCCGGGAGGGTCGCATGGCGCTGGTCGGGTCGCTCCTGCTTCCCGATCAGCGGCCGGCGGTCATCGAATTGCTTCAGACCGTCGATCGACTGACGGCGGCGGAAAGGTCGCTGCGTGACGCGGTGGCGTTCAAGTTTGGTCGCGCGTCGGCGTCGGCGTTCGACCATTCGGAGGTTGCGAACGTCGTGGGCGTGTTCTCTCGCGACGTTGAGATTCTGGGTGAACGGATCGACGGCGATCATGCGGTCGTGACGGTGCAGGTCGGCGGGCGCGTTCCGCTGGATCAGGTGAACCTCGCGCTCGTGGACGGCGAATGGCGGATTCGCACGGATGCGCCGATTCCGGGATTGGCCGGCGAATTGAATCGACTGGCGGACGTGTTTTCATCGCTCACGCGGCGGGCAACGGAGGGGACGGCGACACTGGAGGAGTTGCGGCGAGAGTTGGACTCCCGGGCGGCTGAAGTTTTTCGGCGGATTCAGGTGCTAACCGAAAAACAGACTGGTCCGTCGCCGTGAAAGGATTCGCCCATGTCAGGTTGTGGCTCATGGCACAGTTGCTATCCTGAGTCCTTTTCGACTTTGACCAGAGAGATGATTCGGCGATGGTCGAGCGTTCACTGGAATCCTGGGATCGATTTGTGCAATCGGCCGTTTCCGCCGGTGCGTCGAGCGCGACGCGGAGCGGACGGCAGGTCGTCGGGCGGTACGTCGACCTTGAAAGAGAGCACCGCGCGCTGCGAAGCGGCGCGGGACTCGTCGATCGATCCTATCGTGGGCTGCTGGAAATCACCGGCAAGGACCGCGCGACGTGGCTCCACAACCTGACGACGAACCAGGTCAAAAACCTTGGGCGAAATGAAGGTGTGCATGCGTTCGCGCTCAACGTTCAGGGGCGCATCCTTTTTGACTTGAACATTCTGGTCCGCGAGGACTGCGTTTGGGTCGATCTCGATCGTGGATTCCTCGCGACGGCCAGGAAGCACTTCGACAAGTACATCATCATGGAGGACGTGCGCGTTGCGGATCGAAGCGACGAATACGTTCGTTTGGGATTGGCGGGCGACGCGAGTCGAGCGGTGATGGCCGGGCTGGGCGCGCCGCAGGCCGCGACGATGCCGTCATTGGGATTGTCGCAAGTGCCGTGGCAAGGCGTTGAGATTCCTTTCATTCGGCACGATTATTGCGGATCGTTCGGCGTCGAGCTGTTCGTGCCCGCTCCGAGCGCGGCAGAGTGTTGGCGGGCGCTAACCGATTCGGGAGGCGCCATTCCCGCCGGCGATGAGGCCGTGCAGGTCTGTCGGATCGAGTCCGGGATTCCAGGGTCGGGGCGCGAGATCACCGACGAGGCGCTTCCCGCGGAAACAGGGCAAATGGAACGGGCGGTGAGCGTGCAGAAGGGCTGCTACCTGGGACAGGAAGTTGTGGAGCGGATGCGGGCGAGGAAGGTGGTGGCCCGGCTGTTGTGCGGACTGAGTATTGAAGGCGATGTGCCGACGGCGGGCGCGGAGATTCGAGGGTTGGACGATCAGCGGCTGGGGAACGTGACGAGCTCGTGCCGATCGGTGGCACTTGGGCGAACGATCGGGATGGGCTACGTTAAGTCGGCCAGGGCAGCGATTGGGGCAGAAGTACGCATTGTGCAGGATGATTCGTCCTGTCTTGCCAAGATTGCGGCGCTGCCGTTCGTCGGATCGGCGGCGCACTAGGACGCTTCTCGTGCCAGCGTAGCGGATGAGCCGCCAAACTCTTCGGGAGTCCGCGCGAACTGAAGTTCGCGGCTCGCTACGATTGAATTGGGATTGCTCGAGGGGATCGGCGAGGCGCGCGAGGAATTCGCATGGCGGAACATGTGGTGTTGGTGACGGGCGGCGGGCGCGGCATCGGACGGGCCGTGTGCCAGCGGTTTGCCGGCGCGGGATCGATCGTGACTGCGGTGGCGCGAACGGCTTCGGAGTTGGACGAAACTCGATCGATCGTCGAACAAGCGGGCGGACGATGCCTTGTGCAGGTCGGGGATGTCGGAACGGAGCAGGACGTTCAGCGCGTGGTCGCCGGCGTTCGAGATCGTCTGGGGCAAGTGGACGTACTGGTGAATTGTGCGGGGGTCGCCCCGCTGGCCGCGATCGAGGATTTGACGCCTGAATTGTTTGACGAGATCTGGCGGGTGAACGCGCGAGCGACGTACCTGACGTGTCGCGCGGCGTGGCCGATCATGCGAACTCAGGGCGGGGGAGTGATCGTCAACATTTCGTCGGTCGCTTCGATCGATCCGTTTCCAGGTTTCGCGGCGTATGGAGCGGCGAAGGCATGGGTGAACGTCTGGACCAAGGCGTTGGCGGAGGAAGGTCGGGCGGTCGGCATTCGGGTGTTCGCGGTGGCGCCGGGGGCCGTGGAGACGCAAATGCTGCGTGGTCCGTTTCCCGAGTTTCCAAAGAAAGATACGCTGGAGCCGGGCGACGTGGCGGACGTGGTGCATTCGCTTGCGCAGCCCGCTTGTCGGTATGCAACGGGGCAAACCGTGTTCGTGCGAAAACAGGGTGATTGACGGCGGACAGTCAATGCACAGGAGAGAAAGCCGATGATGCCGATTTTCTGGGGAGGGGGGATTGAGCCGTTGACGGGTGGAGCGCTTGATGCGGCCAGTGCCGCCGGCGATGCGCGGCGTGCCCGAAACGATGTGATGGAGGCGGCGGGTCGAATCGATCGCGTGTTGCTGGCGTGCGAGGCGATGTGGTCGCTGTTCCGCGAGAAGCTCGAGCTGACCGACGAGGATCTGGTTCGGCGTATGAACGATATCGATCTGAGCGATGGGAAGCTCGACGGCCGGGTGCGGAAGAGCGCGGTGGCGTGTCCGAAGTGCGGACGGACCATCGCTCGGCGGTTTCCGAGCTGCATGTATTGCGGACAGGCCGTCGTACACGATCCGTTTTCGTCAGGCGCATGAAAACCGATTGAGCACTCAGCGTTGTTGACAGTTTTCGGTTGTCGCGTCTTGTTCGGCTGGCCGACATCCACGATTCTTGATATCCTACCGGTTGCACAGTGAGTCGCACGGTCGCTTTCGCTCCAAAGCCCTGGTCGTCCGGCTTCATCTGTTGTGGAGACGCACGTTCAATGCCTCTCGGTGTCGCCGAACGTTCAAAGCGCCGCACAAGAATGACGACGGTTTCCGTCGTCGTGGTCGTGGCGTTGACGGCGATATTCGCGTGGTCGCGTGTCGGCTTGCTCGGCCTGCCCGCGGTTTCGAGCGGCGTCACGATTGCATCGGCGGGGCTGTCAGGTCTTGAACACGCCGCCGAGATGGACAAGTTCGTTCGAGCAAGGCCCGATTCCGCCGAACTCTTGTCGAGTCGGGGACCGGATGATTCCGCAATGATTCCTGCATGGAGAGTTCGAACCGGAATCAATTACCTGGCCGCCGGTGAAACGGCTCTTGGGCTGGAGACCATGCGGGAGGGTGTGCGAAACGCTCCCGGTGATCTTGTACTGGCCAATGCCTACCGCATGGAGGTTTTTCGGCTTCGCCGAGGTTTTCTGAACGAAGCGCGGGGTCGCGGAGAATTGACTCCGAGGTTTCCGCCGCATCTGGATCGTCAACCGATTGCGTTCCTTGAGGAGCTGGTCGCCACTCACCCTTCACGTGAAACAAAGTTGCAATTGGCACTCGCTTGGGTCGACGAAATGCTCTTGTTCCCCGCGTTGGAGATCAAAGCGCCGTCGAGCGTGGAAGCGGTGAAGATACTGACGGACGTGATTGAAAACGGGAATGAAGATTATGTGCCCGCGCTGTTCGCGCGAGGATTGAATCATCTGCACCGTCCGGCGCGGCTGGTCTGGCCTGAAGCGGACAAGACGCCTCCGGATGCGGCGGCACGGGATATTGGCTTGTGCGTGGCCATCGGGCGAAAGGTCGGCGTCGGCTCCGATCGGCTTCAGGCTTCGCTGGCGATTTCGCTGGGTGATGCGTATGTGAAGGCAGGCCGATTCGGTGTCGCGAGATCGTGGTGGCAGATCGCGCAAAACCTGTGCCATGACGATGATCTTCAGCAGGCTGTTCGTCGTCGATACGGATGGGGCGACGAGGATATCCTGGATCGACTGGAAGAGGAACTGGACCGTGCACGGTCGGCGCTGGACCATCCGATGACGGACCTTGCGCTGATGTGGAACTGACGCGGATTGCGGGAATATGAACTCCATTGCGGAAAAACAATCCGGTTTGACGTTCGTGACACCGAGCCTGAAGGATCCGCGAATCATGAATTCGGCGGCGGTGACGCTGTGGGTCATTCTTGGACAGACGGTTTATTTCTTCAACCGGAATCCGGTTGATCTTGCGGCTGCGATTGGCGCGGCGTGCCTGCTGGATTTTCTTCTGATTTTGATTTTGTTTCGACAGATCGCGCTTCCGCTGAGCGCCTACCTGACGGGCATCAGCATAGTCATCCTCGTGGAAAGCAATGACTGGCGAGTGTATGTGGTGGCCTCGGTGTGGGGGATTCTATCCAAATATCTAATCCGCGACTCGAAGCGTCATTTTTTTAATCCGTCCAATTTCGCCATCGTGATGATTCTCCTGTTCGGTCACGGGGTGGCGAGCATTTCGCCGGGTTCGCAGTGGGGGGCGGACTATCGAATCGCCGTGGTCATTCTGATCCTGGGCATGACGATGATGTGGCGGATCAATCGACTGGACCTCGCGTTTTCGTGGTTGACAGGCTACGTTTTCATGGGGCTTTTGCGCATGGCACTGGGGCAGGGCGGACTGGTGTTCGCCATCGGGCCGATGACGGGCGCCGAATTCGCGTTGTTCACGTTTGTCATGATGCCCGATCCGAAGACATCGCCGCCGACGCGGCGGGGACGGATCGCATGGGGGATTTCCATTGCTGTGCTGGACGGAATCCTGCGGTTCATGGAGATTCGATACTCGATGTTTTATGCGCTGTTCCTGCATACGGCGATCCTTCCGATCATGCGGGCCGCAGCGGCCCGCGCGGGCATCGAAGAGGCCGACCACTGGCGGTTGTTGCGCTGGACGGTGCGGGCCAAGCCAACATCCGTTAGCGAAGTTTCCACAAGCTCGAGCGGCCGATGAACGATTGCGGATTCGCTGGAAACCAAATGTTCGGGGATGGTAGCTTTGACGATCGGACTTCGCGCTGGGGGCGGCGGCCATCGGGTCGAATTGGTATGCCGGCGTGGTCACCATGATTGTCATGCTGCAATCGATCGCGGATTGGCTGATCGTGGTCGGCGGGGTATCCATCGCCGCGGTCGTAGGCTTGGGTTGGGCAAGGTGTGACGTTCCATCGACCGTTGTCGGGGAGGGCATTGAGGTCGGCGGATTTCGCGAGGACGCCGTGCTGGCGGCCATGGCGGTCTATTTGATGGCGTTGCTTTCGTTGTCGCCGCTGGTCGGCGAAGTGGCGGACGGCGGCACGGCGGATGGGTGGTGGGCCAACAGCGCGGCGCAGTTGATCGGCGGCGTGGGATGTCTTTGGATTGCAGGATCGCGGATCACCAACGGTTTCCGGCCCTTTCTCTTCGGATTGTCAACGAAAACGAAATCGTCCCTCGCGAAGAATTTCCTTGGGATGACGATCGTTGCCCTGGCTCTTTGCCCATTGGTCCATGGAGCGACGGTCTGGACCATTCTGCGTTTCGACCCGACCTTTGATGTTTCCGCGCATACCACGCTTCGCGCGCTTCAGGATGAGCGCACATCTCTTGGCGTGGCGGTTGGGCTGTGGGCGGGCGCGGTGATGATCGCACCGGCGGCGGAGGAGCTGTTTTTTCGCGGGATTCTGCAGAACACGATGTTGAATGTAACCGGGGATCGGCGAATCGCGATTGTCCTGGGAGCCGTCGCATTCGGCCTGGTTCATGCGTCGCAGCCGCACGCGATTCTCGCGTTGACTTTCCTGGGGGTGTTGCTGGGGATCGCTTACCAGCGAACCGGGGCGCTGATCGTCCCGATCGCCGTTCATGCGGCATTCAATTTGAAAACGCTCGTTTGGGATGCGATCGGTCGACTGCCGACGCATTGATTCGTTTCCGGCGCGTCACCTGCTTGCTCGTACCCTGCCAGTTGTCTGGGCCTGCGGTGCACGAATGGCCGACGAAATCGCCGTTACAAAACCGAGACGCAACATCTGAGGATTGGATGCGTATAAAGAGGTGGAACGATACGAGAAGCCTTTGTGTTCCTAACCTCCTCCCTCGGCCAAGGCAGGCCAACACATGCCCGCTGCGTCGGCTGTCCCGGATGGACGTCGACGCGGCGGGTTTTGTTTTTTGGTCAGTCCACTTCAAACAGGAGGGGGATCGGTTCGGGCAGCATCGACCGCCAACGCCCGCGACTCAACGGCGGCGTCGCGAAATGCGTTGCGATAACGGAACAGCAACACGACGTACCAAATAGAGAACACGAGATAGGCCAGGCCGAAAACACATGCCCCACCACCGAGGATGGCGTAAACGGTTGCTCCCATTGGGATTGGCGTACCGCCGGCCGGGGTGGTTGTGGCGACGACCCCGGAGATGGGGGCCCCGATAGGCGCTGAAACGGGCGCCGGTGGCGGCACCGTCTTCGAAAGGAACATGAAGGCAAACACGAGGATTCCGGCGGCCAACGCGGACGCCGGAATAGCCCAGATGAGAAACCTCGTGGATTTGGCCAGTCGAAGGTCGGGAATGCGAAGGGCGAAACGGCGAAGGTAAACCAACTCGCCAACCATCGTGACGATTCTTGCCGTACCGCACGTTACGCTGATGAATACACCGATCATGTCGAAACGCCCCGCCGACCATTTCTGAGGGGTTCCGATGGTTTGCTGGACAATCGCTCCGATCCAACCGGCCATCGCGCATGCGCGAATCACCTTTCTTAGCGTCACGGGATCTTCCCGGAGCGATATCCGCGGCTCCTGAGTCGTGACCGCGAAAGTTGCCCAGAGGCCGAGCAGTCCGGCCATGGACGCCAAGACCGCTTCGATGACAAATGCGCCGCCTGAGGTGAAAAGCCAGTTGCCGACCAGGCCTCCAACAATGCCGATCGTTATCGTCGCTAAAATATTCCAGAGTTTCAGCGTCGTACCGAATCGCAGGCGGGCGAGCCACGCAGGGTCTGCGTATCGCAGAAGATCGCCGCGCGAAGCGACGTTGATTGCGGCGCCGCATTCGGGACATCGGCCGTCGAAGGAGAGGCCTCGGAGGTTGTACCCGCAGTAGATACACGCGACGTCCCGATCGAATGGGACGGGAATCGCGGTAGGGATTTCGGACATGATTTGGATCTCCCACTTGCAGCCCGGCGAGAATCCGGTTAATCCACCCGCCAGGGGCAAGCGGAGATCGTTTCTAACCGAGTGAATGCCCGAATGATAGTTGAGCGAAAGTCGCATTGCACGAAGAAAATGGTGTCTGACGAAATGGCCGTGTTTATCGGTTTGGGTGCGAATCTGGGTCAACGGGAGGCGAACCTGCGTCGGGCCGCCTGGGCCATTTCCAGGTTGCCGGGTGTCAGTTGGAATCCCGTCAACGGTACGTCGTCTTTGTATGAAACCAGTCCGGTGGGAGGGACGGTCGGTCAGGCGTTTTTTCTGAATTCGGTGTTGCGGATCTCGACGGAGCTGTCGCCGTTGGGGCTGTTGACGGAGCTCCAGTCGATTGAAACGGGTCTGGGCCGCACGCGCGACCTGCACTGGGGGCCGCGAGTGATTGATCTTGACATTCTCCATTGGGATGGTCTGGTACTGAATTCGTCGGAACTCATCCTGCCGCATGCGTTGCTTCACGAACGGCTGTTTGCATTGGAACCCCTTGCCGAGATTTGTCCGGGAGGAGTGCATCCGCTGCTGAACCGTTCGTTTCATGAACTTGCCGGACTTCTTCGAACGCGATCTTCTGACGCCAGTGTGGACTTGATGGCCAACCCGAATTGGGTCGTCCAACCGGTGGATGCGGCGCTTGGAGCGACACCGGCCATTGCCCTTTGTGCGGGGTAGATTCAGGTCATCGTTTTCGTGAATCCTTGTTCATTCTCCGAGAGACGGCTCGATTTTTCAGTTGCCGGAAGATAGAATGCGACATCTCCCCCGAGGCGATTTGAAGTCGATCGCGCAGCCAGGTAGGAACGCAGAATGACTTACCCAATCGGTACGGGCCGAACCATGAAATCCGTCGGTTGACTTGTGCGCCGGGTCCGCGCGGGCTGAAGCCCGCGGTTCGCCATGGTTCGTTCCCTCTGCATTCCTACTTAGAATTCGCCGCGCGCATGAGGGACTCATCATGAGCATTCGCAGTTTGTGTGGTAAACCGTTTTGGACGGCGTCCGTGATTGTCGTCGGCGTCATGGTCTCGCGCGGCGCGGCGGAAATCGTATCGCTGGACGCGAGGGTCTCGACGACGGTTCAGGAGCTGATCGATTCCGAGCCGGCGTCGTTCAGCGAGGACTCGGAGTCGCGAGATGTCGACGGAGGCAACATCCCAATGAGTGCCCTGTCGGACATTGTCTCCACTGATCTTTCGGGTCAACCTGTGGCACGCGGGTTTGGTTTGGGCGGCTTCGCCGATCCGACGCGCCTCGACCAGCCCAATCCGGAAGAACTCACGGTGGAGGCAGCCTGTTATTCGAACGACGAGTCGGTTTCCTATCGAGTAACAGCGGCCGTTGAAGAGGCCAGAACGCTGAGGTTCTCGCGGTCGGAGGTTTCCTTCGAGGCAACCGGCGCGCGCGAGTTTGAAAGTAGTGTCTTCCTCAGCGGGGCGATCGTTGTCTGGGCGACTCGTGGCGATGCGGACCTGGCTGGCTTGGAATGTGAAGTCCACTTCGAGGTGGCGCGCGATGGAATCCAAAACCCGCTCTTTCAAACAGGCGTGAATCTGCGGGGAGTGGGGCGGGTTGTTGAGACAACGACCTCGGGGTCCATACAGTTTGATGAGATTGAAGTGGCCGAGTTGGCCGAACGAGGCGTGGACCAAATCTCGGTTGACGCCTTGCGGGAGGTTAGCGAACAGGGAATCCTGATGATCTTCGCGGTCCCGGAGCAACGGTTTTCGTATCGTTATTCCGCGATGGCGGATGAGGCGATCGGCGTGATCGCGCGATTGGAAGCGAGGATTCGCGGCACGCCCGACGGCGTCGGCGCAGCCGTGGTCATGGGGCGTCCATTTGCCGAATTGGCGGAGTTCATCGAAGCGGGAATTCCGGGGGCGAAGGGTGAGCCCGTTGAACGGGCCATCAACGAAGCGATTGCGAGTCGTGCCATGGTGAGCCAGCCGGATTTAGAATCGCCTGCCTTCGTGCGGCGAAGGTTGCCGTGCGGCGTGGTCGGAGGAGAGGCTCTGCTTGTGCTGTTCATGCCGCTATCGGTTGTTTCGCGGTGTCGGAGTCCGAAGGGCTGGACACCTCCGCCGATTGTGAGGTTTAGACGTCGGGTCAAGAGCTGAATTGAGGTCTTCCGATTTTCGACTATTCCAACTGAATCTCGGGTTTCGCCTGACCATTCTCAACTCACAGAGTATGTGGATTGCCTTTTCTGAGGACGATAGGGTGGAATCGATTCCCGTTGGACGACTGTCCGCCTGACCCTCAGCCTAATGGCGGACTACTCGCCAGCGCTCGAACACCTTTGTCGGCGATGTCACGCCGGTAATGAGCGCCTTCGAAGTGTATGAGCTCGACGCCCTCGTAAGCGCGGCGACGGGCGGCTGCCAAATCGTCACCAAGTCCCGTCACACTCAGGACTCGTCCGCCGCCAGTGACCGTCAGATGCTCGATCTTTTTGGTTCCCGCATGGGACACGTGAACGTCCGCGAGACTGGCAGCCGCATCGATTCCCTCAATGACAATCCCGCTTTCATATTGAGCGGGATAACCTCGTGCCGCCATGACCACACAAACGGCGGCTTTCGGCTTCCAGCGGATTTCAATTTCCTCCAGCCGTCCGTCGACAACCGCGTCAAGAACCTCCAACAGGTCGCAGTCCAGCCGAGGTAGGATCACCTGGGTCTCGGGATCGCCAAATCGGCAGTTGAACTCGAGCACCTTGGGACCACCGGCGGTTAGCATCAACCCCGCATACAATACTCCCTGGAACGGCGCACCGTCTTGCCGAAGTGCGTCGACGATCGGAACGAGGACGTCGCGTTCGACGGTTTCCAAGAGTCCTTGGGTTGCAATCGGAGCGGGGCTGTAGGCACCCATGCCCCCGGTATTTGGGCCGGTATCGCCGTCGCCGACGGCTTTGTGGTCTTGAGCACTCTCGAGGACATAGATGGTACGGTCATCCACCAGCGCGTGAATTGACAGCTCTTGACCCTTGAGCAATTCCTCAACGACGACCGTTTTGCCGGCGTCGCCGAATTCGAGATCAACCATCATGCGTTCCAGTGCCAGCAGTCCATCGGCTGGATCCGGGCAGACGACGACACCCTTGCCGGCGGCCAGGCCGGACGCCTTGACCACGACGCCCGTGTCGCGCGACGCGACATAAGTTTTCGCGTCGGCATATCGCGTGAAGATTCTTGCTTCGGCCGTAGGAATGCTGGCCCGCTTCATCAGTTGCTTGGCGTAGGCCTTGTCGCCTTCGATGCGCGCGGCCGCTCGCGTTGGACCGAAGATGCGCAAGCCCGCTTTCTGAAAGTGATCGACGATGCCGTTGCAAAGGGGCATCTCAGGACCGACGACCGTCAAGCCGATGTTTTGATCGCGCGCGAAACCGATCAGCCCGTACACATCGTCGATGGCGATCGATACGTTATGTCCGACATTCGCCGTTCCGGGATTGCCGGGAGCACAATAGACCTTTTCGACTTGGCGAGACCGTGCCAGCGCGAACGCCAGTGCGTGCTCACGGCCGCCGGAACCGATGACCAATACGTTCATGTCCGCATCGTGAGGGCAAAACTCCGCGCCGTCAAAAGCGGCCGGCGAGGTATGCGCGTTGACACGCACGGGCGAGGCGATTAGGTTGCGAACCATAGATTGCGGGGTAGAGCAGTTGGCAGCTCGTCGGGCTCATAACCCGGAGGTCGCTGGTTCGAGTCCAGCCCCCGCTAGTGAACGCAACGCCGCGAAACGCGGCGACTCGGGAGTTAACCACCAGCGCCGAGGCCGAGACGCCTCGGCGTTTCGCGTTCTAACGCCCGTTCTCGCAAGGGCTTAGCGACCCTCTACATCGCCGTGGCCGATCGAGAGACGCCGTCGCGCGACGCCTCCCCGACCACCCTTTCTACAACAGCACGCGCGTTCCCCTAAGAGTTTCGGAGTCTCTCGCTCCGAACGACCCGCGGGTTATATTACTGGGTTCCGCTCGCCCGACCGGACCACACCTTCCTAGAACTACCGCACGCAAGATTGTGTAAACGCCGTTCAAACCAGTACTGCGAGCGCAAGAGCAACCGTGAGCCTGAGTCCCTGATGCCCTACTCGACCTGCGAAGCTTCCTGTAGCGCCGCTTGGCATCCTCTCAAATGAACTTCCGCGACCGTGACGTCGGGGTGATCGGATCGCAGCAGTCGGCGTCGCAGGTCCAGGCATGCCTTCCACCACATCTCCGCTTCGGAAAATCGGCGCTGGTCGCTGTAGATCTGGCCCATGAGCTGGTAACAATCGGCGACGTCGGTGTGATCACTTCCACGCTTCATCAAATAGATTTCGAGAGCTTGGCGACACAATGTCTCCGCCTCGTTGAACTCGTTCAACTTCAGGCGATTTTGCGCCAGGCAAAAAAAGTTCCACGCAAGGGAAGGATGATCCCGTCCGAGTCGACGGGAACGTATGCCGATGGCTTCCCGTAGTGCCGCCTCCTCTTCCATGATGTTGTCGCTCATGCGAACGACATTGGCAAGAAACGTCAACCGTCCAGCGAGAACCAATTCATTGTCACCGGAGAGTCCTCGCACGATGGCAACGGCTTTTCTCACGGCCGTTTCGGCCTCCGTCAGTTTTCCAAGGGACACCAGACACGAACCCAGCAACCCTGTGCTGATAGCCACGGTAACGTCGTCCGACCCCGACAATCGATTCCGGATGTCGAGCGATTCACGGACGAGGGGTTCCGCCTCCTCGGCGCGACCCAACTCGATGAGTATGGATGCCAAATCATACAAGCTTTCTGCCGTCTCGAGGCTGTCGCTGCCGAAGAGCCGTCGACGCATGTCGAGCGCCTGCCGAGCCCAGATTTCGGCCTCTCCGAGGTCCCGTTTGTCCTGAAGATTCGTGGTCAGCGATGAGATCGCATCGGCGAGCTCGCGGCCTTCTCCTGTCGTGCTCGACTTTCGGAGTTCAACCGCCGTTCGCAAATGGCGATCCGCATCATCGTATAAACCCAATGTGTTGTAGTGTTTGCCCAACGTCTGATGAATCGACGCGGCCACCTCAGGCTGGTCTTTGAGCTCCGTCTCGAGCCGGACGGCCGCGTGGTCAAGTACCTCGCGAACCGTCAGTGGGTTCGGGCCGATGTTCTGAGGATCCATTCCGGCCAACATGTCTTGAAGAAACCGACTCACCGAATGGGCTTTTTCCGCGGATCGCAAAGCTGCATGCTGGGCGTGCGTGGCACGGACAAGCGCGATGGTGACTCCGATCATGCCGACCAGAAGTGCCACGAAGGCAACGGCAATTCCACCGACCAGTCCTCTGTTGCGCTTCGCGAATTTTCGCCATTGGTACCATCGCGTGGCTGGACGAGCAAAAATGGGTTGATCGGCGAGAACCCGACGGATATCGTCGGAAAGTTCCGAAGCCGATCGATACCGCCGGTCTCGTTCCTTCGCGAGCGCTTTGGCGACGATGGTCTCAATGTCGCCCCGGTAGATCGAGTCGATCGAACCGAGGCTCGACGGTTCCTGCTCGCAAATGATGTTACCGGCCTCGGGAATCGAACAGTTGCGAAGGTCGTAAGGAGGGCGACCGACAAGCAATTCAAACATCATGACTCCCAGGGCATAAACGTCCGTTCGTCTGTCGAGTTCGTCGGGGTGACCGGCGATTTGTTCGGGACTCATATAGGAAATTGTCCCCATCAGCTGGCCCATTTCGGTATGCATGGACAAGAGTTGAACCTCGGAACGAGTCGCCCTCGCCACGCCGAAGTCCAGAACTTTGGGTTGACCAATGCCCGCCTCCGTCTCCTCAACCAGAATGTTGGCAGGCTTGAGATCACGATGGATGATTCCCTTTTGATGGGCATGCTGGACCGCATCGCAGATGTTGGAAATGAGCTCAAGCCGCTGCCGCGCCGTGAGGTTTCGCTGCGCGGCGTACTCCAGCAGCGGGGTTCCGTGAACGTATTCCATTGCAAAATAGGGAATTGCCTCCGAACCATTGTCGTGCGTTCCGGCCTCATAAACCTGGGCGATGCCCGCGTGCCTGAGTTGACCGAGGATTTGGACCTCATGTTCGAAGCGGCGAATGAGCGACTTGGACAGCGACGTACCCCGCATCACCTTTAGAGCGACTCGGCGACGCGGCTGATCCTGTTCAGCCTCGTACACCGTGCCCATGCCGCCTTCGCCGATTTTTCGCAGAATCTGAAATCGGCCCAGCTTCGTCGAAACGACTGAGTCGGGAACGGCGTGAGTTGCGCAACCCAGGAATCCACACGCAGCCGGATCGTCGGCCTCAAGCAATCGCTCGATCTGAGAGCGCAGTTCGAGATCGTTTCCGCATTGTACTTCAAGGAAACGATCTCGATCGCTCCCGAGTTTCTGCCCAGCCTCCAAAAAGAGACGCTTGATCAACTGCGCCCGATCGAATGTCATTTCGATCGATCCCAAGCACTGGAATCCTCTCCCGAGAGCGCGTCCCGCAGCCACGCACGCGCAAATCGGCAATCACGCTCGACGGTACGCAACGAAACCGACGCGGCCTGAGCGGTCTCCTCGTTGGTTAATCCGGCGAAAAACCGGAGCATCACAATCCGATGCTCCCAGGGAAAATGCGACTCAAAGGCGCGCAACGCCACATCGAGCGCAAGCATGTCCTCCTCGGGGGCATCGGCGGCTGATTCCAGGTGTTCAATACTTACTCGCCGCCTCCCTCCTCCGCGCTTGATCGTTGCCTTTGCTCGCGCGCGTTCAACGAGTATGTCGCGCATCGCCCGGCTGGCGGCAAAGAAAAAGTGGCCTCGGTTCTCCCAGGACTGCTGGTCCTTGCCAACAAGCCGGATGAATGCTTCGTGAACCAGAGCGGTTGGTTGCAACGTCTGACCGGGCGGCGTTCGCGCGAGCCAGCTTCCCGCCAAGCGACGCAATTCCTCGTAAACCAGGCGAAGAAGATCATCTCCGGCGCGTTGATCGCCTCCCGCGGCAACCCTCAGAAGCTGAGTCACTTGTTGTGAAGCCATGTCTGACAAAAAAATATCCCCTCGGATTTGGCGGGAATCCCCGTCCATCGTCGGCTTGAGCGTGTACGTACGATCGCGTCCAGCAATCTACGGTCAGCGAGGCCGATTTCAATCATTGTAGCCGGTCAGGCTTTGGTTCCCCAACCGGTCGCGAGATCCGCGGAAAAACACGGAGGTCCGATATGAAAAACATTGTAATGTGTTGTGCTGTGGCTGGTTTATGGGCCTCGGTTCACTCTGTTTCAGGGCAAGTCTCTACCTTCACCTATCAGGGTCAACTCAAGCGAGCTGGGTCACCCATGACGGAATCGGCCGACATGCGGTTTCTGTTGTTCGACGACGAGTCCGCCGAATCACCGATCGCCGGTCCGCTCTTGTTCGACGGGACGACCTCATCGCCGGTTTTAGTTCAAAACGGCCTCTTTACGGTCGAACTTGATTTCGGCGGCGGAGCGTTTCAACAGGGGGGACGGTGGCTCGAGATTCAGGTTCGTTCGCCGCACGATCCCAGCGACGCCGGAGCTTATACGACGCTAACGCCTCGGCAGCGGATTACAGCCGCGCCGTTCGCCATGAGCGTTCCCGGATTGGCAGCGACCGAAGCCGGCGTCGAGGTCGAGGGCAACATTCACACGACCGGCGAGATGACCGCCAGCGCTTTCAGCAGTAACAGTCCGCTGATCTTCAAAGTCAATCCCGCCAACGTGGAATGCGCCCGATTCGACGACGCGAACTGTTACCTCGGATTGGGAACCGACGCGCCCGGCGCTCGATTGCATGTCGGCGGAACGGCGGGCGTCGACGGGATCATGTTTCCAGATGGTACGCTTCAAACGACCGCCGCGGGAAATGTCGTCGGAGGCGACAGCGTTTGGTCGCAAGTTGCCGGCGGTAACATCTTTTACACCGGGGGCAACGTCGGTGTCGGCAGTTCTGCACCCAGCCATCGATTGGCAATTGCCGGAGGGCCGTTGTGGACTTCCAATTCCTGGAGAGGGGCGTTGGAGCTCGATAACGCTGCAGCCATCGGCTGGAAAAGCAACACAGCGGGGCGGCGGTTCGGGATCGGGCAAACAAACACAGGCCTTTACTTTTTCCACACGGCGAGCGACCCCGGCACCACGGGCAGTCCAGCCGTGTACGATATGTTCATCAACGATGCCGGGAACGTTAACATCGGTTCCGGCGCTACCCCGTCAAACACCAAACTGAATATCGCCGCGGCTGGAGATGGCGCTGAGCTGCTCCGTTTTGACACCGAGCGACCCTGGATCTTGCGTCAGGTCCGCACGGGACCCACTGCGGGACTCCAACTCTTGTCCACCGTCGGGCAAAAAGCATTTGAAATCACAGCCAACGACGGGAGTAATGTTGCTACGTTTCTTGCCGACTCCGGCGCCTCCCGGGTGGGCATCGGCACGATAACGCCGACCAGTAAGCTCGATATTGTGGGGCAGGACGGCCTGCGCATCTCCGGATTCCAACCGTTCCTCACATTGACTGACGCGAACGCGGGTAACGCCCGTGCCCGCATCGCGAATGCGAACGGCAGCTTCAACTTCTTCACCGAGGGGGCGTTCGCAACTGGCATCCCTACGATGTTCATTGATGGTTTCACCGCATCGCTTTCATGTGCGGATTTCAAGATGGGCCACCCCACCCGACGTGGCTCGCCGGGCCGAGCGCTGGTCGATAACGGCACCCACTTGGTGATAAATTTCGCCAACGATTGGGGGTACACCTACGTCAATGGCCGACTTAAGACGAATGTCCTCGAAGTCCTTGGCGCAGACTTGGCGGAAAAGTTCCCCTCCACCGATGAAAACGTCGAACCTGGCACAGTGATGGAGATCGACCCGCAGAATCCCGGGAAGCTGCGCGTGGCTCGGGAAGCCTATAGCACGCGCGTCGCGGGCGTCGTCAGCGGAGCCGGCGACCTGCCGGTCGGCGCGGTTCTCGGAAATCTTCCAGGGCACGACGACGCGCCCCCGATTGCATTGTCCGGACGGGTATGGGTTCGCTGCGACGCGCACCACGCTGCGATCGAACCCGGCGACCTGTTAACAACGTCCGACTTTCCGGGTTACGCCATGAGAGCAGGCGAACGCGATCGCTCTCACGGTGCTTTGCTCGGCAAAGCCATGACAGCGTTGCCGCAGGGTGAACGTGGTCTGGTCCTGGTGCTTGTCAATCTTCATTAGTCAACCAGCGAGTTCTTACTGAGGAAGAACCATGAGAAAGATTGTAATTTTCTCTGTGTTGACCGTAATAGGGGCATGGCCACATTTTGTGTCCGGTCAGGATTCGACATTCACCTATCAGGGTCAACTCAAGCGAGCCGGGTCGCCCATGACGGAATCGGCGGACATGCGGTTCCTGTTGTTCAACGACGAGTTCGCCGAATCGCCGTTGGCAGGCCCGCTTGTATTCGACGGAGCGAGCTTACCCTTCGTTCCGGTTCAAAACGGGCTCTTTACGGTTGAGCTTGACTTCGGCGCTGGAGCGTTTCAACAGGGTGGAAGGTGGCTCGAGATTCAAATTCGTTCGCCGCATGATCCGAGTGACGCCGGAGCCTATACGACGCTGACGCCTCGAAAGCGAATCACGGCCGCGCCGTTCGCCATGAGCGTTCCTGGGCTGGCGACGACCGAGGCCGGCGTTGAAGTCGAGGGCAACATCCACACGACCGGTGAAATGACCGCCAGCGCCTTCAGCAGCAACAGTCCACTAATCTTTAAGGTCAATCCCGCCAACGTGGAATGCGCTCGATTCGACGACGCGAACTGCTACCTCGGCCTGGGAACCGACACGCCTGGCGCGCGATTGCATGTCGGCGGAGCGGCGGGCGTCGACGGAATCATGTTTCCCGACGGCTCACTTCAGACTACCGCGGCCGGGGTCGGCGCCGGTGGTTTCTGGTCTGCCAGCGGAACGCACATTTTCAACAACAACGGCGGCAATGTCGGCATCGGCACGACGGGGCCAGCCGCCCGTCTTGAAGTGGTCAGTGCGACCGCCGGCGCGGGTGACAACACAGCCCGATTCCGTGCCCCCGCCATCGGTCCCAATGCCAGCCATCTTCATTACGGAACGACCGGCGACTGGTACATCCGTTCGGCTATAGGCACAGGCAAAGTGATTCTACAAGATTCCGGAGGCAACGTCGGCATCGGCACGTCCGGCCCGCTTACCAAGCTCCACGTCCACAATCAATCAGATTCTGTGAGCCACCGAATCGAAACCGGCGCCGGTACGAATGGCTGGTCGAGAGTGGAATTCGCCAACGGCAACGGCCAGTGGAACATCGGCACGTCGCGCACGTTTAACAATGACGTGTTCTACATGGACCGCCCGGGGGGTCTATTGGAATTCCAACTAAGCACTTGGGGAGGCCTTGGACTGGGAACCGAGCCGCAGGCCAAGCTGCACCTGTTCGATCCGGTCAACTCCGTCAGCCACAGAATCCAAACGGGGGCGGGCACCAATGGCTGGACAAGGGTGGAGTTTGTCAACGGGGACGGCCAGTGGAACGTGGGAACCTCCCGAAACTTCAACGGGAATGAGTTTTACTTTCAGCGGGAAGGCTCACCCAACTTGGCCCTAAGGATCAGGACGAACGGCGATGCGTTTCTCTAGGGTACGATGAACGCCAACTCGGTCAGTTCCAACACAATGACGTGCAAGGTATTGACCGTCACAGGCGCGGACCTGGCCGAGAAGTTTCCCAGCACGGATGACAAAGTCGAACCCGGCACGGTGATGGATATTGATCCCGATCACGTAGGAAAGCTCCGTGTTGCTCGCAAGGCCTACAGTCAACGCGTGGCCGGAGTGGTTAGCGGAGCCGGCGATCTGCAGGCCGGCACAGTCCTTGGCCATAGTCCCGGCAACGAAAATGCACCCGCCATCGCCCTTTCCGGTCGAGTGTGGGTGCGATGTGACGCGCGATCGTCGGCCATCGTCCCCGGAGACTTGCTGACCACATCTGAGACTCCCGGTTGTGCCATGAAGGCCTCAGACCGGCAAAGAGCGTATGGCGCAATACTTGGCAAAGCGATGAGCTCGCTCTCTCTTGGCAAAGAGGGACTGGTTCTAGTTCTGGTGAATCTGCAGTAAGCGAGTTGGGTTTAATCCGGAGGTGCATTATGTCTTCAAAGTCTTCGCATGAGCGACGAGCATGCATTCTTATCGTCTTCGCAATGATCTCCTGCGGTCCAGCAAGTGCGCAGAGTGGAGATCCGCGGCAGGAGTTTGAGGTTGTAAATTACGAACTTGCGTCCAAACCAACTGATAATGAAACCGAGCAGTTTCAGTCAATTCACATCGGTACGATTCGCGTGACCGACGTGATGTGGATTCGGGTCCACTTCAGTGATTATGAATTGGGTGACGCAAGCTACCTCACGCTGACCGCGCTCGACGGGCAGGAGCAGCGATTTGACGCCAAGACGTTGCCACAATGGTACGGTTGGAGCGCCATTTTCAACGACGGCGAGATCGAAGCCGTTCTGCACGTCGCTCCGAAAGATCGCGGCGTATTTGCCGCCATTGACAAAATCAAGACGTCTCCGCAATGGACACCATCGGAACCCGGACTCGGGGCGATCGCCTCGATCTGCAACAATTTCGACGATCGAATCGGGTCCAACGATTCGCGTGTCGGGCGTATGCGTGGTTGCACCGGATGGCTCGTCTCCAACGGAGCAGTGCTCAGCGCCGGCCACTGCCCGGTCGCCGCCGGCGACATCATCGAGTTCAGCGTGCCGCTGTCCCTGCCCAACGGTGCGACGGTCGCCGCTGCGGTCAACAATCAATACCCGATCAACATCGGAAACGTCATGTTGGAAAACAACGGTCGAGGTCAGGATTGGATGGTCTACGGCCTGAACCCCAACAGCAACACGAATCTCAGGGCTCATTTCGTTCAAGGGTTCTTCTACATGACCACCGCGGCACCGGCGATCGACACCACCTTGCGCGTCACCGGATTTGGACTGGACAACATCGGGCCGGGCCCCGGGGGATCCTTCTGCCGAGGCGGCACCAATCACGCCGGAAGCTGCACCTCGAATGCCAACTGTCCCGGCGGCGGCACATGCGTCGCTTCGCCATGTTGCGATTCCGACGGCGACGGGAATTGTGAGTTCAATTGCAACGCAACGTCGCAGACGCAGCAAAGCACGATCGGACCGCTTGACGACCTCGACGGCAGCATCATCGAACATGACGTGGATACGATGCCCGCCAACTCGGGAAGTCCGATCATTTGGGACTCCACGGGCGAATACACGATCGGCATCCACACTGCAGGCGGCTGCGACGACTTCTTGGATGGATACAACAACCACGGAACGCGATTCAATCGCGGCCCACTTGCTTCTGCTGTTCAGAACTTTCTTGGGTCCAACTCCGTATACGTCGATTGGGCCGATGTCGGCCTGCCCGCCAACGGTAACGTCTTTGAGCCTTTTCGAAGCGTAAGCCAAGCCGTCGCCGCCGTACCCAACGGAGGAATCATCGCCATGGTGCCCGGATCCTATCGTCGCTCGGCGGGCAACACCTTTGTCGCCGGTGCCGATGGAAAGAAAATGACGTTTGTATCCCCGGTGGGTACCGCGGTAATTGGGAATTGATCCATTGATTCTAATCGGAGTCCGGCCATGTATGGTTACTTCGTAGTCGTGCTGAGCTTTGTCGCAGGCGTTTCAGCCGGTGAGGCCCCTTTTGTCCTCACGCGCTCGACGATTGACTCCGGTGGAACGACGGCAAGTTCAGGCGGCGAATTCGAACTTTCAGGCACAATTGGTCAGCCTGATGCCGCGCTCCTTTCCGGTGAAGACTATGAACTGACCGGCGGATTCTGGTTTCAAATTCCGCCCGCGGATTGCAACGAAACGGGGATCGTCGACACGATGGATCATCGTTCGCTGACAGAGTGCATGAGCGGTCCCGATGCCGACGTGCTTCAGGAGTGCCGATGTTTTGATTTAGACCAAAGCGGGGCCGTTGACCTTCGCGATTATGCGACCGAACAGGTGGTCTTTGCCGGACCTTGAAGAAATGCGCGTTACGCAAGATGACTTCTCTTAGCTCGACTTTTGCCCTTTTTTGGGCGACTCGCGCGGCGTGACTCAGGTAGTCGAGCAGCGTGCGACTCAAACGAGCCGGGAGTTTCGTAACACCCGTATGTTTCCAGGACTCTGTCAAAACCCATTCCCGGCACAAGCGACGCGCAGCGGTGATCGCATCGCTGAAGGTTGTCTCTTTTTTGATGTACCAGACGGCTCGGAGCGGTGGAACGCTCCTCCCGCGTACGGAGCGGGCGTAGATCAGACTCACCAAGCTGAACAAACCCAGCAAGCACGGCGCGGTGCGCAGTACTTCGTCGCCGCCTGGTCGTACACGCGCGTTTTCTTTCCCGCGCGTCAATACGCCCAAAGCAACGGCGCTTGCCCTCCTTCGATTCCGCGGCTTGGGCGGCGAGGACCTCTTCCAGCGCGTGATACGCGGACGCCGGTAAGATTTCGTTTTCGGTTGCCCATCGGAACATCCGCTTGATTCGGCAGATATGCTTATTCACTTGCGAGCGCACCCAGCCTAACTGAATCATCCGCTCGCGGACGGCTTTCAATGCCAGCGGCCCGAATTGAACCGCGTCCGCCGGTCCATACAGTTCTTTCAGCGGACGGATTGCCAGCCGGAAATTGTGCGGCTCGTTCGTCGGCGTGCCGTCCGGCCCGACGCAGTATCCGTCGGCGTAGGCGAGAGACCGGGCGCAGAGTTCAACAATGCTCAGGTCGGCGGCCTCAACGCGGATGCAGCGCCCAGCGGCCTCCCACTCGGAAACAATGCGGTGATACTCGGCTCGGCTCGTCGGTGAACCGAACACACCGAGATAGATTCGGCGTCCGTTCAACTCGACAAACGCCCGATTGCCCGATGGGTTCTTTTGCTTGCGATACTTGGGAATGGAAACGGTTCTTGAAGTCATCGAAGCAGCCTCCACAATGGGAACGTATCAGGTGATACGTTCAGCCCTTGTTGCAGCCGCTCCGTCACGGTGACGGGTTAACGCGTAAGTCGCGTTATCAGCTTGTTTTACGTCACACTCCCCGACTAGGATTCGAACCTAGAACCTAGCGGTTAACAGCCGCTCGCTCTACCATTGAGCTATCGGGGATTCTGCCGGTTTCTCACCGGCCTAACGTAGTCTATCGATGAGTGAAACAGGGTCAAGCGGTAGAGCCTCGGCCCGCGCATGTGCAAGTTTTCTCGGACGATCTGCTACAACGCGAGGTCACCGCTTCCGCCGCCGATCGGCCTGCCCGCTTGCTCCCATCCGCGTCGAACGAGGCTCAGTCCATGCAGGCAGAACTCAAAATCCTCGCTGAGATGCCGAAACAGCGCGGCCGGCGGCCTGTCGTCGTCGCGTCCGAGTTGCGCCACGATCGCGTACGAGCGCTTCCCTTGCGAAACGAAATCGATAAGCACGCTGGACGGATCGCGCTCCTCCAACTTCAGATGTTCGGGATAGACTCCCGCCCAGAACAGCGTGTAATCGCCAATGCTCCGATACACCTTGCGATCGCGCTCCACCGCGGATGTCGGCTCACCGTCCATCGCTAGGGCCAGGTTCGCGGCCACTTGTTCAATTCCTTTGGCGCGGGCTTCGCGCACGGCGTTCAACCGATCCACGTGCGTGAAATCCACGAGCAAATCGGCCACATAACTCGTGAGCCCGGGATCGCACATGCCCACTTCAGCGCAGAAGGCGTGTTCGACAAGCCCGGAGAACAGTCGGCGCAGCGGATGGTCGGCAGAGATGGATTCCATGCGATCCGCCCTTTCGAGAACGTGAAAATGCGCCGCGGAAAGCCGCGGCGCGCAGTCCCAATTGGATCGTAGGATTCGCTACACGGCAGGGCAAATCAAAACCGCAGATGAATTGAAGTGTCGTCCGATAGCCGAGTTGCGCGTTGCCAAGCCTCAACGGGATCGCGAGAAGCGGGTGATTCCGCGCATAAACACCATGCGCCACCTTGCCCGAAACTTATCGCCCGTTCGATGGACGAAAAACGTCACCGCTGGTCGTTCTTTGCGGGCGCTCGTGACGGCGCGGGCTGCTCGGATGAGACCGGCTTGGACTCCGGCGATTTCTCCGCCGGCTTGTGGCCATCCGCTTTCGGCGGCGTTTCCGATTTTGGCGCCGGAGGCGCTTCGGCCGGCGGCGTTGGCTTCGATTCGCCGCCACCCTGCCTCGAAGCGTGCTTGGTCAATTGCGTCGTCGTCAGCAGTCCCTTGAGTCGTTCGTCCATCTGAGGGAAAAGCTCATACACCGGCTGCAACAACTTTTTTCGTTCGGCTTCGGACGACGCGATCTTATCCAGATCCTTCGAATCAGTGGCCGATTTGAGCGATGCCGCCACTTTGGTCAGTTCGGCTCGATTGGCCTCCTTGAAGTCCGCCGCCTTTTGCTTGAATTCGGTCAGGATTGATTTCGCTGCGTCAATTTGCGCCGGGTCAAGTTCGTTCTCCTTGATGAACTCTTCGACCACCGTATCAAAGAGCGTCGCGCGAATGAAGATTTCCACTTCAGGCTCGGGCAATCCCGGCTTCGGTTGTCGCGGCATCGGCGGACTCTGATCCGCGGGCGGCGGCGGAAAAATGCCGCCGTCAACGTGTTTGCCTTCGGCCCACGCGTGAAAGTTCTGCTCGATCTGACCGAACGACTTGTCCATCTCGCGCATGTCATAGTCATGCGTGACCTTCTGCTCTTCATTCAGAAACTTGCGCCACTCGTCGTTCCCCTTGTAGATGGCGTCCTTGGCGAGTTTAAGCAGCGGCTCCGCCGCTTTGCCGATCCGTTTCAGTTCTTCCTCGCTCTTGGGCGCATTCGCGCCGAAGTTGCTCGCGATCAGATCGCGAATGATCGGCCACACCGCCTCCTCGTGCTCCTTCAGGAACTTGTTCACCTCGCGCTTCATGATCTCGTCGGTCTTCTGCTTTTGCGCCTCATTGAGGTTGTAGCGACGAGCGATATTCTTGACCGCCTCGTTCATGATCATCTCAACGGTCGCCTGCGTGGGAAGCTGCGTAGCGTCCGCCGTGGTGGATGATGACTTCCCTCCTGGCTTGGTCTCGGGATTGGCCGGCTTCGGCTGAACCGGCCGATTCGGCTCGCGTCGCACTTTCGGTTTGGTTTCCTGACCATAGGTCGGAAACGCCAGAAGACCGATAACGATGCACCACGCCGAAGCTATTGCCAATCTGCTCATCCTTGCGACCGTCCTTTGTCTGAATCGTGTTCGCGGGGTCTCAACCATTCCGCATGGCCCCACGCACATTATAACAACAATTGGAATGTCCGGGTTGCAGTTTACTCTTCTGATCCGCCGCGTTTCATTGTCCGCGCTCCGCCGATACGCGACAGCGCCGACGCGCAGCGCCATGCATCGTGAAAGGTATTGTACAAGGGTGTTGGGGCCAACCGAATGACGTTGGGCTCGCGAAAATCACAGATCACACCGGCTTCGTGCAGGTCTCTTAGGCGGTCCTTTGGATGATCGTGGATGATTAGGGAAAGCTGGCAGCCGCGGCAAGTCGGGTCGCGCGGAGTGATGATTTCAAAACTTTCTGAAACAAACAGTTCGATCAGAAGTTCCAGAAATCCCGTGAGTTTTGTCGCTTTGTCGTGCAATTGGTACATGCCCACTTTATCGAAGATGTCATATGCCCCCTTCACCGGGGCAAGGGCCATGATCGGCGGGTTACTTACCTGCCATCCATCGGCGCCTTCTCGCGGCACGAAATCTTCAATCAATTGCATCTTGAAACGAGTGGCCGGATCGTTGCCCCACCAGCCCGCGAAGCGCGGCAGTTCAAGTCTCGCACCGTGCCGCTCATGGACGTAGCAACCGGCCACCGCGCCGGGCCCGCTGTTGAGATACTTGTAATTGCACCACGCCGCGAAGTCGACGTTCCAGTCGTGCAGCGCGAGCGGGACATTGCCCGCCGCGTGAGCGAGGTCGAAACCGACAATACAACCTCGCGCCTGACCTGCCGCCGTGATTCGCTTCATGTCAAACCGCTGTCCGGTCACGAAGTTCACGCCGCCGATCAACACCAAGACGATCTGCTCTCCTTCTCGCTCGAGGATCGTCTCAATGTCGTCTTCGTGGATGGTGTGCTCGCCGGGCCGGGGCCGCACGACGACCAGCGCCGCGTCGGGGTTGTAGCCATGGGCGCGAAGCTGTGACTTGACCGCGTAGAGATCGGACGGAAAGCACGGTTCTTCGATCAGAATTTTGTAGCGGCCGGGCGTGGGGCGATAAAAGCTGACCATCATCAGGTGCAGGTTGACGGTCAAACTGTTCATCATGGCGACTTCGCCGGGCAGCGCGCCGACGATTCGGGCGGCCGCGCCGCGAAGTTGTTCGTGATAGGAAAACCACGGCCGCTTTCCGTCGAAGTGGGCGTCGACCGCGAGGCGCGCCCAGTCGTCAAGTTCCTCGTCGAGCAGGGTGCGTACGGACCTGGGCTGGAGGCCCAGCGAGTTGCCCGCGAAGTAGACGAGCGGCGCGCCGTCCCTGCCGAGCGGCAGGTGAAAGAGCTTTCGATATTCGCGCAGCGGATCGGCGGCGTCGAGGCGCTTGGCTTCGGCCTCGGCCTGCGCAAGGGTCATATCGGGACGGATCGTAGGCAGCGGTGTCATCGACGCGGATCATACCGCACAATCAAAATACTGGCAGCAACCAGCGGCTCCCGCAGCAAAACCGCGTCTCCCCATGAAAATTTTTTGGGATTTTTTCCGCCGAAACATCGGAAAATGGATTGTTATGAATAGGAGGAGCCATCGCGATGCGGCAAGCGGGTGGACATTGGCTGCGATTTCATCGATTTCGCCTAGCAGCGGCCATTTGGCTGGCGGTTGGGAACGTGCTTCATGCCCAACGGCTGATTCACGTTGACGCGAGCGCGGTCGGGGCGAGCAACGGGAGGTCGTGGACCGACGCTTATGCCGATCTTCAGGACGCGCTTGACGACGTTCGAGAGGTCGGCGGGTGTCCCTGCGAGATATGGGTTGCGGCCGGGACTTATTATCCCGACCGAGGAACGGGCGATCCGTTGCTCGCGTTTGAAGTTCCCGACAACGTTTCCATTTTTGGCGGATTCGGCGGTCGGGAGGAGTGTCGTGACGAGCGCGATTGGATCGCCAATGAAACCGTTCTTAGTGGCGACCTGAACGGTGACGACGAGCCGAATTACGATACCGGGAATAGTTGTTGCAGGAACTTCGGTCCCTGCGAGGACGCGGAGTGCCGTGCAAAAGTTGTTACGTTTGAACCGAGATGCAACATCTTCTGGTTAGAACAGTGTCCGTATATTGCTTACGAGTTGTGTTGCGACGTGTGCCGCCCATCGTCACGTTGCGAGAACAGCCAGAACGTGGTGCGCATCGTTGAGGATGAAGCGCGCGTTGTGCTCGATGGATTGACCGTCGCGCATGGCGAGGCCACGCGAATGGCGACGGTCGATGATCGAGGAGGCGGCGTTTACGTCGTCAGCACGTCCGCACAGACCACAGTACGACATTGCAAATTCGCAGAAAATGTCGGAGCGACCGGGATGGCTATTGCGACCTCCTCGGTGATTGAAGTCGAAGGGAGCGATTTCGAAGAGAATTACAGCATTTCTAGTCCAGGTGATCCGTTTTCCGCGATTCCACTTGCCTCGGGGCATGCCATATTTGGCGGGTTTTTCATCGACCACGTCGGTCTAACGATGATTCGACAGTCTCGCTTTGTTCATAACCGGGGGGGAGGTGTCTATGTACGGCGCTCTGGTGAGATTTCCGACAGCCTCTTCATCGAGAACACTGGCGCAAGCGCAGTGACGGTCGGCGGTCCATCGCCGTCGATGACAGTGACACGATGCCGATTCATCGGCAACACGGGCGCGTTGAGCGGTTCGGCATTGTACAACAACAGCGGAAGCCCAATCGTCAAAGACTGTGTTTTCCTCGGAAACAGCGCGCGTTCAGAAGGGGGAGCCATAACAAGCAATGGTTCGATGCGACTGACCAACTGCGTATTCGCATTGAATAAGTCTAGCTTCGCAGGAGCACTCGTCGTTGGTCTGGGTTCGGCCATCATGACCAATTGTGCCGTCGTACATAATGAGTCGACCGACGGCCCAGGCGGCATCTACGCGGAAAGCATTCGAATTCGGAACAGCATTATCTGGGATAACCGCCTCAATGACGGAATCATTGATGTTCCATTTCAGATCAGTTACTTCAACCGTCCGATCATTGATTACAGCATCATCCAAGGCTGGACGGGGAACCTCGGCGGCGTCGGCAACAGCGGAGTCGATCCGCTATTCGTCGATCCCAACGGCGAGGACGATATTGCGGGCACCGAAGATGACGACCTGCGGCTCTCGCCCGACTCCCCCGCGATCAACGCCGGTGATCCGAATCTTGCGGGACTTCCGATCAACGACCTCGACGGCCATTTCCGCGTTCTATGCGGGGCGGTGGACATCGGAGCCTACGAGTTCGGCATCGGTGATTTCACTTGTGATCGCAAGGTCGGCCCGCTCGATGCGGCGGAGTTGCCCTCGTGTCTGAATGGTCCGGAGGCCGGGTTCTACGACTTCGGGTGTGAAGCGTTTGACTTCGACGCCGACGCGGACGTTGACCTTCGCGACGCGGCGTCGTTTCTACTGATTCTTGAGTAGCCGAATGACGCGATCGGCGTTCATCGCCCTGTTTATTCGCAAGGTTGATCAATCGTCCCCGGTCAGAACTGTAACATTGCCGGTTGTCGGTTGGTGTTATTGGCCTCTGCTCGGTTTTTGTTTGATGGTCTTTCGGAGCGTCGCGCGATGGTTGAGCAACGTACGACGACTTGGGGTTGGGAATTTGGTGCCACCCGTTGGCATGCCCGCTTGATGAAACGCCTGTTGAAGATTGCTCTCAGGGCGTCGTGTAAACGCCGACCCCATCCGTCATTGCGGTTGAGAATCATGGCCTTTTGAATGACGGGGTCATTGGCGTTACGATTTTGCTCGAAAGGTTCGTTCTTGCTGTGCGAGGAATTGTTTGTGGACCGCGATTGCATCCTATATTCGGCGCTCCTTTCGTTTTGTTTCTTTACGCCCGTTTCTCTAGCTGACTGCTACGACCCCGAAGGTCGCTGTCACGACCCATGCCCTGCGGAGCTTCCGTGCTTTTTCGACGAAGATTGTCCGACAGGTTACTTTTGTCCGCCCGTTTGCGCCGGGTTTGAATACTGCTGGTGCGGCGAGGAAAACTCGTGGTACTGCAATACGGACTATTGTACAGGGCAATGTGTTCCGATTCCGGTTCCGACGGGTCCGCGCGGATACAACATCATCGATCTTGGCGATCTGGGCGGTCTGACGGCCAATGCCTTGGCGGTGAATGAAAAGGGTCAGGTTGTCGGGGAAGCGGACTTTTCCACCGGGGAGCGCCATGCCTTTCTCTGGCAAGAGGGCGTAATGACGGACCTGTGGGCCGGACGATCGGGTTGGAGTTATGCCAACGCAATTAACAACAGGTCCGAAATCCTGGTGGGCGATTTGGTTTGGCGCGATGGTGCACTTCATACGCTGCCCAGCTATGCAGCCAATGAATACGTTTCAGTGACCGCAATTAACGATCTGGGGCAGATTGTCGGCGGTTCTGGGAACCGTAGAGTTCTTTGGAGCGATGGATCCGTGTTTGACATTTCCGAACTTAGGATGAGTATTTCGGATATCAACAACTTCGGTCACCTCGGGGGGTCCATTTCATTAGACAACGGTCAATTCCATGCTGTTGTCTGGGTGGACGACGGAATCGTCGACCTGGGAACGCTTGGTGGTTGGTCAAGTGGAACAACCGAGATAAACGATTCGGCACAAGCAATCGGCGTTTCCGAACGGATGCCGGGTGGAAATCGACACTACACTGCCTTCTTTTGGACGCAGGGAAGGATGATCGATCTCGCCCTCGAGCCGAGCCCCGACGGCATCAAGGGTGCCAGTGCTAACGGCCTCAATAATTGCGGGGAGGTCGTTGGACAAGCCGCCTATCCCTATTCCATTGCAAGCACCGGGCACCTTTATCGGGAGGAGACGGGAAAACGTGATCTGTTCGTCATGATCCCCGCCGAAGCAAAGTGGTTTAGGTTGGTTCCCAACGGGATCAACGATCATGGCGAGATCGTCGGCTGGGGAATGAAGGCATTCGATGTCGGGCCATACACCGGACTCCCGCGCGCGTTCCTGATGACGCCTCAGTTCGGGGATCTGGATACGAACGGAATGGTCGATCTACGGGACTTCGCTCGGATGCAGAACTGGTTCACCGGGGACTCGCCGCCCTGGGCGCCGCGCTGCCTGCGCGGCGACCTCGATCGGGATAACGACACCGACCTTTGCGACTTTGCGAGTTTGCGAGCTGCGCTGAACGGTCCGCAGGCCGGTTACTAAGCCTTCGGTTGCGAAGCATTCGACTTTGACACCTACGCGACGCGGCTTCGTCCCTTGCGATGCCGGCGCTATCAACTTTTCCCGTGCCACGTCGAGCGCACGGGAGTGGATGGGAATCGAACCCACCAGGAGCCGCGTCAACGACCCCTCAACGGCTTTGAAGGCCGCGGGACCCACCAGGCGTCCGGACACTCCCCGAAGCGCGTCCGAACTCTATCATCCGCGTGCGATGAAGCAACCGCCAGATCGGTTTTGGTACCATCGTAGGGGTTGGATATCCCAACGACCCGGAAATCCGCGCGGATCAAAGCCCGCAGCGCACCACGACCGTATAGATTCGTGCACTTAACGACCAAGTGTAGAGGCCAATGTACTAGAATCCGCGCGAACTGAAGTTCGCGGCTCGCCACGACCGTATAGATTAGTGCACTTAACGACCAAGTGTAGAGGCCAATGTACGAGAATCCGCGCGAACTGAAGTTCGCGGCTCGCCACGACCGTATCGATCATGCTCCAAGAACTATTGGCAAAGATTCGTCTCCGGATAAGCGGTCGGTTCCGGGAGGCTTCCGAGGTTGGTACAGCCAACGCTCCCGGTGATCTGCCAGTTCTTGCCGTCCATCTGATAGTGGCGGTCGCACCAATAATGGAATGATGACGAGGTAAATTGCGGACAGACCCAGTCGCGCGCTTCCTGTGCTGAAGCGAACCCGCCCATCAGTTCGACTTTCACCGCGGGGATGGAGCCATCGATCCCACCGCCCGGAAAACTTGAGGCGGATTGCTCCGATTCAAACCCGGAACGTTCCGTGATGAACAGTAGGGGGGCGCCCCAGCAGCAAACATTGCCCGTATACCACACGACGTATTCCGGCGGTTGCACGCATTGCGTCGTCGCGCAATCGGTTCCGTCGCCGCTGTACACCGCCCCGGACGTTGCCGCACACGCGCTCGAAGTCACCTCCGTGCAAACCCCCGCTGAGCAGCAGGCTCCGGTTGGTTCAACCGGTGTCGAACAGGGGTTCGGTGAACACTCCGTACCGTCGCCCTGATACGTTCCACCGCCGGCGGCGCAATCACTGCCGGTCGTAATCGCACAGGTCGCGCCAGCGAGACAACAGGCGCCATCCGCAGTGTCGGTCGTATCGTCGTCTTCGCGCGGTCCACAATCCAGGCAATCGGTGCCCGATGCGCAGAGACTGCTCACGGATCCCGATCCACCGTCCTCGCACCGGCCGTTGAACGCAAATGTACATGAATTGCTGCAACCCGGCGGTCGCGTGATCGTGCAAAAACCGATTTCTTCCAGCGTCTGCATGACTGGCCGAATCTTCTGATCCGGCGGCTTTTCGTCGCATTTCAAGGCATTGTAGCCGTCCATGGCAACGATGCCTTTGTCCAGCGCGTCGACGGCGGAGCTAAAGGCGTTTTGCAGAGCTGAAGTGCCGGTGGACCAAGCGGAGACCAGCACGCGGCCCGTTTGACTGATGATTTCGACACCAACGTTGAACCCCTCTCCGTCGTTGGTCAGGAATGAATCGGTGTTTTTACCCTGCAGGGCCGCGTCGGTGAAGGACACCGCGCCGCCCGCGACGCCCACGATCACACCGGTGAGCGCGATAAGCGGTGCTTCAACGGCCAGACCGGCAATCGTAACGACCACGCCGACACCGGTCGCCAGATAACCGGCCAGCCGGGTTCCCTTTTCCTGCGTGAACTGCTTGATGCCTTGCAGGACCTCTCCCATGCATTGATTAATCGTCAGGCCCGGCGGCGGCGTGGGAATGCACTCGTTAATACTGCGAAAGCTGGCGAATCCCTTCTGATTGGCCGACACTTCCGCTTCGAGTCCGGCGATCATGTTGGCGAGATAACGATCGGCGAGTTTCAACGAATCTTCGGAAACGGTCACGACGCCGATGTCGCCACCGAGATCGAACGGAATCGATCCCGTCGTATCAAGCTGGGAGAGCATCTGCTGGAGCTCCGCCATTCGCGTGTTGATGGCGTCAACGGCATTCGCCCCCTGGGCCTCGCCAAGTTGCTGGCCCATGTCTGCGAGGTTTTGCAATGTCCTCGCGTAATCGTCGATGGCGGATTGCAGCAACAGCCTCAGGATGGTCCCGGGTTCGACGCCCTCGAGCGCCATCAAGTCATTGACCTGAAGGTCCGCCGCGCCTTGGAGTCCTTGAATGGAGACTGCCAACGCCCCGGCGCCGATCGATCCATTGGTCCCGTCGAGATGCGCGGGTACGGCAACGCGCAGCTGCCCTTCCGAGGCGTCTTCGCTTTCCACTCGGACGACCAATCCGTCACCGGTACGAAACTCCACCGTCAGCGCGTCGCCCGCGTGGATGTCGACGTGCGACAAGGAAATGAACTCGCCGGGGTCGGCCGTTGTCTTGGACAGCGTCAGCGACTTCTCGCCGCCCCCGTTTCCCCCGCCTTGCGGACTCGCGGGGCAGCCTGCCAAACCGAGACCAATGACGACCAGCCATCCCGCCGCGGACGCGACCCATGTCTGATGTTTGAGTTGCTGCATGTGATTCACTCCTTCGACATTGCATCGAAATCCCAACCGCGCCAGCACCTGAAGGGTACTGGCGTACCCTGCCTATCCCACATCGTAATCCAATCCTTCGCGGGCTCCAAGGATTTTCAGGAAAAAAGTCGAGAATTCATGAGGTTTCGTGGCGACGCCGCGGGGTCGTTATTCGTACCGGAGCGCCTCGATGGGATCGAGCCGCGCGGCGGCCATGGCGGGATACATGCCGAAGAAAATGCCCACGAGCATCGACAGGCCGAAGCTTACCGCCACGGCCCAGCCGCGAACGATCGTCTCCCACTCGGCGAAGTTGCTGATCAGATGCGCGCCGCCCACGCCGAGCAGCACGCCGACCAGCCCGCCGGCGGTGGAAAGCACGACGGTTTCGACGAGAAACTGAACCGTAATGTGCCGGCGTTTGGCGCCCAGTGCCCGGCGAATGCCGATTTCACGGGTGCGCTCGGTCACGGTGGCCAGCATGATGTTCATGATGCCGATGCCGCCCACCAGCAGCGAAATGCCCGCGATGAAGCCGAGCGTGAATTGGTTGTTGCGCTTTTTCTTTTGGGCCAGCTCAAGCCGGGCGAGCGGAACCTTGACCTCGTAATCCTGCCTGGAATGGTTGGTCTCGAGCACGCGCTCCACCATCTTCGACACGGAAAGGACATTCTCAATGTCATCGGCGTGAACATAGATGCCGGAGTACTGCATCTTGATGAACTCGCGCGAACCGGCGCCGATGCGCCGCGTGGTTTCTCCGAATTGCGCCACGGCCGTCGGAAACGGAATGAAGATTTCATTGTTGAGGTCTCGTTCCTCGACGCCGCGCGCGGGCGCGCCGGCCGTCTTGACCTCCTGCAAAACCCCCACGACGGTGAAGGGCACGGCGGACGGATATCGCTCGGCCAGCAGCGATTCACCCAGAGGGTCTTTGAACGGAAACAGTCTTGTGCGAACGGATTCGCCGATGACGCAGACATTGGTGCGTTGCAGCGCGTCCTCCGGCGTCAACGCCCTTCCGCGGGCGATCTTGACGTTGACCACGTTGAAAAAGTCGGATGTGGTTCCGATCACTTCCAGGTTTGTCTGTGTTTCTCCGGCGCGGACGCGATAGGAGACGATTTTGAGAGGAACGACGTGAACGACATGTGGAATCGTCGCCGTGATCATATCGACATCCGTGCGCGTGATGCCGTACTCCATGAGAAAACTGTTACCCTGCGAGGTCTGCGTCGTTTGGGGCGGCTTGACCGAGTTGATAATGATGTTCTGCGTGCCCAGAAGCTGGATCATTCGCATTTCGTCGGCCGAAGCGCCCTCGGAGATGGACAACATGCAGATCACGGCTGCGACGCCGAAGATGATGCCCAGCGAGGTCAGCAGGCTGCGAAGCTTGTGCAGTCGAAGGTTGTCGATGCCGAGGCGAAAGGTTTCGATCGAGAAGATTTTCACGGCAGTGGTCCGCCCCGTTTGTAAACCGCGAGGATTGCGCGGCGCGGTATCACTCCTTGGAAAGTTCGGCCATCACTTCGTCGGAGATATCGGAATTGGAGTAGACCGCGTCGACGTCATCGTGATCGTCCAGCGTCTCGATCAGCCGCCGCACCTTGCGGGCCGTTTCCAGATCGAGCGAGATGTTGTTCTCGGCCACCATCAGCAGATCCGCCGATTGCGGCGTGACGCCGGCTGTTTCGAGATTCTGCTTCACATCATGAAAACGATCGGGAGCGCATGTGACTTCGTGAATCTCGGCCGAGGATTGGACGTCATCCGCACCTGCCTCGAGGGCAAGCTCCAACATGCGTTCCTCGTTCATGGATTCCCGCGGAACCACGATGATTCCCTTTTGCGAGAATTGAAACGCCACGCAGTTCGGCTGACCGAGATTTGCTCCCGCCCGTTCAAAGATTTTCTTGATTTCACCGGCAGTGCGGTTTCGATTGTCGGTCACGACTTTGGCCATGATCGCCACGCCGCCTTGCGCGTATCCTTCGTAGAGGATTTCCTCGTAATTCTCGCCCGCCAGTTCGCCGGTGCCTTTTTTGACTGCTTTTTCGATCGTGTCCTTGGGCATGTTGTCGGCCTTGGCCTTGTCGATCGCCAACCGCAGCCGCGGATTATCTCCGGGATTGCCGCCGCCCATCTTGGCGGCCATGGTGATCGCCCGGGCGAGTTTGCTCCACGATTTTCCGCGCTTGGCATCCAGCGCGGCTTTCTTATGCTTGATTGTCGACCACTTGGAATGACCTGACACGTTGGCTGCTCTCCTGCATTTCGATTAGGGCGTTCCTCGATCAGCCGTTTCTGCAACGGCCGGCTCTTCACCCTTGGTCGCTCTTTCAATCTTTTGCGGCGTCCCGTCACGGACACGTCGCTCGTCGTCGCTGTTCAACTCGCCGTCTCTTTTTTCCCGGATCAACTCAACCGCTCTGCCCCAGTGCTCCAAGGCAATTTTGCCGCGGTCCAAACGCCAGTATACGTCGCCAAGGTGGTCGTGGATGACCGGGTCGTCGCCCCCGCGAATTCGGTTGGAACGCGACAGCCACAGTTCGGCTCCCGCGAAATCACCCACTTTGTACAGCAGCCAACCGTAGGTGTCGAGATAGGCCGGTTGTCGCGGCATTCGGCCCAGCGCGTGGCGAATCATGGGCCGGGCTTCGTCAAGATGAACGCCGCGGTCGATCCAATTGTACGCCAGATCGTTGCTGATGGATTCATCGCCCGGCTGGACCTGAAGTGCTGTCTTCATCGCCTCGTCGGCGGCGTCGTGAAGTCCCTCGGCTCGAAGCACCGTCGACTTCAAATAGAGAAGGCGAAGTCGAAGTCGCGGATCAGGAGATGCGGACAGCGCGGCATCGAGCAATTCGCCCGCGTCGCGAAACCGGCGGGCGTTTGTCAAGGCGACGACGCGGCGCAAGCGAACCGTTTCAAACCGCTCGTGAAGTCGATCGGCGGAGTAGGGCTCGTTCGGGCGACGCGCGCGGCGATCGTCATTCAGGTTGGTGTCATCGAGCCGATCCCGCGAGGCCCGCATGACAAACAGAAGTTCATCCGCCATTCCTTCCAGCCACTCCGAGCATTCATCGTGACGACCCTCGGCGGAAAGCTCATTGGTCAGCACGTCCTGGAGCATTTCCCTGTTCGGTGATCGCGGCAGGCGCGCGACGAGCAGTTCGACGGCTTCGTCCATCCGTCCGTCGTCGCCCAGTGTGTGCGCGAGCACGGCCAGCAACCGATCGTCCTGTGCATCGTCCTGCATCCAGTCCAGGATGTATTGCGCGGCGCGTTCGTGTCGGCCGGCTCCTCGAAGCGACTCCAGTAGCCGATCGCGATACATCCCCTGATCCGGTTCCTCGAGGTACAGCGCAACGAACCGTTCAACGGCCTCCGGGAATCGACGTTGCCGAAGATACTCAATCGCGAGTTTCCGTTTCCAATCGGCGTTGTTCGGGTCGGCGTCCGACCAGTCCTTGAGTGACTGGATTCCTTCATCGCCGCGACCGGCTTCGCGAAGCATTTCCACGATGGAGTCTCGATAGGCCTCGCGCTGCTCGTCGGTGAGGTCGTCGCGCAATTCCTGTCCCCGCGCGTCCGAGATCGCCCGATCATACTGGTTGAGCAATCCATAGAAGCCATACATTGCGCGTCGCCAAACGTGACGATTGGGCCTACAGCGAAGCAAATCCTCGATGCCGGCGGCGGCGCGTTCGAATTCAAGCAAGTGCTGGTCCGATCGAACGACGCCGAGCGCGGCCTCCTCATCGTTGGGTTCCACGTCCACCGCCTTGGCAAAATACTCGCGGGCCTTCGCGGGATCGGAATCCTCGTAGGTTTCGGCAATGGCGATCAGCAGCGGAGCATCCCGACCGTCTTCATTCAGTGCATCGAGGAAGAGCTTGCGTCGTGCTTCCCCATCCCGTCGAAGATCATTGTCGAGCAGCGCCTTGCAGCGGGCGATCGTGCCCGGCTTTTTCGACGTGCTCAACAACTGCCGATATTCCTGAACCGCTGCATCGTTCTTGCCCTCCTCGATCAGGGTCAGCGCGATCAACTCCCTCGCCCGTTCGTGACCGGCGTCCACATCGAGCAACACGCGAAGCTGGCGCTGTGCCTGCAACGGGCGGCCGGTGCGTCGATAGAGGCTTGCCAACTCAAACATCGACTCCGTGTCCGCTCGATCAAGCTGCATGGCGGCGCGAAAATAGACTTCCGCTTTGCTCCAATCGTCCAGCCGATCATGGATGCGGGCGAGAACCCGCTCCAGCCGTGCGTCCTCCGGCACGTCGGGATCGGTTCTTTTCGCCCAGCGAAGAGCGCCCTCGAGGTCGCAAGAATGTAGAAGCATGTTCGCCAGGGCGACGCGCGCCGGGGCAAGTCGTGGATCGATTTCCATCGCCCGCCGAAACAGCGCCTTGGCGACTTCAGGCCGGACGCCGGCCTGCGCGACGCTGCCGCAAAGATAGAGATAGTGTGCGTCGGAGGATTCTTCGGCGGCCGAGGCGATGATGGCATTGACCGCACGAGGATCGCCGCTCATGCCGACGGCAACGGCTTCCCAATCGCTTTGGGAAGTCGGCTGAAGGCGCATCCCGGCGGCGCATGACCTCAGCGCTTCAACCCATCGCGAATCGGCGACCAGCGTTTCCACGAACCGTCGCCGAATCGCTTCGGCCCCGGGATCCCGTTCCAGAAAGCCGCTCAATTCCGCGCCGACCTCGTCTGTTCGACCGAGACGCACCAGAACATCGGCCAGCCAAAGCGTCGTCAGCGCGCTCGGACGCGACGTCGCGCGCGAACGCAGGTCTTCCACGGCGCGATCAAGTCGACCGGCCCGCTCGAAGACTTCCAGTACGAGCGAAAGAACTTCCTCTTCATCCGACTGGATCGATTGAACGGCCTCTTCGGCTTCGCGCAAGCGACCCGCGTTCAGCAGCAATCGCGCGTATCGAACCCGCACATCCACATTGGCTTCCGGCGCTGCCGCGACCGGACCCAAAGCACGGGCCGCCTCCTCGTATCGTCCCAGCCGCTCGAGTGCACGCGACTTTCCTTCCGCCGTTGACCCTCGACGGGTCGTCAGCAACGACGCAAGTTCACCTTTCGCCATCGGCGAAATTGTCGATCGCCGACCGAACGCCTCATATTGTTCGAGCGCGGCGGTCAGGTATCCCTCGGCGGCGAGCGCTTCGGCCAGATGGAAATGGCACAGGGCGGCCGTTTCTCCATCCTCCCCGAAGTCACGGCACAACAGCGCGGTTCTCCATTCGATCATCGCTCCCGCGAGATCACCGGCGGTGGCCAGACAACGACCGAGTATGTAATGGGCCGCGGACGAATCCGGCATCTTCTCGATGGTTTGCAGCGCGTGCGATTTGGCTCGCTCCAGGTTGCCCGCCTGCCAATGCAGCATAGCCAGAGCCAGGTGAATTTGCGGATGATTCGGTGCAAAACGGAACGCACGTTCCAGTTCGAGCGCGGCCTCCGTAAAGCGTTGTTCGGCGATCAGCGATTTTGACGCCGCGATGGGTTGAACAGCCCTCTCCGGCAACGGAAGGACTTCGGTCGCCGCGGGTCGTGCCACTGGAGGCGGCACGGCGCTCAGCGCCAAATAGGCCCGCGCCGGATCAAGGTCGAGTCGAACGGTTTTGGGCGGACCGGATGCAACCGATGCTTCGCCGCTCACACAGCCCGCCACCACGCAAAGACAAATCATTGCCGCGGCGGCGCCGGCTTGCACCCGCCTATTCCCTGGCCAGTTCACCTTCGCACCTCCTTGCCGCGAACGATCATGGAATCACTTCTTCTTGTGCAACCGGGTCCGCGTTTTTTTCTTGACCGCTGAACTTCGTTCAACGGAACGACCGCCTCCGGCAAGCGATCGCATGACCATACAAAACTCCTTGGCCTGCGATGCCGCGATGTTTCGCTCGAGAAAGGCCTGAACCTCCGCACGCGTGGCGATCGGATTCACGAGTTCGGCCGCCCGCAAGGCGTCAAGCAGGCGATTCGACACGGGAACGGCGTGCCCTCCGAGGCTCCACAGAACCACCATGGCCGCCGCGTATTCATCGACCCCTTTGAGCGATTCAAGAAAATGGCGCGCCTCTCGCCGGCCGATGGATTGCAACCGATCCAGCGACACGCGGTTTTCGCGTTCGTAAATCGCGTGCAGCGCGGCGATCAGGTTTCGGCATCGGCGCTGGCCTTCTTCACTCAAATCACCGATCGCCGCCGCCAGTTCCAGCGGAATGGAAACGCGAATTTCGTTCCAATCCACCATGATCGCCATCGCATGATTGAGTTGCCGTTCGGCCCGCTCCTCGCCGAAATCCGTTCCCAAAACACCCACCGCCAGACAGCGAATCGGGTCGCTGAGATCGGGGTATTCGGCCGCCGTCGAGCCTTTGCGAAGCTTTGCATACGCCTTCTTGAGCCGCTCGGCGTACAACGTCCCGTCTTTCATGCGTCCAACCCTCGCGGATCTTCGTCCAACTCGACTTCCGACGACGTCGTCTGATCATCGCTCTCTTCACCGACGCCATTGACCTCGCCGGTCGGCTCGTACAAATGCGGCTCGCGCAAACGATTTTCATCCAGAATCTTCATTGTTTCGCGAATCCGCTTGGCCGTTTCGTCGATCTCAAAGCGAATTTCCGGGCATTGTCGAACCTCCAATTGCTCAGCCACGAGTCGCCGGACGAATCCCGCCGCATGCCGCATCGCCGCGATCGTCCGCCGCTCGGCGCCCGCATCGCCCGCGACCGTCAGGAAAATCGTGGCAATACTCAAATCGCCACTGACCTCCACGCGACTCAATGTCGTCAGCGGGGCGATCCGCGGATCGTTCAATCGGCGCGCAATCGCGTCGCAGACGATTTCACGAATCACTCGGCCGACGCGTTCACTTCGATGGGGTCGCATTGCAATCCATTCTCCGACGGTTTCGTCGCGATCCAATTCGGTCGCGACGGCCGCGGGCTTCCTAAAACAAATCCCGCTCGTACTCCAGCACCGTCAGACCGACCGCCTGCCGAAGCAAGTCCACGATCTGATCAAGCTGCGAATGAACCCCGCGCGATCCGTTGCCGACCATGGCAACGCCCAGCCGACACCTTTTCGGCGAATCGCCGTAACCAACTTCGCCGACGGAGACGTTGAATCGCTGTCGAATCCGGTCTCTCACGCTCAGCATCACGCGGCGCTTGTCCTTCAATGTTCGAGCGTCGTACAACGCCAACTCCACCGTGAGAACGCCCACGATCACCCCCCGCCCTCCCGAATCACGCGGGTTGTCAGCGCTCCGTCGTGAATGTCAATCTTGAACAAGCGCACGCCCCCTTCGGGCATGACAAAGGGAACCGTCCCGATCCGAGACAGTAGATCGACCATGAACCTCTGATCCGACGGCGGCACGCGGTAGTACTCCAGTTCGCTCCGCACGTGCGTTTCGTCAAAGACATAGGACTTCGCCCGCGGAAGGTAACCGGCGGTCAGCGCTTCAAGCGAAAACGACATTCCTTCGCGCCGGCCCAGCTTCGGCAAGAACAAGGCTCGCACTCCGGGCGAGCGACCCTGCCGGATCACAACGCCGCGAAACTGACGGACGAAATAAATTCGCTCCTCGGTGGCCGTGGCGAAAACTTCCGCCGCTTCGTCCGGCAGAAAGTACTCCTCCATCCGCCGCTTGCGTTCACTGTCCGACACACGTTCGATCGAACGTCGAAACTCAAGGAACTCCTTGTAATGAGGCAGATTGGGGTCGCTCAGCACCGGATCGTTCCAGGTAAAGGCCACCTCAACGAGGTACGTGCCATCGGGAAGGCCTGACAGGACCCCGTTGGTGCGCATCGAACGCGCGCCGCTGACCCTCCGACAACCTCCCGACGGCGGCGCCTTGGCTTCTTCGATGATGAACGCGTCGGCACCGGACGGCACCGAAGAAACGTAAATCCCGGCAAGACTACCCTCGGTCACCAGACCTCGACCCTGCCGTTTCACCCCGGAATCCGCGTCAGGTTTGATGTCTTGCGAGGACGGTGTGGAGTCGGCGGCAATCAGCCGCCGGGCGCGCTGCTCGGAGTCGAACAAGGGAAGAACAAACTTCCGCGAAACCACGATGACGATGATGAGCAGCAGCGTGAAGTAGCAAAGTCGCAGCACCAACCCGAATGGATCGAAACGCCGTTCCTTTTTGGGAAGCGCCGCAACCCGGCGTCTCGAAAACAGACTCTTTCGCCGCCGTTGGGCCGGGGCGGCCCCGGCGGATTGTTCGATCTCGCTCAGTAGATAATCCAAGCCGCCATCCGCCGCGTCCGGCACGGAGGCATTTCGCCCGCAGTACGAACACCGGACGACGCCGCCGGCTTCTTCGTCCTTCGCGCGAACCGTATGACCGCATTCGGCTTTGAAAACAATCATGAGCGTGCCGAAGTCGTGAACACTGCCGATTTCAAACCTTCACGCGGCAGCGCAAAGCACCGTCAATGCCGCGACCTAGAGAGACCGCGCGATCTTGATGATCTCATAGGTTTCGATGACGTCGCCGACGTGAACGTCGTCAAATCCTTCCAGACGAATTCCGCACTCCATTCCACTGCGCACCTCCTTGACATCGTCCTTGAGGTGACGCAGCGAGGCGATCTTCGCGCCCTCCCGCACCACCACTCCGTCACGCAGCACTTTGACCAGATGGTTTCGCTCGAGCGGCCCTTGCGTCAGATAGCAGCCCGCCACCACGCCGACTTTGGTAATGCGGAACACCTCGCGAACTTGCGCGGCCGCGCGCGACTCGATACGTTCCTCCGGCGCCAACAAACCCGACAGCGCCTTTCGAATCTCATCGCACACTTCGTAAATCACGCGGTACGGTCGCACGTCCACCCCGTGCTGCTCGGCCATGCGCCGCGCGCCCGCCGAAACCTCCACGCGAAACGCCGCGATGATCCCATCGCACGTCGCCGCCAGCAGAATATCGCTGTCGTTGACGGCTCCGACGGCCGCGTGCCGTATCGTCAGCCGGACTTCATCCGATGGAATCTCGTTCAGCGATTGGCGCAGGGCCGCGAGACTGCCGTCCACGTCCGCCTTGAGAATGACGTTCAGTTCGGGAATCTCCGCCGTGCCACGGCGCTTGAACATCTCTTCCAGAGTCTTCATCTTGCGCGTGGAAATCCGGCTCGTTTCCATCCGAAGCCGCCGCGTTTCCGAAGCAATGACTTTCGCCCGCTGCATGTTCTCGACGCAATAGAGCACGTCGCCCGCCATCGGAACGTCGTCAAGCCCCCACACTTCCACCGGAATGCCGGGACCGACTTCGTCGACGCGCTTCCCAAAATCGTCAACAAGCGCCCGCACCTTTCCAAACGCATTGCCGCAGATGACGAAATCTCCGACACGCAACGTGCCTTCCTGCACCAACAGATGAATGATGGGACCGACTCCGGGCTTCATCGTGGCCTCGATCACCGTTCCCGTCGCCGGAAGCGTCGGATCGGCCTTCAACTCCAGCAATCCGCTCAGGTCCGCGAGGTGCTCGACGATCTCCTTTATGCCCACACCCGTCGTCGCCGACGTCGGAATCACGTCTACTTCGCCGCCCCAATCACCGCTCGGCGTCAGTCCGTGCTCGGTCAATTGTCCGTAGATTTTCAGCTTGTTCTGATCGCCCAAGTCAATCTTGTTCAGCGCCACGACGATGGGCACTTTTGCGGCCTGCGCGTGGCGAATCGCTTCGACGGTCTGCGGCATGATGCCGTCGTCCGCCGCGACCACCAGGACGACCACGTCGGTCATTTGCGCGCCGCGGGATCGCATCTCGGCGAACGCCTCGTGACCCGGAGTGTCGAGGAACGTCACCGGTCCATGCGACGTCTCAATGTGATAGGACCCGATGTGCTGCGTGATGCCGCCGTCTTCTCCTGCGGCCACGCGGGCCTTGCGAATGGCATCCAGAAGACTCGTCTTGCCGTGGTCCACGTGTCCCAGCATGGTCACCACCGGAGGACGACGCGCGAGATGGGTACGTTCCCGGCCCGCGAATTCCTCTTTCAGCTCATCCAGCGATGTGCGCGCCGGAACGACCTCGAGTTCGATCCCGTGGTGCAGGGCCAACAGCTGAGCCGTCTCCGTCGGCAGAATCATGTTGACGTTGCCCATGATCGCGTATTCGTCACGAAGAACTTTGAACAACTGAATGAAGTTCAGGCCTGTTTCCGAGCAGAACTCCTTCATGCGAATCGGTTCATGAACCACCGCCTGGTTTTTTTCCGCCGGCGCGGCCGCCGAGCTGGAGCCGCCGGTCGTGGCGCGACGGCGATGAATCCGCCGACCTGTCGCGCCCTCCAGACGCTCCTTGCGCTCCAACAAATCGCGATCTCGCCATTCAGAAAGTTGTTCCCCCGACTCCGCGACGCGCCCCGACGATCGTCGGGAATTGAAGCGCCCTTTGCGCTTCCCGCCATCCCGATCACCGGCCGGTGGCGCCTCTCCCAGCGTTCGCGGCGGCGCGCCGGGACCAGGTCCGGTGCGACGCCGTGGAATGACGTCATGGTCCGGCGCCTCGTATCGAACCACGCGCGGACCTTGCAGCTTGGCCGCCGCGGGCACGTTTTGCGGTCCGGCGGGCGTCAACGGCTTGCGCAGGGCAGGCGGTTCCTTCGGCGAAACTTCCGCCGCGAGCGCGGCGGCCCCTGAGCCGGCTTCCGATTTGGCCTGAGGCTTCGTTTCGATCGGTTCGGGTTTGGCGATTGCGGGAGACGGCGTTGTTTCGGCGGCTACCTTCTCCGCCGCAACGCGCGGCTCGTCGGTTTCCACGGCGACGTCCGGTTCCGCCGGGGATTCGTCCGAATCAACTTCGGCGGCTTCTGCGTCTGTTTCCTGCGCGGAAGCGTCGACCGTCTCTTCGTCAACCTCGTCCGCGGTTTCCAACGCCACGGCCGAATCACCCTGGCTTTCCGCAACGGAGGCCGCCTTCGGCCGGCGCTTGATCCGCACTTTCTTCAAATCGATCGGCTCGGCGGTTTCCAGAGCCGTCATGTGCTGGCCTTCGGTAAACCATTCGCGGATCGTGGCGTGCAGGCCCGCGCTGAGTGTTGACATATGATTCTTGACGATCTCAATCCCCTCAGCCTTGCACTTGTCGATGATGGCCTTGCTGGAGACATTGAGCTCTTTCGCGAGAATATGAACTCGCATTTTTTCTGCCAAGAGGGACCTCCGTCCGACGTTCCGCTTCCGTTACTGCCAGTCTACCGGCGCGCACGACTTTGGCCCGCCGTCACGAAGTCAATCTGATTCCGGTTTCGCCGCTTGTTCCGACCGATCCGCATCAAGGTTTTTGGCCGCTCGCCATTCGGCGGCGAGTCCCGCGATCATCGCGGCTTCTCGCTTGGCCCGAACCGCTTCCGACATCGCCGGACCACTGTCCTCGCCGGGTTCGCCGGCCCCATCCGTACCGTCGCCCTCGGCTCTCAGCGCCGCCGCGGTCGCGGCATCCGCGGCCGCCTTTTCCGCTGCCGCCCGCTTCGCGGCTGCCTTCGCCGCTTCGGCTTCCGCGGCAAGCCTCGGGGCCGCTTCCGCCGCCACTTCGATCATCTTTGCGGCCAGCGTTTCCTCGACTCCGATTTCCGTCACCAGCGTTTCCGCACCGACCTCCGGCAGATCAGCCAGCGAGACAATTCCGATCGCCAGGAGCTTGTCGAGAAGGACGTCTTCCACTCCCTCAACACCCTTGAGAATCTGCTCGATGTCGTCAATGTTCTTGTCATATTCCCCGGGCGTTAGAATGTCGATATCCCATCCCGTCAGTCGCGCCGCGAGCCGCACGTTTTGGCCGCGTTTTCCGATCGCCAGCGAAAGCTGATCCTCATCCACGATCACCGTCGCCCGCCCCAGTTCAAAGCAAAGGAACGTCTCCTTGATCTCCGCCGGCTTGAGTGAATTGGAAATCAGAACCTGCGATGATTCATTCCAACGAACGATGTCAATTTTCTCGCCGCCAAGTTCATCGACAATGTTCCGGATGCGGCTGCCCCGCACGCCGACGCACGCCCCCACGGCGTCCACTTTTGAGTCGATGGACGACACCGCGATTTTCGTTCGATAACCGGCCTCACGGGCCAACGCGCGAACCTCGATGATCCGCTCCGCTACCTCGGGAACCTCCAGCTCGAACATCCGTCGAATGTAATCCGGGTGCGTTTGGGTCAGCACGATGCGAACCTGGCTTTGCTCCTCGCGCACGTCGAGAATCATGCCTCGAACGCGCTCACCCGGCTGGTGCGATTGGCCCGGAATCTGCTCGCTGCGCGGCAAGAACGCTTCGGTGCGACCGAGGTTGATCACCATCCCGCCGCCCTCGAATCGCGTGACCGTTCCGGTAACCACCTGCCCGACCCGTTGCGAAAACTCCTCGAAGATCGAGTTGCGCTCGTCTTCCCGAATCTTCTGGATCATGACCTGTTTGGCCGTCTGCGCCGCGATCCGACCCAGCGATTTCATGTCGATCGCGTTGCCCATCACCGTGGCGGAAATACTGCCCGTCAGTCGATCAATCGCGACTTGAACGTCTTCCACCTCGTCATAAGCCTTGCGGGCCGCCGAGACCATCGCGGCTTCGAGGTCTTGAAACACGCTTTCTTTTTCGATGTTCTTGTCACGACTGATGGAGTCGATGAATCTGATGAGTTCGGTATTCATGGTCTTCCGATGATCCCTGCTTGCGCGACCTCGCGCGGCGAATCCAATCCAAAAAAAAAAACGTGGGCGCAATTCTGCGTTCCCACGCGGCCAACCGGACCAATCCCGACTCCGGCGACAGATCGGCGTTAGCCCATGACTCGGCTCCCGCGATAATGCCGGGCAGGGCCCGTCAAACCGGACCGCATGGCCATCCCCCGGCTACCGCCCACGGGACCAACCACCACGTGAGAACCCAACTATTGTCTCAAAAGCCATAGGCTCCACCCCAAAGACAAGCGAAAGACGCCCAATTTCACCAACAAAGTGGCCCGCAGTCCCATGGCGCGCGTACCAGCGCGCAGACAAACCGTCGGACGACCATTCGCGGTTTGGATTATAGGTACTTCACTTTGGGTGTCAATCCAATGATCGCTGAATCGACCCATCCGGCGTTCCCAAAAAGAAGAAAAACCTCTCCGTGGATCAGCGGAAATAGGGATTATCGGACATTTGGTGCTGCGAACGGGAATAATCGGCTTAAATGACGCGGCATCAAAAACTTCGGTCATTCCGCGCGTTGCTTAACTAGTGCTTTACAGAGAATATGAACCCAAAAGGGGGTCCAGTGCATACGACGAAATTCATGGTCGGGTATCGAGGGTTCAAGAGGCTTGGCAGCCGGGCAGCGCGTTGGCGCGATCGAACTGTCCACGCTCTTTGCACTTTACTCTTTTCCACCGCCTGCGTTGCCGCCCAGCAACCCGAACCAGTTCTTTCAGTGGCGACACCGCTCGTGGAAAGATACTTCAAGACCAATGACTCAAAAGAGCGATCGCGCCTTATCGCCCAGCTTGTTGACGCCGGAATCACGGTGGAGACGGTTTTTGATTCGCTTCGTGATCTTCGCCTATGGGACGATCTTCCGCCGCTTGGCTCGTGGTCCATCCAACTTCCAACAGGAAACTCCGTTCTCTGCTCGTACCGCGTTCCGAACGGCTACCGGCCGGACAAGAGCGTTCCTCTGATCGTCGCGTTCGGAGCCGCGGATGATCATTATGAGCAGATAATGATTTCGAGCCCAGACAGTTCGCCGCGCATTTTCAGTGCGCTTGCACGAGTTGTCGTCAAAGGAGGATTGGTTCAAAGCCCTGACTCAATGAGCGACCTGGCTCGGCACTGGCCGACGCTGATTCGAGAGATTCGTCGGCGCATTCACATTGATTCCGACCGCGTCTACGTCGCCGGAGATGGGATCGGCGGTGTCATTGCGTGGCACGTCGCTATCGCACATCCGAGCGATGTCGCCGGAGTCCTGACCATCGATGCCTTTCCCGACTTTCCGTACCCGCGACAAAGCTACACATTGCTGCTTCCCAATCTCCGTGACGTGGCAATACGGGCGATGTGGCGCAGTCCGACAAGCCGCGCGAACGACGGCGGCGAAGGTTTCGCATCCGCGGAGACGATCGCAAGCATCAACCGCGCGATCATCGACTACGCCGCCAAGACCGCCTTGCCGATCGATGGCGGCGAGATTCCTGACGGCTCCGACGCGTGGAGCGTGCTTTTGGACGACGGAGCAACAAGAGTTCTTAATCACCTTCGATCCCCGGAAACCGCCCGTGTTGCCCACTGGTTTCGCTTTCCAGAGCAGGGGCACAGCGGCTGGATAGTCGCGACTCAGATCGCCGGAGACATTTGGGACGAAGACCAGTTGTCGATCATTCCACCGACCGGGGATCGCGATCAATTCATCACCGAAACCGTCGCCGACAGGTTGTTTTTCGTCGGGGGCGCGATCGACGGCCAAACCGTGACCATCGAAGCCCGTCGCTGCGCCGGCGTTGAGGTTCGCTTCTCCGCAAAACAACTCGACTTCACTCGCCCGATCAAGATCATGTGCAACGGTCGCAAGCGATTCGAAGGGTCGATCAAGCCCGACGTCGCCACGCTGCTCGAAACGGCTTTTGAAACAAGGGACTTTCATCGGCCGGTTGTCGCCCGCAAGGCCTTCACCATTCGCGCCGATTAGAACGCGCCCATTGGGCAGGAGATGATGCGATCAGCGGCGACGTGTTCGCTCGGTTGCCACAATTCGAATTGCATGACTTTTGATCAGACACACGATGGGTCGACCCGGCGCAATCTGGAGCGCGGCGACGCTGCGGCGGCTGATTTCCACGGTGATCGGCAACCCAATGTCCACCTCGACAATCGCGCTTCGCTCATGATGCGTGCACCGAACAACCACGCCTCGAAGCTGGTTTTGTATTGACACGGCCGAGACGACTTCCGTCGCCAGGGCGATGTCCCACGGCGTTACGGAAACGGTCACGAATGAGCCCGGCGACGAAGCACATGCTGGAATCACGAGTTCCTGCGATGAATTCGCGCCGGTTCCCAGTTGAAGCACGCTCACGCCGTCACCCTCGACATGTCGGAGCACTCGAGCGGTCACGAGGTTCTGCATGCCCTGATCGTGCATCAGATCGACGGCCGTCGTCTGATGGGCAAGATCGCCGTAATCTCCCTGGGAGACGATCATTCCCCGATCGATCACGATTAGCGATCGCGTTAGTTGAAGCAACTCTCCAAGGTCGTGGCTGACGTACACCATGGGGACGGACCACTCATCGCGAACGCGCTGAAGATAGGGGATGATCTGCTGCTTGAGCCGCCGATCGAGCGCGACCAGCGGCTCGTCGAAGAGCAGGCACTTCGGGCGGCAGATCAGCGCCCGCCCCAGGGCCACCCGCTGTCGCTCTCCGCCGGAAAGCTGCAAAGGTCGCCGGTGCAGAAGTTGTCCCAGTTCAAGCATGTCGACGATTCGCCGGCATTCGTGCTTTGCTTCCGAATGCCGGCCTCGCGGACGCCCGAATATGAGGTTGCGCTCAACGGAGAAGTGCGGAAACAACCTCGGTTCCTGAAATACGACGCCGACCTCTCGATGCTGTGGGGGTACATTGATCCCACGATCGGCGTCAAAAAGCGGCCGACCGTCCAACGCGATCCGGCCTCGGTCCGGGCGTTCCAGTCCGGCGATCAGTTGGATCAGAGTGGACTTTCCCGCGCCCGACGGGCCGAACAGTCCGGTGACTCGTTGGCCGATCCTCGCATCGACTCGCAGAGCGAACTCGCCCCTCTCGAAATGGACATCGCATTCGATCATGCGGTCATTCCCAATCGGCGCGAGATGCGCCGGGCGGCGATCTCCGAAATGACCAGCGCGCCCACCGACAGGGCAACGGAAATGACGATCAGCCGAGCCGCGGGCTCGTCGCCTCCGGGAACCTGCGTATAGGTGAAAATCGCCACGGGCAGCGTACGGGTGACTCCTTCGATGTTGCCCGCGAACGTGATCGTCGCTCCAAACTCACCAAGGCTTCGGGCAAGCGCAAGGACGACTCCCGTCAGAAGCCCGGGCAAGGAAAGCGGCAGCGTCACGGTGAAGAACACTCGCCAGGGCCCGGCGCGCAAGGTCCGGGCAGCCTGCTCAAGCCGAACGTCCACCAGCTCCATCGCCAGCCGCGTCGAACGAACAAGCAACGGAAACCCCATGACGGCCGCCGCCAATGCGGCCGCTTTCCATGTGAAAGCGACATCCAGGCCCAAACTGTCGTGCAGCCAGCGCCCGATCAGCCCACGACGACCAAACGAGACCAGCAGCATATAACCCACCACGACCGGCGGCAGCACAAGCGGCAGGTGAACGACGACATCCAGAAGGAGTTTTCCCCGAAATCGACCGCGGGCAAGCAGCCAGGCAAACGCGATCCCCGGCACAAGCATCAGGCCCACGCTCCAGACCGAGACGCGAAGCGACAACAGCAGCGCCGACCATTCTTCCGCGGTTAGCTTCACGGTTCTTCGCTTTCTTGCCGCGGCTCGACCGGCAGGACGAGGAAACCGGCTCGTTCAAACACGTTACGCATTTCCTCCGTCCCGAGAAACGTCAGAAAACGCGCGGCCTCCGGTGAACCGCCCTTGCACATGGCCGTGGAGTATCGAATCGGATCATGCGTTTTCTGCGGAAACGCGGCGACCAAATCTACCCGTTGCGACTGTCGCGTGTCCGTAACATAGACGATGCCCGCGTCAACCTCGCCAAGCTCGACCAGCTTCAGGGCGGCGCGCACATCGAGTGCCGGCACGAGACGATCCCGGCACGCACTCCACCAACCCAGGGATTCCAGGGCTTGTCTGGCGTAGCGACCGGCGGGCACGTGCGCCGGATCGCCCACGGCGATGCGTTGGATGTCCGGCAATCGCTCGGCAAAGTCGAAGTCTGGGGTCATCGTGACTTCGAAGCGGCGTCCGACCGGCGCGACCAGCACAAGTTGGTTGCTAAGCAACTCTCGACGCGTGTCGCTCCGGATGAAGCCGGCGGATTCCACGTCATCCATCCAGCGTTCGTCTGCGGAAAGAAAAACATCGGCGGGCGCGCCGGCCTTGATCTGTCTGGCGAGGTTCGATGTGGAATCGAAACTGAATACGAGTTCAATCATTGTGGCCGACTCAAATCGCCGGCCCGCCTCGATCATGACATCCGTCGTGCTGGCCGCCGCGAAGATCGTGATCTTGTCCGCCGACCGACGCTCGGATGGCTTGGAGTCGGGCGTAGGTTCACAAGCGATCGCCAGGAACGGAATGAGAATCGCGATCAGGACTCTTGAATGCAACGGTGTGCTCCGGCTCATGACACGATCGCAATCGAGAGAGACTCCGGCAGCGTTTGCTTGGATTCCTGAAGCGGCTGCGCCAAGTCGCCTTCATTGTTATGGTACGGTCTGAGCGGTCGGGTGAGAATCGGTATCGGATTTCCAGCGGGCGTGGGCACGATCAACTGATCGCGGCGAAAGGCCGGATATTGCGCGTCAGACTCTCCAGCGTCACCGGCTTGGACAGGTCCAACGTCAGGAAGACACCGTGGTTGTGGTCGCTGGCGAGGATGATCATGCGATCGTGGAGCACGTCGTAACCGGTTTCCTGCGGCTGATGCCCGCAGACAAAAAAGTCGGCATCGAGCACATCGCGAAGGACGGTGATGACCTGTTCATTTTGATAACGACCCCACACCAGGGCATGCGCCGAACCGCCGTCGGCGAGATCGTCTTCGCGCGGAGCACGAGACAGCACCGTCGCGTCGAATCTCGGCAGCTCGCGCGACCCGGGCAGCGAATGCGATACAAAGACCCGATTCGGCGTTCGACCCGCGAGGGCGTAGGACCGAATCAACTCCAGAACGGCGTCCATCACCTTTCGACCGTCGCGCCCGTAGGCGGACATCACGCTCTCCTCGAACGCCTGCGTCACGATTCGACCGTTCTTGCTGATTTCGCTGCGCGTGAGCTGTGCAAGTTCATGGTTGCTGAGCATGAAGTGGACTTGGTCGGGAAACGCGCACTTCCATCGTGCGGCTTCGATCAGCAGTTCGTGCGAAGTATCCGCCGCCGTCAGCGTGGAGAGTTCCTCGTGGATCAGTTCATGAAGCACGACGTGTCGCGGTGCGAAATGCTCGAGATCACAGAACTTCTGAAGCCGCTGAAAATTGCGCCGATGCCCGTGAAGATCGCCCGTGAGCACCACCTGACCGTAATCGGGAAAATAAAGTGTCGAACCACGCAGCAATTGGTCTTCGCGGTTGAACCGCGCCGCTTCAAGGAGGACGTCTGCGGGTTTGTTGTCCGTCATGGTTCGTCCTCGGCGGCGCGCACCGCGTCGTCACGTCCCGAATCTTCCTCTTCGTGGCCCAGCGGTTCGTCCTCGTCCAGCGCTTGTGTGCGTTCTTCCTCGCTCGCGGAACCTGCCACCTTCGAACCTCGCAACTTGTCGCGAAGCTCTTCCCGGTGCTTTCGCCAGAGTTTCTGGATCACCGCCAGCCGACCCGCGACCAGTTTCATGTCGGCCGGTCTCTCGGCAGGATTGTCCCGACAGCATTCCATCACGAGGTTGGAAAGCGAAACGGGAATCTTATCGTTGAGTTCGATCGGGGCAATGGGCTTGTCGGCCGACATCAGACTGATGCCGCCGCGAGCATCCTGTCCGCGGATGGCCGTCGGGTATTTCTCCGATGTGAGAACCCAGTACATCGTCGCACCAAGATTGAACACATCGGTGCGGCGGTCGAGCGGCAGGCGGCGCACTTGCTCCGGAGCGATGAAGTCGGGCGTGCCCTGCACGCGCTCCTTGCGGTGCCCCATGGCGCAAGTCTGCCCGAAGTCGATGATCTTCACCACGCCCTTGGCCGCCAGCATGATGTTGGTCGGTTTGATGTCCGCGTGAACCCACCCGGCGTTGTGCATCGCCTCCAGTCCGGCCGCAACCTTCTGGAAAATTGTCAAAAACGTGTTGAGCCGGTTGGGACGCGCCGTTTCCAGCGGCAGCCCGTCGATAAAGTCCATGACCAGGTACACCTCGCGAACGGTCAGCAGCTTCCGCACGCGGTGGAGGTGAAAGCTATGCCGAAGGTGCGGGTGGTCGATGCCGTGGCTGACGCGGAACTCCGTCTCGATCTGGTCGATGAATCGCTGGTCTTCCGGCGCATTGCGGACGACGTGCTTGACCGCGAAGGTCTTGCCGGACCGCAACTCCACGGCGATGTTGATCTTCGACCCCGCGCCTACGCCAATCTGTCGAGTGATGCGGTAGCCGGAGAGATTCGGTTCCACGTCTTCGGTGTTCCCCTCCGGGGCTGACGTCCACAAAAGCGACGGGACGTTCGGAATGAACGGATACCTCCGGCGCCGACGCCAAGTCTATCCGCTGTGGCGGCGGAGACCAAGCCGGCCCCTTCACATGTCTCACGTGTTCCAGTAGTGGACCGCATTGAGAAAGACGGTCAGTCCATCGGGCGAACCCGTCCGAGTCCGCCGGGTCCACTGGGGATGCTGCGTGTGGTCGAAATGCCGGTCAGGGTGCGGCATGAGGCCGAAGACTCGGCCTGTTGGATCGCAAAGCCCCGCGATGCCGAACGAACTGCCGTTTGGATTCGCCGGATAGCGGTCAAAGTTGCCTTCGGCATCGATGTATCGCAAGGCCACCTGCCCCCGAGAGAGCAGATCGAGCGCCACGGAATCCGATGCGGTGATGACCTTCCCCTCGGCGTGCTCCACGGGCATCTCCAACACTTGCGGATCGCGAATCATGCCGGCCCGTTCGGGATCCAATGTCGGCGCATTCGGCAGCGAGTGCATTTCATACCGCGCCGTTCGGGTACCAACATTCGCGCTCTGGGACGACGAAATGGGATGGGGAATCGCGAGCGAAGCCGACCCCGACGGACCGAACCCGCCCGATCGCGGATCGGCAGGCATCACCTTCGGCGCAGGCGCGGTGCGCGACGCCGCGCCGCTCGCGTTCGACCCCTTTCCCTGACGTCGCATCGGCGTCAAAAAAGGACACTTGTCCGTGGCGACTTCCAGCCGCACCCACCGCGCTTCAAACCTCGCGGAGTCGTTGTAGGTAACGGTGACGCTGTCGCGCCCGAAGCCGCCGCCGGGCAGCAGGCCCATCTTGACGAGCACCTGAAATCCGTTGCAAATACCGAAAACGCCGCCGCCTCGATCGACAAACGCTCGAAACGCATCGGCCAATGATTGGTTGATCCGGTGCGCGAGGATGGTCCCTGCGCCGATGTCATCTCCAAAGCTGAAACCGCCGGGAATCGTGACGATGGCGTGATCGTCAAGCATGGACGGCGTATCGGCGAGTTCGTTGACATGCACGAGCCGCGGCGTTGCCCCGGCGATCCGCCAGCAGTGCATCGTTTCTTCGTCGCAGTTGATCCCCGCCGCGCGAAGCACCAGAACCGGTACCTCCCCCATCCCTTTATGTCCCTCCTCCGTCCGCAAGCGGCGATCGCCACGCCTCGTTAAGCGATTCAACCGGCAGTTCGACTGCTCCGCCTTCGGCGTCGATGATTCGTAAACGTCCGTCGGACGAGACCTCGCCAATGATCGGCAAACCTGAAGCCGTAGCGGCTTCCGGCGTCATTTCCAACACATAGCACGCGGCCGGTTCGTCAAAAAGCCTGAATCCGAAACGCGTTGCATCGAACTCGACTGCCGCGCCCATCCGCGACGCGATGCACATTTCCGCCAGCGCGACGGCCAATCCGCCGTCAGAAACATCGTGCGAAGAGAGCACTAGCCTATCGCGGATCAGCGCTGCGACCCGTTGGTGAATCTCTGCGGCAGCCTCAAGTTCAAAACCTGCAGTGCATTTCACTTCCGACTTCGAACTTCGAACTTCGTTGTTTTCGTTTCTCTGGAATGGTAACGACGCCAGCACAATGACATTGCCCGGCATCTTCCAGTCCATCGACACACATCCGTCAACGCTCTCGACGATGCCTAGCGCGCTGACCAGCAGCGTCGGCGGAATCGCAATTTGCCTCGGCAGTCCGGTCCGCCTGGCCTCCTCCGCCGACATGGAAAACTGGTTGTTCAGTGAATCCTTTCCCGAAATGAACGGCAATCCATAGGCTATCGCCGCATCGTGCGCTCCGCGACAGGTTCGCACAAGCGCCCCGAGCGACTCCTCGGAATCAGCTTTCGGCCAGCAGAAATTGTCAAGGATGGCCGTCCGCATCGGATCGGCTCCGACGCACACGACATTGCGAAGCGCCTCATCCACGGCACGAACCGCCATCCAATACGGATCAACATCAGACCAGTGCGGACAAAGCCCGCAACCCAGGGCGATTCCCCGCCGACTCGTATATACCGGTCGCAGAACAGCCGCGTCGGACGGACCGAACGCAGGACCCACGAGCGGTTTGATCACGCTGCGCCCCTGCACTTCGTGGTCGTATTGGCGAATCACCCAATCTTTGGAAGCGACATTGAGATGACCAAGAGTCGCAAGAAGTCGAGCGCTGGACTTGTCCATTGTCGATTGTCGATTGTCGAATGGGCGTGCATTTATGTGGGTGTTCTCGCGGGCATTCAGTTTCGTTTGATTCGCGCCGCGCCACACGGCAGTGCGCCGCGACTTCGGCAATCCTTCATGCAAAAAGTGCATGTCGAGTTCACCGACCAACTGTCCGTCGTACCGCACGCGAAGCGCGCGGTCGTCGCCGAAGCGCCCGATCACCGTGGCTTCGACCTCCTCCGCCGCGAACACGCCGAGGAATCGCTCCAACCGATTCGGCGGCACGGCGAACACCATTCGTTCCTGCGCCTCGGAAATCCAGATTTCGTCATACCGAAGCCCGGCGTATTTGAGCGGAACCTTTTCAAGATCGACGGTCGCACCGAGATCAGCACCCATCTCGCCAACCGCGCTGCTCAAACCACCCGCGCCGCAATCCGTGACCGCCGAGTACAAACACCCGTCGGCGTGATCGCGGGCGATGAGCTGGGCGTCGAGCAGTTTCTTCTCTTCAATGGCATTGCCGATCTGCACTGCGTGCGAAAACTCGTCGGCGTGGCTGTCGGTCAATTCCGCCGAGGAAAACGTCGCGCCGTGGATGCCGTCGCGGCCGGTGCGTCCGCCCGCCACGACGATCAAGTCGCCTGCAATTGCCTTCTTTTCAATCCGATCTCGCGGAATCAGCCCGACGCACCCGCAGAACACCAGCGGATTGGCGAGGTAGCGATCGTCGAAATAGATCGCTCCGTTGACTGTCGGGATGCCCATCCGGTTGCCGTAGTCGCGTACGCCGCTCACCACGCCCTTGAGCACGCGCCGCGGATGCAGCACACCCGTCGGCACGCGCGCGGCGTCGAAATCCGGCGGCGCAAGGCAGAACACATCGGTCGATGCGATCGGCTTGGCCCCAAGTCCGCAGCCCATGATGTCTCGAATGCAACCGCCCACGCCCGTGGCCGCCCCGCCGTAGGGTTCAATCGCCGAAGGGTGATTGTGCGTTTCGACCTTGAACGCGACTCCGTGGGCGTCGTCGAAGGCAATCACGCCGGCGTTATCGACGAACACGGAGAGACACCAGTCGCGGTTGAGCTTGTGCGTCGCGGCCGCGATCGATTCCTTCAGCAGGTTGTCGAAACGGACGGTTACCTCACCCGGTCGGCCGAAGTCCTCGCCGTGATATTCCACTGCGCTCTTCAGCGTCTTGTGAACGCAGTGCTCCGACCAGGTTTGGGCAAGCGTTTCGAGTTCCAGATCGGTCGGGTCGCGTTTCAGCGAGGCGAAGTGGTCCCGAACCGCGCGCATCTCGTCGAGCGAAAGAAACAAGTGCCCGTCGCGCGAGAGCCGCGTCAATGCCTCGTCGGACAGCCCCGTCAACTGGACTCGTCGAATCGAAAACGGCTTGTTCGGAGGCAGTGGAAACCCGTCGGGAATCTCGTCGTGCCGGTCGAACCCCTGAATGTACCACTTTTCGACGCAGTCGTTTGCCAGCACCTTCGACGCGATCCGGTCGAGTTCCGCCGCGTCGCAAGCACCAACGATTTCGTATCGCCGCGCCGTCCGTGCTTCATTGATCGACGCCCGTGCCGAACCCTGTCGCGACAACATCCGTCGCGCCGCGTCCAACGTGCTCAGCGCGGCCGGATCCATCACGCCCGGCAACGGATGCACCTCGATCGCGGCCCCGCGATCATCGCGCGACGAAAACCCCTCGCTAACGCTGAATTGTTCCGACACCGGATCGGTCAGCAACTCTTCGGCCAGCCGTCGCGCTTCCGATTCGCTCATCTGTCCGGCGAACAGATACAGACGGTTTGACCGCACTTCCTGAACATGACCAAGCCCGATTCGTCGAATGTCCCCGAGCATGGCCCGACCGTGACCGTCATCGGCGGAACGGCGCGGCCAAACGCGCACGCACCAATGGCGCGTCGTCTCTTGATCGTCACGACTGATGCCGACGGGCATGGCTGCTCTTGGTAGTGATGAATCCGGCGCTCTGTTCGTTCCCAAGCCCGAAAGGTAACGTCTATTTGCGTCTTTCGCCAGCCCGACGTATCGTCTTCGGCACGCACCGCGGGGGCGTTTCGATTTCAGCCGGCCTTCACCTTGCCGAAGGCCGCCGACCATTGGAACATCAAAGAATTCACATGCGATTCGCTGCTTCTGTCACCGACAAGACCGACCCCAAGCTCGCCGTCAGTGAACTGCTCGACCCCCTCGACCACCGCTTGACCGTCGGCGACGTGGACCTGGTGTTGCTCTTCACCACCGATCATTTCGACGACGCCCTCGCCGACGTTGTCGCACGCACCGCCTCCACCATGCCCCACGCCGTCATCATCGGATGCACGGCCGAGGGAACCATCGGTGTCGATAAGGAGTTTGAACGCATTCCGTCGATGTCGTTGCTTGCGGCCTCGCTTCCCGACGTCGAGGTCCGGCCGTTTCATCTTCGCCAGAAGCAGTTGGAGTCCGCGAAGACGGCGATCGATTGGGAGCGACTCGTGGGCGTTTCACCCGAAAATGATCCCGCATTTGTTTGTTTCGCCGACCCGTTCAGCATTGCAGTGTACGATTTCCTGGAGCAGATCAACACGAATTATCCAAAGCGGCCAGTCGTCGGCGGGATCGCCAGCGCCGGTCGATCGCCACGGCAGAATCAGATGATCGTCGCCGGCGAGATCCACCGTGAAGGCATCGTCGGCGTCGCGTTATCCGGAGCGCTGGCTGTTGAGACCGTCGTCTCGCAAGGCTGCCGCCCCATCGGCCGTTCCTTGGTTATCACCAAGGCGGAGCGAAACATCATTCAGGAACTGGGTCGCCGCCCGGCTCTCGAACAACTCCAAAAAGTTCTTACCGAGCTTCCTGAGCCTGACGAAAAACTGGCCCGTGAGTCCCTCTTCGTCGGGCGCGTCATCGACGAATACAAGGGACGCTTCGGTCGCGGCGACTTTCTCATCCACAATATCATCGGCGCGGATCGCAAAAGCGGCGCCATCGGCATCGCCGGGCAGGCCAAGGTCGGATCGACCGTCCAATTTCACGTCCGCGACGCCCAAAGTGCCGACGACGACCTTCGGGCCATGCTTACCGCCAAGATCGGGACCGACCCGCGCGGCGCGATGCTCTTCGGCTGCAACGGTCGTGGCACTCACATGTGGCCGACGCCGGGGCATGACATCGGCGTTTTGCGACAGTTGTTTGACGATCTTCCTGTCGCGGGCTTCTTTTGCGGCGGCGAGTTCGGCCCCGTCGGCGGACGAAACTTCGTCCACGGTTTCACGGCAAGCATCGCGCTCTTCCACGCGCGGACCCCCTAGTATGGCGTCTCATGGATTTCTATTCAAAAGCGAACCGCGGGCTTCAGCCCGCGCGGACTCGCGTAGGCCGAAATCGCTCGACTGTGCCCGACGAAATACGATGCGTCTCTTCTGTGACACCACACAAGCGGATCGCCATAATTCCGGTGCGAGCAGTCAGCCATTTCAAGGGCTAAAGGATTCTCATTGCCGAGCCAGACCCTATTCTTCGTGCGGCGCGAATATCCGTGGAGACAAGAAAACAACAATGGCGACGCTTCGTGTTCGACAAGATTGACATTATAATTCAGCATATCACAGAACCGGAAATTGCCGCCGGGATTGGCCGCCGTTGAGAACGCTGGTTCGGAGTCCGCACATGACAATCGCAATGCGACAGGGTCTGAGCACGCCGTCGGCCGGGGAGACGGTCCGCACCATCCGCGCGCCCCGCGGAAACAAGCTGGCCTGCAAAGGATGGCAGCAGGAAGCAGCGCTGCGAATGCTGATGAACAACCTCGACCCCGACGTGGCCGAAAACCCCGCCGAATTGATCGTCTACGGCGGGTCCGGCAAGGCCGCCCGGTCGTGGCCGGACTTCGATCGCATCGTCGCTTCGTTGAAATCCCTCGAATCCGACGAAACGCTCCTGGTGCAGTCAGGCCGGGCTGTGGGAATCGTCAAAACCCATTCCGACGCACCCCGCGTGCTTATTTCCAACGCCATGCTGGTTCCGCATTGGGGGAACTGGGAGGAGTTTCGCAAGCTCGAGGCAATGGGCTTGACGATGTACGGACAGATGACCGCCGGCTCGTGGATCTATATTGGTACGCAGGGAATTCTCCAGGGAACCTATGAGACGTTCGGAGCGGCTGCTCGCGAGCATTTCGGCGGGTCGATGCGCGGGCGGATGGTCGTAACCGGCGGACTCGGTGGCATGGGGGGCGCGCAACCGCTGGCCGCGACGATGAACGAAGGAGTCTGCCTGTGCATCGAAGTCGACAAGTCGCGTATCGAGCGGCGCATCCGCACGCGATACCTCGACAAGTGGACTGAAAATCTCGAAGAGGCGCTTGGGTGGTCGCTCGACGCGAAAAAGAAAGGTGAACCGCTTTCGGTTGGCTTGCTCGACAACTGTGCCGACGTGCTGCCGGAACTGATCCGGCGGAACGTCGTTCCTGATCTGCTCACCGACCAGACTTCGGCCCATGACGCGCTCGACGGTTACGTTCCCAACGGCCTCGCCTATGACGACGCGATCAAGCTCCGCAAGACCGATCCGGACCGATACATCACCGAGTCGATGCGCGCGATGGGCGAACACGTTTCTGCCATGCTCGAACTCCAGCGCCGCGGCGCGATGACCTTCGATTACGGCAACAACATCCGTCAGCAGGCAAAACTGGTCGGTGTTGATGATGCATTCGACATTCAGGGATTCGTGCCGTTGTTCATTCGTCCGCTCTTTTGCGAAGGGCAGGGCCCGTTCCGCTGGGCCGCGCTTTCCGGTGACCCCAAGGACATTGCCCGCACCGACCGTGCGGTACTCGAGACGTTTCCGAACAACGAACATCTCTGTCGGTGGATTCGGCTCGCGGGCGAGCGCGTCGCGTTTCAGGGATTGCCCGCGCGCATCTGCTGGCTGGGCTACGGCGAGCGGGCGAAGATGGGCCTCGTGTTCAACGACCTCGTCGCACGCGGTGAAATCTCCGCCCCGATCGTCATCGGCCGCGATCATCTCGACTGCGGCAGCGTCGCCTCGCCCAACCGCGAGACCGAAGGCATGAAGGACGGTTCCGACGCGATCGCCGACTGGCCGATCCTCAACGCCCTGCTCAACACCGCCTGCGGCGCGACGTGGGTCAGCGTTCATCACGGCGGCGGCGTGGGCATCGGGTATGCGATCCACGCCGGGCAGGTGATTGTCGCCGACGGGACGAAAGAGGCCGCCGCTCGCTTGCAGCGCGTCCTCACCGCCGACCCGGCGATGGGCGTGTTCAGGCACGTGGACGCGGGATATGAAAAGGCCGTTTGCATCGCCGACGAACGTCAAGTGAAGATACCAAATTGAAATCAGATGAATGAGCCGCCTAACGATTCTCGAAAATGCTACGTTCTCGGCGCAGGCTTTTCGCACGCCTGCGGACTTCCTCTTGCGCGCGACCTTTCGAAGGATGTCTACGAGCACGCGTTTGACGACCCTGAGTGTGCCGCTCTCAATGACGCTGCCCAACGACGAATGAAGCACTTCAAGTTCTTCTTTCCAGCTTGCGATTGCAAGGCCGCGTGGCCGGATTTTGAGCAACTTCTGACGTTCATCGACGAATACCGCGACTATGCATTTGATTATCATGCCGCTGGGGGAACCGTACCACCGAATGCCGACACATCGGATTTGACGAAATCGCTGATTCGAGGCTTGGGACGCTTGTTGGCAGATCAAACCAATACCGCCCCACCCAAATCGTTACAACTTGTTCAAGACTTCGTTCAGCTGGTGGTCAATGAGCCTACGTCAGTCATTTCCTTCAACTGGGACTGCCTATTGGAGATCGCTTGTCAAATCGAACAGATTGAGTTCACTTACAATGCAGCACAGACTCCAGCGCAGCTCCGAATCATTAAGCCTCACGGCTCAATCAATTTGGTGGAAACATCGAAATCCGAGCATGAAAACACGCAACGACCGAGCAACATTCACAGCCTTACTGTGTTGGACGACTACGACGATCGGATCGTCCTCATGGCGGAAATTCCGAAAGACGCGAACAATCGGACGCTCGCTCCGTTCGCGACTGATGAGTGGCTGATCGTACCGCCTGGTGCGCGAAAGTCTTTCCACTCACGTTGGATCAAGTCGCAATGGAACCTGGCTTACAATGCCCTTCGTGCCGCGACGGAAATCACGATCATCGGCTATTCACTACCGGAATTCGATGTTCGATCACGGTTGCTTTTTCGTTTGGCTAACGTGCGACGCACTTCGCCCAAGATCAACATCATCGATCCCGTGCCATGCCCGATTGCGAATCGGCTTTCGACGCTGGGGTATGATAGAATAGATTGTATTGCCTGTACTTGGCAGGATTGGATTGTTAAGCGTGAGTAATCCATCATGACGGACAACGCTCTGCAAGTAGGAAAGGAAGTCTCCGGAAGACTATTCCCGATCTTCCGCAGTCGTCTGAAAGCATGCCACGTTTTTGGCTCCCACGCTCGCGGTGAAGCCGACGCCGAATCCGACCTCGACGTTTTGATCGTTCTCGACCGCATTGACAACTACGCCGCCGAGGTGGACCGCACGAGCGAAATCATCGGGGAACTGTCGCTCCGTCACGGCGTGAGCATCAGTCGCGTGTTTGTGTCGGAAGACGAATGGCTACATGGAGAGAGCATCTTCATTCAGAACGTTCGAGAGGAGGCCATTCCGGCATGAAGGATGTCACTCGCAAATTCCTCGACAAGAGCGAGCATTCGATCGCGGCTGCCAAACACCTCCTTGTCGACGGCTATTCGGAATTCGCCGCGTCCCGGGCGTACTACGGAATGTTTTATGCGGCACAGGCACTGCTCTCCGAGTTAGGCCGTCGGTTCAGAAAGCATGGCGGCGTTCACGCTGCATTTGGGGAAGCGTTTGCCAAGACCGGTATTCTGGACGCAAAATATCACCGATGGCTCCTTGACGCTTTCGACAAGAGGATCAAGAGCGACTATGACGTCGAAGATGTTCTTGCCAGTAGCGATGCGGAGTCCCTGATCGCCCAAGCCGAGGAGTTTCTGATTGTAGTAAACTCCCACCTCCGAAGTCCTCGTGGAATGCAATGATTCTCTTTCCCTGAACGCATCCGTTTTGTTCTTGAAGGTTTACGACTTGCGGCTTCGAAACATCAGATTGGGTCATCGCCGTGTGCCCCGGGCTGCTTGCCTTCGATGCCTCGGTCGAACCTAAACGCAAACGCGTGGCGAAAGACCATGCCGGTTCGAACAAAAGGCGCTGCTTTTTTCAGATTGAATGAATGGATTTGGCGTCGAAAATCTGATCGATCGTTGAATTCCCCCGGATAGCGTCGTTCTGCTCTTAGGAATAGTGTGCTTTCACAAGCGCGGCGACGATGAACCTGACTGTCTCTACAGCAACCCCAGCTTTTCGAGCCGATAGCGAAATGCGTCGCGGCTGAGGCACAGCAGCTTCGCCGCCTGCGTCTGATTGTTGGACGCCCGGGCGAGCGCCTGACGAATCAGGTCGTTCTCCAGTTCGTGCAGATCGATCCCCTCGTTCGGCAGCGAATAATGCGAATTGCCCTCAGTCGACGCCACCCGCCCCAGCACCAGATCGTCCGGCCCGATCGTGTCTCCCTTCGATAGAAGCACAGCCCGCTCGATGACATTGCGAAGTTCTCGCACGTTGCCCGGCCAGGGGTAGGCGAGCAATTTGGCGAACGCCGCCTCCGCGATCTTGGTGATCGGCTTGCGAAAATCGGCGGCAAAACGCGTGGTGAAGTGCTGGGCCAGCAGCTTGACGTCGTCTCCTCGCTCGCGAAGCGGTGGAAGCTGGATGGTAACGACGTCGAGCCGGAAAAACAAATCGCGGCGGAACTTTTCCTCGGCGATGGCCTTGTCGATGTCGCGATTGGTCGCCGCGATGATCCGCACGTCCACGGAGATTTCGGTCGTCCCGCCCACCCGACGGAAGGTCCGCTCTTCGAGAAATCGCAACAGCTTGGCCTGCAAGCCCGCCGGCATGTCGCCGACCTCGTCGAGGAAGATTGTCCCTCCGTCCGCAAGTTCGAACAGGCCTTTCTTCTGGGTCTTGGCATCGGTGAACGCGCCGCGCTCGTGGCCGAACAGTTCGCTTTCCAGCAACGTTTCCGACAGGGCCGTACACGTGACATTCATGAACGGTTGCGGCGCCCGATCCGAATGGTAATGAATCACTCGCGCGACCAGGTCCTTTCCTGTCCCCGATTCACCACGCAGGAACACGGTTGACGCCCCGCTTTCGGCCACACTGCGGATCGTGTCGAACAGCGCCTGCATACAGGCGTGTCGACCGACGATGCGGTCCATGCCGTATTCGTGGACGATGTGCCGGCGAAGCTCGCGCACCTCGCGCCGAAGCTTGGTCGTTTCCAGCGCCTTGTTCACCGTTCGAATCAGCTGATCCATGTCAAACGGCTTGGTGATGTAGTCGTACGCGCCGAGTTTCATCGCGTCGACAGCGCTTTCAATGGTTGAAAAAGCCGTCATCATGATGACCACGACGTCGCGGTCCGTCTCACGGATTTTCGTGAGGATTTCAAGACCCGTCATGTCCGGCAGGCGGAAGTCCAGCATGATCAGATCGTACACGCCTTCGTCGAGCGCCTTCATCGCGGAAGCGCCGTCGTCAACGTCCGTGACGTGAAAGCCCAGGCCCTCGAACTTCTGGCGTAGCGACCAGCGTATCAACCGCTCATCCTCGACGATCAGTATTCGCACCGACATGAGCGTCTATCCCTTCGTCGCGCCTGACGATTTCTCGCGCGGCAACTCAATGCTGACCGTCGTACCCAGACCGACCGTGCTGTCCAGCGAAATCGTGCCATTGTGCGATTCAACAATCCGACGACAGATCGCCAGCCCAAGCCCGGTCCCCTTGGACTTCGTCGTGAAGAAAGGCTCCATGGCCTTCTCACGAATATCCGGTCGCATGCCGATCCCTTTGTCCCTAACCATCAACTGCGTGCGCGATCCCTCGCGTCGCGCCGCCACCTGAATCGCGCCGCCTTCCTCGGACGCATGGGCGGCGTTGAGGATTAGGTTGATCAGAAGCTGCTCCATTTGACCTTCGTCGGCAAACAAAACGCCCTCACCATTGGTCGACTCAAAATCCACGCGAACCCGGCGCATCGCCGGCTCTTCGCGAAGAAGCATAAGCACGCGCGGGACCAGAGAATCGAGTTTGACTTCGCGGGGACTCGGTGGAGTCGGCCTCGCATACAACAGAAGGTCCTTTACTGTCGCGTCCAACCGGCCGATCTGTCCGAGAATCTCGTGAACTATTTCACGATGTGGGTTCTTCTCTTCCATGGAATCGCCGATGATCTGAATCGCACCGCTAATCCCCGCCAGCGGATTCTTGATCTCGTGAGCAAGCGAAGCGGCCAGTTGCCCGATCTCGGCAAGGTGCTCGGCCCGTAGCAACTTGGCTTCCATCGCGTCCCGCTCGGCATTTCGGATGCGGTTTTCGTGACTTTCCTGGTAGCTCTGGAGCATGACCGTCAAATCGAGCATGAGCAATTTATGCAGGGAAGTCGCCATGACCTGACGGTCGCCATGTTTCAGTTCTTTCAACTCATTCAAAATATCCTGAAATTCACGCCAGATGATTTCCATTCCTAGAATCATGTACCGCTGCGGAAGGGACACACGAACGTGCGTTTCACCGATGCGATACCGTGTCGAAAAGTAGGATTCGCCGTACTCACCGTCGAACAGTGTTTCAGCCCATTTCGTCAGCACCGCGCGCTGACGCTCCATTTGCTTTTCACCTCCGGAAAACACCCCTTTCGCGGTGGGATGCTGAAGCAGGACCTCGTAAAACCGATTCACCAGTCGGGGGATGTGTGGCTTGAAGTGCGTTGCGAATGCGCGAATGCGCGAGGCATCTTCCGACGTAAACCCCACGTACGACTTTGTTTCCATGAGAAACCGGTCGGCCATTCCCGCATTATAATGACTCAACCCATGAAATGCCTGCTGTAACAGCCAGATGGGCTTTTTTCCATCTTTACGAACGGTTTCCTTGCTCGGCCCTTCGTCCGGAGCTTTTGAAATGCGCTTTGTGCTTTTGCTGGTCAGTCCCATGCGCCGGTTCACCGTGCAAAGCATGTCCACTCGCAACACGCATACCACTGCAGCGGTCCCATTCCCGCCGCTTCGCAATGCGATGAAAAGCTCATTCGTAGTGGCATTTTTCCGCAGATTGAGGATTCTCGCGCACCGCCTTTGCGCGATGAGAGAGTTGAAAAGTGCCGATTATCGGGTCCTCGAGGCGCGACCGACCTCGCAAGAACTCAAATCGGCTGCAATTGACCGGCCGGAGACCATGCGGATGACGACTTCGGCGGTGATGGGGGTCAGAATCAAGCCGGAGCGGAAATGGCCGGTTGCGGCGAAGAGATTCTCAAAACCGGGAACCGGTCCGATGTACGGGTTGTCATCGGGCGTTCCGGGGCGGAGCCCGGCCCATTGGGCGACAACTGGGGCATCGGCGATCATTGGAACCAGTTTCACGCCAGTTTCGAAGAGCCTGTTGATGCCGGCTGGGGTGTTTCGCTTGGCAAAGCCGGCATCGGGTTCCTCGGTCGCTCCGAGCAGGACGTGACCATCGCGGCGCGGCACGAGGTATGTTTTTCCACGGGAGACGACATGGGAAAACGGTCTCTGATCGAACTTCAGCAGGATCATTTGTCCGCGAACGGGAGTGACGGGCATCAGTTCGTGCAAGCGGTTACCGATGCTTGATGACCATGCTCCCGCGCACAGGACGACCGATGAGGCCGACCAGTCGCGGTCGTCGGTTCGCACACCCGTCACGCGCGAACCGTCCATCTTGAAATCACGCACGGCGGTTTGCTCGCAAATCCGAACACCAAGCCGCTCGCAGGACACGCGAAGCGCCCGAAGCAATCGCGGATTGCGCACTTGCGACGTGCCGTTGCACAGCAGCGCGCCGAGGATCGCGGGGGAGACGACCGACTCTACTTCTCGTGTCCGCTCGGCTGAAAGAAACTCGTAGGCTTTGCGCCCGTCGGAGAGGGGCTGGTCGTCGCCGGCCTGCTCGTCGGAACGAAGGCTGCGCAGCGCGGCGTCGTTGAGGGCAATCTCCAGTTCTCCGCACGCGTCGAACTCAGGATCGATCCCGGTCTCCTTGTGAAGTTGTGAGCAAAACGCGGGGTACAGCTCGAGGCTCGCGCGGCGCAGGTCGGCCACGGCGTCGCGGCGATGCGGGTTGCAGGGCGAGAGCACGCCCGCGCCGGCCCATGAGGCCTCGCCGCCGCAAACTCCGCGTTCGATCAGGGTGACGGCGCAACCCTCGAGGGCGAGGCGGCGGGCAACGGACAAACCGATGACTCCGCCTCCGATGACAATGCAGTCCGTGACGTCGGTCATGACCGCATGTTACCGTGAGGTCCAACCGCGCGCAAGGACGAACGCGATCGTCCGAGTCGGTCGCGTGCGCGACGGTTCCGGCGAGGAACATTGCGAACCCGGAGCGCAAGCGACGAGCGATCCCTGGCGCGGCAACTGCATCACGGGCGAATGTTGGCAGCACGCTTGTCGATGCAGTGTGCCCGCCCCGCGCTGGCGCTTGGGGTTCGGATGGGCGATGCGCGCCGAGCGCCAAGAGTGCTGCGAACCCCACGCCGGGGGCAAGTCGGTGGTTCAGACGGTAGATGGGCACGACCTATTTGGCTTTGTCCCATCTTGGATGTTGCGCATTTGTCGCACCATTAAAAGATTGAGTGCTTTCTTAATACGAACAGACCCGAAGCGAGGAGGATTGCGCTCATTGCGATCCCCCCCCACCCGGAGGTCGCGGGGATCGACGGTGGTTCCACGATGGTGAGCCCGCCAATATCTAAATCGGGGTTCCCTAAGTCGCCGCCAGTGACGAAATCCTCCACGTTCGATCCGTCCAGGTTCGATCGTTGGATGCGTTGCACCCCTTGCGCATCAAAATCGGACCAGTAGATCTTCCGCCCACGGGAGTCTACGACGACTTGGTTGGCCAGCGCTTGATTGACGAGCTGAAAGTCAGTCCCGTCAGCGTTTACCCGATAAATCCCTTCCGTCGCCACGTAGAGCTTGGTCTCGACGGGGTCGTATGCAAGGTCCAACGGTTGCGGACTACCGTGAAGGAATTGTTCGTTAGCACCATCCGCGTCGGCCCGCCACATCCCTTTGCGCATCGTCAGGCCGGCGCCGAAGAAGAGATCGTCTCCGACGGCTTCGAGGGCCAAGAGGCAACAAGTCGGGTAGGTGTGCGACGCAACCCCAGAGCCGTCCAAGTCCGAGTAGTTGAGAACATTGTCAATACCGACAATCCAGTAAAGCCTTCGTAACTCCACGTTGAGCGCAAAGTTGCCCGCACTTGGAGTGGGTATAATCTCCGGATCGGATCCGTCCAAGTTTACCCGTTCAAAATAGCCCGAAAGGTAGTATAGTTTCGCGGAAACGGGGTCGTAATGGATCTGGGAAGCCGCCTGAGTTGATGGAAACTGGACGATGGTCGCAACTTCTCCGCCGCCCACGTCTTTGCGCTGAATCTTCCTCGCGTTCACGTCTGTCCACACGATCGTCTGCGCGAGGCCGGGCGAGGGGAATAGTCCTCCGAAGAAGACAATCGCTAAGAAGGACAACGCGTCCCATATCAGTGGATGGCCTCGATTGTTCATAATCGAATCTCCTATGACCTTCCGACCGATCTGGAACTTGAAACGGAACGACTGCGCAAAACGAGAATGCTCATGCCGACGATGGCCGTCCCGGTCGCCAACAACCCCCAAGCCGAGATCGCGGGAACAATAGGCGGCTGGACAATCGTCAAACCGCGTATTTGCAGATTGGGGTTCCCGGATTCTCCGACATTCAAAAAATGTTCGGCATTGGCTCCAGAGAAGTCCGATCGTCGAATGGCGTCGTTTCCGCCAGAGGCCCAATAGAGCTTTCTTGCCTGATAATCCAAAGCAATGTGTACGGGGGCAATTTCCGGGAATATCAGAATCCATTGAAAGCTGCTACCGTCCCGGTTCATTCGGTAGACATGATCCCCGGTGGCCACATAGATCTTGTCGTCGACCGGGTCGTACGCCATGCTTGTCGGGGGTGCGACTTCGTCGACAAGTAATTGCTCATTCGATCCGTCGGCGTCGGCCCGCCAGAGCCCCTTGAGCACGCCCCCATACCCGCTGAGATAAAGATCGTTCCCGATCGCCAGTCTGGCCTGGTAGCAACAGTTCGAGTAGGTGCGCGTCTGGAAGTCGGAACCATCGAGGTTGGAATGGTTCAGCGTCGCACTGAAACCCGGTGTCCAATAGAGTTTTCGCGTGATGGTGTTGATCGCAAAGGTCCCCGCGCTCGGAGTGGGTATCGTCTCGGGGTTCGAGCCGTCGATGTTGATGCGTCGAAAGGACGTAGTTTGGTCCCAGAAGTGATAATACAGCTTGCCCGTGATCGGATCGTGCTGGATTCCGTATGCGGCTTGATCCACGGGAAACTGAGCAAGCGTCTGCACCGGGCCGCCGCTTACGTCCTTCGATTGAATTCGCCGGCCGTTCTCGTCCGTCCAGACGATCGTCTGCGCGAGACCGGGCAAGGGTAAAAGCCCTCCGAAACACACCATCGCGAAGAAGTACAACGCGTTCCGATTCACTCGATCAGTTCGATGGTTCATCGTGGAATCTCCCGGCTGCTTCGCCGTGTCGCCGACTGGAGTTTGACCGCATTGTACCGCGACGTGGGGGGGGAGGATTCAAGGAAAAAGTCGGTAGGACGGGTTTTGCCCGTTATTTGGCGGAGACGAGTCCCGGCGAGGAATCGTTCCGAACCCCAGCACGAGAGCCGGACGGTCCCTTGCACGGCCATCGCGGCACGGGCGACTGTTGGCAGCACCGCTGTCGATGCAGTGTGCCCGCCCAGCGCCGGCGTTTAGGGTTCGGATGGGCGATGCGCGTGGCCCGCCAAATGTGTCATGGACCCCGGTCAGTCCAAACTGCTGGGGCCGCCGTAGGTTCCCATGGTGATCGTGGGCGGCCGGTCGTCGTGAAGTACGATCGTATAGAGGCTGTCGTACCGAATGGGAGGATCGCCGGTTCCACCGAGCCGGGCGTAGATCTCCTGAAGGTTGCCGCTTTGGACATTCTCTATGAACGGTCCGGTGTTTCCGATCCAGAGCACAACACCGCCAGCGTGGTTTTCCAGCACTTCGTTCACGAAATTGTTGGCGAGGGCCTTTGTGTCGGCCACTTCAAGCTGCGTGTACACGCGAATGACCGGATCGACCAGCGCGGCCAGCGGTTCGGCGGACTGCCGATTGCGGATCAGATCGGGATAGAAAATGGCGGTGACGCCATCGTCGGCGAGTTCATCGGCCAGCGCCTGTGCGCGAATCAGCCCTTCTTCGTTCAACGGAGGATCAAAGCCCTCATCCCGCTCCGCGTGGCGGACGATGATGATCGTCGTGGTGGTTCCGGGCGGGGAATGAACAACGTTCGGATCCAAGGCGGTGCAACTCAGACTCGAAGCCAGGCAAAGAAGCACCGCGAAACAGCCGACGATTGCCAGTAATCTCCTCATCACGATTGCCTTTCAAATATCGTCCCGAACTTATCCGAACGTCGTCGCACGGTTCGCATTGGTTGGGCAGCGGTTTCCCGCTTCCTGCGGACCTCCGCGGCCTGGCGACAAACGACCATTTGGTCTTACGGTTGTGAATCCGGTCCGTCGCGCGGCGAGGACCCGCCGATTTCAATATCGCTGATTCGGGGAGACCACATGTCCTGATTGGAGAACGTCAGGCGAATCGTGGCCGGTCCGTTTACAAATTTTCCTTGAAAGCTGAGCACCAATTCGCCAGCTTGGTTCTTTGCAAAGGGCGTCGTGGGGTCGGGCTGGAACCCGGTCATGTTGCCGTGCGTCTGGCCGACGTTGCGAAGCCAATCCTCCAGTTTCGCCACGGGAACAGCCTGCTGAAAATCCGCGGATCCGAGTTCCATCAGCGTCGCGGCCGACTGGGGGACAGCACCTGAAGTGGACGTCAGAACCGGCTCGAGTTTCTGGACGAAGTCCTTCCCGCGTACGAGCATGACGGCTCCGATTACGAAGAGGCCGGCTATGGCGGCGGTGACGATGGAAATCGGGATCGCCGCGATGGCCAATCCCATTCCGCGACGGCGACCACCCCTCGTGGCAACCAACCCGACCACGGCGAAGATCAGCCCCAGAACGGCCGTCACGCCAAGAAAACCAAGAAGGGACAGGACAAAGGCGGCAATGGCCGAGGAACTCCAGGGCGGCGGCCCGGATGGGATTGGCGCGGCGTAGGATGCGGAATGCGCAGGCAACGGCGGCGGGTACGGCTGGTGACCGGTCATTGGGAAACTCCGCCCATGAACTGTTTCGGCACAGGAAGCGGCACAGCGCTACTCCAACCCTTGCTATCGTTTCCGAACTTGGGGGCGGCGTCAACGTCACCCGTGGGCACGCCGATTGCACGACCCATTTCGGAGTATCATTGCTCCGGCAAGCACGGTTAGAATGGGGGAGTTGGGTGCGGCTTGGCCAAAACCGACCCGAACCAGGGAGGAAAACATGCGCGTTCTCATCGCTGACAAATTTGAAACGTGGGGAATTGAGAAGCTGAAACAACTCGGCTGTGACGTGTCCTTCGAACCGAAGCTCGACGGCGACGCCCTGCGCGACGCCATCGTCAAAACCCGGTGCGCGGTGCTGATCGTCCGCAGCACGAAGGTGACCGAAGCGATGCTTGGGGCGAGCGATGCCCTGAGCCTGGTGGTTCGGGCGGGCGCGGGGTTCAACACGATTGACGTCGCGGCCGCGTCACGACAGAGCGTTCTGGTCGCCAATTGCCCCGGAAAGAACTCCGTCGCCGTCGCGGAACTGACGATAGGGTTGATTCTTGCGCTAGATCGTCGAATCGTGGACAACACGGTTGAACTGCGCGCGGGAAAATGGAACAAGAAAGAGTTCAGCAAAGCACGAGGATTGAAGGGACGAACGCTAGGGATCATCGGGTTGGGCGAAATCGGCCGGGCGGTCGCGCAAAGAGCGCTGGCGTTCGAAATGAACTTGGTCGGATGGAGTCGATCCCTGACGGACGGGCTGGCCGATGCATTGAGCATCCAACGATGTTCCAACGCGGCGGAAGCGGCCTCGAAGAGCGACATTCTGACGATCCACCTTGCCGCGGCCCCAGAGACCAAAGGCATCATCAATGCCGACGTGCTTCAGCGGCTGCCGGAAGGCGCGTATGTGATCAATACGGCGCGGGCGGATGTTTTGGACCACAAGGCGTTGGCCGTGGCGATGAAAGAACGCGGGTTGCGCGTGGCGTTGGACGTGTATCCCGGTGAGCCGTCCGGAGGAGAAGGCGAATTCACAGACGCCATCATCACGTCGGGAAGCATTGCTTACGGAACTCACCACATCGGGGCATCGACAGATCAGGCCCAGGACGCCATCGCCGCGGAGACGGTTCGCATCGTCGAAGACTACATGGGCAGCGGTCGAGTGCTGAACTGCGTGAATCTGGCGGCCAAATCGCGCGCTAGGTATGTGGTCGTCGTGCGGCATCGCAACCGTCCGGGCGTCCTTGCACACACACTGAACGAGATCAGCCACGCGGGCGTCAACGTCGAAGAAATGGACAATGTCATTTGCGAAGGGGGCGAGGCTGCTTGCGCTCATATTAAGATCGCGGGCAGGCTCGACGACGAGCAGCTTTCTCGTATCCACAAGGGCAACGAGAACGTGTTTGGCGTGGGATTGTACGAAGTTCGCGATTGAATTGACCGTTCACTCAGTCGTCCTTGGCGGTGCAGGCGCATTGGACCGATAATCCGAGGCAAGCGCCTTGCCGGTCCGGCTCGAAACGTCGGATGTTGTGCCAGGGCAACACATCACTGAATCACATTTGCATCCCTGCCGATGAACAAAAACGACATCGCTCGTGTTGTCTGTAAGCAACACGGCGGCGGCGCGATCTGTTGGCCGCGGCGCTCGTCCGCGGAACATTCCATGAAGTCCCGAACACCGTCGAAGTCAATGACGACTGCACACGGATCGGTGCGCGCAGCCCCTGTTGGCGCGATTTGCGGTGATGCGATTCTGGAGCGGATGGGCGTCGGCGTGGTGGTCGTCAATGCCGCCGGAGCCATTCAATATCGTAACGCCTTCGCCGGGGAAGTGCTCTCGGCCGGCAATGACCTCGAAGCAGCGTTCGCTCATGTTCGATGGGGAGGGTCGTTTGATGGTTGGGCGCGCGAGCTGTCTCGGCTTGGGAAGCGCGACGCCATGCTTCGCCTGACCGGATTGCGGACCGGCGACAGGGACCAATCTGCGGAGACCATTCACGTTCGGCTGTCGCTATTGGATTGCGAAGGTGGCAATGAGCCTCAATACGTCCTGCTGGTCGAAAGAAGTACAACGCCGGAGGAGGCCGACGAGCAGGTCGAGGTTGCCCGGCGGCTGGCGTCCCTTGGGAAGCTGGCGGCACGAGTCGCGCACGAGCTGAACAACCCGCTCGACGGTATTCTTCGATACATCAACCTATCATTGCGAATCGCGGCCGACACTCCGGAGCCGAAACTTCAGTCGTATCTGTCCGAATCGCGCACCGGGTTGATGCGCATGATTCAGATCATCGGGGATTTGCTCCAGTTTTCCCGTACGTCCGACGCGGGGTTTGAATCGCTGGGCGTCAATGAGGTGATCGACGAAGCAATCCGGGCGCATGCCGCGACCGCTGATCGCCATCGCGTGATCGTGGCGGCGGATTATCAAGGCGAGTCGATGCCCGCGGTTCGGGGGAGCCGGTTGTACCAGGTTTGCTGTAACCTGATTCGCAATGCGATTGACGCTATGCCGGACGGGGGACGGCTGACCATCACAAGCGGAATGGTGGATGGTGACGTGGTGGTTCGCGTGGCCGACACGGGCGTCGGGCTTCCTGAGCCGATCGAGCGTGTATTTGAACCATTTTTCACGACGAAACTGCCCGGAAAGGGAACCGGGCTGGGCCTGGCGATCTGCAAGGATTTTGTCGAAAACATGGGAGGAACGATCACGGCTGCCCAAGGCGTCGAACGCGGCGCCGTCTTTACGGTGCGTGTGCCCATTGTGGGGTTCACGGGACCGAAGTCATTCAAATCGAGCGAACGAACTCTAGCAAACTAACGAGGCGCAACGCCGGGCATGACGCAAACCGCAAACAACCAAGCTCCCGTCCGCGTGCTGGTGGTCGACGACGACCGGATCATTCTTGATTCGCTCGGCGAATTCCTGGGCCTTGAAGGGTACGAAGTCGAGCGCGCGACCTCGTACGCCGAAGCCACGCAGGCGCTCGAGCGCCGCGGGGTGGACGTGGTGCTCAGCGACGTGAACATGCCGGGCGGGAATGGGTTTGAACTCCTTCATGTGGTGCGCCGGCGATACCCGGAAACTGTTGTCATCATGATGACCGCGTACGGCACGATTGAATCGGCTGTCGAGGCGATCAAGATGGGCGCGTACGACTACCTGACCAAGCCGATCATCGACGACGAGCTGAAAGTATGCGTGGAGCGGGCGGTATCGCAGCAGGCGCTGCTACGCGAGAACCGCATTCTGAAGCAGACGCTTGACCTTCGATACGGTCTTGAAAACGTTGTCGGCCACGACTATCGGATGCTGAAGATGTTCGACCTCGTGGAGTCGGTCGCGCCGTCGCGGGTGACGGTGCTGGTGCAGGGAGCGTCGGGGACCGGCAAGTCACTGATCGCGAAGGTGATTCATCAGCGAAGCGGGCGCGGCGAGAAGCCGTTTGTCGAGGTCAGTTGCGGAGCGTTGCCGGAAACGCTTCTGGAGAGCGAACTGTTCGGACATGTTCGCGGGGCGTTCACCGGCGCGATCTCGAACAAGGCGGGCAAGTTCAAGGCGGCTCACGGGGGCACGATTTTTCTGGATGAGATTTCGTCGGCGTCGCCGGCGTTGCAGGTCAAACTTCTGCGCGTGCTTCAGACGCATCAGTTTGAGCCGGTCGGCAGCAACAAGACCGAAACAGTCGACGTTCGCGTGATCCTCGCCACGAACGAGGTGCTTGACGAGCGCGTGCGGCAGGGGACGTTTCGAGAAGACCTCTTCTATCGCATCAACGTCGTCACGGTGGACATGCCGCTGCTGGCGGATCGGATCGGCGACATCCCGCTGCTTTCACGACATTTTCTGAATCGATTCTGCGCGGAGATGAATCGCCTTATCATGGATTTCGACGACGACGCGATGCAGGTTCTCCAGCGGTATCGCTGGCCGGGTAACGTCCGCGAACTTGAAAACGTCGTCGAACGAGCAGTGGTTCTCTGCAAGGGACGCCAAGTCGGCGTCGATGATCTTCCTCCACGATTGATCGAGACGGCCGCCACCGATCCGGTGACGACGACTTTCAAACCCATGTCGTTGCGCGAAGCGCTCGAGGAACCTGAAAAGCGGATCCTCGCTTCGGCGCTTCAGGCCAATGGCTGGAATCGCCAGCTCACCGCCGAGCAACTGGAAATCAATCGGACCACCCTTTACAAGAAAATGAAGCGCTACGGTCTCGACAACGAGAGTGGTCGCGGGCGCGGTTGAACGGACCCCGTTCCGATGGTCCCTCAGGAACGTTGCTCCTGGGCATCACGCCATTGGGACGCCGTCGCCGTGGGAGGCTGGTCGGCATCGAGTCTGGGCAGGTCCTTAAGCGAGGAAAGCCCGAACACTTCAAGGAACCTCGTGGTCGTTCCGTAAAGCAGCGGCCGGCCGACTTCCTCGGCCCGACCGACGATGCGCACGAGACCGGCATCGCGGAGACGCACAAGCATGTCTCCCGCGGCCACCCCGCGAATGGCCTCGACATCGGCGCGCAGAATCGGTTGTTTGTAGGCCACAATGGCCAGCGTTTCGAGAGCGGCGGAAGAGAGGCGCGAGTCAGACCTCGCCTTGTGCAGTTTGGCGATCCAGGGATCGAAAGCACCAAGCGTTAGAATCTGAAAACCCTTTGCGATCGCCTCGATTCGAAAGGCCGCTCCGGACTTTTCATACCGGGCGTTCAAACTCCGGACGTGCTCCCGTACATCGCTCGCGTCCCCGGCGCCGAGAAGCTGTGCGATTTTCGGTGCGGAAAGCGGCTCGTCAGTGGCCATGAGCAGTGCTTCTACGATCGATTCCGTGGTGATCTCGCCGTTCGTGGCGGATGCATCGTCCTTCGCTACCCGTTCATCGGGTGCGGACGGGGCGACACGCTCGGCGTCGTCGATCGACAAGTCGGTCTCGGTTTCCATTCGCTGACTCATACCGCACATTCTAATCGATTCGAGGCGATATGCGAAATGCCCGGCCGAATTGCGTTTGCAAGCTGCGCTGCTCATCATTATGAATACCGCAACAACCAGGGAGCTCGTGTTTATGGACGTTAATGAAACCCGCAACTTCGATTTTCGCGCCGGAAAAGCGACTCCGCGACATTGGTCGTGGCGAACGGTCGGCGAGGCGATTCGATGGGAACGCGGTGAGGCGATGACCCTGCTCAGCGATTCGGCGTCGGGAATAGGGTTTTGGTCGCAGTCGGTTGCATGCAAACCCGATCATTATTATCGCGTTGAGGCGGTCGTAACTTGTGATCTCTTGGCGCTGGACGAATCGGCCGGTTTGGTACTGGCGATTGACTGCCCCGGCAACGGCCCAGAAGAATCGGCGTCGCGAGTGACGCCCGGCCTGCACTGCTCCGCGCATCCGACGACGATCCGCACGTACTTTCATTCCTCCAAAGAAACCCGCCGGGTCAACCTTCGCGTCGGGCTTGTCAAATGCACCGGATGGGCGCGGATCATCGAGGTTCGATTCATTCGGATTCTGGAACCGGACGAAATGTCGCATCCGTTGGCCGTGCCTCCACCGGCGTCTCATTACGTTCCGCCGCGCGTGGTTTCGAGCGTTACGGTATGTTGCGATCAGGCGACAGAACGACCGTTGACGCGGTTCCTGTCGACTTTTTTCGGAGAGTCCTGCGTTTCCACCCTGGAGCCAGACCAGCTGGAAAAGAATGGCGTGCCGTCATCGGACGCTATTTTCCTGCCCGCATCGCTGCCCCCGCGCGGGGCGCGTACGTTGTCGGCATTGCTTGCTCTGGCGGAGGACCGCCTAGTGGTGATGTCGCTCCCGGCATTCTCCGCTTTGGCGAGAACTCTTCGGCTCCGCCGAATCGAGCAACCTGACGATCCGATTCACGCGAAAGTCGTCTTCTCCGATCACGCGACGCGCGGGTTTGCTCTTCACGATCAGTTTGCCTATGCCTGGGGCGGCCGACAAGCGGGCAGCTTTGTTCAACACCAATTTCGGATGACGGACGCATTCAAGGCCTTCTGCAAGCGTCACCGTTTTGAGACTCTGCTGGTTTCGAGTTGTGACAAGGACTCCACGTCGGATCAGCCGATTTGCCTGTATCGTCGCACGCGCAACGGCGGACTGTTCGTTCTGGATGTGGAACCGGTCGAGGCGACGGCTTCGACCTTCGGCGAACCCAACCTGGCCGCGCATCTTTTGCTTTCCATTCTCGGCCGACCGCAGTCCACCGCAGGACAATACTGCGTTCCGCTCCGAACGGAGGCTCACTTTCGAGAGATGATCCGCGAGGCCGCCAATCGGTGGGAGCATTTCGTGGTTCACGACGACGACGTGCCGGCAAACGAAGTGACCGAGCAGATCATCACCGTTGGCGGAGACGATCAATCGTACGGACTCCCACTGGCTCCCAAGCCGGTGATTCTCATCCGCAGCGGTTTGATCGGGGGGGATGTCGAAAGTGCGTACGGTGTGCTTTCGTGGTTTCGACAACTTCTGCGACCCCAGCCCAATCCATGCCCTTATGTGCAATCGCTGGTTTCTCGCTTTCGACTGGCCTGGGTGCCAAGCGTCGCTCCTTGGGAAGTACGGGACGGCTGGATGCGAACCGGAAAAACTCCGCTGGTTTCGACCGACATTGAAATTGAAGGGGCGGATCTGGCGGCGATGATCGACGTTTGTTCAGTGACCAGTGGAACATGTCGAATTGTCTTTTCCCGCGATGATTCTCTGTTCCGACACGCATCAAAGTGGATTCCCAGAATCTGGGAGCAGTTTCTATTTGGGAGTGAACTCGGCTGGCATGTTGAAAACCACGACAAGGCGACCAACCGGAATGGATTCTCGTGGAGAGACAATCCGCATGCACCTGCCGTTGTTGCGGAGCCGGACCAACTTCAGGCACCTGAACATCTCAGCGCCGTGGCGAGCGGCGCGGGCGTGGTTCGCATTGAGGTTCCCGGAGGCGACGCCGATTTCGTGGCGAACTCCATTGCGCGAACGCATCGCGTCGTCATTTTGCTGGAAACGGTCATCGGCATGTTGTATGGGATCATCGTCGTGAACCGTCGAACCACGCCGGTTCATCTTGACGGATTTCCAATGATCGAACCCGGCGGCGCACTGATCGAACGCGGTTCGGATCATGCGCAATGGGAATCAAGCAAACGGCATCCCGTTGTTTCACATCGAGGCTGAGCGCCACCGCCCGATCCCGAAATCATCCGTGCTCGGCGGCGACCTCTTTCTTATGGGCGTCCACGATCTGCTGCATCAGGTTGCCGGGCACGGGTTCGTAGTGCGAGAACTCCATCGAATAACTGCCCTGGCCGCCGGTGATGCTGGACAATCGCGAATTGTAATCGGCGATTTCCGCCAGCGGCACGACGGCCTTGATGACGGCCATGTCGCCGGGGAGCATCTCCTGCCCTTGCGGGCGTCCGCGCCGCGACGCGAGGTCGCCGGTGATGTCGCCGACGTTGCCGCCCGGCGCGATCACTTCAACGTGAACGATCGGTTCCAACAAAACGGGCTTGGCCTTCATGAATCCTTCCTTAAAGGCCCCGCGACCGGCGATTTGAAAGGCGATGTCCTTACTGTCCACCGGATGGGTCTTGCCGTCGGTCAGCTCGACTTTGACGTCCACGACAGGGAAGCCGGCCAGGACACCCTCGGCCATCTGGGCCTTGACGCCCTTGTCGACGCTTGGGCGATAAGCCTGATCGATCGCCCCTCCGAAAATTTTATCGACAAACTCGTAGCCAGCGCCGCGATCATTGGGAAGGACGTTGATGACGACCTTGCCGTATTGTCCCGAGCCGCCGGACTGTTTCTTGTGCGTGTATTCAATGTCGTGGGCCGTCCCGACGATGGTCTCGCGGTAGGGAATTCGCGGTGGTTTGGTTTCGACTTCAAGCTTGTATTGCTTGACCATGCGAGCAAGGTAAGTGCGAAGTTGCGTGTCGCCCATTCCTCGAATGACCAGCTCGCCGCCCGTGCCGCGTTCGGAAAGGAAGCAGGGGTCCTCGTCGGCAAAACGCCGAAGGGCGAGCGAAATCTTGTCCTCGTCGCCGTGTGATTTCGATACGACGGCGAGTGAAAACATCGGATTGGGGAACTTCGGCATCTCGATCGTGCCACCCTTGTCGGTAAACAGCGTTTCGCCGATATGAAAATCGAGTTTGGCCAGCGCGATGATATCGCCGGCCACGCCGGCTTCGACCTCCTTGTGTTCCGCGCCCATGTTGCGCAGGACATGGCCGGGGCGCGTGCCCTTGTGCTCTCGTGCTGACTTCAGCGTCATATCGGGAGTCAGCCGACCGGAATGAACACGGATGGACAAGTACTTGATGTGACTTTTGGGGTCGGTGGCGATCTTGAACACCTGCCCGATGAATGGGCCATCCTGCTTCGGCTCGATCAGTGTCTTGCTGTCGCCATCCACGAGGGTGCGCCGAAGACCGGTGACGGGCGTCGGACAGAAGGACTGCAAGGCGCCCAACATCACGTCGATGCCGACATCCGCCAGCGAATTGGTGAAGAAAATCGGAACGCATTCCCCCTGGGCAACCGCCTTGGCGGCGATCTTCTCCACGTCGGTGACGGCCAGTCCGCCTCCGAGATATTTTTCCATCAGTGCGTCGTCGGCGCCGACCAGCGCCTCGATGAGTGCCGTGTGCGCTTCGCCGACATCCGAAAAATCGGTTTGGCCCGATTCATTCGCGAAACAATCGACGACGGATTTCCCCCCGCTTGCGGGAAGACAGAACGGGACGCATTGTGGACCAAACGTTTCCTGAATCTGCCCGACCAGCGCGGGCAGGTCGAGATTGGCCGCGTCGATGTGATTAACAATTAGCCAGACGCCAAGGCCCTGTTCTCGTGCCCGCTCGAACATTCTTCGCGTGTTGACCTGAACGCCCGCGGAGGCCGAAATGACCACCACAGCGCATTCAACAGCCGACAACGCGGCGACGGCCGGTCCGCAAAACGGCATCAGCCCGGGAGTATCTATCAAGTTGACGTGCAACCCCTTGTGGGAGAAGTGGGCGATGGCTGAATCCAGCGACGAAAGCTTGTCCCGCGACTCCTCGGTGTAGTCGAGAATCGATGATTTATCCTGCACCTTGCCGAGCCGATTGGTGGCGCCGGCTTTGTATAGCAGAGCCTCGGCCAGCGACGTTTTTCCAGCGCCGGTATGACCAACCAGCGCGATATTTCGAATCTGAGGAAGATCCACAAGCGCCATCCACCACTCTCCTTCGCTACCGAGTCCCATTCCGGTCTCGACGCGGTCCCTCGGTCGGATCACGCCGATTCGCGAGCGCAAGACCCGCATCCTAGCGAAAGAATCGGAGGTTCGCCAAGGGGGTTGACGATGCGGATTGACCCCCGCCGCCTTGGAGATTCCGGGGACGAATTGCCGTACTCCGGCGATTTGGATCGCCTATAATCTCCCGCATGTTCTCTCGACCGCTTCTCATTTCGCAAAGATCGGGCGCTAACACCCATTCGTCTCAACCGTCCGGCGAGAGGATGATTGCGGCCGTGGACGTGATGCCAGACCCGCCTTTATTGCCGACCGTGCGTTTGGACGGCGCGCCGTCCGACGCCGGCACCCAATGGGCGGCGAAGTTGGTTGAATCGCAAGGCCCGGTTGTATTGAGGCTGCTTTGGAAGCTGCTTGGGCGCGAGGCAGACGTCCTGGACGCTTATCAGGACACGTTTTGCCGATTAGCGTTGCTTCCGATCCGGCCGGACCTGCGCAGCGCCAAGGCGTATGTCATCCGCACGGCATCCAACATCGCCATCGAGATGATCCGCTCGCGTAAACGGCGACAGGCGCATTGGCCGGAGGTGGCGGCCCGCTATTCTGCGACATGCGATGGCGAATCCGCGGCGGACGACGGAGAATCGAGCCGATTGGACGAACTACGGCGCTGTGTTGCGGAACTGCCGCCGTATCTTCGAAACATCATAACCTTGCGGGATCTTGGTCGTCTTTCTTATGAGGAAGTTGGCCGAACCCTGGGCATCGACCCGGCAACGGCACGAGTGTATCGACGACACGCGGTTGTACGGCTCGCGACGCTCATGGATGGAAGCGGAGCAGGCGAAACTCCGGGTGCGACTTCAGGTGGGAAGGTGAAGGGCCATGGACAAGAATGAACCTATGACCACGGCGCGCGAAGGCACATGCCGAAGGCGCATGTGGATTCTGGAAACGTTGTCGGATGACGAGGTGATCGAATCGGACGGCGCTTTGCCGCCGGCGGTTCAGTTTCATCTTGCGCAATGTCCCTCATGCCGGCGCGACGCGGATATGGTTCTGGCCGCGCTCGGCGGGCTTGGCTCGCTGGGTTGCGAAGAACTGCCCGCGGGGCTTGCCGATCAAGCCGATGCAAGAGTGTTTGCGGCACTGGATCGCGGCGCAGATTTGACCGGCCGAACGCCGGATACCATTGAAGAAATCGACGGCGGGATCGGTCTTGCCGTTCGCGGTCCGCGGTGGGCCCAACGGCTCGCCGTGGCGGCGGCATTATTTGCGGCGGTCATTTGGGCCGGATCGGGCCTCCTTGAACGCGAATCACCTCGATATGTCGATCGCGTTCCGACCGGGCACAGTGGGTCGGAACCCGATCATCGCGGGGTCTACGGCCCATCGTCCTCGGAAGGTGAGACCTCCTCCGCGGCAGTTGCCAACGGCCAGCCAACTGACCAACCGACTCGGCTCTGTCCCGATCAGCCGCTCGATTTCGACGGACTTCCCGAAGACGCCAACTGCATCTTCCGCGCGTTCACCATCGCGCCCCGTGCCATTGGAAATGAACCGCAGCCGCCAGGACCAACCACCACCCCGCCGCCCGAAGCGAAGGCGATCAAAGGCGGCGGCAACTGATGAATTCAGCGCAACAAGCCATTGCTTGTATGGTTTGAACCGGGACGCGCGCGTCGGCAACGATTCGTCCAATCGCGGAACAGAAAAGCCCGCTCCCTCACGGTCGCGGCTTGGTTAAGCGGCGAATCGTACCGGCATCCGTGCGTCCAATCGACAATCGTCAACCGATAACCTACAATGCGTGGTTCTTGAGTTGGACCCCGAAACCAATGTGAATCCGCGCGAGCTGAAGCTCGCGGCTCGCTATGACAGATTTGAACCTCATTCGCAATTTCAGCATCGTGGCCCACATCGACCACGGCAAGAGCACGCTGGCCGATCGCATTCTTGAAGCGACCGGTGCCGTGACCAAGCGCGAGATGCGCGACCAGTTCCTCGACGACATGGACCTCGAGCGCGAGATGGGCATCACCATCAAGGCCAATCGCGCGACGGTCCATCACACGCGCGACGGCAAACGATACATGCTCAACCTGCTCGACACGCCGGGGCACGTCGATTTCCACTACGAAGTGTCGCGGGCGCTGGCCGCCTGCGATGGGGTGCTTGTGCTCGTCGATGCCACGCAGGGCGTGCAGGCTCAGACGGTCGCCAACGCCTTCGCGGCCATGGAGCACGATCTCGAACTCATTCTCGTCATCAACAAGATCGACCTGCCCGCCGCGCGGCCCGAAGACGTCGCCCTCGAAGCCGAACAGATTCTCGGTCTCGATGCTGCCAAGGCTATCTTCACCAGCGGCAAAACCGGCGCCGGCATGGACGAACTGTTCAAGGCCATTATCGAGCGGATCCCGCCGCCCAAGGGTGACCCCAACGGCAAGCTGCGAGCGCTTATTTACGACGCCAAGCCCGACGTGCATCGCGGCGTCATCTGCCATACGCGCGTCTTCGACGGCCAGTTCAAGCGCGGCGACAAAATCGACCTGATGGCCATCGAACGCACCTACATCGTGACTGAGGTCGGCAAGTTTACTCCCAAGGCGACGGCCATGGAAACGCTCGGCGCGGGCGAGGTGGGTTACTTTGTCGCGGGCATCAAGACCATCGCCGACGTCAACATCGGCGACACAATCACGCTTTCCGCCGATCCGACCGACCAGCGGCTGCCCGGTTACAACCCCCCGCAGCAAATGGTCTTTTGCGACTTCTATCCCGGCATGGGCACAACCACCGACCAGCTCCGCGAGGCCATGGAGAAGCTCTGGCTCAACGATAGCTCCTTCACCTATACGACTGTAGGCTCTGACGCGCTGGGCATCGGTTTTCGGTGCGGCTTCCTCGGCTTGCTGCACATGCGAATCATCCAGGAGCGCCTGGAGCGCGAAGGAAACGTCTCCGTCCTTCAGACCGCGCCGACGGTGACCTACGAAATCGTTCTCAAGGACGGAACCACGCACCGCATTGAGTCGCCCAGTGAACTGCCCGACATGTCCAACGTCGAGGAAATCCGCGAGCCGTTCGTGTCGGCCCAACTCATCGTTCCGGCTGAGTACATCGGGACCATCATGCAACTCACCATGGAGCGTCGCGGTCGGCACGTCCGCACCGAGTACCTCTCGCCCGCGCGGGTGATGATGACTTACGATCTGCCGCTCTGCGAGATCATCTACGACTTTTACGACAAGCTCAAAAGCTGCACGAAGGGTTATGGCACGGCCGACTACCACGTCAGCGGCTACGAACACGGCGACATGGTCAAGATGGACATCCTCGTCAACGGGACGCCGGTCGACGCGCTGGCGGTCGTCGTTCATCGCGACAACGCGCTATACCGCGGTCGGCGGCTGATCGAACGACTCAAGAAAGAAATCGACCGCCACCAGTTCGAGATTCCGCTCCAGGCCGCCATCGGAGCGAAAATCATCGCCCGCGAGACGATCAAGGCGTTTCGCAAGGACGTGACGGCCAAGTGCTACGGCGGCGACATCACTCGCAAGCGCAAACTGCTCGAAAAGCAGAAAGAAGGCAAGAAGCGCATGCGCACCGTCGGCAACGTCGCCATCCCGCAGGAAGCTTTCATGGCCATCCTCGATCCGGATGACTAACTAACCGCGGACCTTAGTGCGCGCGACCCAGGATGATCCGCAAATCTGCCATATTCATGCTGCTACTCGCGCTCGCGTGGGTCGCCACCGGATGGCTGGCCCTGTGGCGACTTGAAAGCTCCAGCTTTCATGACACTACTTACTTGCTTGTTCCCACTCCCACGGACGCGTTGATGATTGGATTGACGATTGATCCATTTGTTTTTCAATTCACAAGGTCATTGTTTGGAGTGGCCGTAACTATTCCTATTTGGTTTGCGATATTGCTGTTGGGAACTTACCCGGCATTCACGTTTCTTCGAGGACCGCTTCGCCGCTGGCGTCGCCGTCACCTCGGTTTGTGTTTGAAATGCGGCTACGATCTTACCGGCAACACGACGGGCATTTGCCCGGAATGCGGAGTACCGGTTTGATTCGGCGGTCTTGTATTATTCTTCTTTCCTTCTGCAGTTTTCTTGCTCTATTAAGTACTATCCATAGTTACAATCACTGGACGATTTTGACGTATTCCATACCATCGCAAGATTCGATTGTGTTGCACAATTGGCTTGGACGCATCGAGGTGCTTCACAACCACTATGCTTCTCCGGCAGTAGATGTTTCTGGTTTCTCGTGTACAGAGCGAAGCGTCGATCTACCTGGGAAACGGTCGATCATACTCCGAAATCTTTTTGGATTCTCTCTCAGTTGGAAGCGGTCGATCTTTGGCGTGGGAGACTATTGGAGCGCGATCTCGGTACCGCTTTGGACGTTGATTCTCGGGTTTGCGGCATATCCGTTATCAGTCTTACTTGGCAATTCGATAGGTCGGCGCCGAAACCGCCGCCTTAGTTGGTGCCTGAAATGCGGCTACGACCTGACCGGCAACACGACGGGCATCTGCCCGGAGTGCGGCACAAAGGTTGATCGCCCCGCGATCGATTTGCGTCATGGGGGCGAGGACACGTAGCCACGAGTTGAGGCACCCCACGCAAGCAGTATTGAATGCAAACCGTCGACGCGACGCGCAGCGGTTTGCGTTTGGTATTCGACCAACGTCTGCCGCGCCCAAGCGTCGATGGGAACAGCGTGCAAGCAAACTCAACTCGACCGTCGCACCGAGGTCCACAACTACCAGCATGAGCGCCACTGAACTGCGATCCGCGAACGCGGAACGTACTCGAGCACGTTTGATTGACTTGCGACACGCCCCGCAATTCCGCGGTCAATCTTGACCGAGTTTCACACGCACCTTCTGAAAACGCGGCAGATGACGGGATTGATTCCGTTGATTATCGGACACCTGCTGTGATTAATTAAACTCTAAACGGATTCCCAATTGGTCGAATATCTAGGAACAAGCAGAGCATGATCGACGGCACGCTGTATTCAGGCGCGCCGGTGAATGATATTTTTGAAGATGACGCTCCGAGGACCCGTGGCCGCCCGGCAGAGGACTTGGGCAATATTTGACCCGACTCGCAATGCGCAAGCCCACACTAGAGCCCGTTCCGTCAGATGTTCCATTGGGCGTTGGACCGGCGTTTACTCGAACAGCCAATCGAATGGTGCTGTTCGTGGCCGGATTCGCCATCGTGGCGTTTGCCGCCGGAAGCGAATGGCTGCTTCGCGGTCAGGCGGTTCGAACCCTGGCGATCCGTGCCGAGCTGTTCGCCGCCGCCCTGTCCCTGCGAGGCGATGCCGATCTGGCTGAATCTGTGACTCACCTCCAGGCGCACACGGATCGCCTCATTGCCGTGGCTCCATTCGATGAACAGGGTGCGATTCGTCGCGTGTTTCCGAATCGGCCCAATTATCGTGCCATTGCCGATCGAGCGATGGAGAACATCGGCACGGCTTTTTCGTGTCGGGCATCGGACGGCGGCCCGGAGATCGAAGCCATCGGATTGTTGACCAGCCTTGATGCGAAGTCGCCCGGTTCCTCGACTCGAATTCTCCTTGTGACGCGTTGGACACCCTATCGAATCGCCTGGATCAAGGCGGTGGTGCTGGTCGCGTTCGGTGTAGGCTCGATCGCGTTCCTTCGCTTGTGGTCGTTGAATCGGTGGTTCGATCGTCGGGTCGTTCGACCGCTTCGCGATATGGCGAGCCTCGGGTCCGACCCCGGGGTCGCGCTGTCGCGACTGCCAACGATCGAGCACGGTGTCTGGGAGGAGACCGCCCAGATCGCGCAGCAGATTGAGTCCCTGCTTCGAAAATCGGCCGATGCGGAATCGCGAGCCCAACGCGTTGAGCAGGACACGCGTCGTCAACTGCTTCATCGGGAGCGAGGGTTCGATCTCAAGCTGCGCAGGGCAAAGGATGAAGCGTCGATCGACCCGCTCACACGAATGCGCAACCGCGTCTTCCTCGAAGGCGAGCTTGAATCGATCTTTCAACAATCGCGCGAACGAAATGAACCGCTGTCCGTAGTGATGATCGACCTTGACAATTTCAAAAAATACAACGATTCCAATGGTCATCAGGTCGGCGATACGCTGCTGCGCTTTGTCGGTTCCCTCTTGCGCGGGGGCATCCGACCGACCGACCACGCCGTGCGCTACGGCGGAGACGAGTTTCTCCTGTTGCTCCCCGAAACGGACGGCGCCGGTGCGGCGGCGATCGTGGATCGACTCATCAAGCTATTCAGTCAGTACGCCTTGCAGGCCGGAGCGAGCTGCAACGTGTCCATGAGCGCCGGCGTCGCATGTTCAACTGATCCCGATTGTGAAAGCGGTCACGCGTTGGTCTCTTTCGCGGACGCCGCACTGTACGCCGCCAAGGCCGCCGGCAAGAACACCGTCTATAGACATCGCCCCGATTCGAATACGGCGGAGGTCCAACAGACTGTTGCAACCGGTAGGTAAGGACACCGACGGGCCGATTCGGGTCGCCTGGAATCCGATCAGCATACCCTGACGATCGATTCCTTTGGACTTGGGCGGCTTCGCCCGTTCAGGATTCCGATTCGGCCGTTGCGAACACGCCGTCGAGGCCCGCAGCGCCTCGTCGCTCGCTGGGAGCAAGCGACCGACTCGCCTCGATCAATCGCGGCCGGACGGGCAGTCCGCGGCGGCTCATGCGCCGAACCTCATTCCTTGCGATTCGAACCTGCATCAGCGCTGACGTGCCGTTGGGATCGTCGCGGAGCACGGGCGACCGACGACCTTCCAGCAGCACCGAAAGAATTCGATCGACGCAATCGCCGTGGTAGGCCGCTAGCAGCGACGTCGACAGCGGCCAACGAGATACACGCCCCAATGCATAAACCGAGCGGCGAAAAGAACGTCGTACCGTGAGCGCATTCATTCCGTCGAACAGCAAACGGTTGACCGGGTACGAAAGAAACGTATGTGTGATGTGACGTCGAAGGAGCAGATGATGCGCGCCGTGGTCAAGGTCCGCAATCACCGTGAAACGCTTCCACACGGAATCGGGTTGAGCCGATTCCGCGCGAATCTCCCAATAGAAATGCCCGAAGTTCTGCGAGCACCCACTCATCATGATCTGCCGAGGAACATACTTGCCGTGGGCGACCGTATCGGCCGCGAGATGCGACAAGTACCCATAGGCGAAGGCTCGCGTGCGATCATGACGCGCTTCGTCGAGCAATCGCAACCCCGTTGACCAGTGATGGCAGGATTGCTTGATCCGGCTCATTCGCTTGGCGAACACCAGATCGGCCGCGATGTTGCCGTAGAGATAGGCGACGGCATGACGGGAGAGCAATGCCGCGAGTCCCGCTGGAAGCAGCGACAGCTGACTGAGGAGCGTCTCCCCAAGTCCGACGTGCGTGGCCGGTCCCCACGCCAGCGCGGCATCCGCCGCCACCCCGAAGAAAATCACGGCCAGTAACAACGTTTTCAAAGTCAAACTCATGGCGGGTCGGTCATCTCCGCGCCGGGGTTCGCCGACGGTCCATCGCGTCGTTCACAAGGATTCACGGTACCACTCAACGCTCTTTCCAGTATACACTTCTTATTCGACGGAAGTTCCGAAATACTCATTTCAACGAAAGAAAACGGACGCCTGAAGAATAAACCGTTCGGATGACCGGCTTGTGGAAAACCGAGTTTCGCGCAAAGAAAACGGTGGAACCGCCTGATGCCTGCGGATATTTTCCCGCATTTGAGAACGATTGGGGAGTAAATGATGAGCGAAGAACGCGAATACGTGCTCGGCACGCACGACGAGGAGCTCGTGCGGTTGCGGCTACAGCATCTCGTATGGCGACCGCGGGCCCTGGACGCGTGGCGGCGGGCGGGCTTCACGATCGGGCAACGGCTGATCGATGTGGGATGCGGTCCGGGATATGCAACGCTGGATCTGGCGGACATCGTCAGTCCAACAGGCCGGGTCATCGGGATCGACGGGTCCGCGCGTTTTCTGGCGGCGCTTGACGACGTTCGGGGGCGACGTGGAGTGGACAACATCGACACGCGAGAACTTGACCTGAATGTAGCCGATTTGCCCGCGAGAGATTTGGACGGTGCGTGGTGCCGATGGGTCTTCGCGTTTCTTCGAAATCGGAAAGAAGCACTGAAGAGAGTGTGTGAATCCCTGCGCCGCGGCGGCGCAATTGTCATCCACGAATACTTCGACTACTCCACCTGGCGGATGGCGCCACGATGCGAGGAAATCGAGGAATACGTCGCGGCCGTCATGACAAGCTGGCGTGCCGAAGGCGGCGAGCCGGACGTTGCCCTCGACCTGCCGCGCTGGTTGGCGGAATTGGGCTATGAAATCAAGTCGCTCCAGCCCATCGTCGACATCGTGCCCGCATCGAGCTTCGTGTGGCAGTGGCCAAAGACCTTCGTGGAAGTGGGATTGAAACGGCTGGTCAAACTTGGCCGGTTGACGCCGGATCGAGCACAGGTCATCTCGAATGCCATGTCGGATTGCGAGGCCGCCCCGCACACGCTGATGATCACCCCCGCCGTATTGGAGATTATCGCCGTACGGCGTTGATTCCGACAGACCGGCGTCGGCATCCTCACGCGCGACCCAAGGTCCGCCGATAATCGATACAGCGCAAGAAGACGGCCGGTCGGCTTGACACCCTTTGCGGCTGCCGCGAAACTCCGGCCGGCATTGCGATTATTTAATTCGCCGGGAGTAAACCGACATGGCCGAAACTCAATCCCACGTCAAAGTGCGCGATACCAGCGGAGTCAAAGTCGTCGAGTTTTCCGATCGCAAGATTCTGGAGGAAATCTCCATTCATGAGATCGGTGAAGAACTGTCGCGGGTCATCTCCGGCATGGACGACGTTAAGGTTCTATTGTGCTTTAAGAACGTGGATCACCTGTCTAGCGCCGCACTTGGGATGTTGATAAACCTCAACAAACTGGTCAACGAAAAAGAGGGGCAATTGAAGCTTTCTGACATTTCCGCTCCAATTTTTGAAGTGTTCAAAATCACCCGGCTCAATAAGCTTTTTAGTATTTATGGAACCGCCGGCGAGGCCTTGGCCGATTTCTCGGACTAGTCGCCGCCTGATTGGTGTTGGGGGCGCATCATCGTTGCGCGCAGGCCTCACGGAGAGGCTATGATAGAGCAGGAACACGCGGCAGAATGCCCGATGTCGCCCAGCGGCTTCGAGCCATGAAAAAGGTCGATTCGGAACAGGAAATGTCGTTTTGTGAATGCGTCGTGCAAAGCGACCTGCACGCGATCCGTCCACCTAAAGACACCATCATTTCCGAGTTGGAACGGCTTCATTACAGCGAATGTGACATCTTCGGAGTCAAGCTGGCTCTCGAGGAAGCACTGACCAACGCCGTGCGACATGGAAACCAAAACGACGCAAACAAGAAAGTAACCGTTCGCTATTCCATCACTTCGGAAAAGGCTGTCGTCATCGTCCGTGACGAGGGTGAGGGGTTCTTGCCTGAGGCCGTGCCTGATTGTACTTGTCCTGAACGACTTCCGGTACCCAGCGGCCGCGGCATTCTGCTCATGCGCGCCTACATGGACAAGGTGTGCTACCGGGATCACGGGCGTGAAGTGTATTTCGTGAAACGGCGAACGCCGCCCGAGGGCGGGAAGAAAAAGAAAAAAACAGCCGGGGCCGTTCGAAGGACGATTTACTTTGGCGGGCGCGTCCAGGGTGTTGGGTTTCGGTTTTCTGCGGAGTCGATCGCGTCCCGTTTTGCCGTCGCCGGTTACGTGCGAAATCTCCCCGACGGCCGAGTCGAGTTGGTCGCCGAAGGAGATAAACCCGAACTTGATCGATTTCAAGGCGCGGTTGAGCAGGCCATGGCGGACCACATCAAAGATACGCAAGCCTGCGACGGACCGGCCTGCGGCGAATACCTCTCGTTTCGGATCATGCGGTGACTCCTCCGCGTCATGGCTGCCAGACTGGCGTGGGGTTCAATCGACTTGCCATTACTTTTGGCGGATCTTATTTCGAGGTACGATACCCCGGGCAAGGAACAGTTTCCGGTAGTTTTCCCAAGGAGGCGGACGTGACATGTCGCCGGACGCAAGGATGAAACTCCCACCGGTTGTGATGATCCTTTTCGTCCTGCCGTTTGAGGTAAGTCGCGCAGCTGCCGAGCTTGCGCAGGAGAAGTCCTCGGCGGTCGATCCGTCTGCCCAAACCCCGACTGACCCAGCGGATCAGGTCACTGCTGAAGAATTGCTCCGCGTGCTACGGCGAGAAAGACCTTCGAGCGATCCGATTCCCTCGGCGTCTCAACTGCGTAAGAGGCTGACACCCTCTCCCGCGCCTATTCTGCCTGAGGGTTCAACGATGATCGAGACAGCGGGGTCGCTCGTTCGCGCGGACGATTGGTGGACGATGGAACCGCGAGATTGCAAGGAACCGTGCCATCCGATCAAGGTTCTTCCGAACGCCCAACTGGAACTGATGACGCGGATGCTCTCGGGGTCGGATTCAGCGATTTCGTTCGTTGTCTCCGGTGAGCTGACGGCTTTTGGTCAGGAAAACTATCTGCTCATCAAGCACGCGGCGCGGGATGCATTGCAGAATCGCCAAGCTTCCGCCGCTCCTATGGCGCCAACGCCGAAACCCAAGCCCAAGGCAGACGATTCAGTGGAAGACGTTTTGGCCGCGCTTCGGGACTTGTCGCCCGATCAAGCAGCTATCCCCAAGCCGCCCGCGCCAGCCTTGCCAAATGAGGCCGCGGCTCGCGGTTTGTCGTCCCGTCCCGCGTTCTTGCCGGATGGATCTGCTCTGGCCAATCGTCCGGGGCGGTTGGTCCGCGAAGGATCGTGGTGGACGCTGGTGATGGAATCGAGTCAACCCGAAGGGGGAGAAACGCCGATTCGGCTATTACCCTGCCAAGTGCTTGAGGCGATGGTCGCGGAGAATCATCAGGGTTCGATCGGACTGGTATTCATGGTGTCGGGGGACGTAACGCAATATGAAGGCGAGAACTACCTTTTGATCAGATCCATGATGCGGAGAATCGACCTGGGCAACCTGCGGAAGTAATCGGTCGGGCGGCGCAAAGAAGATTTGTGGACAAACGCGGAGGCTATCCATCTCATGCTGGACATTCGGATTGAGACCATCGGGGCCGTCACGGTCGTCCACGTTGCCGGAGAGATGAGCGAACTTGACGTGGAACGGCTGACCGACGTGCTTGGGGATGTCGCCTATGGCGAAAACGCTCGCGTCGCCATTGAGTTGTCGGGTTTGAAGTTGATCGACTCGAGCGGATTGTCGGCCTTGATCACGGTGGTGACGCGTTCGCGGATGACGCAGGGTCGCGTGGTGCTGGTCTCGCCGTCGCCGTTTGTCAGCGGTATTTTGAACGTCACGCGCCTGGACGGGTGGTTCGACATTCGGCCGACGTTGGAAGAAGCACGCAAGCTACTGGGCTGAAATCTTGTTCACAATCGACGATCAGGAACTCTCCTCATCCAAACAAGAGGCAGCGCACACTCGGTTTCCCGTTTGAAGTCGCGCAACCCTTCGGCCATCGCTTGGGGACGATGAGGTAAATTGGATCGACGGATGACCTACCCCATCGGCGCGGGCGGAATCATGAAACCCGTGGGTTGTCCTGCGCCCCGGGTCCGCGCGGGCCAAAGCCCGCGGATCGCCATAGTCATTTCATCCTGCCTTCGCACTTAGTATCGGTAATGGTCCGGTTTGAAGGGTCCGTCCACGGGCACACCGATATAGTCGGCCTGGTCGGCTCGGAGTCGCGTGAGCTTCGCGCCGAGCTTGTCGAGGTGCAGCCGGGCGACTTTCTCGTCGAGGTGTTTGGGAAGTGTGTAGACCTTCTTTTCGTAATTCGATCCGTTCTGGAAGAGCTCCATCTGCGCGATCACCTGATTGGAAAAGCTGTTGCTCATCACGAAGCTGGGATGACCCGTCGCGCAACCGAGATTAACGAGTCGCCCTTCCGCGAGCACGAGAATGCAACGGCCATCGGGGAAGACCCACTTGTCGACCTGCGGCTTAATGTTTTCCTTTTTCACGCCGGGGACTTTTTTCAGACCGGCCATGTCGATTTCGTTGTCGAAGTGCCCAATATTGCACACGATGGCCTGATTCTTCATCTTGGCCATGTGCGCAGCGAGGATGATGTTGCGATTGCCTGTGGCGGTAACAAACAGATCCGCTGTCTCGACCACATCCTCCAGCGTGAGAACTTGATACCCTTCCATCGCGGCTTGCAAGGCACAAATCGGATCAATTTCGGTCACCACGACGCGGCAACCCTGACTCCGAAGGCTCTGCGCGCACCCCTTGCCCACGTCTCCGTAGCCGCATACGACCGCGACCTTGCCGGCAAGCATGACGTCCGTGGCCCGCATGATGCTATCGACGAGCGAATGGCGGCATCCGTAAAGATTGTCAAACTTGCTCTTGGTGACGCTGTCATTCACGTTGATCGCGGGGAAAAGAAGCGTGCCCGCTTCCTGTCGCTGATAGAGCCGGTGCACGCCGGTTGTCGTTTCTTCGCTGACGCCGATCAATCCCTTGGCCGTGCGGTGCCAGCGCTGCGGGTCGCTCTGCAACTCATCGCGGATGAGTTTGAGAATGATTTCAAGTTCCTCATTGTCGGCCTTGGATGGATCAGGCAGTTTGCCGCTTTTGGCGAATTCGTTTTCAGCTTCGTAGCCCATGTGAATCAATAGCGTCGCGTCGCCGCCGTCGTCGACGATGAGGTTGGGACCGCCTTCCGGGAAGTTCAGCGCCTGAAGCGTACACCACCAATACTCTTCCAGCGTTTCACCCTTCCAGGCGAAGACGGGAATGTCGGCTCTGGCAATGGCGGCCGCGGCATGATCCTGCGTGCTGAAGATGTTACAACTGCACCAGCGAACGTCGGCGCCGAGTTCGGCCAGCGTCTCAATGAGCACGGCCGTTTGGATGGTCATGTGCAGCGACCCGCTGATCCGAGCTCCGGACAGCGGCTTCTTCGCGGCAAACTCCTCGCGGATGGCCATCAACCCGGGCATTTCATGCTCGGCGAGAATGATTTCCTTGCGACCGAAGTCGGCCTGGGCCATGTCGGCTACTTTGAAATCCTGAACGGCGGTGGTCATTGTCATCTCCATTGAGTTTTGGTTTCGGATCGAGGCTGCGTTCGCCATCGCGGCATCGTCAACTGATCCGAGCTTCGGCCTGCTGGCTTATCGGACAGAGGTTTCGCCAGCTTTGAAACCGCCGTCGAAAGCGATGCATTGTAGCGAATTGCCGTCCCTATGCCAGTCGGCGAGCCGCGATCAACGTGGGCGAAACTCCTTTCCATTCCCTCGGCGTCTGGTACGCTGAGCGGCATGACAAATGATTCGCCCATTGACCTACGTAGCGACACCGTTACGCGACCTACGCTCGCCATGCGAAAAGCGATGGCCGACGCCGAGGTCGGAGATGATGTCCTCGGCGATGATCCGACGGTGCTGAGGCTTCAGGAACGGACAGCGGACCTGCTGGGCAAGGAAGCGGCGATTTACGTCCCAAGCGGTTCGATGGCCAACCAGACGGCGATTCGCTCACTCACCCAACCGGGCGATGAAATCATAGCGCACGAGGAAAGCCACATTTATCATTACGAGGCCGGAGCGCCGGCGGGTTTGTCGGGATGTTCGCTGCGACTGCTTCGCGGTAATCGTGGGCTTTTCAACGCCGAAGACGTGAAGTCAGCCATCCGACCGCCGGACTCTCATTTTCCGCGAACGTCGCTCATCGTCGTCGAGAACACGCAAAACCGCGGCGGCGGAAGTTGCTGGTCCGTCGAGGAGATCGAGAAGATTCGCGCGGTGGCCGACGAGAACGGGCTGCGAATGCACCTCGACGGTGCGCGCTTGATGAACTGTTGCGTGGCGACAGGACGAAAGCCGACGGAGTACACGAAGTTCTTTGATACGGTCTCAATCTGTTTTTCGAAGGGACTCGGAGCGCCCGTCGGATCGGCCGTCGCGGGAACGAAGGACACGATCAAGCGGGTCCACCGGTTTCGCAAGATGTTCGGTGGCGGCATGCGGCAAGTCGGCATCATCGCGGCCGGCGCGTTGTATGCCCTCGAGCACAATATCGATCGGTTGGCCGAAGATCACGCCAATGCCAGGCGACTCGCCATCGCATTGGCCGATTTGCCCGGCGTATCTATTGAACCCGCAGCGGTGGAGACCAACATCCTCTACTTCGACGTTTCGCCTCGGATTGGCACGGCAAAGGAACTGGTCGGTTCATTACGTGAGCGCGGCGTATGGATGATGGCCACAGGCCCGCAACGCATTCGGGCCGTCACGCATCTCGACGTTCCCGCATCCGGGATTGAGCGAGCCATCCATACTCTGTCCGATCTGCTTCGCAAGTGATGGGCCGTCCGCGTTCCTCGCTGAAGTCGTGGCGAGAATGGCCGACCGTTCATTACCCAATTCGGGATCGCAACCTGGGAACATGTCCCCAAGCGGGTCACTGTCGAGCGGTTTTCAAATCTCGAGATTGGCGTTTTTTATCGTGATTCAGGGATTTGCTTGCGTGGATTGGTTTTCGGACGTTTGGCACGGCAATTGCTTTGAATGGAAAATCAGACGCATGGGAAGAAAGCGATGGAACCAACAGGGATTCTCTTTGGCGTTACTAAGACGCGACGTTCTTGGGGAGGCGGCTTCGTAGAACGAACGGTGCGGGCAGCAAATGAAAAAGGCTTGTAGAGGCGACCCTGGCGGGGGTGTCGTCTTTCAAACGCGGTCGATGTGTCCGATTCGGACGCGTCGACCGCGGGCTTTTGTGTCTCTCCGCCGCGTGCATTCGTGACCCATGGATCGACAAACACTGTTTTGCTGAACTGGGCGACTCATGACTGAGAATCGGACAAAAGATGGAGGCAGATTGCCTTGACGTCCGTGTCTCGCAGTGGTCTTCTCAAGTCCGCCTCTCGAACCGGTCTCGAACAAATGAACGCCGTTCGGTGCCGAGCCGACGTCGCCGGTACACCGTGGGAACCTTTCACCAACGACGCGTCGACGGGAATCCCCTTGGTCGCGGGATCGAAAAAGAGTTCGACGGGGTCATAGCCCGGCTTGCGATGAATGTCGACCGTGCGCGCGAATCCCGGTGCATTGCGATCGTCCATCCACCAGTAATACGCAAACCAATACGACTCATCGCTGACGAGAACAACGTCGCCGCAGCGGTCGTGGGTCATTCCGATTCTGGCTCGCTCGGATCCTTCGTAAACGCCCACAACACCAACCACATCTCGAAACAATTCGGCCACTCGGCGAATCGCGCGAGCTCGCTCGGACTTGTTCTGGTTCGGGTCGAAAACGTACACATGAGCAAACTGGTGGTCGACCATGGAAAAAGCACTGCTCTTTGCCAGGTCAAGGAGCTCCGCCCCATTTTCCTCTCGCACCGCCAGCAGTTCTGCCTCGCGAAGGATTCGATTGGGATGGACGGCTCCGTCTACGTTCGTCATGGCGTATTCACCGACAGACAGAAAAGTCGTGTGCTGCCCATTCGGTGAATTCGCCACGCCTTCCGCAAACACGGCCAGTTCTTGATCGAGTTCGGCGAGCGCGTTCTTTGCCTGCTCACTGTCAGGACCGAACTTCTGCGAAGCGTAATCCAAATGCGGAATGTAAATCCACTGAAAACCGGGTGCTTCGCGATTCATCAGCCAAGACGCTCCACGAAGAATCCAACGCGTCGATTCGATGTTGGACATCGGTCCCCAATAGTGGTGCAGCGGAAAATGGCCAAGATCACCGAGCAGCCGCTGATAAAGTCCGTCGGGTCTGGAAAAACACCACAACTTCGTCGTGCCGTCCGATTCGTGTATCGGCGCCGGCGTTACAATGTAATCCGCCGAGGCACCCTTGATGTTTTGACCGTGCCAGACAGCCGAGCGATGGCCGGGAGAACCCTCGCGAATGGCATCCCAGACGGGCTTGCCTTCGATCACGTCGTGATGGGCAACCCAGAACGCCGCCTGCCGCGTCACTCGATCAAAAAGACCGTTGGCGATCACGCCATGTTGGTCGGGGGGAACGCCGGTCCACATCGTCGCCTGTACGCAGGACGTGACGCAGGGAAAAGTCGGCGTCAATTCCGTCAAGAGGCCGCGACTGGCCCAATGGAACAGCGTCGGCGTCCGCATGGCGTCGACGTCGCTGGAACGCAATCCTGGAATGGAAAGGAAAATCAGGCGAGTTTCGGCCAACGGACTTCAATCTTTCTGTTTTCCCGTCCTGCAATCAAGCCGATGGAAAGAAATTCGGCGACCGAGAACCTCGTTCTCGATCGCCGAATCCATTTTCTAAAGTCCGAATCGCGTCGGGATTGGATCGACAACCAACCATCAGCGCGAAAGCTCGTCGTCAATGATACCCTTGAACGCTTCAAACGGCTGAGCGCCCGAAAGGAACCGTCCGTTCACAAAGAACGCCGGAGTGCCCGTCACGCCGGCCGCCGCACCCTCCGCGGCATCCTTTTTCACGTCTTCACGGAACTTGCCGGACTCATAGCAAGCCTTGAAATTCTCGATGTTCAGGCCCAGCTCTGTCGCATGGGCCATGAAATCCTCGTCGTTCAACTTCTGCTGGTTCGCAAAGAGTTTGTCGTGAAACTCCCAGAACTTGCCCTGATCGCGGGCACACTCCGAGGCTTCCGCCGCGGGCTGGGCACGATTATGGAAACCCAATGGGAAATGTCGAAACGCAACGCGAACCTTGTCGCCGTAGGTATCTTGAATCTGCTTGAGGGTCGGACCGACCCGAGAACAGTACGGTCACTGAAATTCCGAAAACTCGATGATCGTGACCTTTGCACCTTCCGGCCCTTTGACCGGGTCGTTGGCCGCGACCTTTACGTCCGCGCGAGGAGGATCGAGCGTGACCCGAATCTCGGTCTTCGACCTGATTTCTTCGAGCAATGCCGCACGGGCAGCCGTCTGCCCCTGCGATTCAAGGTAAGTCTTGATCTGCGTACTCATTTGATCGAGTGTTTTTCCACCCATGCGAGCCTGGTTCGCGTTGAAGAACGCCTCCACGTCGGCATCGGTGACCGGCTTCGCCTTTGCGGCGATGCTCTGCTCGATAAAGGCCTTGATGGGCACACCCTTGGCTTCGGCGTCTTTGGCCAATGCCCGTTCGATGATAATGTCGTCGAGAGCCGCCCTGCGTGCGTCATAGAACTGCTGCGCCAGCTTCATGTCGGACTTGAGGATTTGCTCGTCCAATTCCTGGAGCGTAATCGCCACGCCGCCCACGTAGGCAGCCGTCTTTTCGGCGGATTTGGATTCCGCCGGTTTGTCCTTGGTGTCGGCCTGCGCCGACGCGCAAAACAGCGCGGCGACGAATCCGAACCAGCGGACGCCTTGATGTCGATTCATGTTCCACCATGCCTTTCGTCAAACCCGTAAAAGCCCATCATAACACAAGCTTTCGTTGCCGCAAATGCCCGAATCACGCGTTCAGGTTGCGTGTGGTCCGATCCACGACCGCTAGGAGACGAGGTATGTCCTGCGGCAAGGGAAATTCCGCCTCGTCACGCGCAAATCAGCTTGTTGTTAACCAGCGTGCAACGCCGCCTGCAACACCTCCTGTAATTCGGCTTCCCTGACGGGACGCGGATTGAACTGGGCTGTCCATTGCCTTGCGGCGTCCGCGGCCAGCACCGGTATCGAGGCCTCGTCAATCCCGAGTTCATTTAGCGTCGCAGGAAGCTTCGCGCAACGCCGCATTTCGACGATCCGGGCGACCAACGATTCACCGTTCTCCGCGACTGCGGCGTAGGCGTGCGGATCATGTTCGCAGTTCATCTCCACAACGTGCGGCAGCATGATCCCGACTGCAACACCATGCACCACACCGAATCGCGCGGTCAGGGGATTCGCGCAGGCGTGGGCCGCGCCCAGCATCGAATGCTCGATCGCGCAGCCCGCGAGATGCGCTCCGAGCAGCATGTCCGCTCGGGCCGCATCGTTACTCGGTTCCCGCATGGCCCGCTCAAACGATCGGTCCAGCCGAATCCATGCTTCCCGCGAAAACGTAAGCGAAACCTCGTTGCGCCGAGTCGTCGCCGCCGTTTCCACGGCATGAGAAACCGCATCCATCCCGGTCGCCGCCGCTACTCTCGACGGTTGCGTTCGCGTGAGTTCGGGATCGAGTATCGCAAGGCGACATGCAGCTTTTGCGTCGCCGCATGCCATCTTTTGATGAGTCACCGGATCGCAAATCAGGGCGAACGATTGCGCCTCGCTGCCCGTCCCGGCCGTCGTCGGAACACCGATCATCGGCAGCATCGGCTTTGTCGCTTTGCTGACACCCCAATAGTCCTTCATCGCGCCTCCGTTGCTGACGATGAAGTTGATTCCCTTCGCGCAGTCGAGCGAGCTTCCGCCGCCCAGACCAACGAGAAGATCAGCCTTGGCCGCCCGCGCGACCGCGACCCCGGCGTCAACATGTTCGGTCGTAGGGTTTTCCGCCACACCGTCGAAAACGGTCACCGCAATACCCGCGGCTCGGAGCGATTCGACTGCTCGACTCACATGGCCGGCCGCAACGATGCCCGGATCGGTCACGAGCAGCGCATGCGTCCCGCCTTCTGTTCGGGCATATTCGCCGAGTTTCGACAATGCTCCCGTACCGAAAACAACCCGCGTGCGGGATTGGCCGAGAATTGTGGGAAGTGATTGAGAAGTCATTCAAACATCGCATTGAGTGCTTGACACATCAACCGTTCGGCGCGCGGCGCTCGTTGGTGTGGAAATCATGCGGCTGGTGCTTTCTGGAAGGCCCGCTGCCGATACAGGTGCTCGAACAGGTTTCCCTCGTGCGGCTGATCCCAACTTAGCTGATACGTTGGAATCGGCCCGATGTTCAGTCGATCGACATTCGGCGACGCCATCAGCGAATCGATCAGCCGTTGATCCTTCGTGATCGCCGACACCACCAGCGACGAACCGATCGCGCGCGACATTTTCGCAGTCGGACATTCCACGACGCTCGCAAACGGAAACAGGAATTCGCGATTCGCAAGCGCATGTTCACGATCTTCGCACCAGATAATCGTTGGCAACAGGTAGGTGACCCGGCCATTCTTCACGAGTCGCGGCGTTCCTCGCACTTGCTGTGTCCGATCGACCGCGCCCGGTGAACGTAGCAGGTGATCAATCATCGCCGACATTCGTTCCGCCATCGCCGGATTGGCGAACCCCGCAATCGTCGCCTTTGGATCATCGGCGGACAGCGCTTGTACGCCGGCGAACCTCTTCGCCAGCGCGTCCGCGATGGCTCGGCCGTTCTTCGGTGTCCAGATTCCCGACGCGTTGATGCAGGACCGCCCGCCGTTCGCGGCCACGGAGCCTTCCATGATGTCGAGATGGGCACGCCAGTCGTCGGCCGCATCGTCACCCAATACGACCTTACTGAATCCCGGTCCGTGAATCTCCACGCGCGGGTCCGATTTCCATTGGGCCGTCGTCGAGGTGTCGCCGAACAGCATCGATCGGTCGACCCGCCGAAGTAATTCACCTGCGCCTGCGTGATCCGTCGGGTAAAATCCAAATGCCTCTCGCGGTATTCCCTCCGCCGCCAACGCCTCAATGATCCGAAGCGGCGTCCACGGTTCCTCGCGTCCCGGCTTTAGCACGATCGGCGCTTTCAACGCAATCGCCGGAATCCACAATCCATGCACGCCCGGTGAGTTGCTCGGCAGTACGGCCCCGAAGATGCGCCCTTCACGAAAGAAGCTGAGCGTGCGACCGTCGAAGACGCCGTACCCGCGATCCAGAATGTCGAGATCGAATCCGCGCGTCAGTCCCGCGACGATCGTTCCCATTTCCGCAAACACCCGTCGGATCTTCTCAGCGTTCGCGCGGCAATAGCTGACAGGCATGCCGGTCGTCGCCGACAAACATTTGATGTAATCGTCGAAACTCTGCGTTCCATCGCCGATCGGCAACTCGCTGCTGATGAATCGCTCTCCGGCCCGGACGCAAATGTCGATCAATTCTCGCACGGTGAACGACTCGAGGATCGAATCATTCATCCGATGCACGTCGCGGACGATCATGCCTGAATTGGCCTGACTCACGGCCGCTACGGCTTTACCCGTTGCATGATGAACGAGTTCAATCTTGTCGACGCTCTCGTAGGCCCGTCCTTCTCGCAAAACAGGAATGTGCAGCATGACAGAATCCCCTTGTCCCATTCGCCCAATGCCCTGACGACGGACTTGCAATCATACCGTCGCTCAAGTTGCGTTTCGAGCTTGTGCACGTGAACTACCAGAAACCGCGAAAGGCCGCATCCGCCGTTCCGAAAACTAAAGCGTACCCTGCCGCCGCAAACGAAGCCGGATCGAAAGCGACAGAATGCCCCTGGCATTGCCTGGGGACGAGAAGCGGCGGGACGTTGTCGCGGTCGACAACTTCTCCGACGACGACTACATGGTTCAGACCAACCTGGACTTTCAGAGCAAGGAGGGCGCTCTGATCTGGGTATGGTTCACCGACATGGACAACGGCTATCGCGTCTTTCTGGGGGGGACTTCATCGACCATTGAACTGGTCGAGTTCCACAAGGGCAGGGTCACGACGTTGGCCAGCGGCACGCATTTCGCAATGACTTCGGCGGCGGTGAAGATCAAGGTCAACGGCACCAGCATCAAGGTCTGGGTGGACGGCAATCTGGACACCAACGCGGCCGACGGGGACATCGCCTACGGTGGCGTGGCCTTCGATGGGGACAATCCCGCTTTCGACAACCTCAAGATCGGTTACGACAACAACGCCGACGACGCCGGTGACGATCTCGTAACGTATGAGGACTTCGGCGGGAGCAGCGCCAGTCCGGCCCACGACCACGCCGGAATCCTCGTCGAGGACGCCGCGTTCCGCTAGACCTACGACGCCTGGAACCGCGTCGTGAAGGTGCAAAAAAAGAGGATTCGGCGGCTGTTACCATCCGAACCTCCGAGTTTGATCCTCGACGCGCCGGTCAGGCAAAGCGAACAAGCTCCTTTTGGGAAAATGATCGAATCAGGCTTTCGATGGTCTTACGGCGAGTTTTTCCGTTCTTGAACGACTGTTCGCGTTGCCTGGCCTGAGCCGCGATGCGGCCCGCGAACGCCGGTCGCGCCGGCGAGTCAAGGATCGACGAGGTCGTGATGATCCGCGCGAAGGACAAGGGCTAAGACTGACGGTTCGCCAACCTCGACACCAAGCCCACCCATTAATAGCGGCTGAAAATTTCCTATTAAAGTACATCGTAATTGGTTATAATTACGGCTTTGGTCAATGTGGGAACTTGTTCGTGGTACGGCTTTGCGACGGATTGCGGTGACGGCGGGGACGACCTGTCCCGTCGAAGGACCCAAAGCCTTGTCCGAAGGGGCAATTCACGCCCACAAATACTGCGAATCGGGACTTGGATCATGAACGGATCGTCTTGGCTAATCTTGTTGGCGTTCGCAACGTCCGGGGAACAGGGACCTATCAAGAACAACGGCGACGCAGTTTCTAATATGACGTCGTCGAGCGACCCGGTCGTTACGATTGAAGACGATCGCCCCCCATCGGAGGCAAATGTGGAAGCGACGGATGATACGCTCGTCGCTCCGCCGTTTGAGACCTTCCCGCTAGCGACTGAAACTGCTTTCGAGCGCGTCATCGTCAGTGCAAACAGTGAGGCAGTAACCATTGCCGAGGAATCCGAGCGGTTGATCTACAGCAATACTCTGGGAATCAACGCAGTCTCGACGGGGACAGACCTATGGATAGCGGATGACATTACCACGACCGCGCCCGACGGGTGCATCCTGTCGCGGTTCCGATTCAAGGTCTTGGGCAGGGTAAACCCCGCGGGCACCGGTGGGGCCTACACGGTCCGATACGCGCTCTTCACGATCTGTCCGCAGTCAGTATCGAGTGAGTTTCGCGCCCGCGACGTGGGCGACCCATTGGGCGGCATTCGAATCCCAGGGACGAGCGGCGAACTCACGTTTCCTGACGATGCACCCCGACTCGTTGAAATCGGTGTGGCCGAGCCGAACGTCGTCCCGCTGCCGACCAACTTCTGGCTGGGCATTTCTTTCTCTCGATCCAACTGCGGCACGGTCATCGGCGCCCCGGCCATGGTGGGCCACTCGGCAGATGTCTTTGATGTAGGTGGCGGCTTGCCCTGCATCGGTTCCGCCGGGGGATTTCCTGAACAGCCTCACGCAAGCATCTGGGCCGAGGTGTACGGTCGTGCGAATTGTCCGGACTCATTTGTCGCCTACCGGGCCGCAAAGGCGTCAGGGACTCAGATCAACCCGGCGTCAGGGAGATTCTTCGCCGATGATATCCGTTTGGACGTCTCTGACTGCCAGTTGATCGCATACGAGGTGGCAGTGCGCAATCAGGGATTCTACCAGTTTGAACTTCGGCGCGATTGCACGGGTCCGGCGATTCCGGGTACCCAGCGAAACTTCAGCGTCAATCTCAGCACCAGACCCCAACTCCAATTGGCAAGGTTCACCTTCGATCCGCCCATTGACTTGAACAGGCGGGATCTATTCATCGCGTTTAAAGTCAATAACTTAGCGGCCGGCGTTGTGATGGCCGGTGTGCAGCCCTCTATTGGAACGACATCGGAAAACTACTTTACTATTGCGGACGACGGGACCTGTTCCGTAGTTCCTCCGCCGCAGGGCTCTCCGATCACCGGCGCGTTTCACGTTTCGATCACCTGCGCCGGCGCTCAGTCTTCGGGAGCGTGCTGTGATCCGTATTTGACGGAGTGCGTCGGCGGTCCGGACGCAGGTAAGCGGTGCCAGTGCAACGCGGTCTGTGTCGGAGGATCGAACAGCGGGGTATGTTGCTCTCCGTCGTCGCCGTGCGCCGAACCGGGCATTTGCGAGCCTGTCTGCGCCGCTCCGGGTAGCTGTGAGGCTGTCTGTCGAGAGGTGCCCCGAGTGAACTGTCCCGGGGATATTCCATTTTCTGACGATGACATCGATCCAAGAAGTGTCCAGCAGTGGGTCGGCGAATTGAACTGCGATGAAAACCCATTTCCGCACGCTTGTGGAGTTTCTTCGTGCTGCCATGCAACCATCGATGCCGTGACTCAACACTTGAATGACCAGTGCACGAACTTGACAAAGAACGAATGTGAAGCAATTGAGCCTCTCAGCCGACCCCGATGGTGGCAACAGGGACTCTATTGCGACGAAAGCCCACAAGCATGTCCGTTCAACGCGTGTGTCGCTCGCGAGGGATCGTGCACAATTCGGCACTCGCAACCCGGTTGTAGAGAGCCATTCTGTTGTCAAAAAGTTTGTCAGTTCGATGATTGGTGTTGTCATGTCGAATGGGATGATCTTTGTATTCGGTGGTCTGATACATTTTGCACCAATCCGCCGGACAACGACGCATGTTCGCCGGGGCCGAATCTTGTTCTACCAACGCTTTCCGATGGAACTTCGTCGATTTTCACGAACCTTCGTGCGACTCAACAATCATCTGATCCGCGTTTTTGCTGTCATGAGGGGGTCGGCACTTGCTTTGGCGGCGTGCGAGGTGGCGAACTGTGCCTACTACCGGTCGACTGTCCAGCCGGGAAGTGTGAACGTCTTGGGCCCGCGCCGGGAGCGGTAGGTTACGGAACGGTTTGGTTTAAATTCGGGGCAACGGATACATCGGCCCGGATCAGCACATGCGGCAGCGCGGATGTCGATCCGCGAGCGACGGATTCCCTTCTGGAGGTTTTCGCAGTTGGAAACCCGAGTTCAAACTCGTCCTCTTGTAATTCGCTGATTCCCATCGCATGCAATGACTACGCGGGCGAAGCGTGTCCGGATGATTCCGGCAATTCGCAACTTTGCATCACGGGACTCGTTCCCGGCGATACGTATTACGTCATGTTGGCCTCGAAGACGCCTGCGCATCAGGGGCGATATCGCCTCGAACTTTCGACGCCATGTCTTTCCGAAACGGCGGTCGCAAATGATTATTGTCACGGCGCGGTGGCGTTGACGGACGGGATCACAACGACGACTCAGAGCGCGACTCCGGACTGTCCGACGGAGCCTTGCGCGCCGGATATGTTCAACGATGTCTGGTTCGACTACACCGCCGGCTGCACCGGCGAAGCGACAATTCGGACGGTTTTGCCGGACCACGAAGTCAACCTTGTTATCTACAGCGGATGCGAATGTTTTCCCGAACCGGGTGAGACCTTGGCGTGCGCGCATGGGGTTGCAGACGCAAACGGCGACGGCCCGGCAGCGACGCTGCACGTCACAAGAGGCGAATGCCTTAAGCTTCGAATCGGCGATAGTCTCGGTGCACCGGTGTCAACCACCCTGACCGTCCAATGCGTTCCCGACGACTGCCAACCCAACGGCATTTTTGACGATTTGGAGATCGACGCGGGCACGGCCGAGGACTGCAATCAGAACGGCGTACCGGACGAATGCGACCTTCGCGATGGCGCGCTCTCGGACGCCAACGGGAACGGAAAACCGGATCAATGTGAGAGGTGTCCCAGCGGACCGGTCGCGTTGGTGTCGCCGCCCGGACGCGTCGTCGACGCGCGGCGGCCGAGTGCTCCAGGCGATCCGCTGTCGCTGCAAGGAATCGAAACGATCGAGGCCAGGGCTTTTCCGGGAGCGAACGATTTCTGTTGGTCGCTTTGCGAAACGAACCTGAATCCCGCGCTCCATCCTGCGTATCCGGCAGAACTGGTGGAAAACGCGATCGTCGAAGTCGTGGAATCCCCACCGGGGTTCTATCTTTTGCGCCTTAAGAGGCCCATTACGCCCGGTGAAACGACGACACTCACCTATCGCGATGATTTCGGCACCGCGTCGTTTTCCCGGTTTTCTTCGCATCCCGGCAATGTCAACGGCGACAGCGATTCGGTCCCGGCGGACATTCTGGACATGATCGACGTACTCAACGGCGTTGCTCAGCCGCGATGGGGACTTTACAGCACCGACTGCGATCACAGCGGCAAGGTCGCTCCGGCGGACATCCTCTGCGTGATTGACTTGCTCAACGCAGGTTGGAATGGAACGCGGCTGCTTTCGATCGGCGGACCCTGTCCGTAACCGGATAGTTAATGGAGATCGCGCCTTTCTCAATAATGAGAAGGGTGCCTCGTGAAAGAAACTCAGGGGAAAGAGCGACTACATGGTGAGGAAAGCTCCATTTGGACTCGACGGGAGCAAGGGGCAATCGAGGAGCGATGACATGCTTGCGACATCGGACAACGACGGACGGCGCGGTTTGACGCTCGTGGAAACGATGGTTGTGTTCGCCACTTTTTTTCTGCTGGCGACGTTTCTAGCGTCCGCAGCGGCGGGAATTCGCGGCGACGGCAAATCCGGGCGGTGCATGTTGAACCTCATGCAGACCGGCTACGCGAGCAGCATTTATTCGGCCCAAGGCCCGGCGGACATGGCGATTCCCGTTCATCCGCTCCAATTTGACCGGAATCGGCCCGGAACGAGTTCCATTGGCGCGTACGAATGGGGTGGAAAAAGCGGCGTCGGATGGGACACATGGCTGGGCGCGGCCGACCCGCTGAACAGTAAATACGGAACGAAAGCGGGATTCGGACCGGGGTCGCGACCTCTTAATGGGATTATTTATCGTGAGAGCTTCCCTGACAACCTGCATCCAGAGTTTGACCCCGCCGGCGCACAAGCCGACACGAAACTGGATCTCGACGTGCAACACTGCCCGGCGGACACGGGCTATTCCGGCGTTCACTTCCCCACTTTTCGAGATAGCAAGCTGAGTTCATTCGATCATTTTGGCACGAGCTATACGGCCAATAAGTTCTTTGTCGGAAATAGTGGAGGAGGTCCAATCCTGAGCAACTCTCCATATCTACGCCGCGTCTCTGACATTCCCAATCCGGTGTCAACATTGGCGTATTATGAAAACAACGGCCGATATGCCTGGTCAGCAGGACCGACTCCACCCGATTGCGGCTTCGTCGGAAGCACGCCGCCCGGTCCGGTGCGCGGATGGCACGGCAAAGATTGGATGTTCAACGCCGTGTTCATCGACGGCCACGCGGACACCATCTACATGCGCGGATTCGCCAATCCCCAGCTCGCATTTTACCCCCCGTTCGGCGACTTTGGAAGTGAAGGCTCGTATGACCGATATCGGTGCATTATCGTCCGTAGCGAAGGGTGGCAGATCGACACGCTGCCAGGCGATTACATCCAGACGAATCTTGTCTGGAGCGGTTCGGGCCGACCGTCGTGGGAAGACGGCATTGAATAGGCGAAAAAAGTGCGAAAGTGTGCATTTGATGACATCGAACTCAAATCCCAATAGCGAGCGCGCTAAGTGCCCTCGCCGAACCACATGGGATTGGCGTGCCGGGCGCCGTCTCGCGTTGGTCTCCACGATAATGAGTGTGTGCCTGGCTTCAATCGCGGTCGCAAGCGAAATTGAACCCGACGACGACCTTGCAAGTGCCACAAGCACCGGACAAGAGGGGCTGGGGAGTTTTACGGCCTCAAATTGCGAACTCGGCAATGGGCCATTCCCGTCGGCCGATGTGGATTTGTTCGTCTTGACGATCGCACCCGGCATCGGGTTGCCGGTTCGCATCGAGGCTCAGGCCGAATCCGGTTCGGCCCCTGTCGATCTCATGCTTCGGTTGTTCGACTCAACCGGGACTGAATTGACCAGCAACGATGATCGCGGATTTGACGATCACAACCCGCGACTGCAAACGCTCCTGCTCGAGCCGGGTGCGTACTATGTCGGCGTCTCATCTGCGTTGAATCCACGTTATGTGCCAACGCTTGCAGGCACTGGCCGATCAAGCCCCGGCGGCAGTTATTCGCTTTCCATGACGACCTCAGCGGCCACCGCGCCAATCAGCACTCTCGAACCGAACGACGCGGTGGGCAATGCGAGCTGGATGGGTTACACGTCGTTCAACATCTCAGGCGAGTTCATCGGCGATGGATTGAGTGGTCGCCGCGACGTCGACATTTACCGCGTAGCGCTTCTTGCGCCAGCGAGATTGGACGTGCGATGCTCATCGGCTGACGGATTGCTCGATCCGGTAGTTTGGGTTCGTGATTGTGATTCAGCCCGGCCTACACCAACACTTTATGATGACTGCCTCCTCGGCAGTGCGGACGATGGTCCTGACGGATCGCGGGACGCATTCGTCTCCGTCGCGGTTTTTGAGCCGGGGGACGTGTACGTCATGGTGTCGGGCGCGGGCAACCGAGCCTACGACCCAACCGTCGCGGGCTCGGGCGAATTCGGAAGTGTGGGTTATTACGATCTGGACGTTTCCGTAACCCAACTCGGTCCACCGGTAGCCGGCGAACCGAACGATTCGATTCAATGGGCAACCCAACTTCCGCTGCTCGTTGAGGGACGCCCGGATCCAGTCGTCGTCGATGCCATCATCGGCGACGGACCTTACGCCACCGTTCGCGGCGACCGCGACTTCTACGCGGTTCGTTTGCTGGACCAATCGCGCGTGCTCAATATCAAGGTTCAAGCTGCTTCGATCGGCAGCGATTTCAGACCGCTGCTCATTGCTTACGACCTTCGGGGTCGTATTCAGGGAATCGCCGACGGAAGCACCACTGGCGACGCGCACATGGCGCTTCCTGTCGGGTGCAAGTTACCCTACTCCATCGGCGAGGCGCGATCGCTCATTCTGGCCGTCATGGGAACACGGCAGCGACCTCCCAACGATCCGTTTGAACCCATGCTAGATTATCTCGGTGATTTGCTCGTGCACGATCATCATGTTGCGGAAGGCGGCGGCAGCACAGGGCCTTACCGACTTGTCGTCACTGCACCGCCTGCTTCGAGTGCATGCGCCGCTGAGCCCAATGATACATTCGCGAGCGCGCTTCCGACCGGACTGGTGAACGAGGGGTATTCCTTTTGCACCGATTCCTACCTCGGCGACAGTCAGTGTTCGCTCGCCGCGGGTGACCCCGATCTTTGGTTTGTGGATGTCACGCACGGCCCTTCAACGCTTCAGGTCAACGTCTTCGGCTGCGATGACAGCGAATTGGCAGGCTCCATGGACGTTCGCATTTTTGACGAAAATGAACATGAACTCGGACTCGCTCGATCGCCATATTCGCCGACCGCCGATCTTTCTGTTTCGTTGTCGGTGGAACTCGGCCACTGCGGGCGATACTATGTGGCGGTCATGCCCTTTTCCAACGGCCCCATTGATTTTCACTATAGTGAAGAGTGTATTTTGGTAGCGGGTACAGGACGGGATGGCTATTACGACCTGGCGATCACTTTGACGCCGTATCGCAGCCCAACTGCGGCGACGGTGCGTGAAGACGATCCCGGCGTCCTGTCAGATGTATCCCGTCTATTCTCGCAACGACTTGACGATGCGGCCGACACGATCGATGTGCTCGATGCGGATGGCGGAGGAGTGCTCGCATCGTTCAAAGCTCCGGAGCCGCGCTTTGGGGGTAGTGGAGGTCTTGCAACCGATAATGCCAATTTGTTCTTCCTCGGCAGCGGGCGTTTTCCAAATCTCTATCGCATGAACCCAGCAACCGGTGATGTGCTGGACAAATACGCTACCTGGTTCGGCTCGGGCTACTTCAGCGACGCGACGATGCTCGGAGGCGAAATGTATCTGCTGGACTATCGTCAACGACGCGTTCACATCGTCGATCCTTTCGAACCGCGATATGTGCGCTCGCTCGCGCTCGGCGCAATGCACGGCATCACAATCGGCGGCGGGCTTGCGTCGCTTGCAGGCCCCCGACGCCTTTACGTCGCCGACGCCTTCAATACCCGTTCGATTTACGAAGTGTATCCCGCGACCGGCGCTCTGACTGCCTCGCTGCCGCAAACGGACAACCGTCCGACGGCGCTCGCCGGCGTCGGTTCATCGAAGCTTTTCGTTGGCGATTTCCGTACGGACGTGATTGACGTGATTGATCGAATGGGCGGATCAGTTGACTTGTTTTCGGTCGATGCCCCGCCGCATGCACTCGCAGGTGCGGCGGAAATCGGCGTCTTTGCCGACTTTGGTGATGATGGCGATGTCGACTTGCATGACATAGCCATGTTCCAGATATGCTTCCATCGCGAAGGCGTCGCCGCGACCGAGTGCGCGCGGGGCGATCACGACGGCAGCCATCGCATTGACCTGATGGATGCCACCGCGATTCCAGGCGCCAGGACAGGCCCGTGAAAACCGTCGACCGCTATGCATGCGAAGACAGGTCGCATGGAGGCGTGCGATGACCTGCCCTTTCCAACCCAGAATCGCGATTCAGCCAGTGACTTGCTCCCGAATTGTGTTCCAGCCCTTGTGAGAGTCGGTTCGTTTTTCCGAATTGGCGCCGAGTAGACCAAGCAGTTATTCAGAGCGTCCTTTGTGCACACTGGATCGTCGATGGAGTAATATGTCGCTCCAACATCGGATTCACTGAACGGATTTGTCGCGGCCAGCGTTTCGAGCACATCGTGATTTGATTCCGAGGTCTCTTCCGAATAGGTTGTTTTCCGGATGGCCCGGTTGGGCTTGAAGATTTTGTTTCAATTCAGGTGAGTTTGCATTTCAGGAGGTTTTCGATGCGGCTAGAATTGTTCACAAAGAAACGAGTGCTGACTTTCATGGCGATCATCGGGGTTGTCGTGGTCGCCTTTCGCGTGACGTCCGAGCCCGTTTCGGCTCAAGAGGCAAGAAAATCGCCCGCCGGTCAGATCCACTATCTCGAAATCGTCAGCAAGGACGTCGACGCGGTGTGCACAGCGTATGCCGCTGCGAACGGTGTGCGGTTCGGCGAGCCCGAGGCCGGGCTTGGCAATGCTCGGACCGCAGCGCTGCCGAACGGCGGTCTGGTGGGAGTACGGGCGCCGATGAGAGAATCAGAGGAGCCGGTCGTTCGGCCTTACTGGCTGGTTGAGGATATCAAGTCAGCCGTCGCCGCGGCCGTCAAGGCGGGCGGCGAGTTGGCTCACCCGCCCCTGGAAATTCCCGGTCGCGGCACCTTTGCCATCTACATCCTTGGAGGCAACCAGCACGGCCTGTGGGAGCGTTGAGGATTGTTACAGTTCCTCTTGCCGGCCGGTTTGTAGAGCGTCAAGTTTGTCGACGAACGCTGCTCCGATGCGATTGCGAGCAAGGCGAGTTTAAGCGGCTTGGAGACTCGCTCGGATTATGAAGTCTTTCGCAACGGACGAGCGAACAGCAAGAAGTCTGTCGATCGCGAACCACATGGACGAGTGGAATACTGCGCGGCGACGCATTACGGGCGCTGACTCGGTCCGGCAAACGGATATGCAAGCCCCTTGAACGCGCTGACCACATATGAATTATCGATGGCGTCGATCAGTCGAGCGGGATCGACGAGATTGTCGCGCAATTGGCACTGGGCCTTGCTGGGCGCACCGGGAAGGTCCTTGAGCTGATCGATCAACCCAGCGACGTCGCTGAAATTGGGCTGTGCTCCACTTGTGTTATGTACGTCGTTTTCGAAGGGCGAGACGATGTCGCCCCAGCGTCCTGTGCGCATTTCGCCAACATCGTCGAAAACGCATAGCGGATTGTCTGGATCGGTGCAGGACGCGTCGTACCGCCTTATCCGATAGAAGGAATCAGGGATCACTTCCGGACCGTAAACCTCGATGACCGTGAAAGTCGACCAATCCGACACATGCGGGGTGCATTGCAGCCGGGCAGCGTGAAACACATGCTGTGGCTGAGCGGCGGCCATGGGATAAAGGGCGGGCGGGCCGATCCAGCGAAGCTGGCCTTCAAAGGGGGTGAAATCAACGGAGGCAAAGGGGGACGGTGCTGGGCGCGCCGGATGATGAAGCGATACCAATTCGACGGCGTAAGCGCTGGGTTTCTCGATTTCGCCTGGAATAAAGGACAAGTAACGGTTTTTCGATGAAAAGACCTGCTTGGGTTGAACGCCAATGTACACTCGGGCAGGATACAAATCCTGCCCGGAGACGTAGCCGAGTTCATCGACACTCTGCAGCGGGTCAGTCTTGAAACGATAGAAGCTCGACGTGCCACCCGAAAGCCCGGCAAACGGGCGAAGGGGGATGATGAACTCGCCGAATGCGTCGGCGGGTATATCGAGCACGAGCGTGCCGAAGTACTTCCAGATGTGGATGTCGTTCAGTGAATCGTTCCGCGCAACACACTCCACGAAAAGCTCGTCCAGTATGACGGAGTTGTCAAAATCGTCCGTGATCGTGTTGCCGTGCCCGGTGTCCACATACAAGGGAGAACAACAGTTGCCGCCGGATACGCATACCGCAGGCAATTGAGCTTGAGTCCGGCAGAGGGATGTGGCGGGGGAGGTCTGGAAAAGGAGTGAGCAATCGTCGTCCGTCGTGCAGGGCTGTTCGGCCAAGCGAAGTGAGGACGGGCATACCGGGTTGGAGAACCCCGCCGGACCGACCCGCGCGCCGGCACCGGTCAAGACTGGAGTGCCGTCGTGATCGGTGTTCCAGTCGTAAACGTAGAACTCCAAGAAGAGCTGTTGGGCTCCGGGATAAAGGACGATGCCATTGAGCCCGATCCTCGTATACGGCGCGGACGAACGGACGGGCACGAGCGACAGCTTGGCGGCCCAGGATTCCGTCGACATAGAGAACAAGAGAACCAACGTCAGCAAACGATGAAATATTGTGGGCAATCTCATCATGATTCTCCGTGTCGAGCGAAGTCGAAGTTTCAAAACATCCTGCAAGTGTGGTGCCGAATCTGCACGAAGTCCTGATGATCCAAAGCACCTGATCGTTGAGCGATAGAAACGAGCGGCTATTCACCGAACCGTGCCACAGGTCGCGATGTAGCTTTTATTCTACCCTGCCGCTTAAAATGCGGCAAGAAAAAAGAGCGAGAATTGTGCGTTTGTAAAGCGCCCAGCAATTCGATCCTATAAAGGAGTGGGGATTGTCAAGGTCGTAAGAAAGAAACCAACACTTATCGTCTCAGAGGCGGATCACTTCATCGAATAGTCGAGACTGGCCGCCGCGTCCGAACAACCCTTGCGGACAATTTCCAGCAAATCCGGCGGCAGCAAATTCTTACGGCCGATCGATTTCGTATTCACTGGTTTGGGTCGCCCGGCGATCACCTCCGGCGAACCGATGCCGCCGAACGAATCGCGCTGTCGCTGGTGATCGAGCATTCGCGCATCGAACGGAATGCGACACGCTTCGCAAACGCGCGGAAGTTCCCGCTCGGGATGCGAGACGAGGTCTTCGTAGCGGGTGGGGATCAAGGAGCGCCGGCGACACCAATGCACGAATCCGCTCCAGTTATGCGAGAAGTATTCCGCGAGTTCGCGGTCATCGCGAAAAAGCGGTAGCCCCGGCGCCCAAATTCGTGCGACCCGGCCCACGAAACCGCGCCACCATCGGCAGAACTTCAGTGTCGACACGGCGGCGTCGTAAGGATGTCTCGTAACGGCGGCGACGGGATTTGAACCGTCCGCGATCCAATTCAGCAGACGCGTATTGTCCCAACTTTGATCCTGTCGGTACGTTTCCTTGATCAGCAGGTATTGCTTATCCTGTGCGGCGGCCAACTTTTGCAGAAAACCAAGAAACTCATTTGGAGATGAACGCGTGGGAACCGTCGGCGGGGGACCGCTTGCCGATACCGCAAGTCTCCGAAAAAATCGGCGCAACCGCCTTGGGCCGTAGATGGCGTGCGCCAGAAACGGCTCGCTCAACGAAGTGACGCCGGGCGCTCCGCCAAGGAGGTATCCCAGAATCGTGGTGCCGCAGCGTGGTGGACCGACGACAAACGCGGTCCCTCGCTCTGATGCCGGCTGATCCACCTTGCCGTTTCGAATATCGACGCTCATTTGCGCCGACTGCTCGCGCTCCGATCCGAGATTTGCGAATGAACTCGCGAGCGTTCCCACGCTTGAATCGACGTCGTGCGTTGCAATGGATGATCCCATTGAGTTCCTGTTCCGCTCGGGACACATCTTGACTTGCTAGATACGTACCGGCGAGTTGACGGCGACGCAATGGCTGATTTTCTGAGTGTTTCGCCTTTCTCACTACAGTGCTTTCAGTGTGGTTGTAACGGCAGATTCCGCGCGGTGACCCTTGAAACGCTAACATGCCGATATGACCTTCATCCCGCAGGGAACGTCGGCCGTCGGACCAGCGAAGTATTTGCCCCGAGTGGGCCATTCTAGCGAAACAAGGTGGGAGCGGCTTGCCGGTTTGAAATAGCGATGGCAACTGCCGGCGGGTTGACATCGCGCTTGGTTATCGAACAATGGAGCTGCCTCCTCGGCGGTCGGACTGGCGCGGGCGCGATGCGGAGTCCGACAAGGGCTGAACCGCGATCCTCTTGAAACGTCGTTACCTTACTGCCCGTGCGGGGCGTTTCAGCACGGTTGATCGAATTGTTTCTTTCTTGGTTGGTTGCGTGGAACGGAAAGTACAACCCTTGGAACGACTCAGGTCAGGATTGCATGCGCTTCTCGCGGTTTCCGTTGTTGTATCGGGATTGGCGGCCTACGGCTGGTTGGCCGCAACGCGTCCCGCTCCCGCAATCCGAATGATCATTGCGCAGCCGTTGAGTGTGGACGTTCGAACGATTGAGCACGTTGTTGAAGATACGCCGATTTCCGTTCATGGAACCGTTCGTCCGAAGAACCAGATCAGCGTTGTCCCGCAAGTGAGCGGCACGTTAACATACGTTCACCCCGAATTGGCGCAAGGAAGGGTGGTTCCCAAGGGCACACTGCTTTTTCAGATCGATCCGGCGGTGTACGAGGCGCGCGTTCAACAGGTTCAGGCCGAGATTCACGGGTATGAAGCGGTGCTTGCGAGGCATGATCAGGAGGCCGAGAACCTCGATTCGCAGATTGCAACATTACTGCAAATGCTGGCGATCGACGAGACCGATTATGAAACGTCGCGCGCGTTGTATGACACAGATCGAGTAGGCACTCGTCGTGATCTTGATTTGCTGCGGCAGAAGTATCTTCGGCAGAAAAGCGCGGCGGCCGAGCTTCAAAGTCGACGCTCGATGATTCCGCATTTGCGGTATGAGACGCAAGCGCAGCACGAATCCGCATTGGCGCGTTTGCGGCAGGCGCAGCATGATCTGGACGCGACTTCCATAACATCGCCGTTTGAGGCCCGCATTGAGTCGGTCAACGCCCGATCATCGCAATTCGTGACGGCTCATTTTTCGATTGCCACCTTGACGGATGTGGAGGCGTTTGAGCTATCGGTGGCGGTCGATCCGAGGGATTTGCGTTGGCTTGACAATTCCATTCATCCTTCGGCCTTGGCCAATTCCGCCGGACCGACGGGACCCGAAGTGACGGTGCGATGGTCTTTGCACGGGCAGGGGTTTTCTTGGAAAGGGCGGGTGGCTCGGTTTGAGCGGGTTGATGAGTCGACGCGAACCGCGCGCATGGTCGTCGAAATCCGCCAGGCCGACATGACCGTTCAGACCGCCGGCGAGACATCTTCGCAGACATTATCGATCGGGATGTTTTGCAGGGCGGAGCTTCCGGTGAATGCACTGTTGGACGCCCTCCTGGTGCCGCGTCACGCGGTTCATGACAACGAATGGGTGTATGTCTTTGTTCCGGATCGTGACGATTCTCCGGAAGCCGCGGGCCGTCTGGAGCGTCGTCGCGTCCCCATGTTGCGCGCCGTCGGTGACAACGTCCTCGTCGACTATCGAGATCGGCGAGAGGGAGGTCCGTGCGAGTTGGCGCCGGGTGAACGGGTGGTCGTTTCCGCGTTGACCAAGCCAGTGATTGGCATGCCGGTTCGCATGCGAGCCGAGAGCTCCAGCTCAAAGACCGCGGAGGGGGTGTTTGTGCAATCCGCCGTGGTTCAAGGAGCCGCGATGAGGAAACCCGGCGCGCGCATGATCGCCACGGCCGGCGGCGGAGGTCGCTGAGATGCCCTTGCTCCGCGGCCTGATCGCGGGCTTCGTTCGCAATCCCATCCTCGCCAATCTGCTGATGGTGTGTTTGCTGGCCGGCGGATTTCAATCCGCCCGAAGCATGGTTCGCGAAACCTACCCCGAATTCGCACTCGATCACATCGCGGTGGAGGTTGCGTACCCCGGGGCCGCGCCTGAGGATGTTGAACGTTCTATTTGTACGCCGATTGAAGAGGCCGTTCGCGGCGTGCGCGGCGTGCGCACGGTATCCTCCTCGGCCAACGCAGACTTCGGGACGGTCTGGATCGGTTTGCTCGACCGTGCCGACGCGGGAGAGGCGCTCAAAGACGTCAAGGACCGAGTCGAGCGGATCACGGATTGGCCGCGTGAAGCCCGCAAGCCGATTATCCACGAGACATTTCTGCGGGGAGAAGTCATCAACATCGCCGTCCACGGCGATGTCGACGAGCGAACCCTTAAGGCTTTCGCGAGGGAAGTGCGCGATGAACTGGTGACTCGACCCGGTGTGTCGCAAGTTTCGCTGTCGGGAGCGCGCGACGACGAGATTATCATTGAAGTTCCTCGTGAAGCGCTTCCAGCTTATGAGCTTTCGCTTGATCAGATCGTTGCGGCGGTGGCGCGCAACAGTCTCGACCAACCCGCGGGCGTGATTCGAACCGCCGGCGAGGATGTTACGCTGCGCGTGGCGGGACAGCGCTATCGGGCTTCGGATTACGAAGACCTGGTGGTGATTGAGCGCGGCGACGCCGTCGTGCGGCTAGGCGACTTCGCCAGGGTGAGCGAGGGTTTTGAGGACGCCGTTGTTCGAGGACGATTCAATGGACAGCCGGCCATCGTCGTGCAAGTGTTCAAGACTCCGGATGAGGATGCGAGCCGAATTGCCGAAATTGTCCGGACGTATGTCGCGGAGCGACAAGCCAGCTTGCCCGGACGGCTCCATCTGGAGGTTTGGGCCGACAGCTCGCGCGACATTGACGAGCGTATCGCGATGCTCGTGTCCAACGCGGTGATGGGCATCTTGCTCGTTTTCGCGATGCTTTTGTTCTTCATGGAATTGCCGGTTGCGTTTTGGGTGGCGGCGGGCATTCCGGTTTCATTCGCGGGAGCGCTCATACTCATGTATGTCACCGGCCAGACGGTGAACATGATCAGCGTATTTGGACTCATCATCGTTTCGGGCATCATCGTCGATGACGCGATTGTCATCGCGGACAGCGTGTATACGAGGCGGCGTCACGGTGATGCGCCGGTCGTGGCGTCGATCGAGGGGACGGTCGACGTCGCGTTGCCCGTGCTGGGCTCGTCGCTGACGACGATCATCGCATTCATCCCGTTAATGTATGTCACGGGAGTGATGGGGAAGTTCATTTTCGTCCTTCCCGTCGTGGTGATGGCGGCGATTCTGGCATCGGCGATCGAAGCGTTTGGGGTGCTTCCCTCGCATTTATGCCACCGTGAGCCACCCGGGGTTCCCGTCAAGCGAAGAACTCCGAACCGAGTGCGCGCGCGGGTGGACGGCTGGATCGACGGGTTTGTCGTGCGAGTCTACCGGCCCGTATACCGATCGGCGTTGAAGTGGCGATTCGTGACGGTCGCGGTCGCGCTGGCATTGATGCTGTGGGCGATGGGATTGATTGTCGGAGGGCGGCAGCCGCTCGTGTTGTTTCCCCAGGACGATGCGGATATCCTGATTGCCCGCGTTCGGTTTCCCGAAGGTTCTCCGGTATCCATCGCCGAGAAAGCGGCCGCTTCGCTGGAGTCCGCGGCGTGGTCGCTCAATGACGATCCGTCGCTGCGACCGGTGAGTGGACCGCTGGTTCGGCAGGTGTATTCGATCACCGGCGAGTTTGCCGATTTTCTTCCCCTGCGGGGCAACAACCTTTGTGAGACGCGTATCGAACTCATGCCCGCCGAGGATCGACGAATCCGTGATGATCAGATCATCTCCCGGTGGAATGATCTTGTCGGCCCGCTGCACGATGCCAGCGAGTTTCGTATTTATGGTCGTCAGCCCGGCCCGACGGATCGACCGATCGAGGTTCGACTCCTGGGAGACAGTCTTTCGGACATGGCCGCCGCATCCGAGCGAATCAAGAAGACGCTCACCCAGTTTGACGGCGTTTCCAATGTTTCCGACGATTTGGTGGCGGGTCGGCGGGAGATGCTCGTATCGATGCGACCGTCGGCCAGTGCCCTTGGCCTGACGCTGGACGATGTAGCGCGACAGCTCCGGCAGGGCTTTTTCGGAGGCGAGGCGGTTCGACTGCATCGCGATCGCGAGCAGGTCAAAGTGCGGGTTCGTTACCCCGTTGAGGAGCGGCAATCCATCGTCGATCTGGAAGGCCTTCGACTTTCGGCGCCCGGCGGTCGCGAGGTTCCGTTTCTGGAAGTCGCGCAAGTCGAATGGGGGCGCAGTTACGCGAACATCATGCACCAGGACGGCAAGCGGCGCGTTCGCATCATGGCGGATGTGGACGATCGGGTCGCCAACTCCGAGGCGATCATGCGAACCATGCAGGGCGGGGTTCTCGACGAAGTGGTGAGTGAATACAACGGAATGAGCTGGAAGTTCGGAGGAGATCGCGAACGAATGGACGAATCGGTCGCCAGCCTGCGGAATGGGTTCAATCTGGCGCTCATCGCGATTTACACGATCCTCGCCGGCATGCTTCGCTCGTATGTCCAGCCGATCGTGATCCTGACGGCGGTGCCGTTCGGCCTGATCGGCGTTATCGGCGGACACTTTTTGCTCGGGATGGATTTGACCCTTCTCAGCCTTTTCGGTGTTGTTGCGTTGGCGGGAATCGTGGTGAACGATTCGCTCGTGCTCGTCGATGTCATCAACGTCGGCATTCGCGAGGGAAAGAGTTTGAAGGATTCGGTGCACGAGGCTGGTGAGCGGCGGTTTCGGGCGGTACTGCTCACCAGCGTAACGACGATCGCGGGACTCGCCCCTTTGCTTGCCGAGCGAAGCAGTCAGGCCCAGTCCATCATTCCGATGGCGGTGTCGCTGGTGTTCGGACTTTTGGCTTCCACGTTTCTCACACTTCTCGTGTTACCGTCCATCTACCTGATCGTGAATGATATTCGTCGAGCGATTCGATGGATTCGGTACGGCGGGGAATTTCCACTTCCGGAAATGGTCGAGGAAGCCGCACATGATCGGTGGCTGGCGGTGCGCTAAGCGCGATCTTTCGCCCTTCTCATGCGGCGATGTTCCGAGTAGCAGGAAATCATATCATCCGATAAGCTGAGCGACACATGAATCGGCTTGGAGTTTTCGCAAGGAGATTGCGGATTCAGGGCAAGTGGAATTAGATCGGGCGATCCGAGATTCGCGGATCGAGGGTTCAGCACGGGGTTGCATGTCTCGATTGATTGACAAGACGGTTGACGGCATTCGCCTCCAGGGATTCTCGCTCGCCGGCGAGGAAACGGTCATCGTTGCGCCGGAGTGGAACGTGGCTTTTGACGTGGGGCGTGCGCCGCGCGAGGTGATATCGATCGATCACGTGTGCATTTCACACGGGCATATGGATCATGCGGCGGGGGTTGCCTATTACTTCTCGCAGCGAGGATTCGTGGGACTGCCCGGCGGGCGGATCATTATCCATCGTTCGATCGCACAAAACATCCAGCAGCTGATGGCCGTGTGGGCGGAGATCGAACGGCATCCAACGTCGGGCGTGGTGCACGGCGTGGAGCATCTGGAGGACGTCGAACTTCGTCGCGGGTTGTTCATTCGCGCGTTTGACGTGAATCATTGTCCCGGAGCGCTGGGATATACATTGATCGAACGGCGTCATAAGTTGAAATCGGATCTGGTGGGCAAGACGGGGCTGGAGCTGGTGGCGCTCAAGAAGAAGGGCGTCTCGATCGAGGATGACATCGAAGTTCCGCTTCTGACGTACAGCGGGGATACGGCGGTCGGACGGTTCCTCGATTTGGATTTTGTTCGAAACAGTCGTCTGGTTCTTTTGGAATGCACATTCTTTGACCAGGAGCATCGCGACCGGGCGCGGGCCGGTCGTCATATTCATGTTGGCGATCTGCCGCGCATATTTGAAGCTTTGCCCACGTCGCGAATCGTGCTGGTCCATGTGACGCGGCGGACCGACATGCGGATCAACAAGCGTATTCTCGAAAGAACACTTTCGGCCGATGATCTGGCTCGATGCGAGTTGTTGATGGATCGTCCGCCGCATTCGCGGTCACGAGGCGAGCCGATTCCAGAAACCCCTGTTCGCGAAGTTGACCAACAGGGCGCGGCGTTGAGTGCCCAAGATCACGCCAAAAATCCCGGGTAAACGGACACCATTGTTACTCATCGAATTGCCGGTCCGCAAGGCCGAACGTACACTGAATCGTCGTGAACGAGCCAGATTTGCGACAACTTCTTGAGACGGTCCGGAGCGGAGGCCTTTCCGTTGCCGATGCCCTCTCCCGGTTGCGGCGGTTGCCCTTCGAGGACCTTGGGTTCGCCAAGGTCGATCATCACCGATCGATACGCTGTGGTTCGCCGGAAGTGATCTATTGTCGCGGCAAGACGGTTGAGCAAGTGGCCGCGATCTTCCGTACATGTGCCGAGTCCGGCGTCAATGTGTTGGCGACGAAGGCGACGAAGGACATGCACCTAGCCGTTGCGAAGGATTTCGGCGGGTCGGAGTTTCATGAAGCCGCCGGATTGATCACGCTTCGACAACAAGAAAAACCGCCAGCGAAAGGTACGATTGCCATCATTGCCGCGGGTACGAGCGATTTTCCCGTGGCGGAAGAGGCCCGGCTTACCGCAGAGATAATGGATCAGGCAACCGGGACATTTTACGACGTTGGCGTCGCGGGGCTGCATCGTTTGCTCGCCCATTCGGCGGCAATTCAATCGGCGTCCGTCGCGGTGGTCGTGGCCGGCATGGAAGGTGCATTGCCGAGCGTGGTGGGGGGGCTGGTCGACTGTCCGGTGATTGCGGTGCCGACGAGCGTGGGTTATGGCGCGAGTTTCGGCGGGATTGCCGCGCTTCTGGCCATGCTCAATAGTTGCGCTGCCGGTGTGACCGTCGTCAACATCGACAACGGTTTTGGAGCTGGATACGCGGCGGCGATGATCAACCGTCGCCGGAACGGGTTGCAACGAGAGGACGGATCGTGTCCGGTGAACTGATCGTCACCCGAGAAATTGCTTCTTTGCCCGAGCGGCGTGACGACGTCCACAAGGGGGACGTCGGTCGAATCGCCGTCATCGGCGGATCGGACGGCGACGTGACGATGGTCGGCGCGCCCGCACTGGCCGCCAACGCCGCGCTGCGGGCGGGCGCGGGCCTCGTGCAGCTCTTTGTGCCCGCGTCGATTCGCGAGGCCGTTTGCGTTCTGGCGCCCTGCGCTACGGCGAGATTGCTTTCCAAGACATCCAGAGAAATCCTTGCCGCAATCCGGGAGTTTTCGGCGGACGTGCTGGTGATTGGACCGGGTCTGGGGCAGTCGCTCGCGCCGGAAGTCATTGTCGAGTTGCTCGCTGCTTTTTCCGGCCCGATGGTGGTCGACGCGGATGGACTCAATCAATTGGCTGAGGCCGGGAACTGGTCGGTCTCGCAGGGGCATCGCATCGTCCTGACGCCGCATCCCGGCGAGCTTCGTCGGCTGCTTGCCGCGCGAGGAATTGACGGACCGGTGGACTCTTCGGCTTCCCATCGCGCTTCGGCCGCGTGCTCGTTGGTTCAATGCACGGGATGCACGGTGGTGCTCAAGGGTCGCGGCACGATCGTCACGAACGGCGATCGCATTTTCACGAACGAAACGGGCAATTCCGGCATGGCCACCGCGGGCACCGGCGACGTGCTATCGGGGGTGATCGCGGCGCTGATCGGCCAGAAAATGGAGCCCTTCGAGGCCGCGATTCTCGGCGTCTATCTTCACGGGCTGGCCGGTGATTTCGCGGTGGAGGAACTCGGTCGCTGGTCGATGACCGCGCTGGACCTTATCGATTATCTGCCGGAAGCATTCGGTGAGCACGAAGCGTCGGAGGTTGGTGAATAGACGGTCACTGCGGGCTCAGCTCAGACCAATCGCGGACTTTGACGGAATCGCCAGGAATCTTCGGAACTCGCGCTCTTCCAGTCTAGTTTCGTGCGACTTTCTCAGCGGACTGCCACACGCGTACATCGCTGATTTCGGTAACCGGGGTAATCTGTGCGACACTCTCCGCGCTCACGCGACGTCCGTTCATGCGGACGTACCGGGTGGCGCCGGGCATGAGCGGGCCGCGCCAGTCGTCGTCCACGGCGATCGGTGTCGCCACGACTTCCGTCCAGTCGCCGACCGGGACACCCTTTGCGTCCAGAGCCGCGACGCGAAGCGCGAGCATGGAGACCATCTCAGTCCCTTCGTTGCGCACGGTAAGCACGGGCCGGATGACGTTGCCGGACTCGTCGGCGACCATCTTCGCGTCGATCTTGATGTTGGCAGCGTATTCGGGCGCCCGCCTGTCGTTCAGCAGGTCACCGATCGCCGGCGGAAGCGCGCGGAGCAGGTCCGGCAGTCCGTCAATTGTATTCCCCGCGAAGTGAATCACGGACGAGGCCTTGGAGTCGATGATCTTCATCCCGTAGAGCACGACGGTCGCGCCCGAAGCAATCGCGACGCCGCCCACGAAAAACATCCCTCCAAAGAGCGCGGTCAGCGGTGACATTCTTGTAGGCTGATGCATGGCACACCTCCTGCGAAGCCGTTCCGCGGCATGGCGGAAGTACTTCGATCTGATCCTCACCGGATTCGGCGAATGTTCCCGCGGCCACAAACCGCTGGATTTCGACCGCTTTTCCCTTGCTCTGTCGAGGGGGTCGCGTCGAGTCGCCCTGTCTGACGGGGTATTCGGAAGCGCAATGAAATTATTTCCGCCGACTTCCTCTTCCGGCAGTTTGCGTTGATTTGGCGTTGTCGGATGACCGACGAAGGCTTCAGCTCTGATCGATCGTGACTTTCACGGAACGAGGCCTTGATGATTCCGCCTTGGGAACCGTGATTTCCAGCACGCCCGACCGGCAGGCTGCAGAAACCTGCTCGACGCTGAGCTTGCCGGGCAAATCAAAGGTACGGCAGAATCCGCCGAAGCGGCGTTCGGCGTGCATGGCGGAATCCTCGCTGATTCCGTTGGGTCGCCGCTTTTCTCCGCGAATGGTTAGTGTGTTGCCGGTGCAACTGACATCGACGGACTCGCCGTCCACGCCGGGCAGCTCGACAAACAGCAAGAACCGATCGTCCTGTTCAATGACGTCGATTGCAGGTGCCCAGGGCTGGCCGTCAAAGGGTCGCGTCGAGATTCCCCCGTGCCACACGCGTTCAAAGACGCGGTTCATCTCGTCCTGAAGAGCGCCGAAAACCTGCTGCGGGTCTTGGAACGGTCGAAATGCCATGGTCGCTGCTCCTTTTCAAATCGTCGATCCAGCGAAGATTATACCCGGAACAGCGCGAATCGGTCGAGAGCCGGCGAAGGTCAATTTGGTCCCCGCAGTTCCGCGAGGTTTCTTCGGATCTCCGCGACTTCCCGCTCCAGGCGATTGACTCGCTCCGTCAGCGTTGCAACGTCGTTTTCGGCGGGACCGCCAGCCTTTTCGACCGGCGTCGGCGGTACGATGGAACGCTCCCCGGCGGGCTCCGCAAGGAGATGTCGAAATCGATTGGCCGATCGACCGGGTTCACGCGGAAGTTCTTCCACAAACGGTGTCGGATAGGCGCGAAGGGCGTTCAGAGTGTTCATGATCGACTCGAGTTCGGCGAAGGGCGACATTCGACTCGCGTGGGTGCGAAGCTCGCCAGGCGTCTGCCGTCCGCGGAGAATCAATTCGGCCATGACCGCCTGTTCCCGCCTGTCCCAACGAAACTCTTCGACGACCCGATGTAGAAAACGAACGCTGCGCGCCCCATGAGACGGCGGTGCCTGCGCCACAAGACGTTTGAATTCGAGCGTTCGCAGGGCGGCCGACACGTCGCTCTCCGAACAATCCATGACGGGATCGCGGTTTTGTTTTTGACTTGCGGCGAGCGAAATCGCGTTGACGGTCATCGGGTATCCGGCCGTCTGCGTCAGAGATTTCTCCACGATCGCGCCAAGTACGCGCAGCTCGACTTCATTCATTGTGATCGGCATGGGTATCTCCGGTCCTTGGTTCCTTCGGGATTCTGGCGAGGTGAGCTGAGGCCCGTTGGGTCGGGGCGCGAAGAAAGGATGGCGACTGTGCCGTCGAGAGATAGAAAATCGTCGCTCCCGATCCGATCAGTGCCGCGGCCAGCGTGGTCTTCTTTACGCGACGAACCACTCTTTCAAACTGCACCGCGCGGGCGGGGTCGGCCGCAAGCGAACGCAGAAACCGAATTCGGCTTCCCACCGAGGAATGCCGCCAACTTCGCTCTTCCCGTGGAATGCCGCTTAGCAAGGCCACTCGTTCCAGTGCCGAAGCGAACAACTCTGCGGCCGAAGCACAAACTCGCTCCGCGGAGCCGTTCACGACGTTATCGAGATGGACGCTACACGGTAGACTGCAATCGGCGACTTCGGGAGTTACGCAGCGCGCGCCGTGAAGGTCGGCCTGTCGCTCGAACCGCCGGGACAACCAGCCGAAGCCGAGCATCCACAATGCGAAGACCACGCCAAGCCCGACCCCTTGGATCACGCTCACTAGAGCGGTGTGCGCCTCGCCGTCGTTGGCAAAGCACCAGGAGGTGATCTCCATTGCCGCGCCGGCGGCAATCCAGCCGACGAAGGCAAACAGCAGAAAGTGCTGAATATGTCGGTGACGGACGTGGCCGGCCTCATGGCCGAACACAGCTTCGATTTGTCGAGCCGTCATTGAAGCGAGCAGCGCATCTGAGAGTAAGACGTATCGAACACCGGGGAAGACGCCCATGACGGCGGCGTTGATCATGAGACCGTCGCTTTTCCAAACCAGGATCTCGCGGCAGCGCAAACCGATTCGGCGGCACATGGCTTCAAGCCGATCGCGCAGCGGACCTGGTTCGAGCGGCGTCGTTCGCCACAATCGGCGTAACAGAAACGGCGCCAAAAGAAACACCGCGCCGGCGGCGAGTCCCAGAAGCGCATCGGGTGCCCAGGCGAATCCGCTCCACCATTGAAGTGACGACTCGCGAGCGCGTATCAGGTTGGATGCGAAAAGGATCAACAACATCGGAGCGGCCACGACAAGCAAGTGGTGGCGGATCTGAAAATCGAGAAAGGCGGACATCCGCCAGTTTTCGGCGGATTCGCCCTCAACAGTGGCGACGGAGCCCTCGTCGAATCCTCGAAGCTGTCGCTCAAGCGGATAGGAAATGATCCAGAGCAAGACGCTTCCAACCACAAACGGCGACAACACAATGAGATCGCCGAAAATCTGTAACACGGGCGCAACGCGACCCCAGGCGAACCAAAGAGGCCAATCGGTGGCAAGCGTTGTCACTCCAAAGCCGGCGGTCAGGAATACCCTAAGCGCAGCAAAAGCACGCTGATAAAGCAAATGCCCGGCGCTCGTGTCGGCCGAATCGCCTTGCAGCATTTTGCGAATTCTTCGAACGCAAATGAAAGCCGCGAACGCGGCGAGCACCGGTTGAGCCGCCGCGAACATCAGGGTCAGGGCGACATTTTCGGAAAACAGCAGTGACGGGCTGGTGGGAGATTCCGCTCGCCAGAAAAGAAACGCAAAGGCCAGTATCGTATAAAAGTGCATGGAGATTCGTTATCGGGCGCATTAGACTCTGGTTCCGCACGGCATCAAACGATACTATACCTGTTTGACGATTGGCGAGAAGGAGACGCCTTTTCGACCGCCGAATTGGACTTTGACTTGTGTGGAGATGTGAGTCGTTTTCGCTGTAGCCTGGTTTCGGGCGACCCACCGTCTGATTGACCTTGGTATGCGGTGGTTGGGCTTCCAAGAGAGGAGTAACTCATCGATGAGAGAGCACAGAATAGTAGGTGCGGTCGTTCCATCGGCGGCGCTCTGGTTCGTGGTGCTGTTCGTCTTTTGCGGTCAATCGGTTGATGGGAGTTCGCTTCAAACGACATCACGTCCGTTAAGACCGGTTGATCAGCAAGAAGGAAATACGCCGGAGAAAAAGCGCGAGAAGTCCGGACCCGAGGATGAAACCGCGAAGCGGCTGCGTGAGGCGGCTGATATCGATGCCATGGTCGATCGACGAATTGCGGGGCTGCTGCGATTCAAGGTCATTCTTTTTGAAACGATGAGCGTTACGAATGAAAAGAAGGAACGAATCAACCAGATGTTTGATGAGTATTTTTTTGAACTCATGATTGCCGGCAAAAGGGTAAATCCCGTCTTCGTTCCTTCGGATATCACCTCTCCGCACGAACTGCCGGAACTTCGGGAGAAGTTTAAGGCCGCGCAGGAAGCCGGCGACTCTGAAGCGGTGTACGAACTTCAATCCAAGATTCGAGCTGCGGAAATTGTTTTGAAGCCATCAATTCAGGATTCGCCTGAACACTTTCTCAATTACGTATTGACGGAGTTGGGAAAGGAGCATTCGGAAGCGTTTAATCGAGTTGTTCGCAAGTGGGAACCGTTGCGAGTCTGGGAAATCACGCCTGACCATGCCGGTATTCGCCTGACACGGGCATTTCGCGATCCGGATTTGGCGATGGCCGATGAGGTCAGAAGCGAGATCGTGCGAACACTGACGAGGAGTGTCCGCGGACTCTCCGCGGAGGTGCGGCAAGACCCTGAAAGAACCGCCGAAGTAGCTGCAAAGCTGCGAGCGGAAGTGTTCGAGAAACTTACGCCCGAGCAGCGCGAGCAGGTGGACAAGACGGTGGCAATGCTCGAACGCTGGAGCAGCGAAGACGAGAAGGCGACGAAGGAAGTTCGGGAGCGGCTGCGGAGTCGTGTCCAGAACACGGCTCAACCGACGACGCCTTGAATTGCGCGCATCCAAGACCGTCTTCGCGAATGATCGCGGGCGCGGGACTTCCCGTCAGCCGGCATCGGTCAGAAACGCGCTATCACTACTCACTGATTCCAACGACGTTCGGTCCGTTTGGCATTGTGGCACGCGGGGATGGATGCCTTGTCGCGGCTTTCCTTCCACTTTCTGAACGAGCGATGCGAAGCGCGATAAGCGCTCGGTTTTTGGAGGCTGATGAAGCCAAACCGCCCTCGATGATTGTCCAGCAGGTGCAAGCCTACTTTCAAGGAGAATCCATTCGGTTTAATGTCCCTCTTGATTATTCCGATCAGCCGCCGTTTCGTCGAATGGTCCTGGACGCTTGCCGACGGGTACCTTTCGGACGTACGTGCTCCTATTCCGATTTGGCACGGGCCGCCGGCAATGCGAAAGCGGTTCGCGCGGCTGGCAGCGCTATGGCCAACAATCCGCTGCCGCTGTTCATCCCGTGCCATCGCGTTCTCAAATCCGACGGATCGCTGGGCGGTTTCTCTTCGTTACGAGGAACCGAGTTTAAGCGGCGATTGCTTATCTTGGAGAATCCGTCATTTGATGCGAGGGACCCCCGTGGATCGAACGGACGTTTGGTAGGGGCGCGTTGATGAGTCGTTGAATCTCGTCTTCAGGGAGGCGTACTATTCTGGTGCAAGTGCGATCGCGGGACTACGAATCGCGTCTCCCCGTTGGGCGTGGCTCGGATAGAAAAGCACGGACTTTTCCTGATAACGGCCGTGGATCGGTCTTGGAAGATGGGGGCAGCAACGCGTCGATCCGACGGACGAGACGGACTATGAGCACTCGCTGCCAGCGTATGAGAGTTATCTTTCGAGGCCGTCTGGTCGAACTGTCGATTCCTCAGTGTTCCATCGTTGGATAGCGTCTCGGAGGTCCGCCGCAGCGTTTGATTCCAATGTCGCCCGTATTCCGGCCGAACGGTTCATCGCCTTGAAGCGTTCCAATGCGTTGTAGTGCCGCAACTCCGGGCGTCTTGCAAACTGCTCGAGGTGACCCGCCATCGACGGAATCGGTGCTTCGCGCGTTTTCTCCTGCACGGTGCTTACTTCCTCGAATCCGATGCGGAGTCCGTGGACGATGTAGTCGAAGGCCACATCGGACGTGCCGCCGCGAAGCTCTCGAACAACAAGTTCGGACGTGGTCAGGGATTCCACAAAAAGACCCTGGCAATCTCCGCGCGGTGTAAGATGCGCCGTGAGGCCGATCTCCGGATTGGTGACCCATCGGAAGGTCTCTCCCAGAGACACTATTGCTTCACCGTTGATCAAGCGGGCTGTACCCCGCGTATATGTAGCAACTTCATCACCTTCCGGGGCCGTATAAACGATCACGCGATTGCGATCGCCGGGGTGATTCTGGACGAAGGAGACGCCTCCGTTGCCTCGAACCTTGTACGTGAACGAGCCGATTTCGGCCCAACCTGAATCATCGGTGTCTCCGAAGTATCCGCCTCCGAACTTGCCGGTCCCATCAACGGCGGCGTTCACGCCGCCCAGTCGAGCAATGCTTCCGCTGGCGGACGACGATTCAAAATAGCCGCCGACCTCGCCGCGAGCCCATAAGCCGATCATCGTGTTTGTGCCGCTGGAGTAGGCCGCTCGCGCCTCAGCCGAACCACCCGTGTTCTTGAAGAACCCTCCGGCTTTTCCCCCGCGCGCTTCGATTCCATATTCACGTCCCTGTCCGTCGTCGCCGGCCAGCCAGGCCTCCCCGCTGCCGTTGGCATCCTTGAAATGAGCGGACCAGTCGGGCGAAGGAGCAGTCAATGCGAGGCTTGTGACATTGAGCCGGGATTGGCTGTCAACGTCGGCAACGCCGACTCGTCTATCGTCCAGTTGGAGAATAATTCCGTCGGTGGGGTTTCCAATCAGGAGTCTCTCCGTTCCGCCTCGGGTCCATAGACGCACGTCGCCCATACCCCCTCCAGCGGTGGCGATCCCCATAGCCAAACCGACGGTTCCATTGCTTACGGAGAAGTCGCCCCATCCGTTTCCGCTGGCCCAATTCCAATTGGCGCCTGACGAGCCAACATGAAGCAGGGACTGCGGACTGTTCGTCGCGATGCCGACATTTCCAGCGGGTTGCAACAAAAGGTGCCCGGTATCGGTACTGATCTTGCCGTCGATGCCCGTATGAGTGAGCGAAAGGTAACGGTTCCAGGTTCCGGCCGTACCCGTCGAATTGCCGTGGATGGTGATCATTGCGTTGAAAGTCCGTTGATTGCTGAACTTGGAGTAAAACCCAAAGGCCTCATCTGAGTCGTCGTCACCGGCAATAAAATGCTGGGAATTGTTGGTGAACTGGATTCCAGGGCGGTCCGGTCCACCGTTGCTGTCGTGAAGAATCAGATTCGGGCCCGCCGCGGCGCTGAACCTTGCAGTCCCGGCGGTGTCGAACTTGTGCTGGGGGGACGTCGTGCCGACCCCCACATTGCCCGAGGACTTCAACGTGAGGGCATCGACGGCAGCGCCGTTTAGCTGGGTGCGAAGACGAAGGTCAATCGTCGATGACCCGGAGTCATCCCTCGCCTGCACGTATGCGGTTCCGGACGCGACGTCTCCTTCAAAAGCATGGAGCCATAGGTGACCACGGCCGTAGTAGTCGCCGACCACGTGCAGTGACTGCTTGGGCGAGGCGGTTCCAAGGCCGACCCTGCCATCCTGGGCTACGTTGATGCCTCGCGTTGCGCCAGAGTAGAACGTGTAGGGAGCAGCGGTCAACGGTTGTCGGGGAAGGAGCGCGGTGAACGATCCAACGGCGGCGGGAAATCGGACAGAAACGAGTATCCAGCGCGCATTTCCCGAAAAGACGTTGGCGCCGGGATCAACGCGGACGGTAAACAACCCATTCGCCACGGACGCGTTGTCCACCTGGTATTCAACGCCGATCTGTTGCCCGCCCGACTGAGCGTCCCAGACGGAAAAGCGGAAGTCCGCGAGTCCGTTCACGGAAACTCCGTCGTGCTTGAGTTGGCCTTGATACGTAAATGAGTTCGAGAGGGGCGTTTGACCGCTTCCGGCCGGTACCGACCAAAACAGCCCCCAAGAAAAGAGCGCGGCCGCGCGAATGTAGCGTGCCATCAATAGATCCTCCGTCCACAACGATCATGTGATCGACGGCTTTGCGTCAAAGGCGCGCCGTCGATCTGTAAGAGATTCAGTAGGTGGGAAGGATCGGAGAGATGAAGCGGACTCCGGCCCGTGGGCCGTTTCAGCCGCCGACGACATTCCCTGCGCGATTGCTTGGAATATAAGTCGAAGAACCGTTCAATTCAATACGATCTTGGGTTGGGTTCTTTGAGCTACCGCGAGGATCTTCTGCTCTATTGACAATCCAATCAAGTTCATCGACTGTGCCTTGATACTTTTTCGGACCTTGCGGTCGTTTTCGTTTCGATGACTTGTATTTCGTATGCAAAAGCGTTCGCCGTTGCGTCACCGAGAAACGGGAGCAACGAAATGCGTCTCTTGGTTGCATTTGCTGCGGCTCGGCCACACGATGTACGATTTGTCTGATTGAATTGAGGAGCACAGCTGATGAGTCAATGGACTCGAAGGGACTTCCTTCATACCGCCGCAGCTGCGGCGGCTGTCGGTTCTCTTCCGCGAACAAACGGAAACGCCAGGGGTGGAACTTCAGGGAATCGCACATCTCCTGATGTCGTCGTGATCGCCAGCGCCAACGGGCTTGCCGCGACGGAGAAGGCCGCTGCGATGATTCGCGATGGTGCGGATACGCTCGACGCGGTGGTGGCAGGGGTCAACATTGTGGAGGAGGACCCCAACGACACGTCGGTTGGGTACGGCGGATTGCCCAATGAGGACGGCGTCGTGGAGCTGGACTCCTGCGTGATGCATGGTCCGACGCGTGGATGCGGATCGGTCGCCTCGCTGCGAAACATCAAAACTCCCTCGCGCGTGGCGCAATTGATCATGCAGCGCACCGACCACATCATGCTGGTCGGTGAAGGTGCTTTGCGATTTGCCAAAGCTCACGGATTCCAGGAAGAGAACCTCTTGACGGAAAAGGCGCGGTTGGAGTGGCTAAAATGGAAAGAAAACCACTCCACCAACGACAACTGGATACGACCTGACGAAACGCCTGATCCGTCCGATCGACGCTCCGATGCGCGCCGAGAATTCGCGTTCACTTACGGGACCATCAACTGCCTGGGGCTAAATGCCAACGGCGATTTGAGCGGCGTGACCACGACCAGCGGGCTGAGCTGGAAGCTGCCCGGACGTGTCGGCGACTCGCCGATCATCGGTGCCGGATTGTATGTCGACAACGACATTGGTGCTGCCGGCAGCACGGGTCGCGGAGAGGCCAACATAAAGATCTGCGGCGCGCATATGATCGTGGAGTTGATGCGCGGCGGAGCGACACCGGCGGACGCGGTCAAACAAGCGATCGAGCGGGCCGTCAAGTTCACGGTCGAGAAGCGGCTTCTAAAGCCCGATGGTCGGCCTAATTTTGATCTGAAGTACTATGCGCTGTCCAAGGATGGTCAATTTGCTGGTGCGTCGATCTGGTCGGGGGCGAGGTTTGCCGTGAATTCCGGAGGAGAGAATCGACTCGATGACTGTGCGTTTCTGTTTGAGAGACCGCCCAAGCCGACGCCCTAAGAGCCTAGGTAGCACTGTTGCGTCAGTTCTCGGCTTCAAAGCGCTCTCGCAGAATCGAAGGGCCAGGGCACGCCTAGCTACAGCCCTTCGACCCTCAGCTTCCGCCCCGTCGCGTAATGAGAAACACGACCACTGCGGCCGCGCCGAGGAGGATAACAATTTGCTGCCAACCCATGAGCAACTTCCTTTCTTGGTATTCGATGAAACCGGGCTATCCGGTGCATCGGTCCCTTGTCAATCGCTCTTGAGAATTATATAGGTTGTTCATGAACCATCAGCAAGTGTTTCGCCGCCTCATTTGTTGTTCACATCCACTACCCATTGACCGCCAGAAGTTAGGAATCGTCGATTATCGAAACGTGTTCGACCATCGTGGAGGCGCGCGGTGAGAGCAGTGTCGTTCACGGGCGTTCTTCAAGTCGAAAAGGACCGGCCAATACCGGTTCCGGCGGCCGGCGAAGCCCTCGTTCGCGTACATCTTGCGGGGATCTGCGCAACTGATCTTCAAATCCTCAAGGGATACATGAAGTTCAACGGTGTTCTCGGTCATGAGATGGTGGGTTCAGTGACTGAAGGAACTCCCCGGTGGAAGGGAAAGCGCGTGGTCTGCGAAATTAACTGCGTTTGCCGCAAGTGCGATATGTGCCTGGGAGGTCTGGCGAATCACTGCCGTCGGCGAACGGTCATGGGGATTTCCGGCCGCGACGGATGTTTTGCCGAATACGTTGTTGTCCCCGAGCACAATTTGCATGTCGTTCCCGATGCTGTTTCGGATGAGGAGGCTGTCTTCGTGGAACCGTTGGCGGCCGCTTATCAGGTTCCGGCGCAGTGCCCGATCGATGAACGATCGATCGTAAGCGTCGTTGGAACCGGCCGACTCGGGTTGTTGGTTGTTCAGGTGCTGACCGCCCGAAGATGTCGGCTAACTGCCGTCGGGCGAAACCCGCGAACGTTGCAGGCGTGCGAAAAACTCGGCGTGCAGGCATTGAACGTCGAAGAGATCGGCTCGCCGCAGGATCGCGACGTGGTCGTGGAGTGCACCGGCACTCCGGAAGGACTCGCCGTGGCCATGCAATTGGTTCGCCCTCGCGGAACCATTGTGCTCAAGAGCACTTATTCCGATTCGACAGTGGGGGCGCTCAACCTCGCTCCGATCGTGGTTAACGAAGTCAGGCTCCTCGGAAGCCGGTGCGGACCGTTCAGCGAGGCGATCAATGCCTTGGCGCGCAAGGAGATTGACGTTCGGAGCATGATCTCTCGGACGTATCCGATCGAAGACGCGTCTCGGGCGTTCGAATCCGCAGCAAGTCCCGACAACGTGAAAATCCTGCTGAAGATCGGCGACGCTCCGTGAAACCGACCGGCGCAGAAAACTGGCTGCCGATCGGAGAAACAGGCGAGGCGAAGCGGACGCCTCCGTTGCCGCGAACGCTTCGCCTGTCACCCGTTCCGGGGACCAACCTTACTCATTCTCGTCATGCGTCGGAATGAATGCTTTGGCCATGTTGATCAGAGCATTGATGTCAAGCACGCGGGTATTGGGAGTCACAACGCGGGTTTGATCGAGCAACGCCGGGTCGATCGCGCCGCCAATCAATGAGATCGTGATGCGGCCTGTCATTTCGCCGACATCGGAGATGGAAAACGATCGGACGGTCTCCGAGGTGGGATCATAGACGATGTTCAACTTGCAGCCGACAAGTTCCCGGGCATCGTCGTCATCAATGTCGAGATCGCCGTCCGCCGTCTTTCCCATGGCCTTCGCCGCGATTTCGGCAAGCTTCCGCAGGGATTCGGCGTCGCGAACGGTGATCGAGATAAGCACCGTTCCATCCGACTGATAGGTCAGGACCGCTCCGACAGCTCCTTGTGATTCGATGACGCCCTTGATGAACGTCACGAGTTGGCCCCTGGCCACGGCGCGAAGCTCAGCCAATGCCGAAGTCAAGTCTACGTCAGACGCTTCCTGAAGAAGTTCACCCGCCGTTTCCTCCGACATGGACAGAAGTGTGTCCGTCCCCGGTGGAAAGAATCCATTAAGGATCGCGGCAAACTCTGGTTCGGTTGGCACACTAAGCTTGCGAATCAACACCCAGGCCCCGTGCTTTGACAGCGCAAGTGACGCATCGATTTCAATTGGAGGGTCGCTTGCGTTTTCTTGAATGGCGGCACGCACGTCGCCGGCAATCGCGTCGTTGGAAACCTGCAATCGCGCGTTGACGGTCGCGCCGTCGGCGCCAATGTTTTCGAGCTTCACTTCGAGTACGTCGTCGCCCTGGACCTGCGTCGCGAGCTTCTCGAGCACAACGGCCGCCTGGATTGTCGGCCCTCCGCCCGTTGGAAAAAACAATCCGACGACAAGAACCAGTGCGGCCGCCAACCCGATGGTCGAGAACAGCGCGGGCCGACCGAACAGCCCGCGCAACATTCGGCGCGGTGCATGTCCGATGCGCTCAAAGGTCTCCAGCCCCTGTGCGCGTCCTCGAGCGGATATCCCCGGCGGGGCGGAAACATGTTGACCAAAGACGCCGAGATTGACATCAAAATTGCGATCTGCTTCGTTCGATTCATTGATCATGGAAGTTTCCTTTTTCGTCACCTTTCAGTTTTTGCCTCAGGCGATGGCGTATTCGATAGAGTTTTCCTTCGAGAGACTTCATCGTCGTGCCCAGTTCCCGCGCGATACTCGCGCGATCGCGATGGCCGAAGTAAACATCGAAGATCAGGCCTTGGTCGCTCGCCGGCAGTGTTGTGATCGCCCACAGCAGCTGCGTCGCGGATTCTTCACGAGTGATTGATTCGACGGGCGGGCACGAATCCTCCATGTTTCTTACGAGTGCCTCGGCCGCTCTTGCGTTTCGCTCTGGGCTGAAAAGAGCCTCTCGTTTGTGACGTTGCCAGTGTTTCCGAATCAGGTTTCTCGCGATGCCGAAGAGCCAGGCTTGGCATTCCCCGTCATCACTCGGAAGGCGAGTGCTTTGGGCAGCTTCGTAGCACGTCTGTTGCACGAGGTCGTCGGTCAACCCCAGATCGCCTCCGACTCGAACCCAAATGAAGCGGTGGAGCGCGTCCGCACAGCCGAGAAACGTTCGTCGCAGCCGATCACGCGCTTTGTCATGACAAGCGAATGTCGCGCCAAGACGATCCGTCGCAATCAGAGGAAGTCCGTCCAACTCGCATCCTTTCCGAGGCAGTTTCGCTCGGCTGCCTACAATATGCCTGATTTCGCATCGCCCCCTCGCGACAATTACCGATTCTTACAATTTCGAAGACGCTCGGATGAAACATGATGCAGAAAGCGCGAAGGTATTGGAATTGCGAACAAGGTAGATGGGCCGGCTTCGGGCGGGCCGGCCTTGGATTATCGGAGCCAATCGATTGATCGCGAGTTGCCCGAAAAAGGCGTGGTTGCCGACTCGATGCCTGAGACGAGCCAATCAGCCCCGCGCGCCTGAAAGCTGAGTACCCACCGTGACGGAATCGTGCCAAAAAAGCCCTCGGTTGTTCGTATGTGAGAAGAGGCGTTCAACGTCGCGAAAGCATGATGCTCGGACAAAAACTCCACGTTGATGAGCCGGAGTCGAACTTGATCAACGCGAACCTGGGTGAGTGTATTGGTGAGTCGTCGAATAAACTCATCTCGGTCCAGAGGCTTCATCGTGAAATCTTGCGACAACCGTTTTGCAATCTCCTCAATGTCGCCGTCGTCCACGGCCTGACCAAGGTCCTGGCAAACAAGCTCAATTCGCTCTCGTGGCGTGACGACGATGATCGACAACACGGTCAGTCCGCACGAAACGGCAGTCCACGTCCAGAATACTCCGGCACTTCTCGCACACCGGCGTCGCGACCAACCCCAAAAGAGCAGAACCGCAATGACAACACAAGCTCCCAGGAGCGTCCACGGTCGTTCGAATAGGAGCGTTGAAATCACGAGCGAGAATCACAAGTTCAAGGACAATGCGTAATCCGCAGGGAGTCACGCCTGGCTTGGTTCGACGAGTCACTCACACGCGCCGGCTGCCACCAGGTCGCCCGGTCCGACGCGCCTCATCACCGGCGGCCAATTTGCACCCGGATCGTACCATCGATCCAGGACCGCGATGAAATCGGAGGACGTTTTGACGGCAATGAACGCGTCGCGGACTTCCATGAAAAGGGGATGCGATTCGGCGTATTTGATTCCGAATTTGCGCATGATCTTGCCGGCCGTCGAATCACCGTACACCGCGAGGCAGTCGTTCCAGTGCCCTTCAATCGCGCGGCGCTGCCGGGCAATGCTGGGCGGATTCGGTAGGTCGTCTCCTTGCCAAAGCGCCCGGCAGTCCTCAAAAATCCAGGGATTCCCAATACAGCCACGCGCGATCGTCACGCCATCCACGCCGGTTTCATGGATCATGCGCATGCAGTCCTCGGCGGAAAAGAGGTCGCCGCTGCCAAGAATCATTCGATCGCCGACATGCCGTTTGACGCGCCGCAGGAACGACCAATCGCTGGGACCGACGTAACGCTGCTTCACCGTTCTGCCATGAACCGTTACGGCCGAGATTCCGATGGTCAGTGCGCCGTCCAGAATCTGAAAAAAGTTGCGCTCGGATTCGACGCCGTCCTCCATGCCTCGACGCATCTTCAGCGTGACGGGTCGGATTGCGCCGACCGCGTCGAAGACACTTCGAACAATGCGCAGCGCGGTATCCGGTTGCGAGAGCAGGAAGCCGCCTCGGCAGCGGCCCAAAACCTTCTTGACCGGACAGCCGAAGTTGATGTCGATGATGTCGTATCCGGCGACAGCCAGTTCATGGGCGGCGGGTCCGAAGACATCCGGATCGGCGCCCATCAATTGTCCGCCCACCGGGTGATCATCGGGCGCGACATAAAGCATTTCGCGGCGTTTCTTTCCGGGCTGGAGGACAAGCCGGTCCAGCATGACCTCGTTGAGCGCATAGGGTGCGCCGTGCCGTCGCGCCAGTCGGCGCATCGGCAGATCGCTGTATCCGCTCAATGCTGCCTGCACGAAGGGCACGTCGAACTGAAATGGACCAAGTTTCAACATAGGAATCCGGTGGCGACGCGTTCCGCGAGTCAACTCAATGGTGGCGAATCGCGGAAAATCCGTCGATCGCGAGAATGCTCCTAATCGAAGGTTTTTCGCTGTCGAGCGGAAGGAATGTCCAGCTGCTGTCGATATTTGGCCACCGTGCGACGTGAGATCTCAATCCCCTCGCTTTTCAATGCGGCCGCGATCTGATCGTCGTTGAGCGGTTCGCCTCGATTTTCGGCATCGACGATCTCGCGTACCCGGGTCTTGACCCGATCCCAGCCGACCGTTTCGCCGTCCTCTGTTTCGGTTCCGCCGGTGAAAAAATAGCGCATCGGCAACATGCCTCGCGGCGTCTGCACATATTTGTCGGCCACGGTGCGGCTGATCGTCGAAGGATCACAAGAGAGTTCCGCGGCCAAATCACTCATGCGGCAAACTTTCAGCCCGGCCGGACCGATGTCGAAAAACTCGCGCTGTTTTTCGGCGACGGCGCGGGCGACTTGCAACAATCGGGAGTGCCGGAAGTTGATTGCGTCAATCAGGGCCGATGCTTCTTCCACGTGTTTCTTGGCAAACTCGCGCTCCTGCTTGTCGTGCTCCTTCGACTTGGCCAGTGACACCAGATCATCGCGCAGTTTCAACTTCGGCATGTTGCCTCTGGCCAAACGAATCGCAAGCCCGCCGCCTGAATCCGCGTACTCGACAATGACGTCGGGTCGAATCGGCCGAACGGAGCGATCGCCCACCATATACCCCGGATGCAGGTACAACCGCGAGCGCATGGCCTTCATCGCTTCCGTGATTTCGCCGATGGAAAACGCTGTTACCTTGGAAATCGCGGGCAGTCGGTTGTGGACCAGGTCGTCGAGATGGTGCTCGATAAGAACACGTTCAACCGTATTATCACCCGGGAGCAACTCAAGCTGTAGAAGAAGGCACTCCACCGGCGTTCGCGCACCGACGCCGGTCGGCTCGAGTCGCTGGACCTCGCGCAACGCGTGCTCGGCCAATTCAATTGTGGATGGCGGCCGAAGGTGTTCAACGATGTCCGCCAGCGGCTTTTTCAAATACCCATCGGGTTCGAGCGCATTAATGATCGCCGTGCCGACCCTGCGAACTTCGTCGTCCGCCTCCACAAGTCCCCACTGTTCCATGAGGTGCTCGTGAAGGCTCGACTCGCGCCCTGCGGTATTGGCCATCGCGCCCATTTTGGCATCCGGACCATTTGCATCCGAAGCGCGGTGTGAACGCGCGATGCCGCGGTCCGACCAATCGAGGTCGAGGTCGCGCGAAAAGCGATCGAGCCGGGCAAAGCCGTCGTCCTGAACTTTGGTGGAGTTGCGATTGTCCTCGGAACCGTCCTTGGAGTTCGCACCGGCGGATTCTTCTTCCTGCCCCTCATCCACTTCCAACGCGGCGTTGGTTTCCAGCGCTTCGGCTACAAAGGCCTCCAGCTCGGCCACCGGCTTTTGCAGCACGGCCATCGATTGAATGAGCTGCGGCGTGAGCCGCTGCTCCAATCGCATTTGCTGACCGAGAGACTGTGAGAGAAACTGCGCCATGTCCTGCTCGTGGATTCCTGGAGCAAGCCGAATTCGATCGTAGCGAGCCGCGAACTTCAGTTCGCGCGGACTCCCGAAGGTCAGACGACTCATTCGCTACGATTCCGCTGGCTAAGCTCTAACGCTGTCGGTAAACCAGCCCAAGCCAGGCGTTACTGGTTCGATTATAGCATAATCGGGTGAGCTTGGGTCAGGCGGTCTATACCGGCGTTCGGCCCCGAATGGCTGATTCCAACATGCCGACCGACGCATATTCGATTTGGGACCCCACGGCCAATCCCCGGGCAGGGCGGGTCAGTCGAACGCCCGCGTCCGCAAGAAGGCTCTGGGTGTGCAGCGCCGTTCCGTCTCCTTCAAGCGTCGGGTTCAGTGCCAGAACGACTTCGCGGATGTTCCCCTTTCGAACACGCCTGACGAGGGAATCGAGCGTCAGGTGCTCTGGGCCGATCCCCTCAAGCGGCGCGATGTGCCCCATAAGTACGTGATAAACACCGCGAACAAGGCCCGTCGCCTCGAGCGCCAGCACATCCTTGGGCTGCTCGACCACCCAGATTTCCCCGTGATCTCGCTTGGGGTCGATGCAGGTCGCGCAGGGGTCCCGCTCCGTCAGATTGAAACAGGTGCCGCAGTGCCTCACTTTGTCCTTGACGTCCATGATGGCCTTGGCCAGCGATGCCGCAAAAGTCCGCGGTTCACGGAGAATATGAAACGCCAGCCGCTCCGCGCTGCGCGCCCCGATTCCCGGAAGCTCCTGCAATTGCTCTCTAAGCTTTGCCAGCGATTCGATGGGTTCGTTCGACATACGCTTCGTTTTTGGATGCGAACGCCTGCGGTCACCAAGCGAATCCCATCTCGTGTCCTTTCATGCCGAACATTGTACCCGCGAAGTAGCGGGACATGCCATTGACAAAAGTCGAGGCAATTGGTAGCCTCAATGGCTCTTTCGATTTCCTGCCTTTGGGATTCTTGGGAACCGTTTGCATCATGGCCAGCTCACACCGCCGTTTCTCTGGGTTTTTCGCCTTGGGCGCCTATTTGGCCGCCATATGGCTGCCGATTGCCCATACGTTCGTCGAATCCGACCATGTGCACGATCACGATCACGAGTGCGCGCTGCATCACGACAATGGACCAGTACTGACCAGCCGCTGCGACGGGGATTGCACTGATCCGACGCACAATCACCATTGGCACGATCATTCGCTCTGCGTGATTTGTCAGGGTTGGCGCGTCGACCTGGCATCCCCGGTCGTCGCGTCTACTCCTTTGATTGGGATCACAACGCATTGTTTCGCTGCCCGTTTTGTAGCGGCGATTCCCGTCGCGCGAACATTCTCTCCCGATCAGCCTCGCGCCCCTCCACACGCCTGATCGTTTCAAATTTGATCCGTTAATTGACCGTTGGAGACTTGCTGCGCGGTAAGTCCGTTCGCGGGGTGAGGCGCGTTGCCTTGCGCGATCGCACGCCGAACGGCGCTGTTTCCGCGTTGAAACACGGGAAACCCGCTGGAGGCTGCACCATGCGCACAAGGCGTGCGTTCACTTTGATTGAATTGCTCGTTGTCGTGGCGATTCTCGCCTTGCTGATCAGTGTTCTCCTTCCGTCGCTCTCGCGGGCCAGGGCGGCGGCAAAGGCCGTCGCCTGCGCCAGCAACAAGCGAGGTCTGATGCAGGCCGTCTATCTCTACGCGGGAGATCACAAGGATCAAATCGTTGGCGCGGGTCTCGCCCACGGCGGAAACGACGTCGACGAGCAGGCGACGTGGATCAATACGCTTCGGAGTCATTACGGGGAAAACACGATGATCGCCCGCTGTCCCGCCGACGAGAGCGATCATTGGACAGTACCCATCGCGCCGGCTCTGCCTCCGTCGGCGAGCGTTACCGGCGGGGTCACGTCATCGCCGGGCGCAAGGCCGATTCTCCGACGCTCGAGCTACGGAACCAACTATTACACCGTGGCCGCGGTGGGGGGGCGCGGCCCGTATCGACTCATGGGCATGATTCGCCGTCCGGCGTCGACCATCTTCACGGTCGAGCTATCCGAGGTGGGGCCGTTCGCCACCTCTGATCACGTTCACCCCGAAACGTGGTGGTCGAACCCGCGAAAACTCGCATCTCGGGAAATTACTCTCGATCGTCATTCAAGGAAGGCCAATTACGCTTTCTTCGACGGGCACGTGGCGAGCCATCCGTTTGAGGAAACCTATGAAATCGACAACCAGCGAAGCCGACTGCGCAAGCTGGTTTGGAAACACAACTTTTACGACCCTGACGTGGCGCGATGAAGTCGCGAAACTCGAAGGGGACCAGAGGAGAGAATCAAAGTGACCCAACATCGAAGTCAATTCGCTTCTAGAATCGTAGTAATAGTGACGCTCTTGCTTTGTCCGGCCTTATGTTTGGCCGGACCGAAGCACGACGAGGATATCATTGTTGGACGAAACGCCGTAGGGCAGCTTGTTGTCGAGGTCAACTCGCCGGATCCAATTGACTTGCCGCACGTAAAGGCGTTCCTCCACGGTTGGGCGGCAAACGAACCTGGATTCAAGACCCTTGACGCCGACGAATCTGACGACGGATTTTTTATGCTGGGCGTCGGATCCGTTATCAGGCTCGAAATCGTGTTTATCGATCCCGGCCTCAAGGTCTGGAGTCCGGGCTTTGCCGTCGCGCTGAGTTTACCTGGCCAGTCCTTTCTCCTCGGCGGCGCCGACTTCGACACGCACGCAACGTTTCACATCGATTCGACCGATCCGGCTTATGAAGAAGATTGGCCTGTGTTCTCCGCGACCCTGCGTGTCGTGGACACTGGAATGCCGGGTTACGCTGCCTCGACCCCTTTTGCGATCTCGTTTTCACCGGTGCCCGAACCGGCGTCACTGTTTCTTCTGTGCGCGGGCGCACTCGGTATCGGGCGCCTACCTCGCCGATCGTCCCTTGAACAGGGGAGGTTGCCATGAAGCGATATGTGTCGTGGTCGTTCTTGATTGTGACGGTCGTAAACCTACGCGCTGTGATTGCTCAGCACAATACCGATCTTTGGATCGGAAACGGCGGCGGTCGCCTCGCTTGGAGCCCTGCGGGGTTTCGACCAGGCTCTGTGTATCACCCTCTCAGCCGCGTGAACACATTCATCCGCGGGTGGTCGGCGAACAATCCGGGATTCGATCGTGCGACCGCTCCTTTCGGTGGCGTGGCTCCGCTGGTCAGTCCGGTCCATGTTTGGCTGGAGGTTGTTTCGCTCGATCCGGCGCTTCTCGTGATCGACAACAGCTTCAATGTGCTGGAGTTTCCCGGCGATCGAGCCCATTTGGGCGGCGCCAATCTTCACGTTCATTTGACGTGGTTCATTGATGAGGATGACCCGCGATTTGATCCGGAACAATGCGTCTGGCAAGGGACGTTTCGTCTTGTGGATACAGGAAGCGGGTTAGCGGCGTCGCAGCCGTTTACGCTTCTCTTTTCAAATGTGCCGGTGCGCGGCGGCGAGTTTCCGCCGACACTGTCGCTCGCCAATGGCGACTTCAACGGGGACCGAATCGTAAATGCCATCGACTTCGCGGCCTTTTCGATCTGCATGAACGGCCCGAATCAGCGACCGGAACCCGATGATCCTGAAACCGTGGCATGCGAGGTCGATTGCTTCAATGCCTTCGACTTCGACGATGACATGGACGTTGATCTACGCGATGCGGCGGGTATTCAACGATCAGCGCGCCCATAGGGGACCGCATAAGCTTCGTAAGAGACAAGCCGGGCGGCGAAATCTCGTTTCGACGCCCGGCTTGCGATTCGATTCGGCGTGCCGACCGGTCAACCAGCCGAGCAGCCCAAAGAGGTAGCGAGTAGATGCCTTATGGGCAACTCGACGGCCCACCATAGGGATAAGCCACTCCTTTGAACGCATCCACCGCGCTGGAAATGTCCACAAAGTCAATCAGCGCCGCAGGATCCGGCACGCTCGGATGCAGTTGGGACCGTGCCTTGATCAGGGCTCCGCTGACGTCCTTGAACTTGTCCACTATCGCCGCCACATCCGCGATGTCTGGCTGAATGGACGGCGAAGGTGGGTTAAACGGTTCGGCCACATCACCCCATCGGGCGGTGCGCACGATTAGCGGAGCCGAGAACCCCGACTCGCTTCCCGGATCGCAAGCTGTCGCCTGAATCTCGTACTCCGCATCCGGCACGATTTCAGCGCCGAAAACGTGAAGCAGTCCGACGGTGGACCAGTCGCGCACGTGCGGCGTGCATTGAAGTGCCGACGCCATGAACGTCGTGCCGGGCGTCGCGCCCTCTTCGTACGGCTGCGGCGGACCGACCCATCGGGATTGTCCGATGAAACCCGTAAACGGAGCGGGCAGGCTGGTCATTTTCACGCGAAGTGCCGCTGACGTCGCCGTACTATCCGGCTTGAGCGAAATGTATCGATTCTTCGTGACGGCGGCGGGTTCGGGTCCTGGGGCGACCGAACTGGGGCAAGAAGTAATCGTAAAGTTCGCATTGGAAATATCGAAGAAGATGTTCCCCGACCCCTGCACCTTGATGCGCGCAAGCGACGTATTGATGTTCGGGAGCTGAACCAGTTCAGAGCCGTCGTTCGGCGTGCCCGCCAGTAACACTGTCGGAAACGTGTTGCCTCCGTCGGTGGACAGCAAAATATCAACCGTGGTCACGTTGACCGGAGCGACATTCGTGTTGGCCACGCTCCATGTGGCGGTAATCGCGCCGGAAACCGTCATGGCTGTATTGGGGAAGGTGACTTGAAACGGACCGGATGCGGCGTTGATGGTCACGATCATATTGTCCACGTTGACGCCGCCTCCGCCCGCGCGGTTGTCACGCACGGTAACGCGGAAATCCATCGTTCGATTCACCGCGGGATATTTCTCGCCGATCGGCAGCGTATTGTTTAACAGATTGGAGAGTCGCGGAATGGTTCGCGTGGGGTTCGTCGTAGGAGCCCATGAGCGCACGATCGGGCTGGTGCCGTTGTCCGCCGCCGAGAGTGCCTGTGCCGCTCCGAGATCTCGCTGCTCCCAGCAATAGGTAATCGGATCGCCGTCCGGATCACTGCCCACCGCCGTTATCGAAAAAGGCGTGTTTCGGGGAACGGTATAGTTGATCCCTGCTTCGACCGTCGGCGGTGTGTTGCCGGTGGCGATCGGAACGTCGCAGTTGTTCCCACTGCCGTTCTGGGTGAAAATCCGAATCTCATCAAAACTCACGGAGTGGAAGTACGGATCACTGAATGACTGCAAATTGTCCGCGCCGCAGATGCCGGCGTAGGCCATGATCGTCGATCCGCTGCCCGGTTCGTACGCGGTTGACCCGTTGCGATTTCCACCCGCACAGCTTCCACCGGTCCCATTAAAGCTGTGGTTTCCACCGAATTGGTGTCCCATCTCGTGGGCGACATAGTCGATATAAAATGGATCGCCAGTCGGGCTGGGAAGACCTGTCACACCCCGCGCCTTGGAACTGCCGCACACGACACCGAGGTTCGCCACGCCCCCGCCGCCGGTGCTGAACACGTGTCCGATGTCGTAATTGGCCGAGCCGATCACGTTGTTGAGGTTGGTCTGGTTCTGTGACAGCATCGTGAAGCCGTCACTGTTCGTGTACGGGTCGGTCCCACTGTTGGTGTAAATGATCAGGTTGTTGTTCGCGACCAGGACCATTCGAACAGATACTTCGGTTTCATAGACGCCGCTCACGCGGTTCATTGCGGTGGTCACGGCGGCAAGTCCAGCGGCCACGGTCCCGCCGTGAAAAGCCGTATACTCGCCGGTCGCTGCGACCGCGGTCCGGTAGGTGCGCAATGTTTCTCCGGTTACAGCCGCCACGCCGCCTTCATCCGCAGGAAGGGGCCTCGCGGGGTTTTCGTCGGAGAACAAGCAGCGAAACTCATCGACTCCCTTGCGGTAATCCCGCTTGTAATAGCTCGCGTAAGAGACGATATCACCCCTCCAAAGAGGGTCGATGTAGACCGCCCCATTGGGCGACAGAATCTGGGCATGAAATCCCGCCGGCGTCCAGTCAAACCGAACGGATGCCGCGCGATCGTCAATCCCTCGGCCGAGATAAGTGCGAATCTCGGGGAACTTTGCCGCAAGCGCGGGTTCCATAATTGGCGATTCGACCACCTCAAACCGGGAAAATGTGCCATCTGGCATCGGCAACGTCATGACCACTGGCGCGGCAACCGCCTGATTTGTGAACTCCATCGGCGCCATTTTAAGCACATCAACAAGCACTTGCGCGTCTAATTCGACGTACTTGTAAACTGTCGGTTTAATCCATGGCTCAACGCCGACACGAACCGCGGCGACTTGCAGTGTTTTCCAGATCCCTTCCGGAGAGACACTTTCCACGCCGAGTTGAGCTTGGGCGACCATCGGCCCCAAGAACAAAGCCAACCCCATCGACATCCGTCCGACATTCGACCTCATCCAGTATTCTCCTGACTCGGCGTTAGTGGGCGACCCGGTCCCGCGCGACAGATTCTCGCCCGAGATTCGATTTTGGTGCAACAAGAGATGCTCTAGTTTACTGTTTTCCGACCCTTTTCGCAATGAAAAACGGCCCAAAGCAATGACTATTATTGGCAGCGACCTCACCCGGACTTGCATCGGTCCAGGAGTGCTCATTAACAAGAAAGGGCTTTTTCTACGCAAAGGAATCGTTTTCGCTCGCAACGGAAGGCCGCTTCGAATGGGTTGCACTGGATTGGGTGGGAGTCCGAGGTTCCCTTTGCAATCCTGAATTGAGCGAGTACGGCTGGGGTGGACGGATCAATAGCACTCCAGGCAGACCCACGCCCGGTCGAAGTTCAACTGAAGAAGATCCGCTTCCGGCACCCAAACATATAAGCGACCACAATCTCCCCACATCATGCCCGGATTTTCATCCGAATCCAGTTGAAGAAGAAGTATCCAATCCAAGCAGTTTTCCTCACTGAATACCTTGGAACACCGCGAATCCCGATCCCAACCCGGTGTGCCGCAGTAGATTCCGTGTGAAGCTGCCTGACAAATATATTCCATTCCACCTTGGACCTGATCCGGATACCCGTACAGTCGATGAAGAACTCTCATTCCCTCTTCGCCGAGAACCTCGTCTTCGATCTCACAAAGCCGTTCCTCGTCTTCGTCTGCCAATTCCATCGATATTCTATCTGCCAATCCGGGTCCGGGATGGGTGTCCTCGAGAACAAACGAAACCTTGCAGCAATCAAAGGAATGAACTTTAGAAAGCGGTGATTTCGGCGGGTCAACGCGAACGAGATCCGTATCGGAAGGACAATAGATGACTTTCCATGCGTCGGCGTCTTTGGGATCAAATCCCCAGGGCTGTTCATCGTTGTCGAAAAACAACGCAATCCCGCCGGAATTTGGCAACCCGCAGTTCTCGACATTGCCTGCGGCTTCAAAAAGATTGATTTGTGCGAGGAACGAAAGGGGACGACCATTCCTCGCTGGCCATTTCACAGTCGGTGGCAAATCCGGGAAGCCGCCGATCCTAGATTGTCCAATGGATAAACTCTCCAATGATGCTCGTTCAGTAACCAAGCGAAGGGAACCCTGCAGTTCCTTGTTCAAGCGCTCGACAAGATCGGCTCGACCACTCTCATTGAGCCTTGCGACGATTTTCTCCACCACACGATGATTTTCCTGCATCAGTTTCCTCTGGAAGAAATTCAACCAAACCTGATCCCCTGGGCCAGCGGCAGGTCGGTAGTGTAGTTGATCGTGTTGGTCTGGCGGCGCATGTAGGCCTTCCAGGAATCGGAGCCGGATTCGCGGCCGCCGCCGGTTTCCTTTTCGCCGCCGAAGGCACCGCCGATCTCCGCGCCGCTCGTGCCGATGTTGACGTTGGCGATGCCGCAATCGCTACCCGCCGCCGCCAGAAACCGCTCAGCCTCCAGCAGATTCTTCGTGAAGATGGCCGAACTCAGGCCCTGCGGCACGCCATTGTGCAGCGAGATCGCCTCGTCGAAGGTCTTGTACCCGATGATGTAGAGAATCGGAGCAAACGTTTCCTCCTGAACGATCCGGAAATCGTTGCGAGCCGACGCAATGCATGGCGAAACGTAGCAGCCGCCGGGGTATTTGCTTCCTTCCAGTTTTTGCCCGCCGTACAGGACTTCGCCGCCTTCGTCCTTGATGCTCTTGACGGCCTTGAGCATGGTCTCGACCGCCTTGGTATCGATGAGCGGACCCATGAGCGTTCCCGAATCCATCGGATTGCCGATGTTGATCTGCTTGTACGCTGCGATGAGTTGCTCGATCAGCGTAGCGCGAAGCGATTCGTGGACGATGATTCGGCGCGTGGAGGTGCACCGCTGGCCCGCCGTTCCGACCGCTCCGAACAGAATTGCTCGCAGCGCGAGTTTCATATCCGCGTCGGGCGTCACCACGATGGCGTTATTCCCGCCTAGCTCCAGAATCGTGCGACCAAGCCGCTTGCCCACGACCTCGCCGACGCGATACCCCATTTTGCAGCTTCCCGTGGCCGAAACGAGCGGAATTCGCGGATCGTTGATCAACTTTTCTCCGACAATGCTCCCCTTGCCGATGGCCAAACTGAAAATCGCCGGATCAACACCGGTGGCCTTGCAGACTCGCTCGGCGATTTTCGTACACGCAACCGCGCAAAGCGGTGTTTGCGAAGAAGGCTTCCAGAGCGTCGCGTCGCCGCAAACCGCGGCCAGCGCGGAATTCCACGCCCATACAGCCACGGGAAAATTGAACGCGGAAATGACGCCGACCACGCCGAGCGGATGCCACTGCTCGAACATTCGATGCCCGGGCCGCTCGGAGTGCATCGAAAGCCCGTACAATTGCCTCGACAGTCCGGTGGCGAAGTCGCAGATGTCGATCATCTCCTGAACTTCGCCTTCGCCCTCGGCCTTGATTTTCCCCATTTCGAGCGTGACCAGCGCGCCAAGCTCCGCTTTGACCTCGCGCAGGGCATTGCCCAGTTGCCGGACCGTTTCACCGCGCACTGGGGCCGGAGTGGAACGCCATTGAAGAAACGCTTTGTGCGCTTGACTGGCCACACGCTCATATTCTGACTCGGTCAACTGCGTAACCGAGCCAAGGGAAGTTCCATCAATCGGCGACGTCGAAATCAGCTTTTCACCGCTGCCCAGCCATTCGCCGCAGAACCCGCCGGGGTTTGATGATTCCAGACCCAACTTGCGCAACAGATCTTGCATGATATCCTCCACGTCCCATTCGGATCGGATCGATTCCCCAGGGGACCAGCTCTTCAGGCTGAAGACTTAAGGTAGCGGCCTTCCGGATTCGGTCAATTACTACAAAGCACTCGGGGAAGCTGGCCGAGTTGGGGGATTTTCCGCATAACAACCAGGGGCGTTGCAAGCGAGTATCCGTCGCCGTTCGCCGGCTTTCACAGGCGCAGGGTTGCTCGTTGAGTTCTCCCCGGTACACTTGCTCCTTTGGGCTTTTCCCGGAGTCTAGTCTCAAGCCGGGTGCCGCGGAGGACACGGCGCAGTGAAGAATCTCGGAATCAACCCCTGCTTGGCCGGAATCGAACAACATGGTCTGACCAATGCCGGAGACGTGTACTGGAACCTTTCCGCCGCAGAACTCTATGAGCACGCGATTCGCGGCGGCGAGGGCATGGTGGCGAATAACGGAGCGTTGGTGTGTTCCACCGGTTCACACACAGGTCGATCGCCCAACGACAAGTTCTTCGTTCAAGATACGCTGACCCACGACACGGTCGACTGGGGAAAAATCAACCGGCCGATTTCCGTCGAACATTTCGATGCGCTGCATCGAACCGTCATCGATCATTGCGAAGGGCGACGGCTCTACGTCCGCGACATGTTTGCCGGCGCCGACGACCGGTCGCGTATTCCAATCCGCGTGATCACGGAATTCGCCTGGCACAACCTCTTTGCCTCTCAGCTCTTTATTCAACCGACCGAAAACGGTGCCGCGCCGGAACCGAAGTTCACGGTGATTGATTTACCTTCGTGCAAAGCTGAACCAAAGCGTCACGGCACACGATCAGAGACTTTCATCGTCGTCAACATGACGAAACGTCTCGTGCTGATCGGCGGAACGGCCTATGCGGGAGAGATCAAAAAGAGCATCTTCACGATCATGAACTATTTGCTTCCCGCGAGCGGCGTGCTGAGCATGCATTGCTCGGCCAACGTCGGCCGCGGTGGCGACGTGGCGCTGTTTTTTGGTCTAAGCGGTACGGGGAAAACCACCTTGTCCGCGGACCCGGAGCGCCGGCTCATCGGCGACGATGAACACGGCTGGAATGATCGCGGCGTCTTTAACGTCGAGGGCGGTTGCTACGCCAAGTGCATCGGATTGACGCGGGACAATGAGCCGCAGATTTTCGATGCCATTCGGTTCGGAGCGGTGCTTGAAAACGTCGTGACGGACCCCGCCCGTCGCTCCATTGATTATGCTTCCGATCAACGCACAGAGAACACACGGGCGGCCTATCCGCTGGACCATATTCAAAACGCGGTGATCCCCAGCGTCGCAGGCCACCCCAGCAACGTCGTTTTTCTCACTTGCGACGCTTTCGGTGTGCTTCCTCCCGTTGCCCGATTGAACGCCGATCAGGCAATGTACCATTTTCTTTCCGGCTACACGGCGAAGATTGCAGGAACCGAAGCCGGAGTGACCGAACCGCAAGCGACGTTCAGTGCTTGTTTCGGAGCGCCGTTCATTCCGCTTCCGCCTTCCCGTTATGCGGAACTGCTGGGCGAGAAACTCAACAAGCATCGGGCGTCCTGCTGGCTGGTCAACACAGGCTGGACGGGGGGCGGAGCGGGCGTCGGTCGTCGCATGTCGCTTCGGCATACACGGTCTATCGTGCGTGCGGTGCTCGACGGTCGTTTGAAGGACGCGCCGTTTGCCGCCGATCCGGCGTTTGGACTGTCGATTCCCAGGAATTGCCCGGATGTGCCCGCGGAAATCCTGATGCCGCGACAAACATGGTCCGACAAAAGCGCCTATGACGACAAAGCTGCACACGTTGCCGGTCTTTTTGCCGCGAACATCCGCAGATTTGAGAATCTGTCCGCCTCCGTTTCGCAGGCCGGACCGCATGCCATTGCTGTTTCCTGACGCACTCCGATGCCAATGAAGCAGTCGGCCTGAATTCGATCTGAGAGCCGGCGGCCGTCGTCATCGCCCAAGCGTTATGATCCGTTCCTGAAAAATGGCGCGTCGGGGGTCGGACGGCGGGAGAGCCTCGATAGCCAGTTCATAAAGTCGGACCGCCTCAGGTGAATTTCCGTCGGCCGCTTCCAGCTCGGCCCGGCAGACGAGCACGCCGGGGTCGTTCGACGAGATCGCGTTGGCTCGCTCGGCCAGTGCCCTGGCCTCGGTGCGGTCGCCCGCGGCTCGACGTTCGATCAGAAGCATGGCGAGTTCCACCATCGGTTGCAGAGATTGCGGCGACAATTCGACCGCTTTTCGATAATGTTGAATCGCATCGTCAATCCGGTTCAAGTAAACAAGCGTGACAGCAAGCTCTGTATGCCATTCGATGCGCGCATCGAACTTCTGCTCTGATTCCTTCAATTGCGTCAATGCTTCCTCGGTCATCCCAAGTTCACGCAACGCGCGCGCGACGGCCAGATGCGCATCAAGACTCTCCGGGTTGCCTAGGGCGATCCTTCGCAGCCGAAGCAATTGATCGTCCGCGCCGGCATCGAGTTTCGCTCGGGTCGCCGTCGCCAAAGCCGAACGAGTGGGTCCGTGGTTAGGCACTTGCATATCGGCCACGCGCAGATGAGAAATGGCTTCGTCCCAATGACCCCGTGAGGCGAACGCCTCTCCGAGCGTGCGATGGGCGTCCGTGAATCCGACATCAATCGTCAACGATCGTCGGAGCAATTCGACGCCCTTGTCGAAGTCGCCGTGCCGTACATTCCATTGACCGAACAGGTGGAGCGCTTGTGCCGATTCAGGGTGGTCGCGATAAGCGGCGGCGTAAAGCGTTCCGTTGCTACGCCACTCGGCGTTTCGGATCCAGCAGCGAACGGTCATTGCGATCAGCACCGTGACGGCCATCACCTGCCAAGACTTTCGATGCAACGAATTGCTGCAGGCCCATGCTATTATCAAAACAGCGAAAACGGAGGGCAAGTACCAGATGCGCTCCGCAAAAAAAACTCGCATCAGCACCAGGACGTTGGAACCCGGCGCATAACAAACGAGCAAGGAAGTGATCAGAAAAAGTAGGATCCCGTCGCGACGATGCCACGCTACAATGCCGATCCAGGCAAGGATGAGCGCTACCATTCCTCCGAACAGGACATGAGCGTCGTTGATGTCCGTGGCGAGTCGAACGGCGTTGATGGCGTATTCGATGCACAGCGTTTTCGGGAAAACCGTCAAGGCCCAATACATACCCCACAGTTGCATCGCACCGAGCGCACGATGCCAGGATGAAGCGTCCACGAGTTGATTGATTGTCCTTGTCGCCGGAGGCGCTTGGAAAAGTTGTCCCGATAGGGCGTGGTACCGCAGGGCCGCATAGACAATTAGTGGAATGACCAAGTAACAAAGTCGCGCGATGTTGCGTCGACTGATCCACCGGCCTTTCGATTCCTCCCTTGTTCGCATGCAGTGCCGCGTCGCATCGAACAAAACAATGAGCGGCAAGGCGGCAAGTCCGTTCTCTTTTGACGCGGCGGCCGCAAACACCGCTATCATGACCGCTAACCTCAGCAGAAGGGCGCGATGTGCAGTTCGTTTGACATTCCCAACATCGTGACAGAGCAACGCGATCAGCGTGCAACAAGTCACGAGCAAGTCCGCTAAGCCGACGGCGGAGTTCACGACTTCCGTGTGGATCGGAAGGACGGCGAACAACAATCCGGCGAACAAGGGTGTTTTCGCAGGCAAATCGAGTCGGCGTGCGAATCGTGTGACGAGCAGCGCGGCCAGCGCGTGCAACAACAGACCGGCGAGATGGAACAACCAAGCCCGGCCGCCGCCGAGAATGTACAGGACACGGAGTGTCGTGACGGTGACCGGTCGGTACAGCAAGTCGCGGTGGGGGGCTTGCGACGACGAATGCGACCAGTAGTCGGTGGTCCAGATGTTCAGCCACTGGTGCGGGGCCGTGACTCGTTCGTTGAATTGGACGATCGGTTGATCGTCGAAACAAAAATCGTTGGGGAGTGTGTTGATGAAGCATGCGACCGCGACACCGGCGACAATCCAGTCACTGCGGAATCGGGACGAATCGGTTGGACGACAAGGTGGCGACATCGACTGTTCATCGGGCTTCATGCGCTACGATACCACGATGCCGCCGGATTGCCGCCCAAACTCCGTCAATCGCCGAGCAATCCGGCCGATTCGCAGACGGTTTCCGAAAGAGTGGGATGTGGATGAATCGTCTTGGCGAGGTCGTAAGCGGTTGCGCCCATTTCGATCGCCAGCACGGCCTCGGCGATCATTTCCCCAACGTGCGGACCGGTCATGCCGACGCCGAGCACGCGCCCCGACGATTTTTCCAGAATCAGCTTGGTCACGCCGTCGGTGCGACCGATGGAGACGGCCCGGCCGGACGCCGACCAAGGGGTTTTGCGAATAACGATGTCGAGCTTTCGCTGCTTGGCCTCGTCCTCGGTTACGCCCGCCCAGGCGATGGCCGGATCGGTGAATACGACGGCGGGAATCGCTCGCGGTTCGAACACCTCGTCCTTGCCCGCAAGTTGATCAGCAAGCACGACGCCCTCGTGAAGCGCCTTGTGGGCGAGCATGGGGTTACCGATGACGTCGCCGATGGCGTAGATGCGCTGTGCCGACGTGCGGAAACCGCGATCCACTTTGATGAAACCGCGTTCGTCAACGGCGATACCGGCCTTATCGAGTTGAAGTTCCTGCGTATTGGGCCTTCTTCCGACGGACACCAGCACCTTGTCGAACCTGTTCGACTTCGGTTTGTTCTTACCATCAAAGGTTACCTCGATCGCACCCTTGACCTCCTTCATGGCCGTCACTTTAGTCTCGACGCAGATGGCCTCGAACTGCTCGTCGAGACGCTTGAGCAGCGGCCGGGCGAGGTCTCGATCAACCCCAGGCATGACGCCGGGCAGCATTTCGACGACGGTTACCTTGGAGCCGAAGGACGCGAACACCTGTCCGAGTTCCAAGCCGATGTAGCCGCCGCCGATGACCAGCAACGTCTTGGGGACGTCCTTGAAATCGAGAGCGGTTCGCGACGTCAGCACGCGCGGCGAGTCGATTTGCACGCCCTTGAGTTCGATCGATCGGGAGCCGGTGGCGATAATGCAGCGCTTGAACTTGATGTGCGAATTGGCTCCGCCGTCATGCTTGACGGCGACGTGTTTGCCGTCCTCGAATCTCGCCGTGCCCGTCACGCGTTCGACTTTGTGCTTCTTCGCGAGTTGATCGAGCCCGCCGGAGAGCTTCTTGACGACCTGTTCCTTCCAACCGCGAATCTTGTCGATGTCGAACTTCGGCTTGCCGAAATCGACGCCGAACTCTGTGGCGGTTTGCGCGGCGTGAACCGTTTCGGCCAGTGCGAGATACGTCTTCGATGGGATGCAGCCGCGATGCAGGCAAACACCGCCCAGCGCGGGCATCGACTCGACGATCGTGGTTTGAATGCCGTGCGACGCGGCGCGAAAGGCCGCGTGATAGCCGCCCGGTCCGCCGCCAATGATGAGCAAATCCGTTTCCTGGGTAAACTCGCCGACGACCATTCCACTCGCCCTCAAAAGGATTGACGAACCGCGCCGCCTCGCCGCACACGAGACAACTTCGACTTCGCCGTTATGTAAGCCAAAAAATCCCTATTCGCAAGCGTCGCGTGATTACTCTTGCAGCTCGCTGAGTTCGCCGAGCACCTGATCGATCAGAGGTGAAAGTGTTTTGGCCGAGAAATCAAACTGCGCGCCTGCGGCTGCGAAAAGTTCCGGCAAAGGTCGCGAACCGCCGAGCGCCAGCGCCTCGCGGTACATCCGTGTCGCCTTCGCACGATCGGAGCGGGCGTTTCGCCACACCTGCAACGCACCAAGCTGAGCGATTCCGTACTCGATATAATAAAACGGAACCTCAAAAAGATGCAGTTGCCGCTGCCAAGACCAAGCCAACGCGTCTTCGTATCCTGTGAAGTCGGCGATGCCCCCGAAACGATCGTGCAATGCCAGCCACTGCTCGCGCCGCTGGTCACGAGTGTGATCGGGATGGGTGTAAAGCCAATGCTGAAACGCGTCGATCGTTGCAACCCACGGAAAAAGCGATATCACGCCTTCGAATTGGGATCGGCACGCACGATCCAGTTCCTCAGCGCGATAAAACTCGTCGAGTGCGTCGAGCGAGAGCATTTCCATGCCCATCGACGCGACCTCGGCGAATTCAATCGGGCTGCTGCGGTAGGCAAGCAACGGATCGTGCCGGGCGGCCATGCAGTGAAAGGCGTGCCCTCCCTCGTGGATCATGGTTCGGACGTCGCGCTGCACGCCGACGGCGTTCATGAAGATGAACGGATGGCGCGCTTCCTCATACGTGGCCTGATATCCTCCCGGCGCTTTTCCCTTGCGACTATCGAGGTCGAAATAGCCGCCTCGCGACATCTCATCAAAATCCCGGCCGAGATTCGAATCGACGCGATGAAACACCTTCGACGATTTTTCAACGAGTTCGCCGGCCGTTTCAAATGGTCTGAGCGGTGGGCGACCTTTGACATCCACGACCATGTCCCAAGGACGAAGCCGATCCAGACCAAGCTTGCTCTGGCGATCACGCTGCAATCGGCGCGAGGCGGGCACGACGGATCGCTCAATCGCGTTATGGAAAGCGAGACAGTCGTTCGGCGTGTAATCGAACCGTAGCTTGGCCTTGAAGGCATACTCGCGGTAGTCGCGGCAACCGGCGTTCTTTGCGATACGATGTCGAAGTCGAATCAGCTGGTCGAATAGGTCGTCAAGCTGGTCCTTGTCGGCCAATCTGCGAGTCGCTTCGACCTCCCAAGCCGATTGTCGAAGCGATCGATCGGTCCGTTCGGCGTAGGGCGCAAGTTGCTGAAGAGTACGCTCCTTGCCGTCGAATTCAACCGTCTGGGCGCCGCTGATTTCCTGGTATTGCTGTTCCAGCTTCGATTCTTCGGTCTGCAACGGAACGTTTTCGTCGCGGAACAATTCGACGCCGGCGCGGATCGCACGATCGAGAACGAAATACCGCTCCCTGGGAAGCTCGCGGCTTGCAGGCGATTTCGTGTATCGCACGTCAAGTTCCTGACATCGGACCTTGAACGGGGGGTAGATGTTTTCGATAAAATCGATGTAGGCGGCCTTGCGGGCCGGATCATCCGTCTGACAGGTCATCTTGACGTGTCGATCGGTGCCGACTTCCGCCACGGCCGCGCACAGCTCGCTGTAGTCGAGCAGCCATTGCTCCAACCGGTCGCGCGTGTCGATCGGACGATCCCGCAGCCGATCAAAGTGGGGCTCGATTGCCGCCCAGCCGTTGAGATCATCGTTTGGGGCGAGAAATCTCCGTGCGAACTGATTGCCCGTCATCTCTTGAATCTCGTTTTCCAATAGCATTCCCATCGATCGACCGCGCGCCAATCGTAGGTAGGGGAGTACAGTCTGTCGAGAATCCTGCCGGACGTTTGTCGCGGCCGCGTCAGGCGTAACTGTGCAATCCGCTGATCACAAAGTTGACGACGATCCAGTTGAACATCATCACCTCGAATCCGACGATCGCCAGCACGGCTGTCCAGAAGCCCTTGTCGCGCACCTTTAACCGCACGTGAAGAAGCACGAGGAAGATCAGAAACGTGTTCAGCGCGAACACTTCTTTCGGATCCCAGCCCCAAGGCCTACCCCACGAATGATCAGCCCAGATCGCCCCCATGACAATGCCGGCCCAGAGCATGATGAAAGAAAGTTCAACGAGCACCATGGTGGCTCCGTCATAGATTTGCGTTGCCGTCGGCTTTTCGGCCTGCAGGAAGGATGAGCCGCCGGCGTAACTCGCCGTCGAAAGCATGGAAGCCGTTCCGCCCGCCGACGACCGTTCAATCTTGGCGCCCATCGCGGCGCGGGCTTTCGCTCCGATTGCCTCAAGGAACACGATGACCAGCGAACCCCAGCAGGCGCCGATCGCACCAAGTCGCTCGCGATGCTCCAGCCCGTAATGCTCCGGCGAAATCGCGCTCATGAGCAGCTTGTAGGCCGTGTAGTTCAGTACAACCAGCGCCGCTGGCAGCAGGAACAATCGCAACTTTGGAATCGTGCCCTCGTCCCATGCGCGGCACCATCGATGGCGGAGCAGCAACAATGCGGGAATACAGGCCAGACCGATGACAGCGTAGCTCCAGATGATCACATTGGTGTGGATGTAGAGCCAAACGTCATTCAGCGCGGCCATTTTGTTGTTGATGCTCGAATCTAGCTGGGCCGGAAGGAAATAGGCGGCCATCAGCGCAGCCATGGATACGACGGCTGAGCCAAGCGCGAAAATGTTTCGAAGCAGCGAGCGGCGGGCGATCCACTCCAGGATGATGGCGCCGACGCCGCCGAACCACGAAGCCGTCGTGACGGCCTCGAACATGTTGGAGTTCGGCCAGCGACCGGAAATGTACCATCGAATCCCCACCGACGCCGATTGGGCCAGAAAAGCAAAGACAAACAGCGCCATGCCGGTCTTGCGCGCCCAATCCCATTTGTAAATGACGGACATCAATAGCGGAATCACGCTGGCAAGGTAGAACAACCAGATCCAGTTCATGCTCTTGGACCGGAAGTACCAGCTTTCCATGGCGAGCCGTCCCGTGGATGGATAAATTGACGGGCTCACCGTGGGCAGAAGCGACGCCAGCTTGGCGATCTGTTCATTGACAACGGTCGGATCCTGATTGGTCCATCCGATTCGCAAGGCGCTCCACGACTGGATCAATTGATCCTGAAGCTCTGAAGAGAGCCCTTCAATCGGTCGGGGTTTGCTCGATAGACTTCCATGGACAGAATCCTGCGGCGCGCCGCCGGTGGCCACCAATTGGGCCATGGCCAGCCATGGTTTATCGACCTCTCCGCCGGGCGGAGCGATCAGGCGAAGGTTTTCGGATAGCACGCGCGGATCGGCCACAGCCAGAGCCGAATTGATCGCATCGACGACCTTCGACGTACGAATGAGGTCTTGGCCGAGCCGCTGAATTAAGCCTGCCACGGCGGGAATCTCAAACACGTTTTGCGGGAAAAGCCCTCGTTTGAAGATTTCGTCGCGGCGTTCTGAGCTGAACTGGGGACTGTCGCCGATCGCATCGAGAATCTGCTGCCGCACTTCCTTGTTCTTGACGAAGATCAAGTCGGCGTCGGCGTAGGCCTCGGGCCGAAACATGAGGTCCAGGTAAGTGAATCCGTTGGATTGTTCGGCGATGCTCCGCGGCCCCGTCACCATGCCCATGAACGTCTTGGCATGCGACTCGAACGATCGCAGGCGCCCGTCGGCCTGCACGGCCGTCTTGTACAGCGGATCGAGATCGACCTGCCGGGCGAAATCGTTGACCGTTGCGGTGACCTTCGGCGGTCGGTTCATTTGCCGATAACCGGCATAACCGACGATTCCCAGCAGCACCATCACGTCAATCCACCGAATTCGTAATCTGGCGTTCATAAGTTAGCTCTCGAGAGTCACGCAGTCCTTTTTCCGAATGACAATCCCTAACAACTCAAGCCTCCACTGTTGCCGCTTCCATCTCCTCAACGGATTCATTGGACAGTGCCGACGCCGAGCGAGACACCTTCGCGCGCGACTGCTCTGCCCGACGCCGCTTGAGGATCGGCTTGACGTAGAACGCGAAGATCATACCGGCGACGGCAATGCAGCAGCCGGCAAGCTGAATGTAGACTCCGTTGCGGTTGCCGATGCCCAGCCCAGTGAAGTTCATCCCGCCTCCCGGTCCGTCGTTGCGACCCGGCCGGTCCCATGTGGACTGAAAGTACCAGAATCCGCCGTATTCCGTCGGATTGTTGACGGCGATCGGCGTCGGCTCGGTCCATTGGCCGTTGTCGAGGAAACGCAATCGGCTGACGTAGTTGCGAATGGTCGACGCGCTGCCAGAGTATCCGCCGAGATGCGTGTCGAGTTGGAAGTCTTCCATGGCGATCGGGTTGGGCAGGGCGAGTCGCTTGCGCGAAAAGATGACCTGCACCCGGCGGCCGTTTCCAACGTCAAACTCCGTCGGCGAATAAGCGAACTTTCCCGAATAGGCATACTGTTCGTCGGGAAAGACATACTGATGGAAAGGAATCCACTTGGCCTCGATCCGGTCGCCCGACTGCATCTCTAGGCGGATCATCGACAGCATGCTGCCTACGCGCTCCTGTCGGCGCGACAGCGGCACGATGTACGGTTTCGTATTGGAAACCGCGTCCACCGCGAAACCGTCAATCCGCATCGAAAGCCCGGGGAGAATCTCCAGTCGATCGCCTTCGACCACGTCGCGCGACATCAGACGACCGTCAGGTCCGTTGAAGACGAAGTGGAGTCCGCCTGGATGTGCGGCAAAAATCAGAGGCGCCGATTGCGGATGGTAGGTCATAACAAATCGAGGATCAGGCTCCGACGTTTGCATTGCATGCGGATCGGCCGTCTCGCCCGGAAGGTCTTTGGTCAGTTGCGGATTGTCGGCCACCCACCGCCGAAATGTCCGTTCCGGCGTTTTGACTTCGACGGCGACGATGGACACCGGCCGATCCCGGCCGGGAAGCGCCAGTTGATCATGCACGGCCTGGATGCGATAGGCGAACTCGGTCCCTTCGAGGGGAACAAAGTCGCCGCCGACGCTGTCCGGTGCAACAGGAACTTCCAGCGCCAATTCGGCCTCCGGAACCGTGATTTTCAACAAGGCCCGCGAATCGGTCGGCAGTGCATCGACCTGGGCGCGATCGTTGAGCCAGACGAATTGAACATTGCCGTCGGGCGTGGTAGCGCGACGACTGTCAAGGGCAATCAGCTCATAGTCGCGTGGGGCCGCCTGATTCGATTGGAGGCTGAGCTGCAAAACAGGATTGAGCCTGCCGCCGCCCGCGCTCCACCGCCGCTGCATTTCCGCATAACGCAAAAACCCCGTGATGTGCATCGCGGCCCCGGAGAGTTCACTGCCTTCGGCCGGCGGCGAAACCGTCAGGTCAATCGGCCGAATCCGAAGCGGATGATGAGGATCACTATAAACCTGGTCCCGAGAACTGATGAAGTCATTGTACCGGGGGAGTCCGTCAATCGGCCACTCGGACCATTCCTTTTCTCCGACGGGACGAACGAATAATGCCCACGTATCCATGACTTGGAAATACTCCGTCGGTTCGAAGTCCAGCGTCATTTCCAAGGACTCGTCGATCAGTTTGCGTCCGAGCGACTTGACCGCCCGTCCCTTACCCGGGATTACGTCCTCGGTGTACTGCGGGTAACCGGCGAGCAACTGACGGACAAAGGGCTCGACTTTCGGCGGCTGAACCATGACGTTGACCGCATAGGCCTTCTTGCCTTTGTCTTCGTCGGTCAGGAGCGGCCAATCGGTATTCGTGTCTTGTATCTGGAACCGCCATTGATCCGGTCCGACGGCGACGGTCTTCACGTTACCCGGCACGGCCAGCATCGACACCGGTTCATTTAGGCCCGGATGCTGGATGGTCACTTTGCGTCGAAAAACGGGTGCATCGCCCTCTATCTTGGTTCCAAAATAAATGTAACTACCAATGCAAAGAACGATGATCCCGGTGTGAATGGTCCAAACGCCCGCATTTACCAGCCGTAGCGGGATTTTACGCACCGTCACAATAGTCAATGTAAAGCAGAACAGTGCGATGAGGACGTTAAAAGGCCACCAATGAAACCACTCGAACTCCGTCAATTCAAAATAGGGGAGCTGCCTGAAAGAGGGTACGCCGCTGCCAATCGAACAATAAATAAATAGCAGCGTAGCCCAGATGATACCCATCCAGACGCTACCGAATACGTCCAGGAAGCGCACCACTAGTGATTTGCTCTTGGAGTTCCGGCCTTGGGGCTCTTCCATTAAGTTCATTTGTAACATGATGTTGGCCCTTTTGCTCAGAGAAACCGAGTTTATAAGGCATATTCGTGCTCTACCCCGGTGCACCGAAGTCTTCAACGTCGATTCCAGGAGCGCCCGAACGACCCTGATGATTCTTCGGCCCAATCCCAAGATAAACAGCTGGGTCCGGGCCGATCACTCTGCTAAGAGGCAAGCGGCGTGCCAACCGGGGAATTGATGGTCTGCGATTCTCAAATAGTCCGTTCAGGATCCAGCCTCGGCGGGCTGGCCTGCCGGAACCTTCGGCACAGAGGCGGCACTGCCCGACCCCGCGGCAATGGTTCCAATGGGTACGATGTAGATGTCAACACGCCGGTTTTGCGAGGCGCCGTTTTCGCTTGCATTGTCCGCGATCGGGCGATACTCGCCGCATCCGACAACGGCCACCCGTGTTGGCGCATAACCGAATTTTTGCAATACGTTGCCGACGGCAATCGAACGGTGGGATGAAAGGTGCCAATTCGTGGGGTGCTTTTCACGTGTCGCCGGTCGTTGAATGGGCTTGTTGTCCGTATGGCCGACGATGACGACCTCGAATTCCGCCGCAGCGGCTGACTTGAGAATATCCACAAACCCCTTGAGGGCGCTCATCGAAGAATCCTTGACGACGTCACTACCCAACGGGAACAACAGGTCGCCGTTCCATTTGACCGTGCCGCGGGCAGGATCATAAACGACCTCGTTGGGATGCTGCTGGGCAAAATCTTTCAAGGCGGTGTCAAGGGCCGCCGGCAGTTTTGGAATGTTGATATCCGTCAGTCGACGATTGGCGAGGTTTTCCAACTGGTTGGTGGCATTCCGCCGCATTTCGTCGAGAAGGTCGTTTTCACCTCGCAGATTGGCAAGCAGCTCGTTCTTTGTCTGTAATTCTCTTTCCAGTGAGGTGACGCGAACGCGCAGGCTGTCATTGACGTGACGTTCGTCATAAAGCTCCTGCGCGACGGACTCCTTTTCGGCCGTCACGTTTCGATGTGCCGCCTTCAGCCGGTTGTGTGCATCCAGCGTCACGCAACCTGTCGCAACCATCAAGCCATACACGCCAACCAAGGCCACCGCCACTCGTTCGCCCAGCCGCATCACACGCCTCCTATGCATCGTCAAAAGTCCATCCCCATGGAACGAACCGCGCCACCAATCATACTACAGGCGTTCAGCCTGATCGCTTCTTCGCAAGCAAATAAGTTACGCCGGCGGCCGCGCCCGCGGCAAGCAACGCGCCACCGGCAAAAATCAACATGTTGGAGTAGATCGCCGACACCAAGGACGGCGCAACTCCCTGCAACCCAGCCGCGGCCGCTAGGCCCGCAACCCAAACCACGAGAATCGCAACCGCCATCGCTGCCGTCAGGCTCGTCGACACGGCGTCGGGAGCATATTCGACAACCCTGGTTACTGTTGCCCGCGGTCGCACGCTCGTCGAAACCGTCGTTCCACCGGCCGGCTCGAGCACATCGGCGGTTTTTCGAGGCTCTTCCTCCTCGTCAACAGCGACTGCGGCGTCAAGACCCGCCCTGGTGTCCTCGCCCATTTCAACCGTTGCCGCTGTGGCACTGGGCTGTTCGTCGCCGGTGTAAATCTCTTCAAGCAGTTCAGCGCCGAGCGACGTGTCGTCGCTCTCGCGCGTCAGGTCAAGAATGCCCGACCCACTCCCGATTCCGTCGAGACCCAGACCGGCGACATCGCTGACGGCCGTCTGGGCAAGCGGATCGACGTGCTCATCCAGTTCGTCGTCGTCGAAAACATTGATGCCGACCGAGGGGATGCTCGACCCTTCCTTTTTCTTCTTTTGTGCTTTCGCGCCAACCGCCGTGTCTTCAGCATCGACCGACTCAAGGCTCATGATGTCGCTGCCCGAAGGCGCGAAGTCGATCCCGGAGTCATCCGCGGGCTCCAGCAGAATCTCGCCGCTATGGGAAGCGCTCTTGATGGCGGATGAACCCGATTTGCTTCCGGCCGGCGACTTGGCCATCCCCGATTTCGCCGCCGGAGCGGACTTCGCGGGGCCAGTCTTGGCGGGGGCGGGGGCCCCGCCGCTGCGCGCCAACGAGTCGATATCGCCGACCTTGTAATTCACGGTTCCTGCGTCACGAAACTCGCGCAATTTCCCCGATCGAACGAGTTCCTTCAATTCGGATTCGCTCTTTCCTAGTTTGTCCGCCGCCTCTTTGGCGGAATAGAACATTTTCGCCATCGTTGGTGCCCTGCTTGTGAAACTGCCGCGATCGCCCAATTCACGGCATCTGCGATTCACTCGATTGTTTACGATTCAGGCGCTGTTCCTCGATCATCTGTTCGACCGTCTCCGGAGGCAGGTCGCAGATGTTGTGGTTTTCGAGATAGCGATCATACCGCCAGGTTCGCGCCGCCGCCAGCCTCAGGCAGCCCTTTTGGGAAAGGTATTCGTACACCCATACCGTCATCGCATCCGTGTCAACGACATAGACGCCATAGGTTCCCTTCGTGAGCTGCCCCGAAAAGCCAAAAACGCCTCGCGCCCCCGCGCCCGCAACCGATCCGGATTGTCCAAACGCCATGTTGCCGATCGGGACATCCTTGTCGCGAACCAGAAGAGCGACCGCGATGACGCCCAGCAGCGCGGCGATGATCCAGAACACCGGATGAGGAGGCTGCGCTTTGGTGGGGGAGTCCATGATATTTTCAAACGGCATGCCGCTCGGGGGTCGAGAACAAACCCAACTTTCCGATGTCTAGTCAGGAGCCGATCGGCCCAGGAACCAGGGAACGACGTCGGCGCGGTACGTCCGAAAAGCATTATAGTCGCCATTTCAATTCAAACAAGGGCGGCGTGCGTATTGCCGGGCGAAAAACCTGCCGCACCAAGGGCACGATTGTTTGCGGACCGTTCACGGGCGCCAATTCAGATGTGAGACGGGATTACCGGAACGAGGCTGCTTTCCATACAGCGCGGCAGCGCGGCGAACGCTACGTGCACCGAATATGGGTCGGATAGGTCGAACGCAGCAAGTGAAGGCCGACTCGCCGGGATTCGATAAGGCAATTGAAACCAGGCTGTTGGTCCGGTGCGCCCGGAGCGCGCCGACGGGGTGATTTCGTGAACCTAGGTTTGAGCACATTTCGGCGCTTTCTGAAAGCGGAAGAAGTTCCTCGATGGTTCGGCCTGTCCGTCGTGGTGATCTATCTCGTCGGCCTGATGGCTGTCGGGCAGTTCGGGATCGCCCAGATGCGCGCGGAGGCCGGCGTTCAGTTTCGGCAAAACGCCCAATACGCGGTGAAGCTTCTGGGGGACAGGCTATCCGCCGTCAGCGTTGCTCCGGCGGGTGAACCGGAATGGATCGGCACTTGTTCACGAATGATGCGCGAGTTTTCCACGAACATTCCGGTGCACCTGGTGCGCGTCGTCAACGAAGGTACGCGGCGGATCGTCGCGTCCACCGACTCGGCGGAAATCGGGGCGGCGGCGCCCGAGATTCCGGGCGCTTCGATTCGTCCCGAGGGGCTGGAGTCCACGCGACTGGAGTCGGCGGCAGGCGGCGGTGATCAATGGCTGATACGCATGCCTTTGGTTCGACTCATGCAGGAAACCGGTGGATCGGTCGATGCCTTGGCGGTCAATGCCAGCATGGCCGCGTTTCACATCGAAGCCGTGTTTCCGGTTGTTCCCCCGATTCGCAATCACTGGATCGGACGGGCAACGACCTTGGGCGTGGTGTTGGTCGTGCTGGGCGCGCTGTTCCTCGTCTATCGATGCCTTCGCCAACAGCTCCGCAGCGTATCGCGCATCGCCGATCGACTGGAAACGCACGGCGATTGCCTCGAACAAAAAATCCGGGCGCTGCACATCGGTGACAGTCTCGACGTGGTGACGGGTTCCTGGAACAAACTCGTCGAACTAACGCAAAACCTGTTGGAGTCGGCGGCACAGAAGGAGGCCAACGACGAGCTTTCTCGCGTCCTTCAACGTTCCTCCGGGGGAGCACTGGCCGAGGCGATGAATGCCGTGCCCGACGGAATCATTCTTGTCGCGGACGAAAACCGATTTGACTATCTCAATTCAGCCGCGTGTCGGCTTCTGGGCTGGGATCTGCAAGCCGGTGAGAAACCATCCCTGAAGGACGCCTCCGCGGAAGGAATCGGTTCGAAACTGCTGGAACTCCTGCGAGGCGCGTTGCTCTCGGACGGGCGATTCGATGCCCGCGTGGAGCTTCTGGAGGCTGGGGACGCGTCGGTACGCGACCAGAGCAGCTATCGGGTCTGGCTCATTCCGTTGCAACGAGGACGTCGTTCGGGCGACTGTGTTGTCATCATTCGCGACGTCAGTCAGCAGATTCGCGCGGAGCGTGCCCGGGAGGAATTCATCGCTCAGGTTACGCACGAATTTCGAACTCCACTCACGAACATTCGCGCCTACACCGAGACCCTGTCGAGCGGGATGTTCGAAGACCCGCAGACCATCAGTGAGTGCTACAACGTCATCACCAAGGAGACGCGAAGACTGTCGCGGCTCATCGAGGACATCCTGAGCGTCTCGCAACTGGAGATCGGCTCCATCGAACTGCAATTGGACAACGTGGATATCAAAACGCTCCTCGCCGAGGGAGTGCGCGACGTGCGCGGGCTGGCCGATGAGAAGCAAATCGATCTCCAGATCGTCCTTCCGGCAAAGCTGGAGCCGATTCGCGCCGATCGTGACAAGCTGGCCGTGGTGATCAACAACCTGCTGGGCAACGCGATCAAGTACACGAACTCAGGGGGAAATGTCATCGTCGGGTGCCAGACGTCGTCCGAGTCCATCACCATCACGGTAAAGGACAACGGCATGGGCATCGCTCCTCAGGATCAGGCGAGGGTCTTCGAGAAGTTCCAGCGCGGCAGTGATCCCGAGGTTCAGAACATCACCGGAACCGGGATCGGCCTCTTCACGGCGCGAGAAATCGTGCGCAGGCACGGCGGCGACATTGAGCTGATCAGCGAGAAGGGCGCGGGCTCGACCTTCATGGTGCGGCTGCCGCATAGGGAATCTCGCGCTTCGGCCATGTCAACGGATCAAACGGGAGGCGCACGTGGCTAGGATTTTGATCGCCGATGACGACGCGCACATCCTGCGGGTCATGTCCATGTGGTTGACCCGCCATGGCCACGAAACGTTGTGCGCTTCGGACGGCCACGCGGCGCTGGAACTGGCGATGTCGCGGGAGATCGATCTCGTCATTTCGGACATGAACATGCCGCGACTCGACGGACTGCAACTGGCCCAGGCCATTCGTGAGCGCCTGGGCTCGCGGATTCCCATGCTGGTCCTGACGGCCCGGTGCGATCAGGAAGAACTGGTCAAGGCCCTTTCAGCGCACGACGTTCAGGTCTATCCGAAACCGTTTCTGCCTTCCCACCTGGTCGCTGAAATCAGTCGATTGCTCGCGACAGGGACCGCTTTGCGCGTGGAGATGGAAGCGAAATGAAGTTGCCCAGGCCGGAATTACCTTCTTCCGTGAGTGATTCGCGGTCGCCCGCTGAAACTGGGAGCGCCGACGGCGACGCACTGGAGCACATCGCCGGACTGCGCGACGCGTTGAAGATGTTGGGGTCGCCCGCCGAAGGCGTTGCCGGACGCGAGCTGGCGAAGGCCGTATCCGATTCGCTTGATCGAATCATGGTCGAGCACAGCGGGATGGCCGACGAACTCATCGCCGTTTATGAACAACTTGGAATCATTTTCGAAGTGACGCGCAAGCTTCCGACGGTAGCCGGTGAGTCGGAAGTCATCGGCCTGTTCGTTGAGAGCCTCCGTCGAAGCTTCGCGAGACATGACGTGATGCTGATTCGACCCGCCGCCGCCAAGCCTGCCGAGGTCAATGGGCAACAGCGGGCCTGGAGGTGTGATTGCGGTGGGCCGCCGGATCCCCGCATTCTCTCAGAAATCGATAGCGCCTGCAGCGCGAATCCGCCGCGCGTCGTTGTGCGCGTGATCCGCGCCGCGGATGCCGGGCGAACGAAGCCGGCGGCGCCGGACATGGATATTCTGATCGGCCCGGTGTTCTCCGGAAAGACGCTGATTTGCGTCCTGGTCATTCGACGGTCGGTGCGCGCGAACGACACCGGCGACGCTCCGGAGTTTCGCGCCAGCGACATGCAGCTTGTTGATGCCTTGACGACGTTCTGCGGCGACGTGATTCGCAATCACCGGCTAGCCGAGGAAATGCGCGACATGTCGATCGCCATGGTCCGATCCCTCGTGAGCGCCGTGGACCAGAAAGACGAGTACACGTGCGGCCATTCGTTGCGGGTCGGTTACTACGCGACGACGTTGGGACGGCTACTTGGACTGGCGAACGACGAATTGCAGATGCTGCAATGGGGCGCGCTGCTGCATGACGTGGGGAAAATCGGAATCCGCGACGACGTGTTGAAAAAGCAAGGCAAACTGACGGTGGAGGAATTCGACCACATCAAGGAACATCCGACGCGCAGTTATTCCGTCGTCGAGCAGGTGCCCCAGCTCGCCGCCGCGCTCGACGGGATTCTGCATCACCATGAGCGTTACGACGGGAGCGGTTATCCGTCGGGATTGAAAGGGGAGTCGATTCCACTTCATGCGAGGATCATCCAGATCGCCGATGTGTTCGACGCGTTGACCTCGTCGCGGTCCTATCGACCGGCCTACGACTGGCAAAAGGCGTTGGCCATTCTCGAAGAGGAATCCGGCAAGACCGTGGATCCGAGACTTCATCGGATTTTCGATCAATACATTCGAGCCAGGCTCGGGGCAGACCCCGCCGCCTGGGAAGCAATGGTCGCCCAGGCCAATCAATTTGCGTCTTCCCTATCCAGCGACCTCGAAGTCGGTCCGGCAACCGACGGTCCAGGGGAAACCGAAAAAACCGCCGTGAGCATGACATGAGTCTTTCACTTTTTCTTCCTTGGTTTCCGATTGTACTCGCCGTCGGCGTAGGGGGGCGTCTCTTGGGCGGCCGTCGAGGCTTGGCGCTCGGCGTGATTTGCGCGTTTTTCTGGATCGTGCTCGTGCAGGCGTCGGCGGGGACGCGGTTCTGGCTGGATGGCTGGGGCGTGGCGTCCGTATTGGCCGGCGCGTTCACCATTGCCGCCATGGGAGCGTGGGCGGGCGATCATTCCCTGGTGGAGATTGACTCTGCAGCCGGTTACTCGCCCATCGCAATGCAAGACACGGCCGCTCAACAGCTATCGTTGATTGGATCGACGTTCGATCGCTTTGATGGTTGGTTGGAGGAGCACCGAAACGACACGGATCCCTGGGCGGCTTTTGGCGAATTTATACGCGCAACGCTGCATCACTGTTGTCAGGCCACGCATGTTCAACCCTACCGGGTCTCGTGCGACGGTTCGGAATTGGTGGCCCTTCGCGCGGCGAATGCAATGGACGCCGGTTCGCCGATTTCAGCCCGGGATGGCCTGGTCGGACATGTCGTCTCCACCGGCCGAGCGTATGTCTCGGGCGACCCGGCGCAGGGAAAACTCGTCCAGGTGCTTGCGAACGGGCTAAATGAACCAACGGAATGGTGTTTTGCGATCAGTCGCGGAACGCAGCGCCTCGGTGTCGTTGTCGTCGGTCGACTGAACCAAGGCTCGGTTCAGATGATTCCGTTGATGGCAGTCTTGCAGCAGATGATGTCGCAGTTCTGGCGTACGCTGGAAGATGCCTTGCGCTCGCGAACCGCCGAGCAAATCGAACCTGTTTCGGGCGTCCTGACATTGCGTGCGTTTCTAGAAACCGCCGATCGACTTGTCGAGGAATCCAATCACGCGGGTGAACCCGTGGCGGCGGTCGTCATCTCACTCGAAGGCCTGCGAAGTTTGAGCGACACGGGCCGATGGGAAACGGCGGACGAATTGATTCGGGAAATCAGCATTCAGTTGCGGCGAAAAACCCGCGTGGAAGACCGCCTCGGTCGGCTGGACGGTTCTCGGTTCATTCTCCTTCTCCGGCGCGTCGATTCCGCATTGGCCTCGTTGATCGTTCGCCAGATCGTCGCGCGTTTATCGGTGATTTGCGGGGACGTCGCGCGGTGGCGGTCTCCCATCCACGTTCGGTGCGGTCTGGCCGGCAGCAGCGCCGAAAAGCCGGAATCACGGGCGCTCATCGCGCGCGCGATGGAGGAAGCTCAACGCGCCCGCGTCGAGCATCTGGCCATCGCCGGCGACGTGGCCCCTGCCCTCACACCCGAGCTGGAGACCGCGCGATGAAGATCGAGCAAAGAAAGATCGGAACGGTCGATGTCTTTACTCCTCACGGCGCACTGGCCGAACAGGACGCCGAGACGTTTTGCAAGACGCTGATGCAGCGCGTGTCAGGTCCCGGATCAACGACGCGAATTGGAGTGGCCATGCAGGAAGTGCCCTACATGGACAGCGTGGCACTGGAAGGACTGTTGGCGGTCACGGAAGCTTTGAATGAGCGGGCATCGGCGCTGAAGCTTTCGGCCGTCACTCCGACGTGCCGGGAGATTTTTGAACTGACGGGCTTGTCACCGCGGTTTCGGTTCTTCAAGGACATCGAAGACGTGGTGAAGAGCTTTTTGACTTAACAGCCAGTTGAAAGAGCGACCCATTGGTATGTGGTACCGGTTTCCAACCGGTGCCAATGCGGGTTGGAAGTTCAGGCGGCACATTTTTTAACGGACTGCTAGGTTGCGGGGTTGGGACGCGACGCCACGAGTGTGAAAGCATGGCGAACATGACGATCGAGCAGACGGTTCGCCTCGGCGACCAACTGGTTCGGGACGGGCTGATCACGCCCGACCAGTTGGCCGAGGCCCTGACGCGCCAACAGGCGTCCGGTGTGCGCATCGGTCGTGCGCTGGTCGACGTCGGAGCAATCTCCGCCGCTGCCCTCGTCCAGGCGTTGTCTCAGCGATTGAGCGTGAAAGGTTGTGTGCTGCGCCACGGCTTGATCGACCCCAAGATCGCCAAGCTGATTCCCAAGGATGAAGCGGAACGGCTTCGAGTCCTGCCAATGTTCCGAGTCCGCGACGAACTCACCGTCGCCATGGTCGAACCGCAATCGCTCCCGGCGCACGATCGGATTCGCAAGCTGACCGGTTGCTCCGTCCGTCCCGTACTCGTGATCGAGGAAAACCTGGGCGAGTTTCAGCAGAAGTACCTGGCCGCCGAGGTCACCGTCGATTCGTTTCTCGCCTCCATGGAGGAGACGGACATCCGCATCGACGCGACGGAGGCGATCGATGAGGGCCCGGTGACCGACCTCGACAAGATGATCGAGGGAAGCCCGGTCGTGAATCTCGTGAATCTCGCCATCCTTACGGCCCTTCGTGCGGGTGCGTCCGACGTGCACATCGAACCCGACCGCGACGGTACGCACATTCGCTACCGAATTGACGGCGAACTTCGGGAAATGCTCAAGCCCCCCAAGGGATTGCACGCCGCCATTGTGTCGCGAATCAAGGTCATCGGCCGGATGGACATTTCCGAAAAGCGGTTGCCCCAGGAGGGCCGCGTGCATCTCGTCGCCGATCGCCGCGAAATCGACCTGCGCGTTTCAAGCATGCCTACCGTCCTGGGCGAAAAAATCGTGCTGCGCATTCTCGATAAGAACAACCTCAGTTTTGATTTGGAAGTGCTGGGCATCCTCGGTGCGGATCGGCGGGCGATCGAGGCGATGGTCCACAGTCCGTACGGCCTGATGCTCGTCACCGGTCCGACCGGAAGCGGCAAGACGACGACGCTCTATTCCGCGCTCGATCTGCTGCGTGATGAAACCACCAACATCATCACCATCGAAGACCCGGTGGAATATCAGCTTCCCCTCGTCAATCAAATCCAAACCAACGATCGCGTGGGGCTGAACTTCGTGCGCGCGCTGCGATCCATCTTGCGCCAGGACCCCGACGTCATCATGGTGGGCGAGATTCGCGACGAGGAAACGGCGCGCGTCGCCATCCAGGCCGCTCTCACCGGCCACCTCGTCATGTCCACGCTGCACACCAACGACTGCCCGGGCGGAGTGATGCGATTGATCGACATGGGCATCGAGCCCTACCTCATCACCTCGTCGGTGCTTGGGTTCGTCGCCCAGCGACTCGCGCGAACCATCTGCCCGTCGTGCAAGACGTCCTACTATCCGCCGCGGAGCCTGCTTAAAAGCGTGGGCTGGGAAGCGCGCACGAATGAGTTGTTTCAGCGCGGCGAAGGGTGCCGCGAATGCAACAACACTGGATTCCGCGGTCGCGTCGGCATCTATGAGGTCATGCTGCTCGATCCCGATTTGAAGAAGATCATTCACGACCACCCCACGGAAACGAACATTCGTGTGTACCTGGCGCAAAGCGATTGGCGCACCCTGCGCGACAAGGCGCTGGATCTCGTGAACCGCGGTGAATCAACGCTTGAGGAAGTGCTGCGCGTGACACGCTCCGAGGCCATGGACGTCAGCGATCCGTCCGGAGTGGGAATGGCTGAGGTGAGCTGAAGTCAAATGCAGACTCGAAAGCAGAGTGCTGGAAACGAGTTGCCGACATGTTATTGACCTACAACGCAATGGACTCCGGCGGCAAGCCGACGACCGACTCGATCGAGGCGTCCTCGACCCGAGAAGCACTTGAGCAACTCCGTCGGCGGGGACTTTTCGTTACATCAATCAATGAGTCGGCCGATCGCAAGGCCGTGCGTGCTTCGTCGACGCGGGCAGGGTTGGACGTCGGTGTCCGCCTCCCCCTTAAAACGCTCTCGCATATTACCCGACAGCTCACCATGCTTCTTCGCGCCGGCAGCGGCGTCGTTCCCGCTTTCATGGCGATTCAGCGCCAGACAAGGCGCCCCAGTCACGCCGCGCTGATCGGGAGGATCATTGCCGACTTGGAAGACGGTTTGACCCTGACGGAAGCGCTGCGAAAGCACCCGCAGACGTTTGACGCTGTTTATTGCGCGATCATCGCGGCCGGCGAGGCCAGCGGTACCTTGACCGAAATGTTCGAGCGGCTCTCCCTCATCGTCGGAAAAATGCGAGCCATGCGAAAAAAAATCCTGGGCGCTTTGGCTTATCCCTGCCTTTTGACCGTCATGTGCGCGAAGATCTTTTTGATCTTACTGTTCTTCGTCATTCCCAGATTCGGCGACATGTTTGCCCAACTCGGCGTCGAGGCCCCCGCGACCACGAAGCTGCTCCTCGCCACTGCTGTCGGACTTCGCTCCTATTGGCCGGTCGTAGCGGGCTGTGTTCTTCTTGTTGCGGGAGGAGTGACATGGGTTCTTCGCTCGAAGCGCGGACGCGCGTGGTTGACCGACATTCAACTCCTGATTCCCCTCTTGGGACGATTGAGATCAAAGCTGATTCAAGGCCAGGTGTTTCGCACGATGGGTACGTTGCTCGAAAGCAGGGTCAACGTGCTGGAGTCGTTGGAGTTGGTACGTCAATCGACGACCAACAGCCGATTTCAGAAGCTCTTCAGTGACCTCGAATCCAGCCTCGAATCCGGTGGACGCCTCAGCACGGCATTCGAAGCGTCCGGGCTCGTCGAGCCTTACATTTGTCAGGCGATTCACACCGGAGAGGACTCGGGCAACCTGGGCGGCGCGATTTCGTTTTGCGCCGACATGCTCGACGAAACCAATGAAGAAATGGTGAATCTGATTGTGCGACTGATGGAGCCGACCATACTGATTGGGATGGGAGCGGTTGTGGGAACGGTGGCCGTCTCGCTGTTCATGCCGCTCTTCGATTTGACGGCCGGGATCAAATAGCCTTCGGAGAGATGCACGATGCTCATTTTGGAAACGCCAACCCGCCGCCGCACCCCGATCGGGCTCGACATCGGCGAAACATTCATTCGTGCCGTGCAGCTTCGCAGGTTGAATGATCGATTCGTGCTTACGGCGGCGGCGCAAGTGGAACGCTCGGCGGAATCGAAGAGTCGCCCGGATCAACTGCCCTCCGCGATTCGCGCCGTGCTGAAGCAGGCGTCATTCAGCGGTCGTGCCGCGGTCACGGCCTTGAACGCGCCCGAGGTGGAGTTTCACGTTCTCGACCTGCCGGCGGCGGTGTTGCGCTCCTCGCCCCAAGAGGCGAAACAGATGGTCCATTTTGAAATCGGTCGGCTCAGCAATGAACAACCGGGAAATGTCGAAACGCGGCACTGGCCGCTTCCTTCGTCCACCGGGTCCACCGCCAATGCAATCGGCGTCTCTGCCGGTCGCGAGGCCGTTGTCAGACTCGTCGACGTTTGCAGTGAGGCGGGCGTGAGTTGTTCGAGCGTCGACGCAAGCGCCACGGCGCTGGTGCGATTCGGCGTGCTGCTCCGGACCTGGCCTGGCGACCATTTGTGGGGAATCCTGGACATCGGGGCTCGCCAGACGCGGCTGATCCTGTGTCTCGGTGAAACGCCCGTTCTCGTGCGAAGTACGGGCGCCGGCGGGGCGGAATGGACGCGCTGCATTGCCGAGTCCCTTCAGCTCACCTCGTCCGCCGCCGAATTGCAGAAGCGCGCTCACGGCATCACCCTGGTCGGCGGCAACACGCGCGCCGATTTGTCACGAGACACTTTGCGGCATGAAGTCGGATCGCTGATGCTCGGCGCCCTTCGGAGTCATCTCAATGATCTGGCCGCGGAAATCAAACGGTCGTTTGATTATGCGCTGAGCTGTTATCCGGGAAGACAGAACGGCGGGCTTGTGCTGGTCGGCGGAGGATCCGCCATGCGAAATGTACGCGAATTCCTCGGCGCGGCCCTTGGCATCAGCGTCCGGCGAGCCTCCGACTATCTCGTCGAACCCGAATGCCGCTTGAACTACGGAACCGACGGGCGAAATCCCCTGGAGGTTTTTGCCGTGGCCGTCGGACTGGCGATCAATGAATGACTGAGCTTTGTTTATGAACCTGATTCCCGAAAGTGTGTTGTACGCCCGAGAGCGAAAGCGTCGCGCGCTCCGTTGGACCGTCGCCGTCGCGGCGTCATCGGTCCTCGCGGCGGCGCCGCTCATGATGGACTGGACACGCTCGGCCCGGGCCGCCGGACTCCGCGAGGAAAGCGATCGACTGTTTCAGGAATTGGAAGTCGCTCGAACAAAGTTGCGCGCGGCGACTTCGGAGTCGACAAGCACTTACCTCGAAATCGAACGAGCGAACGCCCTGCGATCCAAGCGATCGTGGTCGGGAATATTCGCCCTGATCGCATCGTGCATGCCCGATGATTGCTGGCTGGCGTCCGTTGCGACCGATCCGGAAACTCCGTTGGCGTCCGCCAGGCCCATGGAAGCTCCTGCGCCGTCCACGCCCGACGCAGTGAAGAAAACCGTGGCCATCGAAGCCCCGCGAAAGCTCCGCCTCGTTGGTTTCGCAAACAGTGACACGCAGCCGCTGGCGTTTGTGACGCGACTGAAGGAATCAGGCGTGTTTCAGGGCGTTCTACTGGAGCGATCGTTGCGGGCTCCGGACGCCTCGTCCGATCAAGCCGATCAAACCGTCTACCAGTTTGAAATCGTTTGCGAGTGGTGATGATGAAGCGAAACAATGAAGTATCCTTGCTCCTGATCAACCTGCTCGGCGCGGGACTGTGTCTCGCGCTGATCGCTGCCTTCGTCTGGCTCACCTTCTTTCGCGGCGACCAGACGGCCGCCGTCATTAGTGAACTCTCCGAAGGCATTCAGGTTGCGCGCCGCGATCTGACCGAAGTTCGAGCCTCGCTCGATGAGACCACGGCACAACTTCAGCGCCGACGGGTTGAATTGGCGGCCGGTGGACAGCTCCCCGACCAGACACCCATCGAAGAGTACTTCCAGATGCTCTCTCGCATCGCCTCGCAACACCGTCTTCGTGTCGTGAGGCACAATCCGTTGTCGCCGCGAGCCTATCCCGGATTGCTCGAGCAACGATACGCCTACGAGATCAATGGATCGATGCCCGACATCGTTCGTTTTCTCCGAGCCATCGAGGATGCGAGGTATTGGGCCGACGTGAGTCATCTTCGAGTCAGTGGGGGCCCGCAGCCCAATCAGGGTGATGCCCGAAATCGCGTCGCGTCCCTGACAATCAGCGTCTTCTCTTCCAGTGGTGCGGCCGCTTCCGAGCGCGGATAATCCTATGTCGACCGGCAAGAAAAAAGCCTACATCGCCGTCATGTCGTTGGGCGCCCTGGCGCTCATCGTCGATCGATTCTTCATGGGCACGGTCGCACCGATGCCCGCCTCCGCGTCCGAAATGGACGACACTTTGCAAACGAACGACCCGGACGACGCGAATGCCGATGCGCCGCGAGACGCCCGGTCTTCAACGAATGCGCTGTCGAAAAACGCAAGTTCGGCCGCGGCGATTTCCATTCCCGAACTTGCGTTTCCCAGAAACCTCATTGCCGTCGATCTTGATGCCCCGTTGCGCGATTTGTTCGCCCGTCCAAAGTCAGCGGAGAGTGGGTCGGACTTATCGGATGCCGAACAGCAAGCCTCGGCAGCTGGGGAATCGCGTGATCTCGGACGTGCGGCGTTCGCCCGCAAACATCGCGTGGACGGCGTGATGTCTCAGGAAGGTCTGAAAATAGTCATCGTGAACGGGCAATGGATGCGGATCGGCGAATCCCTGGACGGTTGCACGTTGCAACGCATCAATCGCGAATCCGCTGTTTTTCAATGTCGAGATGGCGAGGCCGAACTTTCGCCGTTCCCAAAGAGCGAAAACAGGGATCGTTAAAGTCCCGCGGACGGCCATTCGATAGCATGGATATCGTAACGTTTGCGGGACAGTTCCAATTGGGCGGGTTTCGTGTCGGCGTCCTTCCTCGGTGATTCGAAGGGTTGACCAACGGAACGGAGAGTGAATTGAAATGATGCTTCGGTCAAAAAAACGAGCGTTCAGTCTTGTTGAGTTGGTCATCGTCGTCGTCATCATCGGCGTCATCGCCGCGATCGCCGTGCCGCGAATCAGCCGCGGCGCCAAGGGCGCGGGCGACTCCGCGCTCCGCGGAAGCCTTACCTCGCTGCGCAACGCGATCGACATGTTCGCGGCCGAGCACGGCGGCGTGTTCCCCGGCAACAACGCCGGAACCTGCGACGAAACCAAACTCATCGACCAACTGACCAAGAAGACCAACTTCTCCGGCACCACCGGTACCGGCGCCGGGTTCGACTTCGGCCCTTACCTGCGGCGCGGTTTTCCGCCGGTCTCCGTCGGCCCGGAAGCAGGCAAGGCGAGCGGAATCCTGATGGATTCAGTCAATTCACCGCCCCAGGCCGAAGCTTCGCCCACCGCCGGAAAAGGCTGGGTCTACAACTGCCTCACCGGTGAACTTGTCGTCAACACCCAGACCACCGACAGTAACGGCGATCGATACGATCTGAAGTACTAGAGCAAACCGAGCGGATTCGAGGCGAGCCGCGGACTTCAGTCCGCGCGGACTCGGGCCACAGCGCAACCCACGGATTTCACGGTTCGGCCCGTGCTGATTGGGTAGATTATTCTGCGTTCCACTTGAGCAAACCGAACGCATTCGTGGCGAGCCGCGGACTTCAGTCCGCGCGGACTCGGGCCACAGCGCAACCCACGGATTTCACGGTTCGGCCCGTGCTGATTGGGTAGATTATTCTGCGTTCCACTTGAGCAAACCGAACGCATTCGTGGCGAGCCGCGAACTTCAGTTCGCGCGGACGACCGAAGAGTCGGATGAACCATCGGCCACGTTAGCAGTGGTAATGCTCTAAGCCGCTTGCGCCGCCGGCGGCGCGAAGTCAAGTGTTTCGAGACGGTCGCGAGGGGCAAATCGCCCCGCGCGGCTGTCTTCGTTTGCGGGCCGCGAATCGTACATTTGATTCGTGGAAACGAACCAGCCAGCTTCGGTGGTTATCAGACGAAGTCGGCAATCGATGCGCGCGGTCGCTTCTCCGGCGTTCACGCTCGTGGAACTTGTCATGGTCGTGACCATCATTGGAATCGTGGCTGCCATCGCCGTGCCGCGCATCTCCACGACCGCCGGTGTCGCCTCGCGAAACGCCCTCGACGCCACGCTCGCCAACGTCCGCAAATCCATCGACGTCTATTACGCCGAGCACGGAAAGTTCCCCGGATACAATCCGACCAACGGAACTCCTGACGGCACGCATTTCGTCAACCAGCTCCTGATGTATTCCGACGCCGGCGGGCGGACCAACCAGACGCTCAGCGGCGCCTACCAGTTCGGACCCTATTTGCGGTCGCCCTTTCCCGTGAATCCGACCAACAAGCTCCGAACCGTGGCGGTCAAGGCCACCGCGGCCGCGCCCGACCCGGCCGACGGTTCCGTCGGATGGGTCGCAGTCCTTGCAACAGGCGATTTCGGAATCAGCGCCACCGACGTCGAGCTCGACAAGGTTGGCGTCGTGGAACTCGTGAAGAAGGTCGAGGTTCGCGGCAAGTAGCAACGAAGGTGGATGATGAACAGGAATGCAGCAAAACCAACGGCTCGGTGGACGCGAACCGTCGCGGGCTCGGCGGTCTCGGCAAGTCGTCCGGGCTTTTCGATCGTCGAGGCCGTGCTCGTCATGTCCGTCATGGGAATCCTCGCGGCCATTGCCTTACCCCGCTATTCCACGTTCGTTGCTCGGCAGCAGCTACAAGCCGCGACCCGCCGCGTCGTCGCCGATCTCGCGTTCGCCCAGCGGCATGCCCGTTTGACCAGCACATGGCAGACAATTCAATTCGATTCGGTTGCAGGAAAGTACTTGTTTTCCTCCATCAGGGACCCCAATCGCGTCAATCAGCCCTACGAGGTTTCGCTCGGTGCCGAACCCTACCGGGCGAAGCTCGTCGCCGCCAGTTTCGGCGGATTCGACAAGGTGACATTTGACGGCTACGGCTACCCCGCTATTGGCGGAACCATTGTTCTCGGCGTCGGCAATCTTCGACAAACCATCACCGTCGAAAACGGAACCGGAAAGCCGCGTATGGCCGAGATCATCCTCGTGGAGGCCGCTGTCGAATGAAAAATGCTCGTCGAACCGCGTTTTCGCTCGTGGAGCTGATTCTCAGCATGGCCGTCATGACCGTGCTCATGGGCGCATTGGGTTCGGCCATGGTCATCGCCTCCAAGGCCGTGCCCAGTCGCGCAAGCCCCCTCGCGGCCGCGGTCGATGCCGCCTCCGTCGTCGATCAGCTCGCGGGCGAGCTGTTCACCACCAAGGCCATCACCGCCCGCTCCGACAAAATGGTCGAGTTCCAATTGGCCGACCGCAATGGAGACGGCATGGACGAAATCGTCCGTTACGAGTGGTCCGGTTCCGCCGCCGCGTCGCTCTCTCGCAAATTCAACGCCCAGCCCGCCGCGACGATTCTGTCCGACGTCAGCGAGTTCAAGCTCGAATACGACCTCGTGGCCAATACGACCACGACCACGCCGCCGCCTGGCGAAAGCGGCGAAATGGTGTTTTTCAATGTGAAAGCAACCGCTTACCTGCAAGACAACGCTGTTACCGACAAGAAGTGGATCGGGCAGTACTTCTACCCGACGCTCCCGGGCAACGCCACCGCCTGGCGCGTGACGCGGGTCGCCTTTCGCGCGCGCTCCAAAGGAAGCAACAAGGGGCTCAGCCGGCTTCAGTTGCAGGTAGCCGACAAATCGGGGTTGCCATCGGGAACGATTGTCGAAGAGGCCGAGCTATTTGAGAACACACTGACGTCCGCTTATACCGATCAGGAGGTCAAGTTTTCCAATGCCGGAGGACTGGTCCCCGGCAACGGAATGTGCTTTATCGTCAAATGGGTAAGCGATACTGACTCTTGCGAAATCGAAAATGCCACGAACTTGACGCCGCCCAGCGGAACGGTCCACATTTCCACGAACAACTCCGGTGTAAACTGGTCACAATCCGCCAACCAATCGATGAACATTACAGTCTACGGCGCCTATACCGCGCCCGGCGCGCCCACGACCTCCACGCGAAACTTTTTGACCGGCGTTCGCATCCGGCTCCGAGCCGGGACCAACGCCTCCTCCGCGGTCGAGTCCAAAGTCCGCGTGCTCAACGAACCGGAGGCCTTCTGATGCCCGTGCATGTTCCGATGTCTGCTCGACGTGGGGCCCTCTCCATTGTCGAAGCGGTCATTTCACTCGTGCTCGTCAGCGGCGTCATGGTGGCCGCGCTCAACACCGTCGGTGCGTCCTTTTCCGCCCAGCGCAACGTCGGCGATCGCATTCGCGGGCAGTTGCTCGCCAACGACCTGATGGCTGAAATCCTCGCTCTTTCTTACGAAGATCCCAATGAAACCGTCGCCTACGGTCTGGAACTGTCGGAATCAGGCGGCGTGGGAAGAGCCAAGTTCGACGACGTGGACGATTACCGAAACATCACCGACTCGCCGCCCTCTTTGAAGGATGGGACCCCGTTAACGGGACTACCCTCGGGTTGGTCTCGTTCCGTCGCCGTCGCACGCGTGGAATCCGGCAATCTGGAAGCACTTTCCATGAATGAAACGGGAGTCAAGCGGATCACGGTCACGGTGCGGAATGCCAAGTCCGTTGTCGCCACACTGACCGGAATCAAGACCAAGGCTTCGCCGCCGGCCGGCTCGGCGCGCCAGCCGATCAAGGAAATCCTCAAGAATCCTGTTCTCATTGAGTAACGGCTATGCCTCGAACGCATTCAACAATGTATTCCAGCCGCCGCCGCGGAAGCATGTACGTCGCGGTCATCGGCTGTTCGCTCGTCGTCACCGTGGTGGGCGTGTCGGCCCTGATGGCCGCTCGCGTCGAACGTCGCGCCGCCGAAGGATCGTCCGATTTTTCCGACGCCCGATTCGCGGCCCAATCCGCCGTCGAACTGGGAATGTACCTGGTGACTTCGGACGTCAACTGGCGAACCGCGCGCCCCAACGGACTCTGGCGCGACAAATTGCCCTTCGGCGATGGAACCTACTCCCTCAGCGTGGTCGATCCCGTCGATGCCCTGCTGAGCAACTCCAAGAGTGAACCCATCGTGCTCACCGGTACCGGCGTCGTTCGCAATGCTCGTTACATGTTGCAGGCCACGGCCAAAGCCTACGAAACGCCCCTCAAGGCCCTCAACACCTGCCTGCACAGTGGCGGCAACGTCACCGTGAGTTTGCTCAATTCCATCACACTCTCAGGCGCGCCGCTGTCCATGAATGGTTCCATCAACGGACCCGGAACGATCACGGGTACCGTCGAGGCTGGCAGCATGGGGCTCTTACCCGTGATCGTAGGGACGACCTCGATACCCGCGACCGCCAAGGCGCTGCCGGATGCCTCGGTGTTCGACATGTATGTTGGCCTGGCGACCAGCCTGGGCGCGCGCAGCGATATCTCGAATGTCGTGTTGGCCCCGGGAGTCAATCCATTCGGCGCGATCAACGCCGACGGAGTCTACTATGTGGACGCCACCGGAACCGATCTGACCATTCGCAGTGCGCGCATCAATGGGACCCTTGTCGTGCTTTGCGGCGCGGGACGAAAAGTCACGCTCGATGACGATGTCTTCATTCACTCGTTTCGCGCCGATTATCCCGCGCTGATCGTCAAGGGGGCGTTGGAGATCAGGCTCAACTCGGGTTCGTACGGCCTCCGCGAAGCCGATCGAAGAGTCAACTACAACCCTGTTGGCGCCCCCTATCTGGGTGTCGCCGATGCGGACCAGACCGATACCTATCCCAACGAAGTGCGGGGATTGATCCATGTCACCGGAAACGTTTCGCTGGCGCAATCCAGCACGTTGACCGGGGTCGTCATCGCCGAAGGGAATACGTCGGTGAGCGGCAACGTCCGCATCATCCACGATCCCAAGCTCTACACCAATTGGCCGATGGGCTATGTGACGTACCAAATGCAGATCAGCCCCGGCACCTGGCAGCGCGTCGTCGGCCCGTGACGCCTCAATCCGCCGTCCCCCCGCGCGGCTCCACCACCGTCCCCCTTACCAAGGGGGACAACAGGGGGTCCGTCTCGCCTATCGAAAACATCAATCCCATCGAGCCGCGAACGCTTGCCCTTTACGCGTAGCCTCAAGGGTCAGCCCGCGCGGCCCCGGTTTTCAACCGGCGCAACCCGCGCTCGGCCCTCCCCCCGCGCGGCTCCACCACCGTCCCCCTTACCAAGGGGGACAACAGGGGGTC
>CAZAMB010000007.1:0-236091 GCA_964486335.1 uncultured Phycisphaera sp. | reverse complement strand
AGAGACGACACCAGATTCACGACGACCCTCCTTGCTCCACGCGTTGAGTCCGAACCACCAACGCATCGACAAGGCAACTCGTTCTTGTTTATCCAGCGTCGTCATGACCCCGAAAAAGTGCGAAAGGTGAAGTTAGGGATAACGCCGTGGAAGACAATCCATCAGTCCTCCGCCGGGCCCTTGGGTTTGTCATCCGGTAGACTCGTCTGCTTGGCAGGGATCAAGACCGACAGCAGCACAGACAGGCCGACGATTCCTCCGATCACTCCCAGCGACGCGCCGATGGGCATGTGCTTGTGGAACGCCGCCGCGACCAGCATCTTGCCGCCGATGAACACGAGCAGGACCGACAATCCGAAACTCAGGAATCGGAACATACGCATGAAATGCGCCAACGCGAAATAGAGTGCCCGCAGCCCCAGAATCGCAAACACGTTGGACGTATAGACAATGAACGGGTCCTTGGTGATGGCGATGATCGCCGGAATCGAATCGGCCGCGAAGACGATATCCGTCGATTCCACAATCACAAGGACGAGAAACATCGGCGTCGCATGAATCCGATGATCGATGCGCGTCCAGAACCGATCTCCGTCGTAATTCGCCGAAACAGGAAACACCGACCGCACAATGCGTAGTACCGGGTTTCGTTCTGGGTGAATCTCCTTTTCCTTGGTCAGCCCCATCTTGATGCCGGTGAGGACGAGGAACCCGCCGAAGATGTAAATTGTCCACTCGAACTTCTCGATCACCCACAACCCGCCGAAAATGAAGGCCGCTCGAAACACCAGCGCTCCGAGAATGCCGTAGAAAAGAACCTTGTGCTCGTATTTCTGCGGAACCGCGAAATAGGAAAAGATCAGCATGAAGACGAAGATGTTGTCCACGCTGAGGGACTTCTCGACCAGATAGCCCGTCAGGAATTCCAGCGCGATGCGGGATCGTTCGTGCGCCTCATAGTCACCGAACCACCCCATCCACAAGCCAAGGTTGAACAACAGTGCAAGCGTGATCCAGGCAATGCTCCATCCGATCGCCTCGCGCAATCCGACCACATGCGACTTGCGATGGAACACGCCGAGGTCCAGCGCCAGCATGGCCAGCACGAACACATTGAACCCCACCCACCAGTACCACGGTACCGTTCCGAACATTGCCATGTTTGATGATCCTAGAATCTCGCGCCTTGGCCGCACCCGGCGTCGGTACTATACTCGCGTCACGTCGGACGAACAGTGCCACGGTGAGCGTCAGAAAGATGATCCCGTCGTCCGATCAACCACGATGCGGTTCCCAGCCATGCGAACAGTGTGTCCGCTTTCATTGCTCACCATTCTTCTTGTGCCCTGTCTTAGTGGTTGCAACTCCGAATCCAAAGACGACACACCTGCCGACGCGAAACATCCTGTCGAACCCAGGCCTGACGCACCGCAGCGCGTCGTGTTTCCCGAATCACTCTTCGTCGACGACCGAGAGGTAACGGCTTTCGTCCGCCAAGCGCTCGATCAGTGCGCGGCCGGCGATTACGACGCATTCCGCCGGCTTTGGACGGCCAAGCAGGATCCGATGTCTCGCGATGAGTTCGAGGAAGGCTGGGCGGCAGTCCAGACGATTACCGTCCGCGCGCTCGAAAAAGTGATGCTCGCTGCCGAGGACGATTCAAAGTCCGCCGAAACCGTGTATGCGCTTTTCGTCGAAGTCGCGCTCGATCCCGAGCGCCCGGCGGGTAAACGTCAACCCCTTCGCGAAATTGTACTCATGCTGACTCGCGAGAACGAAGCGTGGCGAATCGCTCGGCCGCCAAAAGCCATGCGTGAGTGGATCAAGTCACGCGCTTCGCAGCCAGCCGACGGCACGGCATCTCCCGATTCCCAATTAGGTCCTCAAACAGACCGCCCCGCTCCGGCGTCCGTGCAGCCATAAACCAGCTTCTGTGTTGCGGCAAAGGGCCTGCCCGCTCAATTCCCATCGCTGAGATTCCCTCAAAATTCGCCGATTTTTCTTGCTTTTGACGACCGAATAGCGCATACTTTGAACAGAGGTCGAAGGACCTAACCCCGGACGTCGATCCGGGGAAATCGATGGATGAAGCCTCGCTCAACCCCCTGTCTCTGGCCGTTCGGCCGACAGGCGCTTGATTTGCGGGGCTTCTATCGTTTCAGCCCGTTTGAACCCGCCGATCGGCTACATGTACATCCCGCCGTTGACGTTGATGATTTGCCCGGTAATGAACGACGCCTTCGGATCGGCTAGAAAACGAACCGCCGACGCCACTTCTTCCGGTTTGCCGAGTCGCCCGACCGGCGTGAACTGCTTGACCTGTTCAAGAACTTGCGTGGGAACGGACGCTGTCATATCCGTCTCGATGAACCCCGGCGACACAGCGTTGACCGTCACGCCTTTGTGCGCCACCTCGCGCGCCAGCGTCTTGGTGAACGCCATCAAGCCGCCCTTGGCCACCGCGTAATTCGACTGCCCGAAGTTGCCGATCTGACCCACGATCGATGTGATGTTAATCACCCGCCCCCACTTCGATTCGATCATGTTGGGCAGCAGTCGCCCGGTCAGGTGAAACGCTCCGTCCAGATGCGTCACGATGACCTCATGCCAATGCTCCGGACTTAGCTTAAGAAACGATCGATCCCGCGTAATCCCCGCGTTGTTGACCAGAATCTGAATCGCGCCAAATTCAATCTGCGCCTTCTCCACCATGGCCGCGACTTGTTCTCGATTCGTCACATCGGCCTTGATCGCAATCGCCCGACGACCGAGTTTCTTGATCTTGCTGACAACCTCGTCGGCCGCCTGCTGGTTCGCCGTGTAGTTCACGACCAGGTTGCTTCCGGCCTCGGCCAAAGCGATGGCGATCGCCCGACCGATCCCGCGCGATGAACCCGAAACCAGACTGACTCGCCCTTCCAATTCCATCATCTTGGTCGCTTCCCGAAGAGAGGTGCGCCGCGGATCAGAACGCTAATCCACCAATGGGAAGTCTGACACGCGTTCAACGCAAAGTCAATCTTGGATTGGGAAAATCGAGTCTTGAAATGACTTTGGGAATACGGAGATTGTGCGATCGCAAAACCGTCAACGAAATGCGGATGACCGAAAGCGAGCTACGCCCGCGGATGCCAGCCCGCGTCGGCCCAAAGGCTTCCGCTGACCGCCGAGTTCTTCAGCATGAACACGATCGCGCCCGCGATTTCGTCCGGTCGAATCAACCGCCGAAGCTGCGTATAGGGCAGCACCTGATTGCGAATCAACTCTTCGCCCATCGATCGAACCATCGGCGTGTCGGTGAACCCCGGATGAATGATCGCGCAGCGAACGCCGTGATAGATCGCTTCTTTCGAGAGTGTCGCCTGTGCGCCTTCGAGTCCCGCCTTGGCCGTCGCATACGAAATCTGACCGCGATTGCCCGTCGACGACACCGAGCCGATCAGCACGATCGCGCCCTGCATCGACTCCTCCGGCGACCATTCCTTCACTCCGCGCCGCGCTCGATCAACCGCCACCGAACCGACCGTCCGCATCGCCCAATAAATCGGGGCAATCAAATCAATATCGATGACCCGCCGAAAATCCGTCTCGCTGTAGATGTTCGGAAGTACACTGCCGTTGGTCTGATGAATCTTGACGGCCAATCGATCGCGCGTGATCCCCGCCGCCGGAATGCAAAGGCTCACCGCCCCGAACCGCTGCTCCATTTCGGTGAACACGCGCTCCCGAAACGTGCTGTCGACCACGTCGCCCCGAAACGGGATCAACACCTCGCGCCCGATCTTCTTGTTTTCCCCATCACAGAATTCCTCGATGGAATCCGTGATGTCAACGACGGCGACCGCCTTCACGGCCTCTTCCGCCAAGAGCTGGCACGTCGCGCTGCCGATGCCGCTCGCCCCGCCCGTGATGACTGCCGTTCGACCCTTGAGGTTCATTGTGATTCCCCCACCGATTGGCCGACGCGGCTTCGATGAAGACCGGCTCGCGTTCCGCCCGCCTACGCCGATCCTGACCGTTCCGCCAGCCAGTCGCAAACTGTCGGCCAGAGTTCGCGGTTCGCCTTCGATCCGACGGCGAGACCGATATGCCCGGCCGGGAAATTAATGCTCTTCCGATCCTTCGACCCCACCGCGTCATTGAACGGCAGGCTCTGATACGGCGGAACGAGATGATCGTCCGACGCCATCAGATTGAGAACCGGACACGTAATTCGCTTGAGATCGACGACGCCTCCGTCGATCCGAAGCTCGCCCTTGATCAGCTTGTTCTGCTGCATGCAGTATTTGACGAACTGGCGAAACATTTCGCCCGCGACCGGAATGTTGTCATTCAACCACGTCTCCATCGCGAAGAAATCCTCGAGAAACTTCTCGTTCTCGAGGTTTTCATAAAACGTGAAATACTTTTCCACCAGCGTGGAAACCGGCTTGAGCAACAGGAATGACCCTTGCAGCAACTCCGCCGGCGCGTTCCCGTAAACCTTCATCAGCTTGTCGACGTCAAACACTTCCGGCGACGTCCACTTCGCTAGCAAATGGTCGCGCTGTGACCAATCCACCGGCGCTGCCATCAGAATCAGGTTCTTCACCTTGTCCGGATGAAGGGCCGTGTACATCGCCGACATCGATCCGCCCATGCAATAGCCGAGGATATTGATCTTGTCCTGGCCGGTGTGCTCGCGAATGAAATCAACCGCCTGGTTCATATAGCGGTTGATATAATCTTCCATGTCCAGGAATCGATCGCCGTCCGACGGTATCCCCCAGTCGATGTTGTAGGTGTCGAATCCGCGATTCACGAAGTGCGCCACCACGCTCTTGCCCGGACGAAGGTCAAGAATGTATGGGCGATTCACCAGCGCGAAGACCACCAGCAGCGGCGTGTCATACTGCGTCTGAACATCCGTGACGTATTGGAGCAGCCGAATCTTGTCCATTCGGCACACGGTATCGGTGGGCGTCGCGCCCACCCGTACCCGCTTGGCCACCTCGAGCGCCTTGGGAACATGGGCCATTTTCCGGGCAAAATTGTGAAAATGATCCTGAATATCCCCCGGCGACATCATCCACGGTGCAAAAGCCGGAAACGCCGTCATCGATTGCCTCCCTTGCTTCGTCTTCCCGCATCTCCGCCCGTACTCGCCGCCGTGGGTTCAACGGCCGTCGATCCGCCTCGGCCGCCTTCCATTCGTGTGACCCGTTTTTCCAAACGATCCAACCGATCCAGCACGCGATCCTCGAAACTCCGTAGCACAAGCATGATCGAATCTGTGTCGCTTCGTGCCGGTGCCTGACCTTCGTGCAACGCCTTGGTCAGGAACTCGTTCAACTGCTCCCGGAACGCCAGCGCATTGTCCATCGAGCGTTTCATGCCCTCCAGAAACGCCGGCGACCGCATGAACTCCTCGCAATGCTGGGCCCAGGAGTCAAAGAATGCCCGCCGCATATGCTTCATCGCCTCTTCTGAGCTCGGCGTTGCCGGCGGCGTAAATCCCGCGCCCGCGAACTTGGCCATGCAGTCCATCCAGAACTTGCTGAAGGGATCGCTTGCCGGTCCCGATGTTTGGCTTCCGCCGAAAGTGTCCATGTCGTCTCTACTCCAAACGCGCTTACGCGCACCGTTCCAGCGCCACGGCCGTCGCTTCGCCGCCTCCGATGCACAAACATGCAATCCCAAGTCGCTTGTCGCGGGCATGCAATGCCCGAACCAGCGTGTTGATGAGCCTCGCGCCCGTCGCGCCGATTGGATGGCCGATCGCCACCGCCCCGCCGGCCACGTTGACCCGATCGTGACTCAGCTTCAGCTCCTTCATCGCCACCACCGTCACGACCGAAAACGCTTCGTTGATTTCGTACAAGTCCACATCGGATGGCTTGATCTTGAGTTGTTCGCAAAGTCGCTTGATGGCGTAAATCGGTGCGATCGTGAACCAGTCCGGCTCCATCGCAACATTGGCGTGACCGAGGATCTTGGCCGCGGGCTTGAGCCCCAGCGCCTTCATTCGGTCGTCATCAAATACGATCATCGACGCCGCGCCGTCGTTGATCTTCGACGCATTGCCGGCCGTGATCGTCCCGCCCGGCCCGAATGCGGGCGCCAGCGAGCGCAGCTTCTCTTCACCCTGGAACTTTGCGACGTCTTCGTCGTGATCAACAATCGTCGATCCTTTTTTCGACTTGATTTCGACGGGCACTACGCCGCTCTTGAAGAAGCCGTCCTCCCATGCCCGGATCGCTCGTTTATAGCTTTCGATGGCGAAGTCATCCTGCGCGGACCGCGAAATGTCGTATTTGGTCGCGCACTGATCGCCACACGTCCCCATGTGTCGCGACGTGTAAACGTCCCACAGGCCGTCATGGATCATCGAGTCGATCAACTCGCCGTGACCCATGCGGTAACCGCTGCGCGCCTTCCGCAACAAATAGGGCGCGTTGGTCATGCTCTCACAGCCGCCCGCTACCACGAGTCCCGCGTCGCCGCACTGAATCGCTTGTGCCGCAAGGACAACCGTGCGCGTACTGGAGCCGCAGACCTTGTTGACCGTTGTCGCGCCCACCTCGACGCCCAGCCCTGCACCCAGCGCGGCCTGTCGCGCGGGGTTCTGCCCGATGCCCGCGCCAATCACATTGCCAAAAAGGACCGCGTCAACCTCTCGTGGGTCGACAGCGGCCCGTTTCAGCGTCTCGCGGATGACAATGCTTCCAAGTTCCGGGGCCGACATCGACGAAAGCGCCCCGCCAAATGAACCGAACGGCGTTCGCACGCCGCCGGCCACATAGACATTCTTCAGCATGAGTCACTCCTAGTTCGTTGCGCTTCCACTCGCTGCGAACCACCCATACCGCCTACCGAACAGGTTCTGGACGTTGATGTCGTCTGGTGCGAGATAGTCCAAGACCGCCCGTTCCATTTCGATCCGACCCGCCGCGCCAACGCCGGGCCGCCCGTCGAAAACCGGTCGATCTCTGCGCAATCCCGCCCGCGATCAGGCGCCCGGCTTACCGGACTTCGGCGCGCCCTTCGGAGCGAAATCGTCCGCGAACGCCGTCTCGCAATACGCTGTGCACGTCTCATACGTCTTCGTGCCGGCCTTGCTCATGGCGTCGAAACTCGTTCTCATCGCGTCAAACGTCGCGTCCCAGACTTGCCGAGTCTTCTTGTAGAGGTCGGCGTCATCCGCCCGCGTCGCGGCTTCGCAGCACGTCTTGAACGCGTCCATACCCGCGCGGAAGTTCGTGTTGCATGTCTGGGCAAGCGTATCCATCGTCCGACCCACGAACGGGGCCCATTCCTTCATCGCCCGCTCGCCACGCGAGAAAAACCGGTCGAAGTCCGCCGGACGCTTCATCGTTTCCTGCGTAATTTTCATCCAAGATTCCTGAGTCTTTTGCGTGGCATCGGCTGCTGCCCGCAGACCATCATTAAACGTCTCAAATGCCTTGTTCATCGTTTCCTTCACTTCCGTAACCATCTCGTTTGTCCTTCCCAATGTCTACAGAGCCTTCTTTTTCCACCAACACGCCATATCGTTCGCCCAACCACCCATGTCGTCGGGTCCGAAAACCTATTTGTCACCCAAAGTATACCTCATTTTGCGATTGCGTCAAGGAATAATTTTGCGTTCGCACAATATTCATCGTCGGTGCGCAAGCCCAAGTTTACCAACGTTTTACAAATCTTCTCCACCATGGACGTTGACGTCCCCATGCAAATGCACTAGGTTGGTTGGGTCCGATTTGCAAAAACAGACGGAGGGCGTTCCATGCCTGAAAACGACGCCGGAAACCCGATCCACATCAAGAAGTATCCTAATCGCCGGTATTACGACACCTTTCACAGCCGACATGTAACTTTGCAGGAAGTACATGACTTCGTCGTCTCAGGCCGAGACGTCACGGTCACGGATTCCCGAAGTGGAGAAGACATCACTAACGTCGTCCTCATGCAAATATTGCTTGAAAAAGATCAGCCAAAACTTGACCTTTTTCCAAGTTCCATTTTGCACACCATGATCCGGTCCAACCGCCAGGCACTTCGAAACACAGTAGAGCGCTTTTTCGGACCGTTTCTGGGTCTCATGGCCGCATCGCAGAAGCAGTTTGACGCCTATTTACGCAAGTCGATGAAGAGCTCAATGATGTCGCCGATGGACTGGGCGGGAAACATGTTTCAGGCGTTTGGCGGGGTCGGCGAGTCGAATGTTTCCGAATCCGTCAACGAACCGGGAACATCGGATGGAACTAAGGAGCCAAACGAAACCAGGCCGGGAGAGGATTCAATCGACGAGCTCCGGTCGCAAATTGATGCGCTGCGCCAACGGATCGAAAAAATGGGTGACGACCAGGACGGCGATAAGAACTGATTCGAGAGATCATTCCGGGTTGAGCGCGCGTCGCGCTTTCGGGGACCGCAAATGACATGATGTTCGCCGCGGCCTATAATCTCGGCGCGGAGATCCTGCCGGGTGGGTGATTGCCAGGGAGAAAAATGAAGCGACGACACGCCTTTACGCTGATCGAACTGCTGACCGTCATGGCCATTCTGGGTCTGCTGATCAGCATCCTGATTCCATCCCTGAGCGCCTCGCGCCAGCAAGCCAAGGCCAGTGTCTGTTTGTCGAAGATGAAAGGGATCGGAACCGCTTTCGCGCTTTACCTGAACGAAAACCGTGATACCTTTCCGCCACATCGCCTAAAGAAAGGTACCCCAACCGCCACCGATGACTACGTCAACGATTTTAACCGAAAATTTCCGCGTTGGCAGTGGTTTCTGGAAACCAACATGGGTCCGGTGATTGATCCCCGGCCCTTCAAGCGATTGGGGCGACCGTTTGACGACACGGGGCTGGGCACGCCCGGCGGACGCGAAGGCACCACGATGACGATCGACATCTTTTCGTGTCCCGCGCTGGACGATCCGGAATTTGCGATGGATGAGCGGAACGGCGCGTACGGTTACAACTATCAGTATCTCGGTAACGCGCGGACCGATACCGATCCAAAGCTGTGGGACAACTTCGCGGTTCGTTCGCATCGCATTCGATCGCCCGGAATGACGGTTCTTCTGGCCGACAGCCGGGGCGCCGGGCCAAAGCACGGGCTTCATTCCTATACGCTCGATCCTCCGCGTCTGGCGGTGGAACAGCGGGCCAAGCAGTTCGGTCCCGACCCGCAGCACGTTCAAAGCGGCGCCGATCCGGCGCTTTATGCCCACTCACCGATGGAGCCTCGGCACCGCAAGCAGGGCAACGTGATGTTCGTGGATACTCATGTCCAATCGATGACCCTGACGGAACTCGGCTATGAGTTTCCCAAGGACCCGGACAACCCCAACTTCGGCAAGGTAGTGCCGATTACCGATCCGGCGACGCCGGGAGAGTGGAGTAACCGACTGTGGACTGGCACGGGGATCGACGAAATGGCCCCGGCCCCGCCGTCGGCTACACCATAGGATTCATTCCGATCGTTTTTTTTTCGTATGTCTGGAACGGTTTCGGTGCGGTCGCCTTGGGCGGACGTTCCATCAGTTCGGGAGTCCGCGCGAACTGAAGTTCGCGGCTCGCTGTGTTCGATTCACACTGCGCTGGTAACCAGAGGTTTCAACAAGACGACGCCATCCAAGTCAAATGCTCCGCTCCCTGACGGTCGCGGCTCTGTTCCGTTAGAGGCTCCAAAGCGATTAAACGCACGATCATGCTTGTGGGGATTCGCAAACTACTTCCGTGAGCAATTGGATCACATCCGCTCAATCGTCCCGATGCCGAGCAGTCGCAGACCGAGACGCAGAACCCTCGCGGTCAGGTCGCACAGCCGGAGCCGCGAGAGTCGGACCGCTTCCGGCGATGCGTCGATGACGCGCACGCCGAGCTTTTTGTCGTAGAACCGGCTGAACGCCTTGGCGAGTTCGTAGAGGTAATCAGTCAGCACGTTGGGCCGCAGTTCCCGCCCGACCAGCTCGATCTTTTCCGCGAACTGAAGCAGCTTCTTGGCCAGCGCGATTTCGGCGGGATGCTCGAGCACGAGGTTCGCCCCACTCGTCAGCGTCGCGAAATCGACCCCGGCCTTGCGGCCGATCGAACGAATCCGCGCGTAGGCGTACATCATGTACGGCGCGGTGTTGCCCTCCAGCGAGAGCATCGTGCCGATGTCAAACGCGTAATCGCTGTTCATCGCGTGGGACAGGTCGAAATACTTGATCGCTCCCAGTCCGACGGCCTCCGCCACCGCCGCCGATTCCTCCGCGCCGAAGGATTCTGACTCCTCGTCGTCGCCCGATCGCGACGCGAGCACTTGCGCGGCCCGTTCGACCGCCTCGTCGAGCAGCGATTTGAGTTTGATCGTCCCGCCCTCGCGGGTCTTGAACGGCTGGCCGCCCGGCGCGAGCATGTTGCCGAATCCCAGGTGCTCCAACTGAACCGAGTCCGCGACCCAACCGATCTTTCTCGCCGCGGCAAAAAGCATTTCGAAGTGCTGTTTTTGCGAGAGTCCGACGACGTAGACGATCCGCGTGGCCTTGAGGGTTTCGACACGATGCAGAATGGTCGCCAGGTCCGAAGTGGCGTAATTGAATCCGCCGTCGGACTTTCGAACGATGAGCGGCAGGGGTTCGCCGTCGCGCGTGGTGAACCCTTCCGCGAAGATGCACAGCGCGCCGTCGCTGTCGCGAACGTGCGGCGACGCGCCGGAGTCGCGCATGGCTTCGAGGCGCAGGATGACCTCGTTCATCAGGTCGTTGTAGAAACTCTCCCCGCGATCGATCAGCCGCACGCCAAGGCGCTCGTAGATTTCGTGACAATGGCGCAGCGACTCATCGCAAAATGCCTTCCATATCCGCCGGATCGTCGCGTCGCCTTTTTGCAGCGCGACCACCGCCTCGCGCGATTCCGCGCGAAACGCCTCATCAGCATCGAAACGAGCCTTGGCCTCAACGTAGAATGTTTCGAGGTCTTTGATCTCCAGCGCGTCGGGCCGATCCGCGAGTTCCGGCCTGATCCGCCGCAAGTGCGCGACCAGCATCCCGAACTGCGTTCCCCAGTCGCCGACGTGATTCTCGCGGATCACGTGGTGGCCCATGAACTCCATCACCCGCGCGACACAATCGCCGATGACCGTGCTCCGCAGGTGGCCGACGTGCATCTCCTTGGCCAGGTTGGGACTCGACAGATCAACGACGACGGTTTCCGGTCGCGGCGACCGGGCAAGCCCCAGGCGATCGTCATCGCCGGCGCCCGACGGAATAACCGCCAGCGACCGCGCGAGAAAATCATTGCGCAGGCGAAAATTGATGAACCCCGGACCGGCGATCTGCGGCGGCTCGATGAGGTCGTCCGCGTCGAGCGCCGCGATAATCGCTTCGGCCACTTCTCGCGGCTTTTTTCCCAGCCGCTTCGCAAGCCCCATGGCCGCGTTGGACTGGTAGTCGCCGAATTTCTCATCCTGCGACGGGGCGACGAGCGGCTCGCCCTCGACCTCCATGGTCGTCAGCGCGGACGCGACCCGTCGGGAAAGTTGTTCACGAACCGATTGCATGGCCAAGTTGTACACGGTGGGAAGCACCGAGGCGAGCGGTCTTGGCGTCGCTACCGCACCGCGTTATCGCGATGGGCAATGTTGTCCATAGTTCGGACCGTGTTCTATAAGTTCCCGCGCGCCGCCTGCTCCTGCTCGATGCTGATGAACAGCGCCTTGAAGTTCCCGATGCCGAAGCCCCGGCTGCCGTGCCGTTCGATCACCTCGAAGAACAGCGTCGGCCGGTCCTGCACCGGGGCCGTGAAGATCTGGAGCAGATACCCGTCCTCGTCCTTGTCCAGCAGAATCCCGAGATCGCGAAGTTTGTCCCAGTCTTCTCCGACGTCGCCGACGCGCTCGCGCATGTAGTCGTAGTACGTGTCCGGCACGCGAAGAAAGTCGATATCTCGCTTCCGCAGCTCGGTGACCGTCTGGTAGATGTTCCCGCTGTTCATCGCGATGTGCTGCACGCCCGGCCCGCGATAGTAATCGAGAAACTCGTCGATCTGACTCTTCTTCTTGCCTTCGGCCGGTTCGTTGATCGGAAACTTGCACTTGCCCGTGCCGTTCTCCATCACCTTGCTCATCAGGGCCGAATACTCCGTGCTGATGTCCTTGTCGGTGAATCCGCACAGGTTCGTAAAGCCCAGCACTTGCTCGTACCAGCGTGCCCAGAAGTTCATCTCGCCGAGCCACACATTCGTGACCACATGGTCGATCGCCGCCAGCCCGACCGGCGCGGAACCGTGCGCCGAAATCGGCTTGAAGCCCGGAAACGTGCCGCGATAGCTCTTGCGATCGACGAATCGAAAGATCGTGTCGCCGGCGTATTTGATCGCTCCGACGACGATCGTTCCGTTGTCGTCTTCGATCGCCGTCGCCTGCTGGACGATCGTCGCGCCGCGCGCCTTCGTCTCGCGCATCGCGCTGTACACGTCCGGAACGCTCAGCCCGATCGCCTTCACGCCGTCGCCGTGCAGCGCGCAGTGCCGAGCGATCTCATGGTCCGGGCCGTACGCGCTCGTGAAAACGAAACGCACGTTGCCCTGCTCCATGACGTAGCTCGCCCGATCGCGAACGCCAGTCTCCAGGCCAGCCTTCGCCACCGGCTTGAACCCGAACGTCTTGTCGTAGAAGTGTGCCGCCTGCTTGGCGTTGCCGACGTAGAACTCGATGTGGTCGTAGCCCTTGATGGGCAAAAAGTCCTCGGCCATGGGTCTTGAAGCTCCTGTCCTTCACCGGTTTCTCGGCGTCGCACGGCCCGGGTGAGGCGGGGTTCTCAACGCGCGACGCGCCCACGGAGTCGGGCAAATTGTACACCGAATTGGCGGAAATCACCATTACAGATCCGGCGAGGAACCGAGCGCCAATCGCCGACGTTCGATCACGAGAAGAACCTGAAAACGGCTCGCGAAGCGAATCGGCGAAGCAGACCCAACCTGCATCTTGTTCAAATATGGACCTCCATTGGCGAATCAGATAAAATGGGAGCATGACCAAGCTGGAAGCAATCTTGGAGCAGGCAAACAGGCTTTCACCGGTCGAGCGAGAACAGGTTCTACACCTCTTGTCGGTACAAGCCTTCGGCAACAGCGTTGACGATGATGCCGCCGTCGGGAATCGCGGCCTCGCGGCGTGGACGGAATCAACTCAGGCTGAGGATTGGTCCATGTTTTACCCGGACGCGCTGCGCAACGGCGGGCGGTCACGCTCGTGACTCGCGGCGAGGTCTGGTGGGCCGAACTTGCCGGCGATGCGGGCTTTCGACCGATCGTCATCGTTTCGCGGGCCGAGGGACTTGAGCGGCGGCGAAACGTCACCGTTGCCGAGGTCAGCGCGTCGCGCGCTCGCTACCCTGCGAGGTACTGCTATCGGCTACCGATGGAATGCCAGTCAGTTGCGTCGTCAATACCGACAATCTTCATACCATCCCCAATGATCGTTTGCGACAACGAATGACCATGCTCTCCGGGAAGCTCCAGTTTGCACTCGACCAAGCCCTCCGCTACTCACTGGACTTGGAGTAGTTGCGGTCCGGGCACGATGGCGGCGTCGCGGGACGATCAGGCCAGAAAAACCAAAGGCCCAATGCGCCGGAACCCGCACGACCACTCCCTGTGGGAATTCTTCGCCAACTTTGTTACATTGAAATGGTCTTTTGGTTCGAGGGAGTGGCACCGTCAAGGGCGGACATCAAGAGATCGGGAGCACATTGCCCGCAATGGAAACGACAACCACGTTGGCGCCCGGCGCTCGAATTGGGAATTATCTTCTCGAAAGCCTGATCGGTAGCGGTGCGTTCGCTCAAGTTTGGAAGGCTCGTCATCACGAGAGAAATCGTGTCGTCGCCGTCAAGATCGCCGTCGATCCGACGCTTCGCAAGCAACTCCAACGAGAAGCTCGGCTGCCGGAAATTGACCACCCCAACGTTGTCCCTATTCTCGACAGCGACACGCGATTCGCCGATCCGCCTTATGTTGTCATGCCCTACATGTCGGGTGGAAATCTTGCCGAACTGATCAAGAAGCATCCAAACGGAATACCAGAAGATCGCGTCGAGATTCTACTCAAGGACGTCCTTTCAGGACTTGCTGAGGCCCACGGACGCGGCATCGTCCATCGAGACATCAAACCAAGTAATATTCTTTTAAACGAGTTCGGCAGCGCCCTGATCGCGGACTTTGGACTTTCGGCGAATGACACCGTGTCCGACTTCGCGCGATCCATGGTCCAGAGCACGTCGCTTTCCGGCGAAGGCATCCCCTACATCGCGGGAACGTACGCGTACATGGCTCCGGATCTCATGGATGGCACTACAGCAACCCCCGCGGGCGACGTCTACTCCGTAGGCATCGTCCTCTTCGAAATGCTCGTTGGCCGCCGTCCGCACGGGCTAGAGCTTCCAAGCCAGACGCGCGAGCATTTGACGCATGCTCTGTATTGGGATGGGCTTTTCTACTGGGCGTGCTGTCGCGCTCAGGATCGCCACGCTGACGCAAAGGCACTGAAGGCTGCCGCTAATGGAATCCCCAGGCCAACTCCGATTGCCTTACCGCCTTGGAGATCGGAAGCAACACCGGCCATTGAGGTCGAACGACAATCTCTTAAGGCGGTCGCTTTGGGTTTGGTCGCATTCGTTGTCTTTGCGGTATACAGTGGCTTTTCCGTCCCCGCCCTTGTGATTGCAATCTCGCTTGCGTTTGGCACAACGGTGCATCTCCTCGGATACATTTTTGTTGCTCTTGCCGCTGGGCTCAATATCAACGAAGTTCAATTAGCATTCGGTAAACCGCTTTTTTGTTTTCGTTTTGGTGTCCTCCCGGTCAAAGTTGGGTACTTGCCGTGGGGTGGGTCGGTCCGCATCGACGACATCGAGCGGCGGTCAGCTGGGTTGCGTTTCCTCCTTCACGTCGCTGGTCCATTAGCAGTCATGTGCCTTACAGGCGTCTGCATCGGCTACGACCGCGCCGCTGTGGAACTCGCCTCTGGATTTCGCCAAATTATTCAAGGAGCGCTGGCTCCGCTGACCGCCGGCGAACATCTTGTTGGTCGATTCTTTGGCTTGGTCGAAAGCGCTCCCTTCCTTGAGACGATCGGCGTCTTGACCGCAAAGATCGCTGCATTCAACCTGCTACCCTTGCCCCCGAATTCGGGTGGACTTGCAGTACTAACGCTCTTCCCAACCCCTTCGGGAATCAGAAGTCGCACGTTGCCTTGCATGTTCGGACTTCTAATCCAATCGGCAATCATTGCTTGTTGGGTCGCTTCGTTTTTTGCTTACATATGGGACTCGCATTAATTCGTAGTTCCTCGGCTGGCCACCTCCCACTACACATCCCAAGCAATACCGATGCCCGTCACACGATCCCCGCGAACTGCTCCAGCGCCTCCGGGTTCTTCAGCGCATCGCGGTTGGGGACCGGTTCGCCGTGGATCATTCGCTGCACCGCCAATTCCACCTTCTTCCCGCTGATCGTGTACGGAATCGCCGACACCTGCTTAATGTGCCGCGGAACGTGCCGCTTCGTCGTCCCCTCCGCGATGCGTTTGCGAATCCTCTGTTCCAATGCAGCATCGAGCACGACGCCTTGCCGCAACACCACAAACAAACAGACTTCCACGTCCGCGTCGGCCGTGTTCTTCCCCACCACCACGCTGTCCACGATCTCCTCGATCGACTCCACCTGCCGATAGATCTCGGCCGTACCGATCCGCACCCCGCCCGGATTCAGCGTCGCATCCGACCGGCCGTAGACGATCACCCCGCCGCGCTCGGTGATCTCGACGAAATCCCCGTGATGCCACACGTCGGGAAACGCCTCGAAATAGGCCTTGCGATACTTGGCCCCGTCGGCGTCGTTCCAGAACCCAACCGGCTGCGACGGAAACGGTGCGCAACAGACCAATTCGCCCTTTTGCCCCACGACCGGCCTGCCGTCTTCGCCAAACGCCTTCACGTCCATGCCCAATCCGATCGACTGAATCTCCCCGGCGTACACCGGCAGCATCGGATTGCCCAGCATGAAGCAACTGATGATGTCGGTGCCGCCGCAGATACTCGACAACTGCAAGTCCTTCTTGACGTTGTCGTATACCCAGCGAAAGTTCTCGACGGTCAGCGGAGATCCCGTCGAAAGCACCGCCCGCAACTTCGACAGGTCGTGCTGCTCATCGGGCCGCAACCCGGCCTTCTCGCAGGCCGCGACGAACTTCGGACTCGTCCCGAACACCGTCACGCCCAGCCGCTCGGCCAGCTTCCACAACCGGTCCGCCGTCGGATACGACGGACTGCCCTCGTACAACACGACCGTGGCTCCGACGCCCAGCGAACTCACCAGCCAGTTCCACATCATCCACCCGCACGTCGTGAAGTAGAAGATGACATCGTCGCGGCGCAGGTCGCAGTGCAGTATCAGCTCCTTCATGTGCTGAATCAGCGTCCCGCCCTGCCCGTGAACGATGCACTTGGGAATCCCCGTCGTCCCCGACGAGTACATGATGTACAGCGGGTGATCGAACGGCACTTGCTCACACGTCATCGCCGCGCCGTTCGAGCCGTGAACTCCAGTCCGCGCGGAGTCTCGGTCGTTCCCCGAGCCGCGCCCGTCCGCCCGCGCGACCCCGCCGCTTTGCGAGCCGCGAACTTCAGTTCGCGCGGAGTCTCGGTCGTTCACCGAACCGCGCCCGTCAGGAAGCGTGTTTTCGCCTCCCCCCTTGCCGATGGGAGGGTCGGTCGAATTGCCGACGCATTCTCTCCACAGCACCGCCCCGCGAATCCCGCCGATGTCCGAAGAAGTGTCAGCGAATGGCACGATGATCGCCTGCTCGATGCTTGGGATTTTCTCCAATATCCCCCGCACCCTGTCGAGACAATCGATCTTCTTTCCGTTGTAGACGTACCCGTCCGCCGCGACGAGCACCTTTGGCTCAATCTGCCCGAACCGATCAAACACCCCGCTGATGCCGAAATCCGGCGAGCACGACGAAAAAATCGCGCCGATGCTCGCCGTCGCCAGCATCGCGATCACTGTCTCGGGCACGTTGGGCATGAACGCCCCGACCCGGTCCCCGCGCTTCAGTCCCGCCTTTCTTAGCGCCACCGCCAAGGCCGCGACTTCGCTGCGAAGTTGCCGATAGGTGATATCCCGCGTTCGACCCTGCTCATCCTCCGCCGCGACCGCCACCCGATCGTCGTCAAATCGCAGCAGATGCTCCGCGAAGTTGAACTCCATCCCCGCGAACCACTTTGTCCCCAGCATCCCCCTGCCACTCTCGACCGACGTGGCCGACCTGCTCGCCGCAATCCCCGCGAATTCGAGAAACTCACCCCAGAACTGATCCCGCTTCGCCACCGACCATCGATGCATCGAGGCGTAGTCCGCTGCAAATCCATATTTCGCCGCCATCCGCGTCATGAACTCGTGCATCTGCGACCGCTTCGCGCGATCACCACTCGGTTGCCACAATATGTTTTCCTTACCACGCGTCACGGCATATCTCACAATTGAAGTTGCCCTATGACCAAGTGTCGCTACGCTCGCCGCGCGAATCGACCGCCCGGCAACTGTTTGATCAATCCCCGTATCTGCAACGATGTGAGCGCCGAAATTGCACCCGCCGCATCCGCTCCACTGACCAAACATACGCCGTCCACGTCAACCGGGTCGCCTTTGATTACGTCGTACACCGCCCGCTGTTCTTTCGTCAACCCACGAAGCAGCAACTCGCGGCCGTCTTCGCGAACAACGCCCCGCTCATCCTCGCTCGGCGCGCCGCGAGCCATCAGCCTGCCCACGTCCTTCAACTCGTCGAGAATGTCCTCAAGACACGTCACCAGTTTTGCCTCGCCGCGCTGAATCAGCCCGTTGCTCCCCGCCGTCAGTTCCGCGCGATCGACCGCGCCCGGAATCGCAAACACTTCGCGGTTGTACTCCGTCGCCGCTTCGGCCGTGATAAGCGCGCCGCTCCCCTTCCCCGCTTCCACCACCAACACGCCCAGCGACATCCCCGCGATGATCCGATTGCGCCCCGGAAAGTTCTTGCTGTCCGGCGCGATGTCCATCGGAAGCTCGCTCACCAGCGCCCCCGACTCGACGATTCGACCCGCCAATTCGGCATGTTCCGTCGGATAGATTTCGCTCAGCCCGTTGCCCAGTACGCCGATCGTCCTTCCGCCCGCGCGAAGCGCTCCTTCATGCGCGTAGCCATCCACGCCCCGTGCAAACCCCGACACGATCGTGAACCCCGCGCCGGCCAGCAATTCGCCGAACCGCAGCGCCTGCTCGCGCGCGTAGTGTGAACACTTCCGCGTTCCGACAATCGCGATCGCCACAGCGTCGGCCTGCGCCAGGCTTTCTCGAACATAAAGACAAGTCGGCGGATCAGGAATGTTTAACAACGCTTTGGGGTAATCCTCGTCGGCCATGCAGAAAATCTTCGCCCCGCACTCCTCCGCTCGTTTGATCTCCCGCTCGACTTCGTCGCCCTTCTCATCGCTTCGCGCCGCGAAGACCGCCTCGGCCACCTTCGGCCCGACGCCCGAAACCCGCTGCAATTCCCCCATCGACGCCGCGAGCACCGCGTCGATCGTCCCGAAATGCTCGATCAACTTCCCCAACCGCACCGGCCCCACCCCCGACGCCAGGTGCATCCGGAGGTATTTCCGACCGATTTCAGAAACCACCGAACTCATGACACTCGTTCACCGTGAATGATACGAAATGGGCCGCAGGCTTCAGCCCACGCGATCCTTTGTGCCAATTGCACTCTTCCGACCTTTCAATGTTCCTTCGCACTTTGAATTTCGTTCTTCACTACTTCCGTTCCGCAATCCACGCCCTCATCCGTTTTTCCAGCACGTCGATCGGCATCGCCCCTCCGCCCAGCAGCGCGTCGTGGAATGCCCGCACGTCGAACTTGTCTCCCAGCGCCTTCTCCGCCTCGCGCCGCAGCGCGACAATCCGAAGCTCGCCGATCTTGTACCCCAGCGCCTGCCCCGGCCACGAAATGTATCGATCCACTTCGTTCTCGATGTCCACCTTCGCCAGACTCGTGTTCTTCGCCATGAACTCGATGGCCTGTTCGCGCGTCCAACCCTTGGCGTGCATCCCCGTATCCACCACCAGCCGGCACGCCCGCCACATCTCAAACGTCAACTGCCCGAATCGATTGTAGTGCCCCTTGTACCCGTCGATTTCGTAACCGAGTTTTTCCGTGTACAGCGCCCAGCCCTCGACGTAGGCAGTGTACGACCCGTATCGCCGAAACTTCGGAAGTGACGTGTTTTCCTGATCCAGCGCGATTTGCAGATGATGCCCCGGAACGGCCTCGTGATAACTGAGCGCTTCGAGCGTGAATTTCAGCCGTTCCTCCGGCTTGTAGGTATTGATGTAGTAGTAACCCGGCCGCGACCCGTCCTCGGGCGGCGGATTGTAGTAAGCAACCGGTGACGCGGGTGCTCTGTACGATTCGATTTCCTTCATCACGCAGTCCGCCTTGGGCAGCCGTCCGAACAACTTCGGCATCTGCGCTTTGGCCCGATTGAGGTGCGCCCGCGCCGCTTCCATCAGCTCCTCTCGCGATGAAAACCGGAATTTCTTGTCGCTGCGCATCCGCTCCAGGAACTCATCGAGCGAGCCTTCGAAAGCGAGTTCCTCCTTGATTTTCGCCATTTCGCCGCGAATGCGCTCCACTTCCGAAAGGCCCAACTGATGCACTTGCTCAGCTTTGACCTGCACGGTCGCGTTCAACGTCGCCAACCGATCGTAGATATCCCCGCCCCCGGGGACCGATCCGATGCCCACCGTGCTTCGCGTCTTGGGCAGATACTCTTTCTCCACGTAATCAAGCAACTTCCGATACGCCGGAAAAACCTCCGATTCGATTGCCGCCTCAAGATCCGCGGTGATGGTCGCTCGTTCCGCCGGCGCGACCACCGCGATTTTTTCAAACGCATCATGAAATGCACTCTTCTTGGCTTCGGTGTTCACTTGTTCGCGCAATTGCGACAGGACCTTCTCGATCACCACTCGCGGCGAAACGAGGCCTAACGAAACGCCGTCGCGCAGCGTCGCAACAATGTCCTCGACCTGCTTGGGAAACGAACGCAACCTCGCAATGTAATCGCGAAAGTCCTTCGTCGAGCGAAACGGTTGCGCGACGAGCAGCAGCGGAAGTCGCAAATGCGGACCGTCCAGAGGCTCCAGCGAAAAATAACGTTGAAGCGCGGATATTCGGAGCATGTCGTCCCGAATGGAGCGCTCCAGCAACTCAAAGCTCAACCGATCCTCGGCGCTCAGTTCCGCCGCGCTGACCTTGCGCAGATCGCCCAACAACGACTTCAGCGTAGCGGCCCATTCCTTCTCGGCCGTGGAACTCAGATCATCCAACCGATCGTTGTAGCGATAATCACCGATAGCCGTCGCCCGAGTCGGTGACGCTGCCATTTGCGCGTCCCAATACCGATCCGCCACGGCCTTCAGAGCTTCGTTCGTCTGACCAGGCGCCGCCGACACGCCGACCAAGAGTATTACCGATAGGGTCCCGATCGTTTTTGTGTTCAAGTCCTCACTCCTTTCGTCCCACGCCAGCCCATTCGATGCGAGGCGTTTCTAAGAGCATGGGTTCGAGCAGTGTAACCTCCCGCTTGCCTTCGGCGATGGACGAAAAGAAATCTGCCGAGTGGTTTCCACTCCGAAGCTGTCCAATCGAAGTCCGTGAATTTAACAGGAAGGCGAGTCGAAATGAAGATATTTTTGTCGTTCATACTGCAACCAAGTTGCAAATAGGCGCTGGCTGGGCCGGTCCATTTGGACAATAAACGGAGCGCGCGCTCGATGTTATTAAGAGTGAGGACCAGATTCGCTTGACTTGCGGACCGGAGGTCCGGATAATTGGGGGTACTTGGATGATCCTGCCTATGCCGGAAAAGGAGCCGGCAAGAGGCGCGGTATCTGGCGGTCTCGGCGCGACCGTCAACCAATACAACCCGCAATGCTTACCTAGAGTTTCAACAACGAACTGAAGAGCCACGCCGAAGGCAGGCAATGTACCAACGTGTAAACTTTTGTAATAGAGAAGTTTCCGATCACCGACTGCAGAATGAGAGGTGTTATCGGAATACCGCGTTTTTCGCGTTTTCGGGCTGGTAGGCGCAGTCCGACGAATTTGGATTTCGATCTCGGATATCGAACGTTCAACCTTGGAGGATTGGGGTTTTGGGGAAAGTGGCCTGTCTGTTCAAGGGGGGAAGCTATGCACGCCTATAGACTCCGCGCGGTCTCTCGGTCTTTTTTCATACTTGCATTCACTTCACTGTTATTGCCGGGTTGCGGTTCAAACGCGCTCACGGGGGAGGGAAACGGAGCGAACAACCCGGGCATTGAACCAGCCGGCGCTGACCCTGATACGCTGTTTGCCGAAGTCGATGACCCGGAACTTGGGAACTACGAACTCGTCGCCCGAAGCGCGGACGAGAAAACCGGGACCTGGAATTTCGCCGTTCGCTCCACTCGCAATACTGCCAAGAATCAACTTCGCTTCGTATGGGATTTCGGTGACGGACCGGCCGGAGAGGGAACGGAGCTAAGCCACCAGTTTACGGCCGACGGTTCCTATTTGATTACTGTCACGGCTTACAAGGCCGACAACACCGTGGCCTTTTTGCTGAAGCTTACTGTTGAGGTCCGGGTCGATTCCAATCAGGCCCCGCTCGCGGTCGCTGGCGACGATCAGGTCGTCAACGAAAACGACCTCGTTTTTCTGTTTGGTGGAGAGAGTTCGGATCCGGACAACGACGAGATCACCTATTCGTGGTCTCAGACATTCGGACCGGCCGTTCAAATCCTTCACGCCAACGAAGCCAGTGCGAGCTTCGTTTCGCCGCTGGTATCGGCCGATACAGACCTCGTCTTTCGACTCACCGTCAGCGATGGAGAACTGACCGGAACCGACGATGTTGCCGTGCGCGTGGTCAAGCTGCTCGATCCGGCCGGGGTTGCATTGAACGTGGATGCCGGTGCCGATCAGCAAGTGAGCTCAGGTCAGCCGGTAACACTCAACAGCGCAACAGATCCAAGCGACTCGGCTGTCGTCTTTGAGTGGAGTCAGTTTCAGGGACCGGCGGTCGCCATGGCGGGTACCAACCGATCAACGACGACCTTCGTTGCGCCGTCGGTGGCCGCCGGATCCGCGGTGCAGCTGGGCTTTGAGGTGATTGCCACATTGCAGAATGCAAGCGCCGTGGATGAGGTCATGGTTACGGTCAACGGCCCATCGGGAAGCACCCCTCCCCCAGGGGGCGGCGGAGGCTCAGGCGGAACGGATCCATGCCTTGCCGATTCAGACAATGACTCGCTCAATGACTGCGTTGATTTGTGCCCGAACGATCCGCGGAAAGGAGCTCCGGGCATTTGCGGTTGCGGCGTAGCCGATACCGACGGCGACGGCGATGCGACGCCGGACTGCAATGACTCTTGTCCGTCGGATCCGCAAAAAGTAACGGCCGGACTGTGCGGATGCGGCGTGCCGGAAACGCCGGGCTGCGGCAGCCCGACCGGATGCGTGACGAGCCTGACGACCTGGCGAAACACGACGATGTCCGCACAAACGGGACCGTTCGTGGCTTCTTTTGAAGCGACGCCAAGCGGAAGCGGCATCGACGCCGTCGTTGCATTGTCTCGCGGACCGGCTTCGACGTTTTCCAGTTGCGCGGCGATCGTTCGCTTCAATCCTTCGGGTACGGTGGACGTTCGTAACGGCGGCAGCTATGGCGCCGCAAGCGCGTTTCCCTATGCCGGAGGAGAGCGCATTCGTTTCCGCATTGTGGTTGACACTGCCGGCAAACGTTACGACGTCTTCGCCACGCGAACCGGCGGCGTTGAAACGACATTGGCGTCGGGTTTTGCGTTCCGAACAGAACAGAACACGGTGACATCGCTCGACAATTGGAGTGCCTGGGCGGACACGGGAACGACGCTGACGGTCTGCGGATTCTCACTTTCCGCTCCGGCCTTGGCCGCCAGTGCGGGGTCCGATGCGACGATCGCGCCGGGAGGCAGCACGCCCTTGGCCGGCAGCGCCAGCGGTGGCACACCGCCGTACACCTATCGCTGGTCACCCTCCACGGGACTGAGCAACGCCAACATCGCCAATCCGACGGCGTCACCGGCGGCAACAACGACGTACAGCCTTACGGTGACCGATGCAGCCAGCGCCACCGCCAATAGCCTTGTGACTGTGACGGTGCAGGCTGTGACACTGGCGGCCAACGCCGGTCCTGATCGGTCCATCGCCCCCGGCGGGTCGGCGTCGCTGAGCGGCAGCGCGAGCGGTGGAACAGCGCCGTACACGTATCGCTGGACGCCCACGACGGGTCTGAACAACGCGAACATCGCGTCTCCGACGGCGTCGCCGAGCGCCACCACGACGTACACGCTGACCGTCACCGACAGCCAGTCACGGACGGCGACGGACAGCGCGGTGGTCACGGTCACGTCGGTTCCGACGGGCAACGTTTTCTACGTCGCCACAAACGGTAACGACAGCAATCCGGGCACGGAAGCGTCGCCGTGGCGCACGCTGACCAAGGCGGGCAACACGGCCAGGGCGGGAGAAACCGTGTATGTCAAGGCCGGGACGTACTCAGATGTGCTGACTCCGGTCAATTCAGGGGCCGAGGGAAACCTGATTCGTTTCCTGGCGTTTCCGTCTCAGGCCTGCGTGCGGTCCACAGACTATCAGGTTCGCCCAACCTGCCAGGTAATCTTGACTGGCGGAATTGACCTGAACCGCAAGAGCTATGTGAGAGTCGAGGGGTTTGAAATCGTCGGCGCTTCGGTGCGTGAGAGCGCCGGCGTGTATTGTCAATCTCGCGACGAGCAACTCGTTCACCACGTAGAAATAGTGAACAACTACATTCGCAATTGCGGGAACGGCGTGGTCTGTCGCAACGCCATCGACACGTTGATTGCTGACAACTACATCCGCGATCTGGGCGAAATTTCACCAGGCGCGGGCATTGGCATTCGGGGGGATCGCAATGCGCAGAATGTGACCATTCGAAACAACGTCATCCTGAATGTTGGGTGCGACGGAATGGACCTGCAAGGCATCAACGTGGTCATTGAACAGAATGTAGTGGGCGATTCGTTCAATTCGGGTTGCCATCAGGATGCTCTTGAAATCTATCCGCCGGTGCGCGGGATGATCATCCGCAACAACCTGATCTACGACTTCACGCAGTTGATCTACGGTGGGCCGTTCCCCGGCGACACGAATCCGATGGAGGACATTGAGATTTATGGAAACGTCCTTTACACGAATCGCTATTGGACGGTTCGAGGCGGGGAGGCGCCGGGCATTTTCTTTGACGGTACACAATCTTCAACAGCGCCGATCCGCCGACTGAAGATCCACTCCAATACGATTGCTTGGGTCGGATACGGCGCCATCTGGCTTCATGGGAACGCGTTTTCCGACATCACGATTCGCAACAATATTTTCGCCGAGGCTTCCGTCGACGTATCCAGCACGGCTCAGAACGTAACGTCGGATTACAACTTGTTCTGGGGTGTGTCCAAACCGCCGTTTGAGGGAACGCACAGCAAGATTGGGAATCCGCTGTTTGAGAATTACGTTCGCTACTCGAGTTACGACTTACGAATCAAGGCGGGCAGTCCGGCCATTGATGCGGGGCTGCCGAGTCTCGGGTCGGTCGTACCGCTGCCAGTTCCGTTCGTCGATCGCGACGCGAAGACACGACCGCGGAATGTGACATATGACATGGGCGCATACGAGTGGTAAGACGCAGTCCCGCGTGGACGGAGTGATGGCGATCACCTGCCGGTCAAGCGTAGCGTCGGGAAAGACTCCCGGCGCTACGCAGCCTGGCGAAAGCAACGCTTCGACGAATCGCCAACCGCACCAAATGAAATCCTGACGGTGGTCAGACGTGTTGGGGTGCTGAGCGACGAGGCGCTTCAACGGGAGGCGGGCCGAAAACGACGAACGACGTGTGGTCCAGCAATCCGTCACTGAGAAAACGGAAGCCAAATTCGGAAACAAGGTCACGCAAGATTGCGTTGACGTAGACAAGGTAGAACGGCTGGGAACGGCCGGCCGTGTGACGGCAAAGATTGGTCAAGAAGGGCCGCATGACGGGTTCTTCAAAAGGGTTGTTCATGAAGACCACCAAAGGGTCCGACGGAATTTGATACGTAGTCGCGTCTACGGCGTGGCTTTCTAGATTTGTACATAACTGTTGATCGCATCGAAACGAATTGAAGTTTCGAACTGCCACGTCACTCAATTCTGAAGACAATTCGATTCCAATGATCCGTTTGAATGGCATTCTTGAGGCAAGGAGCAGCGCCCGACCCTTGCCAGAGCCAACGTCGATGAAGACAGCGTCCTCATGACGAATGGGTACGCATCGCATGATCTCATTGAAGTAAGCTTCGTTGATCGCCTGATAACGATTGCCGAATTCAAGCTGGGAACTGTTGATATTGAGTTCGCCCAGGTCAATCACCCCTGACGTATCAACATTGAATCTCCGGTCAAACTCAACGTCGACGTCCTCGCCGGACCGATTTCGAGTCAACATTCGGCGCAGCTTGCCGCCGATCAGACGCAAAAGACCGAACCACCCGCGCTGCCGAAGATTCCTGCGCAATTTTCGCGGCCATGTTTTGAGCTTCCGGAACGGCGAAGGACGGCTATCCATGATGAATCAACTCCCATTGTTGGATGCGAATAAACACGGTGATGTTCCTATCGCGAGTTGGTCAGGTCCGATGGCCCGAACCGGACGATTCGGACTTCTGGAGTCTGTTTCGCCAGTACTTTCTCATGCGTTTGACACCACCTTCGCCACCAAGGAGACGTTTGACGGCATGCCGAAAGTAGATCGAGGTGCGATCCATCATCCAAGCCAACGATGCGCGCACAGTTGAACCGTAAATGCGGATCGAACGTTCCTCGACCATTTGATTGCTGTAAATCTTCTTGTATTCAGCCTCGCCGAACCCGTAATCATAAAGACTCACGGTTCCGTCATGGCACAAATGCTCGAATACGCGAATGAGCAATACGATTCCCGGGGACCACTGCGAAAACTCTGGTCGAAACGCGGTCGCCTCCAGAGCGAACATCCCGTTGGCAATGACACCGGATTGGAAGGCGATCGGCCGTTGACCGTCCTCTATCCAGAAGCCCATCCATCGACCCGATGATGCCTCCGTGGTCAGGATTTGGCGCCACAATGGCGTATCCTCCAGCCCCACTCCCAACGCGGCCTGGTAGGTCGTTTTTACGATGGCATCCGCGCCCCGAATGAACTCCTCCACTTGATCGGGCCGATTGAATATGCGCAGGACGAGAGGACATCCGAACCGCTCTTCAAGCTGTCGCACACGTCGCCGCAAATTGTACTGGTGCTTCTTGGAAAAGCAGCTCATCGTCTGTTCGAACGAACCTGGGACCAGCTTGAAAAAACGATGAGGTTCGACGTCGTCAAAGACTCTTCTTCCGAGCGACAAACCTCTGTCGCGCAACAAGGCTGAGAATTCGTGGTCTTCCGATAGATGATTAATGGCGATCATATCCACAAGTCTTTGGCGAAACAGGTCTTGCAGACAAGCAACAACGGCCTTCCACGCGTCAAATGAAGGATCGGCCAGGATTCCGCCGTAAGCGACTCCAAGCACCTGGAGGTCCGGTCCGGAGATTTGAAAATACCCCAACCGTATGGGCAATTTACTTCGCAAACGTTCAGCAATGATGATCGCTCGAAGTTCGAGACCTTCGCGAAACGCGATGAGAAACGGCGTTCGCCCCAGAATGGGAGCCAGTGCGAACAGACGCCTGGCATCAACGAAAATGCTTCGGCATTCATCGCGTCCCGCCCACCGACTCCAATCAGACAGCAGCGGTTCGATGTCATCGAGCGTGGAATGGATCGAAACCTTCATGATATTGGCTGCCTGCATTTCAGAACCTTGTGCCGAAAGTGCCTGCATCATGGGACGAGGCTCCAATCACTGCACATCGGCGCCCATCGAATTCACGGCGTGCCACGTTCTTGAGCGAGCTGGTTTATTAGTGACGAAGGTCCTGACGGTTTTCGAAAAGAAGCGTCGTTCAATGTGCAAAGCCAAGACGGCCACGGGCATTTCCATGTGCCTTGACGGCTTCGATATCCTGTCCTCTTGCCAAGACCGGCAAGGCCGCCATAAAGGCCAGCAGGCAATAATACACCGTGGTCATCTGGCCGAAGACCGACACAGAGAATGACGCGAACATCAGGCAAATCAATGACGACGCCATCGCCCAAGCACAGGATCGGACCCAGGGAGACGGTGAATGCTTATGCGTTGTATAGGCAATGTGCAAGACAACGACCTGGATCAAGACATAGGCAACGAGTCCACCCAAGCCGTGAAGGGCGGCCTGTAGCACGTAATCATTGACCATATCCGTTTTCTTCAGCCCGATGATTTCCGGACCCCAACCCGGATCGACGAGTCCATAGCCGACCACCCAATACTCGTGAAGCTTTTGCAGAGCGACCTCGATCAGTCGAGCACGGTAATACGCTGATGCAGGGTCCATCGTGAGGTCGCCGAGGACATTGTAGAAATGGCGGTTGCTGATCAATTCGACAGCTGCGCACCCGAATACCAGGATGACCAGAGCCGGTGCAACCAGGAACTTCACGCGCTCAAGGACTAGACAACCCAGAACGACGATCAACGCCAGATAGGGTCCGCTTGAAACCGTTGCCGCCACGCCGACGATTCCCAAGAAGGTCAGCGGATAGGCCCAGCGTCGCCAAGGCGGCGCTTCCTGGCGCAGCATCCAGATCATCGGAATACAAATGGCGAAAGTGAGTCCGAACATGATGGTTTCGCCTGACGGTCCCATAGCTCGGTTGAGGCCATGACGGACCTGATATTCCATTCCCTTGGTGGGTGCCCAGGGGCAATATTGCCCTAACCCCTTGTAGATACTAACTCCGGCGAACGTCTCGGCTACGGCGTGAACGGCCAAAAAGGCTGTCATCAACGCTACAGCCTTGGCCACGAGGACGAAAGAATTCCGATCTACGATCACAAGGCGCACGGCTAAGTAGGCAAAGAATGAGTCCATGATGAAGCCGGCGCGGTTTTCCAACCAGATATCAAAGGGAGTTGTGAATGCAAGAGCAACAGCGTAGACAGCCATGCTGAGGAGAACGAGTGTGTCGATCGGCTTCCACTGAAAGGAATTGGTGATCGCCGGATCCGCGAAGCATCGAACCAACAAAATGATAACGGCGATGCGGCAAGCGCTGATGTCGATCGTGCCGAGACTGACGCGCAAATAATCGGGGTAAAGCAACAACAAAGCCAGGAACGCCACAAGTCCGTACGCCGGCCGAGAGGCGATAATGATGACCGCGGCAACGAGGGCCACCGCAAGGGTCAGGGTTTCCACGCGCGCCCTCCGGAAGCTGAATCAACCGTCGGCAGGGGGGACCAAGCCTCGGGATCGCCGGCCTGCAAGGACTTGACAACTCTCGCAGGGTTTCCAACGGCGACACTGCACGGCGGCACATCGCAGGTAACGACGCTGTTGGCGCCGATGATCGAGTCGTGGCCGACGGTGACCCCCTTGAGGATGACCGCGTTCTGCCCGATCCAGCAGTTGTCTTCGATTTTTACGGGCCTTGTGACCAGTTCGGCGTTTCGTGTAACCGGAACGCCTCCGGGACGAACGACGTGATCGGAATCGGTCACGAGGACGTTGGAGGCGAAAAGGACGTTCTGTCCGATGACGACGGAACGAGCGGCGTTGCACTGGAACCGGAAGAGGATATTGGTTCCGTCGCCGATGACGATCTTGGGATTGTCTCGGCAACCGGGATCGAGATCGGCCAGTATGAAGTCCGGGCAGATGGTTACATGAGAACCGATGGCGACAGATCGCGGATTGGTGATCATCATGCACCGCCCCATGATGGTTCGCGGGCCGAGTGAGTGGAGACGTCCACCCCATCGGATTCGAGTGCGAAGAACGGGCCAGACGCGGCTTCCGCGGTACAACCAGCGCTTCAGAAAAAACGACTGACTCGTAGGGTGCATAGTCTGTTCGTCGGCGCGCGAATTCGGCATCGGCTGCGAAGCGGCTGCGTCGGACTGAACCGTTGACGACGGCGAATCAGTCATGATTCCGGGTTCCCGGGCGCGTCGAATGGCGTTGTCGGCGGCGTTGAGCGCGAGGAGCGTCGAGCGGCGCATCCGGCCAACCCCAGCGTAAGCCCGCCGGCTGCGGCGACGGCCTGCCAGCGCAGGCCGCGAACCGCGTAATCGCGAGCGGCGATCTGACACGCTCCAATCAAGAGTACAATGAACGCAATCGCGCTCGCGGCGGCGGCCAATCGAAGATTCATCCTCCAGGGTCGAGTTAAGACGGTCAATGCCGCAGCCAATCCGCCTGCTACCAAGACCGTCAGCGAAAGCACAATGGTCACGCTCCATTGTAAATCTTGCAGGCTCGGGACCTGCTCGATGTATTTTCCGACGGGATGAAACGGCTCGGGGTCGGGCACGAACTTTGCGGGCACGCCGATAAAGTCATCAAGCAAAGCCCGGGTACGTTCCCAGCCGACCGCAGCCTGAAAGTGATGATTCCACGTGACAGCATTACTTTTCGGCAAATCCTCAAACCCAGCCGCGCGCCAAGGATACGGTTTGTGGACATAGGCAAGTAGCGTCTCCAGTGATCGCCAATAGGCCTCCGCGCCGGGGCCGTAGAAATCGAAGGGATGGGTCACCAAGACAATCACAGTGTCGGCGGGCGGCAGGACTTGATCGCGTACCCAGAAAAGCGCCTCGGCGGGATCGGCCGTCGTCTGAGGAACCAGTCGGATGTCGGCATCCAAGGATTCGGCGTGATAGAGATCGGGGCTGAGCCATTCGACGTTGAGGTCGGCCAGCGCGCGGGCAGTGAAAGCATCCCAGGCATTCCAGGGAGGGACGAACACTCGGACGGGTCGGTGGATCGCGTTCGAAAGTGACTGAAGGCCGAGTGCCAGCGTATCGCGTTGCCACTGTTCGGGTTGATGGCGGTATTCCCCGGGCCGATGACCCGGCAGCGAACGGCGGCGATGTTCGAAACCGTGCAGCGCAGGCTCGATGACACCGCGATCGACATATTCGCGAAGCAGCACGACCCAGGGATCATCGGAATGAGACAGCCAACTGTCGCTTGGGGCGAGTTTGGCCGGGTCGTGAGGCGGAGCAACGGATTCGGAGACGGGAAACGGAATGACGCCGACGGTGATTCGCGCCTGATACCGGGCAATCAGATCGAAAAGGCGTCGCTCGATTTCGATTCCGCTGGAACCACGATCGTAGGGCGTGATTGGGGCGTAGTCGTCATAGCGAATGACGAGATAGCGTGGCGAGACGGCATCAGTCGCCGAGGCCGGTGCGGAGAACAACCCGACGATCAGGAGAAACAGGGAACTGCATCGGCGAAGTTGGATCAATTGGTTCATGCGGATGCGAGAGTCGGTTGCTGCGATGGCGTTGTGGAGGACGAGCCACCTGCAATGGCGATCAGAGCCGACTCGAACTCTTCGACGGCGCGGGGCCACGTCAAACGCTCGACCGTCGCCTGAGAAGCACGGATGAAACGCGCGCGGAGTTGGGCGTCGTCGAGCAATCGCTCGATGGCCGTCGTCATGGCTTGGGCATCGCCGACGGGAACGATGAGACCGGTTTTTTCATTTTCAATGATATCGGACGCGCCGCCGCAATCGGTGCTGACGAGCGCGCAACCACAGGCGGCGCCTTCGAGGAGCGGATTGGGAAGTCCTTCGTTGCGACTGGCCAGGAACCAGACAAGGGATCGAGAATACAACTCACGGGCGCGGGCCAGCGACGGAAAACGAGCATACGCTGTGTTGCCGGGGAGTTTTTGCGGCCTGGGAAACGAGCCGAACATGTACAACGGAAGAGCGGGTCGACTCGCGGCGAGACGATTGATCGTTTCCAGAATCAAATCCGGGTCCTTCACGCTGCCTCCATGAAACACGGCGCCGACGCCATCGCGTGCGGATTCGGGAAGCGATGGGAAATAATCGCCGCGATCGACGCCGTTGCGTGCAACGAAGATAAGATCGTCGCTGCCGGCGGCGCGCATGAGCAGAACCAGATGCGAGCCGACGACGATGCGCGGCATCGGCAGCGCCCATGCACGCGTCATTTCATCGTTTCGCCACGGTTCGACGCCGCGGCAGTTGTGGACCTTGATGCCGCAGCGGCCGGGCAAATCGGCGATCGCCAGGACACAGGCGACACCGACGCCGATCACGATATCGTTGTCGCCCACCACGTGCGGCGTCAGGTCGTCATAAGGTCGCGATTCACCGGGATACGAGTCGAGCCACGACCCGCCGCGCGAGAATCGGATCGCAAGGTAGGCGTTTCGGAAACGATCGCGCAAGGAAGGCTTAGGGGCACGGTAAGCGATTCGGACCTGGTGCCCCTTTTGGATCAAGCCCTTTGCGATGCGCACGATGCTGCGAACGCCACCGCCGCCACTGCCGGGAATCACAAAGGCGATCCGCATGGGGTCAGTCTTGGCCTCGATCGGTTTTCTTTCGGATCATAGACAGGCCCGCGGCGGCAATGGGCACGTATCGCAATGTCAATGGGACGTAACAAACGGCCGCGATGCCGAGGCGAAGCGCCAATCGCCAAGGTCCCGCAGGCAGATCGGGAGCGATCAGCGTCTGTAAACCCACGGCCGCGGCGCCTCCGAGAAACGCGCAACAGGCAGGCGCAAGCAACGTCGCCATCACGTCATTCAGGCGAAGTTCGGTTCCACGCAAACAAAACGAATAGGCAGGAATAAAACCCAGGCAGTTCGCGACGGCGTATGCAACGGCCACACCCCACGCGCCGAAAGGCAGACCGACGAGAAAAGCCGCTGCGACCAACGGTGTCCAGGCAAGCTGCCAATACAACATGCGTTTGGGCCGGCCGCTCGCGACGTAGACCCAGCCGGTGGGAACCATGAGCATGCGCATCATGCCGGCCAGAAAGAGCCAGGGGACGATCGCAACCGCGGCCGTCCACTGCGAACCGAGCAGCGTGAGGACGAAATCGGCGGGCCACAGGATGCCGATGACGAAGACCGGAAGACCAAGGACGCAGGAGACGGCGAACATTTTGCGGAAGGCAGAAAGTAATGCACGGTGATCAGTGGCGGCGCGCGACAAGACGGGAATGGCGGCTTCGCCGACACCGTATCCTGCGAGTGAGATGGGTCTCATCATCAGGCTGTACGAGGTGGCGTAGAGTCCGAGGGCGGCGTCACCCCAGCGCCGTCCGATGAGGATGTTGTCGAGGTTGTTGGCGAAGTATCCGATCATTCCGTGCGCGGTCAGTGCTCCACCAAAACCGAGCATGTTTTTCAATCCGTCGCAGCGCGTGGGCCTGCCGGGGATCCAGCGGTGGGTCATCCAGAACAGGATCGTGGCGGACCCTGAAAGCGCGATCGGCTGAACGACCAACGCCCAGTAACCCCATCCCAACAGCGCGGCGGCAATGCCAACCGCGGCGCTAAAGAGCGTCGATAGCAAGCGCACGGTGGCGACGCGGCGAAACTTCATGTTGCGCTTCAACAGAGCCTCGTGTTGCGTGCCGCAGGAGGCGAGCGGAAAAACCGCGGCGAGGGCGAAGGTGATCACAAGTAGGCGGGCGTCTCCATAGAACCAAACCAGCGCGGGAGCCAGCGCAACAGCAAACATCGCCAAGATGAACCCGAAACCAACGTTTATCCAGAAAAGCGTCGAGGATTGCTCGGGCGACAACGTTGGGCGCTGGATCGTCACAAGGGAAAGGCCGAAGTCACCGAAAATCGTGAAGAAAGCCGTCGCACTGGTCACCATGGCGACGAGACCGTAGTCGGCCGGCGTCAGCAATCGAGCGATGATCGCAATGGCAACGAAGGCGGCTGCGAAGTTGGCCAGCTTGCCGGTCACCATGACCAGCGCCCCGCTGACGGCGCCTTCACCAAAGGCACGAACGGTCGGCGCGGGTTCGGGAACCCCAGACTCATCGCCAATGAGTTGTTTCGTTGGAGAGGTTGTATGCACGGGAATCATGAGTCTCTGCGACGCCGGGTGCGGATGACCATTTCGCGGAGGGCCATCGCCATGAAGATCGTGTTGGTCACGAGGTACCGCTTCCACATGCGCCGAGGTTCCTGAAGCACGCGATAGAACCACTCAAGCCCGCAATGCTGCATCCATCGCGGCGCGCGGCGAGTCACACCGGCCATGATGTCAAAACTTCCGCCGACTCCGTGGGTCACGGGAACACGCATGTAGTCGGCCCACCGCTTCATGAAGATTTCCTTCCTTGGCGAACTCATGGCAACCAGGAGGATGTGAGGCCGAGCGTCGAGGATTTCGCGGGCAACGTCCTGTTCTTGAGCGTCGGCAAAATAGCCGTCTCGATGCCCGGCGATGACCATTCGAGGATAATCGCGCCGGGCGATCTCGACCACGGCGGACAACGTTTCGCGTTTTGCGCCGAGCAGGAATACGCGAAGGGATCGTTCGTCGGCGAGCCGAAGCAACTCAAACATGAGGTCGATGCCGGCAACGCGTTCGGGAAGCGGCGTGCCGAGGCGGCGACTGAGCCAAACGAGCGGCGCTCCGTCGGCCAGCACGATGCTGCTCGATGCAACGCTCTCGCGGAGGAGCGAATCTCGGCGCATATTGACCAGCTTGGCGACGTTGACGACGCCGACAGCCAGCGATTGGCCGGACGCGATGGACTGGTCGGCGAGCTGAACGACCTGCCGCATGGTCAGCGCGTCGATCATCACTCCACACACGTTGACGCGGCGGCGATTCGAGGCCATGTCGGCACATCGTAGGCCGTTGAGCATATTCGGCTTCGCCGATGTCCTCTCGGAATCGGCGCTTTCGCAAGTTATTGGATGCGCGGAGTGGTTCAGCGGTTCAATCCTCGGATTCGTTGTTTTTCCGAGCGGCGTGAGAAGTTCAGCAGGAATCGGGATCGCAAGTACGACGGCGACATTCCGCTTTTCAAAACGCTCCATCGGAATTTCGGAAACAGCCTTCGGAGCGTCGGAGCGATCTTCGAGTACCAAACTCGAAAGTAGACAACGTCGATCCACCGCGTCAAAAACGTCAGAAGCGCCAAGCGAACCGTGACGCCGGTATCGCGGCGAATCAGCGTGATGCACTGAAGCCCCAAGAACGTCGCGCCGAGCCTCCGTTTGTATTCGTAGAACCCGCTCATGGCGTCGAGGCAGGTGATTCGCTCCGCGATCGCCCAGCGCACGGCGGCGCAATGAAGCAAACGACCGGGCGTCAGAGAATCCCACGAAGCGTCCGGAGAGCGTACGTTCTGAAACAAGTGAAGTCGGTCGCCGAACCGCATGGCATAAACATAACCAATGACGCGAGCGGCGACCTGCACGCGCAACAGCACGAGGCGCGCAGCCCGCGCCTGTGATTCGGCGACCGCAGCATGAAACCGAGCCGCACCGGGCCATTGAACGAAATAGCCCAGCCCGCCCTTTGTTCGCCATGCTTCGGCATGCCATCGCTGGAGTTCGTCCAATGCAGCAGGGACATCCGATGGAGGCACAAGCGTTGCGGTCGGAGTGCAAAGGTTCTTGATGCGGCGCTCGACCTTTCGGATGTTGTTGCGTTCGTTGCCCGACAGGCTTGCAAGGTAGGAATCAAAGGACTCCGGTAGATGGAAGACCGCGTGAGGGTAAACATCGTCCTGAAGAAGCACATCAAGATGACGCGCGATCGATTGAAAGGATCGTGCCAATGTTTCGGCGTTTTGAAAGTAGCCGGGCAAGTCGCCCAAATACAGGCAGTCCCATGCCTCATCGGCATCATCCAAAGCGCGCAAAAGGAGCATTGCGCATTCGTCCGCGTACTTCGGATCCACAAGCAAAGCGCAACGCGTGCCCGCTTGATCACCGCCGATGGTGCGGATAACGCGAAGCTGACAGAGTCGCGGGCCGATCGCCTCTCGAAACAAGGGGACGACGGCCATGAGTTCCTCGCCGCGCCGAAGGCCATAGACTTCCAGCCGGCGATCGGCGGCGAAATGCCGCCACCAGGCCTCACACCATTCAAACGATGAGAAAATATCCGCGTCGAGTCGCTGGGCCAGTCGGTTCCATTCATCGCGAATCGATTCAAGCCCATCAAACGTCGAATAGCACGTGAGTCCGAGCTGCGGGCGTGCTGGAGTCGGCTCGTTGAGCGCGGCACGTTGAACCACCGATTCAGGGCGGTCCACTGATTTCAACAATGTCAGAAACATGTGGAGTGCATCAAACGAAGTCGGGTTCGAGCGCGAATCGTGTTAACAGAACAGAAACACAGAATGATCTTTCCAATCGGCACGGGTCGAACCTTGTAATCTATAAGTTGTCATGCGCACCAGGTCCGCGCGGGCTAAAGCCCTGACCCTTATACACAACTTTGGCCCTCCTCGGGTTGGGCCAGGAGTTCGGCACCTTGAACCATCAACATGATTTCATACCACCCGCGCCAGATCGCCGACCATCCGGGCGGACCGTCGTTCGACCGGGCCAGGTAGCCGCCGCGTTTCGCGAGGGTCAGCCAGAAGCGGCGCGGCGTCAGTTCGATCCATTCACACTTCGCCAGCTTGGCCACGACGAAGACCCAATAACGCGGCACGACGGCGCGCAGCGCTTCCGGTCGATGGGCCGGCGACGAAGCGTCGTCCGTCGTGTCACTCACGGCCTCCTGGGCCAGGTCGCGCAGTTGAATCAATCGAACCGCCATCACCGCCACCCACCGCACGATGGCCTCCGCCGATTTCAATTGAACGCGTTCCAATCGACAACCGGACTTTTCACTTTTGTGAAACTCTTCAATGATCCAGCGCAGGCCGTACCAGTCAATCCGTTCTCCGGCATCATTCAGCGTGTTCACCGCTTCGCTGGTCAGCAGCATCCATTCGATCGGCTCGACTCCGTCGGGCGCGCTGTCCTCCCGCACGTAGACGGCGCACACGTCGATCGGTTCCTTGAACCGCGGGTCCTGCTTGGGCGGGTCCAGCCGAACCTTGGAGTAACGAATCGACACCCGCGCGATGCGTCGCTCGTGGACCGCGCCGTGCTCGATGGGCACGTCGCGGTGGCCGGCCACCGGCTGCTTCGCCATGAACGACCACAGCTTGTCGGTTCCTTCATTCACGCAGCGATCATGCTGGGCGCGAATCAGAAACCCGACGTTCTCCAGCGCCTGACAGGCCGTCAGGGTGCCGAATCCGTCGCCGCCGCGATCGGTGACGTGGATGATTCGGGTCGCGGCCCCCAGCGAGCCGACGGCGTGCACCGAGTCCGGCCAAAGGTCCGACTCGCGCGGTCGTTGAAGTCGTTGAGCCCGGGTCTCTCCCTCGGGCGCTGGCGCCCGCAAGCGCCAGATCTGTTGAAGCACCCCAAGCAACCGACCGCGGGGATCCATCGCCAGGGTGGAGTGTTGCAGCAGGCCCTGCCCGTTGCCGTTGCCGATCGGACCCAATCCCTCCACGCTGCGCCCGGTGAAGTCCAACTCACTCGTGTCCTGCACGGCCAGAACAAGCGAGCGGGTTTGACAGTCTTGGCGCACCAGGGCGCGATGCACGGATTGAATACGATCGGGGGTGATCTTGGCGTTGTGCAGGAAGCGATAGGCTCCCAGCAGTTCGCTCCATTCCTTGTTCTGTTGGGGCAACGACTGATCGGGTGCCTGGGCCATCATTCCCGCAACGCGAACGACTCTTTTGAAAGACGGCAATCGCCGAACGCGATGCCCTCGAATTGCTCGGCGGACCAGCGTCTCGCCGAAGCCTGCGCGCAGAGATTCCCTGCCATGATTGAACCTCCTGTTCAAATCAAACTCGACTCTCCGTTCGCGCGAATCGTTACGAGAAAGATCGGCCATCGACACCGATTGGCTCCAAACTTATGTATAAAGGTCAGGGCTGAAGCCCGCGGCTCGCCAAGGTTCATTCCTACCGCGTTTCCTATCATGAACCTGATTTGCGAATGCGAATATCGAAGCGCGACGCCGAGACGACTCGGCCGGGGATGTCCTGCCTGAGGAACTCATGCTCGCAAGGCAAATCTTCGAGCAAACGGCAAAAATAGGATCGCCGATACGTCCGGTAGTGGGTATCAACGGATTCAGAATCGAGGCTCCATCGCAGCCGTCGAAGCGGAGTCACCGAAGTCAGGATGGCCTCGGCCAGCCGCTCGCGAAGGCCGCACCGCAGCAGTCGGCGGCGCAGGCGCTCCATCGTTCCGCAAATATCGCCAAGAAGCACGAGACCGCCGGGGCGAGTGACCCGAATCAACTCGCGGACGGCAAGTCGAACGTAGTCGTCATCAGGGAAGTACTGGGTCACGCTGTAGCATAGCACCTTGTCGAAAGCCGCTTCGCGAATGGGCAGTCGTCCTGCTTCGGCGACGCCGAGGCGGATGCGGTGTCGGTCGACGCCGAACCGCTCGCCTCCCCGCACAACAGCCTCGCACAAGTCAAAGCCGACACCCGGTTGTCCGTCGTGGAGCACGGCTGACAGGAATCCGCCGGACCCCGCCCCGACTTCGAGCACATCGTCGCCGGGCGAGAGCATCAGTTTTTGTCGCACGTCGGCGGCCACGAGGGCGGCGACCTCCGGACCATATCGCCAGTGATGCGCGCCAAGCCATGTCGGGGCTTTCGAGGTCTCGGCATAGCGATCGCGCCAGGCGAGAACCGGATCGGGCGTCACTTCGGCAATGGTTCGAGAATCAGGCATGTTGCGAAGCAGGCAGGATGATCGCATCGTCAGCGTCGCCACGAAGCGAATAGTCGAGAAACCGCCGTCGGATAAAGGCCGGGGCTTGACCTCGGCAGAGAACTCCGGTCAACGCTTCTGGAAGTCGCAGCCGAAGCCAAGGCGCGAGGTGCCAGAACCAAACTCGGTTGTAGGCGTATGCATGGGCCCGCACGGCGGCCGTGAACAGCCGAGTTCGCAAAAGAGACGCTCCGCGAGGGGATACGACGGCGATGGACTGAAGCCGGGCGTAGCGCGCTCCCCATCGGATCTTAAAATCGTAGTGCCCACTGAGGCCGTCGATCTGGCGTACACCGCGAGCAATCGCGGCGCGAACGTTTTCGCAGTGCAGCCGACGTCCGACGCTATATTCATCCCAGCGCGCATCGTCGGAACGGGAGGCCTGAAACCAATGAATGCGACCGAAAAACTGATGACTGTAATGGTAACCGATGGCGTCACTATCTTTCCGCATGCGAAGGAGTAACAACCGGTTGTTCTGCAATTGAACCCTGCAAATATCGCGGTGAAATGCCAGCGAACCGGGCCAATCACGGAAGTATCCCAGCCGGCCGATGCGACTCCACCACGTCTCATGCTGACGAACGAAGTCGTCCATGGCCTCGTCCAACTGATCGAGTCCGACCCATTCGATCGTGGGCCGGTGGTCCGTTTGGAGATTCCGTTCGGTGCGGCGGATTCCGCCGCGTTCATTGGACGAGAGCCGGCGGAGGTACTCCTCGAAATCGTCGGGTACATCAAAAAGTGCCTGCGGGTAGTGGCCCGCGCGAAAAACGACCGAAGACTCAGGAAAGGCCTTATGGAGCGCTTCGGCTACCGAGCGACCCGGCTCGAAATCGCCGGGCAGATCGCCAAGAAAGAGCACGTCCCACAGCCCACCGTCGTGCGTTCGTGCGGCGAGTTCGCGCATGACGATATCTAGGAAGTCCAATCGGATCGGCAGATGGCATCGCGTCCCGGCGGAATCGCTTCCGACGAGCCGCACAACTCGTAGCGACAGCGGACCAAATCGCAGCGTCTCGCGGAACAGCGGAAGACACGCGATCAGCTGACCGTTCGCGCGGGCGATCAGGAACTCTCCCGAGCGATTTCGGCCAAAATGCTTCCACCAATGAAGGCACCAATCAAATGAGGCAAACAGGTCGCCGCCGGTCTGTTCGACGAGCGCGTCCCACTCGGCACGGAGGTCCAGCACGGCATCGAACGAATTGAATCGCTCATACGTGATTTCAGACACCGACAAAGGGACATTCATCATCAAAGGGGCTGCGTGGGCGGAACCGACTCGGCTCAAAGTCATTGCAATCGAAACGACGGGCATGCATCAGGCTCATCACTCAGCGCGGAGTTGAAGTGAGCTTCAACCATGTCGTGCCTGGGATGTCGCGTGCTTGCGGATCCGGAGATCGTAACGAAGCTTGAGATAGGGGCGGCCGAGCGTTTCCTGCCGGAGAAACTCCACATCGCAATGCAGTGGCCGAAGCACCCGCCGAAAAAAGGAGTGACTGAAGGCTCGGCGTCGAAGTCCGTCGCCTTTCTTTCCGATTCGTTGGCGCAGTTTCCAGAAGAAGGCGAATGGTCTAAGCAGGGTATCGGCGCGCCGCCGCGTTAATCCGGAGCGCTCGAGGAACTGAATCTGCTTTTCCATGACGCCATGCAGATCGCCGATGACAATGACGCCCCCCGGACGACACACGCGCACCATCTCCGCCAATACTCGCTTGGTATAGCGTTCGCTCGGAAAGCACTGAAATACGCTGTAGCAGAGCACACGATCAAAAGACTCCGACGCGACGGGCAGGCGCGAAGCGTCCGACACGCCGAGGCGAATGCGCGTAAGGTCCACGCCGAAGTCAGCCGCGCGACGGATGAGCGCCTCGCACTGATCCAGTCCGACGCCCGGTTGACCGTCGCGAAGAACGTGGGAGAGCATGGCGCCAGAGCCACAACCGACCTCGAGCACGAGATCATTCGGACTCAGCATCAGCTTGGCGCGAATATCGTCGGCGGTTTCGCGCGGTTTGTCGCTTTCGGCCCAACGGTGGGCCGCCGCCCAATCACCCGCCGAGGAAGCGCGGCCATAGACATTGCGCCATTCGCGAAGCTCCTTAAGCTCCTTGGACTCCAACATCGGCGAAGCGGCGCTGATCGACGATTGATCGAGAAGGTGGTCGGCCCGTGAACTGTTCGGCTTCGGTTTCATGGGGCAATTCCGGATGCTTTCGGATCGAGCGTTTCCGAAAGCTGTTCTTCCTGTCGGCGATGGTGCGCTTCGTGAATCAAGGCGGCGGCGTAGAGTATCCAACCAAGGTGATAGGGGCGGCATTCCTGATTGATAACGCACCGGGAGGACGCGGAATCCCAGCGACGGCCTCGCCCCAATCCCAAGCACCAACTGGTACCGCGGATCATCCGTTGCACGCGCCCCGCGCCCGTGCGATGGATATCGCGCAGCACCAGGCCTTGCTCGCGCAGGACCAGGCTTCGTTTGAGTTCATTCTCGCCGAAAATCCACGCGAGCCCCTTTTCGATTTCACGGACGAACGAGCGACCGCCGGACACCGTGGTTTCGAGCAGCGCCATCGGAGCCATGCCGTCCTGGTGCACCGAGAAGACCGGATGGCCGTCGACGACCGGACCCAAACTCGCGTCGTACAGCCACCACCACTGGCCGAGCGGACCCTGCAACCCGCAAAGATGGTCGGCGACTGCTCGACCGACCAGCGCCGTTCTTTCGCAGCTTACTCGACGCGAATGCACAGCCAACGCCATGACCGGGTAGATTTGGTTGGCGAAGCAGGGCACGCGTTGGGAGACGCCGGAGAATACGCCCGAGCGCCCGTGTCGACGAAACAACTTCGAATCCGGATTGTAAAGACCGAGGAGGCGGCTCGCGGCCTCCGTCGAAAGTGTCTCGGCAAGGTCAACCTCAATTCCAGCAAGGCGAGCGTGGTCCGCGCCGAGCAGGAGCCATGCCAGATCAACGGAGTCGCAGGCCGCGATTCTCTCGCGGAATACGCTCATTGCGCGCTCGGCGGAAAACAGAGCGTGTCCGCCGCCGCAGAGAGAGCGCGCCCACAATCCCAGGCCGAGGTCGCCAGGCGACCGGGCGATGGCTGCGAAGTTCCGCGACACCCTGGTCCAAAGGCTGGCAATAAGGTCGTTGTCTTCAACGAGTCCGGCTGCTCTCGCCAAACCAAGGATGGAAATCAGGGCGTAGCGAACGTTGGTTCCCTGTGGAACGGCTTTCGCGCCGTTCCATTGCATCGTGTGAGGGAGAAAAGACGTGTCCAGACCGTAAGTATGGCGAAGTCCGCGAAGCGCAAGCTCGGACAATGCCTGCCACGCCTGCACGTCGTGACTCAATCGCAACGATGATCGTTTCTCAGCCATCAAACACGATACTCCGCTGTTCAAGCAGCTCGATGACGGTCCGGAACTTTGCGTCCCAGGTGTTATCGGCAGCCCAGGCTCGTCGGCGTTGACGATCGACATCGTTGTCCTCACGAAGGGCCCGGTCGATCGCATCGGCGAAGGCGTCGTGGCCGTCGGCTTCAATGCAAAGCGATGGGATAAAGCGAAGCTCAGGAAACGGCGTCGTCACGACGGGTTTGCCGAGCGCCAGATACTCCTTCAGTTTGACCGGGTTGCAATGGTCGATCCACTCATTTCGCAGCCACGGCATGATGCAAACGTCAAACGCCGCGCCAAACGCGGCGATACGCTGATAAGGCTGGCGCGGAACGGCAACGACATTGGGAAGTTGCGTCAGCGGTTCGAACTCGCTCGTCATGGAACCGACGAGGACGAAACGGTATTGCGGTCGCAGGCGAATCACGGCTTCGAGAAGTGATCGATCGACGGTGTTGGCGTCGATGTTGCCGAAAAACCCGACGATCGGGCGCGAAACACCCTTCAGCTCATTTGGTATTTCTGTATCGCGCGACGCCGTGTCGAACAAATGGTAATCCACTCCGTGATCGACGTAGTCGCCCTTGCCATAATGCTTGCGAGCATGGTCGAGAAGTTTTCGACTGGAGCAGACCATCACGTCGGCGCGGCGGGCAACGAGGCCTTCCATTTGCCGAGCGACATCGGCCGGTCCGCCGTGCAACGCTCCATAGCTGTCGCTTAACTGATAGACGACGGGCGTGTTCGGAAAACTGTCGAGCACGCACGCCGCGGTCGGGCAGGCGACCCAGATCAATGGTCGGCGCATGCCCAGCCATCGTAGCGCCACTCGCAATTGCAGCCGCAGGCCCCTTCGAACAGCCGATCCGACGAGGCCGTTGAATACCGGCACGAAAACCGGCGAGAGCACCGGAAAGCCCTCGCCGCCGTCGCGCAGGAAGCGCGCGACGCTCCCGAGCTTGCGCGTCACGCGGCGAAAGAACATCCGACCCTCCCGAACGGACGGCGCCCGCACGCCAAGGGAGTTCACATAGAGTACGCGACCGAGTCGAGCAAAGCGTCGCATGAACTGCATGTCCGCGTGCCCCCGGTTGTGGTACCACCAGTCAGAATCGCCGAAACACAACACGGAGTCGAAACGACTTGAACGATCCGCGGATTTTCGGGCGCTCCCATCGTCCGCCGTCGTATCACAAAGATCGTCGGTGCATATCATCGAATGGGTCACTGAATGCCGGGAGCGGTTTGCGACCGACGTCACATCTCGAATCGTGAACGGATCCAGAACCTGGCAAGCGGCTTTCTTCGGATGGGGAGCCGCGGCAGAAGCCGATTGAACCAGATTCGATAGTACAGCAAGTGCAGCGTCCAAACCGCAAGCCGCAGCAGCGAAACGCGAATCGCCGATCCGAATCCTCGTTGAAAGACTGATATAGACTGAAGCCGAAGGACCTTTCCGCCGAGCTGGAGTTTATAATCGTACATGCCGCGCATCCCGTCGAGCTGGGTGACTCCTTCCGCGATGAGCGACTCGATACTGGAACAGAGCAGATGCCGGCCAAGGCTGAACGCATCCCATTTCGCGTCCATTTCGCGCGAGCCAATGATCCAATGGGCACGGGAACCGAATCGATAATTGTATTGATATCCGACGGCCTCATCGTCCATCTTCATGCGAAAGAGGCGAAACCGACCGCGGCGAACCATCGTGTCCGCGAGTTCACGATGGAACGCCTCCGATTCGGGCCAGTCACCAAAATGCCCGAGGTTTCCCAGGCCGGTCCACTGCCGCTGATGCTGATCGATGAAGGCGTCAAACTCGTTCTTCCATTCGGAGTTTGGGGTCATTCCTTCCGCACTTCGTCCGGATTTCTCTAGTCGTTTCCTGGTGGAGCGAACTTGACCTCGCTTTCGGCTGGCCACGGTTTCGAGGTAGGCGTCAAAAGTCTCTGGAAGATCAAAAACAATATGCGGCTCTCCTTCAGTCGTTATCTCCACGCTTCGGACGCCGGGACGGCCCCTAAACCAGGAGCCGACCTCTTCGATTTTTTCCAGATACCCCGGAAGGGGTCCAAAGTGGAGCAGGTCCCATCGGACGCCGTCCGCCAGGCGCTGCATGAGCAGTGAGGCGATCCGCTCGCCGAACGACGGATCAACGACAAACCCTGTCGTCGTCACGGAGTGGTCGCAGCCGACCAGTCGAATCAAACGCGCGGCGACGGGACCGATTCGCAGCGTCTCATGAAAAAGCGGAAGAATTCCAATGATCTGATCGTTCGACCGAAACAAGTGGATTTCCAGTCGCCGACCCGCGCCATAGTATTTCCACCAGATGCGACACCAATCGTAGGTGGCGAACAGGTCTCCGCCGAAATCCTCAATGAACCGATCCCACCGAGGCTGGAGCTCGGCCAATTCATCGAAGTCCGCGTGGACGGCATGCTCGATCGTCATCGATTTCGCATCGAGGGCGCGGACCCCCGCCGGCGGTTGTTGCGTCGCGGGAAAGCCAGACGCGTGCTCTTGGATTTGAAGCGAGTCAGTCATTCGCTATTTTCGCTTGAAACGGCTTCGGCGGTTGAATCGTGGCGACCGGCAACGAGGAATCGCGCGCGAACGAAGCGACGCCATAATCCCGCGCGAAGCAAAGGCCCTCTCCACATGGGGAAACGCGCTCGAAACCACGGAGCGACATGCCAAAACCACGCCCGGTGATAGGCCAGACTCGCCACTTTTGTCAGACCACGAACAATGGCGTACCGAACAGCCGGGAAACGCCCGGCGGGAAACACGGCGATGGTTTTGACGCCAAGCGTCCTTGCGCCGAGTCGTCGCTTGTAATCGTATGAGCCTGGAAGTGCGTCGATCATCTGCACGCCGTCTCGAATCGCGTTGCGGACCAGAGCGCAAAACCCGATTCGACTTGTAGTTACCGCCTTGCGTCCACCAATAATCCAATGGAGTCGACGCCCGAATCGCAGCGCGTACTCGGCCGCGATCGGACGACCATCAGCACGGACAACCACCATGGCCATTCGCCCTCGTGCCGCCAAAGCCTCGGCCGCCTCTCGATGAAACGCTTCAATCCCCTGCCAATCGCCGAAGTGCCCCAGTCGACCGCGCGCACCCCACTGTTCGTCGTGCAGGCGGATCAGATCATCGAAGGCCGAGTGAAGTTCGAAACCGCGGTCGGGTTCAACCCGCATCGCGCCCGGCGTCTTTTCCAATTGACGTTCATCTCGGCGCACATTCCGCCGCTCCTTGGTGGAAAGCTCGCCCAGCCAGGTTTCATAATCTCCGGAGAGTTCAAACACATTGTGCGGGTAGGCGTCATCGACGAATTGAACGCTTCCGACTTCGCCGCATTTCTGAAATGCGGCCGCCAGCGCGGCGCCAAGCGATGAGTACCCGGGAAGCTCGCCGAAGTGAATCATGTCCCAACGTGCGTCGCGCGAGATGCGGGTCGCAAGCTCTCGTATCACCGAATCGATCCACCGCGGGTCGATCACCACGTTGCAGGTTGTCACGCCGTGATCGCATCCGACGATGCGAACGACTCGGAGCGAGAACGGCCCCCATCGAATGGTCTCACGAAACAGGGGCAGCGCGGCGACAAGGCAGCCGTCATGGCGGATCGTGAAAAGCGAAAGACTCCGACCGGAACCGAAGTGCTTCCACCAGATCGCACACCAATCAAACGACGAGAAGACATCGCCGTCGATCCTCTCGACCAGGGCGTCCCATTCTTCTCGCATGGGTTCCGCGGATTGAAATGACGGCCACTGCTCAAACTGCAATTCGCAGGCGGACTCCCCGGCGCCAAAGTCATGCTCTTTTGATTCCGTGGCAGGAGAGTCAATCACGGCTATTGAATCGGTCGGCATCAGCAGTCAATACAAAGGATCCAATGGCACGAATCATGAGCAAACATGCCGTAGGAATCTCACCACGCTTACAAGTAGCCGAGTTCTTCTAGTCGTCGTGTTACTTCCGCCTGCTCCGCCTCCGTGTAGGCGGATTCGCCCCGATGTTCATATACCGGATCGACCTCACAACGGCGCGGAGGACGACGCTCCAGAGTTTCCGGCCGAAGCGCGCTGCACATGATTTGACCGTCCATGTAACCTGGAATCGGTTCATCCATCAGGTACAGGACGGTCGGCGCGATGTCCAGAATGGATGCGTCGCACCCCTCGGCGCGGTTGAACGCCGGACCCACGCCGATGAACACGCCTTCCGGCCGGTGATACCCCGAAATGTCCCAACCCGGTCGCAACGAACGAAGGAATCGGCCCCGCAGCAATCCCGGGGGGAGGATGGCATTGGAAACCATATAGCCGGGAGCCAACTCGTAGATCACATCGGGAGCATTCTCGACGAACGGTCCGTCGTATAGTTCCTCTCGCGGCCAGACTCCTTCAAACACCTTTCGGCCTGAATCTGGATCCACGGCTTCTTGTAGTGCAAGTACCACTTCTCGCTTGACGCGATCATACTCCGGCCCGGGTTCGACGGTTCCCTCAGGGCATCGGCCGCGAAGGTTGATATACACGGCATGTTCAAGCTGCGGGCCGGCATACGCGCGCGATCGTGCGTAATCAATCAGCGGAGATCGCGCCGGGTCTTGCCGATGCCAGGCTTCGTCTTGTTCGAGCCCCAGGCGGCGGCGAGTTTCGACGGATACGTCCAATCGGCGCGTGATCACATCCGACCAGGTTTTGAGGTTTTTCAGTCGCGTCAGGCCGCGTTGTTCGAGGAGATTGTTGATGTAGACCCACCGTGTTACTCCGTCAAACCCGTGGTCGCTGACGATAAGGTAATTCGCCTCGTTGCCGAACTGTTCGACGATGCGCGCGATGGAATCGTCCAAAGCCCGATGCCCCTGCTGAAGCAACTCCAAAGCCGGCCGGTTTTCCGGCGCTTTGTGAGCCGGATACTCCGGGTCCAGAAGGTGATAGAAAAGGTGATGCACGCGGTCGGTGTATTCATGCACGAAAAAGAGCAAATCCGCGTCATGGTTTGCGGCGACATATTCGAACTGCCTCGCCCGCAACAACATCAAATCGTTGATCTTGCGAATGTGCTCCTCCCGTTTCCGGGGGTCGGCCGGTCGATACCCGAGCACCGACCAGTTCATCGCCAGTTCTCCGAACTGTTGGCGCAACCGATCGGCCAACTCGGCGGGATGGGCGATCAACGGCGAATCGTCGGGCGACACGAACCCGGTCAGCATCGCGCCATTGACCTGTTCCGCCGGAAACGTGATCGGCACATTGAGAACCGTCGATCGCTTGCCTGCGTCGCCGAGCAGATTCCAAATTTTTGGCGCGTGCACGTCGGTGCCGGCCGCCGTGCGGACTCGGCCCGACACGGGATCACGGTGCGAAAAACTGAACACGCCGTGCCTGGCCGGATTCACCCCCGTGAACATCGTCGGCCACGCGGGACAAGTTACCGGCGGTCGGGTGGTCCACAACGTCCCCCAGGCACCTTCGCGCATGAACCGTCCGAGGGTCGGCATGGCCCCGGCGTCAATTAGCGGTCGAAGAACGCGAAACGTCGCGCCGTCCAACCCGATGATGGCTACTTTTTCGCTTCCTGGCATGGTTGTCTCAACTTCCCGCGATGCGTCGCGTCGGCCGAAGCGCGCGATAGGCCCGCTCCGCGAGTGGAACAAGATAGCGAGCCGATCCCCGCCCCTTCGCCGTGAATTGCCCCACATGGGTCGTTTCCACGCCGCCCAATCCCGCCTTGAAATGGTACACGCCGGGATTCATTTCGGGATCAACTCCGCCGAGATCATACCGAAGCGCGCCGGCTTCCCGCGCGCCCAGCAGCGCCTGCCATTGCAACGCGTAGGAGGCTTTGTACTCACGCCCAAGATCGTTCGATGCGCCGAGCAGATACACGCACGTATCACCGAGCGTGCTGGATACATGTCCGGCGGCAATCTCATCGCCGACAAACGCGAGGCGAACCGTCATTTTCTCGCTCGGCGGGAGCATCCGCTGAAGCCTGCAAAACGACGACACCGCGACGCCCGTTTCAAACTGCTTCTTCGACCACATCGCGTCGTACAGCCGTTCAAACCGATCCATCGCCGCGTCTTTGGTGCTCGATTCAACGCGCACTCCGCGTTTCTCGGCCTGATTGAGACCGTTCCGCCATTTCTGAGCGAGCTGCTTGCGCAGCGATTCAGGCGAAGAACCAAGATCGATCACGATGGTTCGATAAGCACTAATCGAGGCATCGAGTGGGAACCCGGCCGAACCAAGTAACGACGAAACAGACTCCGACATCGCCCCGATGCTCAGGTTCGGAACCAGCCGAACTTCCAGCCCGCGCCGTCCGCCGTATTCCTCGCGCAACGCGACGATCACTTCGTTCCAGTCGCCAGTTGTACAATGTTCCCGTCGCCACATCGGTCCGAAGTAGCAATAGGCCAATCCCGCGTTCAGCAGGGGCAACCGCTTGATGCGCAACTGAGCCGCGCCGACGATCGTGTCGCCCCGCCGAAACACCGCCCGGCTGACCTGCGAGCGTGTGTCGGCCGCGCTCACCTCGCCGAAAGCCCACGTCTGGTAAATGCTGAAATCGGCAAATCGCGACACCGCGGCGCTCCACTCAACGGGCGTGATTTGGTCCGACTCGCAAGTGAGGCTCATGCGCGGGACGATCTCCCTTTGGATGCTCCAACGAACGAAGTCCGTTGAGATACTCGCACCGGCGCTCCTCGGCCTTTGACCGCCCGCCAGACGTTTCTCCATCGATAAGCGCCTACCGCCTTAAGACGAAACTCAACGAACCAGTCCTCCGGCGTGACTTTGAATCTCCCAGCCCCGATCAGCGACTCGCCCGATCGAACCGGCCTCGGCTCGCACGTCACGACCGCCTTGTAGCCGACTTCTCGGGCGGTTTGCAGGGCCGCCTCGGTGCATTCACCGAACGGAGCACTGAACGAGGACACCGCCCGCCCGAGCACAAGTTCAAGTTCATGCTTTGACTGGACCAATTCGCGTCGAACTTCGGCCTCGGTCAGATTTCGCAGATTTCGATGGGACACGGTGTGCGAGCCGATCTCTATGAACTCCGAGGGAAATTCTCTCAACTGCGCGGCCGAGCTGAGCAGGTCGTCGCGCTCGGGATTGTCACTCGGAATCTCCCACGCCGGCCTGCGCCCCAGGTTTCCGGAAACAGCGAACACCGTCGCGGGCAATCGCAATTCCCTGAGAATCGGAAGCGCATTGGTCCGAACGCTGTCCAGCCCATCATCAAACGTGAGACAGGCGCACCGCCCGGCACATTCGTTCGCCTTCAGAAGCGGAACGACGTTGCCGTGGCTCGCAAGCCACTGCATTTGGCGTCGAAACCCGGTCAATTGCGCTTCGGAAACGCCGTGATAATATAAGATCACGCATTCGTCGCGTTCTTTCCGACGCAGGATCGCCCACAAACCGAGCCAGCCCCACACGAAGCAGGACAGGCCCAGCGCCACGATTCGACGAAACATGCAGTCATCCTGGACGGATCAGCGACCGCTCCCGCGGTCAGTCGCGGGAAGTCGCCCGAGAAAGTGAAACCGCAGCGCCGCCAGCGACATCGCCCATTGTAGGCGAGTCGTCTCCGACGTGCGTCCGCCTGCGAAGCGCTGAACCGCCAAAACGGGCAATCGCAAGAGAGAAGCGGCGCAGAACATCCCGTTGGCGAGCCATCGCACGATTCGCCCGGATTTCTTCTCAAGGAACATCAGCAGGCTTCGACGTTCCAGCAAGTGCATGTCCATCGGCGCTTGCGATGAACTGCACCGACCGAGATGACGAATCGTCGCGTCCGGCGTGTACATGACATGCCAGCCCGCTCGACGAAACCGCCAACACCAATCCGTATCCTCGGAATACATGAAATACTCCTCGGACATCGGACCCACTTCGTCAATCGCCGCGCGGCGCGCGAGCATGAAACAACCCGCCACGGCGTCCACGGCCCGCTCCGTCGAATAGTCCCACCAACCGAGCCGCGCCCGTCCAAAAAAGCGATTGTACCAGAACATTGTTTGCAGGCGCGTCAAGGACAGCGCCAGATTGAGCAGACTCGGGAACTGAAAGCAGTTGTATTGCAGGTTTCCTTTCGGACCCAGGGTATGGCATCCGACCACCGCGGCGCGCGGACGGCTGTCCGCATAGTGAACCGCCTTGTCGATCGCGCCGTCAAGGATCACCGTGTCGGAATTGAGCAGCAGCACGTACCGCCCGCTGGCCACGGCGATCCCCTGGTTGTTCGCGGCGGCGAATCCAAGATTGTCCGCGTTGCGGATCAACCGAACCTGTGGAAACTCCGTCGCAACCATGTCCGCCGATCCGTCAGCGGAGTGGTTATCGACGAGGATGATTTCGAAGGCAACGCGTCGGGCCTCGCTGAATATCGATTGCAGACAGTTGCGCAAAATGTCCCGCGTGTTCCAGCTCACGATCACGATCGAGACATCAACCGCCTTGCTCATTGGCATCGTCATGGAACGTCGTTCAGCGTCGCGGCCTGGGCATCGACCGGTGTGCCCTGCACGGACGACGGCGTCAGCGGAAGCAGTCGCTCGACTTCTTGTGCGACCACTCGCGCGAATTCCTTGACCGTTTCCTCGCCGCGGTCAAACATCGCCGCGAGCATCACCGGACTGACAATCTGGACTTGCGCGACATAAGAACGCCCCTTGCCGTCGCGGTTCGGAGCGCGCCATCGCGGACCCCAGAAGTCGGTCCATTCCGTCGTATAGCGCCCTTGAAGTACATAATAATTCAACACGACCAGGCCTTCGGAATCTCGGTCACCGCGCGAAAACGTATGAACCAAAACTTCGAACGGTTCTCCATCCGAACGCAAGACTGATACCTGTTTCGTCTCGATCGGCCGCCAACCGACCGCGGGGTAGCAGGTATCCGGTCGATGTCCCAGCATCGTCACCGGCGATGACGTGTAGGCCAGGAAGAAATCGACCATGCGATTCGCCGCCGCGTCAACGTACCGTCGGTTCACATAGTCATCATTCGCCGCTCGAGCCTCGACCCGCGCGTCCAGCGGAATGTCTTCGCCGCGCCAGGATCCGACGAGCATCGGCAGCGTGGACAGCGGGTGATCGAGAGCAATCGGAATGGCCTCACCGACTTCCAGCGATCGCTGCAGCCAGCGCTGACCGAAACCAATGGTTATAAGCACGATCACCCAGATGCCGATGGCGCGGTAGACATTGGAGCCACCGGCGGCCGGCCGAACTCCGCCTGCCGCAGCCTGTGGAATCGTGCTCATTTCTTCGTCTCCGCGCGCTTCGCGGCGCGTGCCTGCTCCCGTCGATCCAGGTACTCACGAAGCACTTCCGACCACGGACGCGCGCGACGACCGGAGCACTCGTGATACCGTGTCAGATCGAGCACTGAATACGACGGACGCCGCGCCGGGCGATCAAGCTGATCGCTGGAAATTCGCCGCACCTCAACACGACAACCCGACCGCTCGACGATTTCAGTGGCGAATTCATGCCACGAACACTGCCCTTCATTGGCAAAATGGACAATGCCCTCCGCTCCCGCGTCGAGCAACTCAACAATGGCCTCGCACAAGTCAACAGTATGCGTCGGTCGGCCAACCTGATCGTCCACGACCCGAAGCTCCTCGCCCGCCATCGCCTTGTTTAAAATCGCCTCTACGAAGTTTTTCCCGTGGATGCCAAAAAGCCACGACGTGCGAACGATCAGATGGCGACACTCCGACGCGCGAATCGCCTGCTCGCCTTCCCATTTGCTCTTACCGTACACGGACAACGGATTCGCAGCGTCGTCCTCCCGATAAGGCCGCCGATGCACTCCGTCGAAAATGAAATCAGTTCCAATGTGGACGAGCAAAGCATCAACAAGGCGGCAGGCGTCGCCAAGCAATCCCGGCGCTTCTGCATTGACCGACATCGCCTGCTCGACATGACTCTCGCATCCGTCTACGTTCGTGAAGGCCGCGCAGTTGATGACGACACCGGGAGAGACCTGCCCCATCAGCCCGTCGATTGCCGGCGCGGAGGTGACATCGAGCTCTTTTCTGCTTAACGCGACGATTTGCGCCTCGCCCGATTCACTCGATTTTTCTCGCAGATGTGGAACGAGATCGCTTCCCAACATTCCCCCGGCCCCAACCACCAAGACCGGACGATCCGCCCAGCGCACTTCGCTCAAGCATCAGCTCCCACGACGCCGCCGCGACCGTACTGTTTCTCGTAGTAATGGAGATAGTCGCCCGTCTTGATCCGTCGCCACCATCCTTCGTTGGCCACATACCAATCGATCGTTTCGGCTATCCCTTTCTCAAACGCGATTCGCGGCCGCCAGCCGAGGTCTCGCGTGATGCGCGAAATATCCATCGCGTATCTGCGGTCGTGCCCCGGACGATCCTTCACGTACTGAATGGACGATTCATCGCGCCCCAGGTGCTTGATAATGCGCTTGGTGATTTCGATATTAGGAAGTTCGCACTCACCGCCGATGTTGTAGACCGTTCCCGGCTTGGCTTTCTCCAGCACGGTCAGGATCGCCTCGCAATGATCCTTGACGTGAATCCAGTCGCGGACGTTCATCCCGTCACCGTAGACCGGGACTTTCTGACCGGCCAGCAGGTTGGTTACGAACAGCGGGATCAGCTTCTCCGGAAACTGGTACGGTCCATAGTTATTTGAGCATCGCGTAATCAGCGTCGGCACGCCAAACGTGTGGTGATACGCCTGCACAAGCAGGTCCGCTCCGGTCTTCGACGCGCTGTAGGGGCTGCTCGGCGCAAGCGGCGTCGTCTCCGAGAACTTGCCCGACGGCCCGAGTGATCCGTACACCTCGTCCGTCGAGACTTGCAGGAATTTCTTCACCGGATGCTTGCGCGCCAGATCGAGCAACACCTGCACGCCGACCACGTTGGTTCGCACAAACTCAGCCGCGCCGTGAATGCTGCGATCGACGTGACTCTCCGCGGCGAAGTTCACCACGGCATCGAGTCCGGCGGCAAAGATCGGCGTCAGCGCTTCGGCGTCGCAAATGTCGCCGCGCACGAAGCGATAGTTCGGCCCTTCCTCGAGGCCCCCGAGATTCTCGAGGTTTCCTGCGTAAGTCAACGCGTCGAAGGCGATCACGCGCAGTTCAGTCCGCTCGCGCCGAAGCAACCGAACAAAGTTGCTCCCGATGAACCCTGCTGCGCCCGTAATGAGTATCGTTGACATGTTATCGTAGAGCCTGTTTCAAAAACGGGGGCGAGCCGCGAACTTCAGTTCGCGCGGACTTGCGAAGGCCGATTAGGGGATAGTCTCCCAGCTTTTCCAACGGTTCTGCGAAATCGCTGCCGCGCCGAGCCGCGACCGTCAGGGAGCGGTCCAACCTCGAACCTTCAATCATAGCGTGCCGCAGGTTTGAGCCTCGCGACCCCATGACGTCGCCTTTTTGTGGCACCGGTTTTCAACCGGTACAATAATCGTCCGGTGATTCATAGGACGTCTGTTCCGCCGACCGCTTCCCCCTCGCTATTCAACTCGATTCGCCCCGCCTTCTGCGATCATGTTCGATGCGCGGTGCAGTGATTCAAAGGTTCCCGCGTCCGTCCACCATCCATCAAGAACGTCGTGCGTCAGCGTGCCTTGCTGCATGTAGGCGTTGTTGACGTCGGTGATTTCCAGTTCCCCGCGCGCCGACGGCTTGAGCGGCCGAATCATGTCGAACACCTGCCGGTCGTACATGTAGATTCCGATGACCGCCAGATTTCCCTTGGGCTTCTTGGGTTTCTCTTCGATAGCGACAATCCGCCCGTCCTTGATCTCCGCCACGCCGAACCGCTGCGGATCGGGAACTTCCTTGAGCAGCACCTTGGCCCCTTTGCCTTGAGCGAAGAAATCTCCCACCGCCCGCCGAATGTTTTTCTCGATGATGTTGTCGCCCAACACGACCACAATCTTCTCGCCGTCCGCGAAATGCTCCGCCAGTCGCAGCGCATCCGCGATGCCGCCCTCACCGACCTGATAGGTGTAGTGCAGGTCACGCAGGCCGAATTCACTGCCGTTGCCGAGCAATCTCAGAAAGTCTCCGGCGTCGTTTCCGCCGGTCACGATCATGATGTCCTCGATGCCCGCGTTCACGAGACACTGAATCGGGTAGTAGATCATCGGTTTGTTGAATACGGGCAGCAGGTGCTTGTTGGTCACCCGCGTGAGCGGCGCGAGTCGCGTGCCCAGTCCGCCAGCCAGAATCACGCCCTTCATCGTCAACCGTCCTTTCGTGACCAGTCGTACGGAATGTCGTTCTTGTGCGGATGAAGCCGAAACTCATCCGGTTGATCGTAAACGTACACTTCGGTCGGCGTGTTCACCACGATGGCCTCATACTCACTGACGCACTTGAAGCCGTGAAACACCAGTGGCGGGATCTGCACCAGAATCGGATTGTGGTCGCCCATGAAGAATTCGTTCACTTCACCCTTCGTCCGCGAATCCTCACGGCTGTCGTAGAGCACGACCTTCATCATCCCCCGCACGCACACAAAGTGATCCCATTGCTTCTTGTGGTAGTGCCACGCTTTGACAGCCCCCGGATAGGCCGTGGTCATGTAGACCTGGCCGAACTTCTTGAACAACGGGTCATCGCCGCGAAGCATCTCCATCAACCGGCCTCGCTCGTCCGGAATCACCTTAAGTCGCTTGACCTGCACGCCTTCGATCATGTCTAATCATCCCAAACGTTTGCAAGACTTAGGTTGCGGGCGCACTCCGTGCCCGTCAGGTTCCCGACAGTTCGTGCCGTAACCTTCACAACAGCAACTATTTATGACGCCGCCAGGCGGTTCCCTGTCAATCAGGCGAGCCATTGAACCGCGCGGCTCAAAGCGTGGCAAGCATGAAGGTCCGCAGGCCCACGCTCAACCAACGTCACCCGTCAGCGACAACCGCCTGCTACTTCGGCCGGAAGCGCCTCCTTCGCGCGACTCAAATCCAACCGCACAAGAATCAGCGCACACGCCTTGTAGCTTCGGCGTTCAAAGGACCCCAGTTGTGACATTGGATCGAGTCGTTTTGTCTTCGTCTTTTCAGTCCGATATTCACGGGCTGGCCCATCTGCCACAACAGGCAATCGAGTTGCGATTTGGATCAGTGTTTCCGGAAATGTACAAATAGATAAGGAGGGGGAAATACGAAAATCGCAAACTTGAATGACGCATCAGAACGCTCCTTTTATAGGAACTTAGAGTCTTTACTAGCCGCCGAATCACAAAGAGAGGTCGTCGCTCACGAAATCGAAGAGAATCGGCCTCGCATTGGAAAGCATCCGGCGCGTTCGGGTTTGGGACAGTAGACTGCGATTCTGCCTTCAATGTTCGCACGGGTCTGGTGATTTCAGATAGGTTTGTGCTTTTTGGGGCGACTCGACCCAAAAGCCGTTGACTGAGCGATCGACCGGGGTAGACTTACCAGAGGGTGGTTGCGCACCGGTCTGATAAGTCCACGCTCGGCCGCTAAAGGCCTTGGGCGTTCTTAACAAGCAGAAGCCACGCGAATCTAAGTTGTGCCGTCGGGGTCAAGACCGTGCGCCCTTGGTCCGGCATGTGGACGGCCGTTGGAACTTTGGAGGGGAGTTCCCGGATGGACTTGGTAGTATTAGCAGGATCAATCGGTCAAGGCGCGCCATGGACCTGGGGGTGTCCGAGGCCGCTCCTGCCGTTGCCGCAGGGAACACTCATCGGATCGATCATATCACGATTCGACGTTGAAGGCGCGCGCTGTTGCGTTGTTTGCGCGAATGGACAGGTTGAGTCGTTGTTCCGTTATGTCAGCGGCATCCCCACAACTCACCTTCGGGTTGAAACGCTGAAAGACGGGGTTCCATTGGGTACGGCCGGTTGCCTGAAGGCATGCGAATCACGAACCGAATCCGAGACAATCGCATTGTGCGGCGGGTCGGTCTGGCTTGACGATGATCCGGAATGGATGATCGAAGAACATCGGAAAAGCGGCAACGCTCTGTCCGTCTTCTGTACACGGCAATCGGGCTGGGTCGGAGCCGGAATCGAGAATCACTTCCGTCCCGCGGGCATTTTCTTTTGTGAGCGATCCGTCCTGGAATACGTCAGCGGGGCCGGTTTTTTTGATCTGAAGGAACAGCTCGTACCCGCCCTTCAGCGCGCCGGACTTCGCGTGGGCGCCATTCCGCTTCGCGCTGAAACGTGTGAGGTCAACGATCGCGCGACGTATGTCCGACTGATTTCCCACGCTTTGTGCGATGACCGCATCGCCGAGCACGCCTTTACCAGGATTGCCGCCGATATCTGGTGTGGTCGCGACGTTGAGATCGCTCCAAGAGCACGCATTGTCGGTCCCGCGCTGATCGGCCATGGTTGCCGCATCGACGACGGCGCCGTCATCGTCGGACCGACCATTCTCGGCGACGGCTGCCACATTGATCGCAACGCGTGGTTGATCCGAGTTGTCGCGGCCGACCACCTCCATGTTCGCGCCGGGGTCTCCTTGACGGACCGAATTCTGCCAGCCATTGCAGCACAGCAATCAATGGAAGCGGACACGACGTTGGCGAGCTCCCAGTCTTTGGCTACCGCGGAACCGGTGCTGACACCCCACATTGACCCGCGTCCGCTCGTCAGGGTGGCGCTCTCCAAAGGGGCGTCCGCGGCGGCATTGCTGGCCGGTGTTTTCATTTGGGCCTTCTGGCCCTCGCTGAGCGGATTGTGGTCCGTTCTCGGCTCCAATCCTGATTACGGCACCGGACAGCTCGTTCCCGCCGCCGCGCTGTACATGATCACGACCCGGCGGCGCCGTTTGATCGGACTCACGCCGCGCTTCTGGTGGCCGGGCGCGGCCCTTTTCGGCATGGGGCTTGGCGCGACGATCTTTGGTCGATGGTTTACGTATTCATCCGCGGAAAACGTCGGCGCGGTGACCTGTGCGCTCGGGCTGACCATGAGCTTGCTCGGCCGCGATGTCTTTCGACGGCTTTGGTTTCCGCTCGCCATGCTGTTCCTCATGGTTCCCCTTCCCCATTCGGTCCATTCGGCCGTCATGCTCCCCTTGCAAGGAATCTCCGCCCAGATTGCGAATACCGTGCTGGAAACCCTTGGCATCGCGGCGGTTCGAACGGGCAACGTATTGGAGGTGGCAGGCCACCAGATCGCGGTGGCCGAGGCATGCAGCGGACTTCGCATGGCGCTTGCCTTTCTCCTTGTCACGGCCGTGCTCGCTTATCTGGTCGATCGACCGAGATGGCAGAAGATCGTCGTGTTGTTGTCCAGTGTGCCCATCGCGCTCGCCTGCAACATCGTCCGCATCGTTTTCTCGGCCTACCTGTACTCGATCGGTCAGGCTCAGCTTGCCCAGGGCGCGTTTCACGACGGCGCCGGACTGGTCATGATGCCCGTGGCGGTGCTGTTGGTTCTCCTCGAGTTTCGACTGTTGTCCAACCTCGTGGTGCCACGTTTGGCGGTCGCGGCGATCGTGGAAGTTTGTGACGACCGGGTCAAACGTTCGCCATTGGTATCCGGAAACTGATCGCCGACCAGATGTGGGAGCAATTCATGAAAACCACTGTCGCACCCTATGCCGAATCGACCGACCTGGCACTCGCCAATCCGTCGAACGGCATGGATCTGGCCGGTCGATCTTCGGCAGCGACCGCGCCGTCGCTCTTGACGATGGTGTTGGAACGATGGCTGACCGCGCTTTTGGTCAGCGTTGTTGTCGGCGGCGCCGGCGTGGGCGGGATCTGGTACCTGATGAAGCCCAAGTACGAAGTCGCCGGCTTGTTGCACATTTCTCCGGTGGCGCGTCCGATTCTGTTTTCCGACGCGACCACTGATTACAGCGGAAACTACCGGCAGTACGTGGGAACACAGGCGGTCAACATCGCCAGCGCGGCCACCATCGACGCGACGCTGGCGACGCCCGAGGTTCGACTGCTCGAGTCGCTGAAGGATCTCGAGGACCCGGTCTCAATGATTCAGACCAACCTCGTCGTTCAGCCTGTTCAGTCGTCGGAGTTGCTGAAAGTCGCCCTGGTGGGCCGGTCACCCAAGGATATGGAGATCATCGTCAACACACTCTTGACGACCTACTTGAAATCGCTGGAAGAAAAACAGCGGGAATGGGATCGCAAGGTCCTCAGTTCACTCAAGAAGGAGCAGGAGGAGCTTGAGGCCAAATTGCAGGTAAAGAACAGTCAACTCCGCGACGTCGCCACTGAACAGGGAATCGGCGTTTCGACGGAATCGGGAATGCTCGTCGATCGATGGTTGTCGGACGCGCATCAGATGCTCACGGAGGCTTTGAAGAACCGGGCGATCGCGGCGGCGAAACTGGAAGCGCTCGGCGACGAAACGCAAGATGCGGGAACGACCGATCCGGCGTCTTATGAAGCTTTTGTCGGACGTGACCCGGAACTCCTGGGACTGAAGGAGCAGCTTCGGCAGATCGAAGCGTCGGCAATGTCCGACGCCGGTATGGGTCGCGGCCCATCACATCCCGAAGTCCTCTCCCGTCCGGCGCTCATTGAGGACCTTCGTGATCGGATCACAAAGCGCGAGCAAGCGCTGGTGACCGCGTTCTCGACGACCCAACGCCGCGAATTGCAGGCCGCGCTGCGCAATGCCGAAATCACCGCCAGGGTCCTGGGTGACGAAGTGAATCGGCTCAAAGGCGAACGAGCCGGCATGTCCGGCAGCCAGTTCGTGCTCGACGACTTGCGCCGCGAGCGGACCCAGTTGGAATCGTCACTTTCACAGGTTCGTGAAAAAATCTGGACGGTGGAAGTTGAGCAAAAGCGTGCCTCGCAGATTCAGGTGGATTCGTGGGCAAAGGCGCCCCAAGCCCCCAACCTCGACAAGCGCCTGAAGATTTGCGCCGTGGTCGCCATGATGGGCATTGCATGCGGTGTCGGCGCGGCGTTGGTGCGCGGAAGAATGGATCGAAGCATGAGGCGGCCGGAACAAGTCGTGCAGCGCCTCGGCGTGCGCGTCTTGGGCAGCGTCGAACATTTGCCGATCGATGGCGCCAAGCCCAACGGCATGGACCCCCGGTTGATTGAACCGATTCGAGGAATCTCCAGCGCGCTGATGGCGGGCTCGCCCAGTCAGACCGGTCACAGCCGGCTGATTACGAGTCCGACCGCCGGCAGCGGAAAATCATCGATGGCGCTCAATCTGGCGCGAAGCCTGGTGGCCACGGGGCGAAAGGTCCTACTGATCGACGGCGACAACCACGGCCAGGGGCTGACGCGCCGGCTGAATCTGCTGGGCGCGGAAGGACTCTGCGAGTTTCTTGAAGACTTGCGGCCTGCCGCGACATTGGTCAAGACGATCGAACCCGACGGCCTCCATGTCCTGCCTTGCGGATCGCGAAAAGAATCTTTCGGCGACCTCTTGCGCGGCAAGACGACCGGCGCTCGAATGGCGGATTTGTATCGAGGGTACGACGAAGTCATCGTTGATTCGCCGCCGGTACTCGTCAAGAGCGACGCCGTTGCCTTGGCGATGATGGTAGACGAGGTGGTTCTCGTGCTCCGAGCCAGGCAGACTCGCGACGATGAGGCACAAGTCGCGCGGCAATACCTCGAGAGTGTTCGTGGCAACGTCGTGGGCGTCATCCTGAACGACGTTGACCCGAGAAGCGTGCGTTATGGTTACAATTATTCCTACTCCGGCGATGAGGCGTAAAATGGGCGCAGGGTCGTCGCCGCGTTCATTCGCGATGCCCGCCCGCGGGGGAGTTTGAAGCGATCATGATCCTGATTCCCGATCTTCGCACTGTGTTCGTTCATTTCGATGCGCCGGACGAATACGCGTTTGGAACACCGCATCGAGCCGTTTCGTCCCATCCCTCGGAGTGCCTGTTGGCACGCATGCGCTGGTACATTGAGTGGACCGCCGGAACCGATCGAAACGCATACGTTTTTCTTTCTCACCAACTCGGGTCGGTCGGAGATGGACTGGCGGCGGCGCTGCAACCGGGTCACCTTGTGCGATATCGTGACGAAGCCGACGTTTCAGTCTCGCTACCGCGCCGGCGTGGATATGTGTTCATCGTCAATGGACGGCAGTTTCCGATTATTCGCTGGCAGCAGGCGATTTCCGCCGCCCGACGGGAAGGCGCGGACGTCCTGGCTTTCGGTCCCGTGGAAACGGCCACCCGCACGCATTACGCGGAATCGGTGCTGGTGGACACGGAAGGAAGCGTGGTTCGATTCAAGCGCCATTATTGCGACTCGCCGATGTTCGCCGATCGCTGGTCGGGAGAAGCATCATTTCTCGTGGTCCGAAGCGAACATTTTCAACCGGTCGCCGCTCATATTGTCGTTCGAGGCTGGGGACTCGAGAGCATCGGCTCTTTGGTTCGCCGGTTCGCGGTTCGCTGGTCCGACGACCCTGAAGTGGTGGCGGATGACGGAATTCATTCGGACGACGTGCTGGGATTGTCGCCGCCGGTTCAACCTGCAGCCGCCACGCCGGCTTCCAATGATGGAAATGGGGCCCGGGCGGTTGCGAATGTCCAAAAGAATCGCTTCGCAAATGGAAAAACAAGAGATTTTCGCGGTGAAATCGACCGGGCAGGCAAGAACGATTCCCGTTGTCCGGATCCTTCGACGACAATGACGTCCACCGAATCGGGTGCCGAAATCGCGTGGTCGCTGACATCCGATCAGGCCGCGGATGCGCCGTGGGCATCGTGGACCGACGATCTTCCCGACATCAAAAGCGATCGCGCGTATCTCTTCGCCAAGCGAACGCTCGATCTGACCGCCTCCGCGCTCGGACTGATCGTCCTCTCACCTCTCCTTTTCATTGTGGCGATCCTCGTGAAGCTGACGTCGCCGGGACCGGTATTGTTCGCGCACATCCGGCAGGGATTGGGCGGTCGGGAGTTTCCATGTTTGAAGTTTCGTTCAATGCGCACGGGAGCCGACGCCATGCAGGCGGAACTCAAAGCGATGAACGAAGTCGACGGTCCGCAATTCAAGATCACCGATGATCCGCGCTTGACGCCCATCGGCCTGTGGCTGCGTCGCTGGAACATCGACGAGCTTCCTCAACTGCTGAACGTGCTCGTCGGTCAGATGAGCCTGGTCGGTCCTCGTCCGTCCCCGGACCGGGAGAATCAGTATTGTCCGCCCTGGCGGCGCGCCCGACTTTCGACCAAGCCGGGCATTACCGGCCTATGGCAGGTGCTCCGACTACGAGACGAAGCATCGTCCGATTTTCAGGAATGGATTTACTACGACGTGGAGTACGCTTGTCACCGATCGTTCTGGCTGGACTTGAACATCTTGTTCTATACGTTCCCCGCGATTTTCGGCTCGCGCCGGGTCAAGGCATTTGCCAGACGCCTGAAGCGATCGGGGATTTGTGCGCATTCTCCGATCATTGCTCGCGATCGATCGTGACTCGTGGATTCCGGCAACAAAGTCCGAGAGTAACCACCGCCCTCAAACGAATATTCGATTACTGCGCCGCAATGGTCCCTTTATCGAGCCGTCTGGGAGTCCGGTTCCTTGTCCCTTGGTACGAGCCGGTTTAGGGAATTTTCGGTCCGCATTCCCGCGATAAACGATGGAGTCAATACGGGTCGTCAAGCCAAGTGCCCATAAAGGCCGATCTTCTTAGAAACGAAATCCCCAAACAAGTGCTGGAGAATGCCGCATGAGTCGTCGTTCAACGCCTCGTCCCAAAGGGCGCTTGCGCGTCCGTTGGATTGCCATCTTCCTTCTCGTGCTGACTGCGGCAGCCGCCGGCGGCTACGGACTGTTTCGCATCCAGAAGAACCGGATTACTCAACGGCTGCTCGCGGAAGCAAAGACCGCCGATCAGAACGGCGACACGGAAAAAGCGATTCAGTCCTATCGACTCTATCTGGCCCGCAATGGCGCGGATGTCGAATCGCTTCGCGCGTACGGCGATCTTCTCCACCAGCAACTCGCAAAATCGCCGGAACATCTCGGAGACGCCGTGCGAGCAATGCGCCAACTCCTGCGTCTGGAACCCGCCAACGCGACCGTCCTCGAACGACTCGTTCACCTCTATCTCGACCTGAACGAATACGGACTGGCGGTCGAACTTGGAAAGACATGGACCAGCATTGCGCCGGCGTCGGTCGAAGCAACCCTGGCGCTCGCCCACGGATTTCATGGGCTGCAAAAATACGATGAGGCCGTGCAGTTGTTGTTGGCTGCGTGCGAACGAGCGCCGACCGAGCCGCGCTTCTATCCGCCGTTGATCGATTTGCTCTCCGAAAGACTTGAGCGTCGCGACGAAGCAGCGAAGTGGCTCGATCGCGCACTCAAAGGCCTACCAGATTCCCATGAAGTGCGCATGGCCGCATTTGCGTTTGAGCTTCGCCGCGGCGATGCCGCGTCGGCCGAGACTCACCTGCAAAGGGCGCTTGCCCTGGCCCCGGACGACGCCAATGTCTTGCTCGCCGCCGCGGAATACTTCATTGCCACCCACCGACTCGCGGAGGCCGAGAAGTTGACGGAGCGACTGGCCGCAAGCATCCCAGGCGATCGACGACTCGTGGTTGCTCGCATCGCCATCGCCCTACGCCGAAACGATCATGCAGCGATGACGGCATTGGCCGACGAAGTACTCAACACCGCGGACCCCGCCGACCGCAACCTTGTCATTCAGGCGGCGGAGCTTTACGTCCGAAGCGGCGCGCTGGCCAAGTCCGACGATTGCATCAAACGACTGGCCGATGATCCTCGGCTGGACGAATCCTCGAAGACTTCCTTGGAAACGCTTCGCGGAGCCCGGGCGCTGATGGGAGGCGAACCCTTCACGGCCTTGGCGCATCTTCAAAACGCTTTGCGAATGCAGCCGAACGGGTTATGGGCGATGGAACTTCTCGCCAAGGCGCTCCTGGACATCGGCGCCGAGGACGAAGCCGCCGACTTGTATCGCCGCCTGAGTCAGCAGGCGCCGGGTGAGACGATTCCCCGGCTGGCGCTGGCTCGCATTGAACTGCAACGCAATCGCGTCGCGGCCGCTCGCGAACAGCTCCTCGCGATCAAGACCGCTGTCCCAAGCGAGATGAGACAAGTCGCCCTGCTTGGGATTGCCGCTGACTTGCGACAATCGGCCATTGACGGAAAACTGCCGTCCGATTGCGCCGACTGTCGCGAGCGACTGGCTCGGATCGCCGCGGACAATCCGACTGATTTTGCGTCCGTAGAGCTGCTTGCCCGTTGCTTTGTCGAAGCGGACGACTTCCAGAGTGCCTGGGCGGTGCTTGCCGGCCGGTCCGGGGACTCGGCTGCGATTCGTGGCGTCATCGTTGAACTTGCTCGAAGACTGATTGACGGTGGACACGAAGGCGTTGTCAATCAGTGGACCGATGAACTGCTGGCAACGCAGCCCGACGCGGTCGAAGCCAACGAGTTGCGCGTCGAATCCCTGGTCGCCGCGGGACGTGTTGAAGAAGCGCAACGATTCATAGATCAATGCAATGTCGGCCCCGAACCGAAAAGTCGACTCTGGATCGCGTTCGCACGCCGCCTGTCATCCGCCGATGTTGCGAAAAATGCCGACACGGCGGTGACGGCGCTCCAAAGTGCCGCGAAGCTGGTCCCTCGCGATATGACGGTTCGCCAGGAACTCGTTCGGCGGTTGAAGAATCCGGACGACGCGGAAAAAGTGCTCGCGGAAATGCGCGCTATCGAGGGCGATGCCGGCGTGCATTGGAAGTTCGAGCGGGCGTCGATGCTGCTCCGACTGCGTCCCAATGATCAAACCGGCGCGGAATGCGCTATGCTGCTGAAGGATTGCCTCGCGGCGCGTCCCGGATGGACGACCGCCCGGTCGCTCCTCGGATTCGCACAGGAACTCACCGGAGCCTTCTCGGAAGCCGCGGACTCCTACCGCGCCGCCATCGCCCAACGCCCTGAGCTCGCGACCGATTCCGTTGCCGTCCGATTGCTGGAAATGCTCAAGCGACTCGGCCGCAACGGCGAGGCCGACGCCGTGCTGACTCCGCTGGCAGCCGCGAAACCCGATTCCCCGGATGTGCTTCGGCTAGTGACTGATCGGCAAGTCCGCCAGAAAGATGTGGCCGGGGCAGCCGCCACGGCGGAAAGGGCTCTGGCGTTGACGCCGGACGATCCCGCGTGGGCGGCGGCCACCGCCGATCTTCTGCTTCGGTCCGGCCAGGCCGCCAAGGCTGAACAACTCGCCCGTGCGTCGCTGGAGACTCACCCCGAATCTGTGTCTTTGCTCACGTCGCTGTCGCAAGCGCTATTTGCTCTGGATCGCGCCGACGAGGCCGAGCAACTCGCCAGAACAACCGCCGCGGAGCGAAAGTCAGCTCCGTTCGATCTCCTGCTGGCGCGCGTGCTGTTGGGGCGCAAAAAGGCCGAAGAGGCCCGTTCGGTGGTCGAAGAGGTGTTGATGCGTGAGCCGGACAACGCCAGCCTTCACGCGATTGCGGCGGATTTTTGGGGATCGCAGGGAAACCGCGCTCGCCAATTGGAACTGACTCGCAAGGCCGTTGTGCTTCGCGGCGAAAGTCCAAAGTCGTCGTTGGTCCTGGCGGCCCTTCTCGCCGCCGGACCCCAATCGGCGGAACGTGACGAAGCGCTCGCCATCATTCGGACCAGACTTGCCGAGCAACCCGACGATGCAAGGGCCTTGGTGTTGGAAGCCCAGTTGATGCTGACGGCTGCGCCTCCCGATCCCGTGAGCGCCGAGGCGTTGCTGACAAAGGCGATTCGATCCGACGCTCAATCCCCGGCGGCCTACAAGTTGCTGAGTGCGGTCCAGCTTCAGACCGGACAGTTGTCGGCCGCTGGAGAAACCGCTGCCGCCGGACTGGCGCGAGCCCCCGACGACGTTGAACTCCTGATGCTTTCAGCGGAGATTCATCAGCAGCGCGGGCAGTACGACCGATCGCTGGGTCCATTGCACCGATTGCTCGGATTGCAGCCCGGACTCGCGGGCCCGTTGGAGCTGTTCACCACGGCGATGCAGCGAACCGGCCAGGCAAACAAGGGAATTGAGACTATCTCGCGATTGTCTCCGGATGAAACCCGTCCGAGCGGGCAGTCGATTCTGCTGGCGAAACTATGCGAATCGAAAGGAGATTTCATCGAAGCGGAAAAGCATTTCCGACGAGCGGTGGTGACCGATCAAGCGGCTCCCGCCGCGTTTCGTGAGTACATGTTCTACCAGGCGCGCCGCGGCTCCTTTGATCAGGTCTATTCCCTAGCGTCGAAATACCGCGAAGATCACCCCACCGACATTGAAACAGTCGCGATTGCGGCGGAATTGCTCGCCGCCCAATCCCCGGACGAGGACTTTCGCCGGCGCGGGTTTGAGTGGCTCGCCGATATCGCGATTCAATTTCCCGATCGCGCGGCCGACGCGAGCTATCGAAGCGGCATGTGCCGTTTTCAGCGCGGTGAATTCGCCGAAGCCGAGAAAGACCTCCTGCGAGCAAGTCAGCTTGCGCCCGACAGCGCCAACCCGGTCAACGCACTGGCGTGGTTGTACGGCGAGGAACTGAACAGGGTAACGGACGGGCTCGCCGCCATTGACGCCTTTCTCCAATCGGGCGGAAAGCCAACGGCGGAAATGCTGGATACGCATGGCGTGCTCCTCTTTCGGCAGAAGCGATTCGATCTCGCGCGACAGCAATTCCGCGCATGCCTTGCCGTCGTCGGCACGTCTCCGACCCGAACGGCCGCGCTGTATCACCTTGGGCTCTTGCAATTGGAAACCGGTTCAATGGAAGAAGGGGCAGCACACATTCGGCAGGCAGTGGAAATGAATGAGCGCGTCGGCGGACTGAACCCCAGGGAAGAAGTTACGGCGCGACAACTCCTGAAAGCGCCTTGAACAAATCGACGTTAACGCTCTCCCTGATCTCGCGCAACCCAGGGAATCCACTCAAGCGTTGAGCGGGATGGCTGAAAGCCTTCCCTGACTGACTCCCCTCAGAGCCTGGATACTCTCAGCGGCGGCCCGGATTCGCTGCGACGAACTCTGAAACGCTACCGCGCAGGCGTCGTGATCGGCGTCGAGCGGCACAACCATCCATCCCGCGACCGTTTCCCTTTCGTCTTGCAACACCCGTCGAATGCGCTGAAACGCGTCGCTCGCGCGATGATCCACGACAAATGTCAGGAACGCGCAGAGGCGACCGACTTCTCCGGATAGCCGTTCCGACAACAACAAATCCCGAATCATGTCCCGAACGGCTTCGGAACGGTTTTCGTAGCTCCGATCCGCGATATACCGATCAAACGCCGCGAGCAATTCCGTGTCCAGCGATACGGTAAAGCGATCCATGGTCGGCATCGGCAGGCCCTCTAAACTTTCAAATAACAAAACGGCGCCCATTCATCACCGGAAACCCTTCCGGCCGCAAATGGACGCCGCTGTTTATTGTCGCCGACTTCGCCAACCCGCCGCAACCAAGCCGCTCTACACCCAAGAGTGGGTCGTTGCTATTCGGTGAGCGTTACCGTCGATACCGAACGGAATGCGCACCGCCGTGTGAGCGATAATGCGGAGAAACACGGTGACTGTAACCATGACCATGACTCGGCCGCACTGAGTGATAATGCGGTCGAACATAGGCAGGTCGGGAAACATAGGCTGGCCGTGTCACGACCACCGGTCGAGAGTAGTAGACCGGTCGCGGAGAATAAACGACCGGACTGCTGTAATACACGGGTCGCTCATAGACCACGGGGGCCGGTGCGTAGTACGTCGGCGGCGCATACGATGTCGAGACGTATGGCGAATAGCCGCAACTCGGCGTATAGGCAACATAAGACGGACGCGAATAGACCACCGGCGCGTGCGAAACGTACCGTGGCCCATAGCTAAAACCGAACGAAAAATCATCGGCCTTTGTGACCGTCGGAGCCGAAAACCCAAGTCCGGCGACCAACGCAGCGAAACCCATCGCACCCTTCATTTTTCCTCGATTCATGGCAAGCTCCTTCCAGCAATTGCCTGTTAGTACAGTTTTCCAGCTCAGACCCCGCAACCCGCCAGTGGCGTGTCAGTCATTAAGACAATAGTCCTTACGAATGGTTAGGGATGCAAAATAAGGTCAAATCATGCGCGCAAAACGCAATTGCGATGAACCATAGCTTTTATTGATCGTTTTTTGGTTCATTTTCACGCCCCTCGCAAAGCCAAGTGGCGATGAGTTCAATCTCGTCGTCGGAAAGGCGATCGACGAATCGCGGCATTCGGGCGCGCTCACGGCCGGACGACCGATAACGGGATTCATGGTCCGGCTGGGCGATCATCAACTTCGTCCACTCCACCGAACCGTAGCCGAGCATTTCCGGAGCGAACAGCGTGCCGGTCCGTTCACCCGAATAGGCGTGGCATTCGTTGCAGCGTTCGACAAAGACCTTCCGTCCGCGTTGGATGTTTGCACGATCGACCGAGGGCAATGCGGCCAGTTGGGCGATCGTGATGTCCGACGAAGGATCGACGGGTTCGTTAGAAGGGTCATCTTTGGGTTTCGCGAACAACCCCGGATGTTTGGATTCAAACTCAAGGTAGGCGGCGGCCGCATCGAGAGAATCCTCGAATGTTTTTCTTTCTTCGTCGTTTGTCAGTTCCGCGCGCGAATCGGCGAGCCATTTGGCCATCCGCGTATGGGCCGAATCGCCGTCGGGGTTTTTCATTCGACCGAAATAGTAGTCGGCCATGGGGTCTGCCAACAGTTCGCGTATCCATGCGCGGTTCGCGAAGCCGTGCAAGTCCGAGGAAGTGGGCGGTTCAAGCGGAATGCGTCCCTTCCCGTCGTGGTCGGCGAAGCGATGGCACGACGCACAATGCAGGGCAAACAGAACAGGACCGCGGGTCATCGGATCTTCGATGAGTAACGGAAGCGGACCCGAAGGCGGAATCCCGTGCAAGTCAGCAAGTTCGGCGGCGCGGCGAGCGGAGTGCTCGGCCCATTCCCGACTCCGATTGAACTCGTAGGAGCGAAACACCTCGGCCTCGGATTTCGTCAGTGCTTCGCCGTTGCGATATTTGGCGCGCATCTCGGCAATTCGCGACTCCGATGGATCACGATCGTAACGAATCGCCAGCAGCGTCAACGCGGCCGCGGTCATCGTGAGCACACCGGCCAACACAATCCGCAAGCGCCGGGTCCCAAGCCCGGGCGCAAACCGATCGATCATCGGCAACAGGAACAACGCGACGATCACGGCGCCCGGCACAACGATCGCCCCCACCATTTCGGCTGTCGGTCCCGCAAACAACTTGAGCCACTGATAGAGAAACAATGTGTGCCATTCGGGACGCGCGGGATAATCGGCCGCGCCGGGATCGGCGGGAGCGTCGAGCAGCGTCCATCCTCGATAAACACACGCATACCAGGTCAACCCGGCAACCGCCGCCAGCGCGAACGCGCGGATGAGCGAATTCGACAAACCGGCGTACTGGGCATCTGACGATTTGACGCTAGAGAACGCGTTAGCACCGATCCCATAATCACCCTGCGGAAGGCCGCGCGAACTGAAGTTCGCGGCTCGCTCCCGCTTTTGAGACCGGCTTTGATGACTTGTCCAAAGCACCGCCGCGAGCAGGACGGGAAGCACGATCACATGAAGCAAGTGGAACCGAGCCAGCGTGAGGTTGCCCATCTCGTCGCCACCCCAAAGGAGCGTGCGCAAGGTCGGTCCGATGAGTGGTGTTTTGGCGAGGATATTCGATCGGACCATCGTTCCCCAAAAACCGTGCTGATCCCAGGGAAGGAGTTCGCCGGTCAAGGATATCGCCAGGACCAGCCCTAGGGCAACGAGCAACGCCCACCAAATCACCGCGAGCGTGCCCAGGATTGCTCGCGAAAGTACAACTCGGGCCACCGCGAAAAAAAGAACAACGATCATCGCGTCAGACGCAAAAAGGTGCACGCCTCGAACGAACCAACCGCCCGGCATCAGCGTCTGGATGTACCAGACCGATCCCCAGGCCGCGGCTGTGGAGGGACTGTACACCGTCATCATGAGCAGTCCGGTGATGACCTGCACGACAAACAGGAAACCGGCGCAAAGGAAAAATGGAGCTACTCGATGCAAGTCCGCGCGCACGGCGTCGCCGCGAGGATCGTCCCCGGTGATTCCCGCCGACAACCAGTTCGTGACCCTATTCATCCCAAACATCACACGGTGCACGGCAACCAACGCATTACGGCTCGATCAAAAACACCCGATATTGCTCATTACGATTAAATGTAGCGTCACCGTTGGGTGACGCGATTCTCGGTGCGTCGAGGACAAGCCCCGACGCTACACTTTATTGTTACATGCTGTCGTGGAACAATTCAATTGAGTCTTCGGGTGGAATGCAACCGTTCCCTTGCCCTGCGCCTCGCTTTCACGCGAGGCTAGCACCCGCCTTGGTCGCTTCGTTGGTCGCAGCCCTGAATGGGCAACGACTCAACCGCAGAGACAACTGACTCGAAGCCCTAGTGCCAACGTAGCGGTTGGCTCATCGAACTCTCCGAGAGTCCGCGCGAACTGAAGTTCGCGGCTCGCTACGAAACTGCGCCCGGGCCGCGCGAACTGAAGTTCGCGGCTCGCTTACGGTTGCGGCTCTGAACAGACAACGGCTCACCCGTACAAGCAACTGACTCGAAGCCCTAGTGCAAACGTAGCGGTTGGCTCATCGAACTCTCCGAGAGTCCGCGCGAACTGAAGTTCGCGGCTCGCTACGAAACTGCGCCCGGGCCGCGCGAAGTGAAGTTCGCGGCTCGCTTACGGTCACGGCTCGGAACAGGCAACGACTCACCCGCACAAACAACTGAATCGAAACACTAGCCGAGGACCCGCCGATTCGCCACGCCGGGTTCAAACCGATGATATCGCACCTCGACCCAGCGTTTGCCCTCTTCATCCGGCGCGGCAACACGGCACTCGAGCCGGTCCATATCGCGTGGAGAAGGGCCAGACGTTCGCCGGCCTGATTTGTCGAATTCGGCGGCGTGGCACGGGCAATTGAATGCGTCAGCCTCCTTCGAAAAATCGATGCCGCAACCCAAGTGCGGGCAAATGGTTTGCCAGCATTGCAATCGCGGCGTGCCATCAACATCCGCCTGCCGGAAAAGCCACACGTTTCCGATCGGACCGGGTGGAAAGCGCACGAAAGCATCGCGTCGCACCATGACAACCGGCGCGCGAAACGGAAGTTCGAACGGGACGGATTCAAGTAGCGCGACCCGGACAAAACTCTGTTCCGTTCCGCGCCGACGAAGCGAAGCGGTCACAAATCGAATTCCGGGGATCGCCAGCGCCGCGCCGACGGCGACGTTCACCAGTGCGGCAATTGCCCGAAGAAACCAGCGTCGTTGAGCAGAGTGATTCATCAGGGCACCTGAAAAACGAATCTCCAAAGCCTACCATCGAGCCGATCGGGCACCAAACCGGACCGGGCCACAAAAGGCCGGATGACTTGTCCAAGACGGGCATCGGCGTTATTCCTTCGCATCATGCACTCCGGACATCCGATCGAAAGGAAGCGAGTATGAAATACTGGCTGGCGCTGTTTGTTGCCCTGGCTTTCAACGCCACCGGCAATCTGCTGATGAAAATCGGCGTGCAGCGAGTCGAATCCACGGGCGGCCTGCTGAAGGAGGGAATCTCGGGAGCCATCCGAACGGTGCTCGGCAGTGGGACGCTGGTGCTCGGATTGACATTTTTCGCCCTGAATGCGGCGTTCTACATGTACGCTTTGCAAAGCCGGGCATTGAAAATCAGCATCGCCTATCCGATCATGGTGGGCGGCGGATTCGCTTTGATCGCCGTCGTCGCCAGACTGCACCCGTCGCTAGCGGAGCGGTTGACGTGGAGTCAGTGGGCCGGGGTTTCGCTGGTGATGGCTGGAATCGTGCTGATTGCCGCGGACCTGGGACGTGTGGCTCCGGCGGCCTGACGAAACGTCAGCCGGCTTCGAGAAGCCCGGCAATGGTTCAGTGCAACCGTAGTGAATGAGCAACCGCGGCATTCGGGAATCCGCGCGGAGTGAAGTCCGCGGCTCGTTACGATGACATTGAGAATGCTCTGATGGCGACCCAAGGGAATCAACCGATGGCTGGAACCGGTGTGCTGCGATCCATTGCTCACCGACCGACGGACGGCGAGCCGATGCGGGAGACGGACTGCGCGACCGTCGTGGCCGGACGAGGAATCGACACGGAAAACCGCAAGAAGGGGCAGCGGGAAATCACGCTGCTTTCGGAGGAGTCATGGAGCGACGTTTGTCATGAGCTTGGTGCGACGATTCCATGGCACGCGCGGCGCGCAAACCTATTGATCGGGGGAATTGATCTTGCGTCGGCGATGGGGTCGGTTCTTCAGATCGGCGAGGTGCGGATTCGCATTCACGGCGAAACCAAACCCTGCAACATCATGGAAACGCAACATGCGGGCCTTCGCGACGCATTGAAACCGAACCAGCGGGGCGGCGTACACGGCGAAGTGCTGGTCGGCGGAACGCTTTCCGTCGGCGATATCGTAACGATCGAGCATCCCAAGTGACCGGCCGGTCACTTGCCGAACACGAGGCGATGAAGCCCCTTTGCCACTCCGTCGCTCTTTCCCTCACCGGCGTTGCTCATGACGGCGATCAGACCGTCCTCCACGGGATATTCGAGGAGCACGGCGGTAAAGCCGAAGTCGCTGCCGCCGGCGGTGTTCAACATCATGGTTCCGCGCGGCGTCTTGCCGACCATCCACCCATAGCCCTCGCCGACCGAGTCGTCCCCCATCGGAAACTGCGCCTTGAACAACCTGGATTTGGATTCGGTGGTGAGCACATCGTTGCCGCCGAGCGCGATATGCCACCGGAACATGTCGCCGACGGTCGAGACGATTCCACCGGCACCCTTCAGCGACCAGGTCACGGCCGGCCAATCGCGCGGGCGGTTATCACCGTTTGTTTTTTCGCCGTACCCGCGAGCGGTTTCCTGTGCCGTCCAGAGCTTGTCGCCAAAGAATCCCGTGCGAGTCATGTTAGCGGGCTTGAACAACTCTTTGCGAAGAAACACCTCATAGCTCATCCCCGAAGCGTTTTCGATGATCGCCGCAAGCAAGGTGTAGCCGGAGTTGGAGTACATTGACTTTTCGCCGGGCTTGCAGCGCAACTCCTGGGAAAAGATTCGCATGAGGGCCTGATCGCGGCTGATCTCGGCGAAATCGCCGCCCTCGCCCGGCTGATCGTGATATTCGTGGAATCCCGCCGAGTGAGACAGGAGCTGGTGAATCGTGATGGTTTGTTTGTCGTCGGGAACGCTGTCGAAGAATTTCGAGATTGGCGATTCCACGGTCAGCTTGCCCATCTGCTCCAAGCGCAGGATGGCCGCCGCGGTAAACGCCTTGGTGTTGGAACCGATGCAAAAGGCCGTGTCGGGCAAGATGGGCGTGCCGGCCTCGCGGTCGGCCAGCCCGTAGCCCTTGTAGAGTAGGATTCGGCCGGCATTGGCGACTAGCACAGTTCCGCTGAAGCCTCGGTCCTTGGCGATGGATTCTACGAACTCATCGAGACGTGCACCTGCGCCGGCGGCGACGATGGCATCGTTTGAAACCTCATTTTGGACGGCGAAGGACGCACCGACCGGGAAGGCCAACAAAAATGAGACTACCGAATTCAACGCCAAACGCCTGTCCATCGCATCCTCCTGTCCAATACGAGACTCGAGTCGCTGACATTAGGGACGATCTTGCGAAAGGCATCCTGTCACGAAATGAGAAATGCGCCAACTTCGCTCCCTATTGTTCCGTTCGAATAAACTGAAAAACAGCGCGGGTCGCCGTCGATCGATTCAACGTGTAAAAGTGAATGCCCGCGACGCCGTTTCGCAGCAGGTCCAGGCATTGGCGCGTCGAATGGTACATTCCGATGTGACGGACGGCCTCCGCGTCGTCCTCGACAGCTTCAATGCGGCGAAGCAGATCCGTCGGAATTTTCGCGCCGCACATCTTGGTGAAACGCTTGGTCTGGCCGACGCTGAGCACGGGCATGATGCCCGCGATGATCGGAAGGCGGATGCCGGCCCGGTCGGCTCTTTCGCGAAACGAAAAAAAATCGGCGTTATCAAAAAAGAGCTGGGTGATCAGAAAATCCACGCCGGCGTCGACCTTGCGTTTGAGGTTCTCCAAATCCACGTCGCGGCTGGGCGATTCGGGGTGACCCTCGGGGTAGCAGGCCGCTCCGATGCAAAAGCGGTCGGATTGACGGCGAATGAACGACACCAACTGGTCGGCGTAGCGAAACCCGCCTTCGACAGGAACAAACGTTGACGAACCAGCGGGTGGATCACCGCGAAGCGCGAGGATGTTTTCGATGCTCTGCCCGCGAAGCTCGCCCAGGACGTGGTCGATTTCGTCGCTGGTGGCCCCGACGCAGGTCAGGTGGGCCATCGGCTCGATGCCGATATCGCGTTTGATGCGACCGACGAGATCGACAGTCTTGCGGCGCGTACTGCCGCCCGCTCCGTAAGTAACCGAGACATAACTGGGTGAAAGAGGCTTGAGCGATTCGATGGTCTTGTAGAGATCCCAGAATCCGATGTCGTCCTTCGGAGGAAAAAACTCAAAGGACAGGGTCGGTCCGCCGGCCTTTAGTCGCTCCGAAATGCGCATTCGACCATTCTGCCTGCATTGGACTGGGCGCGGAAGGATTCGAACCTTCGAAGGCTAACGCCAACGGGTTTACAGCCCGTCCCCTTTGGCCACTCGGGCACACGCCCCACGCTCATGCCCGGTCGCCGCGCTTCGCGAACCCACCGGATATATCGAGCGGGAAGCGGAGGTTCTACAACAAGAACCACCGCGCAACAAGAACCCCCCTGTCTTCGCCGGGGCCTCATGACCGCCGGTTTGGCGACCCAAAGGAGCCGAAGGCACCCAATCCGGCGCGGCCGGGCACGACGTCAGGCGGTTTGAATCAGGAAATCAAGGAGTCCGAAACTCACCGCCAGAACAAACGCCACCACGAGCACGAATAGATTCGGCATGACACTCTCCACTTAACAAACCATTGCACTCAAATTGCCGGGCATACGTCGCGTCCGCATCACCGCGTGGTGATCAGGTAGTTCAGCGACAACAGGTACACGATGCCCAGCAACACGACGAAACCGAGAATCGATTCAAACACATCGAACTCCTTTCCGAATTCGCCAGCCGGAGACGTCCCGCCGTCCCACACCGATCCTGCAGCCTAGAGCACTTAACGACCAAGTGTATCGTCAAATGTACGAGAATCCGCGCGAACTGAAGTTCGCGGCTCGCCACAGATGACTGTTAACCGCTCCAGTGTATTCGAGCCACCCGCGAGGTGACAAGCCCAAGGCACGCTGTGCGCTTGCCATTTGTTCATTACCGCGTTCGGCGTTCAATTCGGTCCAGCCGGCCCATAGAGCCGAAACAAAAGCAGATACACGATCACGCCGGTCACGGAGACATAGACCCAAATGGGGAATGTGATTCGAGCCAGACGACGGTGCTGGTCGAACTTTCCCTTGAGTCCGAGCGCCAGGGTCCATGTTGCCAGAACCGGCACGGTCATCGCCAGTGTCACATGGGTGATGAGGATGAAGAAATAAACAGGACGAATCCAGCCCGTTCCACCGAATTTCTTATCCGATCCCAGGAAACGATAGGTAAGATAGGTCGCCAGGAAAAGTATCGACACGCAAAAAGCGGCGATCATGAAGGTCTTGTGTTGCCGAACACGTCCCCGCCGAATCATAAATCGACCGATCAACAACAAGAAACATGCGATGGTATTAAGCGAAGCGTTGATCAGCGGCAAGTCGGAAAGCTCGATCAAGGCGCCAGAGCCTCCGCAAGCAGTCGACGAACATCCGCCACGACGCGAGGTTTGGCGTCGGCGTCGAGACCGGCATAGGCGGCGCGAATGCGACCTGCCCGATCGATCAGAACAAAGTACTCGCTGTGGATCAGTTCCTGATTGCCGGAGGCCGGAATGACCGTCTGAAAGAACCCCTGCTGCACGAGTGAGTGCATCGTTTTTTCGCTTGTGGTCGTTAAGAACCACCATTGGCGCGGATCGGCATGAAAGCGTTTGGCATAGTCGCGCAAGACGGCGGGCGTGTCATTGGTCGGATCGAGCATAAACGAAACGAGCTTCACGTCGGGTTGATCCGCAAAATCCGCCTGCATCCGTTGCATTTTGCCGCTCAACTGCGGACACGGTCCGGCGCACCGCGAAAAAATGAAGTCCGCAACCCAGACCTTGCCCAGCAGATCCGAACGAGTCACGGTCTCACCGCTTCGCTCGGTCAGGGAAAACTCCGGCACGGTTGGTCCGATCGGAAGCGGCTCGGCTGACACCAAGTTCGGTCCCGTCTTCCATGTGAGAGCCCAGGCGAAAAAGACTCCGGCCACAACCAGAATCAAGCCGCCCCAAAGCACAACTCTCACCGTCGGCGATGGAGATTCACTCGCTTCGATTTCGTTTTCGATTCTCGGCTCGCCGGACGGTTTTGTGGTTGAGACAGGCATGACCGAATTCCAACAGTCAACGATTTCGCGTCACCAAGCCAACGGACAAGGCGATTGTCACCACCGTAAAAACAATTGTAACCGCCAGAGACACAGCCAGCGACGGCATGGCCGGCAGCGCCCCCCCGCCGCCCGAATACAGCACATGGCGAATCGCGGAAACTCCGTACGTCAACGGATTGATCGTCATGATGACGCTTAACCAGCGCGACGCCCCTTCCGCCGGGAAAAAGGCGCCCGACAACAGCCACATGGGCAAGAGCACGAGGTTCATGATGGCATGAAAGCCCTGGGTTGATTCCATGGGCCAGGCCGTCAGGAACCCCAGACCGCTTAGACCGAGCGAAACAAGCAACAGGACTCCGAACAACATCAACACGCTCGCGAGCGACAGCGGAACGCCCGCGATCGGCGCAAACACGAGGAACAACATGGCCTGTGCGACGGCCAGCGTGGTGCTTCCGAGGACCTTGCCAAGCACGATCGACAGACGACTCGCGGGCGCGGCAATCACCGCCTGCATGAAGCCCGCGCGGCGATCCTCGATGATCGAAATCATCGCGAAGATCGCTGTAAACAGCACGATCATGGCCAGCGTTCCGGGGTAGGCGTACTCGAGGTAATGCGTACTACCTTCCGCCGAGCCGCCCGGAGGCTGAAACGATCGGCCCAGCCCCGATCCGATAAGCACCCAGAAAACGATCGGCGTTCCGAGCGCCCCGACGACCCTGCTGCGCTGACGGAGGAATCGAACGACTTCGCGCTGCCACAGCGAGATCGTGGGCACCCAGATTCGTCCGCCGGATAGACCTGTTTCAGCCATGCGACCGTCCGCCTTTCGGAACCGCCGGGTCCGGCGCGTCCCAGAGTCCATGTCCGGTCAATCGTTGAAATACGTCATCGAGCGTGGGTTTGCCGACGGTGACGCTTTCGATCTCGCCGGGAAAGGCCTCGATCAGATCGGGCACGAATTCGTGCCCGCGCGGGCGCTCGATGCGAATGACGCCCTCGACGATGTCACACCGAACGTCGAAGCGAGCGCTGATTCGCAATGAAAGCGAAGTAGCGTCGGCCCCGTGAATCGCGACGACATCTCCGCCGATCGTGGCCTTCAATTCGGAAGGCGGCCCGTGGGCAACAAGCTTTCCGCGGTCGATCACGGCGACATGGTCACAGCGATCGGCCTCATCCATCAGATGCGTCGTCAGCAGGCTCGTCACGCCGTCGCGATCTCGCAATTGCACAAGGTAATCGGTCAACGCCAACCGCGCGCCGGGATCGAGTCCGGTACTCGGCTCGTCGAGGATCAGCACGTCCGGTCGATGCAACAAGCTCTTGGCGAGTTCCACGCGGCGCTGTAATCCGCCGGAAAGTTTGTTGACTCGGTCGTCGGCTCGATCAGCAATGCCGAATCGATCCAACAACTCCGCGCTTCTATTTCGCAGTTCCGCGCCGCCGAGACCGTAGAGGCTCCCCTGATGCTTGAGATTCTCCGCCACCGTCAGATACACGTCGAGACTCGGCATTTGAAATACGATGCCGATTCGCTCACGGACTTCTCGACGCCTGGTCACAACGTCGGCGCCGCTGATCAGCGCACGCCCCTCCGACGGCGCCAACAACGTCGCGAGAATCTTGAACAGGGTCGTTTTTCCGCCTCCGTTGGGGCCGAGGAGTCCGAATACGCAGCCCGCCGGAATCTCGAGATTCAAATCGGAAAGCGCCTGCCGATCGGCATATCGATGTCCAAGTCCGGCCAGTTGCACAATGGGGCTGGAAGAAGAACCTGCGTTACCGCGGGAACCTGGAAGGCGTTGAACGACGACCGCGGCGGTTGACACAATCACCTCACGAGAATGCGGTCGATGACCAGGGTCGCCATCAACAAGGGCAAATACAGCACTGATGCGATCACGACGGCTCGCGCCTGGAACGTCGAACGCCGCCAAACGAACAGTCCGCACGAACAAAGAAAGGCTGCGCCCAGCGCCATGGCGGAAGCGGCGTAAAACCGTCCGGTCATTCCGGACAGAGCCGGCAGCAGGCTCGCGGTCACGAGAGCAACAGCGTGGGACACCATGTGTCGACACGTCCGCATCCCGTCGATGTCTCCAACGGACAACATGGGATAACCGCCGCGAGCGTAATCTTCACGATACTGCCAGGCGATAGCGGCGAAATGCGGCAGTTGCCAAAAATACATGACGGCGAACAACAGCCACGCAGGGGTCGCCACCGTGCCCGTGGCGGCCGCCCATCCGATCACCGGAGGCAACGCGCCCGGGACCGCGCCGACGTAGACGCAGAGCGGCGTCTTGCGCTTCAGTGGAGTATAGGCAAAGACGTAAACAACGAGGGTCACGGCGGTGAGCAGCGCGGCCAGCGGGTGTGTCCAAAGCAGGACGGTGATGAGTCCCAATGATGAAACGGCCACGCCGAAAAAGAGGACCTCTGTCGGCAAGAGTCGCCCGGTCGGCAAGGGCCGCCCTTCGGTGCGGTGCATCAACTGATCGAATCGCGCCTCGATGTATTGATTGAGCGAGTTTGCACCTCCGCCGACCAAGGCAATCCCCGCCAGGGTCGCCAAAAACGCGCCGAAGTCGATTCCGGGCAAATGGACCGGCTGGGCCATCAGAAAACCGGCTGCCGCCGTCACCACCACCATCGAAGCAATGCGCGGCTTGGTCAATTCGACTAAGGCCCCGACGCGAGCACATGCACTCGCGCCACCGACGGTTTGCATCATGTCCACCGCATCGCTCATGCCACGACCGCCGAACCCGTTTCAGGGGATGTCGAATCCGATTCCGCACGAAACCGACGGATGCCGCACATCGTCATCAGGAGCAGGCAGGCAAGCATAAGCGCGCCAGCAGCGACATGCGCCGTGGGCGCCGCCCAAACCGCCGTGGCCGACCAACTCGCGCCCATGACGGTCACCAGAAACGCCAGACCGCCAAGCAACATCTGAGCCGCAATCAGAACGGCAAGCGCCTTGCCGAAGAAACCGAACGGTCGAGATTGACCGTATTGCTCAAGCGTCCACATCGCCAGCCAGCTCAGCACGAGAATCACGACAATGGCCCAGAGAATATGGGCGATCAATGCGCTCCGCCAGCCGAAATGTCGATAGGCCGCGCCGAGACACAACTGAACAAGAACGCCGACAGCCGACAAAGCGCACCCTCGCTGGAAAAACCGAGTTGCGCGAGTCGGCGAAACACGCTCCATGGCTATCCAGGTCGCCGAAGCCATCATGGCGGTCGCCGCGGCGACACAGAAACAAACCTGGCCCCAGATGCCGTGAAGCATTGCCAGGACTCGGGAGATTTCCGTGACACGCAGTCCTCCCAGCACGCCTTGGACAATGATCATGAACAGCGTGGTCGTCGCCGCTAGTCGAACCGCTCCACCATTTGGCCAGCATGCGACAGTCGACGCGATCGCCAGAAGTCCGACCGTCCAACCAACCAGTCGATGACCGTGTTCCCATAGTTTGGCATTATCGTGCAGCCATCCGGGCGGGTTGAGGAGGTGGGCGTCGGAGGTCGGCCAGTCGGGGAAGGCCATGCCGGCATCCTTGCTCGTCACGCCGGCGCCGACAAAGATCAGCGGGAAAATGAAAGCGGCGGTCAGCACCGCGAACAAGTGAGCTCTTCGACGATACACCGTGGTGATTCCCGGGCGGAAAGACGAGCGGATGATCAATTCGACGACGTTGACGATGGTGATTCGCCGCGAGACAGCCGTCGCCCCCGTTGCATCCAGAACATCGCAGTGCCTGCGACGCCGACGAGCACCATGATGACGACGCCGCCGAGGACATACACACCCATGACCGCGCCTTTGGTCATGGGACTATCAGGATCGCCAAAACAGACATAGCAGGCGGATGCTGTTGTCGGCGAAAGCAACACAAAGCCCGACACGACAAACGCCATGAGCAACATTCGCAACCGCCGAGAGAGGTCGATCATAGAAAACTCTCCCCGCTGAGCTTACGCAGAAACCAACGGCCATATACGACCAGCAGTACCGCGCCGACCAGCGAGCCGACGCCGCAGGCAAGGGCCACCACGTCCCCCGTGCCGCGGTATTCCATCACAGCCCATACTCCGAAGCCAGCGGCGAGCATCGTTGATACGACGACAAAAACAATGTGAAACGCTTTCAGTGACATTCGCTGTTCCGTCGCCCGGGCAAACCAGCCCTGGTTTGCTCCGCCAAAACGCTTTACGGTCTTGAGCACCGAACGGTCAGGTGTAACGTTCCGACCCCGACCGGGCATCGTGAATCCAGTGTGCGTCCGCGCGGGCTGAGGCCCGCGACTCGCTACGCCTGAGCGTTAGCCGCTCTAATGCCCCCCACTCTTGTGGTTTTCTTTCGACGCCTCCGGTCGGGGAATCACGTCCCACGTTCCATGATGCGAAAGCGCGGGAAGATCCCGCGCCGTCAGCGTGGGCAACGCCATCAAGACAACGAAAAACACACCGCAAATGCCCAGCGTCCACCAGATGCTGACGGATTTTTCCCATTTGAGGTGCATGAAAATCGCCGCCACAAGGGACGCCTTGACGGTGGCGATCAGCAGGGCCACGACCAAGTTCATGTGGCCGCCGAAATCAACCCGCGACGCCCACACGGTGATGACGGTTGCGACGGCGAGCGCGATGAATACGCCGATGTAGGCCTTGATATGCTTGCTGATGTCCGCATGCGCGCCACCCATCGACAGACTCCTAATTCATGAGGTACATGACCGGAAACAGGAAGATCCACACGAGGTCCACAAAGTGCCAGTACAAGCCCGTACATTCGATGCGATTGGTATAGTATTCCGGATTGGTAAACCAAAGCTTGTGACCAAACAGCAGAAAATATCCGATCACCACCACGCCGCCGATGATGTGCAGGGCGTGCAGCCCCGTCATCGTGAAATACAACGCGTAAAAGTTGTTGTGGTCGGGCGTCAGGCCGTGCTGGTATTTCGGAATATACTCCAACAACAACTTGATCACGATGAAGAGCAGCGCCAAAGCGATCGTAACGGCGAGGTACATTCGCCCCTTGCCAAGATCGCCACCCTTCAGCGCCGCCCATGCCATGACCATCGTCACGCTGGAGACAATCAGCACAAGCGTGTTGAACGCACCGATCTTCCAGCTCAGCTCGGTCGCCCCGTGGGCGGGCCAGGCGGCCGGTCCCTCGGCGGGTGCACCGACCTTAAGCAGCACATAGGCCGAAAACAATCCGCCGAAGAGCATCACTTCGGATGCCAGGAAGAGCCATGTTCCCAGCTTGCCGCTGTACACGCCCGTGACCGGGTGCGGCTCGACGGTATAGGGTAATAGAGCGCCTGCCGACACTGGCTTATGCCTCCGCTACATGCTGTGGTAGAAAGTCCCGGGCGACGCCGCGCGGGCTGTACTCGTAGGGATCACGATAGACGACGGGAACGGTCTTGAAATTGCCGTGCGGCGGCGGGGACGGGGCCGCCCATTCGAGCGTCGTCGCATCCCATGGATTGTCGGAGACCTTGCGGCCTGTGCGCCAACTCATGAGGAAGTTGAGAATGAAGGGCAACTGACTCAGCCCGAGCATCCAAGCGCCCCACGACGACATTCGCGTCAGCCCCTGCACGGCGTCGCCGTAGGAGTAAATCGTCTGGTCGTAAAGACGACGCGAAACGCCCGCGAGTCCCTGGAAAAACATGGGCATGAAGACCACGTTCATGAACACGAAAGAGAGCAGGAAGTGTATCCAGCCCAGGGCGGTGTTCATACTGCGTCCGGTCACCTTCGGATACCAATGGTAGATGCCCGCGAACACCGCGAAGATCGTGCCCGGCGCGACGACATAATGAAAGTGTCCGATGACGTAGTAGGTGTCGTGAAGCTGAATATCCGAGGCCGGCAGCCCCAGCGGCAAACCGGTCAACCCGCCGATGGCGAACATCGGAAGGAACGCCAGCGAGAACAGCATCGGAAGCGTGAACCGAATGGACCCGTTGTACAAACTGATGATCAGGGCGGTGAGTATGACGACTGACGGAATCGAAATAATCATCGTGGTCGTCGCGAAGAACGTACTGATCTTCGTTCCCATGCCGGTGATGAACATGTGGTGGGCCCAGACGATGAACGACATGAAGCCGAGGAAGATGATCGAGTAAACGATCGCACGGTATCCCCAAAGCGGCTTCCGCGTGTTGTTGGCGATAATCTCCGCGATCATGCCCAATCCCGGAAGAATCAACACGTACACTTCGGGATGGGCCAGGAACCAGAAAAGATGCTGCCAGAGCAGCGGACTGCCTCCGCCGGTGTAACCCTGAAGTTGACCGCTGACCACCAGCCCCTCGGGCATGAAGAAACTCGTCCCAACCAAACGGTCCATCAACTGAAGGACGGCCGCCGCCTCCAGAGGAGGAAACGCGAGCAACAGCAGGAATGCCGTGATGAACTGCGCCCAGACAAACACGGGCAACCGGAACATCCCCAGCCCCTTCACTCGAAGCTGGATAATCGTCACGATGAAATTGACCGACCCCAACAGAGACGACGTGATCAGGAAGACCATGCCCAGCAGCCAGACTGTCTGCCCCTTCGTCGCGATCACCGAGAGCGGAGCATACGATGTCCAGCCCGAATTGGCCGCACCGCCCTCAACGAAAAAGCCGGCCATCATCACAATGGCGCCGACGAAATAGACCCAGTAGCTCATCATGTTGAGCTTGGGAAAGGCCATGTCGGGCGCGCCGATCTGAAGGGGCATGACGTAGTTGCCGAAACCACCGACGATGAGCGGTACGACGCCGAGGAACACCATGATCGTTCCGTGCATCGCGCCGAGGGCGTTGTAAAACTCAGGCAACATCACGCCGTCGGGCATGCCGACGGGGAACAACTTGCCGATGATCGGCATGGCCTTGCCCGGATAGGCGAGCTGCCAGCGCATCATCATCATCAGGCAAAAACCGAAGAACAGGAAACAGAGCGATGTGACCGTGTATTGAATGCCGATCACCTTGTGATCGACGGAAAACACGTATTTTCGCCAGAAGCCCAGTTCATGGTGATCGTGATGATCATGTCCATGATGGGAATGACCGTGTGCGTGCTGATGACCGCTCATCAATATCCGTTCCTCTTAACGACCCGAATCTTCCACTCGTGCCGAATTAGTCCTCAAACTCCGCGGGCGGCTTGCTGCTCTCAACGGCCCAGGCTTCAAAATCAGCCGGGGTCATGAGCTTCATCAGCGCGCGCATTGAGTAGTGGTTATTTCCACAAAGCTGGGCGCAAGCAACCTCATAGACACCTCCCGCGGCGTCTTCCTTGGCGGTGAACCAAACCGGGACGCGCATCCCCGGAATGGCGTCCTGTTTGACCCGCATGACCGGAATGAAAAAACTATGAATCACATCCTTGGAGGTGATGTCGCAGATGATTGGACGACCTACCGGAAGGACCAGAACGCCCGACGAAATATCATCCGCCGCAGCAGGATCGGTCTTGTCCAGGCCGAGGATATTCGTCGCCGTGTTCACCATCGTCGGATTCGTGCGCCCGAAGACGCCGTCGGCTCCGGGATAGTGAAAGTTCCACGCGAACTGTTCCGCCACCACCCGAACGCGAAGCGGATTGTCCTCAGCTTTGGGAGGCTGAGCGCGAGCCGCCGCCCACACGGGAACGGAAAGGCCGATCAGCAAGAAGGCTTCGAACGCCGCCACGCCGATTTCCGCGTATTTCGACGCCTTGGCCTTGACGGGTACCGAATTGGCCTTGTGGCCCGGACGCTGACGGAACCGAACAAGGCAAAATGTGAAAAAGACGCCCCAGCCCACAAACAGAACACCCATGAACCAATGCAGCACATCGATCATCTGATCAATGCGATGCCCGTCCACGGATACGTCGGGGGGTAAATGGGGTCCGTATTCACCCGTGATCTTCGTGGTATCTTTTGGAGTCGCAGCCTGCGCAAACGCGGTTTGCGCCATTCCCCCGACCACGAAAACAGCCAGGAGCACTCCGGCCCATCGAACGCTTTTCAACGACAATCTCCCTGCAGCCCGCAAGATCTGCGGGACTCTTCCACTCACGCAAGGTCCTGCAACCGCTTGATTACTTGGGCTCGAACGTAAAGTCCTTGTCGACCGCCGCGCCAGACGCCACTTCCACATCGGCCGTCATGGTCCCGAATTTTTCATGCCACGCCTCGACCACGTACTTTCCGGCCGGCAGTCCCTTCAGTTCGAACGTACCGTCCTCGCCGGTCACGGTGAAGAACGGATGCGTGAAAACTGCGATGTAGGCACCCATCCAGGGATGCACGTCGCACTTGATGTGGAAGGGATCTTCCTTGACGAGCTTGACTTCGTCCTTCATGCCTTCCTTCGGCTGCGACTTGTTAAACTCCTGGTTCTTCTTCGGAAGAAAATGGATGTTGTGGTTGGTCGGGTCGCTGTTACGAATCTCCACGCTTTGCCCTTCCATCACGCCAAGGACGTGCGGAGAGTACTGGCAGCCGACCTGATCCAAGACGGCCGGCGTAGAAGGCACGGGAAACTTCTGATCCGCCAGGCCTTCCTTAACGTGGACCAGCACGTTGCGGATGGTGATCGGATCGGTCTTGGTGTTGAGCACGACTTCTTCGCTGCCGATCTTCTCGGCCTTCTTCTTGCAATTCGGGTCTTTGCTCGTGTCCAGAACGGACCGCTTGTAGTTGTCTTTGTTTCCCTTGAAGATGATCTTGCCTTTGATGACGCCATCGTCCCCGGCCTGCACCGTCGCGCCGCCGAACGCCGCCATCAAACCCAGTACCAACATTCCGGAACCCAGTTTGCGCCTCATGATTCTGCTCCTAAATCGTTCACCGAATTCGGCCTACGCCGCATCTTGTATAACATTCTACGCATCACCGCAACCGGCGGTTGACCGTACTTTGGCTGTTTCTTGAGTCCTTTATGAGTTTCTCGGCTCAATCCTCGAGAAACTCGCCTCCGCCCTCCTCGAAATCCTCGGATTCGGCGGGAGCCGCCAGCTTCGGCAAAGGAACCCGAGAGTTCCTGATTCCCGCGTCGTATAGAAAATCGATCAGCAGATTGATGTGGTCCGGCCCTGTTCCCGGGTATTTTGCGTCCCCTTCAAACGGACTGGTCGGACGCCCTTGCTCGTTGAGTGGAAAGTTCATCGGCATTTTGGTTCCCGGCTGAATCCATTGGGGGCTCAACATCCACTGATACAGCCAGTTTCTTTGCAGGCGGCGACTCGCCAGTCCGAGATTGGGAGCGCTGGCGGCCACCAGCATCACCCGCTCGGGTTTTCCTTCCACATCGGGTCCTTCGACGATCGCTTTTGTCTCGACATCTCCGGAATCGTAATACACGTTGGTCGCACTGATCAGCTTGTGCCCGTCGATATCCGCTCCGATGGGGAAGGGTTTTCCGTTCAATACGGCGACGGCGTGATCACCTTCGCCGAGGACCGCATCGAGTCGGTAAACCTGGACAAAATCCGAGGTATTCTTGGCGGGGCCGGGCAGCATGTCCCCTAGCACATGGCACTTCAGGCAGCCCATGTCCACGAGAAAACTCTCGCCTCGTCGATAATGATCTTCGGTATGAAGGGTCGCGGAAGGTTCCGCGAAGGGATAGTTGACGTCATACAGCTCCTTCAGGAAACCGACCCGTTGCAACAGGTTGGCGTGAGCATCGCGCAGCCGGTCCCCCTCGTTTCGAAGCGGGTCGAGGTCGGCTTCGCGAATCAACTGGCGACGAACTCCCCAATCGCGCAGATCTTCGGTCGGTCGGCGCAGCGAATCCACGTTAAACCAATCTGAGCCGGCATCGGACGACGCCCCATTGCTGGATCCGGCAGAATTGACCGCTTTCGCCTTGTACTCATGGATCGGAGCGAGCGACTTTCCGACGAATCGGGAATCCTTCTGACTGAGCGCCGCGAAATATTCCACGAGCGTCGTGGCCTGTTCGTTGGTCAAATGAAAACTGGGCATGCGCACCTGCAACCAAGGCCGAAGCGGAATGACGTTTTGCAAGAAACCGTGGAACCAGTGATGCTGAACCTTGGCCCCCTCGCCCCAAAGAAGTGGCGGCGCGTTGGTCACGTCGAACACCAAGCCGCTGCCTGCTTGCCGGCGGTAGTACTGTTGAATGGTCGCCACATTGTCTTCAATTTGATGACACGAAACGCAATTGAGTTCTCGCGTCAGCGTACGACCCTTGGCAACCGGCCCGTTAAGCTCAGTTTCGTAATCGACGACCAGCGAACCCTGGACGCGCGGCGAAACACGAGACAGCAGAAACGTCGTGAGGGCCTCGGCCTCGTGCTCCGTGAAATAGAAATTCGGCATCTTCAGCTTGTCATAGGGTTTTTTGATTTTTTCACGATCCCAGATTCGAGGATTCAACATTTTATGAACCGCGAAACCCGCATGCGTATGGGTCACTTCTTCGGTGGCATCATCGGTCAGCGGGGACATCAAGCGAAGTTGTTTGGCATCGGGCGGATAGATCGGACCGAAAACGTCAGCCTTCTCCTCGCGCATCTTGTGAAAGGCGTCGTCATAAAACGCGAAGTCCAGTTGCGTCACCGGGCGTTCCGCCCACGTGCTTAGGTCCGTGCCCGGCGGCGTCGTCTCTCGAAACCCGGGGATCAGATGGCAAGCATAACAGCCGTAATGCCCGATCATCTTGCTGCCCAGAAACATCAGCTTTCGATCTTCGATGGTCATGGGCGCGAGCAGCGACGTCGCCTCAGCTTCGTCCATTTCACTTTTGAGTCCGAAGGCAATCAGGCGGGTCAATTCGCCGCCTTCGTCGGCCATGATGGCGAGACTGCTCTTTTCCGACCGTTGCGCAGAAAGCAACTGAAGGATGAGTCGATCCGCCATTTTCCAGGCGTCGGCATCCATCGGAAACTCGCCCTGGGCGAATTCGTCATTGCGAAGCGTCAACAGGTAGGTTGCCAGGTCTGCCGCTTCGGCGGACGAGAGACGCATGCTGGGCATCTTCGTGTCAGGAGAGAAAGCCGTGGGGTCCAATAGCCACGAATAAAGCCAATCAAACGAAACCTTGGAACCGATTCCCGAAAGCTCCGGCGCGAACCGACTGAAAATCGGCTTGTGATACGATTCTTCGGGATCAAACTCCGCTCGTTCGGGCGAGAGATAGGTCTCTTGATGTTCGACAAAATGTGCCTCGGCGTAGCGAACCCGCTCCGCCTGCGTCATGCCCTTGTAACGAAACCTCGCCGTCTCTTCATTCAAGCCTTCACGATGAACGAGGTCCTTGGTGATCCAATCCTCTCCAAACTCGGCCAGATTGGAGTGACAGGCGAGACAGCCGACGCTCTTGAACAAGGCCCGTCCGCGCTCGGCATTTCCTTCCACATCGTCCGGCTTGTCCTTCGGCTTCCAGTCACCGGAAACCGCGAACAAGTATTTCGTGATCGCGGCCACTTCCGTCTTTGTTCGCAACTCCGGATCGGAGTCAAACCGATTCGCGCTTTCGGCGCGATTGTTTTCCTGAAGGAAAAAGTGCGGCATGCGCGTCGAAGGACGAAACCCCTGAGGCGTATAGACCCATTGCTGAACGAAGGACGGCGTCAACTTGGCCCGGATATTCAAAAGGTCCGGTCCGACACGGCGAGAATCCGCAAGGGAATCGACGTTATGACAGTTGATACAACCCACTTCGCGAAAGAGTTGCTGGCCGAGGTTGATCCGCGATCCGTGCCGTTCGCCGTGATACCGACCGATATCGGTTACTTCGGCATGGCATTTGGCGCAACCGGCCTCTGTGTGCTCCGGAAGTCGCATCGGGCGATCCCAATAGTGGGCAACCGTTTTGAAGGTCACATTGGGGATTCCCAGGAGGCTGATGTAATACTTGTCCTCCCAGATTTTTTCGAGTTTATGCGTCCGCGGAGAATGAGCGGCTTGTACGAAGTCGGTCTCTTGCGGATTCCCTTCGTGGCAAACCGTGCAACCCATCTTCGCCTGTGGATGAGCCGAATCCGGCGCAAGGTACAGATCGAGGTGCGGGTGGGCGAGCACCGGCTGACCAAGTTCCAGCGTCTTACGACCGCTTGCCTTAAGATATCCGTTCACCAGTCCAAGCAGTGCATCAAAATACTCATCCTGCTGCTTCTTAGAAAGTTCTTTCCAGTGATCCGTCACCCGTCCGGCCGTCAACGTTTTCCCATTCTCAAGGACCGGAGGAGTGGGCGGATCGACCGCTGAACCCCCGCTGCGTTGCGTCGCTTCACTGATGCCCGCAAGAGAGCGTTCCAGCTTCTGCGCCAATCGGTCCTTGGAAAACTCCGGATCGTCGATGGCGATATGGCAAGTCGTGCAGCGATCCGTCGTATAGGTTTCGAGGTAGTTCAGGCGCTGGCGCACATCCGGCAGGACCAACTGATTCACTTGATGACGCCCGGGCGTATTCTTCGGCGCCGTAAAATCCAGCAGCGGTGCATTGATAATGAGCTTCACCACAGGCAGCCCGGCCAACAAACCGCTCTCGGCCAAAACCCCCCGAAACTGCATGTCTTTTTGCAGGGCCGCTTCGGCGACCTGGTTCAGATCATCCAGTCGCTTTTGAGCCTCGCGCACGGGCTTTTCGAATTGTCGAAGCTCTTCTTCGATTCGTTTCTTCTCATCCTCCCATTTTTCCTTGACTTTGCGGAGTTCCTCGACGCGCTGTTCCTCCCCAAGAAACCGCTCGTGCTCGGATTCCGTTTTCGGATGGCCCGCGCCAAACTCGCCCAGGGCCCGCTCGTAGTCGTCCTTGGTCACCTCAAGCACTTGCGACGCCATGCTCCAGGGCGCGTTTGCTTTCTTGAATTCGAGATCGGCTTCGTTCAGCGCGGCGACCAACTCGGCTCGCTGACGCGCTTGCACATCCACAAGCTCTTTTGCGCTGGCAAGCTGATGTTCTGCCTCGGCGATCTCATTGCGGCGTTCCTGACGAACGGCGTCGAGATAGTCCAGGTGGGCCATCGCCGCCTTGGCGACAAAGAATTGATCCTGAAACGCCCGCCACGGACGGTCGTAATCGACGACGATCATCCAGATGATCGAAGCCGTCATCAGAATGCTGCTGACCGCGAACCAGCGGTTCAGCCGGTCGGGCCGATACAATCTTTCCTCTGGAACTGGCATGAGGCGATGCCCTTCAGGTTCCGCCGCCGGCGGAACGAATCACACGTTCAAGAACCACTCGGTAATGCCCACGATATAATGCAGGTTGAGCGTCCAGCGCAACACCATCTTGATGGGCATCAACAACATCACCAACATCAACATCGACATGACGCTGTATCGAATCAGGCCCATCTGGCGATAGAGCTTTCTGAAGAAAAACGCCCAAAGCAGCAACGGTCCCGCGCCAAAATAGACCAAAAGGATAATGATCCCGGGTAATTCTCGGATGATGTACGAGGGAACGAACAACCAATTCTCGGTCGGCAGGGCCCTGCCCATCAGCCCGATCCAGAACAAATCGTGAAACTCGGTGTTCAGCAAGGCCATCGGTTTATGCAAATCCCAATACTGGTAAGGACCGAAGAAGTTCCAGTTCGGGCCTCGCAAGAACGTGCCGAAGATGATGAGCACCACCCAAAGAATGACGAAACCAAATAGGAATGTCGTGATGGCGAAACGGCGTTCCTTAAAGGTGTAATAGCCGTTGCCACGGGGGTTCTTGTCAATGTAGGGAATGGCGATCAATCCCACGATGATCAGGCCAGGCAAAAGCACACCTGCCAGCCATGGGTCGAAATAGACCAGCATTTCTTGCAAACCAAGGAAATACCACGGTGCTTTTGCCGGATTTGGCGCGACGTTGGGATCGGCGGGTTGCTCCAACGGGGCACGCAGTACGACCGCCCAGACTGTCAGGAACGCAGTAAACAAGACCAGCGCGATCAACTCAATGTACACGAGGTCGGGCCAGACCAGCACTTTGTCGTCCGCTCCCGCCTCGATCAGCGGTTCGCCCTTTTCCATTCGCTCATCGTTGATCGCCGCCTGTCGAAACGACAACCACATGAAGAATCCGACGGCGGCCATCATCATCACGATCGGGACGTTGTCGGGCTTCTTGACAATGAGAATGAAATTCGGATCGAAACAACTGGCGATGAATGCCAAGACGCACAGAGCGGCGATGGGAATCGCCACCGCAGGCCTGGTCAGCGTTCGATAACCGACGAGGAACGCGACCAGCGCCGCGACCGACAGAATCAGGAACGGCGCAGGCTCGCAAAGAGTATTGATGACCTCCTTGATCGGATCAAACACCGAGCCTTCCGCCAAAATGATTTGCATGCCCGCCGCGCTCATCCGTCTTATCCGCGAATCATCCCTGACATTTCAGTCACCGAATTTCCGATTCTTGTTTTCGCCTTCCAGATCACAGCGGTCCGCTGATGCCGCCGTCCTTGCGCACGCGCCAGAAATGAACGGCCAGCAGAATCGTCACGACGATCGGAATAAACACGCAATGCAAAACGTAGAACCTCAACAGCGCGTTGGGTCCGACAAAGGTACCCGCCAGCAATCCGAACCGGGCGTCGTCACCCGCATGGACCAGGGGCACGCCGCCAATCTGGATAAATGATGATAACGGTCCTTCCATACCCACGCCGGGCGTCGCTCTGGCCATGTTTGAGCCGACCGTGATCGCCCACATCGCCAACTGATCCCAAGGCAACAAATACCCGGTGAACGACAGCAGCAGCGTCAGGACGAGCAAGACCACTCCGACGCTCCAGTTGAACTCGCGCGGGGGCTTGTAGCTCCCGGTGAGGAACACTCGAAGCATGTGCAGCCAGATGGTGATGATCATCGCATGCGCGCCCCAGCGGTGTAGCTCGCGGAGCAAACCTAGCGTGACGTGTGCTCGAAGTCCCTGAATATCAAAGTACGCGTACTCGACAGTCGGGCGATAGTAGAACATCAGAAGCACGCCCGTGATGATTTCGACGAGAAACAGAAAGAAGGTCAACCCGCCCATGCACCAGGTGAACGACAGGCGGATGCCGCTTTTGCGAACCGCGACCGGATGAAGATGAAGAAAAACGTTGCTCAGGATCGCCATCGCACGCGTACGACGATCGCGCGGAATCCCATGGCGGAATACGCTTCCCCAAACTTGACCTTCGCGGATCCAATTGCCGAGCCGAGCTAACATTGATCTACAGTTCCTCTAAACCGCTGGTCATTACCGCCCGATCGCGAAGCCCGAATGGCGGAAACCGTCGATTGACCGTTCGCTTCGACGGTTTCGCCGTTCCCTCGGCTCTGCCCCGCCACAATCTTTGACAAAACCTCGGATCGCCTTGGAATCGATGTTGACGCTGCCGGCGAAACCGAAACGCGCCCGCTTTCGATCCGCCGGTCGGCGATACTGTATCGTCCGTTCGTTTCTCGTCCAGCCAAATCTCGCCCGAACCCGTCACGCCACCAGAAAACTTCCCGGCATGTCCCACTGCCCCAGCTCATACTGAAACTTCTTGCTGCGATCGACGATCAGAATGCCGTCTTCCACGTAAATCCGAAAACGCTCCAGCGGACGCGGCGTCGGACCTTCGAAATTAATTCCGTTGGGTTTGTACCCGCTTCCGTGACAAGGGCACTTGAACTTCCTGTCATTCGGAAGCCAATTCGGGATGCAACCGAGATGCGTGCAAATGATGTTCAGCGCCGCAATGCGGTCTCCCTCGCGAATGATCCAAATCCCCTGACTCTTGAAGTCCTCGTTCACATCGCCCGATTGCATTTCCGCATACCGCTGGAGTTTTCCCAGGCGAACGCGCGGATCGGGTTCTTCAAGCACGTTGGGCATCATAAATCGGGCGAACGCCGGGCCGATGGAAATCGCCGTGCCTGCCCCGAACGCCAGCCATCCGACCCCCAGCGCCGCACTCCCCACGAAGGCCCGACGACCGGAATCCATGTCTTCGCGGATCTTCTTGGCCGCATCGAGCACCTTGGCCTGACGCGCATCCGGCGGAAGCTCTCGTGGGTCCGCCTTGCGAAAGGCGTCCATCCGCTCGGGTACGTCGTCCACGCGCCGCGTGAGTCCCGCGTTGCCGCCGCGAGACGTTGCCGCCTTCAATAGCGCGGCGATGGCTGGATCCGCCGAACCCGCCACGGACGCCGCCGCGTGAACCGGTGCGGTAGGCGGCGTCGCCGCTTTCGCTGTCGCCGGTTTTTCGGCGGCCGACTTGGGGGCGTGCGCTGCGGCGGACTTCTTTTCCACCGTTTTTTCGGGAGCGGCCGGCGCAGCCGCGCTCGCCGCCGCTTCGGCGTCTGACACCTCAAACGGCGCTACATCAAACTTGATGACATCGACCGGGCACTCCTCGGCCGCGTCGATGATGTTCTGCGTGCGAGGCTTGGTGAAATCAACGGTCAGCGCCGCGGGACGAATAATGCAGGTATCTTCAAGTACCTCGAACACATCGGGCGCCGTCGTTTCGCAGGCATCACAAACGATGCAGCCCGGTTCGATCCAGACTTTGGTGACGAGTTCCTTTGTCGCCATGAATAGGCCCTCTGGTCAGTGATTCGACCGTTCAGCTCGCGCTGCCAAAACCTCATCGACTCGGGCGCGAATCCTGTAGGACGGGTCGGACTTTAACCGATCAATGGCTTCCCACAAGCCCGGATCGTCCAGACGCGATGCTGCGTCCATCGCCGCCGCCATGTTCACTTCCACTCGCTGCGGCGGCATGTCGTAGCTTCGCTTCGCACCCTTTTCATCGGCGATCTGATACCGGCCGCTCTTCTCCCAGAATCCACGATCGAGCATGTCCAGCAGCGTCGTCCGACCCGAGCCGTCGCCAAGTCTCGCCAGCGCCAGCGCCGCCGACCAGGCAACCTCACCCTCGTTGGAATACAGCACGGTTTGCAGTGCTTTCACCGCGGCGGCATTGCCGCGATCCGCCAGAACCGATAACGCCGTGCATCCCACCATCAGCGTTTCCGGCCTCTTTGCCTCCGAGAGCAATCGGACGATCGGATCCACTGCCGCTTTCGCCTCAGGCACTTCATGTAGATTCCCAAGCTCAAGAACCGCCGCGGCGACATACGGCTCTTGGTCGGAAACAACAACATGAATGAGCGGTTCAATCGCTTCGGCTCGACCGGTCCGACCCAAAGCGTGAATGAGGAACTCCAATCGCCGAGACCATAGTTCTCCGGGCGGCTCCACTTTGCCTCGCTGAAGCGACGCCGACTGCAGCGACTCGACATCGCGCTCGACCATACGTGCAAGCCGCGTTGTGACGGTGATCAACTCCGCACTCGTCAGTTCCGCATCGCGTTTTTCAAGTCGTCCGCTCAATTCCAGCGCCATGAGCCAAAGCTCTTTTTCTCGCGGAAGGAGAATCGCTCCGGTCCGTTCACCCGTTCCCGATTCCAGCGCGGCAAGCAGTTCGTCGATGGTACGCTGATGTGGCGTACCCGGTCCGCCGAAAAGCAAAACGACGGCGATCGCCCCGCCGACGATCAGTGAAATGATCAGAAGCGGAACGCCAAAAAATCGTCCGAGCAGCGACCACGTCATAGGCTCGACGGGAGGAAACCCACCTTCGGCCTCGTTCGTATGGTTTTCCTGGGTCGATTCGTTCATCAAAAGCTGCTTTAAGCTGTCAAGTATTCTGTTTCCTGCAACTGCCGGCGGCCTCGAAAACGAATCGAATCGGCCGACCCGTCAAACCAAAGGAAACATGAGCAAAACCAGAAAGTGTCATCGCAGCGCCCGGAATTGTGAAAAAAATCACATGAATCGCCAAAAAAATTTCGGCCCAAAAGAACCAGGCGATCAAGATCCCAAAAAACATGCTACGCCGCTCGAAACGGCTTCAATCGACTCCCGGGACTCGGTGGTGCGACACCCTTCTAAGCAACGAACTCATCCCGACACTCGCTTCGCGCACTCCAAGACCGCATCATAATTTGGCTGATCGGCCACCTCGGGCACGTACTCCGCATAGCGGATTACGCCGTCCTTATCAAGAACAAAGGCGGCGCGACATTCGACGCGCAAATCCGCAATCAACGTCCCATACGCCTTCCCAAAGCTTCCGTCGAAATGATCGCTCAGAGTGTGCATTCGCTCCTTATTAATGCCCTCGGCACCGCAAAAACGCGCTTGCGCGGTCGGAAGATCGCAACTGATCGTATAAAACTCGACGCCGCCGAGCTTGACCGCTTCTTCGTTGAATCGCTTGGTTTGAATTGAACAAACCGGTGTATCAAGCGACGGAACGACACTGAAGATGCGCGGCTTGCCGTTGGTCTCGCTGATCTTGACCGATTCCATGAGATTCTTTTTGACCGTGGCATCAGGTGCCTTGTCGCCGACTTTCAGTTGAGGTCCCACAAGCGTCAGGCTCTTTCCTTTGAGTGTACATGTACGAGACAAGACCAACCTCCTCACCGTGAATGATTTGACCGGCCGTTAATGGGCGGTCATTTGACCGTTGTGATGAAAAGCACCGACGAACGAAGCCCGTCCGCGCTCGTCGCCTTGAAGAGAACATCGTAATTTCAATTACCGCGGCGGTCAATTAGGCCATCCCGGACAGGTGTGGGTCAGTTTGAGCCGAGTTGATTTGCCCTCCATAAGAGTAGGCCGATCGAGCTCAAAACCCTTCAAGGGAAAGTCTATTGCCTCGCACTCAATCGGCTGGTCGCCGTTCCTCTCAGCAATCCGGCGACAACGCGATTGGAAGGAAGTCCCGGATGCACGGACTCGACTTCCGCGAGGTCCATCCAGCGCATTTCCGATATTTCCAGTGGAGCAAGCTGGAAAGCCCCATCGCAATGACGCACCCCCCACACCGCCAGGACATGACGGGAATCCGGAATTCGCACCGCGCCGACCCGCGCGGTCGGTTCCACACGGATGCCCAGTTCCTCCGCCAATTCACGAACAACGGCCGCTTTCGCGTTCTCGCCCGGCTCGACGTGCCCTCCCGGGAAACACCAGGTCCCTCCCTTGGGAACGCCCGGCGCTCGTCGGATCATCAGGTACTGCTCGCCTTGACGCAGGATACCGATGACCCCTTTGCGCACCAGTGATCGATGTCTATCTGGCGGGCTTGACATTTCCGGCACCACAATCGGTCAACTTGAATTGACTCAACCCGAACAAAAAGGGGCGGCGGATCAAATCAACCCGCCGCCCCTCTTCCACTTTGAAAGCGCTCTCACTACGGATAAATCAAGGAATCCGTGGACGAATACTTCCCGGCGCCGCTGCCGAACACGTCTTGCCCCGGATACGGATTACCCGAGCTGAACTGGTGCGGCGTATCGCCATGAATGCGATTCGTGCCGGCCTGGTCCCATGTTTCGGTCATCAGCGTATAGATGTTATCGCTGTCGATGCCGCCCAAAGGCGTTCGAAGGAATGAGGCATGGCCGTCGGCATAAAGCGCATTCTGACCTTCGCCGTTCGATGCACCACCGTGGTTGGCGGAGTTGTACGGCCGCCAATCATTCGGAGAGCTATCCGCGCGGATTTGCTGGCCTGCAGCATTCTGCCACTGCGGAGTCGCGCCTTTCAAGTAAAATGGACCCTTGTCGGCGGACAACACCTGACGGTTATCCATGCCTTCACGCGGTTGCGTGTCTCGAGGTCCGAATGGAACCAAGTAACCATAACTGATGTTACGATACTCAGTGAAGTCGTAATAGAGATCGAGGTTTTCCGTCGGATCCTCGATATCTCCAGCGCTCGGACAGATGAACTGCTTCACGGTAATATCACCCGACCGCACCATCATCCAGTAGGCTCTGGTGACGGCAACAGATTCGCTACCTGCACTCGGAGCCGTCGGAGTCTCGGACTTACTCTCTCGATGGCGTTCAAAGCCCACTTCGGCGGCGATTTCAGATCCCGGTGGACTGGATCTGTCCTGGGCAGTGTAAACGATGCCGCCGGCATCAATCTTCCCGCGCTTAAATGCCGGGATCATCCACTTTTCCTGGTTTTCGTTGGCGTAAATCTTCGCCGATGTTCCAATGCCTTTCACGTTCGACCCGCAAACGAGCCGCTTGCTCAACTCGCGAGCCCGCGAAAGGCTCGGGAGCAGAATTGAGATCAAGAGCGCGATGATGGCGATAACCACCAGCAGCTCGATCAGGGTGAACGCTTTGAACCGTTTTCTCATTGTGCCTCCTCAAAACAAAAATCGACCCCATTTCGTCATTCGGATGTTGAAAAAATCATCCCGTTTTTTTTCGGGCCAGCCTTTTCAACAACCGGAATGCGCGAAAATCCGTTCACAGCTCAGGGAAAGCGATCAACGCTTTGTGACGCATGTGGTACCGAACTCCCGCGTCGGCAACGCCGAACGCCGGCGCGCCGATGCCAATAAAAATACGAAAAAAGTACAATTCACACCGATCAAACGCTACGCACGAACCCGCGCAACAAAGGCGGACCGGTCCTTGGGTTCGTCTCGAATTCGCGGCGCGAAACTACACGCTAAAGGAAAGCCAACTCCTGGAAACGCAAACCATCTTGACCAAAAACTCCGTGGCAGAAGGTCGGTTCCTGTGGGGTGGGATGAGGGTAAGATAGCGACGTCTTAATTACGACCGAATCTATAAGTATAAAATCGAGACAATAACTCTAGGCCGCGTCAGCAGCCTAATTCCCACACAGGCCCACCAAAGGCCGCTTAAAGTATACTCGGACCTCTGTTCAAAGTCAAATCGGCGATTTCGAAATGATGACCGATTTCGAGACTTAAAGCGCCGAGTTTCACAGGGTTCCCTATGTCCCACGGAGTTAAATCTGCGCCCGCACAAGTTCCCAGCCCTGAGGGATGGCCGTTCCGATGCCCCGAACATGTGCTTCTCGTAAATATCGGACCTCGTCCGGCGACGACGCAATCTTCGGCAGCCCATTCCCTGTCCGGACGTCGTTTAGCACGGAAAGCCCATATGAATCCGTCGCCACCGGGTCAACAGACGCGATCAGCAGCCCCTCTTCGCTGATCGACTCCGGTCGACCTTCGGGTCCATGATCGAAAACGACTCTGAGGGCGTTGACAAGATTGAGACGGATCTTTCGTTGGATGCGCGGAATCGCAATGATGTCACCGATGAACGGCGAACATCCATTGGCGTGGTATCGACCCGGATGTTTGACCAGGGCATGGGAGAGATTCTTTAGTGCGCAGGTAACACCCGCGATATTGTGATGTTTGAGGAACGGAACGTTGATGATCGCGGATACCTGATCGAGGACTCGTGCCAGTTGATCGCGTCCGCTGCCGAAATCGGTTTCCTCGGTCGAAAACCCCGGCAATGGCTGTGTCGTCCCCCATCGCATCGAGGGTTCACCCGGTGATTCAATGCACACGATTTGTGATGGTGAAAACCCCGACGTCGTCAGCGACCGAATCAACACGTCGGCCATTGATGTCGACGTTCCAAGGAGTCGCTCGCCCGAGTGATTAAACTTCAGGCCGATCACATCAGTGGGCTTCAGTAACGACGTCCAGGCTTCCTCGATGGATGGTCGGTCGGTAAGCATCGTGACGGCCTTGGCAATCATCTCTCCAAGAACCGGCTCATGGGTTGTTCGCCCGGTAACCGCGAAATTGGAGCGAATCTCGACAATCCGCGAAGAGCGCCAATTGGGAGGCAATCGCAGGCGCGAATCCCGTGCATCTTCGGCGATGGAGTTGATCCAAGGCGCACCGGCCGCAAGGGCCGCCGTCTCAAGGAAACCGCGGCGCGTGATCGAATCGACACGATGATCGAAAGGGTGGTTCTTCATGTCCTTCGGCACGACGGCGGAGCGGCGAGTCCGAAGGATTATCGGCACATTCGAGACGCGGATCGAGCCGGGCCGCGCGGCGCGGGCGTGTACATTCCGAGAATCGAATCAACCCAAGGGAATCGTGGGTCGGCCGATTTCAAAAATCGATTGCGTTTTGAGAAGCGTCTGTTCTTCAGGAAACGCGTGGTACGCGTGAATATGCAACTCGTGGTCGCGCGCGTCAAAGTCAACGAATGAGAACGGCGCGAGGCCGGCGTGCGCTCGATCCTCGAAAGAAATAAACATTCCCCGGTTTTGCGCGTAGTGCACATAATCACGGTGCGTGGCCGGAAACAGCTGCGTCGTCATGCGTTCGACCTGGGTCGAGAGAATGTATTTGAGATCGTTGTCGAACGACTGGGCGTGATCGCGTTCTCCGCGGAAACGAAACGACGTCGCCACGCCGTTCTTGGGAAGCAATTCGTTTTCTTCGGTGATCAGCTCCGTCAAAATCTGGTTGCCGGCCTGTACCGTCACCACATGGGCCAGCGCGCAGACCCAAATCTCTGCTTGATATCGCTGCTGTCGAATGCGCTTGACACGCAAAATCTCGAACAATTCCGGATGAACCGGACGCTGATACAGGCAAAAAAGAAGCTCTTCTACACGTTGTTTGGTTTGACCTCGTTCCACGCTGACCTCTGATTCTCAATAAAAAACCGGCTCGTCCGGAACATTATACGAACGTCACGCGGCAATTCCACGATTTTCTTCTTTTTTACAACTTCGGCTCACAGGTTCGTCCAGGATGATCGTAACTTATTTCTTCAAAACGTCTTATGAGTACGCATGATAGGGAATCGTTTGCGTCCGGAGTCACGAATTCGTAACAGAACCGTTTTGATCAGACCCAGCCCACTCACGATTCCTGGTTTCTTGTCTTTTCCAGAATCCTTTTTATAATCCGCCGAATGACGCTTCGAATCATAAGCCTGTTGATTCTCATCTTCCCCGCTCCGGGAGTAGTTCTGCCTTCATTTATTGCATCGAAGCTTTTGGTTGTCCCGATGGACGATGGCACCGAAGGCAGCGATTCCAACCAATCAAAATCGCCCGATAACACCGGTGACTCACGAAGTGATTCCCGACCTGTTGGTTCCGATTGGGCGTTGTCACTCGTTTCCGCAGTGCGGCCGCCGACGACGGATGGCGGTTTGTCCGGGCTGAAGGAATCAGATTCCGTCCGATTCTGCGGGCACCCGCTGGGAATCGGGCTGGAATGGATTCTAGGTCACACCCTGATGCCGGCGCGGCTAGGCCGAATGGTCGCGGAATCACGAAACGTCGCGCGGTCCTTCCTTTCGTTGGCTTCGGCCATTCACCGCACAGGCCCACCGACGCTAGCCTGACACCACTCGACGTCGCAATTCATTTTGAAATGCAGGGAAGCGCCGTCCGTATTTGTCTCGTTGCCGGTTTCGCCGTAATGAAAAACACCAAGTAACCAGTTCTCTTTTTCGAGAGGCAGACGTAATGAACGATCCTAATCGAATGATGAAATGGGTGCTGATCTGCGCCCTTGTTGCCTTATCCATTGCGGTTCTGTATCCGCCGCACCGCAAGCTTAAGGGTGGAATCGACCTCGTCGGGGGAACAAGCCTCCTGTTTGAGATCGACACGACCGGACTCGACCGCGACAGCCTGGGCGATCTTTCCACGAAAGTCATGCGCATTCTGAAGGACCGCGTTGATCCGAAAGGTCAGTTGAATCTTGAATGGCGGCCGGTGGGAACCACACGGCTTGAAGTTCGCATGCCGAGACCACCCAAGGAGGCCCTTGAACGCCGGGCGGAGTACAACGCTGCGATCGATCGCCTTCAGGAAATGAACATTCGGCGGCGCGAGGCGGAGGAGGCCCTTGGCTCTTCCAGCGAGAATCGCGAGTCCCTGATTACGGCGTTGCAGCGAGGCCATTCCGGTCGAGCGGAGCTCCTAACGACCTTGACCAGCGCTTACGACGAATTGCAGAAAGCACGGGCAGCGGGAGACGGAGGCGCGACCGAAACGGCGGCAAAGACGTATGAAGACGCGATGTCCGCGCTGCTGGCGACGAACATACCGATCAATCGATTGACGGACGTGCTGGCACTGGGATCGGGCGAAACCCGTAAGGAACAAATCGAAAAGTTGCGGAGCGAGTTCTCGGCGTTTGATGCCGGAGATTCGGGCAGCCCAAACGGGAAACTATTGAGCAAGGCGATTTCGGCGTACGACGCATGGGCGTCGAACAAGGCGGAACTTGAAGATCCGTCGGACTTGAAGCGGCGACTGAAGGGCGCGGGCGTGCTGGAGTTTCGCATTCTGGCGGAACGAAGCGCGAGTTCGCCGACGCAGTTGAACGATCCGAACCCCCGCCTGATTCAGCCGATCGCGCGATATACCGATCAACTTGCGAAATTCGGTCCGCGATCCAAGCAGGAAGACGCCTATCGCTGGTTTCCCATCGAAGATCCCCTGCGGTTCTCGGGCGCTTCGGATATGGAGGAATTCAAGAGCCGGCTGAACATTCCGGGCGGTCCGGTCATCGAGGAATACGCGGGGCGTTACTACGTCCTGATGCACAACAGCCCGGAAAACAAGATGGTGAAGGGGACGGGCGGCGGGCGCCCCTGGGAACTAAAGTCGGCGTTTCCAGATCGGAACCCGATGACCGGTGAGAACGTGGTTTCATTCGCGCTGAACCCCGTGGGCGGTCAGCTTTTTGGCGAACTGACGGGAAAGAACGAAAAGCGTCAATTGTGCATCCTGCTCGATCAGCACGCTATTTCCCACGCCACGATTCAAGAGCGCATTACTGATCGGTGCCAGATCAGCGGTCGATTTTCGCCCGAGCGGGTGAATGAAATGGTCAACGTGCTCGATGCGGGATCGTTGCCCGCGCGACTGAAGGAGACTCCGCTCAGCGAAGAGACCATCGGCCCGAGCCTTGGCGAAACGAATCGGCGTCACGGCTTGCAGGCGTCGGCGATCGGCGCCGGACTCGTCGCTCTATTTGTTTTGTTCTATTACGGCATTGTCGGCGGCGGCATCGCCAATATGGCGCTGGCGCTGAACGTTTTGTTCGTGCTGGCGGCGATGGCTTTGATGCAGGCCACGTTCACGTTGCCGGGCATTGCGGGCGTGATTCTGACGGTGGGCATGGCGATCGACGCGAACGTCCTGATTTTTGAGCGCATTCGGGAGGAGCGGCTGAAGGGATTTCCTTTGCGTAAGGCGCTCAACGCGGGTTACGACAAGGCTTTTTCCGCGATTTTCGACTCCAACCTGACGACCCTTATCACCTGCGTCATCCTCGGCTCGGTGGCGAGCGAAGAGGTCAAAGGCTTCGCAATTACGCTGGGTATCGGTATCGCCACGAGCATGTTCACCGCGTTGTTCTGCACGCGGCTGGCCTTTAATACGCTGATCGCCAAGGGAGTCATCGAGGACCTGCACATGCGGCGGTTGATCGGCATTCCCAAGGTTGACTGGGTCGGACTTCGAAGGACGTTTCTTCCGGTATCGTGCGTTGCGACGGTGCTGGGATTGGGCCTGTTCGTCTACACAAGCGTGTCGAGGACGGAACGTGTTTTTGACATCGAGTTTCTCGGTGGAACCAGCATTCAACTGGACCTCAAACCGGGCGTGGCGCTTTCGGATCAGGATGTCCGTGATTTGGTCACGGAAACATCCGCGAAGAAGGGAATGTCGGCCGTGCAATGGCTAACTGGCGCGGGAGAGAAACTCGCGCAGGCGGAGTCAAGCCTGGGCGACGCGCCAGGACAGTTTGTACTGGAGAGCAAGGAGCTTTCGGGCGATGAGCTGGCGGCTTTGATGCGCGCCACCATCGAGCCCTCGTTGGAGCGCGACGGCGTCCACACGGCGGCACAGTCGGCGACCTTCACGGTCAAGTCCGGGAGCATGACCAAGGAATCATTTTCCGACGCGGTCAAGAAGGCGTCGACGTCGGCCCGGGAAGCGGCTAATCGTCTTCGCGGGGCGCGAGTGCAAAGCGTCGGAGAGGAGGGATTGGACGGGGCGGCGAAGGGGCAGTCGTATGAAGTGGTGACGGTGGAAACGAATCGACCGTTGATACAGCAGGCCATTTTGTCGACCATCGGCGACAAGCTGGCTGTGCAGCGGGCAATTCGATTCACCGCGGTGGTCGACAGCGAATTGACCAACGAGCCCTTTTTTGTGGTGGAGTCCGACGATCACTTTCTGTCGGACGTTTTAAACACGGACGCGCAATACGACATCCGGCGCTTCCGGGGCGGCGTGGTGGTCGAGGCGGCCTTTGATGAAGCGGAACCGCCGGTGACTCCGGAACAGGTGGAGGCGCGATTGCGGGAGGTGGCATTGTCACCCGAGTTCGAGCAATATCGAACTCGCGACACCGCTGTCTTTCCGCTCGGCAGCGCTGAATCACTTCCCGGCGGATCGAAGGCATACCAACGGTTCGCGATCTGCGCAGTGGATGAGTCAATGCTGTACGAAGACGACAACGTGCAATGGACGGAGGTTTTCGCGACGAGCGTGCTCGCGCAAACGCAAGCGGCATTGGGGATCGAGAAGTCCTTCTCCAAGGTTGTGCAGTTCGCGCCACAAATCGCCGGTCAGACAAGGAACCGGGCGCTGTTCTCGATGGTGCTTGCCATGGCGGCGATCGCGGCCTACGTCTGGATGCGGTTCGGCAATCGCGATTTCGGGCTGGCGGTGCTGGTGGCGTTGTTCCACGACGTTGCGATCACGCTGGGGCTGGTGGGATTGAGCCATTACATCTTTGATAATCCGCTGGCCAAGCTTCTGTTGATCGAGGACTTCAAGGTGGACCTGCCGATGGTTGCGGCGGTGCTGACGGTTGTTGGATACAGTCTCAACGACACGATCGTGGTGTTCGATCGAATTCGTGAAAACAAAGGTCGAACGGGAGCGCTCTCCGCATCGATGATCAATGAGAGCATCAACCAGACGATGTCCAGAACACTGCTCACGTCGTTGACCGTGTTCTTTGTCGTGTTTGTCCTCTACGTCATCGGAGGCAAAGGGGTGCATGGATTCAGCGTTGCCCTGTTGATCGGCGTGCTGTCCGGCACGTACAGCACCGTGGGCATCGCGGTTCCGCTGGTGTACAAGCCTCGGATTCTTTACAACATCAGCATCGCGATTGTGGCCATGTGCCTGATTGGATTTGTGTTCCTCGTCGTGAAGAATGCCACGGCCGAGTTGATTCTGGCGGCGGCGATCGCTGTTGGCGCGGCTGCGGGAATGGTCCGCACGGGGCGGTCCGAAGTTGACGGATTCGTTGGGCAACCCGCGCGGACGTGATGAACGTGAAAGGGGTTCGCGCGGATCGGCGGCTCGTGCCGTTGTGATTTCAGTAAACAAACCGGGGAGCGGTGGGCATCGGCTCACCGCTCCCCGCGCATTTTGTCGGAGGCGATCAAACTACTGCGCCAACTGGATGGGGCGCTTGCCTCCGAGAATGTTCAGAATCGAGTCGAGTTGATCGCTGTACTGTTCGATTGAACCTTCGGCGTGGTAGTGTTTTCCGTTGCCGACCTGCGCAATCTGATCCATCGCCGCCAAATCCGGTTCGGCTCCGACGCTCACCGCGAAGACACGAATGTGTTGCGCCGCCGCGGCGGTGGCCTGCGTGTAGGCGTAGATCGGCCCATTGACGTACGAGAGGCTTCCGTCGGCGGCGACGTTGGCGACGCCGTCGGTGAGCAGGATGATGACCTTGCGGGTATGGCCGCGGGCGCGAGGTCCGGTCAGTTCCGCGACCGCCGACTGAATGCCGCCGCCCATGTTGGTGTTTCGGTCATAGTGGGCCGCCTGCATATCGTTGATGCGGTCAGTGACGGACTGGAAGTCGGTGGTGAGCGGAATCTCAAGGTGAACAGTGGATCCGTAGGCGACGAGAGCGACCTGGTCGTCGGTGTTCAGACCGATCATGACGTCCATCATGTGATCAATCGCGTCTTTCACGGCCTGCATGGGTTGGGTCGGTGTGTTTTTCAGTTCCGGCGTCTGGTCATTCTGCGGACGGTCTTCGAGAAGGTAGTTCACGAAGGTTTTCACGCCGTATCGATATCGGAAGTTGGCGTTGGCTTCGTACATGTAGGTATTGGTGTCGCGGACATAGTTGTTGATGTAGTCCACCCAGATCGTCGAGGAATCCGCCACCGATCGGCCCATGATCGGCTCGGTCCAGGTGAGTTCGCTGGAACTGATGGTCGTGTTGTTGTTGCCGGCCGGCGCGCCGACGGCCTGCCAGCGACCGCCGGGAATGCCGCTGTTCCAATTCGCCAATCCCAGCGCGACCGCGACGCGGTACGGATACGCGCCGCTGCCATCGGGCGTGGTCGTGTTGACGATGGCGCTGACCTCGGTTGCGCTATAACCCTGAGCGGTCAGATAGGTTGAAAGCTGGGCGTTGGTCCACTTGGCCTTGTAGGGAAGGCTGATGAGTCCCGCGTCGGTGGTCGGATCGTAAGCGGCGTTGATGGTTTGAGTACCCCAGCCAAGCTGCTTCATGTAACCCCACGCGGGCCCCGCGGCCATCGGCACGCTGCCGTCGGGATTGACCCAGCCGGGTGGAATGGCGGCCGGATTCCATAGGGAGCCTGCGTCGTCAATTCCGCCGGGCAATGCGTTCCAGACGTCCCAGATGTTGATGTTGGTCACGTTGTAATGTCGAAGTTCGCTGTCGTCGGTGTGAGAAGCAGACAAGTCGGCGGCGATGACGATGTCGCGCGGGACCATCATTCCGATGGCGTCGGCGCTGACATTGCTGAAGTTGTGTCCCAAAACCGGGGCGAAAAACAGCCCTAGCGCGCCGTTAGGGGAGTCTTCGGTGAGTCGGACGCGAACGCGAACGGCGTCGGGCAGGTTGTTGGTCGGCGTGAAGGAGTAAGAATTGGCGGCGGCGTTGAACGTGACTCGGAGGAACTCAACGTCGGCCGAGGGATCAACCGTCACCGATCGACCGAGCACGCCGTTGGACGCGACGTACTCGACGGCGGCCGCTTTGGCTAGTTCGAGCGGATCGCCGAGTTCGAAATCGCTGAGTCTCGCCGCGGCGGCCAGGGCGGCGGAATCCGCGGATCGTTGAAGGTCGTTGCGGGCGTTGTACATAGCGCCAACGTCGACGGTGATGGCCGCAAAACCGAGCAAGGCGACCATGAAGACGGCCACCATGACGACAACGGTTCCCCGGCGGCGCGAGGCGACATTCCTTCCAAGCGTGCAAAACATGGAATTCCTCCCCCTTTTCGGCAGACAGGCGCGCCGCGGCGGCGGTTCGAGCGAAACTCCGGAACGGCGCATGGGTACGCATCCAACCTACAATTCAATGGGTCGATCGGGCAAGAAAAATAGGGTACCGGTCAACTTTGAGCCGAGCCGCTCGCGTGAGCGGTGGGCACGATTCTCCAGCGAAAAAACCGCCCCCTTACGATCGCGGCTCTGAAAAACGGGCAAACTTCACCGGTGCAAAATATCGATGCCTCAATCGTCGAATCGACGTGGTCCGGGAATTGGACCGCCGGCAGGGGCTTGATGAGGATTCGCGTCCGAAACCAGGTTGGCGCGTTCCAATTCGGTCGTTTGTGATTCGCGTGATTGGATCATGAATGTTGACCGATAACTGGCCGCCGATTACACTGGGGCCAAGACTCGACGGTTCTTCTTTCTCGTAACATTTTGGTTGGTTCGTTTGTGACCAACTGCTCGGCTCGCGAGAGGGAAATTATTGTCTCGTTGAGTTCCTGATGACTCTTGACGCAGTGGTTTGGCGGGGGTGGCGGAAGAAATCAGCGGCGTTCATGTCGGAAGGAGTTTGCCATGCGCACGGATGTCAAATTGGGCGTCATATTTGCATTGATTCTTGTTTTGGCGGGTGGCGGATACTTCGCGTTTCGCGGCGGTGATCAAACGCCCATTCCCATTGCCGACGGTAACGGCAAGTCGCCGTCCGCATCGCCGATCAAACCCAAGACCACGACTCCGCCACAGGGCCCTAACAGTTCATCGAATCCGGTGCGGCCCAACCCGGCGTCGCGCGATGCCACGACAGGAGGGAATCGTACGCCGTCCGGGCTGACTGGACAGCCGCGCCCAGTCGGGTCGACCGCGCCCGGCAATGCGTCTCCTGCGACAACAAGTACGACCGCGCCAGCCGGCACGGGAACTCCGGCTGGAATGAGTTCGACGACGCCGACGACGGTCCCAATTCCAACGTCACCGCTTTCAGAGCCGTCTCCTTCGGTTGCGCAAGAACGTACGGCCAATCCAACGCCGGTAGCCGGCGCGAACCCCGTCGCTCCGGACAACACGCTGGCCAAGCCGACACCAAGCGTGGGCGGGCCGGGCAGTCCAACGATGACGCCGCTCACCAGCAGTCCCACGCCGCGAACGGATCAACCCGTTGATCCGAAGCCGGCCGTGGCCGCCCAATCGCCGTCCGTAACGGCTCCGCCGGTTACATCGACGCCTTCGGCAACCACTGCTGATCGACGGCCCTCTTCGAGTGCCGACGCATCAAAAGCAGCGGTGGAAACGCACCGTGTTCAACCGGGCGACTCACTTTCTTCGCTGGCACAGGCCTACTACGGAGACCAGAAGTTTGCGAGCGTTTTGGCGGACGCCAACCCGGAACTCACCAATCCGAACGTTCTTCGGCTTGGATCCTTGGTCAAGATTCCGCCCTTGCCGACGAATGCATTTAACCGGGGTGAGGCCTCGGCGGCACCGCGCACCAGCGACACCACCGTCGTCGCGCGGACCTCGGACGGCAAGCGGTATTATACGGTCAAGTCGGGAGATAGTTTCTATAGCATCGCGAGAACACAGCTCGGCAATGCAGCCCGGTGGAAAGAACTCTTGAGCTTGAATGATACTCTCGTTCGGGGTGACCCGACCGCGCTTCAACCGGGTCAGAAAGTGGTTCTTCCCGAATCGTAATTGTTGAGTGATCGGGTGACCTCTGCCCACCACCGGCGTTTTGAGATGTAGGAACCTGCCCCTAAGGTGTTTGCTTTCAATCCTCACTGGTTTCAACGGTTATTCCACGGTCACGGTTTTGTCCCAGGACGCGAATGCCCCCAAGACAATCAGAGCCGCAGGAACTGGCAGGGCATTAACGGACCGTGACCGGACTTCTATGCACTGTGCGTACGCTCTTCGGTCATTGGCCAATGAGGCCTTTGAAACGCATGCATCGACTGTATCGATTGTATCAGTCGGAGGCCGCCACTGCCGATAAACTCGTGTGCATTGACGAACCGGTTCATGAGTTCTTTTAGCGGCTCGACGGTCATGGTTTCGCGAAAAAACGTTTTGACAACGGGCGAAGTCGCAAGAATCTGCAACGTCGCCCCGCGAACCGTATCGAAGTGGTTCGATTCCGGCCAACTGCGGGGCTATCGCATTCCAGGCAGCAAGGACCGACGGATTCCCCTTGATCAGCTTGTGCGGTTCATGCGGGCCCACAACATTCCGCTCAACGGCCTCGAAAGCGGTCGCCTTCGACTCCTCGTCATGGACGGCGATATCTCCTTTGGCGAAAACCTCCGCGAAGTGCTGCAACGCGACGGGGGGTTTGAAGTCGCCCTGGCGACCGGAGCGCTGGAGGCCGGCGCCGCGGCGGCCGGTTTCAAGCCGCACGCAGTGATCGTGGATGTGGCGTCGTCCGTCGTAACGGCCCGCGATGTAGTGCGATTCGTGCGTACATTGCCGCAGACACCGACGCCATGTCTGATCGGCATGGGAAAAGACCTTGACGATTCGCGCGGGCAAGCATTGTTGCAAGAAGGATTCGGAGGCTACCTCAGCAAACCTTTCGACGCCCGAGCGTTGATTCGACTTCTGGAAATCAACGTAGCCGTTGAGCCTTCGCCGGGCGCGCCGCCGATCGAAAACAACTGACGCCGCGTTCGCATCCGCTTGTCATACTGATGCCGGGTTCGAATACGTCAATGATTCCGCTCCGAAGGCAACGTTCCGGTCATCCCTCGAAACACCCGGCATCAAGGGACTGCAAAGAGCCCTTCGCGACCTGAACACAATCGTCGAGGCAGGCGCGGTCGGCGATTCATCAAGCAACCTCGTTAGAGCGTATCCAGTGCAAACGTAGCGGATGACTCGCCAAACTCTCCGGGCGTCCGCGCGGAATGAAGTCCGCGGCTCGTTACGATTGGACTAGGATTGCTCTAGAAAAGGGAAGAAGCGTCAGTTAAGGCTGTTCCACGCCGTCGATGAAGTCTGTCCCAGGCTGCTCACGACCTTCTTCGTCGTAGAATCTCATGACGCCCTGCCGAAGGCCGTCCACGAATGTGACTTCAAGTCGGGTCCGGCCATTGGGATGCCATTCCTTGTAAGGACCATTCCAGACGCCATGATCGAGGCGCCATTCCCGGGCCTTTTCCCCGTTGTGATGGAAGGCGGTCCAAGTGCCGTTTTCAACTCCATTGTCATAGGACCCGATCGACCATTCGACCCCGGTGGTAAACCAGGTTCTACGCTCGCCGTGTTGCACGCCGTTGCGGAACGTCGTTTCAGTCCACTTTTGACCGGATTCATACCAAGTCGTCGTCAAACCGTGGGGGACGAACGTTCCGTCCTTTGCGCGCTTGCCTTCGACGCGTTTCCAAAGCGGTCCGCTGGGATAGTTTTCCTCCTCGATCTCGGTTGGGGCGGCATCATCAACCGGAATCGGCTGCGGACCATGAGCGTCGGACAGTTCGATGGAGTCGTCCGACGTCTTTGCAGATTGACGAGTCGATCCCGAGGGGTCGCCCGTCGACCCGGACGTAGCGCATCCTCCGACGAGACCGATTGTTACGAAGAGTAGGAACCACCGGTTTCTCATTCTATTGATCCTGTGAACGGACATTGAATTCACGCTCGATTCGTTCGGCGATTCGGAAAAACGAGGTTTCCTTGAGGTACTGTTACCGCCTCCTAATGACGCTTCAATGTGCCCTAAATGGCCTTGGCGTACAAGGGGACCAGCTTACCGTGACGGTTTCGTGACAGACCGAAAAAAGAGGTCCGCCGCTTCATTGTGAATTGGTTGGCTTTGATTCGTCGCCCGAAGCGGTTAAAATGGGTAGCCGTCAGGGGGCGCGACGATCCGCAGGCCGACCGAGGGGAAAACAACCGATGAAAATGCGACCATTCTCCTTCGGCCGAGCCGCCGTCGCGTCTTGGGTCTTCCTTGCCTATTTCATTTGCGCGTCGGTCAGCAGTGCCGAGGCCCCACGTCGATACGACGGTTATAGCGAAGTGCGGACCGTGGTCCGAACCCAAGCCCAGCTTCAGGCGATCGAACGCATGGGTATCCAAGTCAACAATTGCCACATCGGGCTTGGACCACTGGACATGGTCGTCACAAAGAAACAAATCGACGACCTCAAACAATTGGGACTCAGCGTTCAGGTCCGTATTGAGGATGTACAGGCGGTCGAGGAATTGCGGCGAGTGCAGAATGAGGGACGAGTGGCAGCGCTGTCGACGGGGGATCCGTTTTCGGATTTTTTCCTCGATTACCGACCCTATACGGGCACGAACAGCATCGTCTGGTACATGAACGAACTGGTCCTACGTTATCCGAATCTTGCGTCCATGGTGAACATAGGGACGACACTTCAGGGCCGAACCATTTGGGGCCTTCGGGTCACGAACTCGGCCACGTCGAACAAGCCGGGTGTCGTGTATTTCGGCGGTGAGCACGCGCGGGAGTGGATCACGACAACGGTGCCGACCTACTTCGCGCGTCACCTGCTCAGTCAATACGGCTTGGACTCAGCCGTAACGAACCTAGTGAACAACGTCGAGTTCTATCTGATACCCGTGTTCAACGTGGACGGCTACGAGTATTCGCGTTCGACGGATCGCTACTGGCGAAAGAACCGACGCAGCAACGGCAACGGAACATTTGGGGTCGACCTGAACCGCAATTGGAGCGTCGGCTGGGGCGGCGCGGGGTCGAGCGGCGTAAGCAATACGGAAACGTATCGCGGCAGTGCACCCTTTTCCGAGCCGGAAACGCAAGTACTTCGAGATTTCTTCCTCAGCCGGCCGAATATTCGTGCGCAACTGGACATCCACAGTTATTCTCAACTGGTTCTTTGGCCTTTTGGGTATACTTCCACACATTCACCCGATCAATCCGTATACAGCGAGATCGGCAACACGATGCGGAACCTGATCTCGTCCGTTTTCGGAACGCCGTTCACGGCGGGGCCGGTTTACTCAACAATCTATCCGGCCAGCGGCATATCGGTGGACTGGACTTACGCGGAGCGGAACATCCTCTCGTACACATTTGAGCTGCGCGACACGGGTTTTTTTGGTTTTACGCTGCCGGCAGACCAGATTGTTCCAAGCAACCAAGAACTGACGGGAGCGTTGCTACACCTGGCGAACTCCGATTGGGTCCGCTCTCCGATTCGGCTGGAGTTTCCCAACGGCGTGCCCGATCGCCTGACGACGGGTCAGCCAACGGTGATTCCCGTGGTGACGGTGTCGCAGTTTGAGACGCCGGTCGCGGGGACGTTTCGCATTCACTATCGCGCGAATGGAACGGGGCCTTTCCAGTCGTCGCCGCTGACGCATATTGGCGGTTCTCAATATGAAGCCGTGCTTCCCGCCATGAACTGTCTGGGTACGCCGAATTTCTATTTCACGTTGCAGGGTTCGAGCGGAACGCAAATCGCCCATCCGACGGGCGCACCGAGTCAAGGAGTGCATTCGGCGACGGTGGTCAGCAGCACGACGGCATTTTTTGACCAACCCCTCGGCATCAACCCGGGATGGAGCGTGCAAGGACAATGGGCCTGGGGAATCCCGACAGGCAGCGGCGGGACGCAAGGGGGTTCGCCCGATCCGACGTCCGGTTTCACGGGCACCCATGTCTACGGTTACAACCTTTCCGGTGATTATGCCAACGGAATGACGGAACAGCACCTGACTTCTCCGCCAATCGATTGTACGGGGCGGTCTCGAGTGCGACTTTCCTTCATGCGATGGCTTGGAGTCGAAGACCCGACATGGGATCGAGCAACCGTTCGCGTGAGTAATGACGGCGTGAACTGGGTGACGGTGTGGCAGAACACGTCGGCGGTGACGGACTCCGCGTGGACCTATCAGGAGTTTGACATTTCCTCAGTGGCCGACAACCGTCCCGCGGTTTACCTTCGATGGTCGATGGGGCCGACGGATTCCGTGATCGCTTATTGCGGCTGGAATATCGACGATATTCGATTGAAGAGCGACGAATGCCGCTCTACAGCGGGAGACGTGAACGGGGACGGCGTCGTGGGGCCGGGCGATTTCGCCGCATTCACTCCATGTTTTTCGGGGTCAGGCGGAGCATTCGGCCCGGGGTGCGACGTATTCGACTTCGACCTGGATGGAGACGTGGATTGCGCTGACTGGTCGGACTTTCACGCCGCATGGAACGATTCGTCGTCGCCGCCGGTTTTCGGGGCTTGCGCGCAATTCGCCGCCCCGCTGGTCGCGGTGGAGGGATCGCGCTACCTGGCCGTGACTCCGCCTTCAGGAGGTCTGCCGGTCGCGCTGCACATCACGTCCCCAGACCAACCCTGTTTGGCGATGTACGTCGACTTCGATTCGAAGCCGGATCTTGCCGCTGCCAAGATCGCACGTCTGGTGCCCGCGCCCATTTTTCGCACGCCATCGGCCTGGGGTACGATTCACGTTGCAGACCAGCGTGTGGCCCCCGAGCGAACGTATCGATTTCGGACGGAGTATGGCGGCGACGACGTATCGATCTACTCCGCAGCTCGGACGCTGGTATGGGGAGACGTAACGGACCCGCTCGGCGTGGTCAATTTTGGTGATATCGCCGGCGTGGTCGATCGGTTCCGCGGATTGCCCCAAGCCAATTCCATCGCCCGTTGCGACCTTCGCCCAGCCAATCCGGATTTCGTTGTCGATTTCGCGGATGTGACGATGGCGCTCGACGCGTTCAAGGCGACTCCATATCCCTTTGCCGCCCAATCAAATTGCCCTTGAGTGGAGGCGATTCCGGCAGCAGCCGGGGTTCTCTGAGGTGGACAAACCAGTCCGCGTTTGAATGCCGTTTAGGGCGAGTGAATACTGCCGATCGCGTCGATTTCGGCGACGTTCACCGGCCCACTGGCTGTCAGCGCATAGAGTTCGTAGCATTCCGACCAATGAACCGCGAGCAGTGCGTAGGCGATAAGGATGACCAGCGAGGCCATTTCGGTGATGCGCGCGGTTCGGAAACGCAACAAGGGATAACTGCCAATCAGAACCAGTCCGACTTTGAAAAGAGTCAGAAAGACCGGCCCGCTGTTCAGCAGCTTTCGGGCGAGGGGGTTTTCCTCGGTCAACATGCCCTGCTGGTGGGCGAGGATCGTGAGCGTCAGATCAAATGCGTTGAGCAGCCAAATGGCCGTGACGAGACACAGCACGCGATGCGAGCGGGACTCCGCTATCCACTCGACGACTCGCGTGGTGAGCGAGCGATCAACAGGCGGGCGCAGCCTGCCCGCGTACACCGTGGAAAGGGAATCCGACATGATCGTTGTATCGGATGCGAGAATCGGTCGAATCATCTTGGATTGACTCCACGGCCCATACCGATAAACATCGGCCTGTCGCTGAGAAAACTGCACCGTTATCCGACGAAGGAGTACGGGCTCCGCTATCACGGCGACTGAAGGATTGGCCGACCATGAGTCCGAAGGCGAAAAGGCGGATGGCTCTTTCACACATCGACGACCACGGGGTCGCTCGGATGGTTGACGTTTCCAGCAAGGAGATTACGCGGCGCGAAGCCGTGGCAACGGCGACCGTGCGAATGCGTGCGGCGGTACGCGACGCGCTATGGAAAGGCTCACTCCCAAAAGGGGAGGGACTGGCCGTGGCGCGCATCGCCGGCATCCAGGCCGCCAAGCGAACCCCGGAGTGGGTTCCGTTGTGCCACACCCTGCCGCTCGACGCCGTGCAGATTGAGTTTGAGCGGATGGGACGGGACGGTTTGCGGATTACCTGTCGGGCCGGCGCGACGGCGCGAACCGGAGTTGAAATGGAATCGCTGGTCGGTGTTTCGGCGGCCGCGTTGACGGTTTACGATATGGTCAAATCGCTGGACAAGTCAGTCATCATCGGACCGATTCAGCTTGAACGAAAAACGGGCGGCAAAAGCGGTGAATATCGCCGAAGCCGGTAAAACCGTCTGCCACGAAAAGCCGGAAGATCCCTGCATCTTCAACGGACGTTAAAGTACTTTGCCTGGCGGTGATGGGTGATGATGGCCGTCGTCGTCTGTTCGGGTTCGAGTTGGAACTCCTCCGACAGCGCTACGCCGATGCGCTGTGGTTCCAGCAGCGGCCAGAGCTTCAGCTGATCGTCGAGTCGGGGACAGGCCGGGTAGCCGAAACTGTAGCGACTCCCCCGATAACGCTGTTTGAAGATTTCCTGCTTTTCGCGGGCATCTTCCCCGGCGATGCCCCACTCGACGCGAATCTGTTTGTGGATGTACTCGGCCAGCGCCTCGGCACACTCGACGCCGAGGCCGTGCAAATACAAATAGTCCTGATAGCGATCGGCGGCGAACCACTCGCGAGCAACTTCGCTGACGCGTCGACCGGCCGTGACGACGCTGAAGGCGGCCACATCGTAGGCACCGCTGGAAACCGGCTTGAAGAAGTCGCTGAGGCACCAATAGGGCGGCTTGCCCATGCGCGGAAACTCGAACACGGCCAGTTGCCGATCGCGGTCGTCGGGATCGTAGATGATCAGCGAGTCGCCGTCGGACTGTGCAGGCCAAAATCCGTAGACAGCTTGCAGATTCAGGATGCGGTCGCGCTCGCATTGATCAAGCAAGCGGCGCAGGATCGGGCGGACCTCGTCGTTGATGTAGCGGACAAAGTCGTCCGGACTGCGGCGATTCTTGCGAAACCCCCATTGAACCTGAAAAAGCATGTTCTCGTTGAGATACGCCAATGCGGCGCGCGGGTCGATCTGCTCCACGACGCGGCGACCCCAGAATGGCGGCGGCGGAACGGGTTCGTCAGGCGAAATGTTGGACCTCGGCGGAACGTAGCCGTAGCGCTCGGACGCTTCGTCGTGGAGGTCGAGGACCGGGCGACTTTCTTCAGTTCGGTCCCCACCGACGGCAAGGAGAGATTCCGATGCCGCGCGGGCTGAAGCCGGCCCGCTAGCGGCTGATTTCGCGCCGACTGATATTCGCGGTTCGGTACGGCCTGCGGCAATCTGCTCCATCAAGTGCAGACCGGCAAAGGCGTCCTTGGCATAGAAGAGCGAACCGGCGTATTCCGGCCGCAGGTCCTGCTCGACGTACTTTCGCGTGAGCGCTGCGCCGCCGAGAATCACCGGCGGGTCGATCCCCCGCTCGTTGAGTACCTGGAGGTTTTCGCGCATCACAACGGTGGACTTCACCAAAAGGCCGGACATCCCGATCGCATCCGCCTGATGCTGCTCAAAGGCATCGATGATCGCACTGATGGGCTGCTTGATGCCGAGGTTGTAGACGGTGTAGCCGTTGTTGGTCAGGATGATATCGACAAGGTTTTTGCCGATGTCGTGCACGTCGCCACGCACTGTGGCGAGCACGATCGAGCCCTTGCCGCTGCCTTCCGAGCGATCCATATGCGGCTCAAGATGCTTGACGGCGGCCTTCATCGTTTCCGCCGACTGAAGCACGAACGGCAACTGCATCTGCCCCGCGCCGAACAGGTCGCCGACGGTTTTCATGCCGTCGAGCAAAATGTCGTTGATGATATCGAGAGGGCGATGCGAGAGCATGGCCTCGTCGAGGTCCTCCTCGAGTCCAGTCCGCTCACCGTTGATGATCCGCAGCTTGAGGCGCTCCTCGACGTTCTTCGGTTTTTCAGCTGCCTTTTCCGACGTCGATTCCACGCTCTCGAACAGTCGCAACAGCTCATGCAACGGATCGTAGCCCTCGCGTCGACGATCGTAGACAAGGTCTTCGGCCAATCGCCGCTGCACCTCATCAATTTTGTAAAGCGGAACGATGCCGCTGACGTGCATGATCGCGGCATCGAGTCCGCGCTCGCGGGCGTGGTGCAGGAACACGCTGTTGAGCACGCGGCGCACCGACGGCGCGACGCCAAAGCTGATGTTACTCAGCCCCAGTAACGTGTGGACGCCGGGACATTCATCCTTGATGGCCGCGATGGCGTCGAGCGTTTCCAGCCCAAGTCGCCGGTCGTCCTCATTGCCCGTGCAGATCGTGAACGTCAGTGGATCGAAGATCAGATCGCTCGGCCGAATGCCGTGCCGCTTCGTCGCAAGGTCGAAAATGCGCCGCGCGACTTCGACCTTCCGAGCACACGTCTTGGCCATGCCGGTCTCGTCGATAGTGAGCGCGATGACCGCTGCGCCATGCCGTTTGGCCAACGCGCAAATTCGGTCAAGCTTCTCCTCACCGTCTTCGAGGTTGATCGAATTGATGACGCACTTGCCGCCCGCCAGTTTAAGGGCTGCCTCGATGACGTTGACTTCCGTGCTGTCGATCACCAGCGGCGCGGTTACGTCGGTAACGAAGCGCCGCAGCACGCCGGTCATGTCGGCCACCTCATCGCGACCAACGTAGGCGGCGCACACATCAAGCAAGTGACTGCCGTGCCGGGCTTGCTCACGGGCCATCTGTACCATGCCGTCTACATCGTTTGCGGCAAGCAACTCGCGGAATTTCTTCGATCCGTTCGCATTCGTTCGCTCGCCTATCGCGAGTACGGCCGCTTCCTGTCGTATAGAAACTGCCTGATACAAGCTGCTGACAGCCGGCTCGCTCTTGGGTCGGCGCGGCTTGGGCGCGCGCGAGCCGACGGCGTCCACCACGGCGGCCAAGTGTTCCGGCGTCGTTCCGCAACAGCCGCCGACGATGTTAACCCCGTCGACTTCGAAGAACTCCAGCAGCCAGCGGGCAAGTTCCTTCGGCGTGAGCGCGTAGTACGGCTCACCGTTGACGAGTTGCGGCAAACCCGCGTTGGGCTGGACCATCAGCAGGCGATCGCAGTGGCCGCTCAGGTAACGAATGTGTTCGCTCATCTCCTGCGGACCGGTCGCACAGTTGAGTCCGAACGCGGCGACTTGGTCGTAAGTTTCGATCGCCGCCATCGCGGCCGCGATCTCCGTGCCAATGAGCATCGTCCCCGTGGTTTCGATCGTGACGGTGTTGAGGATCGGAACCTGCCGTCCTTTTTCGCGCATCGCATCAAGGCACGCCACGATGCCCGACTTCGCCTGAAGGAGGTCCTGACATGTCTCGACAAGCAGCGCGTCCACGCCGCCGTCGAGCAGGCCGCGCGCCTGCTCTGTGTAGCTGTCGAGAATCTCGTCCCAAGTCGTCTGACCGAGCGTCGGCAGCCGCGTGCCGGGACCCATCGAACCGATCACGAACCGCGGGCGATTCGGGCGGTCGAACTCGGCGCAGGCCTCGCGAGCGATCTGGGCCGACTGCTTGTTCAACAAGTATGTGCGACTGGCGAGTCCGAAATCGCCCAGCACGATCTTGTTGGCTCCGAAGGTATTGGTCATCACCGCGTCGCAACCGATGGAAAGAAACGCGCGATGAATGTCGCGAATCACGTCGGGTCGGGTGGCTGTCACGAGGTCCACGCAGTTTTCGTGGTTTTCGTAGTCGGACAGCGGCAGCTTTCGTGCGTGGATGCTCGTGCCCATCGCTCCGTCGAGGACGAGGACGCGCTCGCGAGCAGCTTCGATGAATCGAGATTCGGTCATGGATGGTTTGTCTGCCACTCAAAGTACGACTACCGTCGCACCGGCTTCCCTGTTCGCACGCCTAGAATCAACGCAACTCTATTGTATCGACATTTTTTCGGCCTGTAATGTAAGATCGGGCCCGAGTCACCATAGGTTGCTCTCCAGCCCAGCGACAGCTTGGCGGCATTCGTCAAACGATTCTGGTCGTCTTCAGTACTTTTCCGACGTTGCGAGGTCGAAGCCTTCGTGGTCGGCGTTGAGGGGGCATTTGCGGTATTCGGCCCGGCAGGCGTAGCAGGTCGTGACGCGGCCGATCACGGCGTAGATCAGCAAGTCGATCAGCGCCGCGGCCGCAAGAATGGACCACGCCACGAGCACGCTGAAGGTGAAGGCATAAACGGCGGCGAGGCCGAAGACGACGACGATGCCCACGCCGAGCCGCTGCGGAAAATCCTTGCGGACGAAGAGTTCTCCCCCGCCACAGACGGCGCATTGATCGACAAGCTGTCGATCGCGCATCGAGTTCGTAACGCGCATGCGATGATGAATGTGGCAGCGCGGGCACTCCATCGTCGCGCCGCAGCTTTCCAACGGCTCGTACTCGATGATCGCCACACATCCATCCGTCGGACAATGATATCGAATCTGCATGGCATTTGTTCCGCGTTTCGGCGGCCGTTCATCGATCAGATTGGCCAGCCGAGTTCATTGACAAGCTGCCGGCTGGCCAACTCGCCGACATAGGCCATCACCGACCCAAAATAGAGTATCCCCGTGGCGGACTGCGTCGAGCGAAGCCGGACGCAATCGGCGACCATATACGCGAACGCGCCGACTGCAACAAGCCCGACGCCGATGCGAAGGCCGGCGATAAGCCACCACTGTCCGAGTTGCACCAATACGACCGGCGACGATCCTCGGTCCAGCACCGACGCCGCCGCCAGGCTGACCAGAACGAATGCCGAGCGAGCTACGATCGACCACGAAAGCAGCCGACTGAAGTGCCGCAAGGGTGCGATGGTCATTTTGGTCGCGGTTAGATAGGCGTGGCCCAGCAGCCAGGACAGCGTGATGCTCCCGAGTAGCAGCGCGCCGAGCATTTGGCCGAGAGCGATCATGGCCATCGCGACGGGGGTCGGGTGCGCCTTGGCCGACGCCGAGACCATTGGAGTCGCCATTTCCGCCAGCGCGGCACATCCGCAGGCGACGAGTCCGGCCAGACCGGCCGTTCCGCAGACTAGACGGAAGACTCGAGGGTGGTTCGCGGCCAACGGGGCGACGACCACCACGATGGCCGCGCCGAGTCCGGCCGCCATGCCGCAAACTGTCGCAACCGACCGCCAATCCACGGTTAGGGCGAATCCGATCTCGCGGCAGATCCACCCCGTCGCGCCGCAGACAAGGGCCAGCGTGAGGATTCCCACGAGACGGAAGTACTTCCAGGCGATCTGGTCAGGCTTGCCCGTGGCGAGCCAGAACAGCATGCCGCCAGTGATGGAATAGAACAAAGTGACGATCATGGCTTGGGCGTTCCCGATTGCCTCCGTTGCGACCGCGATTGTCGGGACGAATGGTCAGACAAGCAACTCGCATGCCGCAAGCCGGCAGTCGTCGCCGCATCCGCTGATCTCGAACCGACCCTTAAAAAGACCGCCCTGTAAGCGGAATCGACAGCGATCCGGCGCGATTTCGACGATTTCGACGGTTCCCCGGTCGATCCGCCGCACGGTTCCCCGACCTCCGGACACCGGGCCTTCGTACTCAAGGTAGGCTTTGCGGTGGTCACCAATGCGGCGAGCCGGAATCGGCAGGCTGGCCGGTCCTTTCGGCTCGAGGAGCAATTGCCAGGTGAGCAGGATGTCACCGTGTTCGAGCATCAGGTCCCAGTGCTCGCCGTCGGCCAGCCGATGATGTAGAATGACGTAACGGGCGGAATTCACGTTCGCCCCTCCATTTGCGAGAATAGGCGCGGACAAACGTCTCGATGGACTACGAAGGAGCGGCAAGGGAGGCAGGCCTCATGGATGAACGACGACGCACGCGTTTTCACGGGATCCAAGCCACAGCGTTCTTTTCGGCGGTGGTTGCGACAGCGCTTCAAGTCGGCTGCGGGCCGAGCTATCGCCAGCTTCGCTTGGAGGGGCAAGTGGCGATGGTCAACGGTGAGTACGGCCCCGCGCGGTACATGCTTGAAAAGGCCGAAGACAAGCGGCATCGCTATGTTGAAAACCTCCACGATCGGGCGGTGTGCAGCGTGATGGTCGCCAAGGAGCGGTTCGCCCAGATGAACCACGCCGCAGCTTTGCGCGAACTCGACGCCGCGATTGACTACTACTCGCGGGCAATCGAGGAGCACCCCGGTCATCAGGCGTCGCTCGAAGGAAAGAATATCGCGCTGGAACTCAAGGGACAATTCGAGAAGGCGCTGCGACATGCGGAGTGGGCGGCGGAGTTTGTCGGGCCGTCGGCGCGACAGTTTGTCTTTCTCGCCGACGAACTGGAACAACGGGGTGATCTCGATGCAGCGCTTCTCCGATATCGACAGGCTGTGTCGATTGAGCCGAAGAACCCGCTGGGCCACGTCGCCTTCGCCAAGTTCCTGATGAGGAATCAGAACGAACGGGCGGCGATGGTTCATCTTGCCGAGGCGTATCGACTGAATCCGAAGGACAAATGGGTGGCCGAGCAACTGGCCGCCCATAGTGCCCCGGCCGAGGCGACGCTCGCTTCGCAATAATCCGTTGAGGACATCACGAACGCATGTGCGGAATCTGCGGCGTTGTTCGGTTTGACGGCCGGCCGATCGAACGGGCGTTCGTTGAATCCGCGTGTGAACGGCTGCGGCATCGCGGGCCGGATCATCTCGGCGTCTGGGTCGATGGCGCGAGGACGTCCGGATTGCACGTCGGCCTCGGCGCGGCCCGGCTGGCTGTGCTCGATCCCCGATCACAAGCGCATCAACCGTTTCATCGCGAAGACCGATTCCACCTCGTCTACAACGGTGAGTTGTACAACTATCGCGAGCTTCGCCGCGAGCTGACAACCGCAGATGATACGTTTGCAACCGATGGAGATACCGAAGTTGTACTGGCGGCTTGCGCGCGATGGGGCGTCGACGCGCTGCGTCGACTCGACGGCATGTGGGCCCTGGCATTCTACGACGCGCGAGAGAGGCGCGGTTTCGTCGCCCGCGATCCGGTCGGCATCAAGCCGATGCTCTATGCCGCGGACAACGATGAACTTGTCTTCGCCAGCGAGTTGCGGGCCCTATCGTGCCTCGGTGAGTGGGATCGAACGATCGATCCGCGTGCGGTCGCCGGGCACCTGACGTTCGGCTACATCGTCCATCCGCTGACGATTCACGTCGGCGCGAGGAGGCTCGCTCCCGGGCACGTCTTAGTGTTTGACGCGAAGGGCGCCTCGGAACCCATGCGATTCAAGGAATTGCCCGGCGGTAGCAAAAAGGACGCCCCGTGCGATTACACTCATTCCTATGCGTCATTGCGCCGACGGATCGCCGATGCCGTGGCGCGGCAGCGCGTCGCCGACGTGCCGATCGGTGCGTTTCTTTCCGGCGGACTTGATTCGTCGATCGTTGCCTACCATCTCGCCGAAGCAACGCCGAAGCCCATCCGCACGTTTGCGGTCGGTTTTGCCGATCAGCGAACGTATGACGAACGGCACTTCGCACGACTCGTGGCCGATCGGATCGGTTCGCGGCACGAGGAAGTCGTCCTGACACAGCGCGTTGTTCTTGACGCGATTCCCGGAATCCTGGATCACCTCGGCGAACCCGTCGGAGACAGCAGCATCATCCCGACGTCGCTCGTTTCACGGGTTGCTCGCCGTTTCGTGACCGTGGCGCTCAGCGGAGACGGCGGCGATGAACTGTTCGGCGGCTACTGGCGATACCTGGCCCACGCAACGCTGAAGAGTTACCAGCGAATTCCGTCACTAGTCCGGACGCTGCTGATCGAACCATTGCTTCGCACGATGAGTTCCTCGCGATCTTCGTCGATCGGCAACCGCGTCCGCCAATGGCGAAAGCTCCTACGAGGGAGTGATTTGGACGCCCTCGCCCGACACCTCGCGTGGTCGCGGATTCTCGCCCCTGAAGCTGAATCGTTGTTCCTCGATCGCACCATCGTTGCTGAGTGCTTGCGAGAAACATCTCAACAGGCAGAACGAATGACGGATGGATCGAATCACAATGATCCGCTCAATCGAATCATGGCGTTCGATCTTCGTCATCAGCTACCGGGCGACATGCTGCACAAGGTGGACCTCGCGAGCATGATGCACTCGCTGGAGGTTCGTGTGCCGCTGCTCGATCACGCCGTCATCGAAGCGGCTGCTTCGATTCCGTCGAACTGGAAGATTGATCGCGGATTGCGAAAGCGCATCCTCGTTGATGCCTATCGCGGTGTGCTGCCCGACGCCGTGCTCGACCGTCCCAAGCAGGGTTTTGAAGTGCCCGTTGGAGAGTTCTTGCGCGGTCCGATGCGCGAGATGTTTCACGACGTGGTGACCCGCACGGCCGTTGCATCCTTCGGCTTGATATCCTACCCGGCCGTCGAAACGCTGTTTACCGATCACTTTCACCGACGGGCGGACCACGCGGACCTGCTTTGGGCGCTGCTATCGCTGTGCTGGTGGCATGGCATACAACGCCGAAGCTGAGTATAATGGAATTCGGTTTACAGCCCTCGGAGGGGAAGAACCATGCTCAATCGCCATACCCGATCTCACCGCGCGCGACGATCTCAATCGGCCGCGCTGCCGACCGCCCTTAGCCTGGCACTCTTAGTGATGACCACACCAGCCAATGCCACCTGGTCCATCGTCGTCGTCGATACGAAAACGCGCGAGGTCGGCGTCGCATCAGCCACTTGCCTGACCAGTTTTGATCTTCAGGCCGGGTTGCCGATGATGCTGGTCGATGTCGGCGGTGCGGCCGCCCAGTCGCTTGTCGATGTCGGGGCGGTCAATCGAATGCTCATCGCCCAGCAAATGGCGCAAGGCCGGTCGCCGGAGCGGATTCTTTCAATGATCTCGCAAGCCGACCCGAACTATCAGTCGCGCCAGTTCGGAATCGTCGACGTTCGCGGCCGGTCGGCTACGTTTACAGGTCTTTCCGCGGGACAATACCGTGGCGGGTTGACCGGTAGCGTTGGCGATCTTGTTTATGCGATTCAAGGAAATGTCCTCACAGGTCAACCGGTGCTCACGTTGGCCGAGCAGGCGCTGCGCGACACGCCGGGCGACATACCCGCGAAGCTGATGGCGGCCATGGAAGCGGCGCGAGCGATGGGAGGCGACGGACGATGCTCGTGCCTGCCGACCAATCCGACGGCGTGTGGATCACCGCCTTTTTCGTTTGAGAAATCGTCACACATTGCCTTTATGATTCTTAGTCGAACGGGCGACACGGACGGCGTGTGCAACGGCGCGTTGGGCTGTGCCAACGGCGACTACTTCATGGATTTCAACGTTCCATTCCAGCCCCCCGAGGCCGAGGACCCGGTGCTCCAGCTTCATACCGCCTTCAACGCATGGCGCGCGTCTCTGCTGATGAGCGCCGATGCCGTGCAAAGTGAGGCAACCATTGCGCCGGAGTCCTTCAAGGCCGATGAAGGAGGCGAGGCTATCCTGACGATTCGCCTTCGCAACTGGCAGGGCGCTGCGTTGTCCGACCTAGTGCCCGCGCAGCCGAACGTCGCCGTCCAGCACGACGCCCGAAGTGCAGGACTTTCGCAGATCGGCCCCGTCGTTCGTGAGCCGGACGGGTCGATGACGATCGCCCTGACGGTGCTCCCCGGCATCGGGGTGGATCGCTTTCGCGTCGTCGTGGACGATTCCGTGCGCACCGTGATCCTGCTCCCGATGCCGGAGCTTCACCACTTTGCTCTGTCGGATATCGACCGGGATGACGACGTTGACCTTGCCGACTCATTCGCGATGTTCAATTGTCTGGCCGGACCCGACGAGGCATTGACCGCCCAATGCGCGGTTCGGGATACCGACGGCGACAAAGACGTCGATCTCGAAGACGCCGCCCGTCATTTTCGAGAGTTTACGGCTCCGCCCTGCGGAGATCTGTTCATTTACCTGCACCCCGAAACGCAGACCGTTCGTTGCGGCCTGTCGTTCACGCTCAACGTCGCCGCCGACGCCGATCCACCGCCGTATTACCAGTGGTATCACAATGGCCAGCCGATCACCGGCGCGACGAATCCGAGCTACCAAGTTGCGGTTTCTACGTCGGCCGACCTCGGCGAGTACTTCGTTCGACTTGCCAACTCCTGCGGCACGGCCTTTAGCAACACCGCGCACTTGACGCCGCGCGGGTCGTGTCCTTAGTTCCCTACATGCCTGTTTATTTCATCAGTTCAACGGAGGCTTTTTGGTCTGGCTTATCGCGGTGGCATTCTCGAACGTGGTTCGGTACATTGGTTTCCAATTTGCCATCCTAAAGGAGAGTGCGCCGTGTCCAGCCGCCATTTTCACTTCTTGGGCAGAATCAGCCTTGGCCTCCATCGTAATTTTGCAACGCCTCGGAGCATGTTTACGCGACTTACAGGAATTGTGAGAGCGCGATTTCATCCTCATTGGTCGTATCGATCTGAAATCTTGAGAACGACTACGTGAAGATACAATGCATTATGGCGCATGATCGCTTCAGGAGCCTCACATTCTGGGCCACAATATCATGCAGTGTTGTTGGGTGCGGCGTCGGCATCAACGTGTCCTCTGGTGTCAGTGCGCTGGAACTTGTTGATGACGAGACGCTTCTTCTGGGAATGGCGAGCGGTCAGCTGCTCCGAATTCAAAATGTCGCCGGCGCGTGGCACGCGGCCAGAATCGCAAGTTTCAATGAAGGATTGAAGAAACGGTTCGCAAGGGAATTGGCTTATTCGGCCCAATCAGATCAAACGTGGGCACGGCTTGGCGCGTCGTCGTCGTGGCTCGATACGTTTTCGACCGTTCGCGTGGTTGTGAGCTGCGACGGTTCTGACTTGTTTCGAACCGTAGACATTGGCGGCGAGGAACCCGGGCTGGTGGGCTTGTTCCGAGGCGAAGCGGATTCGATCGGCATGTTTTTTGGAAATGGACGGGTCCTGCGGGCAACTGCTGACAACCTTTGCCCGCCGCTCATCGAGGAGATCAGGGCACCGGTTTCCGGAGAGGCGTTGTTAGCGGCGGTCGATTGTGGCGAAAGCTGGGCCGTTGTTACTCGGTCGGCGGCGGCGTTTAGGAATGACCGAATCGCCATCTATAGGCAAGGCGATTGCGACTCATCGGCAGTTGCGGAGGTAGGCGAAGCTCTTCCAGACATTCTCGCATGCCAGTTGAGTGGCGGGTTTTGGGTGATGACTTCGGCCGACGACCGATACGCAATCAAAACCGTGTCAAAAAACGGAGAAGTCAACGAAGTCGCCGTCGTGGATGATATTTTGCCGCTTTGTGCCGTAGAGACTCCCGACGGCTTCGTCATTGGTGGCACGTCCAGCGATTCACGTGCGATCTTCCGGCTGGTTGAGTTGAGCGGAGAAGTTCGAGATTTTGGCGAGATTCCGGGCACAGGCGTTTCGCAACTCCGCGTCAGTCCTCAGAGTGTGCTTTGGGCCGGAGCAAGCGGACTTCATCGGCGGAATCAATCATCCGGTGGTTGGAACCAGATTTGGCCTTGATCGCCGAGTTTGGCAAACGCTCGAATCGCAAAACGGATTGAGGGCGAAACAACGGTCGGCTTGATTCGAATCGGTCATGAGTTACGAAGGACTATTCTCAGTCGTCCTAGAGGTTATCCAAATACCGAACAACGGGCTTTCGATGGGTTGTCAAACGTGAAGATACTCCAGCTATTCGAGGGCCCGCGCGAACTGAAGTTCGCGGCTCGCATGGTTTTGGGATAGGTTCTACAAACTCCGCAATAATCGCAGGCAACGCCAACCGCGTTGACCGCTTACCGGCCGCCCGTATGATGGTTGACTTGACGAGTCGCCTGTCAAAACCAGCATAAGGAAAAGAACCATGAGCGCAATCAATGACCTTCTCGGCAACGATGCGGAATCCCTGCTTTCCTACAAGTGCAAGGGCGTCGACAAGTCGATGCTCACGCTCCCTGGCCCGGACTTCATCGATCGCGTGATGGCCGCCAGCGATCGGCCGATCCGCGCACTCCGCGCCCTCAACTCGATCTTCAAACATGGTCGACTCGGCGGCACGGGCTACCTGTCGATCTTGCCGGTCGATCAGGGCATCGAGCACAGTGCGGGCGCGTCGTTTGCACCGAATCCGCTTTACTTCGATCCGGAGAACATCGTGAGGCTCGCCATCGAGGGCGGCTGCAACGCCGTCGCGTCCACGCTCGGCGTGCTTGGCGCGGTCGCGCGAAAGTACGCGCACAAGATTCCGTTTCTCGTCAAGCTAAACCACAACGAACTGCTCACTTATCCCAGCAAATACGACCAGATCATGTTCGCCAACGTCCGCCAGGCGTGGGAGATGGGCGCGATGGCCGTCGGCGCGACGATTTACTTCGGGTCCGACGAGTCCGGGCGACAGATTCAGGAAGTCAGCGAGGCGTTTCACGAGGCCCACGAGATGGGCATGGCCACCGTGCTGTGGTGCTATCTGCGCAACAGCGCGTTCAAGAAGGACGGCGTGGACTATCACACCTCCGCCGACATGACCAGCCAGGCCAACCACCTCGGCGTGACCATCGAAGCCGACATCATCAAGCAGAAGCAGGCCACCAGCAACGGCGGCTTCACCGCGATCAATTATTCGAAGACCAGCAAGCTCGTCTACGAAAAGCTCGCGCCGAACCACCCGATCGAGCTGACGCGCTATCAGGTCGTCGGCTGCTACATGGGGCGGATGGGGTTGATCAACTCGGGCGGCGAATCGGGCGGGGCCAGCGACTTCGCCGACGCCGCCAAGACCGCGGTCATCAACAAACGCGCGGGCGGCATGGGGCTGATCTCCGGCCGCAAAGCGTTCCAGCGACCGATGGACGAAGGCGTCAAGCTCCTGCACACGATTCAGGACGTGTATCTCGATAAGGGAATTACGGTGGCGTAAAAAAAGCCATGCAACAGAATTCAAAACGGAATGCCATCGTCCGTTACTGGGGCGGCTGGGAGCGGAAGATCCGGCACGATGCGCGCAGCGTGATTCAAGAGTTCTTCCCGCTCCATGAATATGACTTGTCGCCGCTGATTTTGATCCAATCGATCGGCCAACCATGCCTTCGCGGCCCTCGTAATTGAGGAAGCTGAGATAATGAAGAGGTGATCCAACAACACCTTCTTGTTCAAGTCTGGATCGAATATCTGGTGATCGAAGGCCATTCTCGCCTGATTTAGCACTTCAGTCACATTGCCACCGCTTTCTCCCTTCGCGTCGATCTTTACCCTCTTGACTTGAGCGCAAAAATAGAGCCAGTGTCCCGTTGGTAGTTGGAACTTCATCCAAAGGTCTTTGCCATACTCGAGAGTTTTCTCTCGGTGACCAAGTGCGTCAACGCGATGAAACCCAAGACGCTGAAAGAACGGGACAAGCACGATTGTCGTGAAAGTGTCCTCGGAGGAAGCATCAAGGAACTTTGATAGTCGCTCTCGCTGCTCTGATTCGTCGCGCGTAAGCGGTCGGGGCCGTTGTGGAAGAATCGCAGATGTGGTGCCTGTACCGTCATTACGTAGGTGGCACTTCGCTGTTGCATCGAAAAACACGACCAGTGACTCCCTCGCTAGGGCCTTATTGAGATCAGCCAAAGCAGCTTCACGGTCCAGATCGTCATCTTGGAAATAGTCTTGGTCCATCAACCCCTCTATGACTCGAACGAGAGGGTCCGATGGAAGGTCGGGCAGCGACGAAGCCTCCATGTTCAGATTCTTCAGAACATCGACCACCCAGAACTTGCGAGTACTTCCATCATGCACATGGTGCAAATCGCAGTCCGCGAAGAAACTCGTCAGGCGCGAACTGGATCGGTACACGAAGTTCCTGCCGGGCTTTTCGTCTTTATTCCGGCAAATCATTATGGCGATGTTTGTCAAGGTCCGTTCGGTGAGTCTCATGAACTGAAATGATATCACGGCGTTACCGCCACGCCAACTATCTTAATGTCGTCGCGCACATTGGACCGCTCGTTTCCCTATCGTTTGGATCGCACTTTCAGAATTACTGCCGCCCCGCTAAGGCATGGCTTCAAGGGCGTAACCAACTTCGTTCGCGCCGCGGCCCTCGAACGAACGCGTCGGAACTGATCCGGGATTTGGACGCCCACCCCTTGAAGTTCCCCTGGTGAAGGAGGACGGCATCTCGGTCGAACAGCGCCGACGCCGATTCGCCATTCCTGGACGAAGTCCCGCAATCGTTCCCATCGGAACTTCAGGTCTTACGACCAGCAGATGCCCTCGGCCGGGTCGTGCCACAAGGCCGGCAGTTTCGTTCTGACTGTAACAACCCGTGCTTCGGGCCGCGAAATTGCCATGACGGGCAATTAACTTAACAGACCGTGGCGAAACACCGATCGCTGGAAATCAATGCAGCGTCACCCCTCGTGCGTGACGCCCAAACACGTTCGACGGCGCCCGCAAGGAGCGACGCTAAATCTCTGCCACGGACTTCTAAACCCGGAAGCCCGTCTTGTCGTTTTGTGTTCGGTCCGGGTCGGCGTCACGCAACGCGATCAAGTCATCGTCGCCGCCCGGTGCGGTCAAAAGATATTGGTGTTTGAACTGTTCCGCCGAGGCGGATTGAGCAGCCATGCGCTTCCCATCCAGGACCATCAGAGTGCCAGGGACAAGTTGAAAGAGCGACAATTCGCCCAAGCGTCCGGACGATCGTTTCGAGTCGTATTCCATGTTCACGCGGCAAAGCTCTCGATCGACAAGACTCGCCAGTTCCCGGTCCCGATTCACCGACTCGTCCACATGGAGTCGATAGTACGGAGGATCGTTCCACACCGGCGCCACGACGAAGGAACGAAGCGACAGGCCAAGGGCTTCGCAGGATCGTTCAACGGCATGCGTAACCTGCCATTCCGTCAGTTTTTCGCCGGTCATGGAGCTGACCCGAGACCCACGGTGGAGAAACTCTATCAGCGGCGCCCCGCCGACATGGCCGCGCACACGAACGCAATCGCCAAGGTCATAACGGGTGAATCCCGCCGATGTCGTCATGACGACGCGGTATTCGCCGCCGACCTCGAGTTCGTGAGATCTTCGAACAGAAGAGGGATCAGCGGATTCCGATGTACTCTCCACAAACTCAAAGAACGAAGCGCCGACATCGAGCAATCCGCTCGGAGTGCCGTCCTCCAATCCGACCGACACGCGCCCTTCCGTAGCGAGCAGGCCGATATCCCGTATGGGTACGTCACCAAACCACTGCGGAAAGTCCCGCAGGTGCATGGCCAAGGTTCCGCCGGTCCAATTGGCGAGAAACGCGAGCCGCCAGTAATGCCGAGGAAGGAGTCGGCCGTGGGTTTCGGCGAGGCGATGCAACCCATGAGCCGAAGCCGGGTCGGGAGGCAAATGGCGAGCCAGCGCCGAACGCAAGTCCCCGGAGACTTCACCGGGTGGCGTCAGCGTTCCGTCTTGAACGTCACGAATCAGTTGTTCGGCATGCGCGTCGGCGATTCGGGCCAGTTTGACCGTGGTCGCGGGACTGGCGGTCACGATCCAGCCGACATCGCGCGGCACGGCAAAACGCATGATAGAATAGTACCGCGCCTCAGGATCAGCGATTCGAGCAACGTCCGGCGGAACGGCATAGTATCGCCGCACGAACGAATTCTGCGCGGCGGCCAGGAGCCCCGATACGGCGCCGCACGGGACGCCACATTCCGTGACAAAAGCACTCATGGGTGATGTGACCTGCAGAATCGGGCGCAAGAAGGCGTCGGGGTGATCAAGCATGGCCTTGAAACCGAACGCGCTCCAACCGGACCTGTAATCGTTCACGAAAGCGTTCGTCACCGGGACGTACTTGGGGACATCCGTGCTACCGCTGGTCATCGCAAACATCTTGACGCGCTGGCGAGATCCCAACAGCGATCGAGTATCGCCCGCCATCACGCGTTCGACATAAGGGCGAAGTCCTTCATACGTACGAATGGGCACGCGGCGCCGGAAGTCGTCGTAATGGCGGATTCGATCAAAGCAGTGCTCCTTCCCGAAGTCGCTGTCGGCGTTTTGAGCGAGCAGTTTGCGAAGAACGCGTGCCTGAGTCTGCTCAGTCAACCGGGCATAGCGCAGGAAACGAGAATAGCGCGCCTTCGCTCGAAGTCGTACAGCGGACCCCAAGATGGCATCGATCATACTTTGCGTGACTAGCACCGGATCCACCGAATGAAAAACTCACAAAAACGAAGATTCCCCGATTGTGCCGAATCTTAGTCTGGGATGACGGGTTGGAAAGTAGTATTGTCGGTCGAATGCAAGGCGGCAGGAAAAGATTGTTCTGATGACCGGCCGCGCGTCAGGTCAAGTCTTTTTCAAAGATCACCACGTTGTTGCCGCTGGCCGTATCCCACCGAATCCCGACGAGATCGTACCCCTCAGTAATCGCCACGTGCAGCATGGGCCGGTGCTGGTTGTTGCACTCGAATCGGATGATCTGGTAATCGTTGTCCTGGGCCCAGGCATGCTGGGCTTGAATGAGTTGCGTGCTGATTCCCTTGCGGCGGAAGTCGGGCAGCACACCGCAGACCCAGCTAAAAAACGTCGTGGGCATGAGTTCGAAGCCGATGATGAACCCGACGTGCCGGTCTTCGATCTGCGCCACCATCATGCTGACATTGAACCGACCTTGGAATCGACGTTTGAAGAACTCGGGAGTCTGCCGAGGTGAAAAGACTTCATTGTAAAGCTCGGTGATGAGCCCCAATTCACCGATGCCGACGGGAATGACTTTCGCGGTCGCCATGCCGAAATTCTTTCGTTGCCCTTGAAACCCTCGGATCGGTAAAGTAGTTCCTGATCTTCCAACCATTCGGGGTCGCCTCATGGATCATCGTATCAAAAGCAGGTACAAAGTGGTACGTGTCCGAGTTCCGGTAATGAGCGTTCCTTGGAGCCGACAAGAAGCGACAATCACCAAATGTAACGTCCGCGTCCCGTAAGATGTTATCGTGTTGAACCCCCCGCTCACCCGTCGAGCTTGCCGGACTTTCGATGTCGAGAGCGACGTGCGTAGCGGGCGGCCCTGTTTGAGAGTTTTCGAAATCGAACACGCCATTCGTCGGAGTGATCGCCGCACTGAAGGTGGTATTCGCGAAGAAAACGCGCGTGATCGGTTCGCGTGATCAGAGGATAGTCGATGAGGCTGGCGGCCAGCCGATACAGCGGCTGCCAACGGATTCCGACGCGCATCGGCCACCGTTCCGCGAGCCCGTCGAGATCGACCACAAGAGCACGGGTGCGGTTTCCCGCCTCTGAATCCCAATCAGAAAGCAGAATGTTAGATGCCTTCAGGTCGCGATGGTGAAGCCGAGCGCGATACAAGCGAGCGAAGAAGTCGGCAGTCGCATTGATGACGGTTGATTTTGCCGCGCGGGCCTTCGGCGACGGGATTCGTGATATTCTCGTCAAAACAAGGGAATCCAAATCAACGACGTTGTCTAGGTATTCGCACACAAACCACGACGCACGAGGCGACCGTGACCGCTCAACGACGGCCAGTGGCAGCGCTGTTCCGATGTGAGCATTGAGGAGAAGTTGAGCACGATCAAAACTCCGCCGGGCGCGGGAACGTCGGAATGTACTTGCGACCCGATTGGTGAGTCCGCAAATCGTGTTCCGCTTGCACACGACAGCGGAGTTCCGGCCAAGAAGTGATACGGCGGGCGGGCCATGGGCACGGAGCACCTCAACCGAAAGAGAATGCTTCAGCGCCTTGGATTCGGGAAGTGCATACGGATCGGAAACCAACACCGACAGCCACTCCCGCCAGGCGTCAAGGGTTGACGCGGCAAAAGGGCTCGCGTTTGACGGGGAGGCGTCACCAATCGTCGTCAGAACTCGACCGACCCAGCCGTCTGCAAGCGTGATGGGCGAGTACACGGGCGTCATCGGCTCTGTTTCACGGGGCGGAACTGTTCAAGACGTCTTCGCGCAGGAATTGTGCAATCCGTTCGGCAGCCAACCGATGCCCCTCGGCATTCGGGTGCTCGTTGGCGGGGCTGATACGCAGCGCAGCGCCGTCCCGTCCGGCGAAGACCTCCAGCAGATCAAGATAGGGCACGCCTAACTCCGAGGCAAATCCATGCATTTTGTCGTGAACGTCGGCAAGCATGTAGTCGTCGAGTCGAACGAGCCACGGGAAAAGCACCATGACGTATTGAGCGCCGCTTTCTTCGACGGCCCTCTTGCAATCGATCACATCGCCGCGAAAAACGCCCCATGAGGCCGCTCGTTGGGTATCGTCCTCGCCACCGCGGAAGTAATCAATGGTCTTCTTCCAGGCCAGCCAATAGCGAATCTGTTTCTCGGCGTATCGCAGAACAAAGGAATCATTTCCGACAAGGAGTTCATCATCGCGAATGCGATAGATGCTCTTGAGCATGTCTGCCAGCCCGATATCGAGATCGTTTGGATAAACGACATGAACAACGTAATGGGGACGAATGGCATCGCGGACGCGACGGTAGATTCCAAGCTGTTCACCCGGACAACTGCCGGGCTTGCTGATGTTGATCGTTACAACGCCGCGCGGCACATGCACGGCCAGGGCATCTTCAACCAGATGGCAGAACGTCTGCGAGTATTCAACGCTTTCGCCGTAAGTGATCGAATCGCCGAGGAACGCAATTCGCAAGCGGCGGTCATCATCGGGGAATTCGTCCCAGGGCTCCCGAAGTCCAAGGACGTTTTTCTTGTTGTCCACGAATCGGGCCTCGACATAAGGCGACGGAGCGGGAGGCGCCGGCTGAATGTCGAACAGTCGAAAGACAACTTCAGCGGCCAGGAACGCCGCGAGCACCGACATCGCCACGGCAACGCCGCGAAAACGCCATCGACGACGGCGAAGCTTCTCGACGGGATCGTTGAGAAAATCGCAAACAGCTTGGGCGCGAAGACGCATCCTGAGCAGTATCGCCAGCATCATCACGCAGCGGCACTCCACGGCGCCAAGGATCAGCCCGGCAATCGCGGTCCATCGAAGCCAATGGCGGCGCCGCACCACAGCATCTAGCGCCGGGTCGATGTCAAACAGCAGCGGTATGGCCACGATTGCCGCCGGGATGGCCACTGCCAAAAGAGAGCGAAAATGGACATTTCGAGCAGTCACGGGTGCATGGTCGGCGCGATGAGCCATCGGCGCGCTTCATCGGATGGACGCTTCAAAAGATTGACGTGGACCGGCAGCCGAAAGGCTCATTGGCGATATCGCTCGCCTTGCTCCACGTCTGTCCTGCGCGCCGGACTTCGATAATCGACATCGGTCTTGCGAAACTCCTCCATGCCGAGCGGCCCGGCAAACGCCTTCGCCATGTCCCAGGGTGGATTCAGGGCTTCGCACATCCGCTCTAGATAGGGTCGAATCGTGTCGTACGTAAGCTGTCGCTGTTCGAGAGGAAGGGCCTTCCACAGCGTGGCCTTGCTGATCGGAGCGATATCCTGCGACTGCATGAACGCTTCGATGTTGTCACGAAGGATAATGCGAACGGGCTGCATCTTGCGACGATCGTTGAAATCGACCCTGGTGTCGCGCATCCAGTAATCATAGCATTCGCGCCCGAGCGTGATGGAACGAAGCGCCTGCGAAGTTAATCCAAGTGACCATTGCTTGAGCGCCTGTCGGAAAAACGTGCCGATGATCGCGCCGGCGGTCTTGTATGAATCCATCGAGGAGCGCAATTCGCCCAGCACAAAGTCATCGAGCGTGGCCAGGTATCGTTCCTGCGTTGAGCCGTCCGGATGGGGATTGTGGGCCCGCAACCATGCGTACAGGTTCTCGGCGATTTCGAGATTGCGCTGGCCGCCGTCGAGGAACAAGAGTTGAATCCAGTTGTGCATGGCTGTGACGAATCCGGTCATGAACTGCGGGCCGGGCGTACCGGGCAGGAAGCGCGGGTCATCCTTGAAGTGCTTTTCGCCGAGCCGCATGTATGTCTCAAAGGCGTAGGGAATGAATCGCAAGTCGGGCGTCATTTCAAGGTAAGAACGAAACGAATCATCAAAGTCCGGTATCAGGATCATCCGCCCGCGGGTGATCAACTGCTGGAGGGAAAAGAAAACAAACCTCGCATTGTTCATGGCATCCGCGGGGTCGGTCCGCTCGCTTCGCTCGGAGCGCTGGTCGCCAAGGCTCGACCAATAGAGCGAGTGGGCGAACGCGCTGCGCCAGTCGAGCGGTCCGAATTGCTCTTTCATCAGCTTCATCATCCAGTCGAGATCGAGCTTGAAGCGCGATCGAAGCACATCGGACCGCACCGCCGCCAAGAGTCGTTGCAGCGGTTCGGCATGGGTCGAGTCGAGAATCAGGGCAAGTCGGCGGCTGGTCAGCTCGTCGCGAGTCGGCGCGTCCTTTTGAAGGTCTTCCGGACGCAGCTCGGGTCGAACATGCCGAGCGGCGAATTCGAGCAGGGTCTCGTCGGCGGGGAGCTGGACTTCCGCCAGCAGCGCGACCAGTTTGGCGATCTCAGGATCATCGCTAAGCAAAACGCCAAGATTTCGCGGCGCACGGACAATGGGTTCGAACCAGGCGAAATACTCGGCGTCGGTGAGTGTGATCGGCGGTGCGCCCAGAACCCGTTCCAAATCCACGGCCAGCGCTCGCTTGTAGTTCATGTGCTCGTCGTCGAGATAGTCGCCGATCTTGTGCCAATAGATCCACGATAATTCTTTGAAGAGAGTGACCGATCCGGGGTTGTATTTCAGACCCTCGTCCCGGAGAATTTTGATTCCGTTCTGAACCCACTGCCATCTCGCTTCGGGCGTGTATTGCGACACGGAAATGTTGTACGCCATGTTCCAAGCGGCGTAGGCCCACAGCTTGGGATACTGAGGCGCGAGTGCGCAAATCGTCTTATGAAGCTGAAGAGCCTCATAGGTCTTCCCTTCCTGCTTCAACCGCTCGGCGCGAATGGCGGCCCAATCGATCGCCAGCGCGCGAAACGTCCCCAGCTTGCCCAGGAGCGCGACATCGGGCGGCAGTGTGGCGAGCGTCGTTGGATCGATCACGAGTTGGCGTTCGCGCCGCAGGACATTGATCGGGCCAGTCAGCAGGCCCGCGGCGAACAGGCAGATCGCCGCCAGCACAATCGAAATCAACTGAACGCTCCACTCGCGCCGGCGGGCCGACTGCCTCGCGGCCAGGTGTTCAGGAAGCGTGTATCGTAAGGATTCCGACATGGCGTTTAGTTCCAGGGTTGTGCCGAGCGGTTCATACCGACACCTCGGCCACTTCCCGACGATAGAAAAAGAGAACAGCCAAACCGAGGATCACGACGGACTTGAGGAACGCCAGCTCCGTCACCGCCTGCAACACCCAGACCAGGCTCACGTTTCGACCGTTGACAAAATCCTCGACGGCGTCATATCGACCGAAATCGGGAACGACCCAGTAGACCCATCGAAAGAGGTACATCAGACCCTGAACGACGAATTCCTTGAGTGATGCGAACATGCTCAATCGATCGGTCGAAGCGAAATCGAACGACTCCATAATGAATCCGCGGGCGCCGGCCAGCACGTAGACGGTGAATGACATCAGGCAGGCCACCGGGAAGGAGAACACCGTCACCGCCAAAAGCGATACACCCGCGAGAAACATCAGCTTGCACAGCATCATCACGAGCAATCGAAAAAGGTTTCCGCCGAAAGTTCCAACGGTGAACAATACCTCCACAGGATCAGAAGCGCGAAATTCAATGACGCTGGCAAGAGTGCGTTCGTCCGCGAATGGATTGTAATTGTAGAATCGAACGAGGAGCGTGTGATCGGCGGCGACCGTTTCGGCCGGAATGCGAATCGTGTGGTATCGCCCCTGCATGTCCCGCCGCGGAATCTGCACGACGCGCGTTCCCTTGTAGGCGTCGCCAAACACCCAGGCCGAGCGGTAGATTTCATCCGGCGGATACGGACTGACTTCCGCTTTGTAGCGGAGTTGAATGTACTGCCCCGGCGAGCGATCGCACAACACGTTCTCAAACTCGAACACGCGATTGTCGCCCGGACCCACGACGCGCCAGCGGGCCTCATGTTTCTTTAACAGGGTTTGCTTTTCAACCTTGGGATCGAAATCAAGACGCTCGGCATAGCGTCCTTCTTCCAGATTCCTCTGAAACTCCAAATCGGCATCTTCCATGAAGTTGGGAAGTCTAGGTTTTCCGGCGTGTCGGGCCACAAGGATTTCGTTGTTCAGCTCGGCCGCGTCAAAAACCGGATCAAGCGGCGGATGCGTTCGCTTGATGTAATGAACCATTCCATAAACCGTCGCTCCCGCGCAGGCGAGGAACGAAATGTTCAGCAGCGTAATGCCCAGCCACTTGCCGACAATGTATTGCCATCGCGGAATCGGCTTGGTCACGACAAGAAACATCTGGCGATCGACAAGTTCATCGGATACCGAGCGCGACATGAAAATGGTCAACATGCCCAACAGGACGCTAGTAGCCGCCAGAGCGTACGACAGAAAACTCTGCACCGCACCGGTGAGTGAGCTATCTCCTGAAACGGAGAACGGCAGCCCAACGACGACCATGGCGATGAGCACGAGGAAGACGATGGCGATCTTCATTCGAACGCCTTCGGCGATCATGTGGCGTGCGACGGCCCAGATTCTCCCCACGATCACGACCCTCCGGTTTGCGAATCGGAATCGTCATTCGGCTTGCCGAGAAGGGCATCGATGACGTGACGATCGACCTTTTGCGGATTGCGATTGGGAGCGCCTGGGGCCTGTTGTACGATGTCCGCCGGCGCGATCGTTTCGGGTTGGTCCTTGATCGCCAGAAGCTCGCTGATGACTTCGCGCGACGGTTCTTCCGCAGGCGGCGGAGGAAGCGGCGTCGGTTGTTCCGTTCGATGGGATGCGGCCGCAATGAGGCCGTCCACGAGATCACGCGGTGATTCGGTTGCTTTCCTGAGAAAGTCGGGAATCTCGCCGCCTTTTCGCGCTCCATGGGTTCGAATGTTGGCCGCCTGCGCTTCTTCAACGATCCGGAGGAAGAAATCCTCTAGTTTCACGCGTGGATTGGAAACACCCACGATGTCCTTCTGCTCCAGACGACGAATCAGGTCGCGAATCTGTTCAATCGTCTCGTCGGCGAGCGGAGGCGTCGTGATCTGCGTGACGTCATGGCGCCGAAGCAGGTCGCTAATGTCGCCGGCGGCGCGCTGCTGACCGCCGTAAAGTATCGTCACCCGATCGCAAACATCTTCCACGTCGGCAAGAATATGGGAAGAAAGCAGAATCGTTTTTCCCTTTTGACCCAGTGACCGAATCACATCCTTAATTTGTCTAGCGCCGATTGGATCAAGCCCAGAGGTTGGTTCATCGAGAATGAGGAATTCAGGATCGTTGATCAGGGCCTGGGCAAGCCCGATGCGTCGGGCCATGCCTTTGCTGTATTCACCGATGCGCCGCCGGGCTTCGTGGCGCAAACCCACCATATCGAGCAATCGCTCGGCGCGATCGCGACGAACTCGCCCCGGCAAGCGAAAAAGCCGACCGTAAAAATCCAGCGTTTCATGAGCGACGAGAAACCGATAAAGGTAGGATTCTTCGGGCAAAAACCCGATGCGTCCCTTGACCGAAACGTCCGACGGAGCACGACCGAACACGGAAATTCGTCCGCGTGTCGGATACAACAATCCGAGGAGCATCTTGATCGTCGTAGTTTTTCCCGATCCATTGGGGCCCAATAGTCCAAAAATTTCTCCCGGTCGAATGTCGATGTTAAGGTCCTTGACCGCTTCGACCCGCGGACGTCGCCAGAAATCGCGAAACGTCTTGCACAGTCCGGCGGTGGAGACAATGGGAGCGTTGGAGTCGGACATGACCATGGCTCTGCTGGGCCGCGAACCCGCGGTTTGCTCAAAACCCTTCTGGACCGACGGGTACCATCTTTTCAGGTCGAAGCTTCTTCACGTCGAACTCCTTGCTTTCGAGTTTCTTTTGTTCCTCGATCCTCGTTTGCTCGGGATCAGGCGTGATGACAAGCCGGAACTGGCTGCCCTTCGGTCGGTATAGCTTCGTAACGCCCGGCTCATTCATGATGGCCAATCGAGTTTCTTCCCACAGTCGTCCCACCAGCAAACGCGGATTACGCTCGTACTCTGGAATCAAAGTGCGATAAAGCTCGACGTCGCTTCGCATTCGGCCGACGGTGACGGAAAAGTATGCGCCTGCGTCCTTGATGAGTTTACCGGCATCTCCTTCGACCTCGTTTTCAAGCATGCGGTTGAGTTCGGCGCGAACTTCGTCAATCGGCCGAACGCCGAGGCGATCTTTTCGTTCCAGTTCATCGAGAAGAGAGACGATTCGCTGGTACGACGGTCCCGCCGCTTCGCTCAAGAGTTTCGTCCGTTGCTGCTCCGCCTCGCGAATCTTCGCCTGTTTGGCGCTTTCGGCCTTTTGCGTATTGTCGAACGCATCACGAACCGCAAGCGGGGGCGTGCGCTCGAACATTTCAATGCGCGTGACCTCCAGCCCGGATTCGAGTTCTCGAAGTCGCGCATTGACGCGCTGCATCATTTCGACCTGCACGTCGTCCATGCGCGGCCCGATGATGTCCGGCGCGGTCATTCCCGCAGCCGTGTGAATCCCCGCCGTCTCAATCATGGACTGGATCAACTCTCGTGCCGCTTCCAACTCTTTGGTCTTGATTCGTGAAACGTACCGCGTCAGGTCGGCAATTTTATAAGTCACCTTCCACTGCACATGGACCAATCCGGCATCGGCGGTTAGAAGCGCGCCATCCAATCCGGGATCAAGGCTTCCGCCTCGGGAAATCATGGAAAGAGGTTTGCCTTCTTCGTCGGCTCGACGATGAAAACTATGGCTCTTGACCGTCATCGTGCTGCTTTGTCTGGTGGGCAGCGGAACGATCTCATCAATTGGGAAGGGAAACGCCCAGACCAGCCCCGGTTCAATCGGTCTCGGATCCAGCCGGCCCAGGCGAAGCAGCAACGCCTGTTCGGAGCTGTCGATTCGCCGAACATTCGAGAATACATAGAGCACCGCGAGGATAACCATGATGACTTTCAGAATTCCGAAGCTGGAGCGCAGCGCGTCGGCCAGCGACTGATTGGCGGCGTCGAGCGGCTCGTCGCGCACGGATGCGTCGTGGTGTTCACAGTCGTGGTGACTGTCGTCGGGATGATGGTCGTCGTGATGCTGATGCATGGGTTATCGATCAATAAGACGGTTTATCGCAAACACTCGAAGCCTCATCGGATGAATCGATCCGGAATTCATCGCTATCTCTATTGACCAGTTGTAGTGGGAACGACGCCTTCTCTCGTCTTTGAATCGAAGACATCCCAAGGAGTTTCCTTGGTATCAAGGATGAGCGTCGTGCGTTCCTTCAGCGCTTCGGCCACGGTCCGCAGCTTGTCCAAATAGCCTCTTAGCTCCGGATACAGCTTGAACTCGTCGTAGTACCCACTGACCACGCGCTGAGCTTCGGATTCGATTGCCGCAACCTTCTCTCCCGCAGCGCTCATGATTCGGTCGCGCGTCGCTTTTGCGCCGGCCAGAATATCTGCTGCTCGCGCGTCGCCCTCGGCCATGAACCGTGCCGCCTTGGCCTGCTCGTGCGCCTTCATCGCGTTGAAAATCGACGCCGAAACAGATTGCGGATAACCAAGTTTCTTGATGCCGAATCCCACGACGTCGATGCCGTATTCCTTGGCCACGTCCTTGATCACCGCATCCTTGATTTCCAACTCGATATCCCGCAGCTTGCGCTTTTCCGGATCGGTCGAAATGAACTCATCAAACGAGTGACGAGAGATGACCGCGAGCTTCTGCGTGACGATGGTCGTTCGCAGTTTGCGCTCGCCGTCCTCCTCGCCGCCGGGAAAGTTGGTCAGAAACTTCGCGGGATCGGTGATGCGCCAGTGGGTGAACGTCGTCACGACGACGTTTCGGCCGTCGGTGGTCCTTGTTTCTTCAGCGCGATCGTCCAGGGTTCGGATTCGTTGATCGTATTTGACCACCGTCTGAATCGGTGCGGGCCATTTAAAATGCAATCCCGGATCCTTCAGCGCTTCTCCGCTGGGGCGTCCCCAGGTCTTTCGAATCGCCGTTTCCGTATAGCGCACCTGAAACGTGCACATGTACAACAACAAAACGGCGGCGAGAAACGCCGCGGCCAGAATCGTTGCAATGTTCTTCATATCCAATCTGCTCCGGACCGTGATCATCCGCACTCGCGAATCACTTATTGTCCCGTCGCCGGCTGCTCTCGAAGTACGCGATCCAACCCGCCCTGTTGACTGGTTTCGTATTCGATGACGAGGTCCGATGTATCGCCGACCACAAGGAACTTGCGCACGTCTTCAAGGTTTTTGTAAATCTCCAGCAATCGGCGCTGCTTGAAAAGCTCTGGCGCGGCCGAATACGCCACTACGTCGGTACCGAACATTTGCCGTTTTCTCGCGGCTTGGGTAACCAGCATGGTCGCACGAGACCGCGCATCCGCGATCTTGGCGGCCGCCTGCCCGCTCATCGGAGGAATACCCGACGCCGGATTACCCAACATCAAGTCGTTGACTCGTTGCTCCGCCTCCGCGAGCGCGGCGGCATCCGTCTTGGAATCACCGCGAAGTTTGTCGCGTGACATGATGGCTTCGTTCAGCGCCACCGCCCGATCTTCCGACCCAGCCACGGCGATCAATACTCTTCTTGCTTCGCCTTCCGCGGCGTTGATCGTGGCTACCTTTTCTGTTTCCGCGGTTACGACTGAAAGAAACGTACTGGCCACCTCCGCTTCGGCTGGTGGATGAGCGCCGCGCAGCCCGGCGAAAACGACCTCGACACCGGTGTCCAGTTGATCGAGCCGGTGCTGGAGTTCCTGCTTGAACTGACTGTTGAATGCCCCCCGCCCCAGCCCCATCAGGCGGTCGATGTCCTGGCTGGCGGCGAAATCCGTAAGAAACTGGTAGGCCACCCCTTCGACGACTTTGACCGTGTCGGCGTACCCATAAAGAAACTTGGTCAAATCCTTGATCCGATACTCGATCGGCACGGAAACCATGAGCAGGCTTACCGCTGAGCTATCGCCACCCAAGGACCCGGCGGACTTGTTACCTTCGGCGGTTTCCGCGCCAGCTGATTTCTCCAGCCTCGGCGATGCCACCAGCAGCATCATTTCGGGAACATAATCGTGCGCTTCCGTCCAGAGAATCGCCTTGTGAGCCTGTTCTTCTTCAGGTTTGGATGCCTCACCTAGAACCATTTCACGCAGGCGATGCACCGGGGCTCGACGCACCACGTCAATCGGAAACGGCCATTTGACGTGCAGACCTGGGCCAAGCTCCTCGGGCGGATCACCCAAGGGTCGTCCAAACCGCTCAATAACGACCGCCTCGTCTGCATCCACCACCACGACACTCGTGAGGGACAGGACCAAGATGAACGTGAGCACGACGATCGGAAACAGCCATTGTTGAAGCAGTTGATAAAACCACGTCTTGCTGACTTCAAAACCGAATTGATAGTTGATCGTATCCGCGATGGACTTGGCGACTCCACCCGGTTCGCCGATCAGCCCAAGTAGGCGGCTTTCGAAAGACGGACGCGGAACGACTCCCGGCGTGGCCGGTCGATAAAAATCAAGCACGAAGTTGATGACAAACTCGAGCCCGAGCAGCACCATCGCCAAGCGGGCCACATACGCGGCAAGCGGCTCGGCCCAGGCGATGTTCGATCCCACGCCCAGCGAGATCGCCAGCAACAGGCAAACCAGCGCGTTGCCCACCATGAAAGAACCGCCCGCGCGAACCAGTCGCCACGATCGCATGCGCGAAAGGGCAATGGCGTAACGAGAGAAGAGAAAGCATCCAAAGCCGATGCCGACAATGAACGGCATCATCAGCGTGGGTCGCTGGGTCAACCGAACGCCGCCTTCGGAGTTCCACGCCGTGTCCAGCGACCAACCCCAGAAGAAGAAATGCCCGATCAGGAGAATCGCGGCAACCGTGATCGTCGTCGCAGGAAGCAACCACCCGACCAACCATCGCAGGCGATTCCTTTCGAGGAGAAGCGCCTCATCGTCAACCTCAAAAATCGTGTCGGCCGCCCCTGCCGACCGTGACTGGCGAAGTTCCGCCGTTTCCAGTTCTTCCACGGCGACGCGCCGTAATTGCTTGAAAACCAGAAAGAGGGCGAGCCAAATCGGCACTCCCGGCGCAGTCCAGCGCGCCGCCGCAAGAATGGCATCGGAACGTGACCACAAGGCCAGCCCCAGCAGCGCTCCAAACGCGGTAAGTTGCAGAAGAAAGCCGATGATCGCAACATTCTGCGCGCGGCGATCGCTTGCGGGATTGAGTTCTGTCATACCTGTGATGCTCTTTACATCAATTCGCCGAATCGAACCGAACGATTTCGCCGCCTTTTATGAACCGCATCGGTTCACGTTGTCAGGCCTTTCCTCGAACGAACCGTACGCATACCGTTGACGTAGTCAACGATGTTCCCGATGTCCCGCGACGCAGGCGGAAAAAACCGACGGCAGCCACTCTTCGATTGGCCGCCAACGCGACGGAGCTTACAATAACTGGAAAGGCGTGCAAACCCACGGCCGACCATTGCGGAAAGGGTCGTTGACCCGCCGAACGGCATTCAACCGACCAGGCCGAATGGGTAACATACGCTATTGAAACCATATGCTCCAACGCCTCTACACCATCGCACTGAATACGCTCGTTGAAACCATCCGTCAGCCCATCTACGGCGTCATTCTGCTTGTGACGGCGACTCTGTTGATCCTCAATGTTTCGCTGGCCGCTTTTACGCTCGAAAACGACGACAAACTTCTACTCGATCTGGGTCTCTCTACGCTTCTGCTCAGTGGTTTGTTCTTGTCCGCGTTTTGTGCGGCCGGTGTCATTAGCCGGGAAATTGAGAATAAGACGGTGTTGACCGTCATCGCCAAACCCGTCGGGCGGCCCGTGTTCATATTGGGCAAGTTTCTGGGGTTGTTTGTGGCGATGTTGCTGGCATTTTATCTTTCATTCTTGGTCTTCGTTCTGGCCCAAAGGCATGGCGTACTTCAGACGACCACCCAACCTTGGGACGCACCGGTTCTGGCGTTTGGCGTGGGAGCGTTGGTGGTTTCCTTTCTGGCAGCCGCCTTTTGCAACTATTTTTATGGATCTGATTTTCCGACAACCGCCATGGCCTTTGTCGCTCCGCTCTTGACCATCGCCGTCGTGCTTGTGGGCAAGCTGGATGAGCATTGGGACGTCATTCCTTTTGGAAGCAATTTTGTCGGCGGTCAGGTCATCATCGCTGCATTCCTGGTGTTTCTCGTGGTCGTGGTGATGACCGCCACGGCCGTGGCGGCTTCGACGCGATTCGGGCAAATGATGACGCTGCTGATCTGCACGGCCGCACTCGGCATCGGCATCATCAGTGATTACGCGTTCGGTCGGTCAGCCGATACCTCCATTCTCGCTTCAATCGCCTACCGAGCCGTTCCCAACATCGGAATATTCTGGGTCGTTGAAGGACTGAATACGGGGACCGCGGCGACAACGGTTCCCTGGGTTTATGTGGCGTATTCGACCGCGTACGCCGCGTTGCTTTCCGCGGCGATTCTTGCGATCGCTGTCGCATTGTTTCAGCGACGCGAAGTGGGTTGAGTCCGTTGTATTTGACGGAGCCGGGGTCAATCGATAAAAGCTAAGTTGTCGCTGGGTGTGCCCGCAATGACGGGCTGAGAACAGAGCCTTTGAACCTGATCAGGGCGAGCTTCGGGGTCTCAACCGACTCTCGCTGAAATCTGCGTAGGGAAGCGACACCGGCCTCGAACTCGACCGAAACCGGTCCGGTCCTTGCGGCTGCCCGTTCCCACGCATTCGATCACTACGATTGCGAGGAACCGCCGATGACCCCTCCTAGCTCCAAGCTGCTTGCGAATAATTCGATGAACGAGTCTCGCCAACAGAGCCGGATATCCGAAACCGGAACGAATGGCCAAACGAAACGCGATGAGTCGCGACAGGACGAAGTTGGCGCACACGAAGTAACTCGCAGACCATTGGCTGCGTCACGGAAGATTTACTCGTCGGGCACGATTCACAACGAGCTTCGCGTTCCCATGCGAGAAATCACGCTGACGAAGCGTGACGATGCTGCGGCACCGGAGCCATCGCTAGTGGTTTACGACACTTCCGGCCCGTACACCGATCCGAAGGTCGAGATTGATCTTCGCAATGGACTCGCGCCGCTGCGATTGCCGTGGATTCTTGGTCGCGGCGACGCGGAATCGCATGCAGGTCGCGCGGTTCGACCAGAGGACAACGGCCGCCGCAACAACAGCGAATCTCTTGATGTCGAACGGTTTCCCGACGCTTCACGACGACCGAAGCTCCGTGCGAAGCGTGGCGGCAACGTGTCGCAGATGCACTATGCGCGTTGCGGGGTCATCACGCCGGAGATGGAGTTCGTCGCGATTCGGGAGAATCAAAAGCTCGAATCGTATCGCGAATTGGTGAAACATCAGCATCCGGGTGAGAGCTTCGGCGCGGCGATTCCTCGTGAAATCACACCGGAGTTCGTCCGTGACGAAGTCGCTCGCGGAAGGGCGATCATCCCGGCCAACGTCAACCATCCCGAAACCGAGCCGATGATCATCGGTCGAAACTTCCTCGTGAAGATCAACGCCAACATCGGCAATTCCGCAATCAGTTCGTCGATCGATGAAGAAGTCGAAAAAATGGTCTGGGCCATTCGCTGGGGAGCCGACACGGTGATGGACCTCTCGACCGGCAAGAACATCCACGAGACCCGCGAGTGGATTCTGCGAAACTCACCCGTGCCCATCGGAACCGTGCCGATCTATCAGGCCCTCGAAAAGGTCGGCGGCAAGGCCGAGGAACTCACCTGGGACATCTTCCGCGATACGCTCATCGAACAGGCCGAGCAGGGCGTCGATTACTTCACGATTCACGCGGGCGTGCTGCTTCGTTATGTCCCACTCACCGCGAAGCGCATCACCGGCATCGTCTCGCGCGGCGGGTCGATTTTGGCCAAATGGTGCCTCGCCCATCACAAGGAGAACTTCCTCTACACGCATTTCGAGGACATCTGCGAGATCATGAAGACGTACGACGTGGCGTTTTCCTTGGGCGACGGCTTGCGGCCCGGCTGCATCGCCGATGCCAACGACGCGGCACAGTTCGGCGAACTCGAGACGCTCGGCGAGCTGACGAAGATCGCATGGAACCACGACGTGCAGGTGATGATCGAAGGCCCCGGCCACGTCCCCATGCACATGATCAAAGAGAACATGGATAAGCAGCTTGCGATCTGCGGCGAGGCGCCATTCTACACTCTCGGCCCGCTGACGACGGACATCGCGCCCGGTTACGACCACATCACCAGTGCGATCGGGGCGGCCATGATCGGCTGGTTCGGGACGGCGATGCTCTGCTACGTGACGCCCAAGGAACACCTCGGCCTGCCCGATCGCGAGGACGTAAAGGAAGGCGTGATCGCGTACAAGATCGCCGCCCACGCCGCCGACCTCGCCAAGGGGCATCCCGGCGCGCAGCTTCGCGACGACGTGCTCAGCAAGGCCCGCTTCGAGTTTCGATGGGAGGATCAGTTCAATCTATCGCTCGATCCCGACCGGGCGCGGGCGTTCCACGACGAGACGCTTCCGCAGGACGGCGCGAAGGTCGCGCACTTCTGCTCGATGTGCGGCCCGCAGTTCTGCTCGATGAAGATCACCCAGGACGTCCGTGACTATGCCGCCAAGCTCGGCGTCGATGATTCCGAAGCGATACAAGTCGGAATGTCCGAAAAAGCGGCGGAGTTTAGAGCGAAAAACGGGAAATAGCCTTCGATCCCGCGGCCGATCGGTTCAACGATTATTGAACAACCGGACGAAGTTCTTGGTTACGTGCCCGCGTTGGCGTATACTACCGATAGGCGTTCCTCGAAATCGGAAGTCTTTCCAACGGCAGCGGAATGACCCATGACAACCATACACGAAATTGAACAGGCCATTCACCGGCTTTCGCCGGCGGACCTCACCGCGTTTCGACGTTGGTTCGCCGAATTCGATGCCGGAGTCTGGGATTGTCAGTTCGAAAGGGATGTCGAGGAAGGCAGACTCGATCGCCTGGCTGACGAAGCCCTGCGAGATCTAAAAGATGATCGGTGCAAGGATCTATGACGCACCGTGCATCGCCTCGATTCTGGCGCTGCCATGAGGCCCTGTCGGACGACCTGAAACACCTCGCCGAAAAAAGCTTTGCCCTTCTGAAACAGGACGCGAGACACCCGTCGCTGCAACTCAAGAGAGTCGGACGGTTCTGGTCGGTTCGAGTCGGGCTTCACCACCGGGCGCTCGCCGTCGAACAGGCAAAAGACTTGGTCTGGTTCTGGATCGGCACGCACGCCGATTATGACAAGCTCGTTGGGCAAGCATGATGGACGTAGCGAACTCGGCGCAGGAGAATCGAAAGCGATTCAAGTTGAATTGTCCGAAGAAGCTGCGGATTTTGCAGACGCCCTGGCATGAATCATTGAGCCGGACGCAGCTCAGAGGCGAAAACCGGCGGTAAAAAAACGCTTTACCCGAATCCGTGCGCCGATGATTCGTTCACCACGTTCAGCGGCGGACGGATCCAGTTCCGCGAACGAATCTTGCCAGTAAATGTCCCGTCGGCCTCTGCCCGGAATGCGACACACGGACATCTCGACCGAAATCAACCGCGCAAACGTAAGCAATCTGACCAATAAGGAAGAACCAGCGAATTGCCAAAGGCGGCGGTGGGATTCGAACCCACGTATAACGGATTTTCAATCCGTTGTTCGGATGACGTAACCTACCGCTATAACAACGACTTACGTCCAGGCGACCCGACGCCTGTGTCAAATGTGTGCCAAACCGACCAGGAACTTGCTGCGGTCGTGTCCGCGTGGGCGACCCTTTCGGAACCGGTCCGGGCACGAATCAACGGAATGGTCGAAGGGGCGACAGCAGCAAACGATTCCGCTGGAGGCCCAAGGACTGAGCACTGAAAGGCCGCAATTGTAGTGATGTCATCTATCACCCAAAACCGGCCAGGAGTTATTATGTCATCGGGCGGGGAAAACCGGCCATTTCGACGAGGCGGCGGTTCGCCGGGTAAGTTCTCTCGTTTTCGAGCGGTCAAGCGGTCACGCGCTCGTGCACGAGCAAACTCGCGTCGTTTCTGAAGAACGATTCAGCAGGATAACTGGCGAGATTTCACCGGCACTTGCGACCGTTTTTCACTGAACCCGAAGGTCGCTCGCCGATGCCCGGTCGAGTTGCCAAACCGCACTCTTCCCTTCGAACTCGCGCCGCGCTAGCCGGTCAGACCTGCCCGCCCACCGCCGTGGTGTGCCCGTGCCCCCGTTTCCGTTAGAATGCCGCCAGGCACGGAAGACGAAAGATGACTGATCTGAGCTTCGTGAAACCAGAACGAATTTGGCTGAAAGATCACGCCACACTCAACGAGTCGTGGGTACGGGACGTGATCGCAGACGACCCCAGTATACTGGCGCTCGGCGATCTGGTGCTGAAGGACCGCGAACGGCGACAGCCGCGCGCTGGCCGCCTCGACCTTTTGTTGCAGGACAGCGAAACCAGCCGTCGGTACGAAGTCGAGATCCAGCTGGGCAAAACCGATGAAAGCCACATCATTCGTACCATCGAATATTGGGACATCGAGAGGAAGCGCTACCCACAATACGATCACTGCGCGGTGATTGTCGCCGAGGAGATCACCGCTCGTTTCCTCAACGTCATCAGCCTCTTCAACGGCACAATTCCACTTATCGCCCTCCAGATGAGCGCGCTCAAAATAGGCACACAGGTCGCGCTGGTGTTCACCACCGTTCTGGATGAACTGGCGTTTGGGCTCGTGGATGACGACGAAGAGACCGAAGCCGTCACCGACCGAGCCTACTGGGAAGAGCGAGGCACCAAGGAAACAGTAGGGATGGCGGACAAGGTGCTCGAGATGATCCACACGTTCGATCCAGACGTCGAGCTGAAGTACAACAAGTTCTACATCGGCTTGGCAAAGGATGGTCGACCCTGCAACTACGTCGTGTTCCGTGCGAAGAAAACGACTTTACGTGCCGAGGTTCGACTCCCGCCATCCGACGAGGCCACGCAGGAGTTGGAAAAAGCAGGGCTGGATCTCATGGACTACGACAAGAGGTGGGGTCGATTTCGAATTCGCCTTGCGCCGCCAGACCTGAAGCTGCACGCGGAACTGCTCGCCGGCCTTCTGAAACGCGCCCGAGAGAACAGCGGCTCCTAGAAAACGGGTGCACTGTCTGCTTGAGAATCGCTGCAGGCGCACGCACAGATGGGACGAGCCCTGTGGCAGCGAGTTGGTCCAATCTCGCAAGGACTTGGCGAAGCATTGCTTTAGTTCCATCGGTTCGCTCGGTCTTCTCGAACTCGACGGCGTCGTGCATTTTTTCGGGAATGAGGACGGTGTAATGCCGGCGGCAGATATCCGGCGAGTTTCCCATCAGCTCGGCGATCTTGTAAAGCGACTCACCTTTCTGAGCGAGATGGCTGCCGAAAGTGTGCCGAAAATCCAGACAGGACCACGACAGCCCGTGTTTGCGATTGATCGCCCGAAGGTCGTGAGAGAAGTTGGCCGGGGCCCAGCGCTTTCCAGCGGGCGACGGGAAGTACCATCGGCACTCGTGCTTTGCCGCGTATGCCTCAAGGACTCGCAGGAGCGCTGCGCTCACTGGCACCACGCGGTTGCGTTTCGTCTTGGGCTGCCAGAATCCGCCGTCGACCGCTTTGGCCACCACGCGGATCAGTCGGCGCTGCATGTCCACGTCACCGTGGGTCAGCCAAAGCGCCCCTTCACGGCGCAACCCGGCGTAGATGTAGACTGCAACCAGCGCCCTGATTGTTTCGTTCGGTTCCAAAACAGAAAGCTGATGCGTGATCTCCTCCGCGGATAGGAACCGAATCGACCGTGGAGGTTCCTTGCAACGTTTCACTGCAGCGGCGGGGTTGGGACAGCGGGGATCAGGGGACACGAAGTTGTGGGTGCGGATGGCGTAGTTGAACATCACATGGAGGATCTCGCGGTATCGGTTTGCGGTTTTCGGAGAGACATCGGACTCCAGGATTCGCCGGGTGAGGAATCCTTCGATCAACGCCGGCGTGACGTCCTCCAAGTAACATGCACGCACGTGAAATGTCCGTAGGCGGTCTTGGGGGTGCGGCGCCGTGTTGCTTGAGTGTCGCGCGCTCGTGGCTAGCCGCACCTGCAACGCGGGGCAGATCGGTCCGAAGAATACGCGCAGGGCCGATCGCTCGGCGGAGTAAGACTTCCGTGTCCGCCGGGCGGATAGGTAGTGACAGAACTCTTCCAGAAAGCGCCCGAGCGGTGTCGACGACAGCGCCATCCGTGGCCTCCTTGCGCCTTTCGATTCATTGCCTCGCTTGGCGGCGACGGCAATCACATCGTTACGGGCGTGAAGCGAAAGAGGAATCTGTCCACCGCCGGCGCCGCGGTTGACCCGCCGGCCCGCCTCACTTGTCCGTTGAAGAGTAAATGCCACGGTAATCGCCTTCCTTGCTCCCGAATCCGTTCTTCGTCCCCGTCTGAGAGCGGCAGCGCCGCGCCCGACGTTTCAGCAAATACCATCGCTCCCGTCCGTGGGCACGAATCAACGCGGAGAAGACTCGGGCCAGCGGCGATCTCCCTCTGTTGCTGTCGTACCCCGACAGGCGTGTCGTCGGGAATGGAAAGCCTTGACAAGGTTTGACAAGCCCAATGGGGCCTGTTACGTTCGTCGGCTAATAGTCTGTTTGCCAAAGCGATCCGTCTATGGCGAAAGTTCCGAAACAGGTCGAACGGCTCGGTGACCTCCTGACGGTCGGGGAGGCCGCCGAGTATCTGGGCGTTTCCGCATCAACGCTGCGTAATTGGGACAGGTCGGGGAAGGTGCACGCAGCAAGGCACCCTGTGAACGGGTACCGGCTTTATTCAAAAAAGGATCTCGATGACCTTGTAAGCGGAATTAAACGGAGTCAGGCGCCGGACACCAACTGAGTCCAGGCGCGGCGGACAGAGACGCGGCGGACGAACCGCGCCTAGTGACATTAGGAGTACGTCATGCTCGGACTCCAACTTAGGAAAGAGTTTCAATCGGCCCAGATGCAGGGCACGATGATCGAGTTGCGCCGCAAGGACAAGTCCGGAGCGGCCGAGCTACCGGCGCGAGCCATCCTAGAAATAACTTTCCCCACTGCCGACGTTCGCACTGCCCTTAACGCCCTGGCAGGCCATGACGGGCGACCGATCGTTCTCATCGGCGACCGCGGTCGTGGCAAGTCGCACATCCTTGCGGTCATGCACCACGCTTTCCAATCGCCTGAGACCGTGGAGAAGTGGGCCTCAGCATGGGGAGCTTCCGTTCCGGACCGTGGTTTCGCGGCACTTAAGCTTCCACGGAGCTACCACCCCATCACGGAGGCCCTGTCAAATCAAGAGTACAGCACGCTATGGGATTTGATTTTCGACCAGCACCCAGAAGGCAAGCTGTACCGAGGCCGGTTTATTCAGACCGGGCACCCGCTTCCGTCGCGGTCTTTGATGGAGGAGATGTTCACCAAGGTGCCGACCGCCCTGGTGCTGGACGAGTTGCAATCGTGGTTCGACGGGCTCGTCGACGAGACCGGCGAAGGCGGGCGAAAGCTATCGAAATGGGCCTTCAACTTCCTTCAAATCCTCTCCGAGCTGGCGAAGGAGCGTCCCGAGGCGTTGGCCTTGGTTGTGTCTGTGCGGAGTAACCAGACGGAAGCGTTCCGTCAGATCCACCGCGTAAACCCGGTCCTCGTGGACTTTGGCGGTCCGACGGCAAAGGACGATCGCAAGCGGTTGATCTTGCATCGATTGTTTGAGAATAGGTCGAACATCGCTGACGCTTCGATCTCCAAGGCGACAGCGCCCTACGCGGATGCCCGCAAGAGGCTGCTCTTCGAGCATGTTGCGGCGGTCGAGCACATTCGACTGGATCGCGAGGTCGTTGAATCGTGGCCTTTTGCGCCGGAAATCCTCGACCTGTTGGAAGACGCGGTGCTGATGACGTCGGCGGCTCAGGAAACACGAGACTTGATCAAGATCGTGGCCCAACTCTACCGGGCGCGGGGTGAGGCCGTGCCAATTCTGACGCCGGCGGACTTTTACGTCGACGATGAGAACTGCGGGGTCACTTCTTTGCTTACCTCGATCTCGACGGCCGGTCTCCACGACCAGCTTCGGGAGGTAGCCATCCGAAACTTAGAGGCTATTCAGGATGCCCGTGTCACAGCTCCGCATGCCCGCGAACTGGTTAGCGCGATCTGGGTGTACTCACTTTCGCCGAACCAGCAGCGTGGCGCGACGGCTCAGCAACTGCAGGTTGCAATTACCCGCGATGCGCAGGTGGACGACAACGCCTTTTCCGAGGAACTCGGACATGTTGCGGACAATTCCTTCAAGGTCCACCGCGAGCAGGGCGGCGCTCGGCGATTCTATCTCTCGATGGAGGACAACGCCGAGACAAAGCTAAAAGCGCATGCCCGGAACGACAAGTTGTTCGCCGAGGGGCAGGACAAGGCGTACCTTCGCGAGACGCTCGCGCATTTGCTTTCGTCACCTGATGGTGTCACTCAACTGCCATGCAAAGTAATCGCTCTGGGCGAATCTTGGGAGACAGCACCTTGGAATGACGTCGCAGAGACTGATCAGCCTAAGCACTGGGATCGCCAGATACTCCTCGTGATCCCTGAGGGCATTGGACATCCGGCAGAAACGCTCGGGCCGTGGCTTGCAACGCAGGTGCAGCAGCGACGTAACACGATCCGATTCCTGCTGCCGAAGAGTGGCACTGGCATGCTCTACTCCGATGCATCACTGATCTTCCATGCCCGCTGTGCATGTCTAGCCAAGGAGTGGAAGAAGACCGACTCATCGTACTCGCGGTTACACGAGAAGTACGACAAAGACATCCTGCGTAAGCAACTCGGGGAGCGGTTCGATCGGTTCGCCGTTATTCAGCGATGGAACTTCCCTTCGCCAAAGAGTTGCGAGTTTCATCTGAACAACCTCAACCAGACGGGGCCGAAGATTGCGACCGAAGTGGAGCGCGTCGTCCGCGACGACTTGTTCGACTGGACGGATTTCAGCAACAAAGTGCAGGAAGCCGCCGCGAACAGCCGGACTATGAAGGATCTACTCGCCGATCTCCGTGAGCCGCCCACGAAGCCGGACATCGACGCGATCGCCTACTTGGGCGATACGGTCACTTACGAGCAGGTGCTTCGCGTGGCCGCGCAGGGCAAGGTCGCTGTAAACGTTGGCGGACGCTGGCTCGGCCGCAAACCGGAGCATGAGTCCGACGATGCGGCATTCCAATGGCTGCGCAGCCAGGCGTTTCGCACGGGCAAGGAAATGGAGGACGTGCAAATCGGCACGGCCTCCATTGTCGGCGGTGGGACAGTAACGGTTGTGCCCGCACCCACTCCCCCTACAGCCGGTCCGGTCACGGGTCCACAACCGGGCGCCGGACCGGGTACTGACCCCAACACGCCGCCGGGCTCTGGGTCGAGTCCAACCACTCCGCCCTCCGTTCCCCCCGTCGTCAAACGGTCGGACGCCGCGAAGACGGGCGTCAACCTGCTCGGTGATGTGGAGCGATGGCAGATTCGTGAGGGTGAACGCATCATGACGGCCAAGGTCGAGGTGAAGGACGTCTCGATCACTGAGCTAAAGCTGATTCTCCAGCGGCTACCGCCGAAGATTCGGGCAGAGCTTGAAGTGACTTTGCCTGGAGGTGGGTCGCCGTCATGAACGACACCTGGGACCGTATCTTGCTAGGTGAACAAGATCCCGGCCAGGCTTGGCGCGCGGCGTTCGATCTGCTGGTGCAATGTGCAACCTCGGCCGCCAACGCCAGCGATCTTCACCGTCAGCTCGCGCCGGCGGATCGGCTTCTTGCCGAATCGGCATGGAACCTGTGGGCGGCATTCAGCGCCCACGCGACGAGCACGATCGATAGCCTGAAAGTCTTCTGGTCCAGATCGTCCCCCGCTGGCAAGGCGGTCTTACTCCTGGATGCCCTGTCGCTACGGGAACTGCCGTTGATAATTCAGGCCGCCGATTCGCGCGGGATCAAGCCGACGGTTCTCGGTGTAACTGCGGCTCCGATTCCGGCGGACACCGATCACTTCGCGCGCGAACTGGGCGTTCCAGCCCGCAACGCACTGGGGAACAACAAGGCGCCCGGCACATTCATTTTTGCATCCGGCGACACTTTCACCGACGTGACGAATCTGCCGTTCGCGGATGTCGCGACCAGCATTCCGCCAAGCCGGAATACATGGCTGTGGCATACCTGGCTGGATGATCGGCTGCACGAATGCTCGGGACAAAACCACGGCCCGGCCACCCTGCAACATGATGCGGCGGATAAGCTTGCTTCGGACGACTTTTGGATGCTCGTCGATGGCCTGCGACAGGGCCGCAGCGTCATCCTCACCGGTGATCATGGCTACGCCGTCAGCAAGCTATTCGCGGACGAGCAGACGGACGCACAACTGAAGGAGACATTCGGGGCCAAGCGGTACGCGCGCGACGAGGGCACCTGGCAGCCTCGTCATCTGCCGCCGTTGGTCCACCGGGAGAATGGGTATCTGATCGTGATGGGGCAGCGGCGATGGAACGTCGCCGGGGGATTCCCCAAGCTTTGCCACGGTGGCATGACGCTACTGGAAACGGTGGTCCCGTATATCGAACTACCACCATTGTGAGGAGACGCATGGCTCAGGCCAGACTACCGGTGACGACCGTTGCGAGCCGAGCCGATCTCGGCTCCTGCCGGTACTGGATAGAATCGCCAGAACGTCACGCTCAGCGGTTCTACATTCTGATCTGCCTGGCTTTGTCCTCGATTCACGACCATTTTTTCGGAGTCGAAGAGCGACGACGCGGGAATCACAACTGGTCGGCAACGATCAGTTACTACAGCATCGTTCATGCCGCCCGTTCGCTGGTTTTTCAGGCGCTGGGATCGTTTCCCACCGGTCACAGTCAATTGGGATCGTTACTTTCGGGACGATTCACGGGCCAACTCGACTGGCTCCAGAGATTCGACAGGACGTTGCCGAACGCGGAGCGACCTGCGGATACAAGGGCCATCCTCGCCACGCACCTGCGAGATGCTCTTGGGCTGCGAACTGCTGATAACGATGTCGCCAGACTAGCCGAGATACTTCAACATGCCAAGAAACTGAGGAACGAGTGCAATTACGAGGCCCTGCTGATTGCACATCAACGGCATCACGTCATCGTCGCCGATGCCGTCGAACAACTTGCCGCCGACATGGAACAGGCCGCCGACGAAGTTGGCAGTCTGCTGGCAAGAACGCTAGTAGCGGAAGTCCAACGGGGACCGGACATCCCAGAAGACCAGCGACCAACCTACCGCGCGCTAGCCCACGACTACCTTCAGTTTGGATGGCAGCATCGAATTGAGCCGGGACTACAGGCATCCGATGTTCGTCAGCAATTGCGGGCGTACATGGACACGATCACCTTTGACGGGCCCCGGGCTGATTACGATGTTCTGGAGCGGGCAATTTCATTGCCAGGCCGGGACGGCCTCTTTGACACGAAGCAGGGGCTCATGAAGCGATACCAGGATGACATCCAGGAGTTCGGCCGCGTCCTCCAGCGGGGTGGAGCGGCCGCTGTGAACGTCGAGGGGGAGGTTTGACGGATGGGCAAGCGAACGAAGTCAGGCGACCCAATGCTGCCGCAGATGGAAGCGGTGGCGGTCGCCGCTCCCGCGGCGCGTAAACGCTCCAAGCCTGTCGATACGGAGGGTGGGCCGAAGAATGTCGGCAAGCCGATCAAAGTCAACGTTCCCGATTTCTCCGACCCCAACCGCCCGAAGACCTGCCTCGAGGTTGATTTCCCTGTTGTCCCGGTCAATCGATATGCTGCTTTCGAGGCAAACTCCGGAGCGACGAAAAAAGCTATTTATCAGGCCGCGAAGTGGTGGGCTCGACGTAGCTCTTCGGTCTTTCGCTCCCTTCTGATCGCCGCCGGCACCGAAGCCCCTCGCCGACCGGATGGCAGCGTGGATGAACTGGCAGCGGCCCGACTCGTGTGGGATCTCTATTATGCCAACCATCAAAAGGCCGGCAGCTTTAAGCACCTCAAGGTGCTCGACATCTTCATGGGCGGTGGGACTACGTTGGTCGAGGGATCGCGCCTGGGCTATCAGGTCGCGGGCATCGATCTCAACCCCGTCGCTTGGTTCGTCGTCAAGAACGAATTGGCTTGCACCGATCCCGAGCAGGTCAAACGGTTCTTCGCTTACATCGAAGCCCAGCTCCAGCCGCTGATCCAGCCGTTCTACGTGACGGATTGCCCGCGCGGTCACGAGGGCAAGTGGTACCGGATTTCAGGCGAAGGATCGGGCGGCAAACCGGCCAAGCGCGAGGCCATGCCTGCCGATTTCGACCCCTGCACGCTACGGCCTGAACAGCGCAGCGATTACGTTTACGAGGGGCCAGAAGTCATCTACACGTTCTGGTCCAAGCACGGCCCCTGCCCGGCCGATGGCTGCGGGCATCGCACGCCGATCTTCTCAACGCCGGTCATCGCAACGAAAACCATTAGCATCAAGGCGCATAAGGTGCAGTGCCACCACTGCAAGAGAGGCTTCGACTGGGATCTGGCCGACCCTCGCATGGCCCCGGCCGAGCCGCTGGTTGTGTCGCCGGATGAACCGGCCTATGTCTGTCCTGAGCGGGGGGAAGCCATCGCGGCCTGCCCGCACTGCGGAAAGGCTGTTCGCATGCCGACCGGAAAGCCGGTCAGCAAGAAGGTGGACCTCACACTGCTTATGCACCCTGACTGGCTCAAGGGGTCGCCTAGGAAGGACGAGCACGGCGTGCTTGGCGGCGCTGTCGATTTGCCGCCGGAGGACAACGCCCGTTGGTATCGCATGCGACTCAAGAACCTGTCCTTTGTCGAGGTGCGCGGGCTGGTCGCCGATCGGATCTTTGACCCCAAACATGAAGGGCGAGAGATCGAAGCGGGCAAGGGGACGGTGCCTAGCAAATCATCCTTCGCATGCAGCTCCTGTGGTCGAAAGCACGACGCACTCGAGGCTGTAACGACTTCGACAAAGCGCGAACTCGTCATGCCATTTGCGATTCAAGGCTATTGTCGGAATTGCGACGCACAGGGGATGCCATATGGCGGACGTTTTTTCAAGGCCCCGAGCGCGACCGATGTAGAACGGTTCATTTCGGCCGAAAAGGAATGGGCAGACCGGCGGGATACCGACCTGAAGGCGTACTGGCCGCGCGAGGAGCTGCCGTACGCGTTCATGACCCATCATGCGAACGGCAATCTCAAGAATCGAGGTTACACGCATTGGTGGAAGATGTTCAACGCACGCCAACTGTTGGTGCATACCCAGATCCTGCAGACGGTCATGTCTGCCGACGAAGCGGATTGGTCGCGTGACGTGATCGAGCAAGCCCTCGGTGCATTGCAAAACTACCTACGATACCAGTGTATGTTCAGCTTCTACCAACGGTTGACGGATAACATTATACCGCATTTCTCAAATCCAAATTATCATCCTAAGCCTCTTGTTTGCGAAACGCACGCCTCGCCTCACGCGATTGGCCAGGGCAATTGGCTATCGTGCTGCAGGTATGTCGTTAATGCTCTTGAATGGGCGAGGTCTCCCCACGAAAGGGCCTTTGAGGTCACCGGTAAGTCATATGTGGTTCCCATGGACGATCCGGTCGTGATTGATGGAAGCCAGCTGGATTGTCGCTCTGCCACAGATCTCGGTTCGACTGTTGACAAGACATACGATCTCGTCATCACGGATCCGCCTTTTGGAGGCAACTTATTCTATTCCGACCTTGCAGATTTCCTCTACGTATGGTTGCGAATACCGCTAAGCAGATGGTATCCCGATTTCTTCGCCGCGCCATTCACCAACAAAAGCCAGGAGTGCATCACGAACCGGGCAGAACGTCCCGACAGCCCCGACGAAGGTGAAGTGGACGACCTGTCCTCAGCGGATCGCTTCTACAAGGAATGCCTAACGCAAAGCTGGCAGCAGGCCTCGCGCGTTCTGAAAGATGGTGGCATTCTCAGCTTCACATTTCATCATAGCCTGGACGAGCCATGGGTTGGGGTCCTTGAAAGCCTTTTCGACGCTGGGCTCATCTTGGAAAGCACGTACCCCATCAGGAGCGATGTCACAAAAGGTGACGAGGGGTCTTTTGGTTCGAAGAAGATCGAGTACGACATCATCCATGTCTGCCGCAAGCGGCTGGAGGAGCCCAAGCCAGTAAGCTGGGCGAAGATGCGCCGGTGGGTCAAAGACGAGATGGTTCGGTTGCGGAACTTGCTGGAGCTGTACCGCAAAGACCTACTCCCCGAAGCGGATATCCGAGTCATCTTGCGGGGAAAAGCCCTGGAGTTTTACAGCCAGCATTACGGACAGGTCTTCAAGGGCACAGAAGAGCCGATGACCGTCCGCGAAGCGCTGCTGGGCATCAACCAGTTGCTCGACGACGACCAGATGCCCGAGCGCAAGCGCCCACCCGAAGACGCCGAGCCGTTGAGCCGACTGCTACTGCAGATGTTCTGTGAGCGGAGCGAGATCGCCCGCGATGAGTTGCACAAGCTGCTGCGGGGTACGGGTGTGACGCAAAAAGACCTCGAGGAACGCGAGTGGGTCCGCGAGCACGCCAAGGTGGTCTATCAGGTTCCGATCCCCGAGCGGTTCGAGCAGCTTCGCAAGCCTGGTCGGCGCCGCGACACGATCAAGATCGACGTCGACCAGGCTCACTTCCTGACTGGGGCGGCCGTGAGCGGGAGCGGGATCAACATCATGGACGAACTCAACAAGGGCGCCTTGAAGCTCAAGCCCGCAGTTGCGCCAGTGTTGAACTGGCTGGCGGAGACGGAATTGGACGGGGACCTACGCAAGGCTGCCCGCCGGGCCGCCGAATTGGTGGAACGCTGGCGTGCCGAGCAGGCCACCAAACCGAAGGAGCGGACGCTGTTTGATCTCGACGAGTGATTTGCCATGCAGCAGATGAACAACGAAGCGTGGAAACGGATCGGAAGCAGCATTGTCTGGTTGCCGGAACTCCTATCTCCGCTGATCGCAACCGGGCAAGCAGCGTCGCTGCGGCAGGCAATAGGGTGGTTGAATGACTGGCCGACCGATACACCGGGCGGGTTATCCACCATCCTGATCGGCGGGTTGCAGGCTGCGCTCGAAGTGCTCGGTAAAAAGCATGGGTTGGAGTTCCTGCGAAAACAGGTCATGCCACTGCTTCGGACTGCCCAGGGAAACTGGCCCGACGCCGGAATTATATTCGGGATGACGGGTCCGGGGAGCGTCTTCCGCGTGGATGAGGAGACCAACTTCGTTTTCATGCGTGTACCGGGCGGCGACGAGATCGACCTGACGCGGGGTCTGTGGAACGGTGCCGGTCGGGATGCCTTCGAGGTGATGGGCAAGACCACGATCGCCGGCAGGGAAGCGGTCGTACGAGGCGGTTTTCATGCTCGACACCTTTCCTGACGCACAAGTTGGCAGCAGCGTGCAGCACCCGGAATTGGGCGAGGGGGTGCTGTTGAGTGTCGAGAACAACTACGCCCGCGTTTTCTTTCGTCAACACGGCGAGCGTCGTGTTACCGCTGATACTCTCAAGGGGCTGCGATCCTGGAATGAGGAGGTTATCGCCAACATCAAGCCCGCCACGCCGCATCGGCTGGAACGGCTCTGGCTGGCGATCGAGGCGGAACAGCTTCCGCTGATGGAGAGCGCGGCCACGCTTACCTCCGCCAAGGTGGATCTGCTTCCGCACCAGATTGTTGTAACGCACCGGATCGCCGGCGCCTCGCCGCGGCGGTTTCTTGTGGCGGACGAAGTCGGGCTTGGCAAGACCATCGAAACGGCGCTGATTCTGCGAGAACTAGCGTCGCGGGGCGCTTTGCAGCGAACGATGATGATCGTTCCCGCCGGTTTGGTCGAGAACTGGCGGAGAGAACTGAACGACGTGTTCCAGCTCGATTTCGAGGTGTTCGGGTCGGAGGGGGATGTCACCGATCGAAAGAGCAACGCTTTCGCCAAGCACAATCGGCTAATCGCCAGCATTGACACGTTAAAACGACCGGAACGAGTGAAACGCCTGCAGGCGGCACCGCGGTGGGACCTAGTGGTCTTTGATGAGGCACATCACCTGACCGCCACGCGGACGGGTAACAAAGTCCGCAAGACGCGGAATTACCGGCTGGCAGAAGCCATCCGCGAGCACACGCGTGACCTCCTCTTGCTATCCGCTACACCACATCAAGGCGACCACTTCCGATTCTGGATGCTCATTCGGCTGCTTGATCCTCGGTTGTTTGAGACTGTCGATGACATGCTCGAAAACCGTCATCGTCTCAACGCCGTCGTCATCCGCCGGACGAAGGCCGATGCCTGCAAGTCGGATGGATCACCCTTATTTGCGCGCCGGCAGGTGAATTCGCAGGTGTTTACACTGAACGAATTGGAGCAGGGTTTCTACAAGGCGCTGCAGGAGTACTTGCAGGATGGGTACAACCTCGCCGAGGCGGAGGGCAAGGCTGGCCGGGCGCTCGGCTTCGTGATGACGATTTTTCAGAAGATTGCCGCTTCGAGCTTCGCCGCCGTCCGGCAGACACTCACTCGTCGGTTGCTGAGCCTGACTATCCATCAGGCGATCCAGTGTGACGAGGATCTGAACGTAGATGGTCGGGAAAGTGCCTTGGCCGAGGCGCGGGCAATCATTCGCCAGATGTACGGCCTCGCGGACGACATGCTGGGCCGGGCTGAAGTCGAACGCATCTTGTCCGATGCCAGATACAAGCTTCTGCAGAAGCTCAAGATCAAACAAACTGAACTTGAGGAGCAGATAGCCCTATCGGACATGGAAGCTGTCGCGGCGACCGGGGAGGAAGCCGCCGCCACACTGGTATCGGTGGCCCTGCCCGAGGAGCGGCGGCGAATACGGGAATTGTTGGCTAAATTTCCTTCCGGCTTGGAGACAAAGGCTGGCGTGCTGATTAATGCCCTCACGTTGCTTTGGTCGGCGAACTCGGATGAGAAGGTGATTGTGTTCACGACCTACCTTGGGAGCGTGGACAGCCTGAAGGAGGCAGTCGATACGAGGTTTCCCGGGGTCGGCGTTGAGATCCTCAAGGGAGGGGATCATGGTGCGAAGATTGCGGCCGAGCGGCGATTCAAGAAGCTGCACGGACCGAAGATGTTGATCTGCACCGCCGCCGGTCGTGAGGGGATCAACCTGCAATTCGCTCGGATCTTATTCAACCACGACCTGCCGTGGAACCCCATGGACTTGGAGCAACGGATAGGCCGCATCCATCGATACGGTCAACGGGACACAGCGCAGGTGTACAACCTCGTCGCCGGGGACACCATTGAGGGCGAAGTTTACCTGCTGCTGGAGCAGAAGCTTCAGGAGATCGCCCGGGCCGTCGGCAAGGTCGATGAAAAGGGACAGGTGACCGAGGATTTCCGCGGGCAGATTCTAGGGCAGTTGGCTGAGCGGCTGTCGTACGATCAGCTTTACCGTGACGCCCTGCGCGATCCGACGCTTCAGCGGACGAGGCAGGAACTTGAAGTCGCATTGGACAACGCCCGCACCGCCCGGCAGGTCGTCTTTGAGCTGTTCCAGGACCTCGACAGGTTCCGTCTCGACGACTACCACGAGATGGACGACGCCGGTCGTGGCATGAAGCGGCTTCTAGACTACGTATCGACGGCCGCCCCAGCATTCGGTGGCTCCCTCATAGCGCACGAGGATCAGACATTCACGCTCGAAGTACCGGGTCAGGAACCGGCGCGGTTCACGACAGACCGCGACCGGGCAATTGGAGATGAGCACCTTGCTTTGTTCGGCCTGGAACACCCGTTGATCCGCTCGCTCATTAGAGACAGCACGGATCTTCCAGCGGCCGATCGCGGTGTCGCAGGATGTTGGAAGGATTGCAGCGGAATCAATGCTGTTGTCGGCATCTGGCAGGTTGAGGTTCTTCGAGACGGAACCGCCGCCCGAACCCATATCGTGCCGATTGCCCTTGACCTTCGGGGCAATCGTCGCCGAGAATTAGAAGCAATAGCGACCCACTTGCGCGGTCTCACTCCATTAAACGACCAGCAGCTCGCGCCACCTCCGGACGAGACTATCCGCTCATTGCAGCGCGCCTTAGAACGAGAGCTTGAGCACAACGGGCGGCTTGGAACCGGCGGCTCCTTCGGAGCCCGGCTATTAGGATTCGTCTGTGCCATTCCGCCATCAGAGGGAGAATTCAGATAGACGAAGCGGCGACCATGAAAGAGGCTGATGCATGGCGGCATCCATAACACGAATCGCAGTTTGTCAACTGGAGGCACATCCGGCGTTGCGCAATGCCGACAGGAACTTCCTCGGAGAGCCCTTCTGTCCGGATCCAAGCCAGCCGTCCCTAACGGACCTGTCCCGTTACGCCATCGATGTTGCGGACGCCAGACGGGCATGCGAGAAGCGATACATAGAGTGGTCAGGAAATCGAATCCGGCTCGTGCTCGAATGGTTGTCTCGCCTCAGCCCTCCACCCCATATAGTCGTTTTCGCTGAAGGCGGAATTCCACCGACAGAACTCCACTTTGCGAGGGACTTTGCCCAAGCGCATGATGCCGTTGTCTTTGCGGGAACACATACATTCAGCTTGACGAAAGCAGCCGAGAAACTCTATCGCTCTCTTGGCATACGTCGATCCGATTTGAAGCGTTTGGAAGACCAAGACGGGAAGCTGCTGAATGTTCTGCCGATCTTCTCCTCCCGCACGTCGGAGTTTCACCTTAAAACGCGCCCCGCCGTGTTCGAACTCACCGACGTTGTGCCAGCTCCAGTTGGCACAACCCCCACTATCCAATGCGTTGACCTTCAGGTTCGCGGCATGCGGCTCACGATACTCCCTCTTGTGTGCGCCGAAGCCCTGCAACTGCACAACACGGCTGGCCGGCCAGATCTTGCGGTCATTTGTGCGTACAACAAGTCGATAGAGCCGTTCGCACCGTTCATAGCGCAGAACACGCGAAACAAGATTCCTGTTGTATTCTGCAATGACGGACGGTTTGGTCAGTCTGCAGTTCTTGCACAGGTTGATAGCAGGGTCGAAACGTGGTGGTGGGCGCCCCCAAATGAAGGCCGTCTCCCCGTCGGTGACGGCTTGTTGGTGGTGGACGTGGACCTTGCTGCTCGAGCGCCTGAAGTTGGCGTCGCCAATCCCTCGTCCACTCTACACCTCAAATCGATCGCCGCCGTAGTTGGTGAACATGGACTCGCCTCCCCAGTGCGGATTGCGGACGTCCTGCCCGAAATCGCAAGCCGTCACGACCAAGTTGTGCAGGCACAGTTGCTTCGGGAACTCCTCCAACAGGAGGCCCCGACCGCGATCCAACGGCTAAAGCTTCAGTACCTGAATACTCTTGTTGAGAATGACGCCGCGACACAGGATTGGTGGCTGACATTGAAAGCCGATTGCCTGCTACCTCAGCTTCCGGACTTGCGGATCCTGGAGGGTGAGCTGGCCGGGGCTTGTCTCTCTGTGCTGGATGAAACGCTGCAATCCGGTGTGATTAGAGAAGATGCCGCTGTGGGCAGGTTACACAAGCTTGCTCAGCGGTGTCGTGCCGCCGCAGCGACATCAATTGGTCGTGAGTTGTCGCAAACCTTGCACCAACAACCTGCTCCATTAGACCGCGTGGATGAAGCCGCCCACCTACGCAGCCTGCTCGATAACAAGACGGTCAAACTGGTCGTTGTTTCTGGGTTGCAGGGAGTCGGCAAGCGTACCCTCGTTGATCTGGCCCTTCGGCAAGCTGGCCGCGCAGCAGAGCGCGTTCTTGAATTGGCGAGCGACGCAACGCCAGAGTTCCTCATTGCCGCCCTGTTCCGTATTGTCGGTCTTCCTTTGCCTGAAAGGTATGATTACGACTTGCTTGATACCTCCCGTTTTCGAGAACGATTGCAATGGGGGTTGATCCTGTGCGTGCACAATGCCGAACATTTGACAAGCCACGGGAGTTGGCGCGATTCGAATTGTCCCGGCCTCCTCTTGTCACTTGCTCGGGGTTTGTCGGCTACAGGTGGTAAGCTGATCCTGCAATCACCGAGACAGCTAACGATTGAAGGTGCAGCAGCTGGGGAGGTGGGCCGGCTTCCCTTACGCGGCTTGGACCCTGAAAACGCCGTCGCGCTTCTGGATCAGCAACTACGAAGAGTCGGCCTTGAGCCAACGGGATTCAACTCCGACGATCGCCGGTCTGTTGTCACAGTTCTTGGGGGTCACCCTGGTGCCATCATTCTTGCCTCAGAGTTCATCGCTAGCGAAGGAATGCGAGCAGTCGTCACGGACTTGCGCGACCGTAAAGGCATCCACGCGAGTATTGTGCGGCTAGTAATGACAAAATGTGAATTCACGGAGGAGGAGAGGCTAATGCTGTCCGTGCTCAACGGCATCCGAGTTCCAATCCCGGCGAAACTACTGGACGCCGTCTTTGATTTTCCCGCCGTACCCGTCGCCATGGAGCTGTGGCGCGCATCGGTGGTAGACCGCGTGAAAGATGATGATATTGTTATTTCGTCCTTGTTACGCGGCTTCGCCGACATCCCGCCTTGTCGACCGAACATATTTGCCAAGGCCAATGACATTCTGTGCGAGTACTTCGCGCAATCATCGCTGAATGGACAGGGGGTAGAGAACTTACGGTGGGCCACAGAATCCAGATACCATGCAGCTCTCGCCGGCCGCTTTTCGTTTGCTCCTTCAATCGGACCTCTTGCTGACGGCGTCCTAGGTGCCCTGATCGAGAAGGTCCGAGCGCACGACTACCAGGGCGCTAAGCCTCTCGTAGATGGATTATTGCAGAGCCACCGCACGGCCGAGGTGTGCCAGGAGGCGGCGATCGTGTACGCGAGACTCGGCGATGCGGAGTCTGCATTGACACTCGCGAAGGAGGCATGGGCCAAGGATCCGCATCGTGTTTGGGTGTTGACACAGGTTGGCAACATCGCGCTGTATTTGCACCGCAACGAAATCGCCGAAGATGCAGTTCGCATTGTCAAAGCTACCGGACATGATAGTCCCTACCTCGCAGTGCTCGAGGGTCGGATCTGCATGCAACGTGAGGATCGCTCAGGAGCGATTGCAGCATTTCGGCGCGGGGTAGCGATCGCGGAAGTGGAACGAAGAGATGCCTGGCCGTTCCTCCATCTAGGCAGGGAGCTCATCAAGAATGGAGAGATCGACGAAGCAATTGATGTGCTGTATCGCGGCGAGACCCTTGAGGCCGAGCGCGCCAGACGAAAACGCAACGCACTCGTCGCGATACGTACCCAACTTGCTATCGCTCACATCATGGCAAAGGATCTTACCAACGCCCAGCGGTATCTTCGGCTTGTGCTAGATGAGGATGCAGGCAACCCAGAGGTGGCGCGCGCTAACGTTCTCTTCAAAGCCGTGGCGGGTGCGGAGGACGTGGCAACAGCGATTGCAGAAGAACTCGATCCCAACCGAGCGAGACATCGCTTTGAACGTAGTCAAATCCATCTTTACCGTGGGTTGTTCTTCCTCAATACCGGCAATCGGGAGAAAGCCAGTGAGGAATTTAGTCTCGCCCACCGCGCGGATCCACAGAACGTTTTCGTTCTGTTGCGTTGGTGCGAGACACTTATTGAAATCGCGGGAGATTTGAGCGCCGACCGTCAACACGAGGCAAGTCGGCTGTGCGCCGAGCAGGCTAAGTCCACCGCTGACAAGGTACTAGAGTTTGATCGAGATAACTCTAGGGCGCGTGACCTACTTGAGAAGATTGCCGATCAGTTCAGCGTTCTTTGACATGTTTGCGGCAGCCTTCAAACACGGGTCCATTAGTCGAGTTAGGCAGCTGAAGACGACGACACCTCTGTCGAGGCGCGAGACCGCCAATATTTGCCTGACCTTCTTGTAGCCAACCCGAAGGTCACTGAAGACTCGGTTTCCGGCATAGCACTACAACGTGGTGCTGCTGCGTCAGAGCGACTTCATAGAAATCGGCGTTTCCGTCGCCACAGAGGTCGTAGATTCGACACGCTTGGGTAGCGTTCACTCCGAGTCCTCGGATAAACATATTGAATCAGGGTTGGCCCCACCAAAGGTCAGGACGATTGCTCATCAAAGCGAAATCAAAAAGATCGACGTCGGAATCAGCATCGCGGTCATGAACACGGCACGCGGGAGGAATGGGTGATCCGGGATCCGATACGCAATCCCAAAGCGGGCAATCGGCCGATGGAGGAACGCAGGCCTCCGGCGGACCCGCGCAGGGGATGGCCTGGATTTGTCCGCAACCATCCGTGCAAGCTTCGGCAATCGAACCGACGAGACCCACGTAATATACGAACGTGTTTTCTCCAATAGAAAACCTCGACCCAGGTTGCAGAACGAGGCTGCCAATGTACAACGCTTCGCTTAGGCCGCCAGGGTCATTCGGATTGACGCTGTTATCAAATGTATTCTCGAAATGCACGACGGCTGATCTGCTCAGCTCCAGCTTTTTCATCGCGAAGTTGCTATGAACCCCTGTACAGCCAATTTGGGTGCCAACCTGGAAACCGTCTTGCGTGGGACCAAGGTTGATCCCGGCCACCTCAAAGTACTTCGCTCCAACTCCGTTCAAGGTCATCGCGCCCGCGAGCCAGTCAAAGCGCAGAGGATCGCGGCTCTCGTTCTCGAAATCGCCGTCCAACATGAGAGGCTCGGATGAGCGGTAGGTGATGTCTGCGGATACGCCCCCCATGTCGTTAATTCGGAGGTCCCCGCCTACGCGGACCTGGGTGGCATCATAGGCTCTGCATGGCGGGGGGACTCCGCTGCCCTTGTCGGGCCTAATGAGCAGTGCCGACACAACAGTCATGGACATACTCTGCGTCAGGCTCATGCCACCGCTGTGAAGATCAACATTGCCCACCTGAACGGATGCCGGGATATTGAGGCCATCCAGTGCCTCGCGATCGGCTCGCATCGCACCGCCGAGGCCGATATTCAACTGCAACGCGCTTAGAATTGAATTGTTCCCAAGCGTCAGCACTCCGGGCCTTCCGGCCGCGCCTTCGACAGTTAGGTTCGTCGCTGATATCACAGTAAGTCCTTCCGTGGGAAGGATTCGGATAACGCCGCCCTCCGCGAACAGATTCCCAGCCCCCTCTACGTCGTCCGCGATGCGTAATGTGCCCCCGTCTGCGGCATGAATGAGATTGTTGTTAATCTTTCGTCCAGGTGCAGAAATGACCAGCTCGTCCGAAGGCACGTTCCCTCTCACGATCCCGTTGTTGGTCAACCCACCCGTGACGATGCCAGCGCCTTCGATGCTATGTTGGCTTCCGTTGGTAAAGGCACTTTTGGGTCTACCGAGTTGCGAGTATTGCCGGCTGAGAAGTCGGACGGACCCACCACCCTGCAATTGGGCGAGGTTTGCAACAGCCACCGTCGGAACGAAACTCGTCTGTGCCTCTACCCCCGCGACGATGGTCGTGGCGTCGTTCGTAATCACTCCTCGAAATCCGCCGTTTTGACCGTTAGGAATCACCACGCCAAGAATACAGGTACCAATGAGCTCAGCGCCACCAATGAGATGTATCTCGCTATGGTCGCCGATAGTTCGGGCAGTTCCGCCTAGCACGCGAGCGCCATTGATCTCAAGGATGCTCTTGTCGCTGGACTCCCCAGCGGATCCTACCCCATCTTGTGCCTCCAAAACCCCTCCACTGCACACGCCGCCCTGATCAATGATAGGAGTGTCCAATACAAGTCGCTCCCGATCGGTAGCTCGAAGAAACCCCTGATTCGTGATCCTTTCATCCGCCGAGAGCGTCCTAACGTTAGCGCCGCTTTTGTCGCCGACTACGACAGTTCCACCACTCAACAATGACACACGCGTCACAGTGGGCGAAATGTCGAGACTCACAAGAGCTTCAGGACCCTGTACTGTCACGTTAAAGGTGGCGTTTTCATTGTTATCGGGAACAAGATCAGGACACCAATTCGCCGCCGTGTTCCAACCTCCCTCTGCATCGACCCAGCGACTTATAATCGTCCCAAGCGGATCGGGCTGGCACTCGTCCGGTATTCCATCCTCAAGACCGGTTGACCCGCTCAACCCAACGCAATCATGGCTGAGTCCGCTAGCGATATCGCACTCGTCGGGAATCTGATTTGGCTGACAGTCCAAACTGGTCCCATCCCCCAGGTCGCATTCGTCGGGAACTCCGTTTGCATTGCAATCCTTGCTAACCTGAAGACCAAGAAGACTCACCACAATGTCGCATTCGTCTGGGACGCCGTTGCCATTACAATCTCGCGCAGTTCCATCACGCACTTCTTGCCAGTCAGGAATCCCATTCCCATTACAGTCTAACACCTGCACAAACTCGTATGCACCCATATCGACAATTGGATGCAGACAGGGCGACCCGCAAAAGCCCCTGTCTGGTGTCGCAGGATCATCAAAAAACCGAGTCTGCCCATCGCGATCCGTCGTCACCCACGTGGGTACCGCAGAGTTATTGCCTGCATCAATGCATGGCGACCTCCACGTCGGTCTCAAATCGGGCAGACTCAAACAGCTCGCCTGCGACATTATACACGGCCTGACAAAGAGTGGATCAGCGTCAATATTGCCCAATCCAGGATAGACAGTGGAATCGCCTGGTTGAGCATCTTGAACGCAACTGAAACGGACGATGAAATTACCTGCGAAAGACTTATAAAGCTGTGCCGTCGCAGCAGAATTGGTTCGCCCGTCTGAAGTATTACCCCAGATAATGGAATTGTAGATCGTATGAGTGCCATATTCGGAAACCAGGCCACCACCATGAGCGCGTGCATCGTTGGCTACAATTGTGCAGTTGACGATCGTTGGTGCCGTAATATTTTGCAGGTACAAACCGCCTCCATTGTATGCAGATGAGTTCGCGACGACTACATCATTAACAAAGTCTGAAGCCGCATCACCATTATAGACTGCGCCACCATATACGCCGGCCATGTTTCCAGTTAACATGCAATCTTGGACGCGAGCTGGTGCTTGAATGAACATGCCGCCCCCGTGTCCTGCGGTTTGGTTTTGGGAGATTTCCGTGCGTGAAAATCTGGAGAGCTCCGAGTCCAATACGGCAACGCCTCCACCGCCACCTTGGGCACGATTGTTGGTGATCCGGCAATCCTGGAGAGTTGGACTGGCTCCATCGATATAAAGGCCTCCTCCGACACCGTCAATACAGCAAATTCCATCGGCAAACCCGTCAGAAATGGTAAGTCCATCTAGTGTGCCTGTGGATCCGTCTACTGCAGACACGACGTGCCTCGAATTGTCACAAACGTCGCCGCAGGTGGAGCAACAGCCAAGAATCGATACGGCCAGGGAGGCACAATATTCGTCCCACAGCGTGTCGCAACATCGCGGCTCCTCTTTGCACACGGCGGCCGCGCAGGCAGGAGCGTCACAGAATATCGAGCCATGGGGAGAACAACAGTTGCTTGCGGGGTGGGGATTGTCGTTTGACGCCAGATCTCCACTGAGGATGACCTCGTACGTGCCGAGGTCACGGGCGTTCGGATCAGGGTTCGTACAACCGGCGTATCCTCCCTCAATGCGCACGCCATTTGTCAGTCGAAAGGTGGCATTTCGGTCTCCGCGATTCTGTGCGGCGCCGCGATCCGGTTTGTAGGTTCCTTTGGCGACGCGGACTATGTCCCCTGATCTGGCGATAACCAATGCGTCCTGCAATTCAAGGTACGCCCGGCACCAGCTCGTCCCGTCATGTACGGCTTCCGAGGCATTTTGATCCACGTAAATGACCCCTCCTTGGGTCGACGCTCCGAGAGTTGAGATAACGTATAGGAACACGGCGCAGCCGGCTTCGTGGTTGCGCTTCCGAGTGTCGCATTGCTCTCTCGACGACATATGCACTCCCTCTCCTCCAATCGGCTACCCCGTTAGCGGTTGGCATCTCGTAATCTGGCTGCCTGTATCTCGCGCTCCGCCTCCTCACGCAAGCCCGTAAGTTCTTCGTAGCTCTCGATCCAAAGAAACCCGTTCTTAAAAACAACGGTAGTCTTGCTTGCCTGCAGATCATGCGGCCATACGTCGGGTGCGACGGCCCGCGCGAGAGCGTTTTCGGCCCTTTCAAAATCGTTCAGTCGCGCTGCCGCTATGGCGACGATGAGATAGCGAAAAGATGGCACTGGTTCCGGTCCGAATCGCTCATCGCCAGCCGACTTGATGGCGTCAGCCCACTCTTCGTTGCGCAGGTAGGCCAGGGCAAGAACGCGATCATAATAGGGAATGTGGTATGTACTCTGCCCCATCGCGAGCTTGAGGGCTTCCTTATTGTTCGGAGGATTGCATGCCAAATAATAACGCGCGAGGATGACGGAATTCCGGTGATCGATGTTGTCCTTGCTCATTGTATGGTCAAGGGCTTCCTTGGCCTCACCGAACTTGCCAAGATGCAACTGGATTGTGCCGACAAGACGCCATATCTCGTCGGCATCGATGTATCGCCGGCGGTCAGAAAATGAGTCCTTTGCAGTTTTCGTCTCAAGCGTCCCACCTATCCGAGACGCCTCAAGCGCACCAGTGAAGTTGAGACTAAGAGCAAGGATTGCGGCCTGATAGATGTGGGGCCCTAAGTTGTCAGGCGCAAGTGCGCGAGCCCTGTCGTTGGCGAACTTGGCTTCGGCAAAAGCTGAAGGGCCTATCTCCAATAGAATCGCGGACCTGAGATTCCAACACAAGGGTTCGTACTTGTCATGAATGCCAGCTGCAAAATATCGATCCAGCACAACTAATGCGTCATGAAGATCAGTGTTATACTGACGCTCGCGATCGCAAAGGCGTTCACTTCTTTTGTATCTGCAATATGCATCCGCGTACAAGGCACGACTCTGCTGCGGTTCGAGCGACAACGCCTCACCGGCCGCGTGAATGCAGCAGTCCCAGTCCTCGACTCCAGCTTGCGCGCATTTGGAAGCTTGTTCAACTAGTGCACTTACGCGCCGTGATAAGTTGATCTGGTATGCAATTACAGAGACTACAGCGAGACCAACTGCCCCAACGACAGTTCGGAGGTACGCCTTTCTATGCCAGCGCATGTGTCGCTGCGCTCTGCCCCAGCGTGAGCTTACCCGCCACGGAATGGGCTCCCCCTGAAGGTAGCGTTGGATCATGTCGGCAAACTGGGCGGCGGATTGATAACGATGAACCGGCTTCTTCTCGATGGCCTTCAGTGTGATCTGGTCGAGGTCCTCGCGGAGAAGTCGATGCATCACGTGGATGTCCGTTCCCCGGCTGTTCAAATCCGTCTTCCCGTTTCCGGTCAAAGTTCGCCTTTTTGTACTAGGCTTAGCTGGCTCAAATTCACGGATGGTGCGCGCCATCTCTTCCCAGGCCTTTTCGCGTAGCGTCTTGCCATCAATGGGGGGCACACCCACCAGCAATTCGTAGAGGAGTATTCCAAGTGAATAAATGTCGGTGCGATAGTCGACTTCCGTTGCCGTTTTGCCGGCTTGCTCAGGACTCATGTACTCCGGCGTGCCGACAAGCCGACCTTGCTCGGTAAACAAGGTTCGCTCGGAAAGTGTAAAGTTGAGCGCTTTGGCCACGCCAAAATCGATGATCTTCGACGTAGGCTTCTTATCTCTGATGGCTACAAGGACGTTTGTCGGTTTGATATCGCGGTGCATGATACCGCACTGATGGGCGTGCTCGACGGCGCTGCATACTTCTGAGAAAAGCGCGAGACGCTCCTGCACACTCAAACGATTCGCGTCGCAAAACTCGGTAATGGCGACGCCGGGCACGTATTCCATCGTGAAGTAGGGTAGACCATCGCTCGTGACCCCAACCTCAAACAGGCGGGCGATATTCGGGTGGTTCAGCAACGTCAAGGCCTTTTGTTCGGCTTCGAAGCGTACCAACACCTCCTTGGAATTCATTCCGCTGCGGATGACCTTAAGGGCGACGAAATCCCTGGGGTGATGTTCACGTTGGGCAAGATAGACGACGCCCATTCCTCCCTCGCCAAGCTTTCCCCGGATTGCAAAGTGGCCGACGTGGCTTGGCGAAGGCAGCCCCGGGTCCCTCTCCAGCAATCGCTCAACTTCGGCGCGAAGAGCGGGCTCGTTGGCGCAGGCTTTGTCAAGGTACGCAGAACGGTCTGAACCCGAAAGCGCCGCGGCGCCGCAGAAAACCTCGTAAAGCTTAGCGTGCCGGTCGGCGTTCATGGGATCAAGTTGCGCTCCTACCTCAGATGCGACACCGGGCGATGCTGGGGACAGCTATTTTTCATTCGTCTTGAGGAGCCGGTCACGAATCAACGCCCTTGCGAACCGCCAATCGTTCTTTGCCTGCGTTTCCGAAATACCAATAACTTCGGCGACCTCGTGATCGGTGAGGCCACAATATACGCGGAGGACTATCCCTTGGACTTGGCGCTGGGAAAGTGCAGAAATCTCCTCAACCGTCTTTAGGACGTCGTCGATTTCTTCGACTTCGATCGGCCCGCCCGTACCAAGCAGGTCGGCGACGTCGTCAATCCAAATAAGCTGTCCAGGTGGGACGCGAGACTTGTGGTATTTTGCGTAGTCGATCAAGACCTGGCGCATGTTTCGGGCGGCGTACCTGTAAAACTGCGTCTTGTCGTTCCATGAAATGGCCTTTGCACGAAAAAGTCGCATCAGCGCGTCGTGAACGACGATTGTTGGTTGCAGGGTGTGACCCCTTCGCTCGTGCCTGAAGAGTGCTTGAGCCATCACTTTGAGCTCTTCGTAAATCAGCGGCAGGAGTTCATTTTCTGCGTCACGTTCACCAGAACCGGCTCTCCGCAGAAGATCGACAAAGCGGCTCTCCTCGTCTGGATGTTCAATTCGATTGCTGTTTTCCGGAATCAAACGGGTCTCATTCTAAGAAGCATGGTCGACTGCAGGATGCCCGACAAGTGTTGTCACTCGAGGCGGAGACGAATAGCCTAGCGCCTACTTTGAGCTAGGCGCCGCTGGCGTCTCATACCTTGCGATTCTCGCCACTAGCTGCAACTTTATTCAACTCCGGGCACCGCGGCCGAAAGGTCGACCTAGGCGATTCACCGATTCTAACGATCAACCTCCCATTCAGCCAAGACCAATTGACAAATCGCAAGACGTGAGAACTGATGGAAGTTCCGATAATCCCGGCATCGGCACCTGATCCCTGAGCCAACGCTGCAGAAACAGTAGCTATCGCGTCTCAAAGGGGTTCGAGGGCTTGGGTGCGACTGTGCAAACAACCCGATTGATCAAATTCCCTTTCGATTCCTGTCCTCCTCCCCGCAAATCATCGCATTTGTAGCTGGAAGGCCGCAGGGCGCTTGCGCGACCAAACGCTTCTGAACGGCGAGATTTCGTAACTTCGAAGTCGCAACTGAAAGGGATTAAGCCAATGTTTCTTACCCAAACCCATCCAGCAGAAAAGCGAATGGCCCGGAGTAGAGTCCACGCCGTAAGGTTCGCTTTACGAGTACTTTTTGCCATGGTCGCACCAATTGTTTTTGCAGGGTGCGTTGACCCGCCTAACTTGTGTCAGCTGGGTATCGGTGCGCCTACCGCGGATGCCGGAGCTGATCGAACGTCTTCGATTGGCGACAGGGTTGTCTTGAACGGTCTTGCAAGTACTGACTCCGACGGGGATGCACTTACTTATCTTTGGGAACAAACACTTGGGCCGAGCGTGGCACTCGTCGACTCTAACAGCGCGATTGCCGAATTCGTAGCCCCGCAGAATGACGTTTATGAATTTGCATTGACCGTCTCGGACGCATGCAATTCTGACCGGGATACCGTCCAGATCTCTATTGGAGCCATTCTACCAGCGACCTGTCCGCGTGCGGACGCAGGTATTGACACGACAGTGAATGAAAACAGCCGCGTTTGCCTGAACGGAAGCGCATCTGCGGATCCGAATGGTAGCTCGCTTCGATATGACTGGGTTCAACTCAACGGTCCAAAGCTCGTTATCAGCGAACCGTTCAGCGCCGAGCCGTGCATCGACGTGCCGGGCGTAAACGGTAACCAAATTGTTGTCTTCGAATTGGCGGTAACCAACGATGGAAACTGCCGTATGGCCGACACGGTTGCCATCACTGTTCGTGATCTGGATTCTTCAGGGTGCAAGAGTGACGGCGAATGCGCCAGCGGCTTCAGCTGTAACCTCGAAACCGGAAACTGTGCCCCAACCTGTCGTGCCCAGGCATGTCCTCCCGGCCAGACCTGCGACGTTTCGACCGGAACCTGTGTTGCGGAAACAAACCAACCACCGATAGCCGATGCAGGCCCCAACCAAACCGTCAAGTCTGGCACTACGGTGCATCTCGATGGAACCAGCTCGTTCGATCCGGACGGTGAAATCCTGGACTACTTTTGGACCCCAAAAAGCGGCCTTGTGAGCCTAAGTGACCCAAACAGTGTTACGCCAACGTTTGTAGCGCCCAATGTTGATTTGCTGACGGAAATCATCATTGACCTTACGGTCACCGATGGAAAGGCAACCTCTGCTCCTTCCTCGGTAACGATTGCGGTTCTACCGAATTCGACCTGTGCTGGTTCACTTGCCTTCTCAACAGAAAGTTTCTCCACCGGGGGTTGGTATCCCATTGGAGTCGCAATCGCAGACATCAATCTCGACGCATTGCCGGATATCGTGGTCGCCAACGCCTCCAACTACTACACAAATGAGGAATTCGCAACGAACATCTCGATTCTGCACGGGGACAATGAGGCAACTCTCGAACCGTCCCGAACTTATTACATCGGTTTTCGTTCGAATCGTGTAGCCGTTGGTGATTTAGATAGAGACGGATACACAGATGTTGTAACGAGTAATTTCGGCGACGGGACAATGGGGATTTTATTCGGCACGTCCACGGGGATCTTCGACGGTACGCGCTCAACTACCATCAATGTCGGAGGTACGCCACGCGGCGTGGCTTTGGCGGATTTGGACGGCAATGGCCTAATCGACATTCTTGTCGCCAGCGCACCCCAAGGAAAGCTGTCCACCTTGATGAATATTGGATCAGGTCAGTTTGCGACACCAAGGATTATCGAAGCAAGTATTGACGGCACTGAACCTGACTCCGTCGTTTTCGGAGACTTTAATCATGATTCATGTCTGGACGCGGCTCTTACTCAGGGAGGCTACTACTCGAAGTCCGTCAGCATCCTTCTCGGATATTGCGATGGAACGTTCTCGCCTCGCTTTGAAATCGAAGCCGGTTTTAACCCGTACGGCATCGCGACCGGGGACTTTGATGCGGATAGTAATCTTGATCTAGCAGTCGCAAACTACCGCGGCGGAACCGTCTCAATCCTTTTCGGTGATGGTCTTGGTACCTTCCCCACAAAAGAGGAGGTAGAAGTCGGTAGTGGAGCAAGCGGTATCGCCGCCGGCGATGTTGATGGTGATGGCATCGTAGATATCGCGGTGGCATCATCGGAAAGCAATACGGTTTCCGTTCTGCTCAGCAACGGCAATGGTTCATTTCGCAGCTCTAGCTTCAGCGCGGGCAGGAACCCTAGCCACTTGGCCGTAGGCGACCTAGATAACGACGGCGATCTTGACGTTGCAGTTTCCAATCATATGGAAGATGGAACCGTAACGCTCTTGCTGAATCGATGCCTTCCATGACATCGCGGTCTTTCACAAGAATGGAAAGCGTAGTTTAGGGCATCTTCCGTGTGCAGGATTCCTCTCTGTTGATTGGGGCGCGATACCAGTCTTGGTGTTTTTCAGAATCCTTTGGACCACAAAACACGAGGGCTAAAAACATGAAAGTAGTCATAAACAGCATAGTCATGGGTTGCTTGTTGCAAGCCACTTCAGGGGTTGTGTTGGCGAAACCAGGATCATCCGATTTGGTCGTACGCAAGGCTGTTGGAAAGGCATCTGGAGTCGATGACTTCGCCAAAAAGCAAGCAACTGTGAATGCGATGGCTGAGGCTGTTCGCGCAGAGTGTGGACAGTTTGTAAGCGCCCAAACCGTCGTCAGTAACATGGCGGTGATTGAGGATCGTATTGTCGAAAGCGCGGAAGGATATGTCGTACGCCACAAAGTGTTGCGGACTTGGGAAGCTGAGGGTGCATCGTTTTGCGAAATCGAAGCTTCTGTTTCACACAATCGCATTGGAGCCGACTTGAGGACGCTGCTGCAACTGCGCGGCGACCCGCGAGTCATGGTAATTGCTGCCGAGTATGTGAGCGGAGCCAACGGTAAAAGCGAAGGTGCTCTCAATGGTACGTTCCAAGCGGCGCTAGAGGGTCTACTCATCTCGAAGCGGGTTCACCTGGTGGACCAGCAGGCAGCCGCGGAGGTTGTCGGTCGAGATGCTGACTTCGAGGCTCTCGCAGGAAAGTTACAGCAAGTAGCGGCCCGGGCAGCCGCCATTAACGCTGATATTCTGCTCTATGCCAAGGCGACAGCCGATTCACTTGGACCCTATGAAACGACCCTTTATGACAAGAAATACACATTCTACCGGTGGCGCCTTTCGATGAGCGTTCGAGCCATCCGCGCCGACACTGGCGAGGTCGTGCTTTCTGGCACGTATGCCAAAAAGGAGGTGCACAAGGATATGGTGAGCACCTGCGGAGAAGCCTGTTTCGCGGAACTCGTTAAAGAAGTAGGCCCGAAGCTGCTTCAGGACATCGAGATCTATGTTGCGCAGTTTCCAACGACGCCTCAAACGATCAATGTAGTATTTGAAAACTGCTCGCCAGATGTCTTTCGGGATTCGATTCAATCACAATTGTCGCGTATCGACGGCATTAGTGATGTCAACGTTCGCCAGGGCGTTGCGGAAACCGTGAACGTCGATGTGCGCTGGCTGGCGACTTCGGATGTGCTTGCCGATCGTATTCGGAAACTTCCTGTCGATGGATTCACGTTTGCGACGTCCTGGCAGACGGCGCAGCGCCTCATCGTGACCGTGTCGTCCGACCCTGCAACGGCGCAGTCAAGGAGATGATTCGACTAGCGTGAATCATTAGCTCCAAAGGTTTCAGCATTCTGTGCGATCCGATGACAAAACTGCCGTTTGCAATTGCGAGGACTTGGCCGTGGAAATCACGGATTCACAACAACAAGCACTTGTTCGCCGCGCGCAAAACGGTGACCGCGAGGCCTTTGGCGATCTCGTACGTTTTTACCAGCGGCGGGTCGTTGGAGTTGCCTATCACTTTCTCGGCAGCAGTGAGGATGCCCGAGATGTCGGACAAGATGCATTCGTTCAGGCCTTTCGTTGCCTTCAACAGGTCAAGGATCCATCGAGGTTTCGTCCGTGGTTGATGAGAACAGTCGTGAACCTTTCACTAAACTTCCGTCGATCACGGGCGCAATCTCGGATGGTTTCCTTGGATGCGCTTTCGGTCGAAACCACCGCTACGTGCCGCTCGCGCGTTACGGAGTGCAGATGCGCTATTCATGGCACGCCTTCAGCTGGCGACATGCAAACGAAGGTCGCTGAAGCAGTGGAGTCGCTGCCAGACCATCAACGCACGGCACTCATACTGTTTAGTGTAGAAGGCCTGCCACAGACAGAAGTGGCAGAGATCCTGCGTTGCAGTGTGGAACTTGTGAAATGGAACGTGTTTCAAGCGAGGAAGAAGCTCAAGGAGTTGCTGGAAGATTATTTGAACCCTTAGGTGCCGCGCTTCTTTGCGCGCAGTCTCGCGTGGCAGTAAGCCGTGTTAACAGCTACCGATTAGCACCAGGGCCAATCAAGATTGTGAGAGGAGATTGCAATGGCACGAATGTTAAAATTGTTTTCTGTGATGGTCTTTTGTGCCTTGGGACTAGCGAATGGGGGTTGCATGAGTTTAAAGTACGAGCCGACTGGACCGGTTCCGCGCGAGGTGCGGCCGTATGTTATTCGGCTCAAGAGCCAAGACTTCCTAAGGCAGTTTGCTGCTCGGAAAGACTCACTTCATCCAGACAAAACACCACGTTTGGTGCTTTGCGACGAACTTGATGTTCGTGGCCTGCCTCAAAATGCACCAAGCGCAGAGGCGATGATCGAGAAAGCTTTCGCCGATTTGGCGCCCGCGAAACTGGTGTTCTTACCGAGGGACAAGCAACAGAGATTTCTGACGGACCAAGGGTTTCCTACCAAGCTGTTTCAGGAATTCTATCGAGTGAATATCCTCGGCCAGGATCCTTTGCCGACTGCCACTGGGTCAGGGAACGACAACAAAAGTAATTCTCCGGCAGGAGAGATCCCTGAGCCCTCAAACGCGGAGCGGGCGAAAACACAGGCAGTCGACGTAGTCTACACGACGCTTCGCGGACAAATCTTTCTTGATCAAGTGGTCCAGAACCAAGACAAGGGCGTCAATTTGCGGGCACTGATTGGTGTAGAAAACAACCAGAGGTTCATTGAACCAGATCTTGACCTCTCTTTCGGATCTGAGCGGTCCACGCTACGAGTTTCACTCTGGGCAACCGATCCGTTCGGATTCGTTACGCGGAGCAAAGCTGAATTGCAAGTGGACCTCGTAAAAGACGTAAAATCAGGTCGGTTCGCCATTCTCTTCTATGGGTCGGGCGGCAATGGATTTCAAAAAGTTTCCGTGGCGGATGGTCTTGGCGCTGCCCTGCAGACTGTCGTTTCTCACGCCCTTGTCGTTCTCCTTGGGCGCCAGATCGGAGTGGACTATTGGCGATGTGGAGTCGGTGGAGAAGTCGACGAGAACGTCTTCGAGACTGTTGCGGAGTACAGCGAGGCCTACCGTGTTTTGATGGCTGGCGAGCTGTTAAAGAACCTTGGCTACCTTGCGGACGGAGAAAAGATCGCTGAGGAAAGAAACGGTAGGATCATCACGGATCAGAAATGGAATGATGCCGCTGAGCGGTTCTGGAAGGAACGCGGTCTTTCTCCCGACGGTCCAACGCGTCCTGGATTCCTAAACGATCTGCTTGCTGAGCTGATGGCCGCAAACAAACCCAGCGTGAATTCGCTACCCAAAGAGCAAGTTGTAATGATTCGACCCGATGGATTAGCAAAGGAAGAGACGGAACAAGTTATTCAAGCAGTCTGGTCGCGGCCGGGTGTTCGGGCAGTTCGTCAATCAGAAAATGACCCCAATGTCTACGAAGTTACGCTGCGGACCGACGTGGCATTCTTGGGCGACGCTCTGCGCCGAGCCATTCCGCTCCGTGTAGAGCAGACCGCCGATGCATCGGGGCAAATCTGTCTTCGTGTGTTTCGATCAACAGATGATGACCTGCTGAGTACCCCGGTTCCTGCCGAACAGTTGAGTTCGGCCGCCTTGTCCAAGCGGCCAGATTTCGCCGAGAGCAGCTCAAGTTTTGTATCCGCCAGCGGAATTTCTGAGAGCCGGGAGGTCAGCGGCGAGACAGAAAGGCACAGAGTTAGCATTGCTAAGAACCCAATGTTGATCATGCGCCCCGATATCGTGGACTTCAGTTGCGATCTGAAGTTGGGGCAGTCCATACTCTTGTCCAACCAGATGACATTGCGGCTCATGGATACCAAAACCGACGGGACAGCGCAGTTTCAACTCGATGGCAGTATGCAGAACTTACGTCAAGGCCAGGAGCTCGCGCTCGCCGGCAGGTCTCCTCAAGAACGGCTTATTCTCGCGGTCAAGTTTGCAGGCCGGAATGGATGCGTGTTGCGTGCCTATCTGACCAAGACCTAAAAGAGATCTTTCGGAACCCAGCAAATCGTCCTTTAAAGCGAAGCTGCAGCGTTGCTGACCAAACGCATGTGGGAGCCAATTGACTCCCTCGATATCGTTTTGCTACCGGCGACAACGCAAGTGGCCCTGCGTGAGAGTTGCCATTCCGGCATTTGAGTGAAATTCGACAAAGAGTCTCCCCTTGAGTTCTAGGCAGAACACTAACCTCGAATCCGAGTTTGTGTCTTGGCGGGCGCGATTCCGTAACTGCAAGGCGATTTTGATGAATCGCCGACGGATGTTTCGCGAAAGACCGCAATAGGAGAAGAAAAATGACCTCTCAAAAATGGACTCGAATTTTGGTGCCTTTGGCTTGTGTGGCTATGGTCTGCAGTACGGCCAGGCCGGCTCGGGCCGGATTTTTCGGCGACATTGTTGACACTGTGTCGGATGCGATCGACTCGGCCATCAACATCGTCGACGCTGCAACGGGGCTTTCTGACAGTTTGGCGCAGGGCATGGAAGCCGTTGGAAGTTTCGGGGAAACTGCCGTAACCGCGGCTAGTAGCGGCGCCTCCTCGAGGGCGATTTTTCTCGGTGTGGGTGGCAACAACAAGTTTGGGTCGTACAAACAGAACACGGATGTGACGCTCAACGGAAAAGTTGAAGCGAAAGCCGGGAGCGTCGTAACCGTCGGGCAGGCGTTCTTCGCGGATTCCACGGTTAGTGATTTCGTAGACATCACGCAAAAGGTGGTTGCGAACAACATTAGCTCGACAAATGGTTCCGAAGTTCATCTGGGTTCCGTGATAGTGTACAAGAGCACTATGCAGTCGCTGAAGGTCGATACAGACGTTCAGGCGGGAAACATCACAGCAAAGAACGGCAGCCGAGTTGAAATCGGAACTTTTCGCATGACGAATTCAGAAGCGAAAGCTGTCGAGTTCACGTCAAAGGTCAGGATGCAGGATGCCGAGGCGACCGACGGGTCCGCAATCTTAATCGGAGGAGCGTCGTTGTAGACAACCAGTGCGACTGATCGCTTTGATTGTCAAAGACCTGAGGTTGTCAGGTCAACCTTGGGGCCGCAGCTTTTGCGGCCCCATTCCCCTGATTTCCGTTGTAAGGAGGTACATTCATGCGACTAAAGACGATTAGCTTCTTGATAATGCTTTGTTTCCTTTACGATCCAATTGCCCACGGCGAGCGCGTGGCGCAAGACGGTTCGAAGATCGACCCATTTAGTACCCGGCTTACAGAGAATCGGGCACGTTGCGGATTCACGTTTCATAACGGTACGCTTGAGTATGTCGTAACCGACAAAGATGTTCCGTCAGGAATTGTCACGTCAGTTGATGCGTTGAAACCGATAGAGGTTGGACCGTACTCCCCTGCGGTTCGAAACGTGAACGTTGCGGTTAATATTAAGAAGCCGCTGCTTTTGTCGGCCGCTACGCAGACCGGAAGCAAGATCGAGGTGTTTCAAGTTCGACGAGAATCACCGGCCAGTAAAGGTCCGTCCACGAATCAGCAAACTCGCTATGTCGGAGGAGTATCGTTGCAGACCAGCGGCGTTGTGCCCGTTGTGGTGCGAAGCGATATCAAACTTGAAGATGTGCGGACAGTGCACGAAATGACTCCGGCCGATCGTTGGAACGGATCGGTCTTGAAACCTCGAAGCATCAAGTAGCGATGCAAGTGCGTTTCTTAAAGGGCGCAAGTTGTGCCCGGGCCGACCTTCTGTTGGCCGACAATAAGTTGCGAATCGGCAACAGTACGCAACTACCGTCTGCTGCGCATGCGTCCAGGGAGGACGCCCTCAATGCCCAAGCGCTCTCGAATGGCGAGTGTGGACGCCACACCGCTTTCATGACCAGCATGGAGGACGTGTTGGACGTGCATGCCGGACAATACGACGCACAAAGTTCATTGATGTGCGTCAACGAAGGCGGGACATAACGGATGGGAATTGACCGCCGTCAGACACTCAGCTGTGGTTCATGACATTTGATTGAGCTTGACCACGGCGTCGGCGTTGTGCTTGCTGATCATGATTTAGCGCTGTAAACGCCCGGCGACGGCGTCTTTACCGCCGAGCGGACGCTTTGACCAAGAATGCCCTCGGACAACTCGTTGATCATGGCAGCAAACAGGGCGCTACGCCTAAGTTTGGATCGCGCGAGCCGCATCTTCCTCTCGTTGTCTTGTTGTTGTTCAAGAAACCTCGCAGAGTATCGGGCGTGACATGGATCTCGGGAATCCTTCCAACCGACAGCGATCTCGCGAAGCACCTCTTCGGATTTGGGATAGAGCCGCGAAGGGGATTCAAGTCGGGCCCTGAACGATTCGACGACCGCCCGGCCGTGAGTCCGCACCCTTTGCCGCGCCTCGGTTTTGAGGTTTCTCCAAAGGTCGTTGGCCAGCGCCCTTATTTTCAGTTGTCTCTCCTTGACCTGCGCGGGCCGCTTCAACTCTCGCGCCTTGTGCAAATCCTCGGCGACTGTTAGGAGTTGGAGCGTGACCGCGTCCACGGGTTGATTGGAAGGATTTGCTTTCCCGCGTTTTTGTTTCGTCATGAATTGACCCTCACACTGCAAGGTCAACTTCGTTGCGAAGTCGACGGTTTCGCCTGTCAGCACTCAATTGCCTGCCAACGGATCGGTCATCGTGATTGGCAGTCACGCCGGAGTATTGTCTCCCCATCCGGGCCCTCGATCAATCGCTTGTCGCAGAGATCGTTCATTCGTTGATCCGGAAATGCCTGCTACGCTCCGGACAGTTGTCTTCGAAGATAAAACGGCGACGAATTCCGATCGCCGATCACCGGGCAAAACGAAAATCTGCGCCCACCTAGACCTCGAGTCGGTGCACGATAGGATGTGTGGCGTTCGAATGGCGACGCGAGCCCGCTTGCGAGGTTTTGGCGAGTTGATCACATGAACAAAAGCCAGCCAATCGTCGACCCGCAAGTCGAAGCTCCGACGGGTCAACCACCGTCACCAAACGGTTCAAACGGGCAGCGGGACGCCAACGGCCGCTTCGCTGTCGGTAACAAGGGCGGCCCTGGAAACCCATTCGCGAAGCAGATCGCTCATGTACGCGCACTCATTTGCGAGGCCGTCAGCGAAGATGACCTTCGCGAGATCATCGCGACAATGATCAGGCGAGCCAAGGAGGGCGACCTCGCGTCCGCGCGCGAGCTGCTCGACCGACTCTCCGGAAAACCCACTGTCCCGATGGATGAAGATCGACTCGCACTTGAGGAAAGAAAACTCGATCTCATGGAGGAGAAACTCTACTGAGTCGAGCGACTGGGCCAAGTCGGGCGCGTTAGGATTGGCGTTTGAGTTGCGGAGCCGCTCTTGCAAATGCCGTGACTACTCCAATTCGGTGGCGGAACATCAGGTGAAGTGATTCGAAATGTGCTCGCCAGGATCTTGACATCAGCCATAGAGCTTCGTCGAGGGCAATTGATGCCCCTTCCGGCCCTCAAGGGAGCAAAGCACGAGGACGCACCCCGAGCGCCAACGCCAGTTTCGCGACGTTAACGACGCCCACATTCCGCTCCCCTCGTTCGATGCCGCCGATGTAATTTCGATGGAGGTCCGCTGCGAATCCAAGCTGCTCCTGGGACCAACCTTTGCTCTCTCGCAGCTTGCGCAGCCTGGCGCCCACAAGTACCTTGATGTCGGCCGGCTTCATGGCTTGACATCACACTCATGAGTAGCCATGCTTTCTACACACGATGAGTGTGATTTCCCAACCAATGGCATACGCGCCGATCGGTACGAGGTTTCAGAAGCAGAAGTGGTCCGATGGACATGTATGAACCCGTGAATTATTGGAATAGCTACGGAAACGAGAGCAACGCCGATGGCTGCAAATGTCGATTCAATGGCCTACCACGGTGAGGTTCCTTGGCATGGGCTCGGTACGCAGATCCCGGCAGACGTTTCTTCCGTCGAGATGATTGTCGCTGCCGGACTCGACTGGTTAGTGGAGAAACGAGCGGCCAGGGGTGCGTCAAAGCTGAGGAATGGTGACGCCTTACGATACGAAGTCGTTCGACTGCCGCGCAACAACAAGGAGTCGGAAACCTTGTTGGGAGTTGTGAGTCGGCGTTATGAGCCGTTGCAGAACCGAGAGGCGTTCGATTTCTTCGATCCAATGATCAGCGAGGGGAAGGCGCGTTACGAAACAGCCGGTGCCCTTGGCGATGGTGAGCGCGTTTGGGTTCTTGCGCAGATGCCCGACGCCATTCGTGTCGTCCCCGGCGACGATTGCGTGAAGTACCTTCTGCTGTCCAACACGCACAACGGTCAGGGGGCCGTGACCGTCAAGTTCACTGCGATTCGGGTTGTGTGTCAAAACACGCTCATGCTTTCGCTGCAAGATGGGCAACAAGCGATTCGTGTGCGGCACAGCAAGATCATGGGGGAACGATTGGCCGAGGTCTCAGCGATCATTGAGACCGCAACCGAGATCTACGCTTCAACGGCCGAGCTGTTTCGCAAAATGGCGGAGGTTGTACTGAACGATCAAATGTTCGAATCATACTTGAAACTCGTGTTCCCCAAGACTGCGCACCAGGAGAAGCGACGAACGGAGCCGAAACGGTGGGCACATATCCGTCGAGTCTACCGGTCCACGCCGGATCTCCAAACGGGTGGGGTGAAGGGCACGCTTTGGGCCGCGTACAACGCGGTCACGCGCTTTGAGGACTACAAAGACGGACGCGCGAATGAAACACCGGATGAGCGTCTCGACCGGGTTTGGTTCGGAGGCGGGGCAAACATCAAGCTCCTAGCGTTGAAGAAGGCGAAGGAGCTGATCTCGAAAGCCGGTTGAATGCGAATCTCTAGTGCGTGGTCTGCGTGAAAGGACCCCGCCTTGCTTGCGCCGCCTTGGACACGTGCCGGTTCGCGCCGCGATCTGGTCTCACTTGAAAGCGAGGGGAGAGTTTGTTATGTCTCGATTCATATTGATTGTGGTCTTAACGTCGCTGGGAGTTGGATCTGTGGTGGAGGCACAGTGGACCTACTGGGTCCAACAGTATCCATTGTCGATTCGCCGAGCAAATCTGGATGGCACTGGGGTTGAGGTCGTTTCAACCGAGCTAATGGAAGCCAGTACCAAGGGCTTCGGGCAGAATGTCGTCGTCGATATTCGGGGCGGGAAAATGTACTGGGTTGTAGACAGTTTCACGATTCGCCGTGCGAATCTAGATGGGTCAAACGCCGAGGACATTCTCACACAGGCCGGCGATGCTCTGGACACTCCCTACTCTCTCGCCATCGTCTATCCGTCGCAGACCGGAGTTCCAGCGGTGAGCACACTCGGCCTCGGCGCATTGGCACTCCTGGTTGTTGGTGCAGGCGCGTACGTAATGCGAAAGCGAGCGCTATCGGCGCCGCTGACTGATCCGCAACGCGGAACGCCCGGTGCCTGAACTTTCCGACATACCGAGGCTTAGCGCTTCGCGCTGCGTCGCCTGTCGGTGTAAGCAACCAACCTCCGAAACCAGCGTCGCAACATGCCACTTGGCGGGCGGCGCGCCGTCCTATATCGGCCCTAGCGCGGGCTAGCTGGAGTGTCCGTCTTACGGCGGTATAGTGGCTGAGGCTTTTTTACCGGGGCGACGGCTGATCCCTGCCGGTCGGACCGGGCAACGCCAGCGGACGCGATACTCAATCGATTCCCCCGTCCCAAACCCGGCCAAGGGATTCGCACATGCCACCAATGCACACAATCAGAATTTGACTCCCTATCTGCTTAGAAGGATAGATCCGAATGAAGCGACGGACAAAGACGGAACCAAACACAGGTCTCGGCATGGGGGACATGCCGGTGGGCGATCCTTTGCCCAACGAACTCATCCAAGCCAAGGCAAGGATCATCGAGTGCCCACCGAAATACGCTGAGGTTTGCGAAGTCATCGTTGATCACCTTGGGAATTGTGAAACGCATCGCCTGGGGCGCGTCGAAGCGGAGATGAAAAAGCACTGCCCGCCTTCGGCGGACGTTTTCCATGAAGAGATGGCCAGGGCTGTTTTGAGCAACCCAGACGACGAAGGAATTCCAAACTACGGTGATACGAAAATAGGAATCATGATGGCCGTCCAAGATCGATTCCCTGGTGTAGCAGAGAAACTCGTGTATGAGTCCATAAAGGGCCTTTGTAAGGAAAGTCGTATCTGGGCAGACGATGAAGAGAGTATGCGCATTAAAGATCAAGTATGGCGCCTGACGGCTAAGGGTTCATCGGATGCGGAGACCCCCACGGCGCTAAACTCCGCGACGCAGCTCTCGAACGCGACATCGGGCAAGTCGTTGGCGCCTCCGGTCGAAACACGGGTGGGGACTCCGTTGCAAGGCGGGTCAACAGCAAGTCAAGACGCTGTGGTGGGCGACCCACTGGCGCCGTCGCAAAGCGGCGGGAGAGACGAAGCGATGAAGCCAACACGAAAAATGCACAGTGAGACCGTAGCGATGGTGCTGTTGATCGAGCATCGCGACTGGACTAACGTGGAAATTGCAAAAGCAGCTGGCATCAATCGAACGACACTCTATGAATTCCCGAGATTCAAGAAACTCCGCAACCTTTTGAAAGAGCAACGCCACTTACCTTCCGATCGTCGCAAGGGACGAACCGGCAAGCCACTACCCGACACTGAAGCCGACACTTAAGCCGACACTTAAGCCGACACCTTTGATGACGAACCTCTAGAAAAATAGGCATTCTCAAGCTCCAAGGCCGCACTTTCAGCCGACACCTGCCCGACACCGGCCGGAAATGTAGGAGGTGTTGTTTATGGCAGAGATCAAGAGTCCAGTTCAGGACGCGGTCGTCGCGTTCTGTGTACTCGTTCGGGCAGTCGCTGATCGAGACCGAACGAGGCAACAAGTTCAGCTAGCCGCACTTCGACATTGTGGATTTGACGTTAGCGTACGCCGGGATTCGGTCGTTAGGCGACAGGCGGTATCCACACGATGACCCCGACTACTAAGAGCACCGGCGCGCTCGACCTCGACCGGCTCTGGGACGCGAAGCGAGTCTGCGAATACCTGTCGGTGTCCGACCGCTGGATTCGACGGGCAATGGCGGGTGGTTGGTTCCCTCGACCTGATTTCCGACTGAACCGAACTCACGGAATGCGTTGGAGACAATCTACCATCGAAACGTATCTGCAATCACGTACCAACGGAAAGGGAGCGACATGACGAGAAAAAAGCGAGCAGGCCCAAAAAAGGGCCCGCGCCCCGTCGGCAAAACGGGAATCGCGGGCACGATTACTGAGCACCCAGATCATAGCACAAACGGTCCAACGATCAACTGTGGCGGATTCCAACGCGGCCGACGCAGTACCTGGTTATTTCCAACGCATGTCGGGGAGTGTGCTTCGATTCGCCAACGCTGGGCGTTGCGATGTTGTGTCAACAGCGCCGAAGCCCACAAACTTGTCGCCGAGCCGCCTCTATTTGCGGGAGGTGATTTATGACCCGCCCGCGCCCGAAACCAGAGTCTCTGCTCGCGTTGCTTAAAAGCAATCGGAACGCCATCACTGTCTATGGTGCTCTGCGTTGGCTTTCCGGCGAAAAACGACAAATCAATACGTCGCGGGCAGCGATCACTGAAATCACGCGTTTGCATCGTTCCACCATCACCAAGGCGGTGACCGCTCTGCATGATGGAGGATGGATCTGTCGCTGTCGTGGACATGCCACGAATCGGCGGTGGTATCGGATCACATTCGCGTCCGAGGAGTTTTTCCCTTGCAACGGAAAAACCGTCCCAAGCGCGCGCAAGAAGAGTAGTATCCTTAGGGCCGGGAAACCTATCCCAAGCGCAATGAGCAAAGATGGCGAAAACCATCCCAAGCGCGCCAAGCGCTTGAGACGGAAGAACCGGCCTAACTCCCTAGAGGGAGTAGGGGCGTCCTACGGCCCCGCCCCTTCGCCTACCGGCGGGGCGGAGCGGACCCCCACACAAGGTGCCCTTCAACACCCGGAAAACACAGAGTGCGGCGGTCCGGCGATCCCGATCGCAGAGATTTTGGAGCTGACCAATGATTGATCGGGCGAAAATTGATCAGATCAAGGCGGAAAAGTCGCGGCTGATCGCGGCGTTGACCGATGCAGGGGCAAGATTCGTCGCCGACAACGTGAGTTGCCCATTCCACGACGACCAGCATCCGAGCGGAGGGATTCACGAACACAACCGTTCGGGCTGGCTGTACACGTGTCACGGCTGCACCTGGAACAGAGGTAAGAACTCTGGCGATGTGTTCGACGTGACCCGCAAGGTACACGGTTGCGACTTCACCCACGCGTGTGAGCTTCTGGGATTGGGCAATGGCAAGGCGCCAGCCCCCTTCGAAGATCGGACGCCGGCAGTGCAGGATGCACGCAAAGGCGGAGGCCTGGCCGATTCCACGCTTCAGTTCGCCGGTGATGCACATGCGCGGCTTTTGCGGGATTCTGGCGCCCTGTTGCACTTGTCAACCACACGCGGAATCGACCAAGCGACGGCGGAGCTGTTAGGTATTGGGCTGACCGGCAAGCCCGGTCAGCGCTTCTGGACGCTCCCGATTGTGGGCAAATGCGAACAAGTCGTCGCGATCAAGGCGCATCGGGCGGATGGTCAATCGGTCAAGTCGTGGTGGTCACCGAAAGGCGCGAGTCGGTCGCACGTGTGGCCGGTGGATCTTACTCGGGGGTGTCCGGTGTGGCTGTGTCCAGGCGAGTTGAAGGCGGCGGCAGTTATTGCATGCGGTCGGTCGGCAATCGGAATCACGTCCGGGGAAGGGTCGCGGAGTAATCCGGCAGACTTGCCCGCTGCAGCGATGGAGAAGCTACGCGGTCTGGCCGTAGCGATTGCGCCCGACGACGACGAAGTCGGGCGAGCTTGGGGCGAACACGTCCGTCAACAGCTCGCCGACGCTGGAATCGGTGCGCGAATCATCAAGCTCCCGCTCGATCGGGTTGTAAGGCTGAAAGACGTCGGTGACCTCATCGTCCAAATGTATCAGAACGGGAAGGATAGGGCGGCGGTTGCTGCATCCCTCGACAAACACTACCGGCGTTCCGACCCGTTGTATGAAGCGATGATCGGGGAGCTATGGAACAATGGCATAATTTGGACCCCTGACATATACGTCCCAACGGGACTACGCGCCCTGGATATGGCGACCGGCGGCGGACTACGCACTCACGGCGTTACGATGCTGGTCGGAAGAACGAATCAAGCCAAGTCGCAACTCGCCGTTGCAATCGCAGCGAATGCGGCAAAGGCAGGGAAACCCGTAGGGTTCTTTTCCTTAGAATTGGGGGCAAATGAAGTCGCCCATCTCGTGGCTGCGCAGCTCGGTGACATTCCACGGCGCGCACTGGCGACGGGAGAACTGCAAGTCGATTTCGGCGATCGTTTGCGAAAAGTGACGACCGAGTACCGGGACATGCCGCTTTGCATCCTCGACGATAAGCGCTGGCCGGGCGGACTGACGCTCAGCACACTGGATGCACTGATCGCCGACGGGGTGACGCGGTTCGGCTGGCGGATTGTCTTTCTTGACTATCTCGGTCTGCTCGTGTCGTCGGGACAGGATCAATTCCAGGCGGACATCCAAAACTCCACGGCGCTGCGGGAGCTGGCAAGGCGTCACGAAGTGGCTCTGGTCGTCATCGCGGCGCTTCGTAAGGGGCAGGGCGCCAATACAGCGGAACCGATCAAGGTCAGCATCGACGATGTGGCTGGGGCCGGTCGACTTGCGTATGACGCACAGAATGTGCTACTCGTTTGGTGTGACCATGGGAACGGCGCAAGCGGGATTGTGCATGTTCGTCCTTTGAAGATGCGTTACGCGCCGATGATGGATGACCCTAACCTGCAGTTTCGCTGGCAACCCCGTACGGGACTTATTACGGATCTGGAAGGCAACGCATGAAGATTGCACCGCGCATCATCATCGACACCCGCGGTGCCGTTGGTTCGGCCGTTGGCTGAAGCGGGAAGGCATCCGGCCGTGCTAACGTCGGCACCGAAAAGAAGGGCATTGAGAGAATCAGAGGCGGGTTAGACATGTGTCAACATTTTGATATTATATTCGAAATGGGTGCTAAAGAATCGGTCGAGAAATCTTTTCGGCGGGCAGTAAGCGAAAGCGGCTTGAGTATGCTGCAACTCTCCAAGCGTTCGGGCGTGGGTTATCAAAGCGTTCATGCTTTTGTCAAGCATGGCCGACAGCTCACGCTCGAATCCATGAGCCGCTTATGTTCGGTACTCGGCCTAGAATTGAGACCCACAAAAGTACGGAAAGCGTAGGCGACGAATGGTGAAGAAACGCGGAAAGACCTATTACGCTGTGTTTCATGATCCGGCGAGCGGCACGCGGGTACGGCGATCGCTGCGCTGCACGGACAAGAGCGCGGCGGAGATTCTCGAGGGCGAGCTGATCCGTCGGGCGGCACGGGAGCACGCGGGGCTAGCGAATCCCTACGAAGCCCACGCCAAGCGACCCTTAACCGAACACGTAACCGACTGGCACGCGGCCTTGCTCGCCAAAGGCAACACAAAGCAACACGCTGACGAATCCCGCAATCGGGTGCTCCGCATTGTCGAGAGTTGCGGATTCAAACGCTGGGGCGACGTTTCGAGTTCGCGAGTACAGAGTTGGCTCGGCGAAGCCCGCAAAGGCGACGCGGCATTGAGTGCCCAAACCGCAAATTACTACTTGCAAGCGTTCAAAGGTTTCTGCTTGTGGTGCGTGAAAGATCGGCGCGCGGCCGAATCACCCGTGAAACATCTGGTCAGCTTTAACGTTGAAACCGACCGGCGACACGACCGGCGGGCGTTCGAGGATGATGAACTCCGCACACTATTGGCGACGACACGCAACGGCCCGACTCGCTTTGGCATGACCGGTCCCGACCGCGCATTGCTTTACAAGTTGGCAGCAATGACCGGTTTGCGAGCGGGAGAGATTCGGAGTTTGAACGTGGCATCGTTTGACTTGGACGGCGATTCACCGACGGTCACTGTCGGTGCGTCTTACAGCAAACGGCGCCGGGAGGATGTGCAACCGCTTCGAAGAGATTTCACTTCCGAGCTTCGGAGTTATCTCGCGGACCGCAATTCAACCGATTCGGTGTTCAACATGCCACACCCGAACCGGCTGGCGATAATGCTTCGTGCGGACCTTCGACTTGGTCGATCGAAATGGATTCGGAGCGTGCAGGATAGAAGTGATCGCCGTGAGCGCCAGGAGATTTGTTTCCTTAACTACCGTGATAATGCGGGTCGGGTACTCGACTTTCACGCTTTTCGGCACACTTTCATAACGAACCTGACACGCGGTGGCGTGCATCCAAAGGACGCTCAGACGCTTGCTCGGCATTCCTCGATCACGTTGACCATGAACCGATACACCCACACGGCACGCGGTAGCGTTGCCAAAGCACTCGACGCTCTGCCGTCGTTGGACGAGCCCCGGAGCGAGCATGAGCGGATGCGGGCAACGGGGACTTTTGGCTCCAAAGGTGTGTCAAATGTGTGCCAAAATAACATCCGACAGGGGGGTAAGGCGTCCGCACTTGGCCATAAAGGTGGCTCGGTGTGCCGCATAGAAAACCAACTAGAAAACAAGGCGAAAAGTGCGTTTCCTGCGGTCGACAATGCAAAGGCGGCGGTGGGATTCGAACCCACGTATAACGGATTTGCAATCCGTCCCCTTGGGCCACTTGGGTACGCCGCCGAAACATCCCCGGCCGGTTGGTGGCGAACGGTCGACGTCGCAAACCACACCGCCCTCCGTCAAAAACGGATTAGCCGAGCCGCGTATCTATAGCGGCTATCGCCGGTTCGGGCAAGCCGCTTTCATTTCGTTTCCAACCCCGCGATGCGCCCGGAAACGCCTTGTACATGCCTGCCGTGGTCCGTTGCGCGGGTTTTCCCAAACTCCATCCGGTCTGCGGATCGTCCGATAGCATGATCAGGGCGCCTTCGAACATAAGCGCCCAACCGGGGAAAACCCGATGAACAAGATCAACAGACTGACCGTCGGCGTTATCGGTTGCGGCCACTGGGGGCCCAACCACATTCGTGTCTTCACCGAAAACGACCGCTCCACCGTTACCGCCTGTGCCGACACCAACGTCGATCGCCTGGAAAAGATCCGAAATCGATTTCCCAGACTGAATGCCGTGTCCGATCATCGGATTCTGCTTGACGACCCTTCAATCGACGCCGTTGTTATCGCGACCCCGACGCGGACGCACGCGAAGCTCGGCACCGAGGCCATGCAGGCCGGCAAGCACGTGCTGCTGGAAAAACCGATGTGCGCCACGACGGACGAGGCAACCTCGCTCGAACAATGGGCCCAGAGAACCCGCCGCGTCCTCATGGTCGGCCACGTGTTCCTCTATAACCACGGCATTCGCAAACTGCGATCACTCATCGCCGACGGAACGCTCGGACGAATCCAGTATCTTGACGCGGTCCGCACGAACCTTGGCCCCGTCCGCGGCGACGTCAACGCCCTCTTCGACCTCGGCACGCACGATCTTAGCATCTTCAATTACCTGCTCGACGCCACACCCATTTCGGTTTCAGCCCAGGGAAGCTGCATCACGCAGCCGACCATTGAAGATGTCTGCTTCGCGACGCTCCGATACCCTTCCGGAACCATCGCGCACATCCACGTGAGCTGGTTGAACCCGCGAAAAGTCCGCACGCTCACGGCCGTCGGTTCTCGGAAGATGGCCCACTGGGACGACATCCACCCGGAGGAAACCCTGCGCGTCTACGACAAGGGCCTCGACGAACCGCCTTATTACAACTCATTTGGCGAGTTTCAGTATGCCCTGCGAAGCGCCGACGTGCATCTGCCCGCTATCCGCCGCTGCGAGCCGCTTCTCGAACAGGCCAGAGCATTCACCGACTGGGTGCTCGACGGCACGCCCTGCGGACCGGGAATCAACGATGGTCTGGCGGTCGTGCAGGCCCTGGAAGCTGCCACCGCATCATTGAACAGCGGTGGAACACTGGTTCCGATCGTATCCTCGGCCGATGGCACCCCTCGTTCAATGCCGAGAAACGCCGTGGAAAAGCCGGCGGCTCCCCTTCCCTCATACCGGCGCAATCGTCGCCCGGCGTCCGCTTGACGCCGTCGGCTTCAAAGTCGCTTCGACCGAAATCCGATAGGGATAGGGTACAGCGTCCGATAGTCAGTCGGCGAACGCCGCCGTGGGCCGTCGAACCTGACGATTTTTGTAAAACGACCCGGAATATCTGCATGCCACCGACCACCGCCGAGCAACCTTTTGTTCACCCCCTCGCCCTATGTGAATCTTCGGAAGTGGGTGCCGGGACTCGAATCTGGGCGTTCGCCCACATCATGGAGGGCGCTCGCGTCGGGCGGTATTGCAACCTTGGCGATCGATGCTTCATTGAATCCGGCGCAACTGTGGGTGACCGAGTAACGATCAAGAACGGCGCCCTGATCTGGAACGGCGTCACGGTTGAAAACGACGTCTTCATTGGACCGAGCGTCGTTTTCACCAACGATCGCTACCCGCGAAGTCCGCGCATGCCCGATGTCGTCTCAAGATACGCCCACACGGAAAACTGGCTGCAATCGACGACCGTTCGGCACGGGGCAACGATCGGCGCTGGCGCTATCATCCTATGCGGGATCGAAATCGGTTCGTTTGCCGTCATTGCCGCCGGCGCGGTCGTCGCGCGAAACGTGCCCGCCCATCGTGTCGTTAGCGGAAACCCGGCCAAACCGGTCGACTGGGCGTGCCGTTGCGGCCGACCGCTGCGCAACGAGTGGGCCTGTTCGAGTTGTCGGCGTCGCTACCAGCTCCAGAACGGTTCCATTGTCGCGGCGGAGTCATCGACGCTGTGACCGAGCGCCACGCGACCATCGCCATCATTCCGGCTTTCAATGAGGAATCGAGAATCGGCCGCGTTGTCGATCGCACGATCCGCAGCGTCGTCGACACCGTGATCGTGGTGGACGATGGTTCCACCGACCGCACCGCCGAAATCGCGCAAGCCCACGGTGCGGAGGTACTGCGCATGAATCGTCGGCACGGCGTCGGAGCAGCGATTCGCTCCGGACTGGAGCACGCCCGCCGCCATTCCTTCGACATCGCCGTCATCCTCGCGGGCAACAACAAGGACAATCCCGCCGAAATCCCCCGTCTCATTGATCCGATCCGCGAAAACCGCGCCGACTTCGTCATCGGTTCACGATACCTTGCGGGCGGCGGGTGCGGCGGTGACATGCCGATGTACCGCAAACTCGCGACTCGCTTCCACCCCTGGCTGATGAGCCGCTTCTCAGGCAAGAAACTGACGGAAAGCACCAACGGGTTTCGCGCGATCCGACTCTCAATTCTGAACGACCGCCGAATCAACCTCCACCAGCGATGGCTGGACTCCTACGGCCTGGAGGTGTATCTGCTTTGGAAGGTCATTGCACTCAGCTTCCGCCACATTGAGGTCCCCTGCACAAAGACTTACCCCGACCGATCCGGCGGATTCACCAAGATGCGACCGGTCACCGACTGGTGGGCCATTTTGAGGCCCGTATTCCTGCTGGGACTAGGTTTGAAAAGCTGATCGCCAGACGTCCAACAGACTCCTTCACCCATAAGTCCACTCGGTCCTGTTTTTGGACGAAGATTCAATTGACGAGTTATCGGGCCGCGCCTCGTACAGGGTCATTGTGCGCGGACCCATCGGTTCTTCGAGTCGCGCATGGACGTTTTGCTCATCAATCCGCCCTGGCTCACCAAGGACGGCAATATCTGGCACGGCGTCAAGAGCACCTCGCCGCCGCTGGGTCTGCTCTACGTCGCCGCCTATGCCGAGGCACGCGGCGCGTCCGTCCATGTCATGGACGTCAACGCGGAACGCCTCCACTTTGAAGACATCGAGGCTTTCGTCGCCGATCGTCGGCCGCGCTGGATCGGCCTCACCGCCGTCACCGCCCAAATCATCAATGCCGCTCGAATCGCGGGCATTGCCCGGCGCGTTTCGCCCAAGACTCGAATCGTCATCGGCGGAGTTCACGCGACAGCCATGCCCGACGACGTGCTTCGCGATGAATCGGTCGATTTCGTCATTCGCGGAGAGGGTGAATTGCCTTTCGCGTCACTCGTCGAGGGTGAACCACGGGACCTGATTCCCGGGCTTTCGTATCGCGATGAGCGTTCGCCAAACGGCATCCGACACAACAAGCTCGGCGAGCCGATCCGCGACCTCGATTCTCTGCCAACGCCGGCATACCACTTGATTCAGTTCGATCTCTACAAGCCGGCCGTCGGCGCCTACCGACGCCTGCCCGCCGTCAACATGACCATGACCCGCGGCTGCCCCGGCAAGTGCACCTTCTGCAATTCCGCAGAAACCGCGTTGCGTACGCGATCCGCCACGCACCTCGTGGACGAAATACAAAAGCTCCAAACGCGTTATGGCATCCGTGAAGTCAGCTTCTACGACGACACGCTTACGATCTTCAAACCGCAGGTGGCCGAAATGTGCGACCTGATCATCCAGCGCGGCATCGACCTCACCTGGTCCTGTTTTGCCCGCACCGATTGCGTCAGCCCCGGGCTCCTCCGCAAGATGCGCGCCGCCGGATGCCATCAAATCCTGTTCGGCATCGAATCGGCCGATCCCGATATCCTCCGCAACATCCGCAAGCCCATCGATATCGAGCAAACCCGTCGCGCCGTGCGTATGGTGCAGGAAGCGGGCATTGCCGTCCGCGCCGCATTCATGTTCGGCAACCCCGGCGAATCCACCGAAACGATGCGCCGAACCATCGACTTCGCCAAGGACCTCGATCCCGATATCGCCCTCTTCAATATCACAACGCCCTATCCGGGCACGCAGATGTTCGACTGGGCCAAGCGTAACGGCTACCTCCGCACCCTCGACTGGAGCGATTACGACCTCGCCAACTCCGTCCTCGAATTGCCAACCGTCTCCAGCGAGGAAGTGAATCGAATGTACAAGGTCGCCTACCGCGAGTTCTACTTCCGACCGCGATACTTGCTCCGTCGTTTCATGCGACTTCGATCGCTCGACGATTTCAAGGCCAATTTTCAGGCCTTTCGATCCATATTGTTTACGCGCTCGACGGCCCCGCGCATCGTTCCGCGCCGCGCATCGAGCACAGAAACTCAACCCAACGCACGATCCTTCCCGTTCGCGGGAGCGACTTGTTGATGGCCTAAGGAGTGGCAAGCGTGACGATCCCGCTGGTTAACCTCAAACGACAGCACGACGACCTCGCCGACGAAATCCGCGATGCCATCGACCGCGTCATCGAACGCGGCGACTACATCCTCGGCGTGGAGGTGTCCGCGTTCGAGGCGGAGTTTGCCGCCTATTGCGAGGCGAAGCATTGCATAGGCGTCGGTTGCGGACTCGACGCTCTGACGCTCACGCTTAAGGAGCTTGACATCGGCCCCGGCGACGAAGTCATCACCGTCGCCAACACCTTCATCGCCACCGCCCTCGCCGTACAGCACGTCGGCGCGACGCCCGTGCTCGTCGATTGCGAGCCGACCGCGTTTGCGCTGGACCCCGAGCGGTTCCGCGAGGCCATCACGAAAAAAACAAAGGCGGTCATTCCCGTCCATCTCTACGGCCAGCCCGCCGACATGGACGCCATTGGCAACATCGCCGATCACCACGGCATCGCGGTGGTCGAGGACGCCTGCCAAGCCCACGGCGCGCGATACAAGGGTCGGCGCGTCGGTTCGATCGGTCGCGCCGCGGCGTTCAGCTTTTATCCCGGAAAAAACCTCGGTGCGCTGGGTGACGCGGGCGCCATCGTTACCAACGACGACAATCTCGCATCGCGCCTCCGCGCCGCGAGAAATTATGGTTCGACGATCAAGTACCTCCACCCCTCGCGCGGCTTCAACACCCGCCTTGATTCAATTCAAGCCGCCGTGCTGCGAGTCAAGTTGCGCCGGCTCGACGAATGGAACAACCGACGCGGCAAACTTGCACAAACGTATCGCGATCAACTCGCGGATACGATTCTTGAACTTCCCGCGCAGCTCGCCGATCGTGAGCACGTTCATCATCTCTTTGTCGTTCGGTGCCCGGGACGGGATACGATCGCCGCCGATCTGCGAAAGAACGGCATCGAGGCGGGAGTCCATTACCCCATTCCGATTCACCAACAGGAGGCGTTCAGGGCTTGCGGCCGGATAGCCGGTTCACTCCGCGAATCCGACCGCGCATGCCGGCAGGTTCTTTCCTTGCCGTTGTGCCCATACATCTCCGAGACCGAGCTCGATGCCGTCGTCGAATCCCTGCGGATCGCATTGGGTCAAGCGGATATGACGACAGGCTCGCCGCGCCCGATTCCCGAATCGCGCGTCCCGGTACTCGCCTAGTGCATTTAACGGTCAAGTGTAGTGAGCCGCGAGCTTCAGTTCGCGCGGATTTTCACTTCCCAGTCGCTACACTTGATGGTTAATCGCTTAATGGTTCCGCGATCAACGCAAGAAAAAAGACGTGGCGGCTGGTCAACACCAACCGCCACGCCGGAATACTCATCAAATGACGCTTCGGAAGCGCCGTTCGATCAATCCATCATCACGGGCCCGTCATGCTCGGACACGCGCCGATCGTCGTCCCGTTCGCCACCGGGAAGCCGCTCGCTCCGTTGAGCAGGTCGATTTCACCGAGGATGTCGCTGGGCAAACACGCCCCGCTGCGATCAATATCGCAGAGATTGACCGGAAGCGGCGGTACTCGAACGCCGTTCAGATTGTCGATGATGGCGAGAATATCCGCTGGAGTGGCCGTGCCGTTTCCGTCGGCGTCCGCGGGCAGATACCCAAGGCAGGCCCGCTTGTTGCTCGCCAGGTGACGGACACAGGTCCATCGAGTCGGCTGAATCGGCTCGGCAAACGTAATCGTCGCCGTGTTGCCGGCGATAACCACGCCTTGAATCGTCGTCGGCGTCCCCACCGGAATCTGCTGCACCGCGTAGTCAGCAGCGGAGTCCTCCGTCGCGCCAGCCGTTCTGTCAAACGTCAACACGATCGACGAAAAACCTCGCCGATTCGCCGGAGCGCCCACGAACGGAACTCGCGCATCAATCGTGCAATGCGCCGGGTTGCTGGACACGAGCATTGGCGTTGGCGGCGGCGCTCCGCATGGCGGATTCAGCGTGGCGCACGTTGAAAGAGGACCGCCAAACCGCTGACCGGCGATATTGCAATTCGCCCGCAAGATGTTGTTTTGACAAACTTCAAGGTCCTCAGTGCAGCAGGCGCCCGAGCCGCACGGCGGGTTAAACCCAGCACAACTGGACCCCCCACCGCCCCATCGCTGACCTGCTCCCTGGCAATTCGCCTGCGCAACGCTCGTAACGCAAAGCTCCTGGCTATCCGTGCAACACGCGCCAAGTGCCACGCACGGCGGGTTAATCGTCGCACACGTCGAATTCGGGCCGCCCCAGCGCAGCCCAGTGCCAACACAATTCGTTTGCTGAATGTTGTTCTGGCACGTCCCATTGTTCTGGTTGCAACAAGCCCCAGGAGGCACAACGCAGGTTGGACCGGTGATGGTCAATGACTCAAGAATGGGAACCTTTGTCGTCGGAAATGGCAGCGGGTTGCCGATGAAGGTTTGGCCGACGTCGTTGTTCAGGTCGAACCGAAACGTTCCGCACATTCCCGCTCGAGCCACGAGATTGTATGTACCCGCATACCACATCGAAGCAACACACGTTCCGCCCACGCACCCTGCGTTGTTGATGCAAGCGAGGTTCGGCGTGGAACCCCCGCTGCAACGACCGTCCGGCTGGCCGTCGCTATCGAAGATCGTGCCCCCCCATTTGAAGTTCAGATTGTCGTTAGCTACAGCAATCTGGTTGGCAAAACCAAAAAGGATGAAATCGTTTCGAGCTGCGTCCAACGAAAGACCGCTGTTGGGCAAGAAATTCGGTCCAACGCAACCGTAGGCGGGGTTAATATTTTGGTACAAAGGATCATCGCACGGAGGCTGGTCACGATCCAGCGGCGCGCTCCAGCCGTCCGGAGTAATCAGGCCCTGTCCCGACCCGCTTATGCCGACGGCGCCCGCACGCCCCAACACCTGAATCTGAAACGTACGAACCAAACCCGTGTCACCAGCGCCGGCGTCGAACAGCGGATTCCTCCATCCCGATACAAACACCTCAGCCGTAATCGTATCGCCGGGAACTACACCGGTCAGGTTGTTGGTCGGAGTGATTGCTACTCCGTTTTTCTTCACAGCCTTGAGCGACGCGGTCGCCGCAGCCCATGCGCTCGATTCAACCGCAACCATCCCCAAAACGCAGCCCAACCAAGCCGCTCGCTTCAAAAAATTAGCCATTTTCACGTCCCCTTCTTTTGACCAACGCCCACGCGTATCCGGCTTCCCGCCGAAACGCCATGTGGCAGCTACCCTAGTTTAGCCGAATACCCGACTCAACTCAACAATAGAGTGAGGTTTCACGATACTAAAGTAAGAACGTCCCAAAACTGTGTAGGTTTCGAAATCAACTGACTGTAACGCCTTGGCGGGAGCGTCAAATCGATTCAAAAAACCGCGGCGGGTTTGCGACAGTTTTCCCCTCCCCCGACGACAGCGCCTTGCCGCAGCCTTTGGCAAGGACCGGAAGGCGACTCAATTTGCAATCCCCCCTTGCAGCCAAGTCCGCTTTGGCACACCCCCAGCGCTCCGGATGCCCATTATAGGTCGGAAACTCCAGCAAGTCAACGGCTCGCTAGCGGATCGGACTTTCCGTTTTGCGTCCTGCTGGCGCGCGGTGACCGCTGACACCCGCGGGTTCCCTGTTCCCGGTAAGGCTCACTCTGAGGTCCTCGGCCTCCTGCTGGGCGCCCAGATCGGCGATAAACTCTGAAAGCCGTGAAAGGCGAGCGATGGCGACCTGCTTGGTCGCTTCATACCGAAAAGAGTCCTCGAGTCGGGCGGTCCAGAACTTGTAATCTCTTCGACGATTCCAGGCATCGATGACCGATTGGACTCCCTTGCCGTCGAAAACGCCGCGGCGAATTACCGGCCAAAGAAACATCGGTCCGAACTCCTCAAGAATGTCAGCCTCGGCGAGGATCTGGGCTTCCGGCATGTCAGTCCGTCGGTCGCTTTTCAATCGAACAGCGGCGACCGCGCGCTCAAGCGTTGGAGAGGGAATCAGTTCCTTGAGTGAATCCTCAAGCATTTGCACAGCGTCGGGCACCGCGGTATCGGGCGCGGGGCCGAGGAGGATATCTTCGCGTGGCAAACCGCCCTCGCGATAGCGGACAATCCACCCGGCCTCGTGATAGAGCGCCGCTGCCAGAACGGCGATCGGATCGGCGCCTTGCGATTGGACCTCGGGCAACTGAAGAATCCAATCCGAGTTTCTGGCGACGCGAGATACGTGCTCCCAAAGAAACACGTCAGGTGCGATCGGACCCATGGAAACAACCAAGTCCGCTCGCGCACGTTTCCAGATCGCAACAACGTCCATGAAACGTCGTCCAATTCGCTAAGTCGGTTCGAGCGAGCCGACGATGAATTCGACCGCGCCCGTTCAACGGGACATTGAACGGCTTGCCTTTTCAGTTCCGAATAGCAGGCCGCGTTTCTCGTGAGCCGATTCAGACAGAACTCTCGTTTCCCACCGCCTGAATTGAGCCTACGAATGCCACCTCCGCGCGCATGGCACGCGAGATTCAAACTCGACCGCCTTCCGGCGGACACCCCAGTGTTTCGTGGCAACCATTGCGATGTGTGATGAACCTGTTCTCGATCAGGATCAACCGCCCACCGACCCCCAACCTGGATTTGCCGATCCGTGAACGACGGATTGTACCATGAAACCGACTTGAAATTCCACATACAATCCACAGACTCCTTTTTTGGCTGGCTCAAATACCCGTTGAACCAGCCACGATCCCACTCCAAGAAAGGAGGCAATTCTGGCGTAACTATTGAACCAGCATGAGGTTACCGAAGCCGAAGGTCGATTAGTCGGCGGAATGATTGGGCACTACGAGTCGATAATAGAAATCTCGCTGGCGCGGCTCCCAGCCTGCTCGTGATATTGCGGCGCGAATCTGCTCTTCCGTAAGGCGATAGGTCGTCCCCGCCGCTGAAACAACGTTTTCTTCCATCATGACGGAACCCATATCGTTTGCTCCGAAGAACAGCGCAAGTTGCCCAATCTTGACGCCTTGGGTTACCCAACTTGACTGGAGATTCGGGATGTTGTCGAGGTAAATCCGCGAAAGCGCCGTCATTCGCAGGTACTCGGCAGCGTCGGCAAGCACAAGATGCCTACCGTCCGACGGTCCGACATGTGAATCGTCAAACGTCGGGAAGCGGCCCAGCGGCGTATCGCCCGGCTGAAACGTCCAACTGATAAAGGCCGTAAAGCCGCCCGTTTCGTCCTGCAATTCTCGAATTCGGCGCAGGTGCTCGATTCGCTCGGGAATCGTTTCGATATGGCCGAACATCATGGTAATGCTCGTGCGCATGCCGATGCGGTGGGCCTCGCGCATCACATTCAAGTATTGTTCCGTTGTCGTCTTCCCCTGGGCGATGCGATCGCGCACGCGATCGACAAGGATCTCGGCCCCGCCGCCGGGGATCGAATCGAGTCCGGCTTCGCGCAGTTGAAGCAGGATGTCGCGCACGCTCATTCCGAACTCCTCGTGAAAGGCGTGGATTTCGGGCGGACTGAACGCGTGGACGTGAATCCGGGGATACTCGCGCTTGATGAACCGCATCAGGTCAAGATACCAGTCGAACCCCAGCATCGACGCCGGCACCAGCCCCCCCTGCATCAGAATCTGCGTCCCGCCAATGGCGATCAATTCATCGATCTTCTTTCCGATTTCCTCGAAGGTCAGGATGTAGCCTCCGGGCAAATCCCGGCGGCCGGAGTTCATCCCCGGCGGGTCGGCTTTGAAGTTGCAGAAAATGCACTTCGCCGTGCAGTAATTCGCGTAGTTGATATTGCGGTCGACAACGTAGGTTCGATAGGGTTCGGGGTGAAGCCGCAAGGTGACTTCGTGAGCGCGGCGACCGAGATCGTGAATCGTGCAGTCGTGGTATAGCGCCAGGGCGTCCTCATCGCTGATTCGCGAAAGAGCCGAGGGCGGCTTGTTCAGCGTCGCCTGCGCCGTCATGCGTAAACCAACCCTTCGAATGACTTCACCAGCCCATGCGCGCGGGCAAGTTCCAGGAACTTCGCCAGTCCCTGCCGCTCGCGCGCACCCATCGTAAACCGAAGTCGTTTCGTGAGGTATCGCTTGGCCAGGGCGACCGGCCATTTCAACCCCGGCCCGTAATCCGCGGCAATCAGAGCCGCGGATGCGACACCCGCGTCGCGCGCCCGAATGAGTCGCGGCGCCAATCCTGAAACATCGATTTCGCGGGGCGCCGCCCAGACCGCAAAAACAAAGGGAAGCATCGTCAGCGATTTCCAGGCTGAACCGAGGTCCGTCTCGATGGGGTGATCGATCAACGAATGATTGACAACCTTGTCGCCGATCAACAAAACGGCCTCGCAATCGTCAAAGGACACCGTGTCGCAAAACGGTTCGATGTCGATCGCCCGGCCGTACATCTCACGCCAAAGGACGGATGCCAAGGCCACGGAGGTGTGGGAGTCGCCGTCGACGTGCAATCTTCGAATGTCCGGGGCGGGAATCTTCGAGAAAACTCGAACCGTCAGGGTTTCTCCGTCACAACCAATACATGCATCCGAGACGATCTGCCAGCGCCGATTGCCTTGCACCAAATCGATGACCGGAACCAGTGCGACATCCACAGTACGGGCATCGAGCATCGGCGCGAGGCGGGAAGGCACATCATGGGTCAAATGAATGGCGGGATCGGACTCCAGCCCCTCGATCAACGGTTTGGCGTTGAGGAACGAGACGACGCCCAGTCGCCAGATCGCGCGATCCCCCATCGTGGTTGTTTTCAAATTCGACTTTGGCGACCCGTTGCCTGTTCGGGAATTCGCGCCGATTCGATCACTCAAGCGGAGACTCCAATTCAACCATTCGATTATAGAAGCCGCACGGCCCATCGCTACCCTCTCCTTTGGCTGGGGCGTACTTTCAACTTTTTTGAAGATTTCGGCTCTCCTGCGCCTGTTCAAATCTCGACTCTTGCATTGACAGAATTCCGCCATCCAGCTAGGTTCCGCCGCCGTGAGCGATCCAGTCCCGAAACCATGCCAACAATCCGACGAACTGCTCGGTCCGCGGGTGCAACGCCGCACGTCTTGGGCATGGAGTTCGCGAGTCCTAGTCGTTTCTATCCTCGGGTGGACGGCAGGCTGCGCGACGGCTCCCGCCGCGATTGAGGTAATCGACCATCGACACACGGGTGAGGTCAAACGGTATCGTGAGTCGTTCGACGAAGCCTTTTTCGGCGTGGATGCGGCCGGCAATGTCGAACTCGTGCTGCGACGGAACCAGCCTTCGGTCGGCGACACGCCGCAGATTACTCAGATCGTGGTGATCCGCGCCGTTTGGAAGTGCATTCCCGGGACGACGATTGCCAACCGATCGCAGATCAACGGCTCGGTCAGCTACGCGGTCATGAGCGGCCGGGCGGGAACGGTGTTCGAGGGGGCCGGTTCGTTTATTTGCGCGACCAGTCGAAATGGCGACGTACTAAAGGGTTTGATCGACGGGGTGCCGCTTCAGCACGGAAGAAGCTTCGGCGGAGGAGAAACGATTTTTGAACGGGCGGTGGTTTCGGGAGAGTTTCGCGCCCGCCGCGCTCCTCAACGAACTCGGCAGATCATCAACGATCTCGATCGGCTGATGGGCGCGCATTCGGGACCGTGATCGTCGGGGCAATGGTCGCGGCGTCTCATATCGTTGCAAACCTTACGAAGCATCAACCGGTCTGCCGCTTGATCTGAATCTGCCCGTTGTGCGTCGTCAGATCGAGCTTGCCGTCGCCGGTGCCAAGTTTGCCTTCGACGCGACTTCTTGACGCCGAGTCAACAGATACGGCGTCGTCATGCCGAATACTTCCGTTATCGGTTCGAGCGGTGATCGCGGCGGAGGTATCGGGTCCGACGGTCACCAGAACCGAACCGTTGTGTGTCGACATTTCGCCGCGAACGGTTCCGCACCGTTTGAGATCGGCGGTGATCGCCCCGTTGTGCGTCTCCAGCGAGACATGATGGCCTTCGTAGGCGGCAACGATTCGCCCGTTGTGCGTCCGGGCATCGAGCGACCCGTCGCGCGTTTCCACCTCCAAGGCGCCGTTGTGCGTAACGACCCTAGCGTCGCCGACCAAACCGGCAACCGCCACACTCCCATTGTGCGTTTCGGCGTCGAGGTCGAGGCGGCCCGGCGCGGAAATCTCGAAGGCAACGACCGCCTGCCAGCTCGACTTTCGTGCTCCGCTCCATTTCCACCCGATCTTGTGCAAGCCGCCGGAGTCGCGTTCGCTGTAAACGATGAGAGCAGCGAGCGCCTCTTCGGCGTCCGCCGATGAATCTCCGCCGACCTTCTTGCGAACGGTGACGCTCGCGCCGGAGGCGCCATCCGACGTCCCGGCGAAACTGATCGCCCCGTTGTGCGTCCGAACCTGCATGGCCGCAAAGTCGGTGGCATCGATCGCGATTGTCTCGGTGGATTCCGTCCAGACGGTCGGCGAGCACCCCCATGTGCACGCCCCGCCGACCACGATACATCCTGTCGCCAACAGAGAGGTCATGGGAATCGCAACAAGCACGGATTTTGACGCGGAATGAGTCATGAAAAACCTCCCACACGAACTTCGCCCCAAATCAATGACCTCGCGGCGGCACGGGACAAAGCTCGGCGCGCCTGGGTTCCTCGACAGTTCAATTCGATCGAAGTGAGTGAATATTCCCGAGCGGTCCCAGGTCCATTCGGTTTTACAATTTCTCGAAAAGGGCGACGCGACCTATCCCGGCCCGCAAACCGCATCGGCTTCGATCTCGATGAGCATCTCCGGGTCGATCAGACGAGCCACTTCGACCATGGTGGTGGCCGGCGGGTGCTCGCGAAAGAACTCACCATGAGCTCGACCAAACTCCCTCCAGCGGGAGATGTCGGTAACGAACATTCGAGTACGGACAACCTGCTTCATGGAGCAATGAAGCTCGCCCAGAGCTTTCTCGATGATCTCCAGACAGCGCCGAGCCTGGGCATACCCGTCGCCGGGGGCAAAGACGCCCCCATCGTCGGCCACAGGCGCGGTCCCGGTGACAAAGATCAGATTCCCCGCTTTCACGGCACGGCAGTAGCCGACCTCGGTCTCCCAGATTCGACCCGTAAACACACGCTCAAACGCCGTGGTTCCGCTTGCTTCCTTCATGGCGTCAATCCCATCGCCTCGGCCATCACGTGAAAAATCACGTTTTGTTCCAACACACCGCGAAACAGGTGCGCCTGCGGCCCATCGGCATATAGTGGAACGTCCTCGCCGCCGTGGGTCTCACTCGACAACGGCACGGTCGCTTCTTGCCGATATCCTGGATCATCCGTGGCAACCTCCGTCAGATCAGGACGCCCCGCCGCACCCACATACCCCGGCCCGTTGGCGTATCCCAGCGTCGTGTAGGGCAGTTTGTTTCGATCCAGCGCCGGTTTCGCATGTCCCTCAACCGCCGCCTCGCAGTCCGACGCCTTGCCGAGGATCGGGTTGCCGCGCGACGGGTACCCTGCCATGGTGAAGACGTGACTATGGTCGGCGGTTACCACGATCAGCGTGTCGCGACGGTCGGTCTTGGATTGCGCGGCCGCCACGGCGCGAGCGAATTCAATCGTATCCGTCAGCGCTCGAAAGGCGTTGCATTCGTGGTGCGCATGGTCGATTCTTCCACCCTCGACCATCAGAAAATACCCCTTTTCGTTTCGAGCGAGCATCTCGATCGCCTTTTCGGTCATCTCAGTCAGTGACGGCTCGCCGGCCTTGTCGCTTGCACGATCGTGTTCATAACGCATGTGCGATGGCTCAAACAAGCCCAGCAATCGCTTAGTCTTGGAAGTGTGGATCGCGTCAAATTGCGCTTTGTTCCACACAAACGCCGCGTCAGACCGCTTCGACCATTCTTCGGTCAAGTCTCGACCGTCGAGACGCCTGCCTGGCTTCTCGACGTGTTCCGGATCGGACTTGGTCTTCGGAAGAAAGTTGGCTCGCCCACCACCGAGCACGACATCCGGACCGTCGCCAATGGAGAACTCGATCAGCTGCCGCGCGATATCCTTGAATCCAGCCGCCCTCGCCGATTCGGAAAGGGCTGCGTCGTCCTCCCATTCGCGGTCGGGCGAATGAGCGTAACATGCGCCAGGCGTCGCGTGGGTAACTCGCGTCGTCGTGACAACGCCTGTGGCCAACCCCGCCTTCTCGGCGAGTTCCAAAATAGTGGTCGCCGACTTACCATTCGCCGAAGCCGCATCGCCGCGAACAACGTCCTGATTGACGGAAAGCACGCCGATCCGCGTCTTGATCCCGGTCACGATGGCCGACATCGTCCCGGCCGAGTCGGCCACTTGGGCGTCCGTGTTGTACGTTTTGATCAGGGCGGTGTAGGGCAGTTTCTCAAAGCTCAGCAGGTTTTCCTCGCCGCTCTGACCGCGTCGCTGACCGTCGAGAATGCGCGCCGCGGCGGTTGTCGTCACACCCATTCCGTCTCCGACGAACAAAATGACATTGCGGGCTTTTCCGGTGATCGGCTCGAGCTGCTTCGCGCGTTTCACCGCCTCTTGCCCATCGCGATACCACTGCTCGGGGCTTTCGCTTTGCGCTGTTTGAGTGAAAACCGACGCGCAAAGCACTGCAATGGCCGCTCGGTAGAGCATCGCTTCGCATTCCCCTTTCGATTCTACGTACGCGCCCAGCGCAATTCACTCAGCGATGAGCTCCGGACCGGATCGCACGGTCGCGGCACGGATCAACATCTTGCGCAGTTTCTCCAGGTCTTTTGTGTCAGAGATTTTCGTGTGTGTTTCGTCATCGATCACGACTTCGCGAACGCGAAGGAGGTTGCCGATCGCTTCGACCAGCGCTGCCCTTTCCTTGGCCTCCTTGGTCTCTTTCGCGGCTTCGTCAATCTTCTCCCGCTCGAGTTTTCGCATTTGGAGACGATCGCCCGTCGCGTCCGCCACCATGGTGCGCCAAGACTCCGGATAACCAGGATGTTTGACTTTTCCCAACTCATCCTTGACGTTTCCGTCGAGGTATTTGTAGAGCAGGTGCTCCCAGAGCCGGGTCCATCGCTGCACGACCATTTCCGCGGAATTCGAACTGTGCTCGGTCAGGTAGTCAACGGCTAACCGAGGGGCCTGGTTGTACAAGGCGAGTGCTGCGGCATCGACGCCAGCCTGTTCGGAAAGAAACCGGCTTTCGAGTTCTCGCTGAACCGCTTGAATATCCTTGATCATGTCGCTGTACCGCAGGTAGGCGAAATTGGAAACGGCGTTGAACACCCAGAACGCCGACTCCCACGTGAACTGTTGAAACGACCCCGTGCCGACCGCGAAGTTGTGCGGCGCGCGAGAAATGCCGCAGTACATCGGCGCATAGACCGTGCTGTACGTGTCATCCACGCCAAACCAAAGGACGCCGCCGATCGGATCCGGCAGCCACGATCGCGATTGCGCCACGAAGGAAAATCCGGTCTGCTGCGTCGAGGTCGCGCGCTCGTTGAAATACTCTTTTTCGCCAACCTTCCAAGTGAGCGGGCGCCAGCGGTAGGGCAGCGAATAGGGCCCGGCGCCAGGGTCCTTGGTCATGTCCAGCGCCGTTCCCTCGTAATGGTCGCGCATCATCTCCATCACGTCGTGCACGCTCAGTTTTCGGTCGGGTTTGATCCAAAGCGGAAGCGGTTCGGCTCCCGGCTTGCCCATCACCCAATCATCGGTGAATCCCTGTGACGGCGCGGCCCGCTTGAACATGCACCATACCCGTGCGTCACAAAACCTCGCCGCACCGAAATCTGGCGCGCCATAGGCGTCCGCAAAGCTGAAATCTTCGTCATTTCCCTCAAAATATCCCTTTTCGCGGGCAAAACTAATCACGTCCTTCGCATACAGCGTATCCGGATCGTTGAGCGGAAACTTGCGAATCCGAGCCGCGTTCGCGTGGCCCGAGATGTAGCCGTCAGGAATCTTCCGGGCTACCCAGACCGCCCCCTTTGATCCCGGCCCTTTGCCGACAATCTCGAACAACCACGCCTCGTTTGCATCGGCGATCGACATCGACTCACCGCTTGAGTAGTAACCATACTCCGCTACGAGTTCCGCCATGACCTGAATGGCCTCGCGCGCCGTTTTCGCTCGTTGGAGAGTGATGTAAATCAAGCTGCCATAGTCGATCAAACCCTTGGGGTCCACCAATTCCGGTCGACCGCCAAACGTTGTCTCGCCGATCGCCAACTGGTGTTCGTTCATGTTCCCGACGACGGTGTGCGTCTTGGCGGCTTGTTTGATTTGACCGAGAAATTTCCCGGTGTCCCATTCGATGACGTCCATCATCGTGCCGGAAACGTGCGTTCCCGCCCGCCGGTAATAGAGTTCACCGTAGAGAACATGGGCGTCGGCGGTGTACGTGATCATCGTCGATCCGTCGAGCGACGCGCCCTTGGTGATGAGGAAGTTCGTACATGCTTGCGCGGTCGCGCCGCATACTACGACCCAACCCGCGGCCAGTATCAATCGCTTCATGGAAACCCCGCCGAAGTTGCCGACACGCCACGTGCAGACGCCCGTGACGCCACGGCGACCGCTGCACGCCGAACACCATCCTACATGGACTTTGACGGGAAGGAACCCCTCCGCCGATCAGGCTGACAGCACGCCGCACGTCTGTCTCGCTTAATGAGAATCCCAAATGATATGCCGCGCGTCGAAAACCGGGCCCTCGGTGCAGCAGAGGCGATACCGCCGACCTGTAGCGGCCGCTTCATCGCGTACCGGAACAACGCACGATTGGCACATGCCCGTTCCGCAGGCCATGTTGCGCTCCACGCAGGCGAAGCAATCGATCCCCCGTTTCGCGCAAAGCTCGGCTACAAAGCGCATCATTCTCTCCGGTCCGCACGTGTACACAACGACCTCATCAGGCTGCGTGGGATTGGCCTCGCAAAACGCCGCCAGCGCCGCGCCGACGTGCCCGTGAAACCCCAAGGAGCCGTCGTCCGTACTGATCACGACTCCGGTGCGGGCGTTGGCGAATTCCATCGCCGAAGGGGTTGCTTGGGTTGCGTCAGCGCGGGGCGGGTGATTGGCGTCAAGGCTGAGTGCCAACAGGTCGGCCGACTGCGCGCCGCAAAACGCTGTTGCACTTTTTCCCGCGGCGTTCAACGCATCTGCCAGCCACAACATCGGCGGCAATCCCACCCCTCCCGCCACCAGCCATGCTTTTTTCTTCGAGGACTGAATCGGAAAATGGGTTCCAAGCGGTCCCAATACGCTTAACGTGCTGCCCGGCGTCAAACTCTCCAGCCAGCGGGTCGCCGTTCCGACAACCCGGTAAACGACATCCAGCTCCACACCCTTCCCGGATCGAACGAGCCTTGCCACGCTGAACGCTCGCCGTAGCATCGGTTCTCGCAATTGCTCAAGCCATCGGGATTGCGCCACGTTCCAGGGGTCGTCCGTGACCACGTAGTCTTCCGCGCAAGACGCGAACGGACAAAGGTGTACGAACTGCCCGGGCTGGGCCGACGAAAACGCCGAAACGGAAATCGTGAGTCGGAAATGCTCACGGCAGACAAGCCGATTGGCCACCACCTCTCCATCCTGTATCAGCGCACGCGGCAGGGGCTTCGGTTCGGATTCCATCGATACCATCATCATTCTCTTGACGAGCGCAAAAAAACTTCCGGGATCGCAGCGTAGCCACGACCCCGGAAGTTCGCCACGGCAAAGAAGCCGCATTTCTGTTTCCACAGCCTCGATTTCACAGGCCGCGATGAGGTTCAAATTGAACGCCCAACTCTCTGCGATTTGTAGCTTGCGAACCGGCAACTGTCAACGAACAATCAGCCTGTTCTTGCGACTTGTGATGTTCGTATAACTACTTATAGGTAAATAGGTTATAATTCGTAAAGCGAAGACGGACAACCTGTCGTGGAAACGGCGATTCCGAACTGGAGAACTTGTCGGGAATCGCTTTATTGGCGGGCTCACGCTCCATAAGCATACCGTCTCTCACTTGTAGCAGATTGCCCGGACACCTTGCACGAACGAATGGTTGTGAAAAGAGCGGCGGGACGCGTGGAGTGAAATCACGCCTGGAATGAAACGCGCCATCGGGGAGCCGGCGGCGGTGCCCGAGGATTGGGCTCCGCCGGTTCTCCCGGCATGCGAACGATCAATCCAGGGGATGATTTTCGCCCATGGCGGGAATGCGGACGCTGCGGTGACCTGATGCACGCATCGTGTCGGCCAGCGCTGACGCCTGATCCACTTCCCCGTGAACCAGAAAAACCGCCTTGCACCGTCCCGCGAGCGGATCAGTATGCGCCTTGAGCTCTGTTGCGTCGGCGTGCGAACTGAATCCGTTGAGCACGACGACTTCGGCCTTGAGCGCGTGCTTCTCACCATAAATCCGCACAAACGGTTCGCGCTCGACAATTCGCCTTCCCAGAGTATGTGCGGCCTGGAATCCAACGATCAGGACGGTGTTTCGTTCGTGCTTCACGCCGTGCCGAAGGTGATGAAGAATGCGCCCCGCCTCACACATGCCGCTGGCGGCGATGATGATGCACGGCGCGCGTCGCCGAGTCACCCGCTTGGAATCCTCGCGGGTCTGTACAAAATGAATCGCAGGTCCGTCGAGAATGCCTCCGGGATTGTGCGCGAAGGCTCGGGCATCTTCATCAAAACATTCCGGATGGAGCCGAAACACGTCGGTTGCGTTAATGGCCAGCGGACTGTCGACGTACACCGGTACGCGATCCAGTTCTCCACCGACAAACAACTGTCGAAGATAGTAGATGATGGTTTGCGTTCTTCCGACGCTGAACGCGGGAATCAACACTTTGCCGCCACGCGACACAGTACGCCGAATGACATCGGCCAGCTTCGGTTTGAGATCGTCCAGCGGATCGGTCGTTCGTCCGCCGTATGTGGATTCGCAAATCAGATAATCACATGAGGGAAGCGGATCGGGATCGCGCAACAGCGGAACTCCCCGGCGACCCACATCGCCGGTAAAAACCAACGTCTTCTTCGGACGATTGTCCTCGTTGATCTCCAACTCGATCCCCGCCGAACCGAGCATATGCCCGGCGTCGAAGTAGCGGGCATGCACACCGTGCGCCACTTTAAACCATCGCCCGTAGGGTGACGACTGCATCTGGCGGATTGTCTGCACTGCGTCATTCTGTGTGTAAAGCGGATCGACGCTCGGCTCGCCTTCCTTGCGCCGTCGCTTGCTCAGGAATCGCGCGTCTTCCTCTTGAATGTGTGCCGCGTCGGCCAACATTACCGCACAGAGGTCGCGCGTGGCCGGCGTTGTATGTATCACGCCCTCAAACCCGTCCCGAATGAGCATGGGCAGGCGGCCCGTATGATCGATATGCGCATGCGACACGACGACCGCATGCAGCCGCCTGGGATCGCACGGGTGGCGAAGATTCAGCGCCCTTGACTCCGCCCGGCGACCTTGAAAGAGCCCGCAATCGAGCGCGATTAGCTTTCCATTGGCGTCCAGCAGGTGCATCGATCCCGTCACCTGCCGAGCCGCGCCGTGAAAGGTCAGACCGGCCATGCCAAGTCTCCCGTGCCCAAGGTCGGTCCGCGATTCCCGCTCATCGATCGACCTCGGCCGCGAACCGATTGTGACGGATCGGGCCGAAATGTCACGCCCGGAACGGTTGAATCTTGAGAAGAATCCCCTATCCAAGGCTCGTATGGCTCGCCGTTTGTCCACCCTTTGCCTATGATTCGACGATACGCTGCATGGATCAACAACAATGGCACAGGAACGCCCCAGCCGATTGGCCGAATGGGTTATGCTGATTCGGAAGAACGCTCCGATCCTGCGCGAACAGTTGCATTGCTGGGCGACCGAGGTTCGCGACGAACCACGGCTCCTGTGGGAAACCGGCGCCATTCGCTACGCGACGTATGGCGTCGGCGCAATCGCCGCCGCATGGTTACTGACGATCGTCGTCACCATGATGACGCCGCCTCCGCCGGCCGACTCGCGGCCCGAAGCGACCACCGCCGATTATCACGTCGTCTGCAAAGACGCGGCTTGCCGATGTCACTTTGTCATCAACCGCAAGTTCGGTTTTGACGACTTTCCGGTAGAATGTCTGCAATGCCGCAAGCTCACAGGCGTTTCGGCGCGCGCGTGTTTTTCGAAGAGCTGTCAGGGGCGGTGGACCGCGCCCGTGGCGTCGGGTACCGAACTTCGGTGTTTACGTTGCGGCGAACCGCTACCGTGATCGGCGGTGAAATCGAAGTGCCGACCGACGGATCCCGAAAGTAGTTGCGTCCATGACGACCGAATTATCAGTGCTTTGCGGAACGGCCGTCACGGTCGGATTCGTCCATACATTCCTCGGTCCGGATCATTACATTCCCTTCGTGGCCATGTCCCGCGCGGGACGCTGGTCGCAAAGCAAAACGCTCGCCGTTACGCTGATCTGCGGCCTGGCCCACGTACTCAGTTCCGTTTTGCTCGGTGTGATCGGAATCGCGGCGGGCATCGCCGTCTTGCGCCTGGAGTCGATTGAATCTCATCGAGGCGATCTGGCCGGCTGGCTGTTCATCGGATTCGGCGCCGCCTATTCCGTATGGGGTCTGCGCCGCGCCCTGCGCAGCCGCCCTCATGCGCATATTCATGCCCACGCTGACGGCACCGTTCATGCTCACGCGCACACTCACGACACGGAACATCTGCACGTCCACGCAGCTCAACCAAGCCGACGAACTTCCCCCAAAGGTCCGGCGAGCGCAACAACGCTTTCTCCCTGGATGCTCTTTACCATTTTTGGTTTTGGCCCCTGCGAACCGCTGATTCCCATCCTGATGTACCCGGCCGCGACAGGAAGCCTCTGGAACTTGGTGATCGTCACGGTGGTGTTTGCGGTCGCGACGCTGACCACCATGACCGTCATGGTGATAATCGGCCAACGGGCAATCGCCGCGGTTCCGCTGGGCCGTTTGGAACGTTATAGCCATGCGCTGGCCGGCCTGGCCCTGGTGCTTTGCGGCGCGGCCATCCAGTCAGGACTTTGAAATCCACTATCGGAATGCGAGGCAGCAGAAGCCATCGACCGTCGGCCCAAAGATACCGCTTCCTCATGACAATTCTAGAGCATTCCAAGTGCAAGCGTAGCCGATGACTCGTCCAACTCTCCGGGAGTCCGCGCGAACTGAAGTTCGCGGTTTGCTACGATTGAATTGCGATTGCTCTAATAAGCAAACGCCGCCGACTCACACGATAGCGAGTCGGCGGCACTGAGATTGATGTTCAACGACTGACCGTTTTCAGCTGCTACAATCGCGGGTCATATCGCAACCCTTCGCGAAAACCGAAGCTTCGAGCCAACCATCAGCAACAGCGTGAGTACGACAAGACCCCATTCGGAGACAGTTGGAATATCTTCCGGACACTGGCACTCCGGAACACAGAGACTCAGGCTCGGGCAATCGCTGTTGGTCACACAGGAAATCGACGTTCCGCAGCAGATTCGCTGCCCGACCACATGGTCGTCCTCGCCCGGACACAGGTCGCACTGATCATCCACTCCGTCGCCGTCGCTGTCGCCGAGGCATTGAGTGCGCGTCCCCGCGAAAATGCCGCCGGCACTCTGGCAGGCCGCGGCCGGCATTTCCTCACATCCAAGGTCCGGCAAACAGCACCGACCACAGAGATTGTTGATTGGATGTGTACAGGAACCCGTGCCGCTGCAAACGTCACTCGTGCATGGGTCTGAATCACTCTCGCACGGCGTGCCCGAAGGCGCGTCCGCCACGGCAACGCACAGGCCCGTCATTGGCTGGCACGTCTCACCGCCCTCGCAAGGCGGAATCGCCGGGGCACAAACCACGTTGTTGAGCAACACGCACTGCCCGTTTCCATCGCAGTGATCGATCGTGCAAAGGTTGCCGTCGCGCTCACACGGCGTGCTGGTCGGAGCGTCCGGCAGCGCATCGCACGCTCCCGTGGTGGTGTTGCACACCGAACCCGCCTCGCACGGCGGCGTCGGTTGCTGGCAGACAACCGAACTCACGTTGACACATGCTCCCTGCCCGTCGCATCGGTCAATCGTGCAGGCATTGTCGTCAAGGTCACAGGTCGTTCCCGACGGAGTCTCCGGAAGCGAATCGCACATGCCTGTCGCGGAATTGCATACCTCACCGCCGTCGCAAACCGAATCCGATCCGGCACATACGACAACATCGACCTGAACGCATTTGCCGCTTCCGTTACATGCGTCGACCGTACACAAATCGCCGTCACGTTCACAGAATGTACCCGCCGGCGGATCCGGCAGCGGGTCGCAAGCACCGGTGGTCGTGTTGCACGCGGTTCCGCTGTCGCAAGGTCCGACCGGCCCCGGACAGGTCACTTGATCCACCACCACGCAGTCGCCCAATCCGTTGCAGCGATCAATCGTGCAGGCGTTGGAATCCAGATTGCATGTCGTTCCCGCGGGTGTTTCAGGAAGCGCATCACAGCTGCCTGTTGCAGGATTGCAGACTTCTCCGCCGTCGCAAACGGAACTAGGGGCTGCACAGGTCACAACACTCACCTGGAGGCACAGTCCCGTGCCGTCACAAGCGTCGACCGTGCAGAGGTCGCCGTCGCGCTCACACGCGGTTCCCGCCACTGGATCAGGAAGCGGATCACACGCCCCCGTGGACGGATTGCAAGCAGTGCCGCTGTCGCACGGACCGGTCGGCCCCGGACAACTCACCTGATCCACGACCATACAGTTGCCTTGCCCGTCGCACTCTTCGATGGTGCAAAGGTTTCCGTCTTCTTCGCAATCCGATCCCACGGGCGGATCGGCAAGCATCTCGCAAAGTCCGGTGGCGGGAACACAGTTTTCACCCGCGTCGCATTCTCCCGTCGAGCCCGGGCAGGATACTTTGCCAAACGTCACGCAACTGCCCGCGCCGTCACATTGATCGTGCGTGCAAAGGTTTCCATCGCGTTCACAGGCCGTGCCAAACGCAGGATCTGGCAGGTCGTCGCAAACGCCCGTACCCGGATCGCAAAACAGCCCCGCGTCGCAAGTACCCGTCGGCGGAGGACAGGTTGTCACGCTGACCGTCGCGCAGCTCCCGGTACCGTTGCAACGATCCACGGTGCACAGATTACCGTCTGTCTCACAAGTCGTTGTCGTCGGAGCGTCCGGCAGTGAATCGCACGCTCCCGTCGTAGGATTGCATGTCTCGCCGCCTTCGCACGGCGGAACCGGCGGTGCGCAGCTCGCATTGCCGAACTGAACACACATTCCGCTGCCATCGCAGTGATCGAGCGTACAAAGATTCCCATCGCGCTCGCAGGAAGTACTCAGCGGCGCGTCGGGCAGATCAAAACACTGCCCATTGCTTGGATTGCAGGCCTCGCCCGCCTCACACGGCGGAACCGGCCCATCGCAGGAAACATTCGTCTGGAAGTTGCAGACCCCAAGCCCGTTGCACACATCAATCGTGCAGAGGTTTCCGTCATTTTCGCAACTGGTGCCGCTGGGCGCATCTGGAAGCGCGGTGCAAGCGCCCGTCGCCGGAGTGCAAGTCTCGCCACCCTCGCACGGCGGAACCGGCGGTGCACATGAGACGTTGCCGAACTGCACGCAACTGCCGCTTCCGTTGCAGTGATCCTGAGTGCAAAGATTTCCATCGCGTTCGCACGCCGTACTTAGCGGCGCGTCAGGCAAATCAAAACATTGGCCCGAAGCGGGATTACATGCCTGACCCGCTTCACATGGTGGCACCGGCCCGGCGCACGTCACATTGGTCAGGAAGTTGCACATGCCGCTGCCGTTGCAAACGTCGATCGTGCACAAGTTGCCGTCGATTTCGCAGCTGGTTCCCGTCGGTGCGTCGGGTAGCGCACTGCACAGCCCCGTACCGGGGATACACACTTCGCCGCCCTCGCATGGAGGATTCGGGCTCTGGCAAACACGGTTGGCGCCAAAGACGCAAACACCGGAGCCGTTGCAATGATCGTCGGTACACAGGTTGCCATCGAGTTCACAAGTCGTGCTGATCGGCGCATCCGGCAGATTGAGACACAGCCCGGTCGCCGGCTGGCAAACCGCACCGGCCTCGCACGGCGGATTCGGTGCCTGACAGGATACATTGTTCAACAGCACGCAATTGCCTACGCCGTCACAATGGTCGATAGTGCAAAGGTTTCCGTCAGCCTCGCAGCTTGTGGTCACCGGGGGATCTGGCAGCGGATTGCATGCGCCCGTTGAAGGCGAGCAGGCCGTTCCGGCGTCGCACGGCCCGGTCGGTCCCGGACAGCTAACGTTAGAGTCAAATACGCAAGCTCCCTGTCCGTTGCATTTGTCGATCGTACAAAGGTTTGCGTCGGCCTCACACGGTGTTCCAGTCGGCGGGTCGGGCAGGTTGACACAACTTCCCGTCGCGCCATCACATTGCTGTCCTGCGTCGCAAGCCCCGGTTGAACCCGGACACGTGACCGTACTCACTAGAACGCAACTTCCGGTTCCATTGCACTGATCCACGGTACAGAGATTGGCGTCGTTATCGCATGGCGTGCCGGCCGCCGGGTCGGGCAGACTCTGACACATTCCTGTTCCGGAGTTGCATTGCTGTCCGGCATCACACGGCCCGGTCGGCCCTGGGCAACTCACCACCGTCTTCTGAATGCACTGTCCGGTGCCGTTACACTTGTCAACCGTACAGAGGTCGCCGTCGGCGTTGCAGAATGTGCCATACGGAGCATCGGGTTGGGCGACGCAGGAACCCGTGCTCGGGTTGCAGACCTCGCCGCCTTCGCACGGTGGGCTCGCCGCCTGACAGGAAACATTACTGATGAATACGCACGAACCCGTACCGTTGCATTGATCGACCGTGCAGAGGTTGCCGTCGAGATTACAGGCGGTTCCAAGCGGTGCATCCGGCTGGTCTACGCAAAGCCCCGTTGACGGATTGCAAACCGCGCCGCCTTCACAAGGCGCATTGGCGGCCTGGCAGCTTACGTTGCCCAGGAACACGCACTGCCCGAAACCGTTGCAATGATCGTTCGTGCATAAATTTCCATCCGCGTTGCACGACGTGCCCATTGGGGCATTGGGATGCGTGCACACGCCCGCTCCGTTGCAAACATCGAGCGTACAAACGTTGCTGTCCGGCGCACACGAAGACCCGTTCGGTTCGAACAAGCACGTCGGCGAGCAGCAATCACCGGCGGCCGTATTGCCGTCGTCGCACTGCTCGCCGAATTCAACAAGGCCGTTCCCGCAAACCGGAAGTTTATGGTTGATGAACGTGCAGGCCACGATGTCCTGCGGCGTGATGCTGATGTTGTTCACGCTCAACGCGGCGGGCGTTCCGACCGGGTTTCCGCCTTTGGTGCACGACGCGGAAAGGAAGGTGTGTCCGGCCTGAAGCGTCTCAACGATATCCAACACGGCCGACAGGTCCGCGCCGTGATCGACGAAAAAGCTGATCTGCCCGCTGCCATCCGTCATCCCGGATGCTGGTGTGGAGAAATCCGGTGGATCCACCACGGTCGAAAACGTCCAACCAATGCCGGCGGTTCGATCACCCGTAGTACCCAGATTGCCGTCGGCGTCCAGCAGCTTCGTCACATTCACCGTGCCTCCGCACAACTGCACCGCGAGATTGGCAAGGGATTGTGCGAGTGTATCAAAGCCCGTGCTGGTCACAGCATCCGCGCTGGAAATCGCGACTAGGTTCGAAAGGGTGATACCCGAACCGATCGCAAAAGTCTCAATGCGAATGTTCGCCTTCTTGGCGATATTTGCTTCTGCAACAGCAGCAGCGAGAGCGTTGGAGGTCGAGGTGCTTGCCGCCCCTTGACCCAGGTGTCCGTATCGATAATTTGGATTTCCATCCGACGCGAACACGATCATGTCTGGCTTATCAAGCCGATGAGGGAATAAGTTCCTGGCATCGTAAAGCGCGTCGTCCCAGTTGGTGAAGCCGCCGCTCGTTGGAGTGTTGATCGCGGACGTCAGCAAGGCCACGTTGGATGTGAATCCCTGAAGAACGAAGGCCTGAGTATCAAAATCAACGACGGCGAATTGCGTCGGCGTATTCGGCAAGAACGCGTTTACGAAGTTGATGAACGCCGTGCGCATTTGATTCAATTGCGCAGCGCTCACGCTGCCGGAGCTGTCCATGACGAGCACGATGTCGAGCCCGCATGCTGTCGGTCGAGGCGGATTGGCAACGCCCGAGGTCGCCACGCCGCCTTGTCCATCCGTGTCGGAACTCACATCGCCGGCAATTGCTGGAAACGGCGCGCCCAGAGGCGTCACTTCCACGTTCACATCGCCCGATAGGTCGCGCAGAACGTAGTCGTATTGAAGATCGCCCTCGACATCAGCGCGAACCGTGTCATGGCCCTTGGGCCACAAATCGCCCGAACCGTCGCCGCTCAACGAGGAGCCGTCCGGTTGAATCACACGAATCTGGTAGGCCGCGCCGGGCACAAGACCCGTCATAGAAAACCGCAGCGCGGGTGCGTTACTGATTTCAACGCGACTCGTGCAAGCGGATTGACCGCCAGTTTCCACGCATTGTGCGCCGGATGGGGATTTCGCTTCGGCGAACATCCCGAAAGAGACCATTGCCGCCGCCAGAAATACGCAACGCCATCCCATTCGCCTCATACGACCCTCCCACAAACCAATTCCGGCCAGTCCTTTAGAACATCAGCCAACGAGACTCCATCCCCGCCGCTGACCTTCCATTGCCGAAACTCGAAATCGGATCACCGGCACACCGGCGACCCTAGCCTTTCATTCCGCTGAAACGCGGGCCGCTGATCGCCCGCGTCCAAATCAATCACCACAGTACACAAAGATTGCCAAATGTGAACCTCGACGCTTCGCTTGACTACCATTCGTGATGATGTTCAAAACAGCCCGTCTTCACGAAAAACGCCGTTCGCGCCTCACGAGTCTTCGCTGTTCGCAGGAACAACACGTTCACTGAAACCCGAACAAGCAAACTCCAAAACTAAAAACCGCACCGTGTCGATTCCGGGGGAAACGAGCGCGCGCCACAATTCGAACTGCATTCGCTTTGCGCGACATGAGGTTCAATAACGCTTTTTCCCTTTCCTATCCCCACCCGATCTAGTTCTGGGACTTCACTATAACGATTTGGTTTTGCCGATTCAAGCAAAATCTGCAGCCAGCGCGAAGCGGAAGATCGCACGCCCGTTGCCGGCCTGGCAATTTCACCGCTTCGAGTTTGTCGAACAGAAAGACATATTAGGCTTCAATAAAGACACTGATAGTTAACAAAAACTGCACGGATTAGCCGGTAAAGGGCTTAACAAAGGCTGAAAACGAGTGTTATTGATCCGAATTCAGATCGAAAACAAAAACCTGGTCCAGTTCGCGTTCCTTGACGGCGGATTCGACCAGAAGTTGAGCGAAAAGCGGATTTTCGCGGTCCTGCCCCACTTTTGCGATCTTGCCGATCGTCATGGCGACCGGAATCTGTTCATTCGTTGCCGCAGACAAAACGACATCACCGACGCGGATTTGACCCACCTCGATTGCCTGCCGCGGAATCTCACGAATCTCCATTTGGCCGGCGCAGCGACCGATCAGCCAGAAATGGCCTTCGGCAAGGTTGAACCTGGACGCCTCGAACCTGCCGATCCGCACTTTCATTTGGACGCCGGGGTCACTCAACAACCGGACGCGGCTCGTATGGGTGCCAACTTGCTCGACAAAACCGACAAGTGTCTCACCGAGTAGAATCGCCAAGCCTTCGCGAAGTCCGGCCGATTCCCCTTGTTCAATCGTAAACCGATTGGAAACAACGGCGGCTTCACGAGGAACGCCCTGGAGGCTTCCAGCGGCGATCGATCGCGATGAGTGCCAGGGCAGCAAATCCGACGTCACGACGCGGGCAGGAATCAACCGGCCGCGCGAACCGATCGACGAGCCGCCGGCATCCCAAAGCCTCGTTGAAGTCAGCACTCGAACCTGGCGTTCGAGTTCCTCCACACGAACGGTGAGTAAGGCGGACTGATGTTCACGAGCAGCCAGTTTGCGCTGCGCTTCGTCGTGAATCTCGGTCGGAACCGTTTGCGGCTTTCCGCTGCTCAGCACCCCAGCAGCGGATTGAGCCGCCATATGGGCGGCGTCTTGCAATGGGACTAGCAACTGGACCGCGCTGATCAAGCCCCCCGTCCAGCGGGTCGGAAGGATCAAAAGAACCAGGGAAACTGAAACCAAGACGAGGAGCGTTCTTCCGGCGGATGATAGGGCTGGTTTGCGTCTTCGCATGGCAGCAGTCGCGACGCGGATTCGCCGCGCCGCAAAAAAAAGCATCAGCCATCAAAATCAGGGATCGCGGAACGGGAGCAGTCACGACCCGGTACAACCAGTACGATTCCTGTACAACCGCAGCGGACAACTCGTCAAACTCTCCAAGGACTCCGCGCGATTGAGGTTCGCGGCTCGCTACGATTGGGTGGCGGTTGCTCTAGTAATCATCCGCGTCGGACTCCATCGTTTCCTTCCACGCGGTGAGATTCTCCAGATAAACGGCCGTGCCGCGGGCCACACAACACAAAGGATCGTCAACGACCCGAACACTCAGACCGGTTCGTTCCGCCAATGCGCGGTCCAACCCGCGAAGCAACGCGCCGCCGCCGGCGACGTGAATGCCGTTTTCGACAAGATCGGCCGCGAGTTCCGGTTCGGCCGATTCAAGCGTGCGCATCACGCAAGCGACAATCTGACTGACCGGTTCGCTGAGGGCCTCGCGGATTTCCATGCTGGTGATTTCACATTCCTTAGGAAGCCCGCCGACCACATCGCGGCCACGCACCTTCATGTTCATTTCTTCTTCGAGCGGGCTGACCGAGCCAAGATCGATCTTGATGCGTTCGGCGGTCTGAAGTCCGATCATCAGGTCGTGCTTGCGGCGCAGATAGGCGACGATCGCTGCGTCCATTTCGTCGCCAGCGGTGCGAATGCTTTGCACGACGGCGATATCCGCGAGCGTCATGATGGCGACTTCGGTGGTTCCGCCGCCGATATCCACGATCATCGAAGCGGTGGCCTCGCCGATGGGAAGACCCGCGCCGATTCCCGCCGCCATCGGTTCTTCGACCAAGTACACGCGCCGCGCGCCCGCGCGCTCGGCGGAATTGTAGACGGCGCGCTTTTCGACAGCGGTGATGCCCGAGGGCACGGCGATGACCACGCGCGGCTTGATGAGTCGGCTGCGACCGTGAACCTTGCGAATGAAGTAGCCGAGCATGGCCTCGGTGATGTCGAAGTCGGCGATGACGCCGTCCTTGAGCGGACGAATCGCTTGAATGGAACCCGGAGTACGTCCAAGCATTTCTTTGGCGACGTGCCCGACGGCGTTGCCGTTTCGCAGGACCTGATTTGTGCCTTTTCGCACGGCGACCACGGACGGTTCATTCAGGACGACACCTTCGCCGCGCACGCATACGAGCGTGTTGCACGTGCCAAGGTCGATGCCCATGTCGACGCTGAACAGACCGAGAAGTGAATCAAAAATCACGGACCAGCCCTTCCCTTACCGCGGCGATTCGGCGTTCTACGGCCTCGGATCGTACCAGCGCGCGTGCCAAGATGAAACGGGGAATGCAATCTGTCAATCTTTTTTGGCGCGAACGAGGCCGACAACCAGGGATTCGAACGGTTATCGCCTTTTTGTTGACTTACCGCTCCAAGTCAATGAACGCGACAACCTGTCCGCCGTAAAGGTCAAAATGCGGACTATACCCCGCCGAAGGGATTCCATGAGCCGAACAATTGCTGGCCGCGCATCACGAGAAAAACGGTCGCGCCCGCCACAAGGGTCGTCGCAAGGATGAGGAGCACGGTGTAGATGTTATTATCGGGCTGGCTTCCGGCCGGATGATCGCTCATGGACGCTCTTTCGATTCTGAATGGAGTTGCTTTCCTGTTACCGCTGCGATTAGCGCGGCGTCTTAATCGCCAAAGAATCCGTGACGCTGTCGCCCACGGATGGGACCATCGCCGTTCGATCCAAGCGACCGGCGGACCGATTGGGGTTCACGTCGCTGATTCTCAAATCCCCAACGTACTTGTTATCGCGGTGGATGACAAAGACCATGCCCTTCTTCACTCCGTCCGCCGTGCCCACGCTGATGGATACCAGATTGTCTTCGACCTCGACCACGCTTCCTCGGATGGCCGAAGGACCTCCGGTTGTCAGTGCACGGACGTTTGGCATGGCCGCTGCCGCCGGATCTTCGGTTTGCACTCCCTGAGCCGAGCGACGAGCCTGATTCGACAACTTGTCGGCTTCTTCTTTCAGGATATTGAGCTGCTGCTCGTATTGACGTTTTTGTTCGACAAGCACGGCAATGGTGGCGGTTTGTTCATTGACCCGGTCATTCAGGTCGATGTTGCGCCGTTCCAGCTCGATGCCGCGCTTTTCCAAATCGACGAGTTGCTTGCGAAACTCCGCCTCGGCGGATCGGGCAGCTTCCACCTGGGCCAGTAGCCCGCGATTCATGGCTTCGGCGCTGGCCTTTTCCGCCTCCACTCGAGTGAAGTCTGCCCGCATCGCGGCAAGTTCCGAACTGTTTTTCTGCAACTGGGATTCGACCTCGCCGATCTTGGTCAAATGGGACTTGATGGTGTCCCGCGCGGAGGCCAATTCGGCCGCGCTGGCGCTGATCATCTGCCGCAGATTCGTGTCGGCGATGCGGGTGTTCTCCTCGTATTTCAGCGCCGTTTCGCGCCAATTTGCGGTTTGAGCCACCACCGAAACGGTCATCACGGTGAATACGATGCTCAACACCACCAACAGGACCGTAAACACCTTCGTCAACGTACTCAAGGAGAATCTCCGATCAACGACCGAACCGTGCAGCCCGGTACCTGACTCTCACGCCGGAACCCCGACCGGCCGACGCATGGTTCCCATCCAATCGTGGGGTCAAACCACTGGCAACGTCACCGCGCCGCGCGAAGAAACATCGCCATCGCAACCCCGCCGCCGGCACGACGTCCCGCAGGATCGAGGACTCGGCCCATCAATGCCCGATTCCTCGCACGTCGTATAACCCAGAAGCGAACCCAATGCAAGCCCGGCCGCGGAACCGGGGCGGGCAGGAGGGGAGGCAGCGTATGGCAATCGACAGGGTCGGTTTCGAAGCCTACAATTCACATTGCGAAACCTTGTGTACGGGCAGCCCTGGAGTGCTGCAATCCACGGGCAACCCAGGAATCCGCCGCCATGCCACTTCCCCTGATCGCCATTGTCGGTCGCCCCAACGTCGGCAAAAGCAGCCTTTTCAACACCCTCCTTGGTTCGCGGGTCAGCATCGTCGAGCCGACTCCGGGGGTCACGCGCGATCGCGTTTCCGCACTTTGTGAAATCGAAGACCACAACGTTGAGCTCGTGGACACCGGCGGATTTGGGATCGTGGACCGCGATGATCTTTCCAGCCACGTTCGACAGCAAATCGAATACGCGGTTGATCGCGCCGATCTGATCCTTTTTGTGGTTGACGCGCGCGACGGCCTGACACCGCTGGACCGCGAGACCGCGGAACTTCTTCGCCGCCGGACGGATCGGGTGCGGCTCGTGGCGAACAAAGTGGATGAGCCGCACATGGGCATCGGCCTGGGAGAGTTCGTCCGGCTTGGTTATGGCGAGCCGATCGGGGTCAGTGCGCTAAACGGCGGCGGAAAATGGGAATTGATTGGGGAGATCGTTGAGCGACTTGGCGACCGGAGCGACGAGCAACCGCCCGATCCGGTGATGAAAGTCGCGCTCATTGGAAAACGGAATGCGGGCAAGAGCAGCTTCGTCAACGCACTGGCGGGCGAGAATCGCGTGATCGTCAGCGAGATACCGGGCACGACGCGCGACAGCATCGACGTGCGGTTCGAGCAGGACGGCCGGGCGTTCGTGGCGATTGACACGGCCGGCGTTCGCAAGAAGGCCAAACTCGCCGATGACATTGAGTTTTACGCTCATTCGCGGGCGATGCATTCGATTCGCCGTGCCGACGTGGCGCTGCTGCTGATCGACTCAACGGAAACCGTCGGACAAGTGGAAAAACAACTGGCCGCTACGATCATCGAGGAGTTCAAGCCTTGCGTGCTGGTGATCAACAAGTGGGACCTTGCCCGTGACCGAGCGGCGACGAGCGAATACGGCGACTATCTGACCAAGCTGATTCCACATCTGGACTTCGCGCCGGTGGCGTTCACGTCGGCGATCGACGGATACAACATCGGCGCGACGATCGACACGGCCTGGGCGTTGTTCAAGCAGGCGCAAATGCGGGTGAGTACAAGCGAGCTGAATCAGGCGCTTCGCGACGCCCTGGCGCAGCATACGCCGCGAACGAAGCGCGGCAAAAAATCGCCGAAGTTCTATTACGCAACGCAGGTCGATGTTGCGCCACCGACCATCGTCGTGTTTGTGAACGATCCGAAGCTGGTGACGCAGGACTACGAGCGGTTTCTGCTGAACCGGTTCCGCGAGCGATTGCCCTATGATGAGATTCCGATACGATTAACCTTCCGGGCGAGACGGCGCGCGGCGATTGCCGCGGGCGAAACGATGTCCGGGTCCGATTCGGACGAATGACTCGCGACGCTCGGTATCGGAATTGCCAGCAGGGTCCAACACAGGAGACCCGAACATGAGCATCGAACTGAATTGTCCGCAATGTGAAAAACAAATCCGAGCGCCGGACAACGCCGGCGGCAAATACGGCAAGTGCCCGTATTGCGAGACCAAGGTCTATATTCCCGCACCGGCTGACGACGAAGGCGAGATCGGGCTTGCACCGATTGACGAGGAAGAAGAACGCCGCGAGCGGGAGCTGATCCGCGAATCGGTTCGGTATGCGGCCGCGTTCGACAAGGAAAGCGACAAGCTGCCGCCGGAGGGGGCGATGCCTAAAGGTGGCGGCGGACGACCGGTCCAGCACGAGCCGCCGCCTGGCGAGGTTGTCGATCTCGGCGACGAGGTGGAGGCGTTCGTGGTCGCTATGCGCGATTCGAAGCTCGACGCGGCGGAGCGGGTGGTTCGCAAGCTCAAGGGTCAGGGCGCCCGCGCGCGAGACTACGTCGAGGGACTGATGCTCGACCCGGCCCCCCCGCCGCTGGGCAACGTTCCCAAGCCGCTGATGCAAGGATTTCTCAAGTCGCTGCTGGGGCGGCTGGGTTGACGCCCAAGCCGTCGGGAGTGTCGTCTTCGACCTCGAATTTGACGAACGAAAGAACTACTACTTCGGCTCTATTGTAAGCGGAGTAATCCTCCCGCTGGCGATTCTGGGTTGGGCGATCTGGAATGTCGCAGCCGGTGAAGTGTATTGGCCTCGCAGTCGTGGAATCCGAGGCAACGCTTGTGGCGGACTCTGTATCCTCTTTCACGATTGGTGGAGAGTCGGCGGTGCGGCGATTGCGAAGGTAGGCGTTGCACTTGCTCTTCACGCGTGGTACGGGCTCGCCAACTGGAAATCGACTGAGGGCGCGATGGAGCCAATCGGCATCACAGGGATTGTGCTGGTTGTCGCCGGTCTTGCGACTGCAGTCGTTGGCTTCTTTTGAATCCTCTTGCTTCAAATACCCGCCAACGCCTTTCACTTCACCTCCCAACAAGCAACCTGGTGGTTCGGCTTGGCTTCGCGGAGTTGCGGTGGGCCGGAGGGTTCGGCGTCGAACGACTCCACGCAACGGCGGAGGACCCGTAGGCGATCGTCCGAGTCAATGGTTTTTGCGTGCCGCGTCGTGTCACTCGCCCGTTCGGCGGACAGATCGCACCTCGGATGGAACCGGCAGCCGGATGGAAACCGCGACGGATCGGGCACCGAACCGGAGATGACCTCCAGTCGCCCCTTGCGATCGTCGAGTCTCGGCGTGCAGCGAAGCAGGCCCCGCGTGTAGGGATGCAGTGGACCGGCGAAGAGTTCGCCGGTCGCGGCGCGTTCGACAATCCGTCCGGCGTACATGACGTGGACTTCGTCGGCGATCCGCGCGACCACGCCGAGATCGTGCGTGATGAGCAGCACGCTCATTCCCGTTTCGGCCTGAAGGCACTGGAGCAGGTCGAGAATCTGGGCCTGGATGGTCACGTCGAGCGCGGTCGTCGGCTCGTCGGCGATGAGCAGGGACGGTTTGCACGCCAGGGCCATCGCGATCATCGCCCGCTGTCTCATGCCGCCGGAGAACTGGTGGGGATAGTCGCGGACGCGGCGATGGGCGTCGGCGACGCCGACCCGTTGCAGTAGTTCGACGGCCTCGGCGCGGGCGGCCTTGCCGCGAAGCGGCTGGTGGAGTTCGACGGCCTCAACGATCTGCTCGCCGATGGAAAAGACTGGGTTGAGGGCGGTCATCGGCTCCTGAAAGATCATGGCGATTCGTCCGCCGCGATAACGGCGCATGGATCGTTCGTCGAGTTGAAGCAGATTGACGGAATCCGCGTTCGGTTCGCTCGTGATCGCCTCGGTGGGATGTGGTGAAGTGGTAATGTGGCGATATGGTGACGTGGCAGCGGGACTCGGGCGGCTTGAACTGACAGGAGTAGCCGTCGACTGCAATGCCTCGCTGCGGGACTGGCAGTGAACGTGCCAGAGGATGCGGCCTGAGACGATTTTCGCCAATGTGGGCAGCAGCCGCAAAATGGAGAGCGCGGTCATGCTCTTTCCGCAGCCGCTCTCGCCCACCAAAGCGACGATCTTTCCCTGCGGAATCGTGAGCGACACGCCGTCCACCACGGCGATGTCGGCGTCGTCCGCCGGAACGCACACCCGCAAATCGATAATCTCAAGCTGCGGCTGCAAGTCACTCTCCGTTCGGCGTCGGTACGCGAGAACAAACAGGAACCACAGAGTACACAGAGTTCGCCGAGGATTCCTTAATCTGGAAGTCCATGAACCATCCGCTTAATGCCGTCGCGCAGCAGCACAACGTTGAAGTTAAGAATCAATCCCACGCTACACCCGGACATCTTCAGATACGAAAGCAACTGCGCCTCATGAATCGGTAGAATTGCGTCAACCGCCTTCAACTCAATGACAACGGCGTTCTCGACGAGGAGATCGATCTGAAAACCACATTCAACCTGAACCCGACGATAAACCAGCGGAAGCGGTTTCTGCCGCTCGTCCGAAAAACTCTGTTCAATTAGTTCAAAAGCGAGGCATGCCTCATAGGCCGATTCCAAGAGTCCGGGCCCAAGCTCGCGATGGACTCGTATGGCCGCGCCGATGATCTTTTCTGTCAATGTGTTGACTTCATTCATGATTCATGGACTCGACTCCGCGTGCTTTGTGGTCTCCGCGGTTTGTCCTGGTGACCCGTCATCGCCGTTTCGCCGAGGCAACGACAACTTCACAATCCGGCAGGGCGTCAAGAAATCGCTTCCCGTATCGCTTGGTCACCACGCGCGGGTCGAGAATCACAACGATGCCTTGGTCCGTCTTCGTGCGAATCAACCGTCCGACGCCCTGCTTGAACTTCAACACAGCCTCGGGAAGCTGGAAGTCCATGAAGGGATTTCCGCCCTGCCCGCGGATGCGTTCGATTCGCGACTCCACGACGGGATGATTTGGCACGGCGAAGGGAAGCTTCACGATGATGACATTGGACAAGGCTTCACCGGGGACATCGACGCCCATCCAAAACGTATCCGTTCCGAACAAGACACTTCGCGGCGTGGTGCGGAATTCATCGAGCATCTTCGATCGCGGCATGCCCGAACCGTGGACCAGAAACGGCATCGACTCGGCCTCGAAGAAACCAGACAGCGATTCCGCGAACCGCCGCAACATTTCGTAACTGGTGAACAAAACGAACGCCCGACCGTCGGTCAGCTTCACATACTTTTTGATCGCTTCGCAAGCGGCCTCGGAGAAGGCGAAATCGGCGGGATCAGGCAAATCGGCCTCAACGTAGACCGTCAGCTGCTCGCGGTAGTTGAAGAGCGATCCGAGCGCAAGCCCGCGAACGTCGTCGTCAAGACCCAATCGGCGGCGAATGTATCCAAACGGCGCATCGGTTGACGTGTTCAGTGTGGCGGAGGTCAGGACGACGGATTTTGCGGCGTCGAACATCGCCTCCTTAAGCATCGGCCCGACGTCGACCGGTCGCGCCGCGAGTGTGACCCGCTGCCGCCTGGCCTCACCCGGCTCCATCCAATAGACCCATCCGGGCGTTTTCTGCTGGTGCCAGTTGTCGATCGCGGTGGCCAGCGCCGCACAGCGTTCGGCAAGCCCCGCCAGCTCCAAACGCTCGTTCTCATCCTTCGTATCGCCTCTGGCGGCCCGAAGTCCGCTTTGAACTTCCAGCAAGTCCGCGGAGAGTCGCTGCTCGACAGGAGGCGGTTCGCGCAGGCGTCCACTCCATTGGGGAATGCCGACGGCCCACTCAGCCAACTCTCCGAAATACCGGTCCAGCGTCCGATGGGCCTGCCCCACCGATGGGACGACACTCTTGCCCACGCCGTTTTGCAGCACACCCTTGCCTGATCGCTCGTGGCTAAGCGTGTTCAGGAGATAGCGGACTTGAGAACTTGCGACGCTCATCCCGAGATGGTCGCCAGCGACACCCTCGACGGTATGGGCCTCGTCGAGCACGACGAAATCGTAATCGGGCAGGACCGACGCGCCGGCCGCGCGCACGGCCAGGTCGGAAAACAGCAGCGCGTGATTCACGACCAGAATCTGGGCGTCCTGGGCCTTTCGTCGCGCACGCTGATAAAAGCATTTTTCGTAGTGCGGGCACTTGCGACCGAGGCAATCATCGCCGTCGCTTCGCGCCCGATCCCACACCTTGAGGCTCGGTTGTTGCGGAAGGTCGGACAGGGTTCCGTCGGTGGTCTTGTAGGCCCAGTTCTCGATCATGTGCAACTCAGCCAGATCATCGGTGGTTTCAAATAGCAAATCCTGCCGCGAACTGGCACGAGCCAATCGCCGTAGTCCAAGGTAATTCGAACGCCCCTTGACCAGCACCGCCGAAAAATCCCTTTCAAGGACCGTGCGCAAAAACGGAATGTCCTTGAACATGAGTTGTTCCTGGAGGGCGATGGTGTGTGTGCTGATGACGGCGCGCCCGCCGTGTTCGAGGACGTGCTCAATCGCGGGAACGAGATAGGCGAAGCTCTTGCCGACACCGGTGCCTGCCTCGACGATCAAATGCTGACGGGAGGCGAATGCCGTTGCCACCGCCTCGGCCATCTCCAGTTGCTGGGGGCGGGTTTCGTAGTTCGCCAGTTGGCGGGCGATTCGGCCGCCGGGGCCCATTATGTCGGCCATTCCCATGAAAGGGAATTACCGCCGGAACGCAGCGGCGGCAAGGCAACGGAGTCGGCGGCGTATCAGATGGGTTCGCCGCATTCCGGACAACGCGGCTCGGAAAGGCCACGCAGAATGTAGCGACACTTGCGGCAGCGCGGCTCGCCGACGGCAAGCGAATCGGTGACGACCAGGAGCATCCACCCCACACAAGCACATACGGCGACGAATGCACCGCACCAAAGCGGATAATAAACGGTCGAATAAGAGCTGTTGAAACCCGGACCGCCCGGCCTTGCTCCGTTCCACCAGCCCTGGAACCACAGTAACATGGCCAACGCGCCCAAGCCGACCGTCACCATCGCGCTGACTCTTCGAAGTTTCATGTCCATTGAATCATAGGCCGGCACGCGGTGATTTTCGCCTGGTTTCACAACCCGAAATTTCCGCCATCTCGAATCGGCTCCGTACCCAACTCCAAACCACACGGTTTCTCCAGACTCTCATGGATACCGCTACTTCCACCCTTTAAGTGGACATTGCCAGGCCCTTTACGGCTCCGTGATTTGGTTGCTATCATGCGACCGGTCGCGGCGCGGCGGCCACCGGCTAACGCCCTTACAATAGAGGAAATCAAATTGAATCAATTCATCCGACCTTTGCGGGGCGCGGCGGCAGTTCTGTTTCTTGTGGTTGTCGTGGCCGGCAGTCACGGGCCGACCGCCCTTGGGCAGGATCAGGCCGGAGGAACGATCGTCGCCGTTGAGTTCACCGGGCTGAAGCGAACCGGCGAAGCTTTCGTTCGCGAAATCGTGCGGGTCAAGGCTGGCGACGCAGCCAATAAGAATGCGCTGGACGAAGCCGTCGCACGGTTGCTGCGAACAGGGAGATTTCAATCCGCGGTGTACCGGCAAGCCGAAGAGGCGGACGGTGTTCGTGTAACGTTCGAGCTGTCTGAACGGGTCATCATCACGGCCATTCGATTCGAAGGGCATTCCGAGTTTCGCGAGGGCACGCTCAAGGCCGAAGTCCCGCAGAAGGTCAATGAGCCGGTGGACTGGTTTGCGGTACGCGAGGGTCGCGAAGCGATGTTGCGCAAGTATCGCGAGGCCGGATATGTGGCCGTGTCCATTGATTATGACCAAGCCAAAGCCGAGGAAACCAGCGAACTCGTGTTTACGATCAAAGAAGGCGTCAAGGTTCGCATTCGAAAGATTCTATACGAGGGCAATGCAACCTTTCCGGAAAAGCGCCTAAAAAAGGAAATCGAGACCAAGACCGCACTGTGGATCTTCCGGAGCGGAGCATTTGATGAGGACAAGGTTCAAGCCGACGTGGCGCGGTTGCAGAACTTTCACCGCGATGAGGGCTTTCTCGATGCGACGGTGAGCCATAGAACCGAGATTAGTCCGGATGGCGCGGACATGTCTGTTTTCTTCAAGATTCAGGAGGGAACGCGATATAACGTTGAAAGCATTCAATTCACCGGGCAGACGGTTTTCAGCGCCGATGAACTGCTTGGAATGATCAAGTCGCGCGAGGGCGAGATCGTTCGCCGACCGCAGGTCGATAAGGACGCCCGTGCGATCCAAGATCGGTACGGTGAGTTGGGCTACATTTACGCCAAAGTTCGCCCCGTTCGCGTTTTTTCGGAAACTCCGGGTCTGGTGCGGCTGACTTTCGAGATCGAGGAAGGGGATCAGTTTCGCGTCGGACGGGTGGCCGTGCGAGGAAACTCGCGCACCAAGGACAAGGTGGTCCGCCGCGCGCTCGATCTTTATCCTCCGGACGATCTGTTCAATCTGACCGAAGCGCGCGAGGCTGAGAAACGGCTCGTCGAATCGCGCATTTTCAGTTCGGCGCGGGTGATTCCCGTGGGTGATGAGCCGGGCGTTCGCGACGCGGTGATCGACGTCGTCGAAGCCGAAAAGGCCGGCGACTTTCTGTTCGGGGTGGGCATCACGAGCAACAGCGGCGTCGTCGGCTCCATCGTGCTTGATTTGCAGAACTTTGATCTTTTCGACACGCCGGAGAACTGGGCCGAGTTTTTCAAGCTGCGAGCATTTTACGGCGGCGGGCAGCGCATGCGCATCGAACTTCAGCCGGGAACCGAAGTGAATCGGTTCCGCATCGACTTCACCGAGCCGTATCTTTTCGACAGGCCACTGCGATACGACGCAAGTCTGTTCCTGTTTGAGCGTGACCGCGACGGCTATCACGAAGGTCGCGTGGGTACGACGAACAGCCTGGGTAAGCGATTCCAAAGCGGATTGTTTCAGGGCTGGTGGGGTGAAATCGCCCTTCGATCCGAAATGGTGGACATTGACGACGTGGATCTTTTTTCCGCCAGCGAGATTCGCGACGACAAGGGAAGCAACCAGATCATGGGCGTGAAAGGCTCGCTGGTGCGTGACCGCACGGACAATCGATTCATTCCGACATCGGGCGATCGGCTACGACTCAGCTACGAACAGGTCATCGGCGATCATCTCTTCGGACGGTTCGGCGTCGCCTACAACTGGTACACGACGATGTCCACCGATCGGCTCGAACGAAAGCACGTGCTTGCCCTTCGCGGCGAAGGCGGGATGATCCTCGGCGATGCACCGGTGTTTGAGCGCTATTACGCCGGCGGCATCGGCTCGATGCGCGGGTTTGCGTATCGCGGCGTCGGCGAGCGCGCCGGGCTCGACGACAACAACATCGGCGGCGACTATCTCATGCTGCTGGGCGCTGAATACTCGTATCCACTGTACGCGGACAACCTTCGCGGGCACATTTTTCTGGACACGGGCACGGCCGGTTCGGGCGCGTATCGCGCGGCCGTCGGAACGGGCGTGCGTTTTACGCTGAACATCTTCGGCGGCGTTCCGCTTGAGCTGAACATTGGCATGCCGGTGGCCGTGGGTGACGACGACGATGAGCAGATCTTCAGCTTCTCGGTCGGCAACCTCTTCTAATTCGATCGACGCTCGAACCAGAGCGAAATTCTCATCGTGACGGCGTTGATGTCACGATCAAGCGCTTCAGCGGTTCGCCGATCCATGTCAGCAGGCGAATTCGAGACGGCATTGTCACCCTGCCCTTTCGAGCCGGTTCAATGTTCATGCGCGAGGGTCGTTGCGGCGGTCGATGTCCGCGAGTCGAACCGGCTGACCATTTTTCAAGGTGCATTCCTGGTCGCGGTGGCGCGAGGATTCCAACACCCGCACCATACCGAAAGAAAGGCCCCGCTTGAAGCAAGTCTCGCTCCAAGCGGGGCCGATGTCAGCTAGATTCGCTGAGCCGACGCCGTGCCGGCTCATCGGTTTTCAAGCCATTCGTTACGGACAAGTCAACGGAGGACGGACCGTTCCATTCTGAACCGGCCAGCCGTTGGCTCCGTTGAGCATGTCAATCTCGCCCAGAATGTCCGCCGGATTGCAAGCTCCGCTGCGATCCGTGTCGCACTGGTGCAAGAGCAGCGGCGGAACGCTGACGCCGTTCAAGTGGTCAATCAACGCGAGGATGTCGCTCGGATTCGTCGCACCATCGCTGTTGATGTTCGCAGGATGCGAAACGAACACGCCGACCGACGGAGCGCCGGCACCCGGCGTGTAGGTGATCGTTGTCGTCGAATTCATCGTGATCGGTCGAGCCAGCGTCACCGTATAGGTGCCGGCCGGTCCTTCGACGACCGAACTGATCGCATTGGGTCCGCCGGCCTGATTGCGCTCGCACATCGACCAGCAGGACGCTGCCGCAGCGCCCGCGGGACCGGTGACGGTGAATACACGGAACCCTTCCGGAGTGCCCGGTGTGTTGCCCGGGAACGGCCTGCGCGCATCCACCGCTCCACTGGGCGGATTGGTGTAGGTCATCGTGCCGTTGGGGCAGGATGGAACGTCGCAACTATCCGGTCTTCCATTTCCACCTGGCGGAATGACATCCGGTGCACCGTTCGCAATGTCGCAACTGTCCGGAATGTTGTTGGCATTGCAATCCGCACAGGCGTTGTTACCCGGCGGGCAGTTGGTGATGTCGCACTCGTCAGCGATGCCGTTGGGCTGGCAGTCCGGTTCGCAGGAATCCGGCCGCCCGTTGAGGTTGCAGTCTTGCTCAAGCCCATCGCGAATGTCGCAGAAGTCGGGAATCAGGTTGCCATTGCAGTCCTTGCAATCGTTGTCATTGGCCGGGCAATTGGCGATTTCCACATCGTCAGGGATGCCGTTCGGCTGGCAGTCGTTGGCCTGAACACATGAAATCGTCAGGTTGCCGGAGACGGCGAATCCCTGATTGTCAGTAACGCGGATCTTGAAGCATTGCCCCTGAACGGTATCCACCGTTACGCGAGAGGCAAACCCGCAGCTTCCGAACACGTCGGTGCTGCACCCGACGGGCGACGCGGAACTGGGCGGGCACTTGGTGCAATCCGGGTACACCACCAGATTCGTATCCGGCGACTGCCCGCTCGAGGGCCCGCAAGTTTGAATCGTCGCCCGACCCGTACAGGTCGCGGTGTAGTTGTACCACAGGTCGTTTCGTGCATTCGGCGTGCAAGCATCGGCCGGACAGGCAAACGTCGAACCGGTGAGATTGAACGGTGTGGCGCCGTCGGTAACCGTCGTCGCGTTCGGGCAATAATCGTTGGGCTTCACGTCGCCGCCTGAACAACCCGCCGACACCGTAACGCGATAGTCACCCTTGGTCGCTTCCGTCTTGGCCGCCACGGCGACGTAATAGGTTTCGCCGGGAACAAGGTTGGTGAGGCAAACGCGGGAGTTCCGACCGTCGAACCCGCATCCCGGGGTGTCATCGTTGCAGCCGATTGGAATCAGCGATTGACAGGCGTTTTGAAAGCTGCTGTTGTCGCCCACCTTGAACACCTGTAGCACCGAGTCGCGGGCCGGAGAGTTACTCGTACAGGTTTGGACTGAAGCGGTCGTTTGCCCTTGCGGCTGAACGAACCTGAACCAGACGGTCCCTAGTCCCAAGGCTCCGGGCGTCGGTGTCGGCGCCGGACAAATTCCCCCGGGGCAATCCGACGCAATCACGCAACCCTTGCCGGCCTGAGTACCGCCGATGCAGATGCCCACGCCCTGGTTACAACAGAATCCCGGCTCGGTGGGGGGACCATTCGTCGCTCGCGTCACATTCGTGACCGCACTGCCCGGCACGGGGATCAACACGGCGCCACCGTCACCCCGCGTATCCGGCGCACAAGAATCGTTACCCGGAGGAACGTTGCAAACAATCTCGGCAAACTCAACGCACAGAGAATCCCACTCGACGTTGCAGCAATAGGCGCCGTCAACCCCGAATTGCGTACAAACTCTGGTGCAGCAGAACGGCTCGCTGCAACCGGGAGTGGCATGAACCACTTTACATGATCCGGCTCGGGCGATACAGGCATTGCGCGGACATTCCTGGGGCCCAGAACCGCATCGAAGTCCGAGTTGCCAAAGCCGAGCCTTATCCAACGGAGGAAACGCTTCGCATTCGTTCTTGGTCAAATTCGTGCAAACTTCTTCCTGAACTTGTGTCACGGGATTGATCCGAATATGACAGCACGAGGCCGGACCGCAAGGAGTGCTCCCAAACGGATCGGGCGTGCAAACCTGCCCCTGAACCCATTTGGGAACCAGATCCTGTCCGCGCGGCGGAAACGGGCAATTGGCCAGCGCCGTTTGCCGGCAAACTGATTCGCATGATCCCGGCGCAGCGCAGGTGGGCTGGCAAACACCCGGACTGGCACACGGCGTCGACGGAGAGCAGCAGCTTCCGTCATTGGCGCCGCCAACGCATACCGCGTTACAGCGACATCGCTTGCCGTCATCAGCACCGCCAACGCACTGCGTCAGGTAGGGATCACAGCACGCCCCCAGAGGCTGGGCGCCCGCGCAAGTGATTGAAACGTGAAACGCCCCAGTGATCGGGGAACCTTGCGGCGGAGGAACAACGGAACACGTCCCGTCGTCGGCGATGGTAAAGTAGTTTTCCGATGTCGTTCCAACGGAGGGCTGCACGCCGGCCAACACAACGCCGGCCGCCAGGTTATTGACCTTGAACGCGATAAAAAGATCCGGCGCATTTAGCGCAATGGGCGGATCAAAAGTGAACCTCGCCAATTGGAGTTGGGGTTTGGTGCTGAGATTGAGACCAAATGTCCGCTGGGTACCCGGGATCGCCGGACCCGTGCAATCGCGTCGAAGTTCAAACTCATAAAACCCCTGATTGCGCACCGCCACCTCATAGGCGATCATCTGGCAATTGGAAACATCCAGGCGGATATCATCGGCAAAGAACTTCTGCGCCGCCGGGTTGATCTGGGTTCCTGATGCCTTGGCGGCTCGGTAGGCGACGAAGGAATTAGCGCAATTCGTTCCGCCGAAAACTTCCGCCCAGACACTGGCGTGCGGCTGTTCCGGAAATCCACCCAAAAAGCCGCTGCAAGCGACGGCCCCACCTTGATCCCAGTTATCCGCCGAATGGCCGACCATGGCAGGCGCACCAACGACCATGCCGCAATTCGAGCGCAGGAATTGAACGCCAAGCCAAAGGTTGGTCGGCACGGTCACTGATCCCGGGATGCCAACCACGTGTTCAATCGTACGTGGCGCGTCATCAGGAAAGGCAATCTCTCCGCTAGTTCCGGGTATCCGAATTCCGCCCGAGGGGTGTCCGACGTCACGAAGCCGAAATTCGTTGGACACGGATTGGGGGCAAATATTGTACAACGCATATCGAACGGTGTAGGCTCCGCTCGCCCCGCCGGCGTTGACCTTTCCCAATACCTTGAAGCGAAACTTGGTCAGGTTGCAACCGACCGGTGCGGTCGTAGTAATATCGTCGGAAAGCAAAAGCCCATTGCCGATCGCCACAGCGTTGATCCCCAAGGTGTTGCTGTAAAGCAATCGCTCGCCAGGACCGGCAACTCCGCCTTCATCGTCGTCCGCTTCCGAAATGGACCCGTCGGGACCCACGATGACGCGCTGAAACGCCGTATCTGGATCCAGAACAACGGGCACCAGATCGGGCGAGATCGTGCGCTCGTCGTCCTCGGCATGCACCGAATCTGCGATCACGGAAGATCCGCCATCTTCAGCCGAACGAACGACCGCTTTTTTTGCGCCGAAGGGCGAAGCCTCATCGAGCGCGACCGCCGCAGCCATGGCCGACGAGCCAAAGCCCATCGCGCCGACCAAACACAATAGCGTTAAGTTACGCATTTCGTTTCACCCTTCCTTACGACACGACCCCTTGTAGTTTCACCACGAGGCCAACGCGCTCGCTGATCTCGGTAACGCCGAATGTTTGCTATGGGGAACCGCTCACGAACCACGACACGGCATGCCACGCTTACGTCCCAGGCATGCTGGTCTTGATCAACGTGGGCAGGTAATGGATCGTTTGGGACGAGCTCGCGTCCCATCGGCTGGTCCCCCAAAAATGTGCCGAGCCCGATCGAAAGATCGTGCCTCGCCACGCCGAACACCCCTTGATCCAGCAATCATCGTGCCGACCGCTACGACGATCACCAAAACAGCTCGGCGCTACACATGCCCGTTCCCATAACCTCCGCTGACAAAAAGCTTAGTCGCCGGGTCTAGCAATGTCAAGATGAAGCAAGGCTCATTAGGCCACTTTCCATGCGGAAAAACACGCTACGACGCGATGTTTTCGGACGGTAGGCTCGATGGTCCGCTGATTAAATGGAAATCACTGGCGCGCAGCCGCGCGAGTCCACGCAAGGCAAACCAAAATGCCTTTGTCCAGTGATCGCCGCGGTGTTTTTGTCCAACTACGACTGTTGAAAAGACCGCACATTTGGTAATTGAACCGATCGAAATGGACTTCGTCCATCAGTTCATTTGGTAGAATCACGGCATGACGACCATCCTGGGCATCGAAACCTCCTGCGACGAAACGTCGGCCGCCGTTGTGGACGATGGCCGTGAAGTCCGCAGCAACATTGTCGCGTCGCAGACCGATCTGCACGCCCAATACGGCGGCGTCGTACCGGAAATCGCCTCGCGTGCGCACATAGAGCGCCTCGATTCCGTGATCGAAGAAGCCCTCACCGTCGCGGGCGTCAGCGAGAGCAATCTCGACGGCATCGCGGTCACCAACCGGCCGGGACTTGTCGGGGCGCTCATCATCGGCCTGACGGCAGCCAAAACGCTGGCTTGGGCGTGGGGCAAACCTCTGATCGGCGTCGACCACATCCGCGCCCATGCCTATAGTGCTGCCATCGGGTTGGAACAGCCGCCGTGGCCCACGGTGGGGCTGATCGTCTCCGGCGGGCACACGTCGCTTTTCCTCATCCGCTCTCCGATCGACATCCAGCGCCTTGGTGCGACCATCGACGACGCCGCGGGCGAAGCATTCGACAAGGTCGCTTCCATTCTCGGTCTTGGCTATCCCGGCGGCCCGCTCATCGAACAACTCGCCCGCAACGGCGATTCGCAAGCGATCGAGTTTCCTCGAACGATACTCTCGCCGGGTTCGCTCGATTTTTCATTCTCGGGAATCAAAACGGCCGTTCTTTACCACGTCCATGGCAACGGAAAGACCGAAGGCGGCTTGGAACGGATGACTCCGCAGGCGCTGGCGGACACCGCCGCGAGTTTTCAACAAGCGGTCATCGACGTGCTCGTGCGCAAGGCCCTTTTGGGGGCAAGACAGACCGGCGTGCCAACAGTGGTTTTGGGCGGCGGAGTGGCCTGCAACCGGGCCCTTCGAACGCAACTTGCCGCCGCCTGCGATGAAGAAGGGCTCGCGTTTCACGGGGCGTTACCGGCGTATTGCACAGACAATGCCGCCATGATCGCCGGCTTGGGGTTTCACCAGCTTATCGCCGGTCACATCGCCGAGCTCTCTCTGGACGCCTTTGCGACGGCAACGTAGTCACCTCGCCCCTTGCACGGGAACATTGACGTTTGATAATGGCGGCATGAAACACGTTCGATTGATGGACATGATGATTTGGTGCGCAGGGATGGTCTTCATCGGCGCTTGCGCGGATCCGGATCCGACGCCGGTGAATTACGGTGTGCGACAAGTCGCCCTGTCGGATCGCTCACTGGTGCTCGACGCCGCGGAAGCAGCGCTCGTCGAACACGGTTTCGCCATTGCCTCGCGCGATCCGGCCGAAGGGGTGATGCGGTCCGATCCGATTGAGAACGACCCTCGTGACCGGTCATCGCGACCCGGCTCGGGAATCAGTTCAAGCGCGCGGACACGCCGTACGGCCGAAGTGCGCGTGGCCGGAGCCGCGGATCGCGTCAACGTGTATTGCAAAATACTCGTCGAGGAACAGGCAACACAGGCCTATCGCATGTATGCCCCGGACCGGTCGGGGAATGATCTTCCCGGAGCACAAACAGCCATCGATCGGGACGCAGCCACCACGGTCGAACAAAACACCGTCTGGCGCACGCTCCGGCGCGACACGGCCGCCGAGCGGCAAATCCTTGCCTCCATTCTCGAACGCACCGGGCGCGAGCCAAACGCCCCATAGCCCGGTTGCCTGGCGGGATTCGAAAGTTTAACCACAATCGCCTCTAGCACTCTGTCAGAGCGGCCGAAACAAACCCGAAACCATTTCGCAAGGTCTTTCACGAATTGAGCCGCGTTCCAGGAACTTGAAACCACGCTCGATTTCGTTCAACTCTGTCCTAGGTTTTTACATGGGCAAGAAGCGTATGCGCCAGCAGCAGAGGCTTGAAGGCCGAGTTTCCAAAGACATGTAGGTCCACCGCACGACGGACCTCGTGTTCGTCGGCTGTACGACCGGTATGAGCCCCACATCCATAATCATGAAATGCCATACATCCGCCGGGCGCGAGGAGCTCTCGATAGTTTTCAAAGTCGTTCACGACCTGATGATAGGAGTGGTCTCCATCAACAAAAATGAGCGACGCGCTCCCGGGTCTCAGCAGCTTGCACGCTTCATCGGAACCGCAAACGATCTGAACCAGTCGGCGATCCTCGCCCCATTCCGTCAGCGACAACCGAACCTGCGCCGCATTGACGGGAAACTCGTCATGCGGATCGACCGAAATCACCTTGCTTTCGCTTCCAACACCTCGCAGCGCAAGCGCCA
>CAZAMB010000006.1:165805-237079 GCA_964486335.1 uncultured Phycisphaera sp. | reverse complement strand
CCGTCGTCGCGCCGCCCTTGACACCGACACGCTCATGGAAGCCCGCGGCTCGCCAAATTCCATTCTTTCTGCGTTCGGGCTTATTGGGGAGAGAATCTTTCCGTTCATGTGCAGTGGTCGTGAGACAAGGTTCTCTTCCGCTTCCTCACGGGCGCGGCTCTGTTCGACCTGCTTATGAAACACTTTCCAAGTCACACGCCGCGGTGACACATTGTCTTGAGCCGGTGTAGAAGCTGCTTGGTGACGCCATCGGCCGGGTCGGTTGGGTTGCACAGGAACAGTTCCGATTTTCGGCCGCAAACGCCGCGAATCCGCGTGAGCAGTCGTCCGATGCGGCGAAGGCACTCGTCGGTTTCGGGTTGGCGCTCGCCGACCGTCGAGTTTATGATGATGACATCACTCTCCATCAGGCCGTGGTAAGGCTGCTGAAGCTGAATGCGAGTGGCGAGTTCGTCGCCGAGGGGCGAATAAAGAAACCCGCGCATATGCGACGCGGAAAGCTCCGGTCGTTCCTCGTGAGGTTCCGCATCGAATTGGTCGGTGAACAACCCGAAGATTTCGGAAGCGAAGGCGGCAGTGTCCTCCAAGGCCCGGCGAAGCTCCTCGGCCGCGCGAGACGGGTCGCGAAAGACCTCGCGCAACGACTGCGGCTGGGGCATGACGAAGACCCGGTGGTCGTAGGAATAGGCGCAGCGCAGATTTGGGTCGGCGTCGGCCTCGATCACGACCGAACCGTAACGGTCCTTTTTGTGGATGGCGTCGAGTGCTTCGGGGAGAACCTCGAAGATTCGATCGGGGTCGTATTCGAGCCAGCGGGCGGTGGCGACCTTGCAATCGGAGGAGGGTTTCGAGTTGCTCTTGGGCGGCTGCTTATCGGAACCCGCCAGCACCAGGCGAAGATAGTGCGGTTTGGACTTCCAGAGGCGATCCACCATCATCTGGATGACGGGACTCTTGCCGCTTCGGCGCGGACCGCTGACGAAGGTGACGCTCAGCCCCATAGGGATGCTTTCTCAAGACGACCAAGCCCCGACATCGCCATCGGAATGATCGATCGCGACGCTCAGTTTATCATAGGCGACAGGAGTCGATTCGACCAGAAAAGACGGCAGATGATCGTGCCATCCGCGTTCGCATCGCCTTGCCGTTGGATGATTCCTGAACTATTCGGGTTCGGCGGGATCGGGCGAGTCGCGGTCGGTGTCTGTTTTTGTCGGCTCGGGCGGCGCGGGATCGTCCACGGTCGGGACGGCCGGAAGCAGACGAAGGATCGGCGCGTTTCCCGAAAGGTAATGATCGACGATCTTCCGGGCCTCATTGACGCACCAGGCACGTTCGTCCGCATGGTCGCCGGGAGACAGCCGACTGTACCATTTGTGCATCACGCCGGCCTTCACGAGCGCCACGGTACGAATGGCCCGGTCGCGGTCGGCGGCGTCGGTAAACCAATCGTCCAGACGATCCTCGATGAGCGTAAGGAATGCCAGGGCTTCGGCGAAGCTTCCGCGATCGCCGATCAATCGGCAGCGAAGCAAGCGAGCATGGAAGCTGTACGGAAGCGTATCGGCGGCGAGATCGGCCAGAACGGGTTCGAGAATGTAGAGCGCGGCGGCGGGATCGTCTTCGGTGGACCGCAGGGCGGCCTGCCACAACCGCGCGGAGGCGGCGATGCGTTTGTCACCGTCCTCGAGCAGCGGCGCGAGGGCCGAAGCCGCCCGGCGGCGATCGGAGGCCGTGGCGGAATCGCCCGGATCGGCGAGGAACGCCTGAATTGCTCGGAAGAACGAGCGAAGTACGTCCAGTCGCCGCGTGGGCGCGTTGTTCGGTGCGACCTCGCGCTCGCCAAGTTGACTGTCCTCGCCGGTAAGCGCGTCGGCGGCCTGGGTGATGAGCTTTTCGGCTCGGACCAAGAGCGATCGCGACTCTTCCGGATGGGCGTTGTCGGCGGCCGGCAAGTCGAGCAGCGATCGTGTGCACGCCGGCTCAAGCTGTTGGCCGAGAATCAAACTTACGGCCGAGAGCAAGTGATCGGCCTTCTCGGTCGGCATGACGGCGTTCGTGGCACGTTCGACCGATTCATCGACCGCCTTGGCGACGCTTCGCTGCCAGGCGGCTTCGTCATCAAATCCCGGAATGGGACCGAGTGATGACGGCAAAGGGGGAAACTCGGCGTTGGTTTCCGGCTTGTTCGGCGACGGATTATCCCTGGATTGGGCGAGCGCGAACGAAACGCAGGCGAGCGAGACGACAACGCAAAGCAAGCCGAGGCGGAGATGCACGCCGAAAGCATAATTCATCGTAGGCCCATTCATTTCAGGAACCGAGTAATAAGGCGGACAGTATGACACAGGTTGGGCGACCTGAAAACTCCGCAGGCGCATTGCGCGGTTCGGGTGGTGCCTATCGTCTTGCCGGGAGTAGGTGCTTGGGGAACAACGCTGCCGACTTTGACTGTTTTTTCGGCGCGGCTTGAGCGTTTGACCATCAAGACGAATCGGATGTTGCGCCACCCGCAAGGCGTGACGCTACATTGGATCGTCATGAACAATAAAGCGCTTGCAGTGAAACGTGGCGGATGACTCGCTCAACTCTCCGGGGTTCCGCGCGAACTGAAGTTCGCGGCTCGCTACGATTGGATTCGGATGGCGATGAGGAGAGGCGGCGAGCGCTCGTCTGCCGACGCCTCTTGCGTCAATCGTTGTAGATGTCGGTCAGTTTTGATGCCGCGCGTTCGCCGATGCGGCGGGGGACGGGTTCGCCAAACAGGGTCGGCAAGCGGTCGATCGTTTCCTGGAAGCGGATCGCCCGCGAATCGGCGTCCTGGACCGGGTTGGTTGAACCTGCGGCCGGTTCGCCGCGAATCTGGCCGTAGACGGTGAAGACCTGCGAGCGGACGGTCACCCAGTCGCCGAGAGCGATCAGCACGGCCGCCGCGTCGATGAAGTTCTGGGCGTTCTTGTCCGACGCGCCAGGATCAATGACCTGATAATCGACACGGTATGGAAACGTGGTCGGCGGATTCGCTACGAAAGCACCGGGATGCCGGACGTTGGCGAGTTCGCCGATGCCCATGAAGCCCGTGCCGCGACGCGCGGCGGGATCGACGCTGGTCCATCCGCGAGGATAGATGTTATTCGCGGTCGGAGAAATGCCCGTGGCGGGAAGGCCGTCGCCGTAGCTACCGGTCCAGTTCGCAGGATCGGCGCCCGAAAGCGCCCGCGCCTCGCGGTAGGCGACAATCGCTTGCGCGAGTTCAGGACCGATCGAATAAGCCACGCCGTAGTCGGCCGGATTAATCTCCAGCCTTTCCGCGACGCGCTGCCGGACATCCAATGGAAAGCGATTCATCGGCACCAGCGGCAGGCCGGAAAGCACGGTCCATGGTGCGGCGTTGAGGTTGATGCGTCCGTGGACGCGAGCGCCGTCGCGATCGACGCGCGGCTGGGACTCGGGCAGGCCGATATCCGGATTGCCGTCGCCGTCGAGGTCGGGAACGCCGACGTAGGGCCCGGGGTTACTCAGCGGCAGGGCCGTGAAATAGTCAAACACGAGCTGCCCCCACGGCAGGGTGTTCAGGTCGCCGGGGAGGGGGTTCGTCGTGGTGAGGCCGTACAGGGGGTCTGTCGGGTCGAGGTGGGGAACCGGGTCCCAGCGTTTGAACATCTGCGGAGGGAGGTGGTGGGCGTACTGTCGATGGATAACTCCGCCGAAGTCCTTGCCGGTATCGAAGAGTGGAAGCCGTCCGTTATCAATCTGCCCGGTGTTCTCGATCTTCAGGTCGGGGAACGACGGATAAATGCCGCTGCCCGGGGGGCTCTCGGCGCGAAGGGTCGGCGTTTCGATCTTGTTGAGCGCCGTGGTGAAGGCAAGGTTTTCGACGCGAACGGTCGTCAAACCGGGTGGCGGAGTCGACGGCGGAACGGAATCGTTGATCGAACGGTTCGCGTGGCGCATGAGCAGGGAGAGTGAACCGGTCGTCGGAAAGGCCGCGTTGACGAATGTGGTCGAGATGATCCGAGGGCCGTAATTGCCCGTGTTGGCGAACTGAATCTCGACGGGGTGGAGCGTCGGATCGGGCAGATTAACGTTCCAATTTCCCAGCGTGGCGGCCTCCTGATCGCCTTCTCGCTGGACGCCAACCGTTGCGGTCCACAGGGTTGGAAAATCCTTGACAACGCGTCCCACGGAAAACAAAAAGAGCGCCGGGGGCGGAATGGCGGAGTCTGAAACATCGGTTGATTCTTTACCGATCAAGTTGAGATTGTCGCCTTTCACGAGAAACTGATCGACAACGATATCGGTCGGATTCACATCACCCGGATAGTACGCCCGGCGAACGAGATAGAGGTGCCATCCGTTCTTGAACTTCAGGGCGTCGAGGCCGTTGAGTCGAACCGCTCCGGCGGCTGGAACGGTTCCGCCGAACAAATCCGCGGCTCTGTTGTCGTCGTCAGCGGAATAGAACGTCGTGAAAGGTTGCGGGGGCGTGCCCGCGGTGCCTTGAAGAAGACCGGTCAGCGGAACGATGTGTGCGGAAGAGAGGGGCAGTCCCGGATCCACCTCGTAGAGGAAATACTCTTCATTATTCGCGGCGTTGTTCGCCAGAATGCTCTGCGCATAGGGATTCAAGATTTCGACCGCCCGACCCACGAGAGGAACCAGCGGGTTGGTGTCGTCGGCCAGCGTCGCGACTTCGGTGATGTAGGGCTGACGTTCGAGGCCGTAGACGTAGATGCCTTGTACGCCGTCGGTGTCGGGGTCGAGGTCGATGTCGCGACCGGTCAGGTTGCGGCAGGCGCCGCTGGGGCAGTCGGCATCGACGGAACACGGCAGATAGTGGTTGGTGCCGCCGAGGCACTTGGTGGTGAACTCAAGATCGCGAATGGCCACGCGCGAGGGCACATCGTCGGCATCAGCAAAATCGATCATGTTGGCGGTGAGCGATGCGGCGGTTCGAGAGATCATCGCCTCGCTGCGAAGTTGCCGCGTCCAGCGATCGGCGCAGACGCCGCGCGGTGGTGGACCGGCCGTCGTGATCAGGCAGAACTGCTCGCCGGCACTTCCGCCCGGCGGATCGCAATCGGAGTTGAAAAAACATTCCTTGTCTCGCCACGCCGGGGCGGCCAGTTCGCAAACGCCCGCGATACAGATCGAGCCGTCGATCGCGCAGTCGGCAGACATCGCGCAGCCCGGACCCGTCGGCTTGCTTGGTTCGGTGAACGAGGGATCGGGGTTGCCCCGGTGCACGCAGTATCCGCGTTGACCGGACGGAGGGACCGCGCCGCGAAGCAGGCAGACCGTGTCGCGCACCGGACAATCCAAGTCCGAAGCGCAGGACATGCCCTCAACTTTGGTTCGCGCGGCGGCATTGCGAACGAGAAGGAAGAACACGTCGTGGATTGTGTGATATACGCGCTGCCTCGCTTCTTCGCGCAGTTTGAGGTCGCTGATCTTCGCCGCGGCCGCCAACTGGTCGTCAATCCACGGCAGGCTGAGTTGCAGGCGACCCTTTCGCGGATCGACCCGGCAGAAGAGGCTCGTCGGGCAGTCGCACGATTCATAGGCAGGATTGCTGACCAGTCGCGGATCGGTCTCGTTTCTCAAATGCGTCGGATAGTCTGCGTACTCGAAGGGCAGCAGCGGCGGGCAACCATTGGGGTCCCACGCGGACTGGTTGGCCTCGATCATCAACTCGCGGATGTCCCGGTTGCCGTTGGGCGTACCGACCGTGCCGCCGCGAGCGAACAGATCGTCGTGGCTGACAGTGGTGACGAGGTGGCGGCGGTCGTATTCGGGCAACCTGCGCGAAGGAATGTCGGCGGCGGCGGCCGAGGACGTGAACGGTTCCATGCGCACCGGCCAGAGATTGTAATTCAGATCGCCGGCGAACGATTCATCGGGCGGCGAAATCGGCCAGAAGCGATGTCCTCGTGACTTGTCCATGCCGCTGGTGGAGTAGACACTTTCAAAATTGCCCTGCGCTGCGGCGCCGGGAAGCTCTCTCAGCGGATACAGATACCAGGCCATGTCGGCAAGTCCGCCGATTTCTTTCGTCGGGTCGAGCAAGGCGTTGCCGTGCAGGCGCGACGCGGGGATGACGCGCGGCGGGAGGAACCCGCGGCGGCGCAGGGATGATTCCTCGAGCAGCGGCGAATAGAGCGATTGCCCGAGTGTCGGATCGAGCGACGGGCGATGTATAAAATCGCCGAGGCTGGGATCGGCATTGTTCGGGTCGCTCGGCGGACTCCAGGTAGGAAGTCCGAGCACGTCGCGGATCAGGTTCGGATGCGAATCGTTGAGATTGACCAGGCCGCCGTGCGGAATCACGCGAAGCGCGACGGAGACCCGCCCCGACGGATTGTCGGCGGGATTGACGCGCCCGGCGAGTTCATCGAACTGCGTGCCGGTGATGCCCACGTCGGCCGCGTCGACGAGCACGGCATCGGCCACGCCGTCGCCATCCGCATCGGCCACGCGGACGCCCTCGCATAGAAAGGGCGGGTCGGCGACGTTGAGCTGGCACTCGTCGTCCAAGTCACACACCAAGCCCTTGCGCGGGCCGCCGGCGCAGCGACGAAGATTAATCCACGTCGCCGAGGTTGCACCCGGCAGCGTGATCGAATACTCCTTAAGCTGGCTGTCGTTGGTCATGCGGCTGTCGATGGAAAAACCCGGTGGAAGCGACGGGCCGGCGAAGGGTCTGGTCTTGGCGGCTTTGGCGTCGAAATAGCCGGTGAACATGATCTCGTCGTCGCCATTGCCGAAGGTGTTGTCCGGTCCGACGGTGCGGATCGGCTCGATGGGACTGAAGGAGTTCTGCACGCCGGGCATTTCCGCGAAGGTTGAGGCGGAGAGGGCGGAGGTTGAGTCGCCGAAGGGAACACCCGCGCCGGCCATCATCGAGTCGCGGAGCATTGAGCCGACGTCGAGCGACGTGCCGGTGACGCCGCGATCGGCCCGATCGCGATCGCGCTGAACAGCGATCGCCCCGGCCTCGAAGTTCATCGATGCCAAGAAGGCCACGCCGAGGACGAAAAGAATGCCCAGAAGGGTCATCACCAGAACGAGTACGGAGCCGCGACGACGAGGATTGACGATTTTCGAATGTCGATTGTCGAGCGGAAGAAGCGAGTGAGGGCTACTCATGCTCCGCGCAAAGATCGGGAGGCGTGCTTCGCACTTCGAACTTCTCACTTCGCAATTCATCTATCCGCCCACCGGAATGATCATGACGTGGCGGATCGGGCGATCCAACCGGGCCTCTCGATCGAATAAGTCCACGGTGATGCGCAGCGCCGCGGGCCAGATATCGTCGGGGGTTGGTTCGCCGCTCGGTTCCGGTTTTGCGGCCGGAAAGACAATCGTGTTGGGTCGCCGCTTGTCCGTCGATAACTGTTCCCATGCGTAATTGGAGTCATACCCGCTGCCGGAACAAGTGACCCCTCGGAAGCGGTCGGAAAGTGAATAAATTCGCCCGTCGGCATGTCGCGTCTGGGCGCAAAGCAGATCGGTCAAGACCCGGCGCAGGCGAACCGAATCCTTATCGGTTTTGCCCACGAGGGAGTCGATTCGGGCCTGAAGCGAATACAACGGATCAGGCGGTTTGAATGTCGGCCGCCCGGGATCGCCCGCGTCGCCGGGATCGAACCAGAAGGTTTCGTTGACGCCGTCGAGACGGCCGGCGACGAACGGGCTTCGCGGATCGAGCGACCACTCGACCTTGAACGACGCACAATGGGGCATGAAGTACTGCCCCATGCGGCTGGCATACGTCGGCGGCGGCGTGGCGTCGAGCATTCCACGACTCGACAAGCCGACGATTTCCTCCGTCTGAGTATAGAATACATCGGGAAGAAACCACGGATCGGTCGCCTTTCCCGACGGTCGAAGCACCCTGCGAGCAAAGTCGACGCCCCAGAGCAAATCCGTCTGACCCTCCCGCATGACCATCTCGCTCATGCCTTGCCCGCCACTCTTGTAGGCATCGTTCCACTTCATGCGCTGGGCGGCGCTCATGCCGGAGGGCAGTTGATCCGAGTCCGCCGGCAACAGCAGCACATTTCGCCTTCCGAGGTGCCATTGCGACGCGGCGACTCTTGACGACTTCAAGGCATCAAGCGGGTAAATCGAAGTGCTCGCGCCGGACTGATCCTGTTGGTCGGACATGAAGCTATAGCTGGCAGCGCCGGGCGTCGAATCGGCCACATAATCTCCGAGTTCTGCGTGTCCGTAGACGATTTGCTGCATTCGACCGGTCACTTCCGGATTGACGTAGCTCGATCCCTTACGAGACGCGAAGATCATCAGCACGTCGGCGCGCGGAGAAACCGGAATCGGCGACTTGTCGGCGTCCAGGATCGGCTTTCCGGCAGCATCGACGCGCTCGCGCTCGGGATCGGAAATATGCGGATAGCCGGTTTCGGGTTTGCCGTCGATCAGGGCGTCAGCTTCGAGTCCGTCGCGCGTCCAGTAGGCATTGACGGGGTTGCCCTGGATGTAAATGAGTGCTTCGCCGGGCCGAACGCCGCGAAGGTCGTCGCGGAACGAGTCTTCCATCGTACGGATCTGCTGGGTGATGTCGGTCAGGGCGGTGGCCTGGCCGGTGGAGCGGACCGTGATCGAGAACACCTGCCCGGCCAGCGCCATCATCAGGATGAGGATTCCGATGGAGATGACCAATTCGGCGAGCGAAAAGGCCGTCCGGTGTGTTCGACAGCGCCCGCGGCCTGTCCGTAAGTTATTTGTTTGCCGAACGTTACGCATGGTGAAATCGACCCGGAAAACGAGTGTCTCGCGGCATCCCACGACCGACGCCGACTGTTGAGATTATGCTCAGGTCCAAGTGTCGGTAAAGGCGTGACTTGTGAGAAAAATCGATCGTCAGCCGACCGGCCTTGTTTCTTATCGGACGATGGGTGCCTGGCTCACAAAGTTTCTGTCATCTTATCGCACGAGTGGATCAACAATGGCTGAATATGAATCGTGTCATGATCCTGTGTCAGAAACAGGAAAGGAATGCAGGAAAAAGATTGAGTTTATCGGTTGGTTTTGTGTACTATGACCATAACAACGTCGCCCCAGAGGCGTTGAGACCGCTGCGGCGAACCGGGAATGCGTTGAAAACGCCGGTTCATGGCGGCAGTAGAAATTTGTGCACCGATTCCGTTATCGGGCCGGATTCTCCAACAGGCGGGAGTGCTTTTAACGAAGCTCGGCGACAAGGAGAGAAAGATGAAAACCAGATGTATTGCGACGTTTATTCTTCCGGTGGTCATGACTTTGGCCGGTTCGACTCAAGGTGAGATCATCAACTTCGTTGCCAACATCGACGGCACCTGCGCAAGTAGCGGATCTTCGGCCACGGGGTCGGGTACGTTCACGCTCAATACGGACACCGGGCTTTTCAGCTGGAACATCGTTCACGATGAACTGGACAGCGGCGAGACGTTTGCCCACATTCATGGACCGATTGATCCGGCGTGTGGTTCGTTCGGCGGCGGGCAGATCGTCGTCACGCTCAACGGCGGATCACCCAAGGTCGGATCAACTACGTTCAACGCGACGAGACAGCAACATGTGCTCGACGGTTTGTACTACGTGAACATCCACTCCGCGGATTTTGGCTCCGGCGAAATCGCGGGCGTCATCAAGCGTGATCCTCCGATTCCTGCGGTTTCCGAATGGGGCGTTGCGAGCTTGGCATTGTTGGTGTTAATCGGCGGCACGCTGATGCTTCGCTCGGCACGGTTTGCGGCGGTATAAAAACGTGATTCGTTCTGGTAGTACGTTTCGATCATCCGTTCATGAGGTCGGAGCGGTCGGGGTTGAATAGCGTTCCGCACTCCGGACAGCGGCTCGATTCATTACCGGAAAGATCATAGGCGCAGTCGAGGCATCGACCGAGCTTTCGACGATGAGAACGACGAACGCAGTGAACGGTCAAGGCCGACGCCGATGGAATGCCCGGCAGCAGCAACAAGGCCCACAGCCCGATTTCCAAGGTGCGAAGGTTTGAACTGACTCTCGTCGACCAGGCGTCCCGCTCCGCCTGATTTCGTTCGTTCATGTTCCGAACCCACTCCGACTCATCAGTGATAAGACCGCAATGCGCTTGATGTTCTCTTTGTAGTGCCCGAGGTGCTCCGACGATGATCGAACTGTATCGAACTCCCGGATATGCGGTAGACTCTGCAGCCGGGAACCGGGTCTCGTCGAGCGTGCGGCGATGTTCCAGTCGCAGTACGCTCCGAGCAACGGAAAGTCCGATCGAATTCGACGTTCCCTCCCAATGCACCGACAACGGCGCGAGGAAACTCACCAGCCACACCAGGGCCAGGCCGGTCGTGCAGCACGCCAGCGAGCACCAAGCCTTGCCTAGTCGTCGCGGTGAAATGGTCCTCATGAAGAGGCGATCTTCCGGAAGTAGCGAATTCAGAACGGCATAGACTCCATTTCACGCTGAACCTGAACAGGTCCCGCATGTTACGGTCAATTTTCAAGAGGCCGGTGACACTTCGGGCCTGCGGACTTCAATGCCTTCAAAGCGCTCGAAATCCCTCACGTTGAATGTATGAATGCATCGGATTCCGTTGCCGAGCATCGTGGCAACCAAATACGCGTCGAACACTTGTTGAGCGACGAACGAACCTCGCTTTAGGAGTTCGAGAAACCGCACGGTCACGTCGATAGGAACAGGCAATAGCGACAAACCGGGATGTTCAAGCATAGTGGCGATGGCGTGCGTCGCTTCGACCGGAGTTACCGGACTGCGAACGCGACGGCGATCGGTTACCACGGCGCAAAACTCTGCAACAATCTGGGCAGTCAGGCACAATGCGGCATCGGGAGCCTTTGCTTGATGCAACAAGGCTTTGGACGCCACGTGGTGTTCCGCCTCCGCATCCACGGCGTAAACAAGTATGTTCGTATCAAGAATCGCCGGCATCGAGCTTGCCGCCGAGATGGTCATCGTAGATTCGGCCCCGATTCAGGGAGTCCGAGCAACCCAGCGGCCACGCGGGAACATCGGGAGGAGTTCCGTTTCTCTTCTTGCTGAATTGCTCGCGGAGAGTCTTGACCGTGTCAGCCAGCGCCTGGGCGATCGAATCGGGAAGATCATGCACGTCAATGGTACGCATAAGGCCTCGAGAGTCGTTGATTAAACACTATGATTCTATCACATTCCCACGTGGAAACCAATACTCATTCCAAGAGCCAAAGTGACGGCCCTATTCCCACTCGATCGTGGCCGGGGGTTTTGAGGAGATGTCGTAGACGACGCGGTTGACGCCCACTACTTCGTTGATGACGCGGTTGGAGATGCGGGCCAGCACCTCGTGATCGATGTGCACCCAGTCGGCGGTCATGAAGTCGGTGGATTCGACGAAGCGCACCGCGACGACGTGCTGGCCGGCGTAGCTGCGGCCGTCGCCCATGACGCCGACGGTGCTGACGGGCAGCAAGACGCCGAACGCCTGCGCGATCTTGCGATACCACCCCGCCGCGCGGATTTCCTCGATGATGATCTTGTCGGCCGCGCGGAGAATGGCGAGTCGGTCGCGGGTGATCGCGCCCATGATGCGCACAGCCAGCCCCGGACCGGGGAACGGATGCCGCCAGACGATTTCCTCGGGCAAACCAAGGTGCTCGCCGACGCGGCGGACCTCGTCCTTGAAGAGATCGCGGAGCGGTTCGACCAGTTCGAAGCCGAGTTCGGCGGGTAGTCCGCCGACGTTGTGGTGAATTTTGATGTTGGCGGCCTTGCCACTGACGCTGTGGCCCGATTCGATTACGTCCGGGTAAAGCGTGCCCTGCGCGAGGAAGCGGGCGTCCTTGATCGCTTTCGCCTCGCCCTTGAAGACCTCAATGAACTCGTGGCCGATGATGATCCGCTTCTGCTGCGGATCGACCACGCCGTCGAGCTTTTTGAGGAATCGTTCGGCGGCATCGACGACGTGAAGATCGACCTTGAAATGTTGTCGAAAGGCCGCTTCGACGACATCGTTTTCACCGGCGCGCATCAGGCCGTTGTCGACATAGATGCAACTGAGACGGTCGCCGATGGCTTCGTGAATCAGCGCGGCGGCGACGCTGCTGTCAACGCCGCCGGACAGGCCGCAAATGACGCGGTCCGTCCCGCCGACCTGCTTGCGAATGCGTTCAATCGAATCGCGGACGACGTTACCGACGGCCCAATCGCCGGTGCAGCGGCAAACATCGTAGAGAAAGTTGCGAAAAATCTGTCCGCCGTGCGGTGTGTGCGTTACTTCCGGATGAAACTGCACGCCGTACACGGGCTTGTTGCGATGGCGAACGGCAGCGATCGGACAGTTTTTGGTCGCGGCAAGCGGCACGAAGTCGGCCGAAACGGCGTTGACGATATCGCCGTGGCTCATCCAGACGGTTGTCGTCGTCGGAACATGAGCAAGCAGTTCGTCGGTGTCGAGCACGGTGAGGTTGGTGCGGCCGAACTCTCGGGCCTCGCCGGGTTGCACATCGCCGCCGAGCATCTGGCAGGCGAGCTGCATACCGTAACAGATTCCCAGAATCGGCAGCCCCATATCCAGTACTTCGCGGCGGCAACGGGGCGCGGTTTCGTCATAGACGCTCTCCGGACCGCCGGAAAACACGAGACCCACCACGTTTTGGTTCCGCAGTTCTTCCGGTGTTACGTCGGGGCGGACGATGACGCTGTGAACGTGATTTTCGCGCACGCGTCGCGCGATCAGTTGTGCATATTGGCCGCCGAAGTCGAGAATCGCGATGGTTGCGTGGGGCATGGTCGTTCCGTCAAAAGTGCAGTTTCCACGAAGCGAACAAGGCGTGCAAGCCGGCGCTGAGTCCGACCCACCAGGCCGCCGCGACCACGCCGACGATGATCGGTGCTCCGAGTCCAAAGAAAACGCCGACCCGTGAGCGCGAATCGACCGGTGCGGTCGCGCCCAGTCGAACCAGCCAGAACCACCAGAAAGCGAGGGACACGGCGGCAACCAATCCGGCGGATAGTTCAAGCCCTTGCGCGCCGGGAATCCACGTTGACCGTTCGATCGCCCCGATGCGGCTGATGGGCCGGAGAGCGAGCAGCAACGCGGAGAAAAGTAGCGGCAATCCCCAGGCCGAGCCATAGTGCAGCGCGGCGGTCATGCGTTGTTCGGCCCGGTGGCGGCGGTCGTGCGCGAGGCAGAGGCCCGATCGAATGATTCGGTGAACAAGAAAGATCGCGAGCAATGCACCGATAAACCCAGCGACGGCGGCGATGATTGCTTGCGGCGGACTCCACCACAGATCCAGGGAAGCGTCGGCGGGCGCGGTACGGCGATACGGATTCGGCGTCTGGGCGACGTGCAGCCAGCCGCCTCCGAGGGGTTTGACCGACCCGCTTGGTTCGAGGGCGGCCCGCGCTGTGACCGCGCGCCATCCGAAATGCGTGGCCGTCACGAGGCCGAACGCCGCCGCAAACAAGAGCACATTCAGGCGGAAGAACGCATTCGAGGCGACCGATGCCCGCATCAGCGCAAGATGTTTGAGCCGCCCCGTTCCGGCAAACCAGACCCACTCGCACATTCGACGCCGACCGGATTCGCCGCGTTCATGAGCGTGGGCAAAAGGAGTCGCATCTTCGCTGGTTGCGTGGCGATCGGGCAGCGCGAGGGTGAAGTTGCAGAGGCTGCACGTCTCGGCGAACTCCTCTACCGGCTGTCCGCAGGCGGGGCAACGTGTGACCATCGTCTCGTCGGAAATCTCCGGACACATCATCGACGGAACCGTCGCTCGATTCGTTTTCCGATCTCAACAACGGAGATTGGGCTTGGATGTCATCCTAACCGCGATCGGCGCACGAATGAAGAGTCACGATCCGTCGGCAGCGTGGGGCGCGACGGAGTCTGCACATTTGCAGCACATCCGCCGTGCGTCGTGGTCATAGCCGAGGCACTGCCTGGAGAGTCGTCCATCGGAAGCCATCGGCGTCCACGGGGGCGTAACCGCCGCGCTCAGGGGAAAGGCGACCGCATTGAGAAGGAATCGGCCGCGGGAATAGAACATCCAGAGATAGTCTTCGCCGGTCCAGGCGAACTTGCCGTCTTCGCTGCCTTTGTCCTCAAAGGGATCCTCGAAGTAAAGTGGCAGGTGCGTGACTTCGTCAACATGGGCGGGATATGGCTTGGGTTCGCCGTGGGGCTGGGCAACCGAAACTTCAACCTGGGCGGCTCGCGCTGCTTGGACCGAAGGCGTCGTGGTTCTCTGCCGACCCGCCATTTCATCATTGAACGGATTGACGATGTATTGGCAGCCGGCGAGTAGTGCCGACAAGACCGGCAACAGCAAAACCAGCGCCCTCCGATGCCACCGCTGAACGGTCAGATTCATTGCACCATCCCTGTTTTTGTCCACGCAACGCGTTTGGCGTCGCTTGCTCCCGACAGAACTCGATATCGGGTTTCCGCACTATTGTATTCGCAACTGATCGTTTGCAATATGTGGCGGATTCAGTCGTTTCCGCTCGGCAGACAGGATTCGACATGATCCATCGGCGAATGTCGCGTTTCGCCACTCAGCCCCGGCCACGTTGACTCATTCACCGAGGTCGTCAGAATAGCGGTTCATGCGATGGATTAGGAATATCGTCCGAGTTGCGGTTCTGGGTGGATTGGCGTTGTCCGGCTGCCGAAAGGCCGACACACGCGTAAGCCCAGAACCATCTGAAGCGTCTTCGAGCAGCGCGACCCATCTGGAGCCCGCCATGTCCGTGGTACATGTTACTCCGACCGAGGCCAAGAAGCGACTCGATGAGAACCGCGGTTACATTTATCTTGACGTGCGATCGGTAGCGGAGTTTGAGGCCGGCCACGCTCCTGGTTCGATCAACATACCGATCGCGGAGCCGAATCCGGCCACCGGACAGATGGAGCCGAACGCGGATTTTCTGTCGGTCGTCGAAGCGACGTTTCCGCGCGATACCCGGTTGATCGTGGGATGCCGGTCGGGCGGGCGATCGGCGAGGGCTTGCGCCGTTTTGCTCAAAGCCGGTTACCAAAATCCGATGAACATGGCGGGCGGCTTCGCCGGAGGACCGGACCCCGGCGGCGCGGGCGATATCGAAGGCTGGTCGGTTCTTGGGTTCCCCGTGGAGAAGGGCGATGGCGGCGAGGGAAGCTATCGATCAACCGCGGAAAAGGCCAGGAAATAGCCGCCAAACCGCTGTCCGCATAAAAAGGCGTGCTACGCACGTTCGCCGTTGTCATCCACCGTGAGCACCGTATAAAAGCACCACGCGGCCAAGCCCCATACAAAGAGATTGGACGCGACCATAAACACCCATCCGAGCGACGTCATTTCGCGTCTCCTTCATCACTTGGCGGAAACTTTCCATCAATGTCCAGTCCGGCCGCTCGCCACCGCTTTTCGCCGATGTAGGTGCAAACCACGAGCAGCGCAATAACGGCAAAGATCAAACCCAGCGCACCTTGCTGCAAGGGGTTGTCGGCCACGGTCTGCACCCAGGTTGGAAGGTTATCCTTGCAGAAGAAACCAAACACGACCAGCAGAAACGTTGGCGTCACGTACTTCATGATGAATTGGTAGAACCTGGGAATGTGAATATGCGCTCCGCAATGGGCCTCCTGAATGCCTTTCTTGATTCCGAAGATCCAACTGAAGGCGATGATCTGCACCATCGCCAGGATGAAGATCAGCAAGTTGCCGACCCAATTGTCGATGGTCGACCAGAACGTGCCGCCCGCGCTGTAGTACATGACAAGGAACGACCCGACGATGCAGATCGACACCATCAGGGTGGTTGCCTGCTTGCGGCCCCATCCCAGTGCCTCCTGGAAGAACGCGAGGGAAGGCTGATACATCGAAATCGAGCTGGTGATCGCGGCCAGGAAGAGCATCAGGAACCAGATCGCGCCGATGACATTTCCGGCCGGACCCATATGGGCAAAGACCACGGGAAGCGTGGTGAAACCAAGCCCGAACGAGCCGCTTTGGACGGCTCCGATCACATTCGAGGTTCCCAGGAAGATGAACGCGGCGGTCAGAGTGATCATGCCGCCGAAACCCACCTCAAACAGCTCGTTGGTGGCTGATGCGGTCAGTCCGGATAGCACGACGTCGTCCTTCTTACGCATGTAGGACGCGTAGTTGATGATGACTCCGAACCCCACCGACAGACTGAAGAAAATCTGGCCGGCCGCCGCAAGCCAGGTCTGCGGGTTCTTCAGCGCCTCAAAACTCGGATTCCACATGTACCCCAGCCCATTGACGACGTTCTGTTCGGGATTGGCGGCGTCGGGGGTACCCAGGGTCAGGACACGAACAAGGACGATCAGGGCACACACGGCCATGATGGGCATGGCCCATTGAACGAATTTCTCGATCCCGCGGGAAATGCCTCGAAACACAAGCCAGATGTTGATCGAAAACGTAATGACCCAGAAGACAAAAGTCTGAATGGACCCTCCGGCGATCACGCCGTTGGCCGCGGTGCCGGTGAGATCGTTGTAGAACTTCGACGCCCGCGCCGTCTGTTCCGCGACTGGCGCGGCGGCGTCGACGCCGATTCCACCGTTGAGGTAGTGCCAGAAATATCCGAGGCACCACGCTTCGATGTAGGTGTAATAAAACGAAACCGCCAGTGGGATCAGCACGCCGATCACGCCGAGATAGCGAAAAACGCGGCCCTTGCCGACCGCGCCGAGAATTGACGGCGAGGAGTGCAGACCTTTGCGTCCGCCGTAGCGGCCCATCGTCCATTCGGCCCAGCAAATCGGAATGCCAAGAAACAACAGGGCACAAAAATAGGGAATCATGAACGCGCCGCCGCCGTTTTGAGCCGCCTGACCGGGGAAGCGAAGAAAGTTACCAAGCCCGACAGCCGATCCCGCGACCGCGAGAATCACGCCCAGACGACTTCCCCATTGCTCTTTGGTTTGTGCCATGCCTGCACTCCCGTGGGATCGTGACGCGCAAAACCACTCGATCCGGCAGTCGACGCTTTTGCGAGCGGACCGAGCACGGCAGCAGCCCGCCCTGCCGTGGGGTGACATTGTGACAAGTGGACCCGCTCGCCTCAAGCGCAAAATTCGCGGAATTGCAATCCCGGCGTTTCACATCCGGTGCAGACTCTCCAGATTCCGGATGGCGTCATCGATTCGCGGAGTCAGGATTGTCCGAGGCAGGTTCCGGTTTTGTCGGCATCTGGAGTTCTTTGTCGAGGTCTTCAGGCGTGAAGACGGGCAGACGGCAGCGGTAGTTTTCGCAAACGAAGGCAGTAGACTTTCCGCCAATCGGTCCCTTGCCTTTCAACAACGGTACACGGGTGTCGGTCACCTTGGCGGGCGCGAACACGACCACTTTGTTGGGCAGGTAGCGATCAAAGACCGTTCGAAGCAGCGCTTTGGTGTCGGCCGAGGTCGGATTCCCGACAATGGCGATCTCCTTGACCCGATCGTGATAGAAATCGACGGCGCAGTTCAGTCGTTCGTAGGCACCGGGGGAATCGGAGGCCTGTTTGGCGAAGGCGCGCAGAATCGACTCGGCCTTTTCTCGCAAGTCCTTCCGGTCCAGAAGAACCGCCAATCGAAGGAGATTCATTGCGTGGACCGAGTTGCCCGACGGAATCGCGCTGTCTTGTGGGTGCTTGGAGCGAACAATCAGTTTTTCGGCGTCAGAGGCGGTGTAGAAAAACGCGCCGTCCTTTTCGTCGAAGAAGTACTTGATAGAAAGATCCGTCAGGCGTTCGGCTTCGTCGAGCCATCTCCCGTCAAACGTAGCCTCATGCAGATTTAACAGTCCCTCGATGAAGAACGCATAATCGCTCAGCGTCCCCGACAGGCGGGCCTCGCCTTTTCGGTAAGTGCGAAGCAAACGGCCGTCTTTTTGCAGTTTCGCGAGGATGAAATCGGCGGCGGCGGACGCCGCGACGGCGTATTTCGGTTCGTCGAGCGCGCGAGCGCCTTTGGCCAGACTCGCGATCATCAGCCCGTTCCAGTCCGTCAGGACTTTGTCGTCCAGGCCCGGCGGCGTCCGTTGCACGCGAACCGCAAGGAGTTTTTCTCGCCAGCCTTTAACCTTGGAGTGAAGATGATCGACCTCCAACCCATGCATTTTGGCGAACATCGCGGGTGGTTTGGGGATGTGCAGGATGTTTTTGGGGCCCGGAGGCGCGTGGCCGAAGCGCTCAAACCAATTGCCCGACTCGGTGACGTCGAAGTATTTGCAGCACAGCTCGCCCTCCTCCTTACCCAGTGCGGCGATGACCTCATCAACCGTCCAAATGTAAAACTTTCCCTCTTTGCCGTCGCTGTCGGCGTCGCGGCTGGAGTAAAACGCCCCTTCGGGCGAGCGAAGGTCGGAAAGTACGTAATCAAAAATGTCTTTGGCGACGGTGGCGTACTGTTGGTTCTTGGAGACGAGGAAGCCGTCGAGGTAGATGGCACTCACCAGCGCCTGATCGTAGAGCATCTTTTCGAAGTGCGGCACGAGCCACTCGACATCGGTGCTGTATCGGCAGATGCCGCCGCCGATGTGGTCATAGATGCCGCCGCGCGCCATATGGTCGAGCGTGACATCGACGGCTTCGAACAGCGCGGGATTCTCTGTCCGACGATGGACGCGCAGCATCAAGTCCATGGCCATGCTCGGCGGAAACTTGTTTGTCCCGCCGCCGCTCATGCCGCCGAGCTTGCGGTCGAAGTGGTTGGCGAGCACGGCAGCGGACCGATCGATGATTTCGAGCGCGATGACGCCCTCGGCGGGTTCGTGCCCCTTGGCCCAGCGATCGAAGAACGCCTTGGCCTGCGAGGCGCCTCCGGTGATCTGATCGCGGTCGGACTTCCATCGTTCACTCATCTGGCGAAGCAGTTGAACAAACTGCGCCCGGGGAAAATACGTCCCTGCATAAAACGGCGTGCCGTCCGGGGTCAGCCAGACGCTCATCGGCCAGCCGCCTCCGCCGGTCAGCGCCTGAGTGTAGGCCATATAGAGTTCATCGAGATCGGGCCGCTCCTCGCGATCGACCTTGATGCTGACGAATCCGTCGTTGAGCACCTTGGCGACCTCCTCGTCTTCAAAGCACTCATGCTCCATGACGTGGCACCAATGGCAGGCGGAATAACCAATGCTGAGGAAGATTGGCTTGTCTTCGGACTTCGCTTTTTCCAGCGACTGGGCATTCCATTCATGCCAGTCGACGGGATTGTGGGCGTGCTGAAGAAGGTAGGGGCTTGTGGCCTTGATGAGTCGGTTGGTGTGTTTCGGCGGTTTTTTTTCTGACACGGTTGAAGTTCCCTCCGTCGGTCGGGGTGACTGGCCCGCGTCCTGAGCATGCGCGACCCCGCAGACGCCAAAGGCCAACATTGACATTACCACTCCAAACTCATTTCTGCGATTCAAAGCGATTTCTTTCATGGCACCTTCAGTTCAATGGTCGGGGGCTCCGGAGGATCGGCGGTATCGCGTGTTCCCGGTGTTGATGGGGGAACGGGTGGGCGACGTGAAATATCGTGCTCAACGGCCCGAAGCCCGGCGGATCGATTGGACCCATTGTAGGTCCGGACGCGGCCGCGTCAAAAAGCAGCGTCGCCGCGCAATTCCGAGAACGGGCGCGGCTTGGCGAACTGACGAGCGTGGCCGGCGGAGAACGGCGCGGGCAGGTCGTCCGCCGATCCGTGAATTGCTTCCTTTTCGCCCTGTTTTAGAATCCGTCCTCATGGTTTCGATCAACTGGCTGCGGGTTTTTCTTGGTGGAATCGTTGCCGGGCTGGTGATTTGCGTCAGCGGGTTTTCGCTCGGGCATTTTGTCCTCGGACCGGAGTACATCGTCGCGTTCAAGGAGAAGTTTCCGCCGTCGTCGCCCGCGATGATGGCCGTGCAGCACTTCGGCATGCGAATATGGTTCGGCATTTTGGCGGTGTATCTCTATGCCGTGTTTCGCACGCGGTTCGGGCCATACCCGCGGACGGCAATCATCGTCGGCGTCACCATGTGGGCGTCGATCGGGGTGGTGTTGCTCGTCACGCTAAGCCAGCTCAAACTCCTCGGCGGATGGAAGTTGGCCGTGACGGCCGCGTGGACGCTGATTGAGTTTTGCCTTGCGGCGCTCGCCGGTGCGTCGCTCTATCGAGAATGAGGGGGAAGTCGTGCAGGTTTATTCGACGCGAGGCAGGTTGGCGAAACGGGTGGTGTCGATGCTGTTGATTGCGGCGGTCCTTGGCTGCTCGGCCGAATTCGCCGCCCGGTTCTACGCTCACCTCAGTGATGAACTGGCGACGTTCGAGGCTGGAAAGGCGTGCGGCGACAACAACCGGCTGGCCGCGCTGATTCCGGATTGTCCGTTCGACGGTGTCTGCTTCACGTCGGCGTGCGAGGCGCACGACGAATGTTACGTTTTCTGCGAAGCGCCGCGTCGAGAATGCGATCTCGCGTTCTACACGAATATGACGGCCCTCTGCCACGACACTTTCTCATTGGCGGAGGCCGACCTGCGGCAATGCCTCTATTCCGCGTTTGCCTATTACGCCTTTGTCGATCGCAACGGCGAAAGTGACTATTTGTGCGACGATTTGCCGCCGCCGACGGCCCAGTTTGGAGCGTGCTGTACGCCGGGATCGCCGCCGGTTTGCAATGACGTTGAAACCACGGCCTGCCCGCAATCGGGGCTATTCTTCGCGGGTCAGTTTTGCGACCAGCTTTCTGAGGTTCTGGGTGGCTGTCCGACGCCGCCCAACGACGATTGTGCGAACGCCATCGAAATATGTGCGGGGCAGGTTCCGAATCCCGATGCGGGACGCTGCGAGGGCGAGCCGCCCATCGAGATCGGCGAACGCGCGTGCGGGCTGACGTCGCAGGATTGCCTCAACGGGGAGTCGTGCCTGCCTCGAGAAGGCCAGACGTATCTCTGCACGGCGCTGGGCGATAATCGACTCGCGAGCACTGACGGACCGGACCTCGGCATGGAGTGCGGATTCGACCAACCGGAGCGCTTTCAGGCCGACGTGTGGTTTTCGTATACCGCTCCCTGCTCGGGAACGCTGTCGGTCTCCATGTGCCTGGGGACGCAATACGATGCCGTTATGGCGGTGTACGGTTCGAATGATGCGGAGGCCGGATGCGCGTGCCCGGAGAAGGGAAACGCGGCGCTTCTGGCCTGCGACGACGATTCCTGCGGCGGGTTCGAGACCGGATCGGTGGTGAGCATACCGGACGTGGCGGTGGGGACCTGCTACCTGATTCGCGTGGGCGGATGGTCGACCGATTCGGGTGAGGCCGGGGCGGCGCGAGGCTTCAGCCAGATCGACGTTGGAATGCTGTGTGATTGATTGCCAACAGGGATCATCCACGATGTTAAACGTTCGACCAGCAATTGTTGTTGCCTTGTATGTGATGATGACCGTGGGGGCGTGTTCGAATTGGTGGCCAGTTATTGATTACTGCCAAAGCGACGCCATGTGCGACGATGGCGACGAATGCACTGATGATCTTTGTATGGATGGCTTGTGTAGCAACGTGCCGAATGCTGTCGGTTGTGACGACGGCGACTCATGCACGTCGGACGATCGGTGCACGAGCGGTTACTGCGAGGGGACGTCCGTTGTTTGTCCCGGCGGTCAGATTTGCGACGGCGGCCAATGTACCGTGCCGACAGACCCCTGTGTTTCGCAATGTGAACCCGGACCGCGCGTTTGTCTCGGATCAATCGACATCTTCGAGCCATTCGATGCGACGCGCCAGAGCTGGCATGAGGAACTCAACGGGTTGCCGATGGATGACGTGGACCATGACGGCCGAGCGGAGTTTCCGTTACTTATCGCGGGAACCTGCGAAGGCGGATCCGTGCTGTTTCTGTTTATGAGCGGGGGTTTAACCTTTGAGTTGCGCTATTATTACGCCGGGTCAAGGGAGTTTTTCGGGATGATCTCGATGACCGATGGGATCGACGAAGTCTGCCAGGGCTCTAGTTACTGGCCGCGAGTGATTGAGTGTCTGGACGGCGTCGTAACTGAAGTCCTCATGGGGACGTTTTACGATGTCGGCGATTCGATTGTTTTCCCTTGGCCGCCTCCTTTGTGATTTGCGGCAATCTTGCTGCTCCGCGCTGCGAGTTTCTCTGAACGCGAATCGGCGAGCCAAATGCGATTATGCGGACGTATTCATCGATTCTGTCGGTTTTCGTTGAGTCGGCAGTTTTGACGTTGCCGACGGTGGCCGGAACGGTAACAATCCGAAGTGAACTCGGCATCGGTGAAGTCCGGTAACAGCAAATGAACGAAAACGAATCAAACAAAATGGCGACGGGGTCTGGTACGGCGGGAGCCGGCCGCGCGGGTGGCAGTCGCGCCGGCGATGGCATTCGCGATTCGATCGAATCGATCGTGATCGCGCTGGTGCTGGCGTTCGTGTTCCGCGCGTTCGTTGTCGAGGCTTTCGTGATTCCAACAGGTTCGATGGCCCCGACGCTTTTGGGCGCTCACGGTACGACGCTATGCGAAGATTGCGGGTACGAGTTCACCTACGGACTTCGCGATCCTGACGATCAGCGGAGTTTTTCGCCGGTGGACGGCAACTCCAGTGCCGTTTGCCCCAACTGCTCGCACGTGAATACGAATCTGTATCCGCGCGACGACCTTGGGCTTCCCGACAAGGGGGACCGGATTCTGGTTTTCAAATGGCCCTTCGACATCGGCGGATCGCGGTTTGATCCCAAGCGCTGGGACGTGATCGTCTTCAAGGACCCGGAGGACGGCACGACAAACTTCATCAAGCGCTGCGTGGGACTGCCCAACGAAGTGCTGATGATTCTCGATGGCGATCTGTACACGGTGCCGGTGTCGGAACTATCAGCGGAGGCGAAGCGGGACTTCGAGAACAACATCAGCGAGAAGCATCGGTTTGTCACGGGTGAGGCGACCGGCATGCTGGGTCAGGTTTCGACGAAGACGTATGGGGAACTTGACGCCAAGCTCCGGGTGGTTCGAAAAACGCCCGAAGCGCAGCGTGTGCTCTGGTACAACGTGTACGACCACGATTATCCGCCGCGGGACCCCGGCAAGGGCCAGCCGAACTGGGTGGCGGTGAGGGCGGCGACGTCGGGTTGGGACATCGCGCCGCGGCGTTTGCGGTATCGACCCGCGACGGATCGCGATGACTATGTCGCGCTGGCGGGCAAGGAGATTCGCGCATCCAATGCCTACAACATCCGAGAGAACCGCGCGCCCATGGTGTCGGATCAGCGGGTCCGGTTCGTTCTTACGCCCGAGGACGCCTCGGCGACCGTGCGGATCAAACTCTCCAAATGGGGGCGAAACTTCTGGGCGGTGATTCGCACGGAAGGAACGGTGAGTCTGGTGGAATCGCTCGAAATGCCGGACGAGACAGTGCCCGCCATGGCATCGGGCCGGGTGTCGACGATTGCTCCCGGTCAGGCGTCGGAAGTTCGCTTTGAGAACGCGGACTACCGGCTGGCGCTGTGGATCGATGGACAGGAAGTGCTGGCGACCTCGTCGGATCCGGCGTCACGGGCCTACTATGGGCCGGACGTGGCGCGCATTCGGCGGGAACGTCGCGAGCCGGGCGCCCTTACCCCGAGGATTTACGGGTCCGACGGGGCATTCGAATTGACGCACATCGCCGTTGACCGCGATGAGTATTACTACAGTGAGGTTCACATCAGTCCGATTCAGCGATTGCCTTGGGCGCCGCGCATGGGCTGGGCGAGTCCGACCAGTCCGATCATGCTTCGCGAGGGCGAGTATTTCATGCTGGGCGACAACACCGCCGCCAGCAAGGATTCGCGGTTGTGGGATGAGGTGGGACCACATCTGCGCGATCGCGGCGAGTCATTTCAACTCGGCACGGTTCCGCGCGATCAGCTTATCGGCAAGGCGTTTTTCGTATACTGGCCCGCCGGATTTCGCCTTGATTGGCTTCCATTGCTCGACCGGATCGGAATCATTCCCGACGTTGGCCGCATGCGCTGGATTCGATAACCGCTTCTTGAACCGTGCCGCCTTCCTCGATGCCCGCGCCGAGTCTGAAAGCTTCCCATTCGACCCAGGACGTGGTAACAAGAACCGTTTTGGCCGACGTTGGCGCGTGCTCGCGTCGGCCTTTCGCCTCCGACGCCGCGTGGAACGGATCGGGCTGATTGAAACCAACCGCTGGCAAACCGCTGCTTGAAGGCCGGGAGCTGGTCAAGCGCTATAACGGCCGCGCCGTCGTGGACCGGCTTTCCTATTTCGTGCGCGCGGGTGAGATTGTCGGACTGTTAGGGCGCAACGGAGCGGGAAAGACAACGACCTTTCGGATGACCGTGGGCATCATCGACCCCGATGGCGGGCAGGTGGTGTTTGACGGTCAGGATGTTACGACGCTCGCGATGTACCGCAGGGCGCAGCTCGGCATGGGGTACCTTTCGCAGGAGCCGAGCGTGTTTCAGAGGCTCTCCGTGGAGGATAATCTCATTGCGATTCTTGAGACGATGCGACATCTCAATCGCAAGGATCGTGCCGAGCGGGCCGACCAGTTGATCCATCAATTCGGATTGGTCGAGCAGCGCAAACAGCTTGCTCGCACGCTTTCCGGCGGCGAGCGGCGTAAGCTGGAAATCGCGCGGGCGCTTGTCACCGAGCCGAAGCTCATCATGCTCGACGAACCGTTCAGCGGAGTCGATCCCAAGGCCGTGGAGGACCTGCAACGGGAGATTCTGCACTTGAAGCGCGATCGAGGCATCGCGATTCTGCTGACCGATCACAATGTGCGCGAGACGCTGCGCGTGACGGACCGAAGTTACATCATCAACGAAGGGCACAAACTGGCCGAGGGCGCTCCGCGCGAGATTGTGCGCGACGATCGCGTGCGGTCGATCTATCTGGGCAGCAGCTTCCGTGGGGATGAGTTCGACCGATGAGCGATTCCACGATTCCCTCATCGCATTCTTGGACCGACACGCGCGGCGCCGCCTGGCGGGCGTTCATCGAAACCGACCGGATCGTCCTTCGTGACGACCGCGTGGTCATGACGATCGAACGGGATCGCTGGCCGACGGATCTGTATATCACGACGTTTCAAGGCGCATTCCTGCTTCGGGTCGAAACGTTTGAGCGCAGTCTTCAGTTCATTCTCTCGACCGAGCAGATCGCGCCGCTTCTTGAGCTGCTCGGTCCGCCGGTAGAGGCGGTGGCGGAAGGGTCCAGGGCTGATTCGGACGAGAGTGCGAAGAGGATCGCGCCGGTCCATCCGCCGCGAGCGGAGACCGATGCCGATGGTCAACCGCGCCGCCTGATATGGCCGAAGGTGTCATCGCTGGCGGTCTGGGCGCTCATTCTGTCGTCGCTGGCATTCATCCCGTTATTCGGCCTGGTGCCCGGCATCGGTGCGGTCATGCTACTCGTCCTTCATCGAAAAATGGTGCGGCGAACCGAGGCAATGCGGCATTCTAGAACAATGTGCCTGATCGCGTTTTTGTTTCTTTCCCTTGGAGCGGTCGTCAATACATTGGCCATACGCGAAGGCGCACGGCGACAAGGATCTCCTCCCACGGCAGTGGTTTCCGCCCCGCCGGCGGCGCCGGGGGAAAGAAACTGGGGGATGATCGCTTGCGCGATCGTCGTCGTGATCCTGTCGCTAAGCGTTCACGAGGCGGGTCACGCCATCACGGCGTGGTGGCTCGGCGATGGTTTGGCAAAATCGCTCGGACGGGTGACGTTGAATCCATTGTCGCATATCGATCCCGTGGGCACGGTGTTGCTGCCGATCATCCTGGCGTTGGCCGGAGCGCCGGTCTTTGGATACGCCCGACCCGTGCCTGTGCAGGTCGGCGCGCTTCCCCGCCACCGCCGGGCGCACATTCTGATTTCCATCGCGGGGCCGGGTTCGAATCTGCTGCTGGCGTGCGCGTCGTTGATGCTCCTGCTCGGCGGAGCTTGCGTGCTTCAGATGATCGTGCCGGAAGCGACGGTGCAGCGATTGTCATCACTTAATCCCACCGTGCCGGTGAGCGCGGGCGGCTTCGTCGGCGCCTCTTCGTTCGCGAGCATCTGCACGTTCCTGAAGCTCAGCGTGCTGATCAACGTCGCGCTGGCGCTGTTCAACATGTTCCCGATTCCACCGCTGGACGGATCATGGGTTCTGGAGCATCTTTTTCCGCGAACGCTGGGGCCGATCTACGCCATGGTCCGGCCTTACGGGTTTCTTATCTTCATTCTCGCCATCTACGGCGACGTCTTTGACTATCTTTTCGTGCCATTGATTCTCATCTTTGGCACGGGTCTTGGGCTGGTCAGCGCCGCGACGGGGTGGTAGTCGATCGAAGCGATCGCGCCATCTGAAACTCACGCCGGAGTCGGGATGCGCACCGCACCGGGAACCACTTCGATGGTCACGGGCGTGGCGGCGATGCGTTCGCCGTCAGCCCAGATTTCGCAGGGAGTGCGTGAATCAATCGTCAAGCGCCGTGCCCGATGGAATTGAACAATTGGTAGCGAGCCATGACGCCCGGCCAGCAACTGGGGAATCAGGCGAACGGCGCGAAGGCGCGAAACCGGATCGATCACGCAAAGATCAAGCAGCCCGTCCGTGGGTCTCGCGTCGGGGGCGATGCGAATGTTGCCGCCGTAGAACGGAGTATTGGCGCTGGAGGCCAGAAACAGCGGCCGATCAATCACGCCGAAGTCGCCTTCGATTCGCAGGTGGTGCGGGCGGTAACGGGCGAGGACTCGGAGCGCGCCGTAGACGTAGGCCGGCGTGCCTCGGAGCGGCATTTTCATCGTGTCAACGAAGCTGGTCACTTCGGCATCGATTCCGACCGTGGCGACGGTGCAGAAGTATCGACCATTGACGAGTCCGAGGTCGATCGGGCGTGGCGAGCCGTTGAGCAGTACGGCGGCGATGGCGTCGGCGTCCGAACGAATGCCCAGCGCGCGAGCAAAGTCATTGCATCGGCCGGTGGGGGCAAGACCGAACGCGGGACACTCTTTCTTCATCGATTGTTTCAGTGACGCGAGCGCGTGGGCGGCCTGTTGAATGGTCCCATCTCCGCCGCAAGCGACGACGCAATGAGGAGGCGGGGCGTCGTTGCAAGCCTGTCCCGCGATGGATTCCGCGTCGCCGTGAGCCGTGGTGAATCGAATGTCGACTGTTCGCCCCGCCTCTTTGAGTCGCGCGGCGACGCCCTCCGCCATGCGCCGTCCGCGTCCCCGTCCCGACGTTGGGTTGGCCACGATCACGAACCGCGAAAAGTTCATGGCGTCGTTCACGCGGGCAGCTTGCACATGATGACCGGCGGGCAATGGTAATAGGCGATGGTCGTGTCGCTTCCGACGAAGTCGCGGGCCATGCCGATCGCGGCGTCCATCGACGGAGCGACGTCGAAGCCGATGCGGCGAGCGGCCTCAACGCTCTTGGGGGCGATCGAAATGACTTTTCCCAAGTGGGCCATGCCGTGCGCGCCCCAGTACCACATGTAGAACGGATGAACGCCGTGGTACGCATGGGAATGGCGATACAAATCAATGTAGCGTTCGTTCTGAGCATACGATTTCTCAAAGCGGCGTTCGAGTTCGGCCGGGTCGCGCGTCTGCGGCAGAAGGTCATTGAAGAAATCGTAATAGGACGGGTGATGGAGCATAGTGAATTTGTTTTCGATCGGGTGGTCGACAATCATCACGCCGCCGCGACGCACGAGCGGACGGTTGCGATAGAAGTTGAAAAAGTAGCCGGTCGAGAGGCACTGAACCAGGATGGGGTTCAGGATCGAATCGACGCTGTAAGGACCGATCGACGGCAATCCGACGAGCACGATGTCGAACTGCTGCGGGACTTCGACTTCATGCTGACGATCAACATTGGTCAGCGTGCGCTGATGCACCGCGTCGGTCGCTCCGGCATGAACGCCGGTCAGACCGTAGGGCGCGGGCAGCGAGCTGTAGGCTTTGCGACGGAGCGGTCCGGGTAAAGCGGCCATACCGAGTCGACTGCCGTGGAACATCAATCGGTCGCGCAATCGCCATCCGTGCTCACGCCGCTGAAGAAAACCGAGCAGGTTGTGAAACGTATCGCCGTTGAGCGTTGTTTCGATGGTGAAGATTTTGACCTGCTTGGCGACGATCTCGCCCATCCGCTCGCACGAGCGGTGGAAGATGCTGTTGGGCGGGTCCATGTAGCTGGAGTCGTGCAACATCGTCCGCGAGTTGTGATGGTGGCTGACGCATCGGTAGGTCGCCAATCCGACCGGCACCGACTTGTGCCCACCGTCCATGGTGACGAGGTTGATGTTGACGTAGATGAGCAGGTCCGACTCGGCCGCTCGGCGGTTGATCTCGACGATTTCGCCATGGGCTGTCGTGCCGAGCATCAGGTTGCCCTTGGGGTCTTCGGCGTCGTGGTTGTACAGTCGATCGGGCCAGAAGCGCTTGAAAATCGCCGGACCGACGAAATGTTTGATTTCCGCGGGTGTGCAGCGGCGGTGCAGGCAGATCGCACAGATCAGTTCAATGTCGGTCACGCCGGCGCGGTCGAGGCGCTCGAGCACGACTTCCATGACGGTCTGGCGGATGTCGGGCGCCCGCATTCGCGGCAATGGCAGCGAAACGTCATCGAAGGCGATGGTGATCTTCATTCCGGGCTTCAGCAGCGCGTGGAGCGGATCGCTGCCGAGCGGATGATCGACGGCATGCTCGATGGCCGCGCGGCGGTCGGGAATCGGATCCAACGGAGGATTCGGATAGATGATCTTCGTGCCGACGGGCAGGCGGTGCCTCGTGTAGCCCTCGCCGCGATGAAACAGAAACGGCGGATCGTCGGTGGTGACCGTGTGGATATTTCCCTGACCGTTTCGCTTGTTCACTCGGCCTCCTCAAAGTAGTCGCTATCGGGTCGGCACACGGTAATTTGCTTGGCAACGGTCACGCCGACGCCGTGATCGATCATCAATTGCGCCAGCTGTGTGCCGTCAATCAGGACGATTTTCTTCTGGACCCGCCGCACATATTCTCTCGCATCTTCCGAGAATGTCGAAGTTGTGATGAAAACGCCCTTGACTGCTTTTTCGCCATCTAAACTACCTACAAATGACTGAATAGCTGGACGCCCGACAGTACCCTCCCAACGCTTCGCTTGAACGTAGATAATGTCCAATCCAAGCTTGTCTTCCTTGATCGTTCCGTCGATGCCCCCGTCCCCTGGGCGACCGGCAACTTGTGCAGCGTCGGCGCGTGACCCGCCATACCCCATCGCGACGAGGAGATCAATGACGAGGTGCTCAAAAAACTTGGGACTGGCTGCCAGGACCCGATCGAGTAGATCTGAAGCCAGTGCGGCGCGAAGTTCCTGATAGGCATCATCGAGTCGTTCCTCGGGTGTATCAAGAAGTTCAAGCGTATTTGATGATCCAGAACCGGTGACGGTCGCTTTTCGTCTGGCTCTGAATTCCAAGAATTCTGGGAATCGTGAGAGCACATTGTTGTCAACTCGATCCAACTCCTCTTTCAACAAGTCCAAACCTCTTTCAGTGATCTTGAACCGTCCTCTTCCGGGTTTCTCTAGGAGCCTGGCTTGTGAAAGATGTGTAATTGCCCATCCAAATCGATTGTAAACGCGCGTTTGCCCGCTCGGGATTGTCTCGTTCCGATCGGAATCCGTAAGACCCATACTGTTGCAAACTGATGTCAGCGCTGCCGCGTAACGGTGTTCTTCTCGATTGGCGGCTAATCGAAGTATCGGTAACATGAGTTCTTCATAGGTAGGAACAGCCATGCACAGTCCTCCGGTACGAACAACGTGAGTCAATTGTCATCACGCCGCTAGCTCACGGCAAACGTCGTCTTAGCGATTCCGGTACGACCGGAGTTCAGTGCCTGGCGGATCGCCGCCCAATGGTCCTTCAATTCAAACGGTTCGCCGAGGAGCGGCTTGAGTCGATCCTGCCACGTTTGCATCAGCTCGATCGCCAGGTCAAACGTATCGCGGACGCCGCCGCCGATCCGCTCGTGTCCGTAGGCGTAGGCCGCGCGAATGGTCAGCTCTTTGAACCAGATCGGCGTCCAGTCGACGCCCCAGGGCGTCCCCGGCATCCCGACGAGCACGAGCGTACCGCCGCTCGTGGTGAATCGCACGCCGTCGTCGATGGATTGCGACGAGGCCACGCAGTCGAACACCGCATCTGCGCCGCCGATCACCATCGGCTTGCCCAGCTCGGCCTTGAGCACTTCGGCGGAAAGCGACTTGGCCCACAACCGGTATCGATCAGCAAACCTTTTCGGCGAATCGAGCAGTTCGCTTGCGCCCAGCGATATCGCCATCCGCCGCTGATGATCGTACCGCGCGACGGCGACAATGCGAGCCTTGCAGCCGACGGCGCGCAGCGCGGCAATGGTCAGCAGACCGATCGATCCGCAGCCGATCACGAGGGCGGTATCGCGCTCACCGAGTGACACGCGCAGCGCGCCGTGCAAGGCGCACGCGAACGGTTCGATCAGGACGGCCGCTTGGTCGTCGAGATCGTCGGGTACGCGATAGGCCTGCGACTCGTGGGCGACGAGGCTTTGCCCGAATCCGCCGCCGGTGTCCCGGCAATATCCGGTCTGAATGCCCGGTGCGATCGCTCCTCGTGCCACGTTTCGGCACAAGGCATCGCATCCGCCGGCGCACGCATCGCACATTGGCTCGATGCCGCGAACGAAACAGCCCAGCGCCGGATGGAGCACGACGCGATCGCCGACTCGGACGCCGGTTACGTCGGTGCCGATTTCCGTCACCGTGCCGACCAGTTCGTGTCCCATGACAAATGGCATGGAGGTGACCGGCGCGAGATAGGGACTTCCCTTGGCACAAATCGTCGCGAGGTCCGAGCCGCACAATCCGGCCAGCTTCGGGGCGATCCGCACCCAGCGCGGCGAGGGCAGCTTCGGCTCGGGAATCTCGACGAGCGAAAGCGGCGCGAGGCCGCTGGTGTACAGTCGCCGAAACTGCGGGCCCAGCAGCTTGAGCAGCGCATAACGCGGGACGCTTTTGCGGTAGACAAGCGCCCTCATCGGTTCTCGTGTGCTCCCTGCGAGGGAACGGACCAGCGATGGATCGGCCAGCCGCGTTGCCGCGCCAGCGCTGCCAGTTTTCGATCAGGATTCACCGCGTGTGGAAACCCGACGGTTTCGAGCATGGGCATATCGGCGTAGCTGTCGCCGTAAGCATGAGACTGGTGCAGGTCCATTCCGGCGTTTTCGGCGTACCGTCGGACGCGAATGGCCTTCTCTTCATAGCCCACCGGCGGGCCGGTCAGCTCGCCCGTGAAGCAGCCGTCACGTTCCACCAGCGACGCAGCGAGCACGGCCGCAGCTCCGATGTCCTGAGCGAGCGGGGCCATGATGAAGTCGATGGATCCCGTCACCAAAACGATCGCACGTCCGGCGCGGCGGTGCTCCTCAAGGCAAGCGTCGGATTCCGAAAACCGTCGGGGTACGATCTCATCGTGATAACAATCATCCGCCATTGATCGAACGTCGGTTGCGTTCAAGCCGCGATAGTTTCGGTAGAACACGACATTGAGCCGACCGCGATCAACGCGATCAAGGACCATGTAATACCCGCACCGAACCAGAAATCCGAAGTACCACAACTTTGCATGCATTCCCCGGAGGCGTCGAAACATGAAATAACGAAAGTAATGGGCGATCGTGGAATCGACCAACGTGCCATCCACGTCAAAAAAAACGGCAGCTCTTATCGGCTTGGCAAAGGGCTCGACGCTCACGCGGCGCCGCTCCCGGCTCGGCTGCCGAATCCCTCGCCGCAAAGCGCCTCGACTTTCGCCTGCACCTGCCGCGTCAGTTCCTGCGCCGCGGCGTAATGATCGACCGCTTCATCCGTTGCCGGAGGGGCAATCGGCTTACCGAATCGAACCTTGACAACGCCCGGCCGAACGAACTTTCGCCCCTTGGGCAGCAGGTCGAACGCCTGATCGATGAACACGGGGACAATCGGCACATTCCGTTCGATCGCCAGAACGGCCACACCGACCTTGAACGGTTGAATCCGCCCGTCGCGTGAGCGCGTTCCTTCCGGAAACAGCAGCAATCCGTCGCCGCGCGAGAGCGCCTCGCCGCAGCGGCGCAACCCTGAGAGTCCGTCCGCGTGACGGTCGAACGCAATGGTGTCGAGCAGCCGCCCGAAGACGTAGCGTTTCAGTCGCGTGTCGAAGAAATAATCCTCGGCTCCGGCGACCCAGACGCGCCGCCGACCGTTCACGGCCGTTACCACGGCCGGCGAATCGAGGTGCGAGGAATGGTTCGGCGCGAGGATGAACGCCCCGCTCGCCGGAATGTTCTCGAGTCCGGCCGCACGCACGCGAACGTAGCTGTTCATGAAGGCATTGACCGTACCGCGCGCCAGCCACCTTGCCGGTCCCGGCGCCGGTCGATGGCATCCGTTGGTCGATCCTCCACCGGCGCTTGCCACCAAACGTCGCCAGGCCTCGCCGCGCGTCCCGCTGCCGATCGGAAGTCGATCGCCGATCGCCCGCAGGAGATCGGACACACGAGCGATGGCCGTCGCCTTCTTGTCGTCGATGCGCATGCCGAATTGGGCTTCGATCGCCCCGATCAGGTCCACCTTGCCGATGCTGTCGATTCCCAAATCAAGCAACAAATGCGAATCTGCGTGAATTGCCGTTTCGGGGCGCTTGGACTGCCGGGCCAGGATGCGCCGAACGGCCGCGAACGACTCGCTTACTTTTTCATCGCGCCGAGTGTCCGCCGCGCTGACGGGTGCGGCGTGCGGTCCCGAAGCGCCCACGCTGGAGGCCACCACGTCGCGAATCTCCCCTCGTTTGGCCTTCATCGTCGTTGTCTTGGGAAGGTCGCGGTACCAGAAGTGCATGGCCGTGATCCGCTGGTGAGTCGGCAGCGACTCGCCGATCGCTTCGGCTGCGAGCCGGATTTCGCGTTCCATCGAGGAACTGTCCATGCCCGAAGCGTTGGCCTCATCGACGACAATCACCGCATGAACGATATCGCCGATGCCGTCGTCAGCCGGCAGCCCGAACACGCAAAGTTCCTTGGTATAGGGAAGGTCCTTGTAACGAAGCTCGACTTCATCGGGATACACGTTCTTGCCCGCGCCGGAGATGATCAGGTCCTTGGACCGACCGGTCAGGTGCAGAAAACCTTCTTCGTCGCGTTTGCCAAGATCGCCCGTGCGAAGCCATCCCTCCACCATGACTTCCGCCGTGGATTCCGAATCGTCGATGTACCCGGCCATCACGCTCGGGCCGCGAACCCAGACCTCGCCGATGCCCTCGAGATTCTGGTTGCGAATGGCGAGTTCAACGTTGGGTAGTGGCGGACCGACCGATCCCGCCTTCGCGCCTCCCGGCGGCGTGACCGTGAGCACCGGTGACGTTTCGGTGAGTCCGTATCCTTCATACACCACAAACCCCATGCGGCGAAAGGCCCGAAACAACTCGGGGTCGAGGCGCGATCCGCCACTGACGAACATCCGCAACCGACCGCCGAACTTGCGATGAACAACGCCGAACAGCTGCCGTCCCATGCGACCGCCCGACAGATTCGACGCGAATCCGAGAAACGCAAACAGCCATCGCTTCAAGAACCCGCCCGAAGCCGCGCTGTTTTGAATCGAATCGTGAAACATCTTCAGCAGTCTCGGCACGGTCAGCATGATCGTCGTGCCCGTGGCCTGCATGGCTGTCAGGATTTCGGCGCTTTTAAGCTGGTCCACATAGGTCACCGTCGCGCCGCAGACCATCGGCACGAGGAATCCGCCGGTGAACTCGAACGCATGATAGAGCGGCAGCACCGAGAGCATCTCGTCGGCCGGCCGGATCGGATGCACGCGCAATAGCGCCGAAGCGTTGGAGAGCAGGTTGCGATGCGTCAACGGTACCGCTTTCGGCGCGATCGTCGTGCCCGAAGTGAAGAGAATCGACGCGATCGCCGCTTCCTCGACCGATACCGAGTCGGGTTCCGCGTCACGGGTCGCGCCGGCGGGCGGAATGAGCGGCTCGCGAAGTTTGACCAGCTCCGCGTCTTCGTCGCATCGATGCGCGGACAATCCTTCAAACGTGGTCGCGCCGGCGCACATGAGCCGGGCCCTGGCGAATCGTGCGGCTGCCCAGGCCTCCGAGGGCGGCAACTGCGGATCAAGCGGAACCGCCGTCATTCCCGCGCGCATGATCGACAAATAGGCCAATCCCCATTCCGGTCCGTTCTCCGCGCAGATCGCCACGCGGTCGCCCGGCAGAAGACCCCGTTCCAGAAACCTGCGCATGATCGTACCCGTCGCGCGAAGGGCCTCATCAAATGTGTACCGCACCCATCGTCCTTCGCGGCGAATCTGAAGAGCTGGTTTCTCGGGCAACCTCGCGGCCGTTCGCTCGAAAACAGAGAAGATGGAGTCGCCATCGCGCACGGAATTCGTTGTTGGGGTGTCGTCCCTCGATGAGATTCCCCGAATGCGCGACGACGGTTGGCCGCCGGTACCCAGCACAAAAGACAACAGGCCGGGCACGTGGCGATTGATGATGTAGTCGTCCCAGTCGATCAACTTCGCGTCGAAGGGGAATGCCGCGCGGTCGTCGGGATGGAGCTGTTCGGCCACGCGCCGCAGTCCGTCGTCCGCGAACCGGCAATCCAGATGAGTGTAGGGTGAGTAGATCTTGGCGAAGTAAACGACTTGCTCGATCTGCCGCGCGATGATGGCGAGCTTGCGAAGACGCCGATCCGCCACGCCCAGTCGCTTCAGCCACCGGCGAAGAAGCGCGATTCTCCGCTGCCGCGACTCCCATCGCGCGAGAAACCGATCCCGCTCGATCAGGCGAAGCGGCCCCGGATGGACCGGCTTGCCGTCGTCGCCGTTCATCGGACGTTGAATGAACGCGGTTTCCAGCGCCCGTCGCAGCCTCCGAACAAGAAACGGATTCCGATCGCTCGAGGCACACTGGTACACCGCCGGCAACGAACTGCTCGGCGTGTCTGCGGTTGGTCCTTCGTTCGACGACGGTGTCGTTTCGGTGCTCCGCAAATCGTCGTGTCTGGCCGGTTTCGTCGGGAGCGTCGCGATCATCGCATTGGCGACGTAATCCACCGGAATCAGATCGATGGCGATCTCCTCGCGACCCGGAAACTCATTGAGCTTTCCGCGACCGTAGGCGACGATGATCGGATCGGCCATGCGCAGCCCGTCGATCCATCCGGGCATCGGTTCGTCAAAGCTGCCCTCGATGATCGCCGGGCGAAAAACGACAAGCGGCACGCCGCCCCGGTCGCGCACCAGCAGTTGCTCGCCGATCCACTTGGTGAATGTGTATGTGTCGTTCCAGCCATGCGTACGCGCCCAGCGCATTCCCGCGTCGATGAGTTGTCGACGGCAAGCCTCGGTGTCCGCGCCGAAGCGGAGTCGAATCTCTTCGCCCTCTCCGATCAGCGCCTGGACGATCGCGTCAAGATCGAATTCGCCCTGGCTCGCTCGTCGCGGCAATGACTCGCGGGCGGCCTCCGGCGCGCTGAAATCCTCCACGACAACGCCCTTGCGAACGCCGCTGACGTAACAAGTCGAGACGTGCATCATCGGCGCGTCGCCGCAGTCTCGCGCGAATCGAAGCAAACGGCCGGGACCGAGCGTGTTCAATTGAACCGCTTCATCGAGCCGCTCGTCAAACGTCACGGTGGCCGCGCTGTTCACGACAAGCGTGATCTGCTTCGTCAGTGTGCGATAGGTCGCGGCGTCCATGCCCAGCCGATCGCGCATCAGGTCGCCGCCGACGACGTGGATTTTTTCCTCGCACAGCGTCGCGAATCCATCGCCCATCGCGGCCCGAAGCCGGTCAAACACCCTCGACCGAAGCACTTCTTTCCGAACGCGATCGCGCGGCGAGACCCCGTCGGACCGCGAGCGCACCAGCAAGTGCAGTCCGCCGATCGTGTCCACGCCGCGCAGGAGTTTTTCAACAAATGCCTTGGCCAGGAAACCCGTGGAACCCGTGATGAGGATGTGCTGACCCGCGAGCCGGTCCCGGATGCGCTGCGGCGAGTTCGACCGATCAGCCGACATAGGAGGTCGCCTCCGCCAAGGCCGGCCGATCTTGCGTCAATGGCGGCTCGACGGGAAGCCCCATCTGTCCCGCAACCATCGCCACGACGCGACGCTGCAATTCGGCGGACGACATTTCCACGATTTCGGCGGCGGGAATTGCCTGACCAAAAACCAGTGTCACCGGACCGGGAACGGCGCGCAACAGCCGGTCCCGATGATGCACCGCGGCCGATCCTTCGATTGAAAACGGAACGACGTCGAAACCGGACCGCTGTGCGATCTTCATGGTCCCGCGCCGAAAGGTCAGCAGCCGTCCATCGCGGCTTCTCGTGCCTTCGGGAAACACCGCGAAAGAGACCGGATTTCGCCGGAGCCGACGAAGCATCACTTCCAAGCAGCGATGGGTCGTCCGCGCGTCGCCCCGATGCACTGGAACGTATCCATATCTCGACATGGCCCATCCGAAAATGGGAATGTAAAACAGCGTATTTTTCGCCAGGAAACGAACATCGCCGCCCAAGGCCGCCACCAGGATCGGGATGTCCAGCGCGCTTTGATGATTGCCCATGTAGAATCGGGGCGACCCGCCGACCACCATCTCTTTGCCCACAACAGTCAGTTGCGTTCCCGAACAATACAACACGACCCGTGCCCAGATCAGCGAGCAAATCGCCACCAGCCGGCGGGATGGATACACGAGGCCTACAACAAGCGCGAAGCCGCCCACGAAAACAACCACCAGGGACATGGCGATGATCGTGAAGATCGCTCGAAGCATGGTTTGCTCGGCGGACGAGGGATAGGCTCGGCGACGAGTCGTCGCGCCTCCTTCGCCGGTGCCGACCGTCATCCGAACAAGGGTCTCGGTTTCGGCGGTAAGATCAACTTCGAAACCTGTCTTATCGATTGGAGGAGATGGTCGCTCGACACTCGCGCTCTGTCAATAATCTTGGCGGTGTTTTTCGAGGGGTGCGCCTTGAATCCGGTTCGGAAAAAACTCGATCATCGGGCCGAGGACAGCGTGACTTTGAGCGTCTGCTCCTTGCCGTCCCGCTCGACAACCACTTCGACCACGTCGCCCGGATTGTTGTTTCGCGTCGACGCCATGTAATCATAAATGTTGGCCACCGGCTTGCCCGCGATGCGGATGATCCGATCGCCCGCCTTCATTCCGGCCCGGTCCGCCGGCCCGTCCGGACTGACCGCGTCCACGCCCATGCCCGACTTTCCGTCGTCCGCATAGCTCGGCGACAATCCCATGACCACGCGAAACGAAGGAAGTTTGTCAGCATCGGCTTCCCCCAGCGCCGCGTGGGGGTCGGCGGGGCGCGCTTCGGGCTTTTCTTCTTGCGGCGTCGGTCGAGCCTCCCGGTCTGCCAGCGCCTTGGCCGTTTCAAATACGAGGGTCGTGATTCTCGCTCCGGCCTCCGCGTTGATCAGATCTGCATCGTCGCTCGGCTTGTGATAATCCGAGTGATTCCCGCTGTAGAAATGCATCGACGGGATCCCCTGCCGGACGAATACTCCATGGTCGCTGCGTCCCCCGCTGTCCACACCCGGAGCAATCGACAGTCCGCCGATCTTTCCGGCAGCTTCAAGGATTTCCGGAAACTCCTTCGCGCTCTTCGCGCCCATGACGATCAACTTGTCGTCGCCCTTGCCCAATCGGCCGATCATGTCCATGTTCAACATGGCGATCGTCTTGTCCGCTGGCGCGAACGGCTTCTCCATGTAATGCTTGCTGCCCTGAAGACCGGTCTCCTCGGCCGTAAAAGCAATGAACAAGAGGCTGCGCTTCGGCGGCGGCAGCGGGGCGAACATCCGGGCAATTTCGATCAATCCGCTGACGCCCGAAGCGTTGTCATCCGCGCCGTTGTGAATCTGCGGTTCCGTCGCTTCCGCCACCAGTTTCCCTTCCTTGAACCGCCGCATCATCGGACGGCGCACGCCCAAATGGTCGTAATGCGCGCCGACGACGACGAATTCTCCGGCCAAGGGACCTTCGCCTCGGCGAACGCCAAGCACGTTGCGAGTCGGCGCGGACGTCTTTTCAAAGCGAACCTCGCCCGTGACCTCGGCGTGCGCAAGCACGTTCGACACGCTGCGCCCGGCGTCGATCACCTTTTGCAGTTCGTCCATCTGACCGCCTCCTGCGGTCTGGATGAGCTGAATCGCGATTTCTCGTTTGATATGCACCGCGGGCAGTCCGTAATCATCAGCGCCTTCAGATTCAAAAGGCGTGAGCACGTCCTCCTCACCCAGGTCGAGGCGGGAATTCACGAACATTACGGCGATCGCCCCGCGGTCCTTTGCGTTATACACTTTGTCACGGCGAAACGAGTGTTTCGTCGGATTCCCTTTTGCGTCAGCCCAGTCTCGCGGCTCGCCGTCGAGCATCAGCGCCACCGTTCCCTTGAGGTCCACTTTGGCGAAATCGTCGTGGTTTCGATCCGGATTGACGATTCCATAACCGCAGAACGCGATCTTCCCCTGGAATGCGCCGCTCGAGGAAAAACTGAGCGGGATGAAGTCACGCCCTTGTTCTCGTTTGACTTCGTCGCCCCGAAACGACAGTCGATTCGAATCCGTCAATTTGCGGCTCAGGGAAATGGCGAACGTTTGAAAATAAGTGCCGTTTTCCCCGGCCGGTTCCAGACCCGCATCCTTGAAATGCTTGGCGATGTACTCGGAAGCGAGTTCGATCCCTTTGGACCCGACGCCACGTCCCTCGAGTTTGTCGTCGGCCAGATAGTTAATGTGCGATTGAAACCGCTCAACCAGCGTCGGTTCGGCTGCAAAAGCCTGCGACCGCCCAACTTCCACCGCCCCGGCGACGATCAGCAGAATGGCCGTTGGCAATGACAAAGTCCATTCGCGCGATTTGCTATGCAAGTGAATACTCCTTCGAGATTTCCCGCGTTCGCGGCCTGTTTGCCGGTATGGGTTCCATGAGGATGGAGTGACCATTCTGTCCAACCGGAGTTCCGGTATGTTCGATCCAACTACCGGCTATGCCAACGCGTAAGCCGCGTGGGACGGTCTGTCATAAACAGCAGATCGAGGTCCTCGGCCAATCCCCTGCGATCCTGTTCGACCGACATCGATACCGTGTGGTAGTGCTCATGTGGAGTCTGGGCCAAGGTCTCCGCGCGCGCATGGGGGTGCAGCGCCGTGACCGTCTTGGTGGAGCAGCCTGAAACGCAGGCACAGATCAAAACACTCGCTCCACCAATGACAAAAGAGGTTATACGGGTCATGGCTAATTCCTTAGGATTGAACTCAGCATTTCGGTGGCTCAGGGTGGGGACGCTCAACCCCGGTTAATTCACGCAAAGGATGATAGTTCCGGTAATCTTTGCGTCAAGCTGCTTCCAGGGCTTCAACCGGTTCTCGGTCGCGGCGCGAATCGAGTCGCGGACGAACTGACGACCCCTGCACGGACTGAGGCAGCCGGGTCGAAAAAAAATCGACTTTTTTTCGATATTTCGGCCATTTCTGTTGAGAATCTGGTAGAATCACTGACTAACACCGGAGAGCCCATCATGAAAAAAACAAGAACGGAGATACTATCGCCACGCCGAATGCCCAAAACGGTTGCTTACCGAGCCGTTGCGTGCCTGATTTTCGCGGGTACGACTCTGCATGTGCCCCAAGCCAGGGGTGAACCCTGCCAAAACCAGGCGGCAATCGACGTGTGTAAGTTTGGCTGCAATGCAACCGGCGCTGTCTGCGGAGCTCTTTGCGGCGCGGCGGTGGATGTTTGCACCGGCGCCTGCATCGGCGGTTGCGCGACGACTTGCACCATCGACTGCTGTGCCGGGTTTTGCACGGATTCGGATGCTTGTACGAGTTGCATCGGCGGATGCCAGCGCACCTGTCGAAACGGGTGCCAGTTGGAATGCGACGACTGCATCTTCGATTGCAATCGCGATTGCGAAAGCATCTGTGTACCATTCCGTAAGGTCGGCGAATTCTGCACTCCCCTGTTCGATCGCTGTGCCGACCCTTTGACCTGCTGGCCGCTGCCGTTTCCCGGTGAAGCGCGACCGCGCTGTTTCCCACCGGAAAGCGACAACATTTTTCCGGACGACGTCTGCCGGTCGTTTTACAGTTCGGCGACACATTCAGCCGCCATCGCCAAGGGATTGACCAACTCCTTCGGAATCGGCGCGTCGGCCGGCGCCGTGGTCGGCGGTGGATATGAAGAAGGCGTCGTGTATGGCGCAGACGGTCGGTACGGCTGCTACTTCACGACCTGCATTGGAGGATTGACCGATGTGTCTTTCGGCTCCTATGCGGGTATTGGTTTCTACATTGATTACGATTCATTTTACGGAAACTCCGTCGTGATCATCGAAACCGTCGGAAAAGGGATCAACTTTTCGACGGCCCAGGTGCTCGCCACCGACGGCTCACTCATCGGCACGACGGACGCGCTGAGCCTCGGACTGGGCATCCTTCCGGCGGACGTAGGGGTCTATTATTGCACGACGATTGTCGACACCGTTGGAACGCAACGGACGGATGGAACCCTGGCCCCGGTGACCAATTCGCGCCCGCTGGCGCTGTGCAAAGCGGACCACACCGTCTGTGCCAATACCGAAACCTGTGATGCCGTCGTCAACATCGACGACGGTTCTTACGATGTGGACGGCGATGCGATCACCTTGACGCAGGCTCCCGCCGGACCTTACGACATTGGCGAAAATCTCATCACCCTCACCGCTCGCGACCCGGGCGGCCTTACTCACAATTGCACGACGAACGTAACGGTCAAGGATTGCGATCCGCCAACGATCAAATGCCCGAAACCGCTCATCGTTCGCTGCGAAAACAGCAACGGCACGACGTTCATCGAGCCCCCTGCCGCCAAGGTTCACGACTGTTCCAACGTCGTAGTGACGACGCCGGATGCGGAGCTTTTTCACCTCGGCACTACCGTGGTTACTTACACCGCCGTCGATGAACTGGGCATGGAATCCGCCTGCGATCTCGAAATCACCATCGACGAGCCGGACACCGACGGCGACGGCGTCGTGGACTGCATGGACCCGTGCCCAACCACACAGGTCTTCAGTCCGACAGGTTGTGGCTCCGACGAGGAACCTGCCGACTCCGACGGCGACGGCGTTTTTGATGTGTTTGATGATTGTCCGAACACGGCCACCGGAACGGAAGTTGATGCGGACGGCTGCCCGGTTGAACCGCCCGCGCCAATCGACGGTGACGGCGACGGCGTGACTGACGACGTCGATTTGTGCACGGATACACCGGCCGGCACGGCGGTGGATGCCGATGGCTGCCCGATTGAACCGTCGCCCGAACAACCTCTCCCAGACTCGGACGGCGATGGCGTCGCCGACGACAACGACGCCTGCCCCGGCACGCCCGACGGAACGATCGTCAATGTCCGCGGTTGCCCGATCAACGAACCCCCCGCCGACGACTTGGATTCCGACGGCGATGGTATCGTCGATGCCGCCGACGAGTGCATGAACACTCCGGCGGGGACAGCGGTCGATGAGAGCGGCTGTGCGGTCGAACAGCCTCCGGCGCGTCCCTCGACCGGCCACGGTGTCCTTCGACTACCCTGCGCGCCCCTCAATGCGGCGACGCTGATGCTGACGCTGCTGGGACTCACGGCGCTTCGGAAGCAATCAGTCGGCGGACGTAAAGGACTGCGCGGCTGAAGGCTGAGGTTGTAGTGGTCTTTCGACGGATCGAAACGGAGTATCATGGAGGAACGAACCGTCCTGGGTCGGCGTCCGGTCTTGCTTGTCGTTGGCTTGGCCCTGCTCGGCGGAGCGGCTGCTTCGTGCAATGTAGCCGACGACGAGGTCGGTGACGACACGGGCGCGTCGGCCGATGGACATGGCGGCGGGGACGGATTGCCCAACGCGGCCGGCGAGCCGATCACGACCGGCGAGTGGTATCGTCCAACGATTGAAACGACATGGCAGTGGCAGTTGCAGCCCGGGGCGTCCGGCGACATCAACACCAGCTACGACGTGGACGTTTACGACGTCGATCTCTTTGATGTTTCGGATGCGCTCATCGCGGACCTGAAAGCCGCCGGTCGCAAAGTGATCTGCTATTTTTCCGCAGGGTCGTATGAGTCATTTCGAGGCGATGCCGCGGCTTTTTCACCGGCCAACCTGGGCAACACGCTCGACGGATTCGCCGACGAGCGTTGGCTCGACATCCGCTCCGCCGGTATCGCCCAGATTATGCTCGCGCGACTGGACCTTGCGTCCCAGCGCGGATGCGACGGCGTCGAGCCCGACAACGTCGACGGCTACGCCAACGCGTCCGGTTTTCCTTTGACCGCGACGGATCAGCTTGCTTTCAACCGTTTCATCGCCAACGCCGCCCACGCACGAAGCCTCTCCGTTGGCTTGAAAAACGATCTCGATCAAATCGCCGAATTGGTCGATTATTTCGACTTTTCAGTTAATGAGCAGTGCCACGAGTATGACGAGTGCGCCGCGCTCCAGCCATTCATCGACGCGGGAAAGCCGGTCTTCAACGCCGAGTACGAATCCCGATTCGTCAGCAGCGCCTTCGCCCGCGAGGCCATGTGCATGGAATCCCGGTCGCAGGGTCTTCGTACCCTTGTCCTTCCGCTGGACCTCGACGATTCGTTCCGTTTCAATTGCGATCCCTGACCTTGCCGGCCAGCGCGGCATGACTGCCGCTTGACGTTACCAAAACGACTGGGAGCATTTGGGAATGGTTTGGTACTGGTAGTATTTGCGGCCGATCAGAGCCGCGACCGTGAGGGAGCGCTACTTCCGCCAAGTCGTTGCAAGAACCGCTTGCTGACGCGCGCGGCTCTGTTCAAACGACACCAGTACCAATGATTTGATGCGGCTTGTGAGGTAACGGCGGTCCTTGTATAATGCGCAATCCCACCTCAGGCGACGCTTCTCGAGGATGCTCCGAGGTTGGAAGAACAATGGCGACGGGTGTCGCCGTCGAAGGCGCTAGTGTTGAATGCCTCGTTTGGGCGAGTCGACACGAATCGCGATGGAATCGGTTTATGGCCAAAGCGGATGCGATCGAGGTCGAGGGAGTTGTCACGGCGGCCCTGCCGAACGCGATGTTTCGCGTTGAAGTCAACGCCGGCGGAGAAAAGCATCATGTTTTGGCGCACATTTCGGGCAAGATGAGAAAGTATTACATTCGAATTCTTCCCGGCGACACGGTGACCGTGGAAATGTCTCCCTACGACCTCAGTCGCGGACGCATTGTGTTCCGCAGGTAAGCAATCCCATGTCCGGCGACGCCGCTCCCGCGTCCCATCGCTCGTTTCAACTTCGACGCTCGACCTGCTCGATTCCCATTTCACCGCCGCAGGTGATGGGCATTCTCAATGTCACGCCTGACTCCTTCAGCGACGGAGGAACGTATCTCGACGCCGCCGCGGCGATCCGCCGAGCCTGCGAAATGGTGGAGGAAGGGGCGGGTATCATCGATGTCGGGGCGGAATCGACGCGACCGGGCTCGCATGGCGTTGCCGACGATGAGCAAATCGCAAGGGCGATTCCCGTTATCAGCGGTCTTCGCTCGGCGAATGATCAGATCGCGATTTCCATTGATACACGCTCCGCCGTCGTCGCGCGACGGGCAATAGACGCCGGCGCGGACATGGTGAACGATACGTCGGCGCTGCGCGACGATGAGGCGATGGTCGCGGCGGTGGCCAAAGCCGGCGCGGCGGTCGTGCTGATGCACCGTCGCGGAACGCCGATCGACATGCAGATCAACGGCGGCCCGCGTTACGACGACGTGATCGAGGAGGTCCTGGGGTTTCTGGTCGAACGCCGCGACTTCGCCATCGCCCGCGGAATCGATGCGTCGCGCATTCTCATCGATCCGGGTCTTGGGTTCGGCAAGCGAGTCGAGGACAACTTGCAGATTCTTGCTCAGCTGGAACGATTCGCCTCACTGCGTCATCCCGTGGTTATCGGCGCGTCGCGTAAGCGATTCATCGGCGCCGTGACCGGCGTCGACGAACCTCACCGTCGCGACGCCGGATCGCTCGCCTGCGCCGTGCTGGCGATTCGCGCGGGCGCTTCCATTGTCCGTGCCCATGACGTGCGCGCGACCGTCGAAGCCGTCCGCGTCTGCGAATCTGTGCGTCAAAGCGTTGCCGCAACTCCCGCGTCAATTTAAGCTCTGACCATGACCGAAAAGCGAATCGGAAAAAAGGGCGATCAACTTTGCGTTGATTTCCGCGTGCGATACGCGGAGTGCGATGCAATGGCGTACCTGCACCACGCGCGATACTGGGAATATTTCGAGCAGGCGCGAACCGAGTTGCTCCGCAACAACGGCTTTCGCTATCGCGATCTGGAGAGGGAAGGCTGCCTGTTCGTCGTGTACAAAGCGGCCATTCAGTATCTTTCGCCGATCCGTTACGACGACGAGGTTTCCGTGACCGTGACCGTCGAGCGGATCACGCGGACGCGAGTTGATCATTCCTATGTCGTGAATCGGGGCGCGCAGATCATGACGGAAGCAACGACGACCCTGGCCTGTGTCGGAACCGATGGACGACCGCAACTCATGCCGGAACACCTTTGGGGATCTCCGACGTAGCCGACCCGCCGTTCGGCTGCCTATCATCTCAGGAAAGCGCCGATCATGGCCGAAGCGAACACCAAACCTGTTGCAAGCACGAAGCTCGGATTGCTGCTCCGCATTCGCGCCCGGACGGTCTACAACCGCTCGACCCAGGCCTTCGCCGAAGCCCCCATTCGACTCTCGGCGGCCATCTTTCTCGTCTCGGTGATCTGGTTCGGGTTGTACGGACTGTTCCGACTGGTCTTCATTCAGCTTGGCCGGACGCCGCTCGAAGCCACCGTAGCGATTCCCATGGTCTTCAATTTCTTTTTCCTGGCGATGCTTGCGCTGTTGGCGTTTTCCAATGCGATCATCGCCTATTCGGCGATTTTCGGCCGAAGCGAATCCTCTTACCTGCTCACGCTTCCACTCACGCCGCTCGACGTCGTGTCGCTGAAATACCTTGAAAGCCTTGTGTTGGCGAGCTGGTCCGTCGTGTTGCTTGGTCTTCCCCTGATGTTCGCCATGGCCGAGACAACCCAGCAACCGGTGTTCCATGTCCTGTTCCTGGCGTTCTTTATCGCGTTCATCCCGATTCCCGCTTCGCTGGGCTTGCTGCTTGCCTGGGGGGTGGCGAGGTTCTTTCCACGGCGATTGACCCGGGCCGTCACCATCGCCGCGGCCTTGCTCCTCATTCTCTCGATCGCTTCGGCGTTTCGATCGTTTCGATTGGGCGATACGGCCGCCGACGTCTGGTTGCGTTCCTTTCTAAATCGCATGGGATTTGTCCAGTCGGCGCTGCTTCCCAACCACTGGGTATCCTCCGGAATCGACCATGCGATGCATGGCGACTTTTCGAAGGCGGCGCGCTATCTCGGCGTGACGCTGGCCAATGCGTTCTTCCTGAGTTGGCTCGCGGTCACCATCGTCGCGCGACACTTCGACCGCGCGTACGATCGTGCTACGAGCGGTCGATCGGGTGGTCGGCGACCGGCCATGGACGCCTCCGGCGGAGTGGCCGGGCGACTGTTCTGGTACCTGGATCGACCGCTGCGGCTCGTGGCGGCCAAGGACCTGCGCACCTTCCTCCGCGATCCGGCGCAATGGAGTCAGTTGACCATTCTGTTCGGGCTGCTCGTGCTGTACCTGACGAACATGCCGTCGTTGCGGCTGGAGTTCTCCGCATCGGGATGGTTTCTGATCATTCCGTTTCTCAATTTGTGCGCGGTGAGCCTGATCCTCGCGACGTTTACCTGCCGATTTGTTTTTCCGCTTGTTTCGCTGGAAGGGCAGAAGCTCTGGTTGATCGGCGTGCTTCCGCTGCGCCGCGGGCGGCTGCTGCTGGCGAAGTTCGCGTTTTCCATGACCGTGACGCTGGGCGTGGCGATCGGATCGATGAGCCTCGCCGCGTACATGCTGCATCTTGATCTGGTGTGGACGCTGATACATCTTCTGGTCACGTGTGGAGTTTGCTTCGGACTGTGTGGTTTCTCCGTGGGCATCGGAGCCCGGCTTCCCGTGTTCGGGCAAACGAGCGTCGCCCGAATCGCCAACGGATTGGGCGGCACGCTCAACCTGCTTGCGTCGGTCACCCTCGTGGCGATCGTGCTGACCGGAGTAGGGCTGGCCACATGGCGATCACGAAATCAGTCGCCCAATACACTGCCCGATGTAATGACGCTTTTGCTTTGCGCGGCAGCTGTCCTTATCAGCGTCGCTGCCGGCTGGGCGGCGTTGCGGATGGGCGCCCGGCATTTCGACCGGCTGGAAGTGTGACGCTCCGCTGCAACGTGTGCGTGACCGTTCCGGCGAGAAATCATTCCGAACCCGGAGCGCAAGCGACGGGCCTTGGTTCCCACGATATGTCATTATCCATGGCCCCGCGCTGGCGCTTGGAGTTCGGCTCGGCGATGCGCGCCGCTCGCCGAAAGTGTCACAGGCCTCGGTGCAACCCGCTGTTGCCGTCACCGCGATTCCGGCCAAAATACGATGATGATCGATCTCGCCACCATTCGCCAGTTGCTGCATTACAACGATTGGGCCGACCGGCAAATCCTCGTCGCCTGCGAGGGCTTGTCGGATGAACAGCTCGACCGCGTGTTCGACATCGGCCGGGGCTCGCTGCGCCGCTTGCTGCTGCACATCCTTGCCGGTGAATCGGTGTGGGTGAAGCGTTGGCAGGGCAATGCTGAAACTCCCTGGCCGAACGAGGACGAACCGGCGAGCGTTGGAATGATCGCTTCGCGATTTGCAGAGACCGTCCGCGATCGCAGCTTGTACCTTGGCACGATCGATCCGCCGCAGCTTGATCGGACGGTCATCTATCGTGATTCCAAGGGCAGCCTGTTCATGGCGACGCTGGGCGACATGATGATTCAAATGTGCCTGCACTCGGTGCATCATCGCGCTCAGGCGGTGAACGTGTTACGGCGTCTTGGTGCGACGCCCCCGGAGCTTGACTACATGATGTGGATTCGACGACCGGTGATTGAGCAGCCGAGTCCGCCACTCTCACCATCTGCCGGACCTTAGCGTTTAGGCCAAATCACTGCCCGCCGTGACAACTCCGCTCGCGTTGCTTACACTGCTTTGACGAGATTGTTGCCGCATTTTGTGAGGAAAGAGCCGTGAACGCAGAATCGAATCAGAGTTGGAAGTTCGCCACCCGTGCCATTCATGTCGGACAGGAACCCGACCCTGTGACCGGCGCGACCGTGCCGCCGATCCACCCGACCAGCACGTTCACGCAGGAGTCCCCCGGAAAGCACAAAGGATTCGAGTACGCTCGTTCCGGCAACCCAACGCGGTTGGGCTTGGAAAAGGCGCTCGCATCGCTCGAAGGCGGAGCGGCCTGTGCCAGCTTCGCATCGGGATCCGCGGCCACCGCCTGTGTCTTCGCGACCCTCTCGCCTGGCGACAAGGTCCTGGCCTATTCCGATGTCTACGGCGGGACGTTTCGACTGCTCAAGCGCGTGTTCGAGGGGTTTGGTCTCGTCCCGGTCTTCACTGACGATCCCAGCCCGAACGGCTTCACGAAACTCGCCGACGCCAAAACGAAACTCGTCTGGATCGAGTCCCCGACGAATCCGCTGCTCCGCTGCCTCGACATCGCCGCCATCGCCCGGATCGCCCACGGCGTCGGCGCAAAGCTTGCCGTCGACAACACCTTCGCCACCCCCGTTCTCCAGTTGCCCATCGCCCTGGGGGCCGACTATGTCGTACACAGCACGACCAAATACATCGGCGGGCATTCCGATGTCATCGGCGGTGCGGTAATCGTCAAGGACTTGGCGCTGATGGAGCGCATCGCGTTCCTTCAAAACGCGCTGGGCGGCGTACCGGGGCCATTCGACTGCTACCTTCAGCAGCGGGGAATCAAGACGCTGGCCGTGCGCATGGAACGTCATTGTGCCAATGCATTGGCACTCGCCAAACACCTGCAAGGCCACGCCAAACTGTCCAAGGTGGTTTATCCGTATCTGGAGGATCATCCGGATCACGCGCTGGCCGTCCGCCAGATGTGCGGCGGCGGCGGGATTGTCACCATCGTCTTCAAGGGCGAACGCGACGCGGCCATTCGGTTCTGCGAAAACGTCAAGGTCTTTTCGCTCGCGGAATCTCTCGGCGGCGTCGAGTCGCTGGTCAACCACCCCGCCATCATGACCCACGCGTCGATTCCAAAGGAAATCCGCGAAGCTCGCGGCGTCACCGACGGTCTGGTCCGACTTTCCGTCGGCATCGAGGACATCGCTGATCTCATCGCCGACGTCCAACAGGCGATGCAGCGGGCATGACCGCGGCGCAGGTCGATTCCTTGCGTGTTGGCGGGCCCGTCGCCTGACTACCCCGTGCTTAATCGCGTCGAGTTCGTTCGCCCAAGGCGTCGAACTGGGTTTTTCCCGCAATCAGAAGCAAGAAGAGCATGATGACCAGACCCCAATGTGAAACGGTCGGAATGATGCCCGGTTCGAGGCAATCGGCAAGTCCGTTACCATTCTCATCGATTCTGTCGTCCGCTCCGGGACACTGATCGTGGCAGTCCAGTATCGTGTCGAAATCAGAATCAACGTCAGTTAAGCCTGGACATTGGTCGTTGCAGTCAAGCACGCCGTCTCCGTCTGTATCAATATCAGGATCACCCGGGCAGCGGTCGTCGCAGTCAAGGACGCCGTCTCCGTCTGAGTCCACGTCTGGAGAGCCGGGACAACGATCATCGCAATCGGCCACTCCATCGGCGTCGGAATCCGTATCCGGAACGCCGCATTCGCAAACCCCCGGCTCCGTCTTGTCGGGATCCTGAGGACAGCCATCGACCCCGTTGCATGTGCCGTCGGCATCATCATCGGCATCGGCGGTGTTAGGTTCACAGGCATCGCCAACGCCGTCGCCATTGCAATCGCGCTGGTCAGGATTGATTACCTCGGGGCAATTGTCGCAATCGTCGGGAATAAGGTCGTCGTCGCCGCTGGGAAGGCTGTCCAGGTATTCGCACGTCTCCAGTCGACCCAGCGGAACTCCGCCCTCGTCAACGATACAGTGGTAAAAGGCATGGTTGTCGCAGAAGTCATGGCCCAGGATCGGCGTGCAGCACGCCCAGGCATAGTCGCAGAAGTAGCTATTGCCCTGGGCATCGCCCGCGCAGGTGGAGCCCGGCCCCGCCGGGAATCCGCCGAGCTGTTCGCAGCAATCCGGCGGAACAAAACTACAAGCCCCATCCGGATTCAAGACGGACTTGCAACACGCCTGCGGCGTCTCACAATCGTCGGGAATCCCGTTTCCACCACAATCCGGATCGCAATCGTCTGGATTGCGGTTGCCGTTGCAATCCTGCAGGAGGATTTCCTCGTAATCGTCGATCCCATTCTCGTTACAATCGTGAACGACGGCGATCCCTTGCAAGTGGGATATGCTGACTCCATCATACGGTATCACCGTCTCCAGGTTCGAGCCGTCGAAATCGATTCGCGCCAAGCCTCCGGTGTCATTGCGCCGAAAGTAGATCTTCTGTTCCAGTCGATCGAGTGCAATGTGGAGGCCGCTGTGATTCGATAATTGCACGATGCCGGAGCCATCGAGATTGGCTCGCCAAATCCCATTGTTGAGATCGACCCAATAGAGTAATCCGCCGTCGACATCCAGTTTGACTTCACGAGGATTGCTAAGTCCTGTGAGGACGTCTTCAGGCGGGCCACCCCCCAACGGCGCTCGGCGAATGTTGCCTTGTGCTGCGTCGGTCCAGTACATGTAACCCTTGACCGGGTCCAAATCGATGCCCAATGGAATACTCAATCCGGAGTTGATCAGTGTCTCTGTGACCAGCAAATCAAGGTCCGTGCGCTGAATCTTGTCAACGACAAAATCAGTCCAATAGAGCTGTTGATTGGGTTCATCGATCACGAGACCCGCAGGACCATCAATAACGGGGTACGTTCCCGAAACCACGGTTTCCAGCGACGTCCCATCAAGGTTGGATCGCTGGATTCGGTTCGTGTTTACATCCCCCCAATAAATTCTGTGCGTGCTGACATCGGCATCAATGGGCCAAGGGGCTGAAAGACCAACCCCAAACACGAGCGGAGTCTGATTCGAACCGTCGAAATCAGCGCGCCAGATCGTCCCTTCTCCGATCGGCGGAGGAGTCACGATATTCGCCCAATAAATGCCGGAGGATGGTTGCCCCGCCGTTACCGGGGTGAAGAGGAGGCACACCAGGCAAAGTACTCGCTGCCAATTCCTATTCGGAATTCCCGGCATGATGTCCCTCCCGCCCCAGGCTCATTGTGAGACGAGCCGCACATTCACTTGATGCGGATCAGGGCCCGATCGAACCGCGTTCCGCGAATTGCAAGTGTACTGCGGGGAGTGGTGGCAAATCAATGAAAAAACAGGGCATGATCCAACCGCTGTGGGGGCTTGGTCTTACGTCAGATCCGCAATCAATATGGAATCAACACAGCCGCCGCGACGCAGGTAGTCCAGAGGCCGTTCTTGTCGCCTTCCATCGTCTGCACGACGGCCTTCGTGCGCACCACCAGTCCGTGCGCCTTATAGATGTTCTTTCGCTCGTTGTAGGCCGTGTTGGGGTCAAGGTCGATCCCCTGCGTGGTGGCGAGCATGGTGGCGGCCATGTCCTCGACGTAGTCGCCGCAGGCCTTCTGCGTCATTCCGTATCCGTGATGCTCGGATATGTACCCGTGCTGACCTTTGACGGCTGGGAGCGCCAAGCCGATGCCTGCGCAGGCGAGACGGTTCGGCTCGTTGGTGCGACACTCGGCGAGCACGCAAAAGACAATCTGTCCGGGCGTGAGTCTTGCAAGACCCTTATTGCGCGGAACGACCGTACAATGGGGCGGAAAAATGCTGCTGACGCGAACGAGGTTGAATCCGGCGATGCCGGCGTCGCGAAGGGCCTCCTCGAACGATTGAAGGTTGTTGCGGTGCTTGCCGCTGCCCTTCGTAAAGAACATTTGCTTCGGTACGAAATGCTCCAGCAACCCAGTGCCTCCGAATCAAAAAGTTTGTGTAAACTCCCGTCAACCCCAAACCGAAAGGGCGGATTGTAACGCGTTCTGACCTGTGTACAACCCGGTCGGGCTTACGGTTTCCCAAAATGAGGAATGCGACCAGAAACCAAAGCAACGACCCTCGAGTGGATCAAAGGTTGCGCACGAACGATGTATATTCCTTGCTGCTCAGCAACGCGCCGAGCGGGTCTGCCGCGTCCGTCTTCAGTTTGACCATCCACCCTTCGTCAAACGCGTCGTCATTGATGAGTTCGGGATGATCGGCCAGGGCCGTATTGACCGCCACCACCGTGCCCCCGACCGAAGTGAAGATTTCCGACGTCGCCTTGACCGACTCGACCTCGCCGATCGCGTCACCAACGTTGAACTTCGCGCCGACGGCCGGCAATTCGACGTAGGTAATGTCCGTCAATTCGTCGGCGGCGTACTGCGAAATCCCGATCGTGACGATCTGGTCATCGAGAAGAAACCACTCATGGGTCTCGGCGTACTTTCGATCAATTGGAACTTTCATGGCTCCTCTGAACTCCCATTGAAGTCACCGCTGCTCGACATCGGTCCGCCGCGCCGGACTCACATCGGCCTCCAACTTGGATGTACCGTCATTTGGCCCGTTTGTAAAACGGCTGTGACACCACCACGGCCGGGACGCGCTTCCCGCCGAGTTCGACGTCCAGCGTTGTTCCCGTTTCGGCCTCTTCGGACGCTACGAACGCCATGGCGATGCTCGTCCCCAGCGTCGGGCTGAGCGTGCCGCTGGTCACCTCGCCCACCGCACGATCACCCCGGAACACCTTGTAATGTTGCCGGGCGATCCGCCGCCCGTCCAGTTGCAAGCCGATGAGCTTCCTTGGCAATCCGCGTTCCTTCAGTTTTCGCATCGGCTCGGCGCCGATGAAATCCTTGGTCAGGTCCACCGCCCAACCCTGTCCGGCGGTCAGCGAATCAACATCCTCCCCCAACTCGTGGCCATACAGCGGCATGCTCGCTTCGATCCGAAGCGTGTCGCGAGCGCCCAAACCGGCCGGTTTGATTTGCGCGTGCGGCTGTTCGGGTGTGCCGAGCAGTCGCGGAACCAACGGGCCGGCCATCATCGCGGGAATCACGATTTCCAGCCCGTCCTCGCCCGTGTAGCCGCTCCGGTAAGTCGTGATGCAAAGCGGACCCAGTTCGCGCACCTTGAAATGGTATCGCTTGAGCGACGACAAGTCGGCACCCGCGGCGACTTCCTTGGCGAGTTCCATCGTCCGGGGTCCCTGGCAGGCGAGCATGGCCGTCGTCATGGTCTCATCGACGAGCGTCAGATCGCTTCCCGCGGCGTGGCGGTTGATCCACGCGACAATCTTGTCTCGATTCGACGCATTGCACACGACACCCCAGTGATTCTCGAATCGCGAGACGATCACATCGTCGAGGATTCCACCATCTTCGCGGCAAATGTGCGAATAGAACGACCGGCCCGGCTCAGCATTCGCGAGATTTCGCGTGCAGATTCGGTTGAGCACGCGCTCGGCGTCGCTGCCGGTGAGCTTCAGTCGCCCCATGTGAGAAACGTCAAATACACTGCAAGCGGTGCGCGTGTGGTTGTGTTCCTCGGCGATTCCGCTGAACTGCACCGGCATCTCCCAGCCGGCGAACGGAACCATTCTTCCGCCGAACGCCACGTGCGTGTCGTACAAAGGAGTGCGCAGCAGGTTGTCGTCCACGATCGTTCATCTCCTGAGTACATCCGCCGCGCCACAGGCAGTCGAATCGCAAACGGCCTAGCATCGGACCGACTCTTTACAATGTCAACTGGCGTCCGAATGCTGCCAGTCAAGGTCTACGCGTTGGCACGCGATCAGCGGTTGATCAACCGGTATTCCATTGCAGCGCATCGGACAGCGGCTTTTTCGGAAGATCGGGCACGGTGCAATCCGCCGCCGGATAACCGACCGGAATCAGCAGAAACGGCTTCTCGTTGGCCGGTCGACCGACGATGTCGCGAAGAAACCCCATCGGACTCGGTGTGTGCGTCAGCGTCGCGAGCCCGACCTGATGACAGGCCATGAGGAAGAACCCCGCCGCGATGCTGGTGGATTCGTTGGGGTAATAGTTGTGATACCGCTTGCCGCCGACCTCCTCCCAGTCGATTCGAAAGAGCACAACCAACCAAGGCGCGATCTCCAGAAACGGCTTCTCGGCGTTCGTGCCGATCGGTTCGAGCGCTTCGAGCCATTCTCGCGGCATGCGGTGTTCGTAGCTCTCTCGTTCCTCGGCCTCGGCGGCAAGGCGGACTTGGTGCTTGATCTTCGGATCATCGACAGCCACGAACCGCCACGGCTTGCGATTGGCCCCGCTCGGCGCGGAGTGTCCGACGGCGATCACCTTTTCGATCAGTTCGCGCGGGACCGGATCGTCGCTGAAGTACCTGCACGACCGCCGCGACTGCATCTCGACAAGCAACGAATCGGCCCGCCCGGCCATGACTTCGGCGGAGCGCCTCGGAATCGAATACGGCAACATTCTCGCCGGCATGAACCAATTTCTCCACTCAGCTGATAGATTTCGTCGCGACGATTGTATGCAAAACCGATGTGTTGCGCAAGAACGCACGCGAATATGGGCGTCAGCACAAAAGAACACGTATTGGTTCTTGAACAACCCATTCGAGTTCACTCTTGAATTGCTCGAAACGCTCTTGGGCAGCGGTCGCATGTTTCTGGCAACCCAGGGAGTCCGGGCAAAAATCCTGAACGAAAGGAATCGTTCCCTTACCCAAGAAAGCTGGCGACGACTCGTTCAGCAAAGCCCCAATCGCACCCTAACCAAGGGCGAGGCGGCCGCGCAAGTTGGTCGCCACTTGTCTGTACGTTGTTGCATCCGCCCCAATGCCAGGAGATATAATGCAATGATAGTCAGGCACGACCGACCTGGAGGAACAGATTGATGAATCACGTCGTTCTTGCTGCCCTTCACTATTGCTTCATCGTTGCATCCGTCCACTCTGCCCAACCAAACGCATTGACGAATCGAGTACGTGATGCCGAACGGGTTGAGGACTTGCCAGCACACGTAATAGCCCCGGCGGGCGAGATCACGCTTTTTGCGGATTTCGGTGACGTTCGCGGAGACGGCGTCGTCCTTTATCTCGTGAATCGTACGAATCGTCGTTTGGCATTTCACGCACAAGATGGTGATTTGTACGTCAAGCTTGAAGTGTGGGAACGCGCTGCCTGGGAGCGAGCACAAAGTCACCTGTCCTCTGACTGCGGAAACAGCTATGCTTGGTCTCCTTCGTTACGTCCCGGCGAGTTTTTCAGGTTCCTGGGAACTTATCCATCAAACGGTGAACTGCGCAAGGTGCGATATCGGATGTATGAAGACTCGGCGTTCACACTGCATGAGAACACCCCAGATAAATTCGTCGATTCTTGGTTTGGCGAGGGCGCGCAGATGACTCCGATTTCGATCATAAGTAACGAAGGGTTTGGTCGCGTACAACAAGCCCAGATTCAGGAAGCGCGCCGCGACGATATGGCCCTGGCGTTTAGGAATTATGAAGCCCTCCGTCAAATGGCATTGGGAATCGTGCGGCCCGCCCCTTCGGCAAATTGGACGAGAAAGGACGTCGTCCGGGAGTTGCGAAAGTTTCCAGTTGACAAGACGGCAAAGCTCCTTATTTCATTATTGGAAGACGTGGACCCTGAAGTGGTGAATGCATCCATTCAATCGCTTGCCATTATCGGCCCCGAATCAGCTGTTGCCGAGACGAAGTTTCAGGAGTTATTGAACGACAAAAATGTAGCGCGCCAATCGGCAGCGATCATGTCTCTTGCCGAGCGAGAAATGACGATGGACGTTTTGACGAAATTGGGCGAATTGTTGCAGCACACAGAAAGACAAATACGCGCTGCAGCTATTGGTGCTCTTGCAATGGTTTGCAATGATCATCCTGAAGTTCATGCCATCTTGATTCGTCATCAAGATGAGCCGGACAAAGAGCTTCGCGAGTTTTTAGAAATCGTACAGCAACGGCGATTCGGCTGGTGCTGTCACTCCAAAGTTGAGCCGAATAATCAGCCTTAACGTGCGCACTCCTGCATTTCGCCCGGCAATGACTTTGGCTGGGTATCTTGGAATCGAATACGGCAACATTCTGGGTGCCAAGGTTGAACTCCTCATCGGAACCGGGACCGCTGATTCCATCGGCGTTACGGCCTGCTGGACAAAAAGGGACGCGGGTTTTCAACCTGTGTTTGCACCTGGTTGAAAACCGGTGTCACAGAGACAGGGACGCCGTCCTAACCAAGAGGCCGCGAAAAAGCTCCACGATCGATCATACACGATTGGTTAGCAACGCCGAGCCGGCTGCCGGAGAACCGTCTTTTGTTTTTCCTTGGCCGTGCGGTTCGGATCAGTCAGGTAGATCTCGTGATGATACCCGTTGGGTTTCAGTTTGTTCGCCGGCAGAAAATCCCGGTGCATTCGCTCTATGGTCGTGCCTTCCTTGGCAGGATCGCCGACGTACATGATCTGCGCGCTGAGTCCTTCGTGATAACGCTCTAGCCGCAAACTCGCGGGCGGATCGCCGAGTCTCGCCTTGGCCATGATGACTCCGTCGTCGAACATCTCCCGCGTCAGCCAATCCGGCTCGTAGACGATCATCATCCGCCAGTTGAGCTTGTCGCGGTTGCCGTGGATGAAATCCTTCATGTCGTCCGCCCACCAGAGTCCTTCGAGCGGCGGCTCGACGAAGTTCCTGCCCATTCGTTCCTTCGCGAACCGTTTCATCGGATGAATCACTGTGAAGAGCCATTTCACCGCGTGATCGAGCGCCGCACGATCGGCCGCGCCGCGCCCGTCGATGCAGACGTAGCGCATGTCGGGTACGTCCACGAGAACGAACTCCTTTTGCGGCGGTAGATACAACTCCTTGAGCCGCTCCTTCATCTCCGCGTCGTTCATCTTCCGTCTCCTTATTCAAGCCAGGGCTTGGTCTGCATGTACGCGAGCGTGCGGGCGACCCAGTCCGCCTCGGCGCGCAACTGACCGAGCGTGTATTCAAACAATTCCTCGACATGATCCGGAAGCGGTTGCTGCTCGACCTGAATGGTCGCAAGGCGTCCCATCTCCGCTTCGATCGCCACGCTCCGCGCCGCGAGCGCTTCCAGCGCCTGCTCGCGCTCGAGCACCGACCAGTTGATCATTCCCAGTAACACCGACGAATAGGTAGGGCGGACGCCTCGCAACGCAGCCAGCGTCTGCGTCGTCAGCGCCTCAATGCCTGCCGCCGTGACGGAATAAACCCTTCGCGCTTTCGCCTGCGCCTTGAAACCCTTTGGTTTCTTCGCGGTGACCAGCCTCAGCTTCTGAAGCCTGCCGAGCACGAAGTACACGGAGGAAAAGCCGATCTGGGTCCACTGCCTCATGCCGCGCTGCTCAATCACCTGATCGAGCTCGTAGCCGTGTCGCGGCATTTCCGCGACCAGCCCCAGGAGCAGCAGTTCCGCATCGGTCAACGTCTTCATATTCTAGTAGTAGAATATAACAGCACGACAGCGTTGTCAACCAAAAAAGGCAAAAATGACCGATGTTCTTGCGTTGATTTCGGTCAGACTGGAATGGTCGGAACCGGTGCGGTTTGGGGCGAGCCGCGCGCGTCAGAGGTGGTCATCCGATCGGGAACCGACCGCCCCGTTCCGTCACTGTTGCGGCTCGACTTACCGGGAAATGCGAGCGCTACCGGCTATTGGCGTCGTCGCTCTTCACTCATCAGACCACGCGTCGTCCAAAGGCGCAGCGCTTCCCGAGCAACCCGCACCGCCGCCTCGCGTTGCATGGCCGCGATTTCGTTGCGGGCCGAACGGTAAAGGCGCAGTCCGAAGACAAGAAAGATGATCGCCAAACCGCCGACCGCCGCGATCATTGGCGCATCGACTCGACTCGCCGTGTTATTCGCCAGAAATGCCAGTGTCCAGATGAGCGGAACGCCGGACGCACAAAGAAACGTCGCCATGTGAAACCTCAGCAGGATGCCGCGCCATCCGCGCTGATTGTCGTAAACCCGCTTCATTCGGAAATAAAACGGAATCCATGCGATCACCGACGGAACCATGACCATCATCGTGCACGGATAGGCGAAGTTCGCGGTCAGCAGGAACGGAGTGGAGAAGACGATCGCCGCGAAAGCGAACCCGGCGCACGCCGACGGCGATGTTTCCATGTCGCGAAGCGCCCGCTGAATCATCTGTACGGGAATGGCCGCCTTGCCGAGATCGTTCGGACTGCCGCACTCCGGGCAACGCACCGGATCGCCCGACAATCCGCGAAGGTTGTAGCCGCAGACAAGGCAGAACAGGTCCTGATCGATCGCCCCGTCGGCGTCGTGTTGAACGAATGCGCTGACTTCCGATTCCAGGTCCATGCCACCTTCCGCAAAGGATGACGGCGACTGAAATGGCCGGAACTACTTGTCGTCGGTCGGATAAATCCACTCGCTGCCCGCGGGCGCGTAGTCGAGCAGTTCGGACCTCTCGAAGTACAACGCGATCTCGGCAGCCGCCGACTCCGGCGAGTCGCTGCCGTGCACGAGATTGTAGGAGCGCGACGCCCCGAAGTCGCCGCGGATCGTGCCCGGCGCGGCCTCGTAGCCGAACGTCTTGCCCATCAGCGTCCGCGCGATGTCGATGCAACGGTTGCCCTGAAGAACCAGCACAACCACCGGCCCGGCGGTGATGTAGTCGATCAGTCCGGGATAAAACGGCTTGCCCTTGTGCGGGGCGTAGTGCCGCTCGGCCAGATCGCGCGGAATCCGCATGAGCTTCATCGCCGCGATGCCAAGGCCCTTGTCTTCAAAGCGTTGCAGCACGCGCCCGATGAGGCGGCGCTGAATCGCATCCGGCTTCAGAATAATCAGCGTTCGTTCCATCATTTCCATTCCACCACTCGCAAGGATCGCCGGTTTCCGTCAACCTGCCCCGTGCGCCCGTTTGTCAGAGAATCAGCCTGCTTTTCTTCCGGACGACCGCATCCGGGTCGGCTGTTGGTACCAGATCAAAGCCCTCGTGACAACCGGGGAACATCTTCCGTCGATTGCCGATTGCCGAGAATCCGAGAGGAAACAAACGATCCCGATGGGTCGAATCAAACCCACCGGGATCATTCGATTTTTTTGTCTCGTTCGGAGACCCGTCAGGGCTGGGCCGTGTTCTTTTGCACGTCCCTTTCAGCGGCGGCCAGCGTCGGGAATTTCTGAGCCAGCAGCTTGGCCCGCATCACCAGCAACGCCACCTCCATCTGGTAGTCGATCTTGGGACGATTGTTCTCGTCTGGCTGAACCAGCGGCGGCAGCTCGTCCTTCTTCTCGCCGTCGGCCAGTTCTTCCTTCTCGCCGGATTCTCCATCCTTTTTACCCGTCGCGTCGTCCCCTTGTGCGGTCTCCTCCGCGCCCGCCGGCCGCAGAGGTTCCATCACCGGCTCGCCGGTAATGGGATCGAGTTCGACTTCTTCCTCCGCGACCTTTTCATCGGCGGTCGGCTTGACCGCGCCGATCATGTCGGCGCTTCGCCGCATGTCCCAAAGATTGAACCGCTCCCACCGGACCAGCGGCACCTTGATCTGCGGTTCGACGCCCCATTCCTTCGACGTCGGTTCGCGATGCAGTGACGCGCCGCTCGGCAGATAATACCGGGCCGTCGTGATCTTCAGCTTGGCGTTGGACGAACTCAACGGAATCAGGTTCTGCACGCTGAACTTGCCGAACGTCCGCTCGCCGACGACCATCGCCCGACCGTCATCGCGCAACGCACCGGAAACGATTTCGGATGCACTGGCGCTGGCCTGATCCACCATCACCACCATTGGTATGTTGGAATACGGTCCGTCGCTCGAGGCGTTGAGCGTCTGGTCCTCATTCTGGTTCCGCCCCTTCGTGCTCACCACCGGCGAACCCTTGTCAAGGAACATCGACGAAACCTGCCACGCCGAATCCAGCAGCCCGCCCGGATTCCCCCGAAGGTCCAGCATCAGACCCTTCACGCCGTGCGGAAGCAGTTCGCTCATGACGTTGGTCAAGTCCTCGGCGGTGTTGCGCTGAAAATTGGTGATCCGGATATACGCGATGCCGTTTTCCTTGTCCTTCCAGAAGTTCCACGCACCGTCCGGAGTGCGATCCCAGCCCTTCACCGACTGAATCTTGACGACCTCGCGCACCAGGGGAAACTCAATCTCCTTGCCGTCGCGGCGGATCGTCAGCGTCACCGGTGTGCCTCGCGGCCCGGTAATCGTGTCCACGACCTTATTCAGCGACCAGTCCTTGATGTCCGTGCCGTCGACCTTAATGATGACGTCCTTCGGCTGGATCCCGTGGCGAAACGCCGGCGTGTCTTCCAGCGGCGTCACGACTTCGATTTCCTCGGCCTTGTTCTTGCTGATCGAGATGCCCACGCCCACAAAGTCGCCCCGCGTGTGCTTTTCAAAATCATCGGTGTCCTGCGGCCAGATCATCGTCGTGAAGTCATCGAGCGGTTCGAGCGATCCCCGCATGATTTCGCTCACGACCAGTTCGTCGGGCAAACGAACCGTCTCTCGATTGATCTTCAGCACCGCGCGGCGAAACCGCTGGACGCACTCCGCTCGATCAATCGACGCCGCCGCCCGGACCTGATCGAGGTTCTCCTGGATCCGCGCGACAAAATCCCGACGATCGTCTTCGTTGCCCAGCCCCGGAAACTTCTTTTGCGCGCTGTCCGATTCCGCCAGCAGCAACAATTGCTCCAGTCCCCGCTCGGTCATCGCCTTGAAATCGGCGGGAACCACGTAATAAAGCCCGACGCACTCGATCGCAGCCTCGGCGTCTTTCCACTGCACTTTTTCTATGCGCTCGGCCCAGTGACTGCCTTCCTTGAACATCTGGTCCAGTCGAAGGTGGGTGAGCACCTCGTGTTCCAGTTTTTGATAGCGGGTTTCCTGTTCATACAGCGTGCTCAGGTCGGCGTACAAATGCCACGCCCCGCGCCAGTCCTTCTCCTTGCGGAGTTCGACCGCTTTCTCAAGCGACTTGTTGACCAGGTCGCGCATCCAGTCGCTTTGAAGAAATCCGTCCTTGTCCTCGGCCACATCGTGCGCCAGGATCGCCTGATCGAGGGCCTTGGCGAATTCCTTGCGCTCGATACGCGCCTTCGAATATCCGACGTATTTTTCAAAGTCGGCCTTGTCGAGTTCCTTGCGCGCCGCCTGATTCTTCTGGTATTCATTCAGCCAGCCGCGAACCTCCTCGACAAGCTCTCCGTCCTTCAGTTGATTCGCAGTCTCGTGAGCGCCCTCGAAGTCGCCCTTTAGGATCAGATCAAGGCTCTTCCGCCAGGGATCGACCTTGCCGATCGTATCCGGAGAGCCCGCCGACGTTTGCGACACGCACAGCCCGCAGGCAAATGCAAACAGGGGAAGGATCAACCATGCGTGCGGAATTCCGGTCGTTCGACGTGTGCGGTGCATTACCACTCCTTCCTGAAGAACTCGTTGGTCAGCCGACCCCTCGCAGGATGTCGTCGGTTCAGCGCCGCTCGGCGCCGAAAGGATGTTGGATAACTCGCTCGGCGTTCCAATGGTGTTGTACACGGTTCGCCGTGGGTCGGTTCGACGATTCCCGACTCCGCCCGTCCAAGTATAAGATGGGCAAAGCGTCGGGTCCACTAATCAGGGAGTGGATCAGCGTCTTTGGCGTTGCCCGACCCAGGAGCGCTCGACGGGCTATTCGGCACAATTCGATGCTCCAATGAAGCCTGCGTTGCAATTCGAAGCATCGGTTCATTCGGACGACATTTTCGGACAATTGAATCTTACGATCGCATCATGCCCCCAGGTCTCGACTCCGATCGGGCGATACGGAGCTTGGCAAGATCCCAAGCCGCGTCGGAGTTCGGTCTTCATCGCCTCCTTGCCTTGTTGCCTTCTTGCCTTGTTGCCTCGTTGCCTTTCTTACCTTCGTGCCTCGTCTCCATCCCCAATTGAACCCCTCGCCGCTTGCGCGTAGCTTCCCCTTCAGATTTAATGCACTGGACGAGCCGTCGCCGCAAACCCTGTCAAAAGGTGCGAAGCCAATAGCGGCCAATTGACAGGATTGCACAAATGTTCGCGGTCACTGATGCGGGCAGGCCAGGGGTGTGGATGATGAAAGAGCCATTAGCCGAGCAGCCCGCCATTCGCGTCTTCGGCGCACGGCAGCACAACCTGCGGAACATCGACGTCGTCATTCCCCGCGGAACCCTCACCGTCATCACCGGCGTATCCGGCAGCGGAAAGAGCACGCTGGCCTTCGACACCATCCACGCCGAGGGCCGCCGCAAATACGTCGAATCGCTCTCGACCCACGCCCGCCAGTTTCTCGAGCAGATGCAGCGACCCGACGTCGACCGAATCGAGGGCCTCAGCCCCACCATCGCCGTCGAGCAGCGATCGTCCCAGGCCGGTCCGCGATCCACCGTCGCCACCACCACCGAAATTCACGACTACCTCCGCGTGCTCTTCGCCCGCGCGGGTGTTCCCACTTGCTGGAAGTGCGCTCGCACCATCACGAAACAGACGACCTCGCAAATGGTCGACGCTGTTCTCGCCGAACCCGCCGGCCGCCGGATTCTCATTCTGGCACCGCTGGTCGTTGAACAGCGCGGGAGCCACAAGTCGGTGTTGGAAAAGGCGGTCCGCGACGGCTTCGTCCGAGTACGTATCGACGGCGAAGTGGCCATGATCGACGAAATCGCTCCGCTTGCCGCCAATCGCAAGCACACCATCGAGGTCGTCGTCGATCGCCTGACGGTAAAGCCCGAAATCCGCGAGCGACTGGCCGACGGCATCGAACTGGCCACGCGACAATCCGGCGGGCGAGTGGTCATTGCCGTGGAGGAAAACGACGACCGCTGGGTCGATCGCGCCTACAGCGCGGCGCTGGCCTGTCCCGACCATCCCGACGTGCGCGTGCCCGAACTGACGCCCCAGCTCTTCAGCTTCAACGCGCCGACCGGAGCCTGCCAGCAGTGCCACGGACTCGGCACCACCCTGGAATTCGATCCCGATCTGATCGTGCCCGACTCCTCCCGGTCGCTTCGCGACGGCGCAATCGCCGCGTGGCGTCGGCAGGGTCGAACACTCAACGCCGAATACGCAAAGAAAATCCAGGATTTCTGCGACCGATTCGGTGTCCCGCCCGATACGCCCTATCGCAACATCCCCCAGTCCGCGGCCGGCATCCTCATGCACGGAACGACCGACGCCGACGCCGCTCGATTCGGCGGCCCCTTCGAAGGCGTCCTGCCCGACCTTCGCCGACGCTGGGAAACCACCGGCTCCGAATCCGCCCGCGAAAAACTGCACGCGTTTCTCGGCGAATCTCCTTGCGAAGCGTGCGGCGGCGCGAGACTTAATCGCGCCGCCCTCTGCTCAAAGATCGACGGACGCTCTATCGCCGACGTTTCGCAAATGACCATTCGTGAGGCGGCCGCCTTCTTCACCGATCTTCATTTCCAAGGCGAAGCCGTCGTCGTCGCCGAGCCGCTCGTTCGCGAAATCACCCAACGCCTTCACTTCCTCTGCGACGTGGGCGTCGACTACCTCGCCCTCGATCGATCCAGCATCACGCTTTCCGGCGGAGAGTTTCAGAGGATTCGTCTCGCCACCCAGATCGGCGGCGGACTCGCCGGCGTCTGCTATGTCCTCGACGAACCGACTGTCGGGCTCCACCCCCGCGACACGCGACGACTCACCGACATCCTCAAACAACTGGCCACGCCCGACAACACCGTCATCGTCGTCGAGCACGATGAGGAAGTGATCCGCAGCGCGACGTACATGATCGACATCGGCCCCGGCGCGGGAGCGCGCGGCGGACGATTGGTCGCCCAGGGAACGATCGAAGATGTGACCCGCCACCCCGAATCAATCACCGGTCGCTTTCTTCGCGGCGAATCCGTCATCGTCGCGCCCGATCAGCCTCGCGCCCCGGACTGGTCACAATCCATCGAACTTCACGGCGTGTCCGCCAACAATCTCAAGAACATCGACGTGCGGATTCCGCTGGGGTGCTTCGTGGCGGTCACCGGCGTTTCCGGCAGCGGAAAGAGTACGCTCGTCAATCAGGTTCTGCTCCGCGCCCTCCGCAGGCGACTGACCGGTTCGGGACCGCGACCAGCTCCGTTCAGCGAACTGCGCGGCGGCGAACTTCTCGATCGCATCATCGAAGTCGACCAGTCGCCCATCGGCCGTACGCCGCGAAGCAACCCCGCGACCTACGTCGGCGTCTTCAACCTCATTCGCGCGCTCTTCGCAAAAACCCGCGAAGCCAAGATCCGCGGCTACGGCCCCCAGCGCTTCAGCTTCAACATCAAAGGCGGCCGCTGCGATCTCTGCGAAGGACAGGGCGTCAAGCGAATCTCCATGCACTTCCTGCCCGATGTGCACGTCACCTGCTCCGAATGTGGCGGCGCGCGCTACAACCGCGAAACCCTCGAAATCCGCTACCGAGGAAAAAACATCGCCGATGTGCTCGACATGTCAGCCGAGGAAGCAACCCGATTCTTCGAGAACTTCAGCAACATCGCCCGTCGAGTCCAGGCACTCCGCGACGTGGGACTGGGATACATGACCCTCGGACAGTCGTCGGTCACGCTCTCCGGCGGCGAAGCCCAGCGCGTCAAGCTCGCCGCCGAACTCCACGCCTCGCCAGATACAAGGACGCTGTACGTCCTCGACGAACCCACCACCGGGCTGCACCCCGCCGACGTACGAAACCTCCTGGCCTTGTTGCATCGCCTTGTCGATCGAGGCCACGCCGTCATCGTGATTGAGCACAATCTAGACGTAATCGCCTCGGCCGACTGGATCATCGACCTTGGCCCCGAAGGCGGTGACGCGGGAGGGCGAATCGTCACCGAGGGCGCTCCGGCACATGTGGCCGGTCATCCGACCAGCCACACCGGTCGCTATCTGTCACGTCGCCAACGGAACCAATAAAGCGATCGACAGAACTATTCCTTCACCGCTCCGCCCGCGATCGACACGCGAAGCTCGATCTCATTGGCGACGACCTTGTCGCCGACATCCGGCTTGATCCCGAAGTCCGATCGCTTGATCGTGAAACTCGAGCGAAGCACAAGCAGGTCGCCCTTGGCCTGACGAAGGCGCTCGCTGAGTCGTCCTGGCAAATAGCTCACCCGCACGGGAACGGTCAGCTCTTTCTTGACGCCCTTGCAGGTCAACTCCCCCAGCACCGTCAGTTCATGCTCGTCCTTTTCAATGGTCTTGGCCTCGACAACCTTCTTAAACTCGAACTCGATCGTCCGGTTTTTCTCCGCGTCGAGCCAGTCCGGACCGTGCAGCGTATCCTTCATTCCCTTGTTTTCCGTGTGCAGCCCCTTCGTCTGCACGATCAGCCGGCCGGTGATCGATTTCGGATCGACGGGATCGAAGGACACCGTTCCCGAAATCCCAGACGCCACGCCCATGATCGGCTCCAGAGGTGAGTCGAGAATGAATGCGATCGCATTGACACCCTTGGGATCCTTGAAATCAAAACTGATCGCGCTGGCGTCGGCGCGCGAACCGCGCAACGCCAGGCAGGCCAAACAGACGAAAAGCGTTTGAAGGTGACTGATGCGTCGTTTCATGATTCTTTTTCCTTGGGTTTCATGATGGCGATGGTTTCTCTCGATTCGTCCACATGGCGCCCGATTCCATGCGACGGATGTCCCCAGCGATATGGACCATATCGGTCCGTGCTCTCGTCCGCAACCCGATCAGCCAGCGCTCCTCGGATTCAGCGGATTTCAGCGTGTAAAACGCCGGGAACCGCCTTTTCACCTTGATTGGAATTGTGCGGGAACCTACGATCTGCCGATGAACAGACGTGGATGACTAGGCATGAAACGGCCAACAAAACGCAATCCATTAAATCATCAGCGTCCGCGCCGCGCCTCCGCAGGGTTGCGATCGGTCGTGACCCTGGTGGCCCTGCTGTCGGCGGCGACGTCGGTGCGATCGCAGACCACGGGCATTCCGGTGGATGGCATGGTCCGGCCTCTCGATGCCTACGGAAATGTGCGCGGCATTCGACCCGATCGCCGCGCCCTCGACGTCTACCAGAACGAGGTGCAGCGCGACGTCTTGACCGGCTATCTCAACGTGAATCGCCGTCCGGACCAGTTCGGTCGCGGTTCCCCTTTTGCGCTTCCCGGCGATCTGCTTGCAACTGCTTTGGACCGATACACCGGCGCGGTGTTTCTTCGCTCGCTGCGTCCGCGAACGTCGTCCTTCGGCGGCTCCGACCGCGAGCGGCGGGAGGCCTTTGAACAATACGGCGGATTCGGCGATCGCCGCGCCAATCGCGAGTCGGACGATCCGAGCGGACTTCTCACACGCCGCCGCGAATTGATTCTCGCCACCGGCCTCAACGCTCCGATCGAACGCGCGATGAGTCGTGGCGGTGCCCATTCCCTGATGCGATGGTCCGTCGGGCGCACGCCTTTCCTTGAAGCCCAACAATCCGGATTGGATTCCTTGGAGCATCAGCCAACCGATGCGCCGGTGGCTCTCGACGACCGCCTGGCCTCGCGCGCGGACCTGTTCTATGCCAAGGCGCGCCAGGAAGGTTGGGCCTCGTTTCGAGATGCCGACTACCGCCGCGCCGGACGCTACTTTGAAACCGCCTCGCTCCTCGATCCGGAAGACGGCGAGTCCCGAATCGGTGAGATCTTCTCCCACCTCTCCATGGACGGCGTGCACACGGCGTTCACACTATTGCAGGAGTTCGATCGCAAGGAACCGAACCTGTTCCTATACGACATGAACGTCGCCGATCAGTATGCCGAGGCCGGGACCCCGCTCCGCCTTCGACTTTCGGCGCAAAGCGTCGCCGAATCCTCCGGTCACTCCATCGAGACGACCGCCCTGTTTACGTTCGTGCTTTGGTATCTGGACCGCCGCGATGACGCCCTTCGCTCCGCCCGTTCGCTGGCGACGCGAGCGCCGGACCGCACGTTCGCTGCATGGCCCGAAAAAATGACCGCTGCGATAACGGCGCGATCAATGAGAATCCGTGACTGATGCTAAGTAGGCGCGCGGAAAGAATGTACCACAGCGAGCCGCGGGCTTCAGCCCGCGCGGACCTGGAATGCTGCACACCCAGCGGATTACATCGTCTGTCTCGTGCCGATCGAGCAAGTCACTCTGCGTTTCTACGTCGGCGCTTCGCGCAACCCAATGCCCCTGAGGGACTGGCGACAATTGTCGAGGGGATGATCCCAACGTGATGGAACAACCCGGCGCAGTCCATCCTCCCTTGTCCCCGACCTTGATTCGCTTCCGAACCGCCCTGGTCGCTTCGGCCTATGGGCTCCTCGTCGCCCTGGCTTTGCTTGCCGCGTTTCTGCTCGCCTACAACTTCCGTTGGATCACGCGCACCGAAACCGAAACGCGAATCTGGTTTCGCGACCTCTACCTGCCGCTGCTCGCGTTGGCGATTCCCCTCAAGCTGTTTGTATTTCGATGGACGCAGCAGTTTCGCGGATCATGGCGCTACGTCGGACTGCGCGACCTCTTTGGAGTCATCAGCGCGTCGCTGATCGGCTCGTTCCTTTTTCTGTCCGCTTATTTCATCATCGAATACTCATGGTTCGCTCTCTACGGACGCGCTTTGATCGACCGTTGGCCTGAACAGTACCTCCGACAGTCGGCCGTGTTCGCGATTGACTGGGCCGCCACCATCGCGTTGATCTGCGCCGCGCGAGTCCTCGTGCGATTCTATTATGAGGAATTGCATCCACGTGAGGCGGGCGACATCCGTCGAGTCCTGATTTGCGGAGCGGGCGACGCCGGAGAGGCCGTGCTGCGCGAAATCCTCCGCGCCGGTGTTTCGCGGCATCACTGTGTGGGGTTTCTTGACGATGACGTGCCGCAGTTGCACGGCCGCATCCACGATGTGGAAATCGTCGGCCGAACAACCCAAATCCGCGAAGTGTGCGAGCAGTACGCCGTGCAGGAAGTGCTGATCGCCATGCCCGATGCCGGCCCGCGCCGCATCCGCGAAATGGTCGAGCGCTGCGAAGGGCTGGGTGTCCTCTTTCGAACGCTTCCCGCCATTTCCGATCTGATCGAGGGGCGCGTGCAGGTCAGCCGCATCCGGGAGGTCAGCATCGCCGACCTGCTGGGCCGTGAAGTCGTCGAACTCGACAAGGACCGCATCGGGCGGCAACTGCGCGAAAAGCGAATCCTGGTTACCGGCTCAGGAGGAAGCATCGGGGCCGAAATGTGCCGGCAAATCGCCGCGTTCAGTCCCCGCCAGTTGATTCTTGTTGAACAGGCCGAAAACAACCTCTTCGAAATCGACCGCGAACTTCGGGCATCTCGCCCGGATCTCGACATTGTCCCGTGCGTCGCCGACATCACCGACGCCCCGCGGATCAACGCGATCTTCGCCGCCCATCATCCGGCCGCCGTCTTTCATGCCGCCGCCCACAAGCATGTTCCCATGATGGAAGTCAATCCCGGAGAAGCCGTGAAGAACAACATCATGGGGACAAGGGTCGTCGCCGATGCCTGTTTGACCGCCAAGGTGGCGAGAATGGTGATGATCTCGACCGACAAGGCCGTGAACCCCACCAGCATCATGGGCTGCACCAAGCGCGTCGCGGAGATGTACGTCCAGGGGCTGACCGGCGCGGGCGCGACTCATTTCGTCACGGTTCGTTTTGGCAACGTGCTGGGCAGCAGCGGAAGCGTCGTCCCCATTTTCAGAAAACAGATCGAGACCGGCGGTCCCGTCACCGTGACCCACCCGGAAATGACCCGCTATTTCATGACCATTCCCGAAGCCGCTCAACTCGTTCTTCAAGCGGGTACGATGGGAAACGGCGGCGAAATCTACATGCTTCACATGGGTGAGCCGGTGAAAATCGTCGACCTCGCCCGCGACATGATCACACTCAGCGGACTCCGGCCCGGCATCGACATCGAAATCGCTTTTACTGGAAAGCGGCCCGGCGAAAAACTGTTCGAGGAACTCGCCAACGAAGGCGAAAATGTCGAACCAACGGTCCATGCCAAGATTGGCATTTGGAAGCATCGGCCCGAGGATCGAATGGCCGTTTTGGCCGGAATCGAACGAGTCCTCGGACTCGCCGAAACGGGGTGTTTGGTCGATATTCAGAGCGAATTGCGACGTTTGGTGCCGGAATACAACCCCAATCCACAAGTCGAGAATCCACCCGGATTGTCCCAGACGAACCAATTTTCCGTCACAGCTTGAGAGCTTTTCGCGTATTTCGGCGCGTAAAGAGCCCCGCGCGGTATGTGAAACATTAAGCTTGCGGACCCCAAGTCGTTGTTGTATGATGATTTGCGTGCAATCGGCGTCGTTCCCTAACAGAATAATTACTCCACCATTGTGAATCCCTTGCTGCGTTGCGAGCCGTTGAATGGCGACCATCACGAAGAAGGAACTCATTGACCGCATTGCCGAGCAGGAAAGCTGCAAGCGGGCACTTGTGAAGCAGGTCATTCAGTCGTTTTTGGATTCAATTATTCAGGAACTGGGCAAAGGCAATCGGCTGGAGTTCCGCGATTTTGGGGTTTTTGAGAGCCGAATTCGGGCTTCAAGGCAGGCGCAAAACCCAAAAACGATGGACAAAGTGCACGTTCCTTCAAAACGCACGGTAAAGTTTAAAGTCGGTCGGATCATGAAAGAGCAAATGCTCGCAACTCCTCCCGTAGTCGATCCCGCGACCGGTCTTCCCTTGGAACCGACATCCCAGCCCAACCGAAGCGCTTCCGCGCGGAGCGGCATCACGCCGGGCCGCAAGCGCTAGCCGATTCCCACCATTGAGCAGTGACAGTCCAGATCGGAAACTTTTTTCCGAGTCTTCAAGATTTGCAGGCCAGTCCTTTGTCCCCTCGCGGGCGACTTCGAACCGGCGCCGAGGACGTCACCTTGTCGTCGTTTTCTTTCGAAGACTCCCGTGTTAGTTTGATCCGGGTTTCCCGAAACCGGCAAGCGAATTGACCCGAGCGCATCATGCCAAACACCGTTCGATTTCATCGAGTCCTGAAGGCGAAGCCAGAAAAAGTCTATCGTGCCTTTCTGGACGCAGAGGCCATGGTCAAATGGCTTCCGCCGAACGGGTTCACGGGCCGGGTCCATCATATCGATGCCAAAGTCGGCGGGACCTTCCGGATGTCGTTCACGAATTTCGGCACCGGGAACAGCCACTCCTTCGGTGGAACCTATCTTGAACTCGTGCCCCATCAGCGCATTCGCCATACCGATCGTTTCGATGACCCGAATCTGCCGGGCGAGATGCAGGTGACGATCACACTCAAGGTGGTATCGTGCGGAACGGAGTTGAACATCGTGCAGGAAGGGATCCCGGATGTCATTCCGCCTGAAGCGTGTTGCGTTGGCTGGCAGGAATCGCTGACCCTACTGGCGCAGCTTGTCGAGGCCGAGATTCCGGAATAGCTCAACCGAAGGTCGCGCGAGCTTCGGTTGGTTGTCGGAGACGCGGGCGACGTCACGATGTTCACCCGCGGAGTCGTTCACACGTTTACAACAGTGCTCGGGAATCTTTGGCTGCTGTCGTTTCACGTGCCGTTCTTCGAGGTCGCCGATAAGCGGCAGTTCGCGATTCCGCGACAATCACGGGACTTTCGTATCGCGTGGTCACCGGCGTGATTAAGGTCAGCGGTTAATGACGGATTATCGACGCGCCTTGCGGCAGCAGAATGACTGTTCCGCTCGCCGTGTTGGGGCTTCCAATATAGGATGAAGTTTAATGCCGACGGAACGGGACATGTTGCGCGCAGGAGGACATCCGTTCTTCGAAAGGATGAGAACACTTCGTCAGTTGTTTTTCTCGTTCGAACAGGCTGAGGACGCACGAAGCGGAAGATGCCAGGATGCGGAGATCGAGCTGCGCCTTCGCGCGAGAACTGGTAGCGTGGGCGAATATGAACCGGAGGCGCAGATCGACTTCGGCATCGAGACGTGCATCATGCAGACAATGCATCGGCTCTGTCAGATCGTCCTTCTCTATTCGACGTTCGAATCTTTCTGTTCGGGTACACTGGGCGCAGGCACGCCGTGGCAGATATCGAAGGAATTCGTGCAGCGGGCATCCAAAGGTCCACGGAAAGAACGCAGGAATTTTATTATTGGAGTTCTTGAAGAGGCACAAGGGGCAGGAATGCAATCGATTGTATGGCCTGCAGGAAGATCGTCCGTGGAAATGTTCGTGGCGCTAAGGGGCCACCTCGTCCACGAAGGGTTGGAGGTAAACGCTAAACTTCGTGAGAGAGTATTGCCGTTCGTGGAAGGTGTCCCCGAAATTCCGGGCGTGTCCGCAACAGATAAGCTGCAATCGTTCGGAGAGAGCGGCTCCCTGATCCAGATTCCACGGGCATTTGTGTCGAAGATGTTCTCAGTGTTGGAGGAGCTAGGCGCTGCGCTCATTGTGCCGGTCGATCATGAGGCCCCTGACGTGAATGAGTCGATAGCGGAGTTGTTCCGGAGAGCCCGGCTGGGCGAACAATGAACGTCCAACGTGAGCGATGGATCAGCGGCACCATTTTAGATTAATTCACTACGCGTCCGTCGCAAGGCTGACAATGTCGCATGGGTCAGCTTGGCATTCGCGCTGAGGCTTCGGCTTCTTGTCGTCACGAACGTCAACACGCTTCCGTGACGCCATTAAGACGGGACGCATCACCCGGTAAATCCGGTCTCACCAACCGGGCCAGGGGGGCGAGCTTACCATTCGCCATTTCCCAAAGCCATTCTGATGTCCTCGGTCTATTGCTCATAACGATCAAATGTAGCGTCACTCCTTGTGGGTGACGCCAAACCCGATTCGTCGGGGACAAGCCCCGACGCTACACTTGATTGTTACATGCTCTAAACGGCTGGAAATGGATTGATAGGGTGGGTGGACGGCGGTTAATGTGAGGAGACTATCCCGAAATCGTACGACGAGTCCTTTGAACTGAATCTGGTCGAACGACATTCGCGGAAAGCCGCAAGGCCGCGCGAGCTGAAGCTCGCGGCTCGCGGGGATGGATTCCTCCGCCCGCTCCGGGGCGGGAATTCTGTTTCAATCCCAACCACGGGTTGCGCTTCGCTTCA
>CAZAMB010000006.1:0-165705 GCA_964486335.1 uncultured Phycisphaera sp. | reverse complement strand
CCCGTGGCTACATTCCTTGGCCCCTTGCGGGGCCTAGCGGTTGCGCTTCGCTTCACCCGTGGCTACATTCCTTGGCCCCTTGCGGGGCCTAGCGGTTGCGCTTCGCTTCATCCGTGGCTACATTCCTTTTCCCCTGCCGGGGCTCAAGGACCGAGAGTCGCGCGAGCTTCGTTGGGTTGTCGGAGATGCGGGCGACGTCGCGAAATTCACGCGCGGAGTCGTTCACACGTTCACTGCAACGCTCGGGGATCTTTGGCTGCTGTCGTATCACGTGCCGTTCTTCGAGTGCGACGATATGCGGCAATTCGCGATTCCGCGACAATCACGGGACTTTCGTATCGCGTGGTCACCGGGCCGGTTGGTTTCAATGTTTGAGGGTTGCGAAGTGGATTTGGTCAACTGTGTGGTATGACTTGGGTGCAGGCAAAGGGTAGGATGATGACATGAATCTTTGTCCATCCTGTAAGGAGCCGATTGGCGAATCCAGCCGGATTTGCCCCACATGCGGCGCGACGATTTCACGCGCCACGACGCCGCCGAATGTGACGCAGACCCAACCTGCGTACCGTGAAGGTGCGGCACGAGGCAAACCCGCGGAAGTCGGGGCTGATCGGTGGGCGTCGCGGTCAGGCGATCATGGCCGATTCCTACCCGGCGCCATGCTCACCCAGCGCTACCGAATCGTGAGCCTTCTCGGTAAAGGCGGCATGGGCGAAGTCTATCGGGCCGACGACCTGGAGCTTGATCATCCCGTTGCCTTGAAATTCTTGCCGGAGGAATTCGCGAAAGACTCGAAGCGCGTGGCGCGGTTCCGCAATGAAGTACGTCTGGCTCGTCAAGTATCTCATCCCAACGTGTGCCGGGTGTACGACCTGGGCGAAGCCGACGAACAGCTCTTCCTTTCGATGGAATACATCGACGGCGAGGACCTGGCCGCCGTGCTGAGGCGGATGGGCCGGCCTTCGAAGGAAAAGGCGATCGAGATCGCGCGACAACTTTGCTACGGTCTGGCCGCCGCCCATGACAAAGACGTTCTCCATCGTGATCTGAAACCGCACAACGTAATGATCGACGGCAAGGGCCGGGTTCGAATCACCGACTTCGGATTGGCCGGTTTCGCCGATCAGTTCACTGGAAAAGAAATCCTCGCCGGAACCCCGGCCTACATGGCTCCGGAGCAGCTCACCGGGAAGGGCGTCTCGGTCCGTAGCGATATCTACGCGTTGGGCCTGGTGCTGTATGAGTTGTTCACCGGCAAGCGAGCCCGCGAAGGGACGGCCAGCCAACTACTCGATCAAGCCCAAGGATCTACACCGACGAGTCCCTCATCCATCGTGGGGGACATCGATCCGGCCGTTGAGCGCGTCATCCTTCGGTGCTTGGAAGACGACCCCCGCGATCGCCCCGGGTCGGCCTTGGCTGTGGCGTCGGCGCTCCCCGGCGGCGATCCACTCGCGGCCGCCTTGGCGGCGGGGGAAACACCCTCGCCCGAGATGGTGGCGCTGGGCGCCGAAGAAGGCCTTCTCCGTCCGCGAACGGCTGTGGTTCTCCTAGTCACGCTGTTCGCCGGAATGGTCTGTTGGTTCTTCCTGAGCGATCGAGTTTTCCTTTCAGCGATGGTCCCGCTTCCCAAAACGCCGGAGCAACTCGCGGGACAAGCCTGCGACATGCTGGCCCGGCTGGGCTTCAACGAACCGTATAGAGACAGCGAATTCGAATTCGAGGCCAACCAAGGCTACCTGGAGTTTCTTAAGGGAACCGACCGTCCACCGCTGCAGTCGCCGCAAGTATCTGGAAATCGACCATCTGTGATCACCTTTTGGTATCGACGAAGCCCTAAGGCCATGTGGACTTGGCAAGATAATCCGCTCATCTTGGAGACCGTTCATCTGGGAAACCCCCCGTCTACAGAGCCTGGGATGATCGGACTTCGGCTTGACCCCCAGGGACGCCTGCTTGAGCTGAACGTTGAACCGGGCCCCTTCGGCGAACGCGATGGCGAAACAGCCTCTTCCGCCGAGTTGGTATGGTCGGCGCTATTCCATGAGGCGGGACTTGATCGGTCGCGATTCAATGAAGTCGCGCCGATTTGGAGGCCGTCGGTTCAATGTGATCACCGCGCTGCGTGGGCCGGCACTTTTGATGAATCAAGCGACTTGCCGGTCCGCGTGGAGGCAGGCCTGGTGCAAGGCCGTGCGGTCCAATTCCGCGTTCTGCTACCCTGGCAGATTCCGGAGGCGGGCAAGATGCCCCCATCACGTCTTTCACCCGTCAGGGAGCAAATCACGCTCATGATGATGTTTGTCGCCGTCATGGCTGGGGGAGCGATCATGGCGCGGCGAAATTTTCGACTAGGACGGGGTGATCGGCGCGGAGCGCTGCGCTTGGCGGCCGCTACGGGATTGGTCCTCTTCTTAGGTGGACTGCTCTACAAGACGCGCCTATCGGGCGGGTTCGAGCTAATCAACTCGATTCTCCTGGTCATTGCGCTCGCGCTGTTCTGGGCTGTTTTGCTTTGGGTTTTCTACATGGCGGCGGAACCTTTTGTTCGGCGTCGCCGGCCCCAACTTTTGATATCGTGGACTCGTTTGCTCAGCGGGCGCTGGCGCGATCCGCTCGTGGGACGCGACTTGTTATTGGGCGCGGCGCTCGGACTCGCAACGATGGTGGCGGTCTTTGGCTTGGACTTGTGGCTCCCGTCTACCTTTGGCCGGCCATTCTTGGTGCCCCAAGTTGGAGACATTTCCCTGTTACACAAGCTGCATTGGGTGATCGTTGGCATGATTAGCCAGGCAATAGTGCAAGCCGCAAAGACTCTCTTTATGTTGCTCCTCGTCCTGATGATCCGCGCTGTTGTGCGTAGACTGTGGGTGGCCGTCGCGATTGCGTGGCTGTTGCTGACTTTGGCATACGTGTCCTCATTCGCGGATAATTCCAATACGTTACTGCGAAATTTTTTGATCTTGGGCCTGCATACCGGGGTGTCGCTCCTCATCCTCTTACGGTTTGGTCTGGTGGCTGCCACGGCGGCCGGACTTTGCAATCAGGCAGCGTTTATTCCCGGAAGCGCCGATCTGGGCGCGTGGCAGGCTGCGCCGATGCTGACAGCATTGGTAGTCATTGCCGCCGTGGCGTTATTTGGCTTCTATACGTCCCTGGCCGGGCGCAAACTGTTGCGAGACGAGTTGAAAACAACCTGAATTACTTGCGGTTATCAGAATACATGACACAGTTCGGATGGTACGCAAAGAAGGTCGGCTGAGGCGTTTGCCCCATGTCGTCGGGAACGTCAACACGTTTCCGTGGTGTTATTCAGACGGAGAGCAACGCAGATGTTGCTCCACCCGGTAATCCGGTTCTATCAGCCGGGCGAAGGGGGCGGATACACGGCCGTTTGGTTGTGATTACGACGCGCCACGTCCTAAGAATCATCCTGATATCTTCCGTCGAAACGGCTGGAAAAGGAATGATTGGATGGGAGGGCGGCGGTTGATGTGAGGAGTCGATCCCGAAATCGTACAACGAGTCCTTTGAACTGAATCTGGTCGAGCGATATTCGCGGAAAGCCGCAAGGCCGCGCGAGCTGAAGCTCGCGGCTCGCGGGGATGGGCGGACCACGGGTTGCGCTTCGTTTTACACGTGGCTACATTCCTTGGCCCCTGGCGGGGCTCGATGGCCGAGGGCCACGCGGGTTGCCGGCCTGCCGGTTGGTCAAGTCCGCGGCTCGGCGTGGCGGTTCGTTTTCACGGATATCGGTCGGGATTTCGTCGAATCGGTGAGGTCATGATACACTGGGGTTTGTCGGTAGTGCCTCGCGCTCGGTGCAGCGCGATCGGGAACCGAGCAAAGGCATTGACGCGCGGGTGTTCTAATCGCCTCTGCTCGAGAGCGGTGGCCGAAGGCGCACCGGGGTCGCTTCGTGCGAGGCCGAACGAAGCCGCTTTCGCGTCGTCGCAGTTTGGACGCACGATGGGCGGCGCGAATGGGGCGTGAAATCCGAATTCCGGGCCGAATCTGATTGGGAATTGCTTGAACGACTACCACCCTTCCGGGGCCAATCCGTCGCGCGTTTCGGCGTCGTCAAAAGAAGCGCCACGAGCGCGATTCAACCTCAATCGCGCGCAGGTTGTGGATGAGAATTTCGTCGCGCTGGTTCGATCGCTGGGATCCGAGGCGAGCCATTCGGGAGGATCTCGCGCGTCGCTCGATGCGGCGATCGATGAACCGTCGGGACTGACCGGGCGCGACCTCATCGAACTGTTCGAATCGCAGATCATCGCGCGGCATCAGGATATCGAATCGCGGGCGATGCGGGCGCGCAACGAGGGATTTTACACGATCGGATCGGCGGGCCACGAAGGGAACGCGGTCGTCGGGCGTCTCACGCGGCACACCGACATGGCATTCCTGCACTATCGCAGCGGCGCGTTCATGGCCGAGCGTTCGCGGAAAGTGTCGGGCGTCGATTTTGTTCGCGACACGATGCTGAGCTTCGCGGCCAGCACCGAAGACCCGATTTCCGGCGGACGGCACAAGGTGTGGGGCAGCGTTGCGATGTGGGTGCCCCCGCAAACCAGCACGATCGCGAGTCATTTTTCGAAAGCGGTCGGCGCGGCGTTGTCGCTTTCGCGATCGCGGCGACTGGGCGTGGATATTGGCCTGCCGTGGGACAGTATTTTTCTTTGTACTTTTGGTGATGCGTCGGTCAGTCATGCCGTCGCCCAAACGGCATTCAATGCGGCAGCCCGAGCCGCTCACCAGCATCTGCCTGTGCCGATCTTGTTCGTTTGCGAGGATAACGGGATCGGGATCAGTGTGCAGACTCCGGCGGGCTGGATCGACGCCAATTACTCGAACCGTTACGGCTTCCAGTACTTTCGGGCCAACGGGCTCGACCTCGTGGATGCGTATCGCGGAGCCAAGCAGGCCGTAGCGTATTGCCGTGAACACCGCTCGCCGGTGTTTCTGCACCTCAAGACGGTTCGACTGCTCGGTCACGCAGGCAGTGACGCTGAGACGGAATACCATTCGTTTGAACAGATCGAAGCGGCGGAAGCGAAGGATCCGCTGCTGTCATCGGCGCGGCTCGTGATCGATTTTGGGCTGATGACTCCTTCGGAAGTGCTGGAGCTGTATGAGGGCGTTCGGACGAGGGTCCGCGAGGCCTCGAGCCATGCCGCCCGGACGCCGAAGCTGGACAGTGCGGAGCGAATCGTCGCAACGCTCGCGCCGTACCATGCGGACGCGGTGACGGCGGAAGCCGCGCGGGCGGTCGATGCGTCCGTTCGCGCGCAAGTTTTCGGCGGCGCGGACCGACTGCCGGAAACGGGTCCGCCGCGGCACATGGCGGTCAACATCAACCTCGGCCTGCACGATCTGCTGCTCAAGTATCCGGAAGCGATCCTGTTCGGCGAAGACGTGGCCAGGAAGGGCGGCGTCTACCATGTGACGACGGGGCTTCAGTCGGCGTTCGGGCCGGGTCGGGTGTTCAACACGGTGCTGGATGAGACGACGATTCTGGGATTGGCGATCGGCGCGGCGCACGTGGGATTGCTGCCGATTCCGGAGATTCAGTACCTCGCCTATTATCACAACGCCGAGGATCAGATTCGCGGCGAGGCCTGTTCGCTTCAATATTTCTCGAATGATCAGTTCCGCAACCCGATGGTGATGCGGATCGCGGGGTGGGCCTATCAGAAGGGTTTCGGCGGGCATTTCCATAATGACAACAGCATCGCCGCGCTGCGCGACGTTCCGGGGCTGGTGATCTGCACGCCGTCGCGCGGCGATGATGCGGCGGCCATGATGCGGACGTGCATGGCCATGGCCAAGGCGGACGGTCGGGTGATCGCGTTCATCGAACCGATCGCTTTGTACATGACGAAAGACCTGCACGAGGCGAAGGACGGGCTGTGGTCGTTCGCGTATCCGAAACCGGGCGAGTTTATCGCGCTCGGCGAAGGGCAGGTCTACGTCGAAGGGACCAAGGTTGATGGCTCGCGGACAAGGCAACGCGAGGACATGACGATCCTGACGTTCGCCAATGGGTTGTACATGTCGCTTCGGGCGGAAAAGGTCCTGCGCGAACAGCACGGGATTCGCGCGCGGGTCGTGGACCTTCGCTGGCTTAATCCGCTGAATGAGGCGTTCATTGTCGAGCAGGCACTGGCAACGGGGAATGTTCTCGTCGTGGATGAGAGTCGTCGCACGGGCGGAGTGGCCGAGGCGGTGCTGGCGCTGCTGTGCGAGGAGTGCGGATCGCAAGTGCGGGCCGGGCGAATCAACGCGCATGACACTTACATTCCGCTGGGGCCGGCGGCGGATCATGTGCTTCCCCAGGATGCGGACATCGTCGCGGCGGCGAGGAAGCTGCTGAACGCAAAGAAGCCATCTTCAGTAGAGCGTCCGGTCAAGGCAACATCCAAACAACGATTTGTATGAGTTCCGATGCAGGGTCAAAGCAATCCTGACGGATGGGCGTTCAACTCGAGCGGGAGTCCGCGCGGGCTGCCGGCCAGCCGGTTGGTCGAGTCCGCGGCTCGCGGGAATGGATTCCTCCGCCCGCTGCGGGGCGGGATTTTCTTCACGACGCCGACCACGGGTTGCGCTTCGCTTCACCCGTGGCTACATTCCCTGGCCCCTGCCGGGGCTCAAAAGGGAGGAGGGGCGCGCGGAATGACCCTTGACGCTATGAGTAATAGGGAGCAGTTCGCGGCTTGAGAAGATGCACACCCTGTGGTCCCCTTTAGTAACGGGGACGGCGACGGGGCCGCGCGGACTGACCCTAGACGTTCCGCGTAGAGGGGAGCAGTCCGCAGCGCCGCGCGCCGCCCGCGTCCTAGACGTTCCGCGTAAAGGGGAGCAGTCCGCAGCTCGCTACGAGAGGATTGAAACGGCTTCAAGTTTTTGTAAGGTTCTTCCATTCGGCACGTCCAATCCACAGTTGGAGCGGTTTTGCCTACGCTTAGTCGGCGCACGATCTGAAGAGAATCGGCGGCCGATCGCGGCGGAATCGTTGGGGTTTCCGAGTCTACAAAATGAAGGAGAAGTCTGATGCTGAATGCAGTGAGAAAGTCGTGCGCTTTGTTGGCGCTGTCCGCGATCGCGCCGGCAGCGCGAGCCGAGACGGTGACTGTCGTGGTTGAGAATCTCGCCCCGGCGCAGGGCGTGTTTTTTACGCCGATGTGGATCGCGTTTCACGACGGATCGTTCGATCTGTTTAACGACGGCGAGGCCGTGCCCGCCGGCGGCGGGATCGAGCGAATGGCCGAGGACGGCGATCTCGGCGCGCTTCGCGGAGGGTTCGCTGCAAGTTCGGCGGCCGGGGCCGGTGGTTTTGACGAAGTGCTGTTCGCGCCGGATGGATTTCCGGGTGCGCCGGTGTTCGATCCCGGTGACCGGTCGGTGATGATCTTCGATATCGACGCGGTTTCGCAGGGATATTTCAGTTATGCGTCGATGATCATTCCCTCCAACGACGCGTTCATCGGCAACAACAACCCGATGGCCTTTCCGCTGTTCAATCATCGCGGGAAGTTCATGGGCACGCGAACGATCATGGTGATGGGTTCGATGGTCTGGGACGCGGGAACCGAAGCCAATACGGAAATGGACGCGGCGTTTTTCAATCAAACCGCGCCGAACACGGGAATGACCACGTCAGAGCCGGTGCATCCGCATCCGGGTTTCATCGGATCGATGGGCAATCCGGGCGGGACACCGATCATTCTCGGCGGCACGTCGGGTCCTGGCATTTTCTTCGACGCGGTTGCGGCGGATTTCACGCGACCGGGGGCGATGATCGCCCGAATCACGATTCATCAAGGCGCGGTGCTTTGTCACGTTCCGCGCGGCAACCCCGACCGGGCAAAAACGATCAAGGTTGGCGGTCGAGCACTCGAAGCGCATCTGCGGCACGGTGATTCGCTGGGACCGTGTCCGGACGACGGCGGCGGAGAATGAGTCGGCATTGGTTTGGTCGTCGCCGGCCGGCAGAACACCGGCCGCGCGACGTCAAACCGTTGGGGCAGCTGAAGCACGCGTTGAATGGATGCTTTGTGGTGAAGCGCTCGCGACTGAATTATAATGGCTGAATGGGCCAGGTCGCGTTAACCGGTTTCGACGAATGGCGGACGATTTTAGTGGTCGCGCCGACGTGGGTGGGCGATTTCGTGATGGCCACGCCGCTGCTCCGCGCGATTCGGGGACGATTCAGGGACGCGAGAATTGCGTTGCTCATCGAGCCGAACCTTCGCGAGTTGGTTCGCGGCGGCGACTGGATGGACGAGTGCGTGGAATGGCCGCCGCGCGCTCATCGATCGCTGCTTCACCGCGACTTTCGCACGTTCGTCCGGTCACTTCGGCGGAAGCCTTTTGACTCTGCCATTCTGCTTCCGAACTCCTTTCGGTCGGCGCTCCTTGCGTTGCTCATCGGAGCAAAGCGGCGCATCGGCTTCGACCGCGACGGGCGGAACCTGTTGCTGACGGATGCGATCTCGGTGCCGAACCGGCGACCCGGCTGGCAGGAAAACGCCGAGCGGGCAGCCGCCGAAATCTGGGGGCTGCGAGAGGCGTGGAATGCACCGGCTGTTCGACTCGGGACGGAACTGCCGCGATCGCTGGGGCAATACGTTCCGATGCCGCTGGTGGAGTATTACGGTCAACTTTCGCGAGCGCTGGGTTGCGGCGATCCCGGCGATCGATTGGAACTTTTCACCACGCACGAATGCGACGAAGGCGTTCGGCGGCGGATGGAGTCGCTTGGCGCGGGGCGCGCCGACTCGTTGGTGGTGATGAGTCCCGGGGCGAAGTTCGGCGCGTCGAAGTGCTGGATGCCCGATCGGTTCGGGGCGGTCGCGGATCGGTTGATGGTTGAGCGAAGCGCGAGGGTCGTGGTCACGTGCGGTCCGGGCGAGGAGCCGATCGCGCGAGCCATCGCGGCGAACATGAAATGCAAACCTCTGGTCTTCGACGATCCGCTTCTGTCGCTGGGTGAGCTGAAGTCATTGATCCGCCGGGCGACGTTGTGGATCGGCAACGACGCGGGACCGCGGCACATCGCCAAGGCCTTCGGAGTTCCGGCGGTGACGGTGTTCGGATCGACCCACCCTGACTGGACGGCGACGAAGCATGCCAACGAGCGAATTGTTCGGGTGGACGTGGATTGCGGTCCTTGCCAGCAGCGAGCTTGTCCACTCGGTCATCTTCGATGCATGGATTTAATCTCCGCGGAGACGGTTTACAGTGCTTCATGCGATCTTCTGGATCGGTCCAAGGGGAGGCCGATGGAATCCATTGTCACGCGCACGGAGTAGGTGAAGGAACGGAAGGAACGGCGTGGCGTCCAAGCGATGATCGCCGGGCGAACAGGTGCCGGGCCAATCGCCACGGAACGAGGATCGCAACGGCAGGGAAGAGGAGCAACAGCGGGCGCACAGGAACGGCGTAGCGAGGCGTGGGACCGGCCAGAAACGCGGACACGACAACCTGAAACGCAATGACCCCGATGATGAGCATCCACGTCGAACGACGCGGCGCGAAGCAGGCCGCCGCCATTCCGAACAAACACAACCACCCGAACGCCTCATAAGGAGAATCGCCCACGCCCAAAATGGAAGGGCCTTTTTCGATGTGACGGCGAAACCACCCGGCGGCGCCGCTCCAGATTGACGTCAGCGGAGTCGGCTCGCTTTGAAGCGGAAGATAGTGCTGCCAGGGGTCGATCCATCGACGAAGCATCGGCTCGTAGGTGTTTGAGGCGAGGATATCGGCCTGGGGATCGCGGACCGATTCTCCGGCTGCGTTGATTAGGCCGGGAGCACCGCCGGGATGGAATCGATAGAAGCCGTCGGGCACCAGTACCATCCAAAATGAATAACGGGTGGTTTTGTCGAGCGTCGCCAGTGGGTATTCTCGGATGAGGTCGCGGGCGGCCTGTCCCATGATCTCGCTCGATTCGGCAAGTCCCGCGCCGCGCACGGCGCTATACGCCTGCCACACGGGACCCCAGACACGCCAGTTTGCATCCCTGGGTACGACGCCGCGAGAGACCGCCTCACGAACGACGGAGCGAATATCGGTGAGCGCCGCGCTCTTGTCTGAGTCGAGTTTGTCCATCTCAAAGACGCGAAAGTAAAGCGCCAGATTCGCGCAGCGGCTGGAGAGGTCGCCGCCGTGAATCAGCTTGTTTTGAAGCATGGCGGGCGCGGCGACGACGAACGCCGGGGCGATCGCCGCCAGAGACAAGGCCGTTACGCGGCGAACGGCCACGAGACTGCGCGGAACGCCGGATTCAAGCCAACATCGGTGCATCGCGGCCGCGAGGCACACCGCGATCACGGCCATTCCGATCGGACGAAACAGATAGCTGATCCCCGCGAGCGCCGAAGCCGCTGCCAGCATTCGCAACCGACCATGCAAGTGATAGGCGATCAGGCAGTACACCGAAGCGACCAGGGCAAGCGTGTAAGGAACCTCGGTCATGATGAGGTTGGCGTAGGAGACGAGTTGCAGGCTGCAAGCGGTCATCAGGCCCGCCGCCAGAGCGGCCGCGCGATGGCGGGTTAACTGCCATGCGATCATGGCAACCAGGGCGGTCGTGGCGACGACCATTACATGTTGAATGATCTGAATGGCCGTCGGACTGGCGGCGCCGAAGATGCGAAAGATGGCCGCCAGCATCAGCGGGTATCCCGGCGGTCGGATCAGGAACAGTTCGCTTCGAAAATCCTGATTGTCGGCAATGCCCCCCGCGAGTTCGACGTAATAACTGGCATCGGGCGACGCCCAGAGGTGCGATCCTCCGAAGGAAAGCGCACAGATCAGGGTTGCCGCAACGACGACACATCCGAGGATCAAGCGAGGAAGTCTCGCGGCGGACAGGTCCGGCGGTGGCACATTTTCCAGCGTTGGTCCGGTTGGTTGGTTCATTCGTCGAAGGACTCCGACCGGCGATGGAGTCAACGCTCGACCGCCCGGCTTGTTGGAGTTATCGGCCTGCGGGCGCGGCGGGAACAGTTCGATCGTCCTTCGATTCCCATAAGCTCGGGGTCGCAGCCGTCGGAAACACGCTGCCCGATATTCTCGGCGTTTGCCGTGTTTTTGGGGCGAGCCGGTTGGGCATGGAGAGGCATGGGAGGTCTAAGGTCGTTGGGAGCATCATCCGAAGATTTGTAATGGAGGGATCCGCATAGAAATGCACTCGAACCGACCAGACACTCCCATGCGAACAGTCCACGACTGCTCCAGCCCAAGCTCCCATCGCAAACCGCGGCGGTTCCGCGATGCGCGAATTTTTTTTGGCGCCGCGCTTTGCCTGGGCATGGTTTCGTCGACCAACCGGGCACAGGAATTGCCGGTCGGCAAATCGCTTCCCGTCGTGGGTATGACCGAACCTTATCGCATTGTCACGGTGGCGAGCGTTTATCCTGCGCGGATCGCCGAGATTCTGGCTGACGAAGGAGCATTCGTCGCGAAGGGCGAGATCGTCGTGCAGTTTGAAGACGGTGTGCAGCGAGCACGGACGGCGCTGGCGCAGGCCGCGATGAACACGACGCTGCCGGTGGACCTTGAACGGGCGCGGCTGTCGAAGGCGCAGCGCGAGGTAGCGCGCTTGAAGCGGCTGCACGGGGACGATTTCGCATCGTCCAAGGAACTGGCCGACGCGCTCGCGCAGGAAGAGATTCTTCGGGTCGAGTATGACCTTGCCGTGTTCAATCAGAAGCAAGCGGCGCTTGGCTACGATCGTGAGCGCGAGACTCTGGCGGAATACCAGCTTCGGTCGCCATTTCCTGCGTATGTGGCGGCCCACGTGCGGTACGCGGGCGAGACCGTCGAACCGATGGACGGCATCGTCCGGCTGGTCCAACTCGATCCACTGCTGGTGACGGTGGATTGTCCGCTGGAGCTGGCCCACTCCATCTCGACGGGTGATCGTTACCTCGTGCGGCCCGGCGATCCGCAATGGCAGCCGCGGCAGGCGTCGGTGGTTTTCGTTAGTCGTGTCGCCGATGCGGCCAGCCAGACGTTCAAGGTCAAGCTCGCCGTGGACAACAAGGACAACGGCTGGATGGCGGGGATGCGGGTCATGGTCGACTTCGCGGTTGACGGAGCGCGCGAACCCGGCGACTTGGGAGCCGATGGGTCCGTTAAGGCGGAGCCGGAACGGACGGCCAATTCATGGTGAGAAGGAACGCAGAATGACTTACCCAATCGGCACGGGCGAGACCATGAAGTCCGTTGGTTGACCTGCGTTCCAGGGCCGCGCGGGCTAAAGCCCGCGGCTCGCTATTGTTTATTCTTTCCGCGTTCGTACTTGGCAAGAGGAGCCCGGGGACATGTTTGACGAATTGGAAAACGGGGAAGGCTCCCTTGGCGGCGATGAGGCATTCGCCCTGTTGCGTGATCTCGAGCGCAACACGCCCACGGAAATTCGTCGGCAGCGCGCCCACTTTCGATTAGCGATCAAGGCGGGTGTCGTTCTCCAGCCGGGCAACGCCACCGAGATGATGAAGCTCAAGCTTCAAGGAGTCACCGGAGATGTTTCCGAAGGCGGTTGCAGCGCGTTGTTTCCCATTCCCATTCGAGTGGGAGACGTTTACCGACTTCAATTCGACCGAAAGGCCCTGGCTCTTCCGTTGACGTTCGCCCGATGCGTTCGGTGCCGACTGGTGCGGGAAGACGCGTTTGAGGCCGGCTTCGCGTTTTTCTCTCCAATTAGCCTTCCTGAGCAAGCCGGCGAGCCCGCCCAATCATCGTTGGTTTCCTGACTGCCGAATGAAGCGCATTGATGCGCCGCGGAAGTGACAACGTGACCCAGACGGACACAACAAGAAGCGCCGATCGGACTCAACCGGGGAATGCCGCGCGCCTGTCCTCGGCGGACGCTTTTGGCGAGATTTTCCGCATTTCGCGAACGGCCGGGTCGCGGCAGCGATTCATGGGCGAAACGCTGCGGGCCATCGTTCGCGCGCTGGCAAGCCCTTATGGAGCCATCCATGTTCGTTACGCCTCCGAGGTCGTGCAAGAAGAAGCCCATTCGGGTCCCGGCGATCCGAAATTCTGGAAAGCAAGCCTGCAACGTTTCTTGACGGAGTCGCTTACCGAGCCGCGCCCCTGGGCAAAGCTGCTCAAGGCGCGCAATGGAACGGCGAAGGTCGCCTTTCTTTCGGCGCCGATTTACGATCCGAGCGGGCCGGCCATCGGAGCGCTGGCGATCGTCGTTCCGGTCAGTGACGAGGCGGACTGGACGATTCATTTGTCGACCTTGGAATCGCTGTGCCGCGTCGCCTCGCTGGTTGTTGATTTCGTCGGTCGCGCGGAAGCGAGTGGTGTAGCTCCCCGTGGAGGGCAACAAGCGTCGGCGAACGCGGCGAAGTTTGAATCGCTGCATGAGCTGGCCTTCGCCATCACACACGAAATCCGAAATCGACTTGGATGTGAACAGACGGCGCTGGGTATCGTGGCGGGAAAGCATATTCGACTGCTTTCGATCTCCGGTCTGGATCAGATCAACAAGCGCAGTCCCGGCGTCACGAGTCTTCGCGCCGCGATGGAGGAATGCGTCGACGCCGCGACGACGCTTGCGTATCCGCTGGGCGACGAATGGTCGAGCAGAGAGGATCGCCCGCCCATTCATCACCTCCATCGTCAATGGCACGCGACGGCCAACGGTGACTGGGTCGCTTCGGTTCCGCTGAAAACAGGCGAGCGCGTCGTGGCCGTACTGAGCCTTCGCATGCGCGCCGATCACCCATTGACGCCGACGAAGCTGGACGAAATTCGGTCTCGCGTCGAGCCGTTCGGCGCGTCGCTGGTGCTGGCGGAGCGCGCGGGTCGAAGTTTGCCGCGTCACGTCTGGGAATCGTGGCGTTCGTTGCGGGAGACGCTGACGACGCGAGGTCAATACCGGCAAAAGGCATGGGCCGCGGGGTTGATCGGCGCCGCGCTTTATTTTCTTTTTGGAACAATGAACTTTGAAGTGACGGTTCCCTGCTCGGTGATGCCCGCCCAGGTTCGGCATGTCGCCGCGCCGCTGGCGGGTGTTTTGTCCGAGACGTTTGCCGTTCAGGGTGACCGCGTGCGGCAAGGCGCGTTGCTTTGTGAGTTTGACCATCGCGATCTGGATCAGCAACGTCTGGAACTGATGGCGCAGCTCGAAGTTCTCGAGCGCGAACACGACAAGGCGATGGCGGAGCGATCGCCCGCGGCTGCTCGACTGGCATCGGCCAATCAGGAGCTGGTTCGTGTCCGCCTCGGTATTGTCGAGCGGCGCATCGAGCAGTCCGCGGTCCGATCGCCGATCGATGGGGTCGTCGTGCAGGGAGACCCGCGAAAACTGGTGGGGGCGGTGCTTCCCCAGGGCGAGCCGTTGTTTCAAGTTTCTCCGGCCGGGCAATGGACTTTGGAACTCGCCATCCCCGAATGGGCCGCCGACGAGGTGGACGAGAGCATGGTCGGCACGTTTCTCGGATTCGCCCGCCCCGGCGAGCGATTCGGTTTTTCGATCGATCGAACGCGACCGTCGGCGGAGTCGCGGCACGCGAAGAACGTGTTCATCGCTGAGGCGACGTTGATCGACGCGAAGGGGTGGCTCAAACCGGGCATGGAGGGGGTGGCGCAGATTTCCGTCGGTCGTCGCCCGGTGTGGTGGCTGGCGCTGCACCGCGTCGTGGATTACATTCATTTGAAGTTTTGAGCATGATTCCGCCGAAACCAGCAGATCAACCCGCCTCAACGGCCAACCTGAGCAAGGTTCATGTCGGTCTGCGCGAGGACCTGGAGGTGAGCCGCCACGTGTTTCGCGGCGTTGTTTCCTACGTCGTGCGCGACCAGATGACCTTTCAGAGTCAGCGTCTGGACGCAGGTGATTACGAAGTGTTCGCGGCCATTCGATCGGATCGCTCCCTGGGCGAGACGTTTGCCGACCTGGTTCGGCGAGACGTTCTGCAATCCGACGAGGAGGAGAAGTTTCATCAGTTCGTGCTGATGCTGCATCGACTCGGTTTTCTCAGGCTTCCGATCGCCGACGACAAGGCGGTCTACCGGCGGTTTCAGGCTCGCAAGCAAGGCGAAGCCAGGCAGCGGCTGACGAGCATACTCTTTCTTCGCATTCCGTTGTGGAACCCGGATGCATTCCTTCAAAGGACCATGCATCTGTTTCGGTTCGTGTTCAGCGGGACGTTCTTCGCGCTCTGGTTGGTCCTGGTCGGGTTCGCGCTGTACGTCGGTCAGGCCCGGTGGGAGTCGCTTCGACAGCCGCTGGACGGCGTGCTCGTGGCGCAGAACCTGCCGCTGTTGTGGCTGACGCTCGTGGGGCTGAAGGTGTTTCACGAGTTCGGGCATGCCTACGCCTGCAAGCATTTCGGCGGACATGTTCCCGAAATGGGGGCTTATTTTCTGCTGTTCACGCCGTGCGCCTACGTGGACGCCACGGCCTGTTGGTCGTTCACGCGCAAGCGCGATCGGCTGATTGTGTGCCTGGCCGGCATGTACATCGAATCGATCTTCGCGGCGATCGCGGTTCTCGTGTGGGCGATGACCGAGCCGTCAATCATCAACTCCATCGCGTACAACGTCATTTTTCTCGCGGGCGTGGTCACGGTGTTGTTCAACATCAACCCACTGATGCGCTATGACGGGTATTACATTCTCAGCGACTGGCTGGAGATTCCCAATCTTCGCCAACGCGCCGATCGTCACATTCGCGACGTGGTCAAGCGCTGGCTGCTAAAGATCCGCCCTACGGGTGAACCCGAACCTCGGCGATTGCGGGCCATCCTGTTTTCGTATGGATTCGCGGCGTTTCTCTATCGCATCGCGCTCCTGATTTCCATTGCGGCCGTGCTGGCGACCAAAGTGTTTTTGTTGGGCGTCGTGTTTGCCGCGGTGTACCTGGGCAACTCGCTCATCGGATCGCTTCGGCGACTCACCGGTTACCTTTGGCGTGCCGAAGAGACCGCGCCCGTCCGCCTGCGCGCGGCGGCGCTCGGCATCCTGTTGCTGGTTGTTTTGCCGGCGGTCTTTGCGGTCGTTCCCCTTCCTTCCACCGTTCATGCCGCGGGCATCGTGAGCGCCGAAAAGGAATCGGTGCTGCGCGCATCCTCGTCCGGGTTCCTTCAGGCGGTCATGATTGAGCCGGGCTGCGCCGTGGCCGGCAAGGCGCCCATCGCCAAACTGAGCAACGACGCGCTTGCGGAGGCGGTGGCCGAACAGGAGGCGCGATGGCGCGCGTCGTCGCTTCGGCAAGAAGTGTATCGCGCGACGGATCCGGTCAAGGCAATTCAGGAAGAGGCGATGATGCTGGTGCATCAGGCCGCTTTGGCGCGAGCGCGGGACGAACTGGACCGCGCGGTGATTCGCAGCCCCTTCGACGGGCGACTGGTGGGCGGCGTTCGACATACATTTCTCGGGCGGTATTTTCGCAAGGGCGATGCCATTGGCACGGTGGTGGCCGGTCCTTGCATTGTTCGCGCGATCGTGACCGAGGAGCAGCTTCAGCGCATGGCGGTTCAGATCGGCGATCGGGTGCAGTTCCGACCGGCCGCGAACCCATCCTTGCCGATTGACGGTCGGCTGTTGCGCGTTGCACCGGCCGGCTCGAAGCTCGTCGGCGTCTTGCCGCTGACGCATGTGGGAGGAGGCGACATCGCCGTCGATCCGCTGACGCACGAAGCCAACAAGCCCTATTTTGAAATCGTTGCTGAAATGGACGCGCTGGCGGGTGCCCGTCTTCGACATGGATCCACGGGCAGCCTGCGCCTGGTCGCGCAGCGCGAGCCGCTGGCTCAGACCTTCGGCCGCCGCCTGATTCGGTTTTGGAATCAGTTGTATCAGTAGCGCGCCGCGGTGCAACGATCATTCGGGCGTGCCTCACTCTCAATTGAACTTCGGTCGGTTTTCCGCTACAATATTCCGATGCGCTGCGGGTCGCTTTGATCGCCGTCCTTCAAGCGATCGACCGCAGTGCGCCTTCGCTGGATTCGGTTCTTGGCCGAACCACACCAAGGGGAATCGATGAGCCGATTTCGTACGATTTCCGCATTTCCATGCTGGTTTCGGGCGGTGAGAGTGATCGGCGTTGCGTCTTTTTTCATCGCGTCCTTAATCTCGCTGCCTTCCATCGTGCGAAGCGCGGCGTTGCCGCCAGACGGCGCGAACTCATCGACCAATCGCGACAATGATCAGCCTCGGGTTCCGACCGGACCTCTCGAAAGCCCCGGCCTTTGGACTACGGATAAATCAGTTCACGAGGCTCAACCGAAAACACGGCCGCTGACTGGCCGGACGAAAGCAAGGCGGCACACAATAAAGGACCACGAATCGATCCGCGACAACGATCGGTCTCGCGTTCCGACAGGACCATTGGAGAGGGGCTTTTGGCCCGTGACCGAAGCGCAGCGCCGTCGGGATCCGATCGCATCGCCTGTTCTGTCGCGCGGTGATTTCACCAGCATTCAGGTGAACGTGGACGCGCAACGTCGAAACATTTTCGGCGACGCGGCCAATGAGCCGAGCATCGCCGTCGATCCGACGAATCCGTCGCGCATGGTCATTGCGTGGCGGCAGTTCGACACGATCGCGAGTAATTTTCGTCAGGCCGGTATAGCTCACAGTCATGACGCAGGCGATACGTGGAGCGCGAGGAAACTGACGCCGGGTTTCTTTCGCTCCGACCCGGTCATGTCGGTGAATCGACAGGGGCATTTCTATTTTTCCAGTCTCAGCAGCGTCACCTCCGTAGAGATTTTTCGCTCTCTTGACGGCGCGGTGTCGTGGTCCGCGCCGGTACCGGCCTACGGTGGCGACAAGCAGTGGATGACCGTCGACCGCACCGAGGGAACAGGTTCGGGACACGTTTATCAGATTTGGAATTCGCAGTTCAGTTGCTGCGGTGACGCCGACTTCACGCGATCCATCGACGGCGGACTCAACTACCAGGCTCCACTTTCGCTTCCCCCTCCGAAACTCAAATGGGGAACGCTTGATGTCGGTCCCGACGGAACGCTGTACATCGTTGGCGCGGACCTGTCGCAATCCAGCCATCTTTTTACGTTTTCGACCAACGCTCGACTGGCCGGTTCCGCTCCCACCTTTGCGCCGCCACAGATCATCAATCTCGGCGGCGTCACGACCGGAGGCGGCATTCCCAATCCGGGCGGACTGGCGGGGCAGGTCTGGATCGCCACGGACCATTCCAACGGTCCGACGCGCGGAAACATCTATGTTCTGGCCTCCGTTGATCCGCCCGGTTTCGATCCGCTCGACGTCATGTTCATCCGCAGCAGCGACGATGGAGCGAACTGGTCCGAACCCCTTCGCATCAACGACGATCCGCCGGATTCGTTCGCCTACCAGTGGTTCGGCACCATGTCCGTCGCGCCCAACGGGCGAATCGACGTGATCTGGAACGATACACGCAGCGATTCGGGCAACCGCATTTCCGTAATCTATCACAGTGCTTCCATCGACGGCGGTCTGACCTGGTCTGTCAATGCTCCGATCACGCCGCCCTTCGATCCCTCACTCGGTTATCCCCAGCAGAACAAGATCGGCGATTACTACCACATGGTGGCGGACGCACGCGGCGCGCACCTCGCCTATTCCGCCACGTTCAACGGCGAGCAGGATGTCTATTACCTGCGCATCCCCGGCGACTGCAATCTCAACGGCCTGGACGACGCCGTCGAAATCGAACAAGGCTTGGTCACCGACTGCACCGGCAACGGCATTCCCGACGAGTGCGAAGCCGATTGCAATGCCAACGCCATCGCCGACAGTTGCGATATCCTGAGCGGCTTCAGCTTCGATTGCGCCGCCGACGGTGTTCCCGACGAATGCGAACCCGACTGCAACGGCAATTCTGTGGCCGACAGTTGCGACCTGCTTAACCAGACTTCGACGGACCTGAACCACACACGCGTTCCCGACGAATGCGAGCGGATCATCCACGTCAACGCTTCGGCCACCGGCGCCGGTCATGGAAGAAGCTGGCCCGACGCCTGCGTCAATCTTCAAAGCGCGTTGGAATTCGCCGGGCTCGCGCCGGGTGTCGTCGAGGAAATCTGGGTGGCCAAGGGAGCGTATCGACCCTCGTCCGGCGACCGGACGGTTTCATTTCAGCTGAGAAACGGTGTCGCCTTGTACGGGGGGTTCGCCGGAGGAGAAACATACAGGAGTCAACGCAACTTGAGGCGCAACCGGACGATCCTCACCGGTGACTTGTTCGGCGACGATCTGCCCGGTTTCGTGAACCGCGGCGACAACAGCTATCACGTCGTCAAGGCCGCCAATGTCGGCGCGTCGGCCGTTCTCGACGGATTCGTCATCGTCGCGGGCAATGCCGACGGTAACGTGCCCGACAACGTCGGCGGAGGTCTCACCATCGGCACGGCCTCGCCGACCATTCGGCATTGTGTTTTCGCGGACCATCACGCCTTTTCCCAGGGCGGCGCGATCGCGATCTCCACGCAAAGCGCGCCGACCTTGATTGACTGTTTGGTTGCCGCCAATTCAGCGTTCGACGGCGGCGCGATTCTGCTCGGGCGCGGCAGCACGCTCACGCTCGATCGATGCACCATCGCAAACAACTCGGCGACGGCCCTTGGCGGCGGCGTCTTCGGCGGATCGGGAACCACGACGCTATTCGCAAAAAGCACCATTTTCTGGGGCAACACCGATACGAACGGCTCAGGCCAGTCGTCGCAAATCTCCGGCGTCGTCAACGTGCTTGCGGACTATTCCTGCATCGAGGGCTGGACCGGCCTGCTCGGCGGCGCCGGCAACATCGGCGACGATCCGCTGTTTGTCGATCCACCCGGACCGGACGGCAACGCAGGCACCGCCGACGATGATTTTCGACTCTCGGCGAGCTCACCGGCCATTAACGCGGGCGATCCGAGCGTGGTCCTTGCTTCCGAGGTGACCGACCTCGACGGCCACGCGCGGGTGCTGTGCGGACGGGTTGACATTGGCGCTTACGAGTTTGGCATCGGCGATTTCAATTGCGATCTGCAGGTGAACCTGCTCGACGTGGGGGAACTGCCGGCCTGCCTGACCGGCCCGTCCGGCGGACCGTTCGCCGCCGGTTGCGAATCGTTCGACTTCGATGGCGATGGTGACGTGGACCTTGCGGATTTCGCCGCGATAGAACTTCTGTTTGTTGGGCCGTAGCGCTCAAGTCCGACGCGTCCATTCATTGCCGGCGTATTTGTCCGTCAGTCTTTTGCTCGCCGCAAGCTCCGACTCGGACCACCGACCCGGTTCCGAGCGTACTCCCGTCAACGAAGCGAATGCAATCACAAAGCGCGACCCAACATTGGAAACCATCGCCTCGAAATCGCCGACCGCGGCGGCCGTCGGTTGCTGGTCGAATCGATTGCCGAGGATAATGGAACCGTGTTGCAGGACGGCCTGGCGGGTTCGCCGCTGGGCGCTGCCCGCGATCTTTGCGACGCCGAGCAACACGTCATAACAGTGCCGTCGTTCAAAACAAAAAAACGGGCCGCGGGCCGCGCCGGAATCATCGGAAATGCCGCAGCGCTGCGTGCTCATGCCCGCGCCTCCGAGCGCCGCGATCACCGCGTCGTGGGCAAGTTCGTAGAGTCGATTCGGGCCGTTCGCCAGCAGCGAATGCCCCGCCGGAATCGCCAGCGAATAGGTGAGTTCGAGATCGTGCAGAATGGCCCCGCCGCCGGTCAGCCTTCGCACCACCGGCAAACCGCCCGCCGGCGGAGGAAGCGCCTCGTAATCCGCGAAATGCTGAAAGTACCCGAGCGAAATCGTTGGTTCGCGCCACTGGTACAATCGCAGCGTCGGCGGCGATGAACCCTCGCCGACGCCGAACAGTAGCGCCTCATCCCGGCCCATATTGACCGGACCCGCTTCGGGTTCGTCTGAAAGGATTCTGATCGCGTGTGCATCGGTCATGATTCGCGATTGTCGCGGTGCTTTCTGCATTTGTCGACGTTTCTACGAAATGACCGGTCGCTCGCTCATAGGGATTTGCCGGAGTGGATATGCCGAACCGTTTGCCAACTTTTCCGCTGAGGCGTGCCTTGTGCCCGCGACCACGCGGAATGGAAAAGTGGGCGTTCGGCAACTTGGTCGAAGGGTTCGACAGCGTGCCGGACCCATCGATAATGAACCGTCGACGAAAGCACGCGGGCAACCAAAGGAGAATGGACATGCGCATCGCTGTGACCGGCGCGACGGGGTTTCTCGGTCGATACGTCGTTCGGCACTTGTCGTCGCTGGGGCACGACACACGCTGCTGGTTCCGACGCGAATCCGATCGCGGCGGGTTTGAGGACGTTGCCACGCGGCTTGAATGGATTCCCGGCGACCTGAGCGACGAAGACTCCATGCGGCAACTGGTCAACGGCTGCCACGCCGTCGTCCACGCCGCGCTGTACCGCCCGGGCGCTGGATTCCGCGGCGCCGAGGGCGACCTGCCGACCTTCGTCGAACGCAACGTGCTAGGCACGGTGAGGCTTATCGAGGCCGCGCGTGCGGCTGACGCCGAGCGGTTCGTCTTTATCTCGACATGCGCCGTTCACGAGGTCGTGCTTGCCGATCGCAAGCTCGACGAGGCCCATCCGATGTGGCCGACTTCGCATTATGGCGCGCACAAGGCCGCCATCGAAGAGTTCGTTTACAGCTACGGTCTGGGACAGGGGTACAACATCTGCGCCCTGCGTCCGACCGGCATTTACGGACTCGCGCGATCGCCAAGCGAAAGCAAGTGGCACGCGCTGGTTCGATCCGTTGCTCGTGGAGAGGCGGTCAGTTCAGCGAAGGGAGGTAAAGAAGTCCATGCGGCTGATGTCGCCAAGGCTGTGGGTATTTTGCTTAAAGCTCAAGGCACTGCCGGCCAATCGTACAACTGTTACGACATGTACATCGCCGATCAGGACGTGGCCGAAATCGCCCGGCAAATCACCGGCAGCCGCAGCGTGATTGATCGCGCGAACAAGGGGCCTCGAAACCAGATCGACACGTCGAAACTGAGAGCGCTCGGCATGACTTTCGGGGGAAGATCACTGCTCGAACAAACGGTTCGAGAGTTGCTTGCCCATTAGACCGCCCTGCACGATTCGTTCATCAACCTGCGGAGGTGATGCCGAACAGTTGGGCCACGAAAGCCGTCAAGATGGCCGTGATCAGCGAGGCCAGCTGGCTCAGGAATTGCGATGAAGTCAGAAACCCGTCGATATCCAACATGATTGTTTGCTCCCGAAACAATACGACGATTCGCGGTTCTCAAAAAGCAAAACGATTGACCCTCGCGCCGGTCAAACGGTCAGCCACAAACATATGTCAGATGATTGATCCCGCAAGCAACGCCCACACAAAACGACAATTGAAATCAGCGAAATGGTTGTGCGGAAACTAATCCATTGCCGCAATACAAACGATAACCTGGAAGACTAGATAAACCGGGAAGAGTTTTTTCGTTGAAGGTATGTTGCTTTTTGGGGCGCTTTGGGTTTCGAAGCAGCGACGATCTTGATTCCAGTCCAGCCGAAGCCGGTTTTCCTGGACACTGGCGCTTGACGGCCTGCGATGTTCCGATAAGATGCCGACTCAGTTGGACGAAGGCACATTATTAGTTGCTTTGTCGATTTGACTTCGGATATAATGCGACGAGTCGCACGGTACGGGTCGGACGCCGTTTTGTCGGGTTGCCGATGCTGGGGTTCCGTATCGAGGGGTGCAGATCGTGAAAGTCTGGAAAACCATGCGTAGTCGTTCAGGATTGGTGGCGTCTTTGGCGAGCGCGATGATCGTCGCGTCGCTGCAATCGTCCGCGCAGGCGTCGGTGAACTTCAACGTCACCGGCATGGGCGGCTCCGGCGTCACGGCCAACGTGACGTTCAACTACTCGCAAGTTTCGAGTACGACCGGCGCGCTGGTGGTTTCCATTCGCAACACTTCAGCGGTCGGCGGACAGATTGACGGATTCGCTTTCAATGTTCCCACGATTTCCGGCGCTTCGCTGACCAAGATCGGCGGGGTCAGTTCCAACGGTGCTGTCGTCGCGCTGTCCCCGTCGTCGGCGTTCGCATCGGCCGAGGGTTCGCGCGGTCACCAGGCCGGGTGGTATGGCAAGTGGAATCCCGATTCGATCGCCACCGCGAACGGCGCCGGCGCATTCGATTTCGGCGTTTTGAATCAGAAGAATTGGCAGGATTTCATGGCCGGCGGGGCTGGCGCGGCTGCTCCCAGAATTGCCAACACGTCCGCCGGCAGTGACACGACCGTATTCGCGTTGAAGATCACGGGCTCTGGTCCGGGTTGGCTGAACGGTTCGGCTGTTGAAACGGCCTTCATGAATTCGCTCGCATCCGCCTCCAATGGCGGACCCTACAATTTTGCCATTCGATTCAGCGGTCTTGCCGGGCCGCTCGGAATGGACACCGCCGTGTACATGATGGGAACCACGAACCCAGTTCCCATCCCTGGTGCTGCCGTCATGGCCGCGCTCGGTCTTGGCATGGTGGGCCTGGTACGCCGTCGCAAGGCGTAACCTGCCCGCAAGTTCATCCTTTCTTGGCTTTTCAACTGTTCCGTGCCGTCATTCGTTCATGCGCTCGCATCGCATAACCGTTGTTGATCGCGGCGCAACGGGAATTCACATGGACCCCGCCGGCGAAATCGCCCGTTGCAGCTGACTCACGTCCCGAAGGTCCACACGCCCATCGCCGTCAAAGTCAAATGCAAAACATGCCTGAGTGCGAACCGCTGCCGGTCCGAGATGACAGGCCGTCAGCGCCGCCCAGTCCGCCGCGTCGACTCGACCGTCGGCATTCGCATCCCCTCGGGCCGTTTCCACCGACCTCGACACTCGAAACCCGATTTGACTACTGACGGTGCCCGCCAGCGCGAACATGGGTCGAGAAGCGTTCCGTAGCGCCGCCGCTCCGATGGCCTCGTTCCAACTCCCGCCGCGCAGCGACCGCCGGTCCAGACTCGCCGGCGGTGCGTACCGATCCTGCATCCATTGATGCACGTTGCCGGTCATGTCAAAGAGGGCGAACCCGTTGGCGTTGCCGCGGGTCACGAAACCGCCGTTCTTGACCGTTCCGTCGTAGTAGGCGCTTGGCGTCGATCCGCCGACGTTGCAATCCGTCGCCCCCTCGAACGGATCGCCGCTGCACCGATAATTCGCGTCCATGCCTGCGATGGCGTTGCGTCCGAATCCGAACACCATGTTCTGGCGCGTCGCGTCATTCCATGCCGCGGCCTTATACCATTCGTTGTAATCATCCGCCGCGTCCGTCGTCGGCGTCGCGTTGTTGTAGCCGTCGTCCATCGGCAGGCGATAGCCGCGATATTGCGTGACCAGCGCGAGCCGCTCGGAATCGTTCAAGTCTCGCTGCGTCCAGTCCGTCGCCGCGATCGCCGCGGGCCGCCAGCCCGACAGGTTCTTGTCGGTGTCCTCAAGGTAGCAGAGTCGCGACGGGGCGATTCCCTGATCCAGCGACGCCCAGTTGCAGAACTTCACCGCACCGAACCAGCTTACGCCTGTGACCGGGTGTCGCGAGTAGTCCGTCAGCGACATGCGTACTGCATAGGCTCCGCCGACGAACACAATCTGACCGGCCGCCGTCGGTGAGAACATTTTCACCGTCCGCTCGCCGCGCTCCGCGCCGACCCCGCCGTTCATTTCCGAATTAACATACACATCGCCGGTCGTGGTTTCGAAGAACATGTGTCGCCCGCGGCGATTACCGGGATTGACCATCGCGTCGTTCAGGAACACGACAAACTCTGCGTTGGACACGTCGGTTCGGCCCATCCGATAGGGGTAGGCCGGTCCGTTGGGCTGCCGGGCGGCGGCCGAAATCTCGACCTCGTCGAGCGCGAGCTGGGGGGCGACTCGCGTCAGGATCACTCGCCGTGTGATCGTTTCTCCGCCAGCCAGGTCGTCGAACGAGATTACGGCCTCGTGGGTCGAGAACGATTGCCCTTGCGGCAATGTCGGCGCGGTTGTCGGATCGATGGACACGACGACGGCAAACGACGCGCCGTCGAGCAGCGTTCCCGATGTCGCAGGACTTCCGTTGACCCGCACCCACGCCTGATTCGCCGACACGCGCCATAGGATCGCCTCGCCGTCGTCGCTTTCGGGGTTGGATAGCGTATACACGACGGTATCGGGATCGATGGGACCATCCGCCAAGCTTGAGGCCTCGAAGTCCGTCGCCGGCGACACGACCAGCGCCTCAATGATCCGAAGGCGTACAAGACGCGTTTGCACGTGTTGCGTCAGTTCGTCGGTGAACCGAATGGTTGCGGTGTACAAGCCGTGCGTCCGCGGAGCGCTCGCTTTGAGCGTCGCTGTCACCTGGTGCGATCCATCCGGCAGAATCACCAGCGCGGTCGAATCAAGGTTGATCCACTCGACGCTGGCCGAGACACTAACCGGCGCGGCGAAGGAACGGTGCAGATTTGTCAGTCGAAACGTCCGCGACGGCAGCGCCCCCGGATCAAGTTCACAACATATCTCCCAAGGGGCCGCGTCGCCCTCGATGCGGATCGGATCGAGCACGGAAACGCGAATCGTTTTTTCGATCGGCGTCACCGGCGTCGGAACCGAGGGATGAACATATTTGAACCGCACGCGGCCGGTGTGCTCGCCCACCGGAAGTAGATTCGCCTTGTTGTTAACGGATACGTCGAAAGGCCAAAGCAGCGAAACGCTCGGCAGCGGTCCCGCCAGCGGAACGTCCGGATCCATCGCAACCACCGTCAGCCAATCGTCGGCCGCGCGAACGTCGTACTCCGGCGGACAGGTCGGCGACGCGTCGAGCGACCTGCCCATCCAGTAGCGCAGCGTTGGCAGCGTTTCGAACGGCCCGCCCCACACGCCCGAAAACTCCGCCGGCGGGTTTGACTCGTCGAACTCCACGTCGATCGGTTGATCGACCGTCAGCCGAATTTCCCGCATGCTCGATCGGTTTGTTCGAACGTTGCGCACCGTGATCGTCGCCTTGTACTCACCCGCCGCCAGTAGGTTCGCTCCCGTCAGCGTCGTCGCGCGAATCATCACCGTTCCGCCGTTGGGAGGCACGTCGCCGGTCAGCGCTCCACTGCCCGGGCCCTGCACGCGCAACCACTGTCCTTCACCGGACACCGTGACCGCCCAGGGTGTGTTTCTCTGCGAGGCATTCGTAATCACGAAATCAAAGGTACGCCCCGAAAAGTCGTCGCAATACACACCATCCGTTTCATATGCTTCCACCGGCGACACGCTCAACGGTTCTCGAAGATCAAGGATGATCGGATGCGCGGACGTCGTTTCTGAGATGTTGTCGCGCACCGTGACCGTCACGATATGCCCCGTTCCGCGCACGACTCGAAATCCGGTCCATCCGTTGGCCAATCCCGGCGCGAGTCCCGCGCGACCCGTCGTAGTCAGCGTCGACGAGGCCTCCGAGTCGAGCCAGCTCCCGCCCCGCGTCGCACGCAGCGTCGGATCGTTGGTTGTGAAAAACTCCTGCGTCCATTCTGCCGCATTACCGCACGCATCGACCAGGTTGTAGGCGTTTCCGCTTTTTGCCGTGAAGGTCAGGCCGTCCGCGAGTTTGTTGGCGCCGTCGAAGAACCCTTCGGTGGTCGTACCGTCGATCGCGGTGTCGCCGCTTGCGAAGAAGTTGGCGTCCGACGCCGTCAATGCGTCCCGACCGAATCCGAAGGCCGCACCAAATTCAATCACGCCCAGGTCGTTCTTTCGCGCCGAGGCCGCCTTGTAGCACTCGCCGAACGCATGCTCGCCTCCCGTTTCGCCGTCCATCGGCAGCCGGTACCCGACGGTTCGATCGATCAATGTCCTCCGCTCCGGGTCTGTCAGGCTCCGCACCGCCCAATCGGATTTGGAAATGCTCAGCGGACGCCAATCCGCCGTCGTCGGCCCTTCGACGTAGGCTCGAACGCTTTCCGGAAGCCCCGCGAATAGCGTCAACCAGTTGCAGTATTTCACGGCTCCGTACCACGTGACGCCTACGACGGGGTGGGTCCCGAATCCCGTTTCGACTTCATAGCGATTGTTCCGAAACACGATGCGCCCGATGGCGGCGTCGTACATCAGGGAGGCGAGCACCGCCGACGGCGCGGCCGTCCCTTCCGCCCCGGTCGCGCTCACGTGCAGGTAGACGCTTCCGGAATCCGTGTCGTGATACAAGTACGCTCCGCGACCGTTCTCCTTGTTCGCTCGCGCGTCGTTGAGAAACGCGGCGAACTGGTCATTCGTCACCTCCGTGATGCTGATCCAATAATCGTGCGCCGGTCCGCCGGTCTGCATGTCCGAAGCCGCAACCAGCACCATCGCGCCGGGCGGCACGGGGGACGCGCCCAAGTCGCCAGCCGCGTCGGTCAGGACGAGCGGTACATCCACGCCACCGCTCGCTGGAACCCGAATCGGGGCATCGCCTTCCCGTTTCAGCCAGCCTGCGTTCATCGTGACGGTCACATCGTCCGCCGCGTAGGCCGCGTCGTTGCGCAATCGCAAGATGAAGCGGCTTCGGTCAAACGGCCCGCCGGAGTAACCTGTTGCTCGAATCTCCTCGTTATCCTGGGACGATCGAAGTGCTTGTGGATAAAGGCTTTGCGCCACGCGAAAGCCGACGAACGCCAAAGCCGACGCCGCCGGAACGGACTCCCGCGCATCAGTCCGCAGCGCCGCGAACGTGGCTGGGTGGGTGAAGTGTCCGCCGCGCGTTGCGCCGGTCGCCGTCCCGCCAACGTCCGATACCTCATGCACCCACTCGGCCACGTTGCCGCAAAGATCGTACAGTCGATAGTCGTTTTCCGTGTCCTTCGTCAGGGTCGTGTTGTTGGCGAGCTTGTTGATTCCGTTGAAGTACCCCACCGGAGACGGACCGATTTCAAACGGATCGGTGCTCGACAAAAAGTTGGCGTCCACGTTCGTCAATGTCGCGCGTCCGAATCCGTAGATGGCGCCGAATCCGTTGGTTCCGCTCTTGCGCGAAGCAGCTTTGTACCACTCGTTGTAGGGCGATGCCGTGAGCGCCCCGCCGTCCATTGGAAGTCGAAATCCGGTGCGGTTCGTGCCCTGCGAGGCTGGGTCGAAAGACACGGAGTGCCACGACGCGGCACTCGGCCCTTCGACATACACTCGTTCCGATGCGGGCATGCCCCGTTGAAGCGTCATCCAATTGCAGAACTTCGCGGCCCCGTACCACGTCACACCGACGACCGGATGCGCCGCGAACGCGGCTTCGGTCACGCGATACGATCCGCTTGCAAACGAAATGCGCCCGCCGACGCCTGGATGGAAAAGAAGTGTCCCCGACCCGCTTGAACCCGTGACGCCCGTGGCCGCTGCATGAATGAACACCCGACCATCCGGCGTGTTGAAGTACATGTATTGTCCGCGCTCGTTGGAAAGATTGGCCAGCGCGTCGTTGAGAAAAACGACGAATTGATCGTTACGAATCTCAAACTTCCCGATTCGAAAGTCGTAACTTGGTCCGCCGATTTGTGCATCCGCGCCAGATATAAGCTTCAGTTCAATCTCTGGCGGCGCAATTTGAGCGACTACCCAGTTTTGAAAAACGATCGATGCGATCATCCATCCAGTGTTATTGGTTCGAGTCTTGGGCACAGCGCTGTCGCCCCCAATTCAATGCATCGGACTTAAGGTGCCAACGTCCTAAAACTTATCGACTTGGCCGCATTGATTGGCCCAGCGAACGCATGAAACTCTGGGAATTACTACCTGAGGGCCTAATGAACCCCACGACCTCCGATCGAACCCAGCTAGCGGGTTCGGTTAAGGGGCGCTGCCGAATTCGCTTTGCGATCGCCAAAAGATTGGGGTGGCAAACCAGAACGAAGTTTCTTCTTGCAATTGGGATAGGTGTTGGCTATGATGTTCATTTATCGGGCTGGCTGGTCGGGGTAGTCCCGCCGGTCGAACAGGTCTTTGCGAACTTTCGAGTCTTTGTCATGGTCGGGCTGCAAACGCAAATCCTTCATCGTTGCGCGGGCCGTGTATGCGAGCGTTGGGGACTCGAATGACAAGTGAATGAATGGTTTGTGACGGCAGTCGACCGTTTGCAACCACAATTCGCAAAGTTCATGTCTTTGAGACAGGTATGGTGATGATTGGGCTGGCTGGGGAAGCAGGCTTGGCGAACGACCCAAGGGATGGAATCAAGAGATTCCATGCTTGGGCGTGCGTTGTTTGTGTACCCTGCGCAGTGGTTGCAACTGGTTCCGCCGAGTCGTTCGGTGGATGGGTGAATTCGCGGGATTCTCGGCAATCACGTTCGACGATCCCCGCAAGGGCGAATTGAGATCGGAATGGGCTTCCACGGGAACATTTGGGGTTGATTCACTGGGAGGATGGAACCATGAAGGTTCGACAGATTTTCGGGTTTTCGGTAATGATGGCATTGGCGATTGCAATATCGCCGGCAAATCTAACGGCTGCTCCGTGCATCCTGCCGGACAATGGGTCAGGAACGGTCAACCTGCCTCCGATCGGTGGTCCCGATTGTGGGTATCTTAGTCCGGACGACGTTCACATGATCATCGCCGGATTGCCTCCGGGCACGACGATCATTTTGGGGGCGGCGCATTCGCGTTTTGGAAATGTCGTCACGATCCCCGGCGGACCGCTTGGCGGTGAGCGCGAGCAGTTCAACTCAGAAGTCCTGATGCAGGTTGTCGGGACGGGTGAGCTTGCCGGGTTCAACCGCACCATCAACATGACGAACGTTCAGGTCGTCACGGACACGGCCCCTCGAGGCACTGGGCCCGTTCAATCGTTTGACACAGACATGTTCATGATGCAGGGGCAGTTGCCTCCCGGCGATCCGGACTTTGATTTGTTGAGAATTACAGCAGGTACGGGAATGGGCATGCCCAGCCCGGGTCACACGACGTTGACCCGACAGGGTCCTCCGGGCAGCAACTGGGCGGTGGACAGCTTTTTTGACATTACGTATCGCATCGATTTCATCGGCTCTCCGGGTGGTCCGCTGGCCGGCCGTTCCGGCAGCACGACGGGCACGATTCGCATGCAAAACGGTCTTGACCCTCAGCCATGCTGCCGGCCCAGCGGTCAGTGCATGCTGATGCCGCCGGGGCAGTGCATTCCGTCCGGCGGGTCCGTGGTGTCCCATTGCCCGTCCACCGGCCAGTGCGTTCCCAAGGGTGACGATTGTTTCTTCACGCAGTGCGGCAAAACCCAGTTCGATTTCTGCAACGACCCGATTCCGGCTGACTTCTTCAATCCCGGGTCCGAGCCTTTCGAAGGAAGGATTTATTTCCAAGGCAGTTCGCCAACGTCGCCGGACACTGTGGTTCGCCGATCTGGGGCAATGCTCCTCGATGGTCCTCCCGAAACTATTCCGATTGAGCTTGTTGAGCTTAGCTTGACCAGTTGTGCCCCCATCACGGTTACCGATGCTTCCGGCGGCACGTCGTTGTGGAATGTTGAAGTCGGCCTTTCGCCGACGCCGGTTCCGCCGGGGCAGATGACGGCGGTCAAGACGCATCCGAATGGCGGGACATTTGATGCCACATTCCCCGTCCAGCCAAGATTCGTTTTCACTGAAGTTGGAAACCCGACCAACGTCCGAGTTCTTGACACGGGTTTGACAGGCAGTCCGGCCACCGTGTTTTCCGTAACGGGACCGGGCGCATGGGTCCACAATACATCTCTTCCAACCCCAGTTTGCGGAGTGAATTTCGTTCCGGGCGTTCAGGAGAATCCGGCGACTTTGGAGCAGTGCTGCACGGAAACCTGCCACGACAACCCGGCCGGCGGACACAAGCATTGCACCAAGCGTTGCTTCGTCTGCCCGCGCGGCGCATGCTGCGATCCCGCATCGCATTCCTGCACGATCGCGGATGGTGCGCTTGCCTGTCAGGGTCAGTACATGGGTGACGGCACCAACTGCAACGATTCCGACGGCGATGGGCTCGCTGACGTGTTTGAATTGAACGATTGCTGCCAGCCGTCTGCGCTTTGCGCGGTCGCCAGCAGTCCCAATAACCCCGACACGGACGGCGACGGCGTGCTGGATGGAGACGAATTGCTTCAGGGCTGTGATCCCTGCGTGCCCGATTGCGGCGGCGGTGTAGCCTGCTGCGGGCCGTTGGGCGGGTGCTTGCCGAATGTGCCGTTAACGGTTTGTATCAGCCAGGGTGGAACTGTTCTGCCAGCCGGTGCGACCTGTGCCGGTGACGGTAATCAGGATGGGATCGATGATGCCTGCTTCGCCCCACCATGTGTGCAGTGTGGCCCCGGCGATCACTGGATCGATCAAACGCCGTGTCCGCCGGGTGATCCGGCCGTGGGCGGCGTGTGCAAGCTGGGCGGCGTGAACTGCCTCACGGATCAAGATTGCACGGGTCAATGCCGCTTGGCTCCAGGCCAGAATTGCCTGACCGATGCGGATTGCACCGGGCATTGCGAGGGAACTCCGGCGCAAAACTGTCTCGTCGATACCGATTGCGGCGGGGTCTGCTCCGTTTCGGGTGTAAACTGTGCGTCGAACGCGGATTGCACGGCAGGGGGCAATGATGTGTGCCAAGGCAACCGATGCCTCGGCCGCAACTGCGACAACCGCATTTGCAATAAGCCGAACTCGGTTGGTCAGGACACGCTCCCGTCAGGAGCGGTGCTTGGGATCGACACCACGTTTGACTGTGTCGCCGAAACGAATGTCATCGCCGGCGGTCCTGTGACGGTTCGCAAGCGCGGGCCTTACGACGATTCTCCGAGTTATCCGGGTCTGCGTCCGCTGGACAACCACAAGGACGTGATCGACACGGAAATTCTGGCGATGTCGCTGACGGGCGGTGGTGTGACGCTGCGTGCGGGCACGTTCTCGGGCAGCAATCAGCCATTGCCGGCGACGCGCGGCGCCGTGGCCGAACTTCCGACAAATCCGGCGCTGGCGGACAGTTTCTTCGATGTGTTCTTCGAAATTGAACTGAGCCCCGGCAGCTTTGCGTACAACCGCACGCCGGTGCGCGTCGGTCAAATCATCGACTGCATGCCGCCGCAAAAGAACTACTATCACATCGGCGGATGCATTCCGTTGTACGCCACGCCGAATCCGGTTCCGGGCGAAGTGCCGGTCGGCAATTTGGTACAGGCGAATCATTTCACTTATCCGGCTTGCTGCCTTCCGGCTGCGCTGGGTGGGTGTACCCCCAACGTTTCGGTGACGAAGTGCCAGCAGCTTGGTGGAATCACGGTTGCGGCCTGTCTGGGCGACGGGAACGGAAACGGACAGGATGACGCCTGCGAGCAGCAGAAGTGCGAGCGCGACGCGACGAGCCCGACAGGCTGTAAAGACACCTGTCCAATCGGAACGCCGGCGAACGAAGTCTGCTTGCCGAGCAAAGGCGGATGCGATCCGAACAACTTCGGCACATGCGGCGTGGTTGACTGCGATTGCACGGACCCGAACTTCTGCCGACTGGTCATGGACATTGCCGGGCCGCATTGCATCAATCCGTGCCCGGATGGGGTCAGCCAGTGTACGCTCAGCGGCGATGGGAGCTTTGCGAATCCCTATCAGTGCCGTTGCGAACCGGTGGTCACCGATTGCGCACCGAATTCCGCGGGCACGGAGTGCAATCAAGTGACGTGTCCGGGTCCGGTTCCGCCGATCGACAAGTGCCAGAAGAAGTGCGGCAAAGTGGATGCGGCGGGTAACGTGGTGCTGACGGATTGTGATTGTACGGGCGTTGACGAATGTCATATGGAGACGCTCTCGCCGGGCAACGTCGCGGGCGGACCGAACGGCTGCATTGTGCCGGATAACGGCGGTGGAACAGTGACACTCCCGCCGGCGGGTTGCGATTACCTGAGTCCGGACGACGTCCACATGATCATCGACGGCCTCCCGGCCGGCACAACGATCGAATTGGCGCCGATCCACAAGGACTTCATCTGCCGCGGCGGAACGCAAGGCGGCGTTTGTTCCTTCCCATTGGGCGTGGATTGCGAGGAACCGGACGGTTCCGGCGGCAACAAGGAATGCCGCGATTCGACGCTTCAGCTCCAGGCTCAATGTGTGGGCACCTGTTCGGGCGGACTTTCCGGATGGGCGCGAACCATCCAACTGCCACTTTCGTTTGAAACGCATACGGATCCGCGCACGCCGGGTCAGCCGGTTCAGTCGTTCGACACGGATATGTTCCGCATGTTCGGACAGATCACTGGTGATCCGGACTTCGACCTGCTGCGAATCACGGCGGGCAGCGATTTTGGCCTGCCGAGTCCGGGACATACGACGTTGACGCAGCTTCCAGGCGGCAACTGGGCCGTGGACAGCTTCTTCGACATTACGTATCGGATCGACTTCGTCGGGCGCGCCGGCGGGCCGTTCGGCGGCATGTCGGGCAGCACGACGGGAACGATTCGCATGGGTACCCAGGCGCCGTTCTCGTGCAAGGGATCGTGTCCGATCGCGGGTCAGACCTGCAATCAGACGTCGGTTCCACAGGCCGACGGCACCAAGAAGATTTGCTGTGACTGTTCGGGCGGTGTTGATCCGACGGGCGCTTGCTGCACGATGGGCGCGGCCGGCACGATCTGCACGAACACGACGCAGTCGCAATGTCAGGGCACGTTCCTTCCGGGCGTGACATGTTCGGGCATCACCGTGCCGTGCTGCCTGCCGAACGGCGTGTGCGAGACAATGGACGAGACTTGCTGCGCTGCCGCAGGCGGAATCTCGGGCCTGCCGGGTGCAAGCTGCACAGGGAATGAAGCCTGCTGCTTCCAGAGCGGCACGTGTCAAAACCTCGATCCGTTCTGCTGTACGGCTCAAGGCGGAACGCCGCTGGGCGCCGGGACTTCGTGCCTTGGCGACAACGACGGCAACGGCACTGATGACGTATGTGAACGCTGCATTCCGAATGCAACAGGGACCGGATGTAATCCAGTGGCTTGTCCGCCGGTCGTGGGTGGTGCTACTGAAACCTGCCAGAAACGCTGTGTGAATTTCAATCCGGCGACTGGTCTGATCAGAGTGACTGAATGCGATTGCCGCGGAACGCAGGAATGCCACCTTGTGGCACTTGGATTGCCGAATGTCGCGGGCGGTCCGAACGGGTGCATCGTACCCGACAACGGCGGCGGAACGGTGACATTGCCGCCGGCGGGATGCGATTACCTGAGTCCGGATGACGTGCATGCAATCATCGACGGCCTGCCGGCCGGCACGACGATCGAGCTTGCGCCGATTCACAAGGACTTCATCTGCCGCAAGAACACCGGAAATCCGGGAGTTTGCTCGTTCCCGCCGGGTGTGGACTGCGAGGAGCCGGACGGTTCGGGCGGCAATAAGGAGTGCAGTGAGTCGACGCTTGAGTTCCAGGCGCAGTGCGTGGGGACGTGCCCGGGCGGCCTGTCGGGCTACAACCGGACGATCACGATTCCGCAGGTCAGTTTTGAGACGCGAACGGGTCCGCGCACGCCGGGTCAGCCGGTGCAGTCGTTCGACACCGACATGTTCCGCCTGCAGGGTCAGATCACGGGCGATCCGGATTTTGACTTGCTGAGAATCACGGCGGGAACGGGCTTCGGGATGCCAAGTCCGGGCCACACGACGTTGACACGGCTACCAGGCGGGTCGTACGCGGTAGACAGCTTCTTCGATATTACCTACCGAATCGACTTCGTCGGTCGCGCCGGCGGGCCGTTCGGGGGCATGTCGGGAAGCACCACCGGCACGATTCGGATGGCGACCAACGCACCGTTTAAATGTGTCGGCGGATGTCCGCCGAAGCGAGTTTGCGTGCAGCGAGTCAAGACGAACCCAGACGGGACGCTGGATATCTGCTGCGATTGCCGTCCGAAGAAGCCGATTCCGGACATTACCGGAATCAACAAGCCGCGATTCGTGTCGTTCTCGCTGGCATCGGCCACAGCGGCAAGCGGCGGCGGAGCGTCGGAGGCCATTCGGGTCCGGCTGGTCTCACTGCATCACGTGAACCCGCCGTACACGGGCGGTCCGTCGATTCCGTTCACGGCGTTTGAGGGTCAGGTTCGATGGGTCGGTCCGCCGGCGGCGTATGTCGAATCGGCGAGCAGCGGCATCCGGTTCGTCGCGTCGAAACTCCAGTGCAATCCGTATTACCGCGACTGGACGACGTACAGCAGTTGCAGCAGCCGAGCGCAGTTGTGCGCGGTTGATGCGGACTGCCTGCCGAGCGGCGGAACCTGCACCGTGCCGATTGATCCGCTTCTGCACGTTACGGGGTCGGCCCTGACGCCCAGCTCAGTCTATGAGATTGAAATTCTCAGCGACACGTGCATGGGCACCGAAGCAACCTGTCCTGACTTTTCGGAGCCGTTGGAAATGCGGACGACGCGGTGGGGCGACGTCGCGGCGCCGTTCAATCCGCCGGATGGCTCGGTGCAGCCAGCGTTTAGTGACATCGGAGTCCTGGTGGATAAGTTCAAGAGCGTATTGGGCGCACCCATCAAAGCGAGGGCGCTCTTGATCGGCGTCAATCTTCAAGGAGAAATCGACCTGACGCCGGATTTCAATTTCACTCACATTGCCGGATGCGTTGATGCGTTCAAGGGTCTGCCGTATCCGCATACGATCAGCAGCTGCCCATAACGGGTTGCTGATCGACTCAGCTCGCGACGAGTGAATCGTTGCGAGCGCGGATGGACAATCGAATCGTCTTGATCGGAGGGGTGGACCCATCGGGGTTCACCCCTTCGTGTTTTGGAGCCTTGGAATGCAATGTCAAACCGACCTCGACGTTGCGCCCCGGACTCCTGGAGCGCACGGTCAATAACGACTGGCGATTCGCAACCAACGGTTTTTTGTGTCGTTTCGTCACCCGCAACTCTGTGGCGGAGCGGTGCCCATGGGCGAAGCGTTCTTTCTCTGATACGGACCATTAGTGCCCCGAACGGTCAAGTGTAGCGTCCGACCCCGACCGGGCGTCGTGAATCCAGTGTGCGTCCGCGGCTGAAGCCCCCGGCTCGCTACGCCTGAGCGATAGCCGCTCTAAATCGGCGACCGGTCACGGATGCGGTCGGCGTGGAAGCGCTTCGCCGACGTTCAGCGATAGAATGTGTCGATGGACGCGGCTGGCGGAGTTCGATCGGTTGACGTGATGGTGATCGGCGCCGGGGCGGCCGGGTTGGCGACGGCGATATTTTCCGCGCGGCGCATGCCCGGTCGAGCGATCATCGCAATGGACGGCGCAAAAAAACCGGGCGCGAAGATACTGGTGTCGGGCGGAGGTCGCTGCAACGTCACCAACGAGACCGTCACCGAGATCGATTTCTGGGGAGGCCGTCGAAATACGATCAGGCGCGTTCTTTCCGCGTTTTCCGCACGTCAGGCCGTCGATTTCTTTCGAGAGTTGGGCGTCGATCTGCATGTCGAGGAACAGGGCAAGCTGTTTCCAAACAGCAACAGCGCCAAGACCGTGTTGGCGGCGTTGCTGAACGAAGCCGAACAACGCGGCGTTTCGTTGCTGGCTGACCATCGGGTGACGGCCGTTTCGCGGCGCGAGGATGCGTTCGAATTGACGACGTCGAAGGGATTATTCGCCGCGCGGACGGTTGTGCTTGCCACGGGCGGACGATCGCTGCCCAAGACGGGGAGCGACGGCGGGGGATATGCGTTGGCCCAGGCACTGGGACACTCGCTGGTCGCTACGACGCCGGGGCTTGATCCATTGATCCTGGATGGCGACTTTCATGCATCACTTTCCGGGATAGCGCATGACGTGGAAGTCGCCGTTTTCGTGCAGGGTGAGAAGCCTTTTCGGAGTCGTGGGGCGTTGCTATGGACGCATTTTGGAGCGAGTGGGCCGGTCGTCCTCGACGCATCGCGTCATTGGCATCGCGCGGCCCTTGAGCGTCGTTCCGTTCGCGTGGCGGTCAACGTCCTGCCCGGGCACGACTTCGCTTCGGCCGACGCGAGATTGATTGAGCTTGCGGCGTCGCAGCCTCGCACGCTGCTTTCCAGCGCCTTAGCGACGCTGATCCCGTCGCGCGTCGCCGACGCCATTCTCGGTCGACTTGGCATAGAACGGAAAATCGTCATGGCGCATTTGAGCAAAGAGACCCGGCGAACACTGGTTCACGCGATGATTGAGTGGCCGTTGCCCGTGAAAGGGGGTCGCGGCTACGACTACGCGGAAGTGACCGCGGGGGGCGTGCCACTGACGGAGATCGATCCGGCCACGATGGCATCGAGATTCTGTCCGGGGCTTTTTCTGGTAGGAGAGATTCTCGACGTGGACGGTCGTATCGGCGGGTTTAACTTTCAATGGGCGTGGTCGAGCGGTTTTGTAGCGGCGATCGGGCTGGAGCGGTCGGTGGCAGACTGAGATTGGCGCTCGCTGTCGCAGCTCGGTTCATGGTTTGTGCATGACGATGAGTGATTCGCGGGGCGCGACATGGCCTGAAGCGCCAAGCTTGCGCCGCGTCGGCGTAAGATCGCGCGAGACTCGAATCGCTGATACATGCAGGCCCAGGGATTCGGCCAGTTCCGCAACGATCAGGTCTGAAGGCACGTACACATTTTTGATTCGGGCGCCGCCAACGATGAACCAGGCCGTCGCGCTCGAACGCAGTACGCGACGACACTCGTCAAGGACGAGGGTCATGTCGTGAAAATAGTCGCGAAGCAGGCCGGACTGACGTGGCAATCCGGCGCGGTCCAACGCGCTTTCGATTTCTCGAACGATCGCCGAAGTGCCCCCTTGTCCCAGCGCGTCGTCGGGCAACATCGTTGGCGAATCCGTAACGACCGGCATTTCACGCGGATCTTTGAGTCGATTGGGCAGCCCCGTTGTTCTCCGAGATTCACGTTGTCGAATTTCCGCGCGGACCGATCGCGAGCCTGCTTTCGGAGATGAATCATCGGGATACCAGTATCGAAAAACATGATCAATCGGATCGACGATGGTTTTGTAGTCGTAACGAGAAAGATAGGGCGGCGACGTCAGAACACCTGCAATTGATCCATCCGCCAAGCCGTTCATGTTGCGAGCGTCGCCCGTTTCCACGTGCTGAGCGAGCGGCAGTGGATGGCGCAGGTCGTCCTGAATCATTGCGGAAACGTCGCCAAGAGTTTCGCGGATCGGCTTGGCGCCGCGATTGGGGCGACCGTCCGAAGTGTGCCTTCGTCGTTGGGCGAGCATGAGGGCGGCTCGGTGAATCGGCGCTTCCAAGCGTTCGGCGACGGCTTCCCATTGGGGCGAGTCGGGCCATTCGGGCAGCGGCGTCCACTGGCGTTCAAACTTCGCGTTGGAGAGGAACGTGAGCGACGCCATCGCCTCAACGCCGATGGCATGCACTCCCCTCCGCGCGCATTCCACGATGCACGTTCCCGCTCCCGAAAACGGGTCCAGCACGGGGTAGGCTGCCGCGCTGCGCGTCAACTTGTTTTCGTCGAGGAACAGCCGAACCAGGGCCGGTGAGAATCCCTGTCGATAGGGCAACCACCGGTGGATGGGCTCACGGCGCGCGCCTTCCGCCGTAACCAGCGTTGCCAGCCGCGGTTCGACGGTCATGCGACCGAACCACCGGCGCTCCAACGCTTCCCGGTTTTGCGTTTCCTCGCGTTGGTGTTCGAACCTTCTGGATCGATTTCCCGGTCGGCCCATGGGACGAGTATAGCTCTTTCCAGTATTGCTGCGCGGGCTTAAACCAATCAATCAATGCTCTGATAACCCGCGGTCGATAAACAACGTTACAATGCGGCCCGCCATCTTGCGATGCGTCGGCCGGAACGGCTTTCCTTAGTTTGGCATTGCGTTCATGAGCACAAAACCACTCATCGTCGTCGCGCTCGGTGGAAACGCCATTTCCCGTGAGAACCAGGAGGGGAACGTTGCACAACAGTTTGAAAACTCCCGCGAGACGGCCGTCGCGCTCGTGGAGCTCGTAGAGCAGGGTTACTCGCTTGTCCTGACCCATGGCAACGGTCCGCAGATCGGCAACTTTCTGCTGCGCAATGAAGCGGCCGCCGGCGCGATTTATCCGCTGCCTATGGAAGTCGCGGTGGCCCATGTGCAGGGCGGTATGGGCTTCATGATCGCGCAGGCGATGACGAACGAGTTGCGACGCCGCGGCTATGATCGATCGGCATCCGCCATCGTAACAATGATTCGTGTGGACGCTGACGATCCGTCGTTTCGCCATCCGACCAAGCCGATTGGCCGCGTTCTGGGAAAAGCGGACGCGGAAAAGTATGAGCGCGCCGAGGGTTGGGCCATTAAGGAAGTCTCGCCGGGGAAGTTTCGCCGTGTGGTCGCTTCACCCATGCCCCGGCACATCATGGAGATCAAGCTCATCCGCCGGGCGGTGTTGGCGGGGGAGTTGCTGGTCGTCTGCGGTGGGGGCGGGATTCCGGTCGTCGAGGATCCGCGTGAAGGACTGCGGGGCGTCAAGGCAGTGATCGATAAGGACTTCGCTTCGGCCTTGCTTGCGACCGAACTTGACGCCGGCGTCTTGATGATCCTTACGGCGGTGGATTACGTGAGCGTGGACTTCGGGAAGACCTCCGAGCGACAAATCAAACAAATGACGGTGGACGAGGCGTCGCGCTGGCTGACCGAAGGGCAGTTTCCGGCAGGTTCCATGGGTCCCAAGGTGCAGGCGGCCATCAATTTTCTACGTGAATCACGAGAGCATGACGCCTATGTGATCATCGGTCCGCTTCACCGAGCGGTCGACGCGGTCGCGGGCCGCGTGGGAACCCGGATCACGCGGTGAAATCGAACCGAAATCGTCTGAGCGCGGGCTTTTTCGCCACGCGACTGGAAGGACGGCTTGCTGACGTGCGGCTCGCATCAATCAGAACCGCAGCCCGACGTTCGTTGACGATGTGGATAGGTAAACTAAGATAAAACTTTGAGACTTTGCGGCCGATCCAGCCAGGAAGTGAGAAAACCATGTTTGAGAATCTGACTCCGCCGAAGAGCGGAACCCCGATTACAATGAATAACGGTCGACTTTCCATCCCGGATCGGCCCATTGTTCCCTTTGTGGAGGGTGACGGCACCGGGCCGGACATCTGGCGGGCCTCGGTTCGCGTGCTTGATGCGGCTGTTGAGAAGGCCTACGGCGGTAAACGCAAGATCGAGTGGTTCGAGGTCTACGCCGGGCAGAAGTCCTTCGACAAGTATGGCACCTGGCTGCCCGAGGACACAGTGACGGCCTTTCGGCAGTTTCTCGTCGGCATCAAGGGTCCACTCACGACGCCCGTCGGCGGAGGGATTCGCTCGCTCAACGTCGCGCTGCGGCAAAAGCTCGATCTGTATGTCTGCCTGCGTCCGGTGCGCTGGTTCAAGGGCGTTCCGTCGCCGGTAAAACGACCGGACCTCGTGGACATGGTAATTTTCCGCGAGAACACCGAGGACATCTACGCGGGCATCGAGTGGGCCGCCGGAACTCCGGAAGCCAAAAAGGTGGTTGCGTTTTTGCAAGACGCGATGGCCGTGAAGTCCATTCGATTCCCGCAGACCAGCGGCATCGGCATCAAGCCGGTCAGCAGCGAAGGCAGCAAGCGACTCATTGAGGCCGCGATCAAGTATGCCATTGCCGAGAAGCGAAAGAGCGTGACCATCGTCCACAAGGGCAACATCCAGAAATTCACGGAAGGGGCGTTTCGAGATTGGGGTTATGAACTGGCGGAGCAGAAGTTCGCCGCACAAACTTACACGTGGTCGCAATGGGAACGGACCAAGAAGGCCAATGGCGAGGAGGCCGCCAACGCCGAGCAGGAAACGGCGCTGGCCAGTGGAAAGGTGCTCATCAAGGATGCCATCGCGGACATCACCTTGCAGCAGGTGCTCACCCGCCCGACGGATTTCGACGTGCTCGCCACGACCAATTTGAACGGCGACTATCTCTCGGACGCGCTGGCCGCGCAGGTCGGCGGCATCGGCATCGCTCCGGGTGGAAACATCAATTACGCAACGGGTCATGCCGTCTTCGAGGCCACGCACGGGACCGCGCCCAAGTACGCGAATCAGGACAAGGTGAACCCCGGCAGCGTGATTCTCTCCGGCGAAATGATGCTGCGGTACATGGGCTGGGGCGAAGCGGCCGATCTGATCATCAAGGGCGTGGACGGGGCGATTGGTGCCCGCGAAGTAACCTACGACTTTGAGCGCCTCATGCGCGAGGACGGCAAGCCGGTGAAGCTGCTGAAGTGCTCCGAATTCGGTGCGGCGGTTGTGAAGCACATGGGGTAACGGAGCTTCTCGAATACTGGCTTCGAGTGTTCGGCGCGAGAACCTTCGCAACAGAGCACGAGTTCAAGCTCGAATACTATTCGTTCGGCGACCTTGGAAGCGAAAAAGCTTGCCGTAAGTCTTGGTGATACAGGAACTTACATAAATGGAGCCAGCGAGACTCGAACTCGCGACCTTCTGCATGCCATGCAGACGCGCTCCCAACTGCGCCATGGCCCCTAACAACCGCATTATGGCGAAACTCAGAGCCATCTGCAACTGTGCCTTTCGCGGCGCTGACACAAACTTTTCGGTAGGTCGAGGTAAATGTCGGCGGCAGCGCCTGCCTGTTCGGTGAATGGACCCCGCAGGGAAGTTGTTTGACTCGCCCCGGCCCGGCGACTGATTGGCGCTCTGATCTGCTTTTTTGCGTGAGCGACGACCGACGTGCGTTATTCATGAACAGTGAATCGGTCCAGCAAGTAAAGGTGGACATCGATCCGGTGCTCGCCATCGCAAGGCGATTCATGGATTGACCAATCCGCCGCTGCCCGATCGTTCAATTCGAATTGAGCCACTTCGTCGACCCGCGTTAGCGAAGCATGGCGTCGGAGCCTTCAAATGGCTCGTCGTCGATTCCGTCATCGAACACATCGACCCAATGTTTCTTTTCTTCGTTCGAAACCGCTTCGGGCTTGTCAGCGATGTTGGCCGGCTGAGAGCGTTCGGATCGGGGGGCCGATGGGAACAGTTCGGCAATAAACGGGATGGTGTTCAGGTGGTCGCAGCCACGACGGCGAGCCTCGTGCCGAATGGCGGTATCGTCGGTGACGACCGCAAGAGCGGCTGGATCGCGCTCGCGTTGGATCATCGCGATGATAACGTCGTCGGCGGTCGCGGGAGCGCTGAAGCGTACTTCGATTCGTTTGGAGGCGAGTTGCCGTTCAAGCTCTCTCCGGGCGGGGCGGCCGTCGAAGACGATGGTCACGGCGTCGTTTCCATCCCGGGCCCAGCGTTCGACGATCTTGACGAGCGTCTCCTGTCCGACGTGAGGGATTGGGGCGTGGACGTGCATGGAATGCATCAGGTTGTTGCCGTCGATGAGGACCAAGCGAGGCATGGATCGATTATAGCACCGCGCAAGCAAACGACAGTCGGCAAGGTTCGGTGGTCGGTCTGAACCGGGAAGGGGCCGGGCAAATTGGCCTACCGAATTCCGGCGTTGTCAGGTGAGCCCTTTTTCCGCAATGCGTTCCATCACCGCGGAGAAGCGATCGACCTCGGTCGCGGTCGTGTACGTGTTCGGCGTGACGCGGATGCCGTTGATGTGTTCGTGTTCGATCGGTGTGACGACGATTCGCTGCTTATCGAACAAGTACTTGCTCAGATCGGAAGCCTTGATGCCCTCGATGCCAACGGTGGCGATTGCACAGGATTGTTCAGGATCGAGACTGGTGTAAAGCACGACGCCCTTTCTGTCCTTCAAGCGCATTGCCCATCGATCGCGCAGGTAGCGAAGCCGGGCAGCTTTTCGTTCTGGGCCAATACCCTCGTAGAACATCAGCGCTTCGGCGATGGCCAGGCGTGGGGCCGTGGGGTGTGTGCCGATCTCTTCGAACTTTCGAATGTTGTCGGTCGCCATCGTGTCGGGCGGCGGCATAAGCGGCCAAAGGTCGGCGATGCTGGATTTTCGAACGTAGAGCAAACCGGTGCCGATGGGGGCGCTGAGCCATTTGTGGAGGCTGGTGCCGTAGTAGTCGCATTCGATGGCTTCGCGCTTGAACGGGAAGTGGCCGAAGGCGTGCGCGCCATCGACGATCACAGGAATACCGCGCGATCGACCGAGGCTGACGATGTCGCGAATGGGCAGAATCTGGCCGGTGATGTTGATGACGTGGCAGACGAGGATCATCTTCGTCTTGTCAGTGATGTTCTGCTCGAACAGGCGGGTGATTTCGTCAAGAGACTTTGGCGGCGTGGGAACGGAAAACGTTTTCAAGACGATGCCGTCGCGCTTTTGTCGCTGGCGAATGGTCTGCAACATGCGCGGATAGTCGTGCGACGTGGTGAGTATTTCATCACCGGGCTTGATGTCAAAGCCGAGCAGGCAGGTTTCGAGCGATTCGCTGGCGTTGCGCGTAATGGCAATTTCCTCGGCATCGCAGCCGAAATGGTTGGCGAGCCGCTTTCGCACAGGTTCGACCTGCGGATCGAGAACGTCCCACAAATGACGCGACGGCAAGTGGTTGGTGAAGCGATCATGGCGGTGCATGGCGTCGAGCACGACGCGCGGCGACGGCGCGACGCCGCCGTTGTTGAGGTTGAGCAGCGAACGATCGACGTCGTACGCCTGCTGCACCTCAAACCAGAAGTCGTCGTTGCCCGCCAGATCGCCGGCGGAGGCGCCGCCCGCGGCCGCAACGGCGGCCTCCACGCGGGCAATGGCGTCTTCGCGCAGAATCGCGGCCGCGCCCACCACGGTGCCCATGGCTGTCATGACGAAATCCCTGCGAGTCGGACCTGAATCGACCATGAGCAGGATTGTACCTCGCCGGGACGGTCCGTGGCTACTGGGGCCCAGCCTGGCATTCGCCCTCGCGCTGGACGCTGACGCCTTCCATCGCGGCAAGGCACTCATTACCGTAGGTCATGTCGTCGCAGCCGCACACGGGGTCGAAGATTTCGGCGCAGGCTTCGGGAATCGGCTGGCAGGTACCGGTTTGATCGGCGGCCCCGCAATGCCCACCGTCAAACCGACAGTATTCGTTCTCGTCGCATGGTAAGCCGGCGATCCCGCCGCACGCGCGATCTGCGTCACACTCGCCCTCCGCAAGGACGCTGACCCCTTCGGCCGCGGCGAAGCACTCATTGTCGTAGGTCTTGTCATCACAGCCGCAAACCGGTGCGGAGATTTCGGTGCAGACTTCGGGAATCGGCTGGCAGGTTCCGGCCTGGTCAGTCGCACCGCAGTGTCCGCCGTCGAATCGGCAGTATTCGCCATCGTTGCAGGGGATGCCGGCGATTCCGCCGCAGATTCGTTCAGCGGCACATTCGCCGTCGTGTTCGACGTTTATGCCTGCGGCGGCGGCTGCACAGGCATTGCTGTACGTCGTGCCATTGCAACCACAAACGGGGGCGAACTCGAGCGTGCATGCATCGGGAACAGTGACGCAAAGCCCGACGATATCATTGTCGCCACAAGTACCCCCGGCGAATTCGCAATACGAGCCGGTCGGGCAGGGGATCAAAAAGGCCGAGCCGCACAGTGACCCGATCACGCCGCAACCACTCAGGACGGACAGTCCACCCATCGCCGCCAACCAGAGACTTCTCATGTTCACGTTTTGCATGTTAAAAACCAACCCTTCTCCATTTGTCTATTCGTATTCAAAGCGGGGATTCACAACCCCCGGCCCAACGTCGCGGAAACTCTAGGCATTGGAAACTGTCCGGGAAGGGGGTCGACAGGTACGGGCCGGCGGACACTTGACGATTTGTCACATTCGACTGGGTTGGCGGGCATGCCGGTTGCTCGGCACAACGGGGGACACTACGCTGGAATGCGTCATGGCCAACCGAGCATTCATCGCCGACCGGGTCCGGACCATCGGGTCTTCGGGCATTCGCCGCATCTTCGACCTTGGAGCCAAGCTGAAGGATCCGATCGACCTGTCCATCGGTCAACCGGATTTCAAGGTTCCGGATGGCGTGAAGCATGCCATGATTCGCGCGGTTGAGACGGATCACAACGGGTACACGAACACGCGAGGAATCCCCGAGCTTCGCGATCGCATCAAGACGGCGCTACAGGATGAGTTTCAATGGGACGCCGACGCGTTTGTGACCTGCGGGGTGTCGGGCGGTTTGTATTTGGCGCTGCTGGCCTGTCTCAATGAAGGCGACGAAGTGTTGATCGGCGATCCGTATTTTGTCTCCTATCGACATCTCGTGCGGCTCGCCGGCGGCGTGCCGAAAGCGGTAACCCTTTACGACGATTTCCAGTTGCACCCGGAGCGATTCGAGAGCGCGATCACCAATCGCACGAAAGCGATGATCGTCTGTTCGCCGGGAAACCCCACGGGCGTGATTCACCATCGAGATGACGTGCGGTCGATCGCGGAAATCGCCCGCAAACACGACCTGCTGATCATCAGCGACGAAATCTACACGATGCTCGCCTACGACGGTCCAAGTCCCAGTCCTGTGTCCTTTGCCCCGGAGCGGACGATTCTGCTTCGCGGATTCGGCAAGTCGCATGCGCTAACGGGTCTACGGCTCGGTTATGCCGCCGGGCGAGCGGATGTCATCGGCGAAATGGCGAAATTGCAGCAGTTTACGTACGTTTGCGCCCCGCATCCGGGGCAATACGGGGCACTTGCCGCGATGGACACGGACATGTCGGCGCAAGCCGCCGAGTACCGCGGCAAGCGCGACCTCGTGTGCCGCGAACTGGAGGGCGCGGTCGAGTTTGTACGACCGTCGGGCGGGTTTTACGTTTTTCCGAAGGTTCCGAAGGGTTTCTCGTCGGCGACGGAGTTTGTTTCGGCTGCGGTCGAACGAAACCTGCTCATCATACCTGGCGAAGTATTCAGCGAACGGGACACGCATTTTCGGATCAGTTACGCGGCTTCGGACGATAAAATTCGGCGCGGTTGCGCGATCGTCCGCGAACTGGCCTCATCGTAACATCGACGCAAACCTCCGTACTGGGATCGGCGTACTCACTCTTGGCAAACGTCGCGGAACAGACGATTCTTTCCAGTGTGACGAAGGCATTACCGCAATCGCCGCAGGGATCAACCGTGGGATACAGCAGGTTCTGGCTTGCGGGAGTCGTCGGACTGGCGGCCATTTCATCGATTGTCGGGATCGGCTGGGGACTGCCGAGTCGGAGCATTGACAAATACCTGTTCGGTGAGGACGAGGCCTGGAGTGGAGAAAAGATCTATCGACTGGCCAACGCCGAGGCGAAACTCGCGCCGGATTCGGCGTCACGAACCGGGGCCGATGTCGACGTGAATCCGCTGAAGAAGCCGGAAAGCGGCGGTCCGATTTCGCTCACCATGACGGATGAAGATGTCGCCCGCATTTATTTACGCTACCGGCTCTACACTTTTCAACCGGACGAAATGATTACCATGATGGCGCTGGCGGGCATGAGGCCGTCGCAGTTGCAGCTCGATCCGAGACTTTATCAATACGGTGGATTGTTCATTTATCCGGTCGGCGCGCTCATCAAACTGTGCGATCTGGTCGGACTCATCGACGTGCGAAGCGACACGGCTTATTACCTAGATCATCCCGACGAGTTCGGCAAGTTTTACATCGTGGCGCGGGCGTACTCGGCTGCGTGGGGTCTCATCGGCGTGCTGCTGGTGTACGTCATCGCGCGACGACTTACGCAACAAAGCGCGATACTGCATTCTCCAACGGCGAGCCGAGATAAACAACCCACCGCTCAAGAGCGGTGGCACTTGAAATCCGTTTCGGATGTCGGTCCATTTGAACCGGTAGCTGATGGCGCTCGAAGCCGGCGGGCGGGAATCATCGCGGCCCTGCTGTTCGCGGTCATGCCTGTGGTCGTGTGCATGGCGCATGAAGGCAAACCGCACCTGCCGGGTGCGGTGCTGATGCTCGCGGCGGTTTACCTGGCGATTCGAAGCGTGGAATCTCGATTCGAATCCGGTGATTCTCGCGGGGCTGCGACGACCACCTCTTCGGGCGAACCGCGCGAGACAACAAGGTATCGCGTTTGGTTTCGCTGGATGTGCATTGCATGCGGCGCGGCGACGGGAATGGTTCTCTCGTCGTGGTTGATCTGCGTGCTAATTCCGCTCGTCGCGTGGATTCACTGTCAGAACCCCAAGGACAGTGGCCGCATGCTGACTGGATTGTTTATCCGGCAAACGGTGAGGGGGATCGTCCTGGCCGTTGCGGTCTACGGCGTCACTAACCCCTATGTCGTTATCAATGCGTTCGCCAATCAGGAGGTCCTTCGCAGCAACTTCGGAAACTCGCTGGCCATGTACGAAATTGCTCGCATCGGCGAGAGCTTTTCGCGCGTGACAGAGTTGACGGTCGAGGGGGCTTCGTTGCCGGTGGCGGTCTGCGGCCTATTCGCGCTAGCGGCGGCAGTGTGCCGCCGCGGTCTCCGCTTCAACGCCGTGTCCTGGGTTGTGGTTGTGCCGGCCGCTGCGTTCTTTCTACAGTTTGTCGCTATCGGTGCGGGCAAGCCGGCGGAGTACGGGCGTTTCGGCGTGTTTCCGAATGCGGCGCTGGCGATCGGAGCCGCCTGCGTTTTGAATGCGCGAGTGCTGCAGTCGCATTGGCTGTTGCGGGTCGCGTTGCCGGCCTTCGTGGTTGCATGGGTTGCGGCCATGGGAGGCGGATACCTGCGGAACTTTCATATGGATACGACGGACCGCGCTTCTCGCATCGTCTTGGCGGAAACGGTTCGCTCATTAGGCAGTCAAGCCGGAATGGAGGGCAAAACACCGACGGTGACGCTGTTTGCCGAACCTGCGCCCTACAACTGCCCGCCGCTGGATTTTTCCGAAATTGAGGTCATCCTCGCACCCTCACCTCCAAAGGACGGTGAAATGGAACAGCAAGACAGCCTCACACTTCGCCCCATCGACGGGGGACTCCCGCTGACCAGCGATCTATGGGATCTGGTCGTGAGAGCGTCGGGCATTCGGAAGGAGCCAGTTCGGGCGACGCCCATCAGCTGGGCTAACAAGCCGTTTGATGTCCGCTTGCCGGGCGAGCATTAACCAAGAGGCGGCTCAGCTTGCGGGAACAGTCACTTCCATGCAAACTTCAACAAGCCGCCTCGCGGCGGGCGGCATGAAAGGGAAGAATCATGGCCAATCCGCTTTGTCATTTTGAACTGATGAGTAGCGATCCGGCGAAATGCCGGGATTTCTACGGCGCGGTGTTCGACTGGACGTTTGATGATTCGTCGATGCCGGGATATGCGCTGATTCACACCGGGCAGGAGCCGACGGGGGGCGTTTTTGCCAAACCGCCACAGGCTCCGCAGCCGTGCCTGAACGTCTATTTCACCGTGACGGACATCGACGACACGTTGAATCGAGCGACATCGCACGGCGGCACGGTTATCGTGCCCAAGACGCCGATTCCCGGCGTTGGCCATTTTGCGATGTTCGCTGATCCAGAAGGCATTGTTGTAGGGGTCATGCAACCACAGTCATGAGAAGCAGCGATTCGCTTACCCGGACGACCCGCAGCCCATCGTTCGAGTCGGCCACGCCCAAGGTTGGATGACTGGCGTTAGGATTCAGTCCTTCTTACCCTTCGCAAGACAATGTCCTCCGAAAGCCCGCCAACATCGCCGCCATCCCCAGAGCCTTTGCGGCTGCGAATTGAGGGGATGACATGCGGCGGTTGCGTCGCGGGAGTCGAGCGTGCGCTCCAGTCGGTAGATGGTGTGGCGCGGGCCACGGTCAATCTTTCCACCGAGACGGCGGTGATCGAACCGACGGGCGGATCGTTGGATCGCGCTCGGTTGATCGAAGCCGTTCGCAAAGCCGGATACGACGCCGAGCCGCTTCGACCGGGCTCCGCATTATCCGCCAGCCGGGACCGGACGAATGACGAGCGACTGCGGCGGCAGCGTCAGGCATTGGGACAAGCCGTTGCGATCGCCGTCCCGGTCATGGGTCTTCACTGGATGGCGCCTGGTTTACAGTCGCACGAGGTGGGCGGTCACGTCTGGCCCCATGCCCTTCAGGGATTGCTGACCGCGATCCTGTTGGCGTCGTCGGCGGGCGCGCCGATTCTGGTGGGTGGAATGCGTGCCGTGCTGCATCGCGCGCCCAACATGGACTTGCTGATTTCGTTGGGTGTATCAACGGCGTTCGTGTCGGGTATCGTTTCGGTCGTCAGCGGGCGAGCGGACGCTGCCGATTTTCATGCGGCGGCAATGATCCTGGCGTTCATCAATCTCGGTCGATACTTCGAGACCCGTGCCCGCCACGGAGCGGCCACGGCGGTCGCGGCGCTGGCGCGTCGGATGCCTTTGACGGCGAAGCTCCTAACCGAGGAAGGCCTGCGCGACGTGCCAATCGAGCGCGTCGTTGTCGGCGATCGTGTTCGCGTAGCGGCGGACACCGTGGTTCCTGTGGATGGTGAGATCATCGAAGGCGAGGCGGGGGTCGATGAGAGCACGATCACGGGCGAATCGGTTCCCAGGCGGCGAATCGTGGGCGATGAGGTGCCCGCCGGGGTCATCGTGCGCGAAGGGATGCTCACGCTGCGGGCGACGCGCGTGGGGTCTGATTCAACAATGGGACGGATCATCCGCGCTGTGGAGGAAGCTCAGTCGGGCCGGACGGGAATGCAGCGAATCGCCGACCGGGTCGCGGCCGTTTTCGTACCGATCGTCATCGCGCTCGCCTTGGTCACATTTGTCGGCACGCGGCTGCTGGCGGCGGACATCGGCTGGGCTGTTGCGGTGCAACGAGCGGTGGCCGTGCTGGTGATCGCGTGTCCGTGCGCGATGGGGCTGGCCGCACCGACGGCGGTTCTGGCGGCGACGGGTGCCGCCGCACAGCGCGGCATTCTGGTGCGTGACGCCGCCGCTCTGGAAGCAGCAGGGGCGGTTGACCACATTTTTTTTGACAAGACGGGGACGATGACAACCGGCCGTCCTCGCGTGGCGCGCGTGATTCCGATTGGTGAATCGACGATCGGGCGTGAATTGAACCAAGAGCACGAGGTTCTTGGGCTTGCCGCCGGAGCGGAGCAGTACTCGCAGCATCCGTTCGCGCGAGCGATCGTACTTGCCGCTCGGGAGGCCGGTTTGGAATGGAGCGATCCGGAAACGTTCGAGAATCAACCGGGGTCCGGCGTCGTCGCGCGGATGGGCGGCGAAAAAGTACTGGTCGGCAGTCGTGCGTTTTTACTTGAGCGCGGAATCCGGTTTTTGGACGAGGGCGTTCGAGCCGTGGAGTCCGCGAGCGCGGGCTGTTCCGTTTCATGGGTGGCGGTCAATGGTGCTGCGCGCGGCGCAATCCTGCTTGAAGATGCACTGCGACCGAATGCTCGTGAAACGGTCGCCTCGCTGGCGTTGATGGGCGTGGGTTCGTCCCTGCTGACGGGCGATCGTGCGGAGGCAGCCCGGTTCACCGCCGAAGCCCTGGGCATCGCAGATCATCGGTCGGACATGACGCCGACGGGAAAACAGGATGAAGTTCGGCGTCGACGCACCCGCGGATCGCGCGTGGCTTTTGTGGGTGATGGGATCAACGACGCACCGGCGCTGGCCGAAGCGGATGCGGGAATCACCTTCGCTTCGGCGACCGATGTTGCGGTTGGAGCGGCCGATATCACCATCGTCCACGATGACCTCCGTCGCATTCCCGAGATGATTCGACTTGGGCGCAAGAGCGTGCGTATTATCAAAGAGAACTTATTCTGGGCCTTTGCCTACAATCTGTTGGCGTTGCCTCTGGCAGCGGCGGGGCGGGTTTCACCGGGCATTGCGGCCGGCGCGATGATGTTTTCGTCCATTAGTGTGGTATTGAACTCGCTGCGGTTGCGACGATCGACCGCGTCGCCAGACTGAAACGCATTCATGATTTCCTTCATTGTTCCCGCGCACAACGAAGAGTCCATGCTTCCGCGCACGCTTTCGAGCCTGCGCGTTGCGGCGGACGAACTCAAAAGGCCCTATGAGATCATTGTCGTGGACGACGACTCGACCGACGCTACAAGCGAAATCTCGCTTTCGCATGGTGCAACCTTGGTGCGTGTGGCGCATCGTCAGATCGGCGCTGTCCGCAACGCCGGCGCAGCGAATGCGAGCGGCGAAATGCTCGTTTTTGTCGATGCCGACACGGTTGTTCCGCCCGAAACGCTGCGTGATGCCGTTGCTGCCATGGAGGACGGCGCCATTGGGGGCGGTGCCGGCGTCGTGTTCGACGATCCGCGAGGGTGGTGGGGACGCGCCATGATCGGACTGTGGAACGCGATTTCTCGGCGAATGCGACTGGCCGCGGGATGCTTTGTTTTCGTGCGTCGCGGAGCCTTTGAGGCCATCGGGGGCTTCGACAAGAACTATTTCGCCGGTGAGGAAATCATTCTGAGCACGGCGCTCAAACAGCATGGGCGGTTTGTCGTGCTGCCCTCGACAGTCATCACGTCGGCGAGAAAAGTCCACCTCTACACCAAGCTCGAAACGCTGGGCCTGATGCTTCGCCTGCTCTTTTCGGGAAAGAAGGCATGGCAGCGACGAGAGGGTCTCGACATGTGGTACCGGCGACGAACCGAGCGGGATGGGCACACGCACCGATAATGGCCGGGAGCACGCGAAACGGCGTCAGGTCTTCTTTATCATCCGGCCGATAACCTGCAACTCATTGCCGCTTCGTATCGTAGAATTCGTCCGGACCGCATGAAGGCCGCCCCATGCAAGTTCGGATGGCCCGCGACGGTCCTTGGATTACCCGGCGATGCCTCGCCCCCGTCCGCGTCGCCCGGCCAGGGAGTAACATCATGGACGCGACGGAAATCTGCGCGCTCTCGCCGGAATCGGTGGCGCAACTGTTGACGGGGAGGCAACGAGCCGGTCGTGGCTCCGCGTGGCACGGCCGACGAAATGCTCAGCGGTGGTCATTTCCGGGAACCATTGAGCTTTGGATCCCGGAGGCGGGAAGTGAGCGTCACGCGCTGGCCTCATCCATCAACCTGAGCACAACGGGCGTTGGGCTGCGTTGCGACGAACCGCTGACACCCGGAATGGAACTGGGCATCGCGATTCACGAGCCGGAAATGAGCTTTCACGGTCGCGCGGTCGTACGCCACTGCACCGAGACGCCGGACGAAACCTGCATTGTCGGACTTCAGTTTCTATTTCCTTGAAGCCGGCGTTGGATTATCGTCAATCCGAAAACCGAAACCGCAGGATCGCCCAAAGGGCCTTGAAGCCGTCCATTGGTCCGATCTTCTTCCCCTCGGCATAGTCGCGACCGGCGTAGCTGATCCCCACTTCGTAAATCCGCCAGCGCCCGCGGGCGACTTTGGCTGTGATTTCCGGCTCGATGGTGAAGGTATCACTGCGGAGCTTGAGCGACTTCACCACGTCGACCTTCATCACCTTGTAGCAGGTCTCCATGTCGGTCAGGTTGAGGTTGGTCAGCATGTTGGATAACAGGGTGAGAAACTTGTTGCCCACCATGTGCCAGAACAGGTGAACGCGATGGAAGTCGGATCCCATGAAACGTGACCCGTACACGACGTCGGCCTTGCCTTCCAAAATGGGGCGAAGCAACCGCGGGTAGTCGCGCGGGTCGTATTCCAGGTCGGCGTCCTGAATGAGCAGAATATCGCCCGTGGCCAGTCCGAAGCCCGCGCGAACCGCCGCGCCCTTTCCGCGGTTTTGGGGTTGAAGATGCACGCGCAGTCCGGCATCGGGCCAGCGAGCGGTGATCTTCGGATAAAGGTCTCGAGTGCCGTCGGTGCTGCCGTCGTCGACGAGAATGACCTCTCGATCGAGACCCGTATCGACGGCAAGAACGCGGGCAACGAGTTCCTCGAGCGTGCACCGCTCGTTATACACCGGAATGACGATCGACAGCTTCATTCAACCTCAATACGTCGCAATATTGAATCGGGTCGCAAGACCAACGGGCATCCTACCTCCGCCTTCCACGGTGAAACAGTGGTGCAACGGGCCAAGAACTCGATTGCCCTTGTCGTCGTAAGGAAGGGAAGTTAGCTTGGTGGTCGCGTCATGGCGAACCGGATCGAACCGGGTGCTTTCATCGCCGATCGTCGAGAAACCGCGCATGAATGTCCTCATCACGGGATCGAGCGGACAGATCGGAACCAACCTTGGCTTGGCGCTTCTCGAACGCGGCGACTCCGTAACCGGCATCGACAACCGCAAGAACACCTGGACCGATCGCATTCCAACGACGTTGCTCGATCTTTCGAAGGCCGGCCCCGGCGACCTTCCCAAGACCGGAGGCTTCGACGTCGTGGTCCACCTCGCCGCGAACGCCAAGGTCTACGAACTCGTCGAGAATCCCCGGAAGGCCATGGATAACGTGGCCATGCTCTTCACGACGCTCGAGTATTGCCGAATCCACTCGCTGCCGATCGTCTTTGCCAGCTCGCGCGAAGTTTATGGGGACATTCATCGCCACGTGACCGACGAGGACGCCGCCGACTTCGTCGTCGCCGAGAGTCCGTACAGCGCGAGCAAGATCGCGGGTGAGGCGTTTATTTACTCGTACGCCCAATGCTACGATCTTCCATTTCTTGTTTTTCGTTTCAGCAACGTCTATGGCCGATACGACAATGACATTGATCGCCTTGAACGGGTGATTCCGCTTTTCATCGATCGAATTGATCGAGGCGATCCGATCACAGTGTTTGGAAAGGAAAAGATCCTCGATTTCACTTACATCGATGATTGCGTGTCGGGCGTCGTTTCCGGGATTGACGCGATGTTCAGTCGACGTGTCGTTGGCCAGACGATCAACCTGGCCTATGGGTTGGGCAATTCGTTGGTCGATGTCGTCAATCTTGTTTCGCTTGTGTTGAGCAAGACACCCAATGTGACCTATGAACCTTCGCGAACCGGCGAGGTCACGCGCTACGTGGCCGACATCGGCAAAGCGCGGTCCGTTCTTGGTTACAATCCCCAGGTGCCTCTCAGCAGCGGTCTGATCCGGACCGTTGAATGGTGGAAGTCGACGAGACCATAACAGGTCAGGCTGCTACCCGCGCATTCACGGAAATCCCCGAAATGAATGGACCCGCGCGATCAGCCACCTGACCGCGCGGGTCCTGGAATCACCATTGGTTCTTGTCGAGAAACAGGGTCGATTCACCCGGTTGATTCAACAGTCCACGTCATCTCCAAACCACGCTGATGGCGTTCACGTCTTCCGACGCGCTGATGCCCAGCGTCGTCAGGCTCAAATACGGCGCGAATGTCCCCGACGTTGTCGCACCATACGTTCCCGGGAAGAATTCAAAAAGGTCCTCATCATCGCCCGACGCGCCCGTGACGGAGAATGCCCCAATCGTCGAAAGCAACAGCGTGCCATTGACCGTGTACCGGGCTGAATCCACGTCTTCGGTGTTTGACGTGCTCAATCCCACGTCACTGCCATCGAAGAACATCGAAAAGCTTCCAGCCGTCGCAGAGCCAAGACTCGTGGCGTTGAAAATGAGCAAGTCTTCATCAACGCCGGAGGCGCCTGTCGCGCTCACCGATCCCGTTGTCGAGATGATCAATCGACCGTCGCTGTGAACCGCGATCGCGTCGATGTCCTCGCTGTTCGCCGTCAAACCGACATCGCTTCCGTCAAAATGGAAATAGAACGTGCCGGAAGTGTTCGGGCCTAAAACCGTCGGCACGAAACGAACGATGTCGGAGTCATCCACCGACGTTCCGCTTGGTCCGCCGATCAGACCCGGTACAGTGCCTGCCGCCTGGAATGACATCAGGATGTCGCCATTGTCCAGCACCGACATTCCGACGATGGAAAGCGCTGCGATTCCCACGTCGCTGCCGTCGAACATCATCGACCACGTTCCCGTCGCATAGCTGTACATGACAATGTCCTCATTGGCGACGACGCCCACTCCCGGTACATTGGCATTGTTTTGGAATGAGACCCACAGTTCACGGTTGTCGGCCGCGCCGCACGTGTCAGTGATTTCGTTGCATGGCTGGCCGCCGCACGGATCGCTGCCCGCCTGACAGCCGAGTGTTGCGCTGCACGTTTCCGCGCCGTTGCAGAACAAGCCGTCGTCGCATGCCCCGTTGTTCGGCACGTTGTTGCACGAATCGGTGCTTTCATTGCACGAATCCGAAGTGCAGGCGATGCCGTCGTTGCAGTTCGGCGCGGTTCCGGCCTGGCAGGTGCTGCTGATGCACTGCTCAGCGCCGTTGCACCACAAACCGTCATCGCACTGCGAGTTGTTCGTGCAGCCTGGCGGCGGGGCAACGAGGGCGAGGGTATTCAGCACGTCGATGCGACCGTAGCCGAAACTTGTGTCAAACCCGGCCGTGCCCAAATCAATTGAGCCGCTGCGAATGATCGTACGAACTTCAGCCGGCGTCAGCGATGGATCCATGCCCAAAATCAAGGCCGCCAGACCTGCTACATGCGGCGATGCCTGACTGGTTCCCGAAAACCCGACGACGCTCGACGCCCCTGCATTCGACGCCGACCAGATCACTGATCCGGGTGCGGCCACGTCCAGATTGACACTGCGATTGCTGAAGCAGACACGGTTGTCCTGAAGCGCCGGATTGTCGGTGCAGGTGCTCGTGCAGAAAGAATTCAAGCACCAGGTAAAGCTGCTGTTTGTGTCTTGGCAATTGGGAAAGTTGGAATCATAGGTGGCGCCCACGGCGATGACCTGCGAACCGCAGGCCGGCGAACCAAGGGCATTCGAAAAACCGTTGTTGCCCGCCGCCGCGACCACCGTTACGCCGGCATTGGAGGCGTTGTTGGCGGCCACGGCCGACGAATCCGTATCACAGGTTCCGCTGAACTGACCGCCGCCGAGGCTCATGTTGATGACGTCGGCCTGCCCACCGGGAAGTGTCGTTGAAGCACACCGATTGATTCCCGACACGATGCTCGACGTCGGACAGCTTCCGCCCGAGCTGCAAACCTTGACTCCAATAAGCGTCGCACCGGGGGCAACCCCCTGAAACGGCTCGGGGCCACAAGTACCAAAATTCACCGTAAACCCGTCGCCGCCCACTGCGATTCCCGCGACGTTGGTTCCGTGCCCGTTGTCGTCGTTCGGATCGGAATCGTTGTTGTAATAGTCCCATCCGGCGGCGGTGTCGACGCGTCCGGCGAACATAACGTGATCGGCGCGAATGCCGGAGTCGATAATGCAGACGCGGGTTCCGGCACCCCGCGCGTTAAAGCCCGCGCTGGTCTTCTGGCTTTCCAGCCCGCGGATCAGCGGCATGCTGTCATGGGCCGATAGCTGGTAGATCTTGTCATCTTCAATCCGCACTATGCCGGGAATCGCTTGCAATTCTTCGATCTCTTCCTTGGTGACGCCGCGCACGTTGACGACATTTGGAAGAATGTCGTATTCGAATTGCACTTTCGCATTCTTCAAGGCCGCGAATTGTCGAACCGCGAGTCGTGCCGGACCCGGCGCGCCGCGACCGAAGTCCGTCGCGGGATCAAAATGCACGAGCACGCTGAGCCCGTTCGGCTTGCCGTTCGACAGCATCGCCGCGGTTTCTTTTTGCGAAACTTCAATCCGCGCCGCTTCCACTGCCGAATCGAATTGATCGGCGTCAATCGGATTCCGCAGACTCGCCTCGTCATCGGCGATTTGCAGCTCAACAGCGACAGCCGGCGACGCCAGATCTCCGCGATCCGAGCCTCGCTGGGGTTGTTTGTCGACGCCCCACGCGATGGTTCCCGCGGTGAACATCGCCAGAACAATTCCATTCACCATCCCGCGGAATCCGGACAACGCTGACGACTCCCTGGATTCTCTCATGTGTGTTCCTCCGACTTTGAAGTGCCTTCCTCTACTCCCGCGACCCTTCCGCATCGCGCGATGCGAATATCCCTTCCACAACGAGTGGAAGGTCCATGACCTGAGGAAAAAACCTTGATCCGACGCAACGGAACGAGATATCAACATGACAAACGCACGTTACACGCGCCGATAAAACATGAAGGAGCATCATAGATACCGACAAGTTCAATCGTCAATCAAAAAGCAGAAAATCTTTCAGATTTGCGTTTTGCGTTTGCAGCAGTAGGGATTCAACCTGCACGAGGATTTTTGTGTCTGAGGAAGGGCGATGACAACCTGGATCAGGATTCTGCGATGAACTCGTCGATTTCGGCGGGAAGCGCGGTCAGCCAATTAACGTAGTCTGGGCGGCTTGACAAACCGAGCTCTCGCGCGGCCGTAGCTTCAAGCAGATTGTAGTTTTCCGGCGGGGCATAATGGAGGCCAGCCGAAATCATCTCTGTGAGAATCAGCATCAATCGCTGTTTTCGGAGCGGATCGTCGGCGGCAGGATGGCGGTGGTGATCCGCGATCAGCGACTTTACATCCGGTGGCAGGCCCCATGCTTGGGCGACAAGTTCGCCGAATTCCTGATGAGATTGGCGGCACAAGTATTCAAAGGTATCGAGATCAACGTCGGCGAAACCGCCTTTTTCTTCATTTTGGACGATTCGAAGCACGATGACGCTGCCAATGTCGTGAAGCAGGCCTAACAGATAGGCTTCATCCTGATCCATGCCCGTAAATCGAGCCAGCCCGCGCATGATGCCGGCCGACGCCAGCGAACGAGTCCAGAGCATATCCGCAAAACGACTGGCGGCCCCCCGGCGATCGAAGATCGCGCCGCGAAGCGATTGGTGCATGAGCAGCGTTCGCAGTGTTCGCACACCCAGTCGGGCGACGGCGCGCTGGACGGATGAAATCTTTTCAACGCCCCGGTAGAGCGGCGAATTCACGGTTCGAAGAACCGCGGCGGCAAGCACTTGATCTTCGCCAATCTCGCGCGCGGCGGCCGGCAAATTGCTGTCCACGCCGCGGATCATCGGCAGGACTCGCTCGGCCACATTGTGCAGCATGGGCATGCTCAGATCGTGTCCGTCGAAATGCGAAATCAGGATGTTCTCGAGGACGATGGCGTCGCCCTCGCATTCCGGCAATCGCGGTTCGGCCAGTTCCAATAGCGCGCTCGGCGCGGGTGTAAACCAGGGACGGCATTCGTTCCCGGTGGCGGATTCGGCGTCGTGGTCTGGTTTGCGAGGCTCCAAAAGCGCAGTGGTCGCGTTGGCGTGGACGTTGCGCTTCGGCACCGAGCGTTCTGTCGGCGCTTGGGAGGAGGGTTCGCTCAGTTTTCCAAACAACCAGGACCAGAACCCCATGAATCCCTTCCCTTTTCGCCGTGACAATGTGCCGGCGCGTCGTCCGGATTGGCGCGGAATGTAGCGCAACCCGCCAAGTATCAAGCGGAGCTACGCGTGTTTCATCGGAATCGATGCCGTCTCAGTTGCGATATCCACGATTTTGAAGGTCCGAGAATCGAGTTTACGATGTTGCGTCAAAGGCCGACTGGGGAAGCCTTTGGTTGCGACCGATAATCCATCGAATGCGATGTTTCTCGACCCATCCTGTTCAAGAACTGTCGGACGGCGAACTTCGCCGAATGATGATGCGGATCAGTTTGGAGGGATTTCCTGCAACGCTGGATGACGTCTGGCGAGTGGAACGGCAGCGATTCCGCGAAACACTTGGGAGGATTCCCCCGGCGTCAGACGCCCATTTCACGCTTCTTGACCTCGGCAGTTCGCGAGCCTGGCTGCCCTTCTATCGAGAGCTTCTTGGGTACCGTGGGATCGTATTGAACACGGCCTATCCTGATTCAGGATTCGTGGCCGAGCGTTTGGCGATCGACGGTATTGCCGTCGACGGCGTACGGATGTCCGTCTTCGACGTTGAGCGTGATGAGTTTCCGCTGGAAGACGAGTCGTTCGACGTCATTCTTTGTCTTGAAGTGCTAGAGCATCTGGCGATCGACCCGATGGCGATGATGGCGGAAGTGAACCGCGTTCTGCGACCCGGCGGAACATTCGTGCTCACCACTCCCAATGCCGTGCGATGGAGCAATGTCGTCAACATCCTGATCGGCGAACAACCGTGCGGGTGGAACCCTTACAACGGTTTCGACACCAACCGCCACAACCGCGAATATACACCGACGGAAATCGATCGGCTGTTTCGCGCAAGCGGACTCACGCCAATCGAAGTGACGACGTTTGGTCGCAAATCGCGCGGAGCCGGGCGAGATGCGCTCGCCGGCATTCTGCGAGCCGTCATGTCACCGCTTCCCATGTGCCGTCCGAGCGGTCGCCGCGACGTGATCCTGGCCGTCGGAACGAAAACTTCGACGCGCATCGAACGCCGCCCATCGTGGCTTTATTTCGATATGGCCGAGCGAAAGAACAGGATTGCCGCCAAGTCCGAATCGTCCGTGCTCGTCCCTGCGTAAACGACTCCGATTCGCCGGTTTTCGACGACTCCTGCTTCGACTATTATGGTTGGTGACGTGAGCCTTCTCGTTCTGCCTTTTCAAGGCAAGTACTGTCAGCTAAGACCGGGTAAGCATGGATCGACTGGAATCGAAACTGAACACGTCCGATGCGGCGTTTGTTGAAAACAAGCGGCACATGGAGTCGCTGGTGAGCGAACTCCGGCAGCGTTCCGACAAGGCTCGCGAAGGCGGCGGCGAAGCCACCGTGGAAAAGCATCGCGGTCGCGGCAAGCTCTTCGTTCGCGACCGAATCGACCGGCTCATCGATCCCGACAGCCCGTTCCTCGAATTCAGCACGCTGGCAGCCAATGGCATGTACGACGACGACGCGCCCGGCGCGGGAATCGTCACCGGCATTGGTCGTGTCGAAGGTCGGCAGTGCGTTCTCGTCGCCAATGACGCGACGGTCAAAGGGGGCACTTATTACCCGATGACCGTGAAGAAACATCTTCGGGCACAGGAGATCGCCGAAGAAAACCACCTGCCGTGTGTTTACCTCGTGGACTCCGGCGGCGCATTCCTGCCGCTGCAGGCTGAGGTCTTTCCCGACCGAGAACACTTTGGGCGGATCTTCTATAACCAGGCCCGCATGTCAGCCAAGGGGATTCCACAGGTTGCCGTTGTCATGGGCTCCTGCACCGCGGGCGGGGCCTATGTTCCCGCGATGAGCGATGAATCGGTGATCGTGCGAAATCAAGGCACGATTTTCCTGGGCGGTCCGCCCTTGGTGAAGGCCGCCACCGGCGAGGTGGTTACGGCGGAGGAGCTTGGCGGGGCCGATGTGCATTGTCGAACGTCGGGCGTCACCGACCATTACGCAATGAACGACGACGATGCCATCACCATTGCACGACACATTGTCGCCCATCTCAACGCCCAGCCGCCGACTCACTTGGAGATGGCGACACCGGAAGAGCCGGCCTATGAGTCCGGCGGAATCTACGGGGTTATCCAGAAGGACATTCGCAAGCCTTATGATGTCCGCGAAGTCATCGCCCGGATTGTGGACGGTAGCCGGTTCCACGAGTTCAAGGCCTTGTACGGAGCGACTGTGGTGTGCGGCTTTGCCCATCTCTGGGGGTATCCGATTGGCATCGTCGCCAACAACGGCGTGCTCTTCTCCGAAAGCGCCCTGAAGACGACGCATTTCGTGGAAATGTGCAGCCAACGTCGCGTACCGCTTGTCTTCCTTCAGAACATCACCGGCTTCATGGTTGGAAAGCAGTTCGAGGCCGGGGGAATTGCCCGGGATGGGGCTAAGATGGTCGCGGCTGTGAGCAATGCCTCGGTGCCGAAGTTCACCATCATCATTGGCGGGTCCTACGGGGCGGGCAACTACGGCATGTGCGGGCGGGCCTATCAGCCGAGGTTCTTGTTCATGTGGCCCAACGCCCGTATCAGTGTCATGGGGGGCGATCAGGCCGCGAACGTACTGTTAACGGTCAAGAAGGATCAGATGGCGGCCAAAGGCGAAGCTCCGATGTCGATGACGGAAGAGGAGGAGTTTAAGCGTCCCACGCTCGAAAAATATGCCGCCGAGAGCAGTGCCTATTACAGTACCGCCCGGCTTTGGGACGACGGAATCATCGACCCGGCGGACACGCGTACCGTGCTGGGACTATGTGTCGCGGCGTCGCTTCACGCACCGTTCCCCGAACGCTCCCATGGCGTGTTTCGGATGTAAGTCTTGCCCTCTTCAAGGCTTGAAACAGACCCGATAAGTATTGACTCGATATCGGGACTGCGTATATATTGCAACGAAGTTGAAAGGCTCGATCTGAGGTTTTTTGAGATTGGGCCGGTGGTTTTGATCTTCGAACGGTTTCGAAGCTAATGACGCGTACCTCATGACAGCCTTTGTCTCCGCTTGTGGCAGACAGTTTGCCCGGAGATAGGCTTCACGCGTCGAAGGCTTGGAAACCGTTTTTGTTTAGGGGGAGCGGTGTTGACCGCCAACCGCCTTGGCAGAGGTAACGAAGGGTGAACATCAAGCTTCCCAACGGAGACATACTCGACCTTGCAGCCGGCACGACCACTGCGGACGTTGCGACCAAGCTCGGTCCGGGATTGGGCCGCGCGGCCGTCGCCGGACAGGTAAGCGTCAACGGTCGCCGACACATTGTCGATTTGACTCAACCGCTTCCCGGCGATTGCGAGTTGCGAATCCTGACCGGGTCCGACGAGGATGTGGACAGTCTGTATGTTCTGCGACACAGCACGGCCCATGTGATGGCTGAGGCCATTTGCAAGCTCTTCCCCGAAACGAAACTGGTCTATGGTCCACCGCTGGAGGATGGCTTTTATTACGATCTTGATTTGTCACGTTCGTTGACACCCGACGACTTCCCCCGCATCGAGGAGGAGATGTCGCGGATCATTAAGGAGGATCGGCCCTTCACTCGCTACGAGATGCCGCGCGACAAGGCCATGGGCAAGTTGCGCGATGAAGGCAATCGTTACAAGATCGACAATGCCGAGCGGGCCGAGGGCGATGCATTGAGTTTCTATGTTACCGGCGCGCATCCGGGCAGGGATTTCGAGGACCTCTGTCGCGGACCGCACATCCCCAAGACGGGACTCATCAAGGCCTTCACGATTCGGCAGGTCAGCCGCTCGCATTATCGCGGCGACGTCAACGATCAACCGCTTCAGCGCGTCTACGGAACCGCATTCTTCAAGAAGGCTTCACTGACCGAACACTTGCGGCGTCTTGAAGAGGCGAAGAAGCGCGACCATCGCGTGATCGGCAAGGAACTTGGTTTGTTCCACGTTACCGAGGCCGTGGGTACGGGGCTGATCCTGTGGCAACCCAAAGGTGCGATCGTCCGCGCGGAACTGCAAAACTATTTGACGTCCGAGATGATCAAGCTCGGCTACCAACTGGTGGTTACGCCGCACATTGGCCAGCTTGGGCTGTATCGCACCAGCGGGCACTATCCGTACTACGAGGACTCGCAGTATCCGGCGATGTTCGAGAGCGATCGCGGCAAGGCCTTGCAGGCGACACTGCAGCTTGCCCAGCGAGTCGGCGTCGAAAGCACCGATACCGCCGCCATCGCGAAGGTCTGGGTGATGATCGAGGCGATCGAGAAGGTATGGGGACCGTTGGAAGGACTCTCGGCGGCGGCTCCGCTGAAACGGGTTGTTGAAGTGCTGTATGCGGCGCTGGCTCACGAGTCGGGACACCTGCTCAAGCCGATGAACTGCCCCCACCATATCCAACTATACGCATCGCGGCAGCGGAGCTACCGGGATCTGCCCGTCCGACTGGCGGAATACGGAACGGTGTATCGCCACGAGCAGAGCGGCGAGGTCGGAGGTTTGACCCGCGTACGAGGTTTCACACAGGACGACGCCCACCTGTTCTGCACGGCCGATCAACTCGGCGAAGAACTGCTGACCACCGTGCGACTGACCAAGTCGGTGCTCGACCTGTTGCAACTGTCCGACTATCGCGTTCGAGTGGGACTGCGCGATCCGTCGAGCAACAAGTACATCGGTTCCGACGAAAACTGGGCCAAGTCGGAACAGGCCGTGCGCGACGCCGCGCGGCAGAGCGGCGTTGAGTTTACCGAGGAGATCGGCGAGGCCGCCTTCTATGGACCGAAGATCGACTTCGTCGTGAAGGACTGCATCGGGCGGAGCTGGCAGCTGGGAACCGTGCAGGCTGACTACAACGGTCCTGAGCGGTTCAATCTCACGTACGTTGGCGCCGACAACGCCCAGCACCGCCCGGTCATGGTCCACCGAGCGCCATTCGGCAGCATGGAACGGTTCGTCGGTATCTTGATCGAGCATTTCGCCGGCGCGTTTCCGATGTGGCTGTCACCGGTGCAGGTGGGCGTCGCCAGCGTGAGCGAAAAAAGTGCTTCCTACGCCCACCGCGTTTTCGATGCGCTGAAGCAGGCCGGGCTTCGGGCGGAGCTCGACGTGGGCGACGAGAAGATCGGTCCCAAAAAGCACCGCTTCCGTGCCGAGAAAGTCAACTATATTCTGGTCGTGGGAGAGCAGGAGGCGGCTGCGGGCGCCGTCAACGTCAACGATCGCGACGGTTCGGTCCTGGGCAACATGTCCCTGGACGGTTTCGTCGCCAAGGTCCGCGAGGAAATCGAGTCGAAGCGCTGCCTTCCGCCACAGGCAGCTTTGCAAGATTGATGGAGTTCGCCGGCCTGACGGTCGGCGATCAGGGCGGGCACTGCGCCCGTGGGAATAAAGTTTTTTTGAAAGGAACGTCGTCATCGCCAAGGCATTGCGTCTGAATGAGCGAATCCGCATCCCGCAGGTTCGCGTCATCAATCAGCATCAGGAACAGTTGGGGGTCATTTCGACCCACGAGGCACTTTCGCTCGCCAAGGAGGCCGGTCTCGATCTCGTCGAGGTCTCGCCGCAGGAAAACCCGCCGGTTTGCCGTATCATGGACTACGGCAAGCACCTCTACGAAAAGAAGAAACGGCAGAAGATGGCCGCGGCGGCCCATACCGTGCAGCTCAAGGAGATTCGGCTGCGGCCCAAGACCGACCCGCACGATCGTTCAATCAAGCTCAAACATGCCCGCGATTTCCTCGACGAAGGGCACAAGGTGCAGTTCACCATGCTCTTCAAGGGCCGGGAGCGATTTCATCGGGATTTCGCCACCGAGGCGTTTACAGCGATCATCACCGAATTGGGCGAAGCGGCAAAAATCGAACGTGCCCCCGCGATGGACGGTCGGCGTATGACCATGATCGTCTCGCCGGGCAAGAAATAGTACTATCAAACTTGGCGACTCATTTCGGTGAGATCGTTATCCACCGGGTTCAAGCCGGCATCGGGTTGCGATGGACGCCGTGTCCTCGCCAGTTATGATGTCATTTCAGTTCTACCGCGATCTTTCGCGGTGGCAATCGACCACGTTTGTTCGAGGTGACTAGCCATGCGCTGCCCGCGCTGCGGAGTCGAGAACAGGCTGGACAGCCCATGCATCGACTGCGGCCAAGACCTGACCGTCGCCCGGGAGATCGAGCAATTCTCACAGGAATTGAAGAAGGCCAGTGGCGAGTTTCAACAGGTGTCGGCCCGATTGATTTCGCTTCAAGCGAAATTGGAATCGCTTCCAGGGCTCCTGATTTTGGACCGGAGTCCGGTGACTTCCAGTGAGTCACCATCGGCAACCCCGCAAACGCTTCCGCATGAGCCGACCATCGCCTCCGAGCCGCCGCACGTGCCTTTTGCAGCCCCCGTCAAGCCAGAAGTCCGCCAGTGGGCCGAGGCCTGGGTCAGAGAAGATCATTCCGACAGTGCCGACAAAAAAACTCAGCAAGAGGGACAATACGGCACGGAATCCGAGTCCTCTCACGGCGACAAGTGTACGATTCCTGAGCCGCCTCTATTCAAGTCTCGAGTACCAGAGCCGGAGCCGACGCCGTTTCTTGATCGCGCCGCGGAATTACAGTTGGGACAAAAATGGTTGCTTATCGTAGGCATCGTCGTCATGGTCCTGGGAGTCGGTTACTTCTTGAAATACGCGTTTGATCGAAACTGGATCGGACCTGCCGGTCGAGTGGCCTGTGCTTATGGTGCGGGCGCTGCGTGCCTCCTGGCCGGCGAGCGTTTTCGGAGAAAGGGCCTTTCGCTGTTCGGATTGTATCTGATGGGCGGCGGAATCGCGGTTCTTTATTTTTCGGGTTATGCGGCATTCCAGATTTATGACTTGATTACTCAGTCGGCGGCGTTCTCACTGATGGTGGCGGTCACGATGCTGGCTGGGTTCCTGTCGCTCAAGTTCGACATCATGTGGCTAGCGGTGCTGGGGATCATCGGCGGTTTCGTCACTCCCGTCGTTCTGAGCACCAGGCAGGACAACCAGATCGCGCTAATGACATACATGGCCATCCTGAACGCTGGCATTCTCTGGATCGCAGCGTACAAACGCTGGCAGTTGCTCAATCAGTTCGGATTCTTTTTCACTTGGGGGCTCTTCGGCACCTGGTTCGCGTCCCACTACGACGTTTCCAAGTTCGTACGAACCATCGCGTTTCTGAATGTGTTCTTTGTTGCATACGCTATCGTGCCGTTTGCCTACTATTTCGTTCCGCGCGACCAGGTGCAACGACCCGGCTTTGCGATCACGTTCATCAATACGATTGCCGCATTCGGTTTCTCGTACAAGATGATCCGCGATTACGCCTCAACCGAAGCCGTCAGCATCGTTTCACTCGGTTATGGCCTACTGTATCTGGGGATGGGGTTGTATCTCCGACGCCGGAACCCAGCCAACATCGATGCCTTTGTCATGCTGATGGCAATGGCGCTTCTGTTCTTCATCATCACGATTCCACTTTATTTCTCGGCGCATTGGATTACAGTGGCTTGGGGGGTCCAGGCAGCGGTATTAATCTGGGCGGCGCTTCGAATCGGCGACAGCCGGCTCTATTTCGGCGGATTCGTCCTGTTGTTCATTGTCCTTGCGCGCTTCATCTTTCACGATACCGGACGGCAATTCGGGCTCGACCTATCGCGGTTGGCGTTTACATCTGGCTATTATGCACTCGCGGCCCAGCGCTGGGCCACGTCAGTCACTGTGCTTGGATCGACGTTCGCCGTGGCTACAATCCTTCGGCGGTCGTCCGCAGACGATCGCTTCTCAAACATCGTCGAAGCACGCAATTTAATGTACTCGATCTTCGGCGTGCTGGCCTTCGCGGTCATGAACGTCGAGGTCGCCGCATGGTTTTTCGACTATGCAATCTCGGCCCGTTTCGCGGCGATTTCCGTGCTTTGGGCGATCTGTGCCATCACGTTGATGATCCTGGGCTTTTGGAATGATCTGGTCGTGCTCCGCCGATGCTCGTTCGTCCTGTTCGCGGCAACACTTCTGAAAGTATTCCTTTGGGACATGGCAAAGGTCAGCACACCCTACCGAATCGTCTCGTTCCTCGTCCTTGGACTGATGCTTATCGGAGCTTCCTATCTTTACCACCGTTTCAAAGGCCGGCTGGACGCATCCACGGCATCGGAACAAAACTGAACGGATCTTTGTTGGCCTTTCACTGCGAATCGCGGATTGATGGACTTGCAGTCATTGCGGATTGTTCCTACGCTAGCCGTTTCGTTTTTTCGGAGAGGGGAGCGGAATCCGGTGCGATTTCGCAAGTGAGTTCATTGAATTAACCAAGAGGAACCGTAGATGGCCATGATCAAACTTACCGACCCGCACGGCGGGAAACTCGTTGACCGGACCGGGCACAAGCAGGACGCCAAGCCGCCCAAGGCGTCGATCACGCTCACTGAATGGCAGCAATGCGACTTCGAAATGATCGGCGTCGGCGCGATGAGTCCGCTCGAGGGCTTCATGGGCGAGGCCGACTACAACAGCGTGTGCGACAAGATGACGCTGGTCAGCGGCGTGACCTGGCCGATTCCGATCACGCTGGCCGTGGACGACGCGACGGCGGGCAAGGTCGGCGTCGGCGATCGTGCCGCGCTCAATGACGATCAGGGCCGACTGCTCGGTTACATCACCATTAAGGAAAAATACAAACAGGACAAGCGGAAGCAGACGACGAAAGCCTTTGGCACGGAAGATATCGCCCACCCCGGCGTCAAGAACGTCATGAACTCCGGCGATACGTGCCTCGCGGGTCCGATCGACGTCGTCACGCTGCGACACAACCCGATGTTCACCGATCACCGTTTGACGCCGAGGCAGACGCGGGCCGCGTTCGAGAAACGCGGCTGGAAGACCATCGTCGCGTTTCAGACGCGCAATCCGATCCACCGCGCTCACGAATATCTGACCAAGTGCGCGCAAGAGATCGTCGACGGTCTCTTGATTCACCCTCTCATGGGTGCGACCAAGGACGGCGACATTACTCGCGAAGTTCGCATGAAGTGCTACGAAGTGCTCATCAGCAAGTACTACCACCCCGACCACACGATGCTCGCGGTCATGCCCGCGGCCATGCGCTACGCCGGGCCGAAGGAATGCGTGCTTCACGCGATTCTGCGGCAGAACTACGGATGTTCGCACTTCATCGTCGGGCGCGATCACGCCGGCGTCGGCAACTATTACGGCACGTACGCCGCACAGGAAACGATGGATGCACTGCCGCCGGGGGCGCTGAAAATCACCTCCATGAAGTTTGAGCACACGGCCTGGTCGAAACTCGCTGGCGGCATGGTCAGCGACAAGACATTCCCAACGATTGAAGGCGATCGTATCGCGCTGTCGGGCACGAAGGTCCGCGAGATGCTTGCGGCCGGTCAGCGTCCGCCCGAGGAGTTCACGCGACCGGAAATCGCCGACATCCTGATCGAGTCCATGAAACAATAATAGGATTGTCGAATTGAGATTTGCGATTGGCGATTGACGGCGTCTTGATCCCCGCATTCGACCATAGCAAATCGACAATCGACAATGAGTTGATGAATGTTCCCTCGCAACTATTGACCGCGCTTCAGGCTTCTTCGTCGCCGATTGTCATCGCTCACGTTGTCCCCGATGCCGACGCGCTGGGGTCGATGCTGGCGACCGCGCTGGCCTTGAAGTGCGAACATTCGAATCCGATGGTCTCGCTGCCGACCGGTTCGCTGTCGCAGAAGCTTGGCTTCATGGTGGAATGGGCGGGCGCCCGCATCGCTTCGCCCGCCGACTTCGCCGACGCCGACGCATTCATTGTTCTCGACACCGCCAAGATGGACCGCTGCAACGTCGGTCCCGACCTGCGGCAGACCGACTGGTCCGCGAACAGGCCGATCCTCAACATCGACCATCACCAGACCAACACGCTTTTTGGAACCGTCAACTGGGTCGAGCCGACCGCCGGAAGCACGTGCGAACTCGTTTATCACCTGCTTCGCGCTTGCGGGCTGACCATCTCGCCGACGATGGCTTCGCTCCTTTACGCGGGCATCATGACCGATACGCTTGGATTCTCGCTTCCTTCGACGACGGCCGGTGCACTCCGCGCCGCGGCCGACCTTGTTGAACGCGGCGCTGATGTCGGCGATCTTGGCGAGCGCATTTTCCGCAGCCAGAAAAAGAGTGAATTCGACCTTCTTCGCATCGTGTACGCCAACACGCGCCTCGTCGCCGACGGACGCATTGCCTACAGCTCTGCCAGCTACGAAGAGATTCACGACGCCGGCTGCACCGCCGCCGACATCGACGATCAGATCAACGTGCCGCGCTCGCTCGACGGCGTTCTACTGGCCATGTTGTTTTCCGAGGGCCGAAGGGGTAAGACGAGAATCAACTTCCGCAGCAGCGGCGCAGTGACGGTGACTGACCTGGCCGCGAAGTTCAACGGCGGCGGACACGCGCAGGCGTCGGGAGCGATCCTCGACTGCGGATTGCAGGAAGCGATTGACCGCGTTGTGCCGCAGGCGGTGGAACACATGAAGAGCTTTCGCCCGTAGTCGTTGGAATCGAATCTCCGCGTAATAGGTCTTCAGGCATTGATCGACGCGAGTTGGTTGCGGCTACTCGGGCACGAGGGACTTCCTGTATGCCTTTCGCCAGTGCGCCGAGCCGCATGCGATCCCGTTCGTTCGCGAGCAATCCGAAGAAAGAGAGGCGCTTCGCCGCGCCCTACCAGCCGAACGTGCGTTGTGCGGCCCAATACAAACCGGTCAGCGCGATGGCGGTTGACGAAGGGATGACAATCACCGACCTGTACCACGATCGCTTGCAAGCCCAGCCGACGACTCCGAAGGCGAGCGCGACGACTGCCAATTGCCCAAGCTCCACGCCGACATTGAACAGCGCGAGGCCGATCGCGAAGTCTTCGCGAGGAAGTCCGAGCTTCGACAACGCGCCAGCGAAGCCAAGTCCGTGCAACAGTCCGAAGCCGAACACGACGGCCGGTCGCCACGGTTTTAATTTGGACGTGCAGATGTTTTCGACGGCTACATAAGCAATAGAAACGGCGATCAGCGGTTCGACGACGCTGCTCGGAAGTGTCACGACGCCATACATGGCCAGGGCGAGCGTGACGGAATGGGCAAGGGTGAAAGCGGTAACCTGCCAGAGCAGCGGCTTGAGCCTCGTGCTCAGCAGAAACAGTCCCAGCACGAAGAGCATATGATCCAGCCCATCGGGGAGGATGTGCTCAAAGCCGAGCGTAAGATAGCGGGTGGCGGGAATTGACGAATCAGCCGAGTACTCTCCGATGCGATGGGGCGGACTGTCCTCACCGGCGCCCAGCACAAATCGTGCGGCGACCGGTGCTTTCTCGTCGAACAGCGTCAGCGTGACGGCCGCAAACGCGCGGGAAGCACCAAAAGTGAACTCCCTCGCTCCCGGCGGCATCCGCCCTTCCAGTCGCGCGGTAATTCCCAGGACGGTGGGGATCGGGTTTTCACCGGTCGGCGCCCAATCGCCACGCGGAAACGAAACGAGCGGGGTTGATTTTTCGCCATCAAAGCGAATTCGCACGCGACGAAGGATGGTGTTTCTTGCCTGATCGGCAGCCTTGGCGAACTCGTCGGGATTCATCGCACTCAAGGCGGCCGCGACCTGTTGTGAATCCGCAGATGACGGCACACCGAGCGCCAAGGCATCGACATCGATGGTCATGTCGATCTGGTAGGAGCCATCAGACCGGAGAATCGCCATTGTCTCGGTCATCGTGAACACATGCGCGCGGGCCGGAGCCGCGGATACGAAAACCGCCGTCACGAGCAAAAACGCGGCGTCGATACGCCGCACGCAACACAGCAATTTGCCACGTGGTCGAGCTGCGCACTTTTGACGGCGTTGCGTGCGACAATGGATAAGATTTTGCAGGCTCGTCATGATCATGGTCGTCCAACCAGTCTCGGATATGATCGCCCATTCGATCGCTGAGCGAAAGTCGAGCGGTCCGTGGGCTGTGGCAGATCGTCAAGGGTGGAACGTCATTAAACGGGCTTTTCGAATCCCACGCTTGCCGAGACGGTCAGCCCGGTTATCGTTACACTAGGGTTTTTGTTCGGCGGTCGGTCAGCACGGCGATTCTGATGCGAGAAAGTCGATCACGATGAGCGCTTCATCGGACAAGGAAACCAAGCGGCCAAGTCGCGCCAGCGCGGCGATGAGGCGGATTCTGCGCGCGCGGATCACGGCGGGCATGGTCGTGGTTCTGCCGATCTGGATCACTTTCTTGCTTTTGAAGTTTATCTTTGGCGCGCTGCGAGACGCATCGCTCTGGCTTGTGGTCGCCTATCTTGGCACCGATCGAGGCAAAGGTCTGCTTGAATCCTGGGGCAAGGTGAGCCGCGAGGTGATCGAGGAGAAAGGCCTGGCGGCGCTGCCTCCGCACGTGCAGTGGACCATCGCGATCATCTGCGTACTGCTCACCGTGTTTTCGCTTTACGTCATCGGGTTGTTCACCGCGAATCTGATCGGACGGCGATTCGTTACAGGCATCGAACAATTGGTGAATCGCCTTCCGCTGGTTAAGACCGTGTACCGGGCTTCGAAGCAGATTCTCGAAGCCTTTACCAGCGACTCGGCGCAGGAGTTTCAGCGGGTCGCGCTGGTTCCGTTTCCCTGCATGGAGGTTCGTACGTTGGGCTTCATCACAGCGGTGAGCAAGGACGCGGACACGGGCGAGGATATCTGTTCGGTCTTTCTGGCGACCACGCCGAATCCGACGACGGGGTATATGCTGCTGCTTCGTCGGAGCGACGTGATCGAACTTGACTGGTCCGTGGAAGACGCGATCAGCGTTATTATGTCGGGCGGCGCCATGACGCCGAAGGTTGTTCCGCTTGTGCGGGGCATTCCGCCGATGCTGCTCCAAGGCGGCGTGGTTCAAAGTCATACGACCGCCAAGCCGAATCCATCGACCGGTCAATGAATCCATTCGCCCGCCAACGGCGCAAACGGCACCAGCAGCCGCGCGCGAATCGTCAGGATTCCTCAAAAAGCTCCAATTGGCGAATGTTGACAGCTTCGGACTCGAATTGACCGTCGGCGGTTTCGGTGACGATGCGGTCACCGTCTAACACTTCCTTCGCGGAGCGGACCAATCGGCTGCCGCGTTTCAAGCGTGTGATGGAGTAGCCGCGGTTTAGCACGCTGCGGTGGCCGACGGCGTTGAGCAACGACTCGAGCGAACCCAGCTTCGACATGTTTAGCGCCAGCAGGCGATGCGTGGATTCGCTTAGCAGGTCGCATGCCCGCCGCGATCGCTCAACCAACGCAGGCAGAGTCCGCATGGGGGAAGATCGTTCGAGCCGGTGCTGGGCTGCGACAAGCCCTCGGTCGGATGCAGCCGTTCGGCGAATCGAGGCGGCGAGGAGCTTTTTTTCGGTGGAAGCAAGGCGGCTGGTCAGACGCAGAAGAAACGCGTGAGGAGCGATGCGCTGGATCAATTTTTCGAAGTACTCCACGCGAGCGCGAACGGCGTTGCACCGCAGGCCCGTGAATCGCTGCATTCGGTGAGCCCACTCGTCCAATGCCTGTGCACGCCGAAGTAGCATGATGTGCGGATCAGCAAGCGCCGAGCGCCGTAGAACACCTTCAACGCGAATTGTGCCAAGTTGCAGGCAACTCTTTACGCCGATGAACAAACGGGTCGCCATCGAATCCAGTCCGACCAACAATTCATCGAGCACGGGAACGGCCAATTCCGCGGCGGCGGTTGGCGTCGCGGCGCGTACATCGGCCACAAGGTCGGCGACGGTTACGTCCACTTCGTGCCCAACCGCGCTAATGATCGGGATGCGGCTGCCGAAGATCGCCCGCGCGACAGTTTCTTCGTTGAACGCCCAGAGGTCTTCCAGCGAACCGCCGCCGCGCCCGACGATCATCAGATCGACGCCGCCAAGTCGATCGGCGAAAGTGTTCACCGCACCGATGGCGGAAGCGATTTCTCCGGCCGCTTCATCGCCCTGTACTTTCACCGGGTAAACGAGAACGCGGATACAGGGGAATCGCCGCTCGATCGTTCGCAGCATGTCAGCGACGGCCGCTCCGGTCGGACTCGTGACCAGCACGATCGTTCGCGGAAATCGCGGCAACGGTTTTTTTCGAGCGGGGTCGAAGAGACCTTCACCGTCGAGCTTGGCACACAACTGGCGAAAGGCGAGTTCGAGCGCGCCGACGCCGCGCGGCTCCAGCCGTCGCATGTAAAGCTGGTATCTCCCGGCTCGCTCGAAGAGTTCAACCGCGCCCGTGCCGACGACTTCCAAGCCGTCGGCGGGCGTGAACTTCAGCTTCACGGCGTCCGATCGCCACATCACGCAGGCCAGTTCGCCTCCCGCGTCCTTGAGCGTCAGATAGATGTGTCCGCTGGAATGTCTCTTGAAGTTGCTGATTTCACCGATAACGTGAACGGTGGTCGGCAATGCGTCGCGGATGGCGCGGGCGACCATCGAGGTCAGTTGAGAAACGGTCAGCGGTCCGGTGAGCGCGGGTATGCGATCGTCGGACCGCTTGGTCATCAGATCAGGATTGAACGGTTTTCGCTTCATGCAGGCTGACGTATGGTGTCGCAACGCTGTCCGCCCGCAAGCCGAAAAAACGCCGCGATCGAGCGGAATCAGTCGACGGATGCGAATCGCCGATTCCGAATCACAATCGTGGCCGCCGTAAGAAACAGGAGCGAGAGCGCGATTGCGCCCCATTCAGAGACCGCGGGTACGCATTCAGTAATCGTGTACGACGGTCCGTGGTACTTCTGCCATACGGACGCCGCCGACGTGACCGCGTAGTCGGTGTTGTTGCTGACGCTGAGGGCGGTCGCTGCGCCGGGGAATCTCAGAGCGTGGCAGTTCAGCGATGGAAGAGGTCCGGCGAACGGAGGACCGAAGTTCCCGTTGGCATCATTGGTGATCGATCCGGTATTGGATCCAGTGTAGTCCGTGCCGCCCCAACTTAACCTCCAGTAAATGGTGCCAAAGTCGTCTTCGAAGGTCAGACTTCCCGCCGCCAGATAAGACGCCGGGATTGGCGCCATGATGTAATCCGACGAAGCCGCGGGCGTCGTCGTTGCGGCGAAGGCGGCGGTGGCGATCAGGATTCGATCGCCGGTGAAACTCGGACCGGCCAGGTCCGTCGTGATGTTGACCAGCAAAACCGGATTCGCGCCGGCGGCATCCCACGCGCGAAGTCGAGATTGCGACATCAGGTGCTGTCCACCAGAGCGCATCCTGAGTTGAATGGCTTGCGCCGCGGTGTCGCCGTTGACCGCGCCGATGACTTGCTCGATCTGCATGAAATGAAATGTGGCCTCCGCGGTCGCTGACCCGAGCGAGATTGATGCGATGGCCGCGCCAATTGCGCAAACAGGGACTTTTCTAGAGATCATCGTGTAGCCCTCCTCCAATTGAAATCCAGCCCGTTCGCAAAACCCCAGTTCAAGAATGGTCCGATAGTCTAACATCATCCGTTATGTTTTGCAACGAAGTTCATGGAATGGTTAAAGGGGAATTGTAGAAGAATGCGTCAGTTGAGCGTTCGTCCGATATTTCGGCAAGCCATCACGTCTTTCGACACCGATTGAGCCTGACTGAGCGCAGTCATGACGCCATCGAACCGTAACGCCCCCCACGGTTGGTCGATGAATTTATAGTACCCCAAGCTCGGGGCGAGACATTGTGGAAAAGTCAACGAAGTGTTGTGAGCTCAAGGTCTACCTGAAGAGCGGTCACCACATGACCGGTCTGTTCCATATTTCCACGCGCACGTCATCGGCGATCCGGCCCTCGGACGCTCTGCTGGAAAAAAACAACGGACTGTTGTTGCTGTCGAACGTGACGTTTTTTGAGAACAACATTCCGCGACAGATCGACGCAGTAATGCTGCCGTTCGACGCCATTTCGCTTATTGAGCTGGCATCCGGCTGGATGGCGCGAGAGGAGGCCGGTGAACATTCTGCCGCGACTCCCGCGCCAAAGCCAGCGCCGCCGTCGCCGGTGCTTCCGCACGGAGCATCAACTGCACCCAAGCCGCCCACGTCCCGATGGCTGGTTGGCGGCGGACAGAACCCAAAGTGACCCTGGGTCTTTCGCCGAATTCAGAAATGCACGAATCGGTTGTTAGGCGGTGTCGACTCTCGCCCTGCGCACGCGGACGGCCAACATCCCATCCTCGTATCGGCCTTCTTTGAATAATCGATCAGGTTGCGGTTTGGGCGATCGCTTTTGCGCGAGCCATGCGCAGGGGCACCGTCAGCGCCGCCGACAGGAAACACAGACTCGCCGCGACGGCAAACGCCGCGAAGTAGCTCCCTGTCCATCTCTGCGCCAGATTCCCCGCCCAGATGCCCATCACACCCGCCGCTCCGTAGGCGGTGAACACCCAACCATAGTTCGCCCCGATGTTCTTCGAGCCGAACATGTCGGCGGTCAACGAAGGAAACAATGCGAAGTTTCCGCCGAAGTTGAAGCCGACCAAGGCCGCGCCCACCGAAAGCTGCCAGTGCGTTTGCAGGCTTGAAAGCGTCAGCAGCGTGACACCCTGGAGGAGAAACATGGCGGTCATCGTGGCTGATCGGCCGATTCGATCCGAAATCAGGCCCCAGATCACGCGCCCCGCCGCGTTGAACAGCGCCAAATAGCCGACTACTTTCGCGCCGCTGAGGAGAAGTTCGCTTCGCAGGGCGTCACTGACCGCGGTTCCCGAGTTCGATACGGCCGCGATCAACTGACTTCCCGCGAAAGGCTTCAGAATGCCAATGACCATCAACCCCGCCATCGCTCCGCTGAAGAACATAAGCCAAACCACGTAGAAGCTCCCGGTGCGAAGCAGTTCCTGCCATGTGGAGTCAGTGGCGGAGGAGGATGAACGCGCGTTCGGAGCCTTCGTGGACTGCACGACCGTGGGCGGATTACGCAGCAACATGGCTCCCGCGATCACGACGACGATGCATATCAGGCCATGAACCGTAAAAAACTCGCGGATGCCGTGCGCTTCGATGAACCTGACGGCTCCGTAGGCACGATTGCTGGAAAAGACCCAGGCGCCAAGACCGAAACCCGCCACGGCGATACCGGACACGAGGCCTTTGTGATGTGGGAACCACTTTACCAGCGCAGCGATCGGGCAGACGTAGGCATAGCCGATCCCCGCGCCCGCCAACAAGCCAATGGTCCCCCAAAGCATGAACATTCGATCCCGCGCTCCGTCCGAAACGAAGCGCGTTCCCAGGGTGATTCCAATGACCACCGCTACCGTGACGATTCCGTGCGGAACGTATTGGAGGATCGGATATCGCCGACGGTCAAGCTCCTTGAACAGTGTGTCGTAAACAAGTAGCGCCGCGACGACCACGCTGCCCATCAGTAGCGCGTGGCAGATATAATAAGTCACCAAGTGATCCATTTGTCCGGCGATGAGGAACCCGATTCCGAGAATGATGCCGCCCAGGGTCGCGGTGAATCGCGGCCCGCGTAGATCCTGCAATCGACCCGCGAACACCATCGCGGTGGCGAAGGATAAGAGGCAAATGGCAAAGGAATACTTCAGCGAGGCGCTGCGCGACTCAGACTCGCGCGAAGCGGTGGCAGCGCTCGCGGCGCCAGTTCCTTCCACCAAAGTCGCGCCTTCGTGGGCTGCCGCGTTTTCCGGCACTGCTTCCATCCCAGCAGTGGGAAACAGCTCTGCCTCCAGCGGCTGCCAGAACACGCTGTAGCCGTACACCGTTCCGAGGATCAACTGAACCATGACCGCTCCAACGAGAACTTGTATGCGCGCATAGCTGGTCTTGGCGGTCGTCAACGACTCGATTTGCGTTGCAAAAGTTGTCATATTGCCTGACATCTCCGACTTCACTTCCTTAATCAACGGCTGCCTGCGAAACTGCCATTGAATCAACTCCCAATCCTCATGGCCCGGTAACCACGCAGATCCACCCTTATCGGTCGCGGTGGCAGCACCGCCGACGTTCCTAATGGAGGCAATCTCTGTACCAACGCTTGTGCGAACGCAAAAATAGCCATTAACACGGCGCAAAATCGCCATTGGCCTTAAAAAGTGCGCTTCCCCATTATGCAGCCACCCTTCGGCGGCACATTTACTATGAACGGAGGGTTTACGAGCACACGGCGTTCGAATTGTTGGCAAAGTTAAGAATCGCCAACATCGCTTCCACCGAGCTTCTGACGCCCGGTGATTCCCGTTCTTGCGGACCTCGCGAAGCCGAACGGACGCGCAAAGCACCTCGGCCCACCCAGCGTCAACGTGGAAACGATTCTGACATTGTCATTGCGCGTTGTGGCACGCCGCTTGTATTCGCAATTGGTGAGGTGCGTTGCCGCAAGGATGGGAATTGGAGGCGCGCCGCTCGCCTTTCTTTTCGTTTAAAGACAGCGGCGCAAGGGTTGTCCGTTTGAGGGTTCTTCGTGGCGGCGCGACTCGTGAAAGTGATGTCAGCCCATGACTCTTTCTCATTTCAAAGAAGTCGAACCCTTTCACGACCGACTGCCACCGAGACATGGCTCAATTCACTCCGAGCCTTGCGCGACAATTCGCAATTCGCCTTCGAGCGCGGGCGCGACACTAAAGAGCGAAAAACTCTGGCAGACGTGCCTTGACTTATCCGAAGCACTGCCTTGCCCTGCCATGGGACTCGGAGGCGACCTGAAGAACACGATCTGCATCGCCAATAGGAACCGGGCGCGGATCAGCGGGACACATGGCGACCTCGCGGATGTCGAGGCTTATCGCCGATGGCATGCGGCGATTCGGGCTGTAACGCCGAGGCAGGGCACCGGTGCGATTGCCGTCGGTCACGATCTTCATCCCAGTTATTTTTCGACTCGAATCGCGCGGATGCAACCGGGAATCAGTGTCGCCGTTCAGCACCACTTCGCCCACGCGGTGAGCTGTGCCGTTGATGCGGGGGTCGCGTTTCCCGTGATCGGCGTTGTTTGCGATGGCACAGGGTATGGAACCGACGGCGCGATCTGGGGCGGCGAAGTATTATTATGTGAAGTGTCGGCGTTCCAACGGCTCGCGCATTTGGATTATTTTTCCTTGGCCGGGGGCGATTCGGCCGCGCGGTTTCCCTTTCTTCCGGCTGCCGCGCTGCTGTTGGCGACGTTTGGTAAGACCTGGCGGCGGCTTCCGATCCTGGCATTGCGCGTGGTGGAAGAGCGCCGTCTGGAACACTTCATGCGACAGCTCAGCACCGGACTGAACGTTTCCGCCACTTCAAGCATGGGACGTCTCTTCGATGCCGTTTCCTGGCTGTCGGGCCTGTGCATTGAGAACACGCACGAAGGCGAAGCAGCAATCGCGTTGCAAGGGGCCGCGGCGGAAGCCCTATCGCTGGGACAAAAAGCAACGCGAAGTTACGAATATGAGCTTCGGCCCGGCGACGGCGTGGAGACGGTGATTGACTGGCGGCCAATGGTCGTCGGAATCGTGCGGGACGTGCAGGAAAACCTCCCCGCAACGGTCATCGCGTCGAAGTTCCATGCCACCGTCGTTGCGATGCTCGCGGAGGCCGCCCATGTGGTTTCGGCTCGGACGGGCATAGACCGTGTGGTGCTGTCCGGTGGTTGTTTCATGAACGACCTGCTCCGCGGTGCATTGGCAAGCACATTGCAGTCTCGCGGACTGACCGTCTCGGTTCACGGGCGGGTCGCGTGCGGTGACGCCGGCTTGTCACTCGGTCAAGCAGTCGTTGCCGCCCACGTCGCGGCGAAACGCGAGTCACGATCGAAACGAGGTCAGCCATGTGCCTAGCCGTGCCCGGACGCATCATCGGACTTGGCGACGAAAGCGCTCTCGTCGATTTTCAGGGGAATCGGATGGACGTGTGCTGCGTCCTCACGCCCGAAGCGGAGATCGGCGATTGGGTGCTCGTGCATGCCGGATTCGCGATCACGCGAATCGGCGAAAAGGCGGCTTTGGAGACCTGGGCCTACTTGCGGGGCGATCCCGCAGCGATGGCGGACGCAAGCGAAGAACTCGGGGTGAAGCGTGACTGAGTATCTGTCCAGTCAAGCGGGCGAGCTTCGCCACGTCGCGCGGACGCTGGACCGCGACGTCCTGATCATGGAAGTCTGCGGCACGCATACGGTGTCGATTTTTCGGCACGGACTACGCGCGCTACTTCCTCCCAACGTGCGGTTGGTCAGCGGGCCGGGTTGCCCGGTCTGCGTGACGGCCCAGCGGCACATCGACGCGGCGATCCGGCTTAGTGCCGTTGAGGAGATCATCATTGCAACGTATGGCGACATGGTTCGGGTTCCCGGCGAACTGGGCAGCCTGGAACATAGACAGGCCGAGGGCGCGGACGTGCGCGTCGTCGGCTCGGCGCTCTCCGCGTTGCGGCTGGCGGAGCGATTCCCGAATCGACCGACTGTTTTCATTGCCGTTGGATTTGAAACAACCGCGCCCGCGACGGCCGCGGCGATCTTGCGGGCCAAGCAACGGGGGATCAACAACTTCTTCATTCTTGCGGCGCACAAGCTGGTCGTACCCGCGATGACGGCCCTGCTCGAGGGTGGTGACGCACGAATCAACGGATTCCTTTGCCCGGGACACGTTAGCGTCATCATTGGATCGGAAGCCTACCGTGCGGTGGCGGAGCGGTTTCGCGTTCCGTGCGTAGTGGCAGGCTTTGAGCCGAATGACATTTTGCGGGCGCTGACTTCGCTGCTTTGCCAAATGCGCGACGGCGAGGCTCTAGTGGAAAACGACTACAAGACCGCCGTTTCAAGCGATGGCAACCGAGTGGCGCGGCGCATGATGGATCAAGTATTTGAAACGGCCGATACGCCGTGGCGAGCGCTGGGCGTGATTCCGAACAGCGGGCTCGCGCTGCGGGCCGGCTACCGCCGCTTTGACGCGCTGGCTCGATTCGATGTTGCGCTCGGCGACGATCTGGATCACCGCGAATGCCTTTGCGGCAGCGTGATCCAGGGCAAGGCGTCGCCAGATGAGTGTCGTTTGTTTGGCACTGTTTGCACGCCCCTCACTCCCCTCGGGCCATGCATGGTGAGCTCCGAAGGCACGTGCAGTGCATGGTACAAGTATTCGCCCAAAGCAATCCGGTGCGCCAAAGGCACAGCCCGGACACACTTGATTGCGGGAGGTTGACCGGTGAACTTGCGACAGTCCGTCGAACTCGACGCCGCGAATCCAATGGCAGACGAACGCGTCGTTCGCGCTCACGGCGGCGGCGGTGAGATGATGGGTCGGCTGATTCGCGATCACATCATTTCGGCACTCAGCAACCCCATCCTTGACGAATTGACAGACGGCGCCGTGCTGACATGCGGCACTGAACGAATCGTCATGACGACGGACTCCTTCGTTGTGCAGCCGCTCGAGTTTCCGGGCGGCGACATCGGACGACTGGCCGTGTGCGGAACGGTGAACGACCTGGCCGTGATGGGGGGCAAGCCGATCGGGCTGAGTCTGGGTCTCATCATCGAGGAAGGGTTTGAGATGCGGCAGCTCGATCGAATACTCGAATCGATCGCTATGGCGGCCGACGAAGCCGGTGTTGCGATTGTGACTGGTGACACCAAGGTCATTGAACGGTCTCGAGGTGACGGATTGTTCATTAACACAGCGGGAGTGGCTGCGTTGAAGGTCGGCGTGCGGCTGGGCTTTGAGCGAGTGCGGCCCGGCGACGCGATCTTGATCAACGGATGCATTGGCGATCACGGCATGGCCGTCATGTCCGTCCGCAACGGACTTGAGTTTGACACGTCGATTGTCTCGGACGCGACGCCGCTGAACGGTCTGACCACCTCGTTGCTGAACAGCGGCGTCAACGTCCGGTTCATGCGCGACGCGACGCGCGGAGGCCTGGCAGGGGTACTCGCGGACCTCAGCGAACAGACCCAACTGAGCGTGGAATTGCATGAGACCGCGATTCCCTGTCGTTCGACAACGCGAGCGGCGGCGGAGTTGTTGGGGTTCGATCCGCTGAACATCGCCAACGAAGGAAAAGTCGTTGTGGTTGTCGCCGCCGAAGACGTGAATCGGTGTTTGGACATCATGCGCGGGCATGCGTCGGGGCGGGAATCGGCGCGAATCGGCACCGTGGTCGCCGATGATCCTCCGCTGGTCGAGTTGATTACAGGCGCAGGCGGGCGGCGCGTCGTTCAGCGGCCTTATGGAGAGGAACTGCCAAGGATTTGCTGAACATCTGCTCGGTTTCGTGAGGAGGAATGGGTGATGGCGGGCGAACACATCCTGATCATTGACGATGATCCCGACGTTCAACGAGCGCTGAGCTTGATGCTCCAGCCGGCGGGCTATCGATTGACATGTTGCTCGACCGGTCCGGAGGGTATGACCGCCATGGAATCGAACCCGCCCGACCTGATTCTATTGGACATCATGCTCGCGTCACCGTCGGAGGGTTTTCATCTGGCGTACAGAATTCGCAACGACGAGCGACTCCGGAAAATCCCAATCATCATGATTTCGGCGATCGGTCAGACCATGGGAATGGACTACGCCAAGGAACTGGGCAGTGACTATATGCCGGTGGAGCGATTCCTGGAAAAGCCGCTTTCCGTTGCGGCCGTCGTGTCGGCGGTCCGTGAGTCCCTGGATGCGGCGTCCGCGCGGTCGAAGGACTGAGTATTGCCCGTGCCCTATGGAAACGGGAGGACGAATCACCGAGGCATTGCTACCGCACGGGCGGTTTCGCGTTCGCGTGCTCGCGGTACTCGTGCGCCGCCAGTGGTTCATCCGGCTGCGCTGGTTTATGGCGGCATCAGCCTTTGCCTTGCTTGTCGGCGAGCGGCTGGTTGAGCCTCAGTTCCGCCGTCCGCCGGCGGTGGCCATATGGATCGGCATTCTCGCGGCGACGAACCTTCTTTGGGCCGTCGTTGGACGGAGGATGCGACATGCCCTGCAAGCCGGCGACGGCGTTCCAGCCGCGCTGGTTCGGGACGTGGTGCGGTTCGTCAACGCGCAGATGATCGCCGATCTGGTGATTCTCACGGTCCTGCTTCGGTTTTCAGGCGGCGTCGAGTCGCCCATGTCCGTGTTCTATCTTTTTCACATGTTGATCGCAGCCTTGCTGCTCCGACCGCTGAACGCGCTGCTGCAAGGGGCGTGGGCGGTGACGTTGTACGGATCACTCGGACTGAGCGAATCCCTCGGATGGCTGACGCCGCACTATCCATTCCTGGCCGGTCGCGCGACGGCGACGATGCACACCGATCTGGATTTTGTTCTGGCGGGCATCGGCGTACTGAGCGTCGGCGTTTTCGGCACGCTTTACTTCACGCTGCAAATCTCGTCGCGGCTTGACGAGCAGGAACGCGAACTTCACCAGTCCAATGAGGCTTTGCGCCGCAGCCAAACGGCGATTGCCGATCTCCAGGCCCGTCGTTCGCGTTTCATGCAGACGGCGGCGCATCAGCTCAAGAGTCCGCTGGCGGGCATTCAGACCCTTGCGGGGTTGATTCGTGACCGGGTGGTTCCGCCGGAGTCAACTTCGGAGATCGTCGAACGGATCATTCGTCGGTGTGGAGAGGCGACGGTGCAAGTAACGGAATTGCTGACACTGGCCCGGGTGCAGGAAGCGGCGCCGACGCGGCATTGCTCGGCCATCACCGATGTGTCCGATGTCATTCGGAAATCCGTTCGCCGCTTCGCGGACCAGGCGAGAGCAAAGCAAATCAGCCTGCATGTTTCCCACGAGTTTCCCAGCGACTGCGCCGCGGCTGTCGATGGGCGGGATGCGGAGTCTTGCGTCGAGAACCTTCTCGATAACGCCATCAAGTACACCAACGATGGCGGGGAGGTCTGGATCGCGGCGGCCGCGAATTCGGAGACCGTTTCCATCAGCGTCAAGGACACCGGCATGGGGATTGCAGAGGGTTTCGTGGACGACATCTTCGACCCGTTTCGTCGCGGCAACCTTGCGCTGGCGGCGAACATCCCGGGGTCCGGTCTGGGGCTTGCGATTGTACGCGAGGTCGTGGAACAGGCCCACGGACGGATCGAGGTGCGGTCGGTTGTGGGAGAAGGATCGGAGTTCACCCTGTATTTTCCGCGCGGCAAGGTCGCGAAATCGGCGACCGCCGTGCGACCGACGCGCACGACCATGTTCTCGATGCGAGGTGGGGATAGCGCGGAGGCAAACTCATGCTCGACCGAATCGTGACGAAAACGAAACTGTTGGCGATCGTGGACGCGTTGGCGCGTTCACGGAGAATCGTGGCACCGGTGGCACGCGGCGACCGGTACTTCTACGACGTCGTGAAGGAGTCATGCCAACTCGATCTCGATTTCAATTACTGCGTTTATGGACCGAAGGCGACGCTGTTTCCACCATGCGAGACGCTCTTCACATTTGAAGTCGGCGACCGCTCATTCAAGACGAAACCGGTTTACGAAGATGCGACTGTGGCACTCGTCGGCGTTCATCCCTGCGACATCCACGCGATCCGGCTGCTTGATCGCGTGTTCACCGACGATCATCGCGACGAGCACTATCTGCGCCGTCGGGCGCGAACGCTGATTGTCGGCGTGGACTGTCCCCAGCCATGCACGAAAGGCGTGTTTTGCCGCGACATGAAATGCAACGAGGCCCGCGAGGGATTTGACCTCATGTGCTATCCGCTTCACCTTGAAAGCAACGGCGTGGAGGTACGCTACGGAGTTGTGTTCGGCACGCAGGCCGGACGGGAGCTGTTCGCTGAACATCGGACGGGCATGACACCGTGCGCGGCCGACGAGCGCGACTTTGAGCGTTATCTGGTCGAGAAAAACGCCGCGTTTCCCAAGGTGCTTCCTTACGATGTAGACGAGCTTCCGCAGCTGTTCGACCGCAGTTATGACTCGTTGCTTTGGGAAGCGACGGCGCGACGCTGCTATTCCTGCGGCAGTTGCAACCTGAGCTGCCCGACCTGTTATTGCTTCAACACGTATGACGAAGTCGATTTGACGCTCACCTCCGGACAACGCTGCCGCGAGTGGGACGGATGTCACTTGCGCGACTTCGCCGATGTCGCGGGCGGGCACAATTTCAGACCCAAGGCGGCATCGCGCTTGCGCCATCGCATGTACCGGAAAGCCAAATGGATCAGGGAACGCGATGGGTTGCCCGGTTGCGTGGGGTGCGCGCGGTGCGACCGGGCCTGCACGGCCAAGATCAACTCCGTGGAGATTTACCACCAACTTGCGGAGGAGGTGCAGTCATGACTCTGCTCGATTCGAGCATGGCGATTCACCGCCCGAGTCTTTACGAACCGACTCCGGCAGAAATCGTGTCGATTCGAAAGCTGACGGAGCTCGAGAATCTCTACGCCTTTCGATTGGCGGACGACCGTCCACTCGGCCACGATCCGGGCCAATTCGTCCAGGTGGCGATCCTCGGAGTGGGAGAGTGTCCGATTTCGATTTGTTCTTCTCCTACGCGACCGAACACTTTCGAGCTATGCGTGCGTCGAGTGGGTGAGGTGACGGAACACATCCACGATCTGGAAGTCGGGGACGTGGTAGGAATTCGCGGACCGCTGGGACGCGGGTTTGACGTGGAAGAAATGCACGGCAAGGACATGCTCATTATCGCCGGCGGACTGGGACTGGCCCCGGTGCGGTCGCTCATCCAGCACATTCTCGACGAGCGCGCGCGATTCGGCACGTTTCATTTGTTCTACGGCGCGCGAGCCCCAACGGAGCTGCTCTTCCGCGACGACCTCATCACCTGGCGCCACCATCCCGACGTCGAATTCGAAGCGACGGTTGATCGGCCTGATGAGCAGTGGCGGGGACGAAGCGGCGTCGTCACGACTCTCTTTCCGCTATTGCCCAAGCTCGATCCTGCTCGGACGAAGGTCGTCATCGTCGGTCCGCCTGTGATGTTCAAGTTTGTCGTTCTTGAAGTACTGGCTCGACGGATTCCACAGTCGCACATCTACTGTTCGCTGGAACGGCGCATGAAGTGCGGCGTTGGGAAGTGCGGGCATTGTCAGGTGAACAACGTCTATGTCTGCCGCGAGGGGCCTGTGTTTCGATACGGGCAACTCAAAGCCCTGCGGGAGGCGATCGAATGAAACCGCGCGTCGCCATTTTCTCACTCACCGGTTGCGAGGGCTGTTCGCTCGCGATTCTGGAACTGGAGGATCAGTTGCTGTCGATCCTTGGCGCCGTCGAAATCGTCAATTTTCGGGAAGGCATGACCGAAAGAAGCTGGGACATCGACATCGGCTTCGTGGATGGAGCCGTTTCGACGCCGGAAGACGAACACGAGGCCAGGCGGTTTCGCCAGGCCTGCCGCACGCTCGTGGCAATTGGCGCCTGTGCATGCTTGGGCGGAATTAACACACTAAAACATCACCAGCCCGAAGGCGAGTACCGCAGCTATGTTTATGGGGACCGCGCGGCGTGGTTTCCAACAACCGAAGCGCGGCCGCTATCGGCGGTGGTCAAGGTGGACGCGGAGCTTCCCGGTTGCCCGATGGTGAAAGAGGAGTTTCTGCGATTTGTGAAATGCGCGCTCGCGGGTCGGCGTTACCGGCTGCCGAATCACGCGGTCTGCGTGGAGTGCAAGAAGAAAGGCAACGTGTGCCTTTACGAAAAGGGCATTGTTTGCCTGGGACCGGTGACGCGGGCCGGTTGCGACGCAATCTGCCCAAGCTACGGATCAAAGTGCGAAGCCTGCCGGGGCATACTTTCTGAAGAGGCTCTGAAGGCGGCCGGAATGAACCTCCGCGAGCAATGCGGCGTCGCGTTGGAGGACGTGTTGGACGATTTGCGCCTCTACGGCGCACACCAAGGAGCGTTGCCGTGAACGAAACGAAATCCGGTACAAAGAAAACGCTCACCATCGACGTCAAGCATGTGACCCGCGTCGAAGGTCACGGAAATATCGCCGTGAGCGTTGCCGACGGTGAAATCACGCGATTGCAGCTGGCCATCGTGGAGAGTCCGCGTTTTTTCGAAGCGTTCTTGCGCGGACGGCGGTGGCACGAGGCGCCGCACATCGCCTGTCGAATCTGCGGCATTTGCAGCGTCGGGCACACGACCGCCGCAGTGAAGGCGATCGAGGCGGCCACCGGAATCGAAGTGAGCGAACAGACCCTCCAACTTCGCCGGCTGATCCTCAATGCGGAACAGTTGCAGAGTCACGTGCTACACCTTTATTTTCTTGCGGTACCGGATTTTCTTGGCGTCGGCTCGGTCATTCCGCTGGCCTCGACCCATCCGGACGTCGTCAAGCGTGCTTTGCGAATGAAGCGACTCGCCAATGACATTTGCGCCGCCGTGGGCGGGCGGCACATCCATCCGATCGCTTATCACGTCGGTGGCTTCACCCATTTTCCCAACGCGGAGGCGTTGATATCTCTTAAGCAGCGTCTCGAAGCCTCGCGCGACGACCTGCAACTGACCGCGAACCTCTTCGCGACGCTGAATGTACCCGATTTCACTCGCGAGACTGAGTTTCTGTCTCTGCAAGAATCGAATGGCAGGCGGTACGCCTTTTACGACGGCAAACTTGTATCGACGCTTCAACCAGAACCAACCGAGGCCAGTGAATATCGCCGACGCGTGATCGAATCCACGGTCGAGCATTCGGCCGCCAAACATTGTCGGTCGGCGCTCTCTGAAACCTACATGGTCGGGGCCCTCGCCCGGTTCAACAACAACGCGGAACGGCTTCACTCCGCCGCCGCCCGTGTCGCCGATCGCCTTGGATTGATCAAAGGATGCACCAATCCGTTTCACAACAACACGGCTCAGCTTGTTGAGTGCGTGCATTGCACGGAAGACTCGATCGAGCTTATCGACAACTTGCTCACACACGGCTTGCGCGAGGAACCGATCGTGCAACCCACACGGTTTGGCCGCGGCGTCGGCGCGACGGAAGTGCCTCGCGGCATTCTTTTTCATGAGTACGAACTCGATGAAAAGGGCAAGATCGCGGCGGCGAACTTGATCATCCCGACCGGCCAGAATCTTGCCAACATCGAGGCGGACATGCGGGCGATGGTGCCTGGGCTGCTCGAATCGGGCATGACCAAAGAGGCCATCACGCTCCGGTTGGAGATGCTTGTTCGGGCTTATGATCCCTGCATCTCCTGCGCAACGCACTTTCTCGACGTAGAGTGGGAGCACGAATCGTGAGCGCCGCGATCCGAATCGTCGGCTGCGGACGGTGGTCGATGGGCGACGACCGCGCGGGCTTGCTCGTGGCGGAGCGCCTCGGCGTATACCAACTTCCCGATTGTGAAATCCTCATGGAAGAGACCCCGACCAATCTCGCTGAGCCAAGCCCCGGCGTCGAGTTGCTCGTCGTCATCGACGCCGCGCGCGGCGACATGCGACGCCCCCCCGGTTCGGCGTCGCGAGTAGCCTATCGCCGCCCCGGCTCCACGCGCGAAAACGAAAGCAAGACCGATCCCGCCGACCCGCGAATTCGCCCGGCCGGCGCCGAAGCCGAAGCCGCCGTTGACGGGCACTCGCTGGGCGTTCCTGTCGGACTCAAACTCGCCGAGACGCTCGGCACGCTGCCGCCCGAAGTGTGGATTTACGTCCTGTTCGGCTCTGATTTCGGGCGACGCTTCTCCGTGTCCGACGCGGTTGCCGAAGGCGTCGTCAGGCTTACGGGCAGGATCCAACACGACATTCAGGCATGGCGGAGGCGGGGTTCATGCACGAGCTGACGATCGTACAATCGTTAATCGAAGCGGTAGAAGGAGAGGCCAAACGCGTGCGTGCAAGCTGCGTTCGGCGCATCAATGTTCGCATCGGGTTCCTGCGCCAAGTGGACGAATCCCTTTTGCAGGACGCGTTTGCGATCGCGCGTTCCCATACGACGGCGGCAACGGCGGAGTTGACCGTTCAGCGAGTCGGAATGGGCCTGCACTGTCGGGCATGCGGCATTCGCACGGAAGTCGCCGATTGGAGCTTTGAATGCCCGGCCTGTGGGTCCGTGTCCATTCGTCTCCGAGGTGGCGATGAGTTGGAGTTGATCTCGATCGAAGTGGAGTCTCCTGATGATCATTCAGGTGTTGAAGAAGAGCCTGTTTCGGCAGAACGATCAGGCAGCCCACGAGAACCGTCGTACGCTCGATGAACATGGCGTCTTTGCCGTCAACATCATGGGCGGCGCGGGCTGCGGAAAAACATCTCTGCTCGAACGAATTGTTCCGCTTCTTGCGGCCGAACGTCGCGTGGCTGTACTCGAAGGCGATCTCGCCACGACCAAGGATTCGGAGCGAATCGCCGCGCTCGGCGTGCCTGTCGTGCAGTTGCTCACCGAGGGCGGCTGCCATTTGACCGCCACACTCGTGCAGGAGGGCATGAAGAGGCTTCCGCTGGAAGGCATCGACCTCCTGCTGATCGAGAACGTCGGCAATCCGATCTGCCCGGCCAACTTTGATCTGGGCGAGCACGTTCGCGCGGCCGTCCTGAGCGTCACCGAAGGCGACGACAAGCCCGCGAAGTATCCGTATCTATTCAAAGTTTCGGATTTGGTCATCATCACGAAAATGGACTTATTGGCGTCAACCAACTTCGACCTCGACAAGGCAGTTGCACCGATTCGAGCGATCGATCCAGCCAAGGCCATACTCCAAACCACCCTCAACGACCCGGCTTCATTCCGGATCGTTGCGGAGCAAATCCTCGCTTCGCTCGCGGCGACGGCGCGGTGAACCCAAGTTCGCGACGAACGGTATCAAAGAGGTTCGCCGTGGGAGACAAAAGAACCTACCCAACGAACCCTTCCAGGCGTGCTTGGTTATGAAGTGATCGAGGTCGGCTGGTCTTGAATGACCGATGACAGAATGCACTCAAAACATTGGCGCGGTCGCAAGGAAGCTCGGACGAACGGCTATCATACCGCCCAAGACACAGAGACGTTCTTGGCGATCCGCGGATTGCCCACGGTTGGAAATCAGCGAGGCATTGCGCCCTGGGCTGGTCCGAAACCCGACTCTCGGTTCATCAACCGCCGAGTGAGGGGTTGCGTCCCAAAGCCTCGATCATCTTCAGGGCGGCCGGTCCGGCGAGAACGACCAGAATCGCCGGGAAAATGAAGAGAATCAGCGGAGCCATGAGCTTGACCGTTGTCTTCTGCGCTCGCTCCTCGGCGGCCTGACGGCGCTTGGTGCGAAGCGCGTCGGATTGATTTCGAAGCGCGCGGGCGATGCTGGTGCCAAATCGTTCGGCCTGGTTAATGATGGCCACGAGGGATCGCATTTCGTCGAGACCGGAGCGGGCGGCGAGATTGGACAACGCCTCGGATCGGGGAATGCCCATTTGGCTCTCGAGCGTAACGAGTTGAAGTTCCTCGGAAAGGGCCGGATGGACTTTCTTCATTTCGTCGCCGACACGCTGGAAGGCGGCGTCGAGACCAAGTCCAGACTCAACGGAAATGACGAGCATATCCAGCGTATCCGGCAGACCGTTGCGGATGAGTTCCTTGCGTTTGGAGATCGCCGATCCGAGCCAGAGATTGGGTGCGAGAAAGCCCAGTCCGATGCCGAGCGTGACGACGCCGATGGCGTTGGGCAGTGTCGATCCCTTGGCCCAGACGTAGGCGACCGCGGAAATCCCGAAAAGCAGAGCTACGACCGACTTGCTGGCCAGGAATGCGGTGGGCGCCGTGTCGCTGCGAATTCCCGCGCAGGCGAGCTTCATGCGAAGCTTGGACATTTCCGCGGCGTCGCTTCTCATGGACGGGTGAATGGCGATCGGCGCAACGGTCTCAAGGACGCGCTTGGCGACGGACTCCTTGGCCTGCTTGCGGAGATCGGCGAGCGAGTTTTGCGCACGGCGACCGGTCATGCGTCGGCGGACGACGTCACCCTCATCGGCCTTTTTAGGCCAGAGCGAATAAACAATGAGCATCATGCTCATGACGAACAGCGCGCCGATGATGTAATAGGTTGTCATGGTCGCATCTCCGACAAGGGGGCGGCGCTGCGGCTCGGCCCGTCAAACCTTGATATTGACAATCCAGCGGATCATGGCGATGCCCATCAACTGCATACCGGCGGCAAGCAAAAGCATCATCTGTCCGCTGGGCTCCTCCAGCAGGACCCGGGCATAATTGGGGTTAAGATACATTGACGCGAAAAAGACGAGCGCCGGCAATGCGAACAGCACCCAGCCGGACAATCGGCCCTCGGCCGTCAAGCCGCGTACGAGACCGGCGAGTTCGATTCGCTCCCGGATCACGCCGCTGATGTTCTCAAGAACTTCAGCCAAGTCGCCGCCGGTCTGTCGCTGAATCATGACGGCGGTGACGAAGAATCGGACGTCGAGAGAATCCACGCGGTCGGCCATGGCTTGCAGGGCGTCTTCGATCTTAATGCCGAGGTTCTGCTCGTGATATACCTGTGCAAACTCGGTGGCGATGGGCGGCGGCATTTGTTCGTAGACGAGCTGGGTCGCACCGGCAAGCGAGTGTCCGGCGCGCAACGCCTGGCTCATCATCTCGAACACGTCGGGCAGCTGTCCGGAAAGCCTGGTCATTCGCCGGCGTCGGCGAAAGCTGATCCAGACGAGCGGAAGAATGATGATGCAGCCGCCGCAGGCGATGGCGGCCAGCCAGCCAATATGCAACACCCAAAGCCCCAACCCCGTAACGATGCCGATTGATATGAGGTTGAACAGCGTGCGTGACGCCGACCAATTGAGGTCAGCTTGATTCAGTTGGGTTTGCAGTTTGGGTATGACGCTCATCTTGCCCATCAAGGCATCGGCGATGGACGCACCCGCTTCGGCGACCGCGTCGCGACGGAGAATGCTCGCGGCCATTTGATCGCGTTTTGAGCTTTCGCCGCGCAGTCGATCCTGCACCCTTTTCTGGCTGGAGGATTTGGATTCGACAACTGCCTGGAACACGCCGTAAAAGAGCAGCATGCAACCGACGATCGGCAGCAGGTAGACCACCAGATTGGAGGCGGCCAGCAGTGATAGAGTGGACAATGGGTTCATTTCACGATTCCCCAATCAGTCTTTTTATTCTCCGTCATCCGTCAGCAACACGCGGCGTTGGAAAATCGATGGATCCACATTGCAGCCCGACGTCTTCAGGCGATCAAGAAACGACGGACGAATGCCCGTGGAGATAAATTGTCCCTTGGCTCTTCCGGTCGCGGAAACGCCGGTTTGCTCGAACGCAAAAATATCCTGCATGGTGATGATGTCGCCTTCCATCCCGGTCACTTCGGTGACGCTGACAAGTTTTCGGGCGCCGCCGGAAAGCCTTTGCGCCTGAACGAGAACGTGGATCGCCGAGGCGAACTGCTGCCGAATGGCTTTCACGGGCAGGTCAAAACCAGCCATCATCACCATGGTCTCGACGCGGGCAACGGCATCGCGCGAGCTGTTGGCGTGAATGGTCGTAAGCGATCCGTCGTGTCCGGTATTCATGGCCTGAAGCATGTCGAGCGTTTCGGGGCCGCGGCACTCACCGACGACGATCCTGTCCGGGCGCATACGCAGGCTGTTGATGAGCAGGTCGCGGATGGCGATGCGACCCTTGCCTTCGATGTTGGCCGGTCGGGTTTCGAGCCGCACGACGTGAGGCTGGCGAAGCTGGAGTTCGGCGGCATCTTCGATGGTGACGATGCGGTCAGTATCGGGAATGAAGCTGGACAAGTTGTTGAGCAGGGTCGTTTTTCCCGATCCGGTGCCGCCGAGTACGATGATGTTGAGGTGCGCCTTGACGCAGGCTTCCAGAAAGTCGCGTATTTCGGGCGTCACCGATTTGAAATTAATGTAGTCGTCCCACTTGAGCGGATCGGCGCCGAAGCGGCGAATCGACATGCTGGCGCCGTCAATGGCCAGTGGAGGGATGACGGCGTTGACGCGGCTGCCATCGGCGAGGCGGGCGTCGACGAGCGGGCAGGTTTCATCGCAACGGCGTCCGACGGCGCTGACAATCTTGTCAATCACGTGCATGAGATGGGCGTTGTCGCGGAACTCGACCTCGGTCAGTTCCAGTCGTCCGCGGCGCTCCACATAGACCTGCTTGGGACCGTTCACGAGGATGTCACTGATGGTCGTGTCGGCGAGGATGACCTCAAGCGGTCCGAGTCCGAAAGTTTCGTCGAGCACTTCATTGATGAGACGCTGACGCTCGTTGAAATTGAGCAGCGTGTTTTCCTGGTCGGCAAGCTGGGAGACCAGTTCCTTTACTTGCTCACGAAGTGTCTCGTCGTCTCCGACCATGCGGGCAAGGTCGAGTTTGTCGATCAGTTTTCGATGAAGCCGCATCTTGAGCGAGTTAAACTGTTCGACTTTTTCCTTGTTGGCTCTTGGCTTTGCAGGTCCGGAGGCCGCGGGCAATGGCGCTTTGTTAGCCGGCGCAGTTGCGGGCTTGAGCGGCGCAGGCGGTGTTGCCGCAGGCGCGGCGATGGTGGTCGTGGGACGTTTACCGAACATACCGTGATTCCCCCTTGTGCGAAGCGCCGGCTTCCCGATGTCGTTCGCTTACTTCCTTTCCGATCCCGCAGGCGCGGACAGGACAAAGCCATTCCGCAGGCGAACCTAACTGTTGGCGAAGATTCGTCCGATCAGACCCTTCTTGCGCTCGTCCTTATCATCGGCGTCGGCGCTTGGCGCGTGCAATCGTTGGGCAATTTCCTGGATCGCGGCGCGCGGCTTGCTTTTCGGACCCGCGCTTCGCAGCGGTTCTCCCAAGTTGATTGCTCCGCTGACCGTTGCCCAATCGTCCGGTATTGTCGCGAAGACTTCGAGGCCGAGCGTGTCGCTAACGTGCTGCACGGATAAATGGCCCGATTCCCGCCCGGCTCGATTGCAGATAAGGCGTGTTCGATCTGTCGTGTATCCGGCTTGGCGCATTCCGTCGAGAATGCGCAACGCGTTCCGGACGCTGGGCACGACGAGCTGTACCACGAGCAGATTGACGTCCGATAGCGCGAACACCGAATGAGAATTCTGGTCGAATCTCGTCGGACCATCCGTAACCACGTAGTCGTTCATTTGCAGCAGAGTGGCCAGCACGCCGACGCAGGCGGCCGCCGTGATGATGTCGGCTTCGGCGAATTGTAGCGGACGGCTGAGCACGTGAATGCCCGAAGGATGCTTGGTCATGGCACGCGTCACGACCGAAGTGTCGAGTTGTTCGGCGGATTGGCAAAGGTCGGCCAGCGTGTACGTCGGATCAACGTCGAGAAGCGTGGCCACCTGTCCGAATCGAAAATCGAGATCCACCACCGTGACGCCATTGAGGGCATGCGCGCCGAGTTCGACGGCCAGGTTGGTCGCCACGGTCGTCGCGCCGACGCCGCCGGCCGATCCGGTCACCGTGATAAGCCGGCCGTGCGCCGTTTTTTCCGTGCGTTGACTGGCGACCTTTTCAATCGCTTCGTCCAGATTCTTGCCGTCGATGGGTCGAGGCAGGAACTCGCGGATGCCCAGGCGCATCGCCTTGAGGATCAGCGAACCTTCCGACGATTCCGACGCCGCGAACACGGCGACGTCACGGTTGGCGGCCGCGATTTCGCCGACCATGGGCAGAATCAGCTCCGGTGCGGGGTCGAGATTGGCCATCAGGACGTGCGGGGCGAACTGGGCGACGGCCTGACCGAGCATGGCCGGTTCGTCGACTTCGGCGATGATCTTGGCGCCTTCGTGTTTCAGGAGCAAGGCGCGCAGTTCAGGCGTGAATCGTTCGTCACGATTGAAGATGACGAATTTCAAATCGCGGGCCATGAATCGATCTTGCTCTTACCTCGCGTGTACGCACAACTTCGGGCGACAGTCGAAGCAAATCCCCTTCCGCAACCGCGATTGCCACGTCTGACAATACGCCGCGCGGCATCCAATAAGCGGCTCGAATCGGCGACGAAATGGCGCTGTCCGCGATTGCCCCGGTTCAAACAACGACCGACGCGCTCAACAAGGCCCCTATTCAAGGACCTTGACGAACAGACAACAACCATCCCGATTGAATATCGGATATCCAGCAGCCTGGGCGCTCTAACAACAGAACCAACATTGGCGCGCGGCAGCGACTTTTATCGCCCGTAGGCCGATCGGACCGAAAAAAAACGACGCCCTCGTTCGAGCGTCGTTGATCGGACAGCGTTGTACTTTTATGGCGGCGCGGCAGGGGTTTGCGCTTATCGCACCACGTCTTCGCCGGCATGCCCCCAAGGTCCGTGCATGGATAGCTCGTCGGGCTCCGATGGCATCGTTCCATCGCCGGTCATGACGCCGCGACACGGCTTACCGCCGCAACGTTCTCCGGGCGGAGTTTCGACAAGTCCGAGTCCGTACAATTGAAAGTCGGTCGGCACTCCTTCAATGCTTGGCAGACGGACCTTCTGGTGCGCGTCCAGCGGAGCGACGATTTCAGGCGTCACCAACACGACGAGTTCAGTCAGCGATCGGCGATAATTCGTGGAACGGAACAGCGCGCCAAGCACGGGAACATCTCCGATGCCGGGCACCTGACTTGAGAGTCCCCTCATTTGTTCATTGAGCAATCCGGCGATGGCGATCGTCTGACCGCTGCCGAGTTCAACCGTCGTTTCCGTCGCCCGCGACGTCAGACCGGGAACAACGAAACCTTCAATTTGCACCGATGTCGTAAAGTCCAGCTCCGAAACTTCCGGGGCAACCCGCAACCGGATGAGCTGGTGACCGCGAACGACCGGAGTAAAGTTCAGGCGAACGCCGAACTCGCGAAACTGGATCGTGACCTGTTGATTGCCTTGCGGAACCGGAATGGGAAATTCACCGCCGGCAAGGAACGACGCCGTTTCACCGCTGATCGCGACAAGATTCGGCTCGGCGAGTACCGCCAGAAGCTGGTTGTCCGCCATGGCTCTGATAAACAGCTGAGTTTGAACGCGCGGAAAACCAAGGGAAAGCGTCGGATTTTGCGTCAGCACGATCCCGTTTTCGTCGGTGAAGAACGGGAGGTTTTGCGTGATCGGCGCGCTGGCCGCCGCGCCCATGTTGATTGGATTGATGCCGCCGAGCTGATTGACGAGAAACGCGTCGCGGAAATTCTCACCCGCCAGGAATCCGTTGATTCCAAGTTCTCTGGCCGCTGCGCGGCTCACCTCGGCAACGACGCATCGCAGCAGGACTTGCTGTTCGCCGGCCACTTCCAAATGGTTCTGAACTCGCGTCGTCGCCGCGCCCTGTGCGGCCATGGGCATGAAGAGATCGGCCAGCTCGACAACGCGACGAGCGCGCTCGGCGCTGCTCACGGTTCCGACAAGGAGAATGTTTCCGCGCACCGACGTCGCTCGAGCGTCGGACTGCGGATCGATCTCCCGAATCGCTGTATTGAGCTGTGACAAGTCCAGCTCAACCGCCACTTCGATGACGTTTTCCTTGCCGCCGGGCCCGGTCAGGATGACGTTCGTTGTTCCAAACGACGTGCCCGTGATGAGCATGCGCGTCGGGCTGACCACTTGGACGTCGGCGATTTGCCGGGCGACGACATCGGCCCGTTCGGCCTCTGCGGTCGTTTCGATGATCACGCTCCGGTTGATGGGAATCGTGATTCGCTGATGATTGGCCGAGACATCAAGAACGGTGGCTCGAAAGGCCTTGTCCTTGTTGTCCTGCGCGTTGATCGGACTCGCGACCAACAGAATCGTCGTTGCCCAAGCCGCGCACGCTGCCTGCGCCACTTGCTTTGCGGAACCTCGACGATGCCGCTTCGACCCCGGCGTGCCGAGGTCCTCCTTGACAGTTTGAAACATTTCAGGCGTCCTCCTCGTAGCCCGGAATCGGCGACTATTCACCTTCGGGCTGGGACTTCGGGTTATCTTCCGTTCGGTCATAATCCTCGTTGTTTGGGAATCCAGGCGGTGCATTGTCGGAAACCGGCAACGCACTGGGTTGGATGTAACTTCCGCCTTGCGGTGCCGCCGTGCCCGAGGCAGCGTTCCGCCTGTGGCGCTGCGGCGTCATCATGCCCGATTCCCGCGTCGGATTTCCAACCTGGACTTCCAGAATGTTGGACGATTTCGGACCTTCGAATGTAATACGCTCGACATTCATGGTTGACGGCCCGCCATCAGGGGAGCCGCGATAGACGAAGATGGTATGAGGCATTTCCTCCATTTCCTCGACCGGCGGAGGAACGGGCGCCGCGGCGATTCCGGTCGTGGACGCCGTAGCCGGCATGGGCGCGGGTTGCGCGTTGGGCGCACCGATCTCGCTGCTGTACGCCACGGGCAGGCTGTCGTTCAATTTGTCGTCGTCACCGCGCATCGCCAGCGTGACTTTCCCGCGCGTTGCGGCAAGGTGCAGCTTCGGCACATCTTCCTCCCTGACCAGCAGCGTGGCGGACTTGGCCGGCTTGACTTTGGAGTCCTTGGACGTCTCGGCATCGTTGCCCGTTCCATATCCGACCGCCGCGACCTGCACATGCTGAAGAATCGTCTCCGCAATGGTTTCCTTTTTACCGCGGGCGCCCATGTCAAGATCCATGACGACAATGACATCCACCCAGTCACCGGCCTGCATCTGATAGGCAACGCCGGTGACTTCGTCGATCTTGACCGAAACCGCCCGATACCCGGCAGGAATGCGCCCCACCATGCGCGCCTTTGTTCCTTCGGGCGCAAGCATCGAATTGAGGACCGGAGCATTCTGTGGAATCGGTTTGCCGGTGACGCGCCCGATGGCCAGTTCCGTCGTGGAAATTCGCTCTTGCGGCGGAGCGAGCGCTGCATCGCTGATTTGAATCTGCTGGACCATTTCCTGTGTGATTTCCTCGAAAGCACCGATGTCCAGTTTCGCCTGAACGATCGTGAATTTCTCTTGCGCCTGATTTGCGCCTTGAGCCCGCTTGACGGAATCCAATACCAGCTTTACCGCCACGAGTCCGATCACCAGTCCCAAGACCAAAGGAATTGCAGCTTTTCGATTCATACGTCGTCCTTTGCTATCTGTGCCCATTCGGGCTACGGTCGCTGTTTCTGCCCGCCGCTCCAATCGGTGCGGGTCTGACCGTGCGGAGCAACCGCCTGCTGTCCTCAAACTCGATTCATTTATCGGATTGTTTTGCCCTCAATTGGACCTACGGACCGAAAAATCTTTCCCGCGTCGCCGTGGGCACCGGGATTGGCCGTCGAACCGATCCAAAACGCGAAAGGCCGCGTCCCGTTGCTTCGGTCGCGGCCCATCGGCATTTGGTTTTTCGGTCCTCCGCCAGGTCCGAGAATCAGCTTCCTCCAGTGAACCCTTCCTTGCGCATGCTGCAACTTCCCGCGAGGTTGCTGGAATGGGTTCCAAAGAAACCACCCATCAGCGAAACGTCGCTGTAGGGAATCTGCACCTCAACGGTCTCCACCGGCGATGAACTCGTCGCATGGGTCATGTTGACCGTGTAAGAGGTCAGTCCCGTCGGACCCATGACCTGAGCGATTCGATCGGTGACGTCGGAATAAGGTGCAGAGGCCGTCTGCAAAACGGCGAGGCGGCAACCTTCGCGAGCCGCGGTCTGGAGCGTCTGACGGACCATGAACACCCAGCCGTATTCAATGATGCCGAACAAGATCGTCAGCAGCAGCGGAAGGATCACCGCAAACTCCACGATCGCGGCGCCTCGTCGGCGCTGATCGTCGTTGCCGCGCAGCCACCTCCGCAAGTTTCGTCGATGTTGCATCGTTATACTCCCCACCAGCCAAATACTCTCGCGGCCAGAATGACAAGCGTTCCCGCCGTCAACGGCACGCCGTATGGAAGCAACTGCGAGGTCGCGCCGAAACTCTTGGCGGACCCGAATTCACTGAAGGCCGTCTGCGGATTCGAGCACTTGGCGAGGATCACGCCGACGTTGACGCAGGCCATTCGCAATCGACCGGTCGAGAGAATCATGACCACGGCGGCGACTCCACCGAACACCGCGCCCAACGCGAACGAATAAAGCGTCAGCAACGGGCCCATCCAGACGCCGATGGCCGCCATGAGTTTGACGTCGCCGGCGCCCATGCCCTTCATCAGCCAGGGGACAATCAACAAGCCGAATCCCGTCCACATTCCCCAGAACCCGGCGGCAAGCCCGGAGAATCCGAAGTACATGCCCTGGACCACGAATCCAATGACGATAAGAAGCAAGTTCAGCCAGTTGGGCACTCGCCGTTGCGCATAGTCGATCCATGATGCGAGTAAGATACCGGGAACCAAGATAGCGCAGGTCAGTTGCCAGAATCCGCTGTCCATAGAATCACGCTCTCCACGACTCTTGCTTGAATGCCATTGTTCCCAAGGCGGCGACCCGGCGAGACCTTGAGAGTGCGGGTCGGTGGGCGCCGCCATGACGACAGCGCCCACCGCCCGGAAGTGTTACACCAACCGTGCCTGGGGCGGCTCTACGAGGAGCACGCCGTCGGCTACGCCGCCGATCACGACGAGCTGCCGGTCGGCAGGCTGCTGTCCACGTTCGTGAAAATCGAATCGACCGTGGTGCCCAACCCCGTAATCGCGCCAAGGGCGACGATGATGATCAGGGCCAGCATGACCGCGTATTCGGTCGCGGTCGGACCGTCTTCCGACTTCAGGAAGCACTTGACAGTATTCACGAAACCCTTCATAGCCTAAACTCCTCTCCAACTGGGGCCGCCACAGGCGACCCGGCAAGATTTCGAAGGTCGTACAGGCGCCACGGACGGCCCTGCCCCTCCAGATGCGACAACCCGCGCCTCCCCGGGCGACGGGCGATTCAACACATTTTGTTCACGGTTCCGGCGCCGCGACTCCTGCCGCGATCTTCAACTTTGCATTTGAACCGGACCCGTACTCTAAACCCCACTGCGGCTGCTACCATGAAGCGAGCAAACCGATCATTGGCTACTTTCAACCTACGAAACACGATAGCGCCGGGCAAACTCATGCTCGCACAACTTCACGACCCCGACCCGGCCGGAACCGTCGACGCAATGCTCAGATACATGTTGTTCATGTGATCGCCGAAGCTGCTCAGGGCGCCGATGGCCGCGACGCAAATGACCGCAATCAAAACGGCATATTCCGTTGCGGTGGGCCCTTCTTCGGACCGAAGAAACTCCGCGGATTTGCGGGCAAGTTTGCCGATCATCTGCTTCCCCCCTTCATTGGCGGACGGCGCCAACCGAACCACACGAACCGAAGCGCCGACGCGCGGATCGTCTCGTTCAGCGTCAGATACAATTGGGGCGGAAGCAAATCCCGGCAGACTTTTCGTATGATTTTTTTCATTTTGGAATCGACAAACTGCAATCGGAAGCGGCAGGCGCTTTGCCCGCGTCCGATAGAACTCGCGGACAGATACAAAAGAAAGAATCTTCGAAGCGGCATTCGAAGCAAGGCGAAGTCTTTTGCGAAATGAGGTGCCTTTAGCCGTCATTCGACACCGACGATGACCAAGTGAGATATGATCAGCTGGCAACAATCCGCCCATCAACGGCTTATATCCGCATTGCGACCCGACGGTGGTTGCGGTTATAGGACTGGGCAGTCCGCTAGTGCCGAACCCACGGCGCTGGCTTGTATTGCGCTGTCGGCAAGATCGGACGCTTCAACCGTCATCTCGCGCTCGCTGAACTGGCTCATTCAGTGTCAGCAAGATAACGGATCGGTCGCCATCAATGCGACCACGTCGTCGCCCTGTTGGCCGACGTCGCTGGCGATTCTGGCGTGGCGACGCTCGACTGAAATACTTGGCGATCGCTACGCCGACCCTTGCAACCGCGCGACAGAGTGGCTGCTCCAAACGCGCGGCCTGACGTTCAAATCAGACCCGGCCGTGTACGGTCACAATACGCAGCTGGCCGGTTGGGGTTGGGTCGCCAACACGCACTCATGGGTCGAGCCGACCTCGTATGCGATTCTCGCGCTGCGCTGCAGCGATCTGAGCGACCACCCCCGCACCCGAGAAGCGGTCGAGTTGCTTCTGGACCGCGGCATTCCCGCTGCCGGCTGGAACTACGGGAACCGGCGCATCTTTGACAATCACTTGCGCCCATTTCCGGCACAGACCGGCATGGCGCTCGCCGCCCTCGCGGGAGAGCAGATGTCGGAACCGATTCGCGCCGGGATCAATTATCTGCACAACGAGCTTGCGAGCGTTCGTACGCCCATGTCGCTGGGATGGGGATTGATCGGTCTCGGAGCATGGAGCGAGCGCCCGTCCTGGAGCGAGGAAGCGCTGCGAGATTGTGCGGCCAGGCTCGAAGTGGGAATGGCGCAGCCGGTGTTCGATGCGCTGCTGCTGCTGGCCGACGCACAACCTTGTCCGCTGATTCGCGCCGCGGAGGCAGTTCGTCATGGATAAATATTCTCCGGTCATCACGACCACAGATTCGCGCGGCGGAATCTCACGCCGTGAGATGATCGGTCTGGGTGCGGCCGTCGTCTTGGGCGGAGGAATCGCCACGGTGCTCCCACGGTTCACGCGCAACGAACGCGGGCGGCGCGAAGCCGTGTTGATCGCCAAAGCGCCCTCCTACGACGCCCCTTTGTGGACGACGGTCTCCGACGGACTCGCCGAACTGGGCATCACGCGAGAACACGTTCGCGGCAAGCGGATCCTGCTGAAACCCAATCTCGTAGAAACCGCTCGCGGCCTGTCTCACATCAACACGAATCCCGCCGTCATACTCGCGGCGGCCGAGGCGTTTCGACGGCTTGACGCAAGGGAGATCGTCGTGGCCGAGGGTCAGGGTCATCGTCGCGACAGTTGGCTCGTGCTCGACGAGTCGGGCATGGGCAAGGCCATCGACGAAGCCCGACTTCCCTTCGTCGATCTGAATCATGACGACATCGAAACCGTCCCCAACGCAGGCCGCTGGACGAACTTGAGCCACTTTTATCTTCCGAAAACGCTGCTCGCCGCCGACTGGATCGTATCAGTTCCGAAACTAAAGACGCACCATTGGGCCGGTGTAACCTGTGCGATGAAAAACCTGTTCGGCGTCATGCCGGGAATCGTGTACGGCTGGCCGAAAAACGTCCTGCATTACGCCGGCATCCACAAGTCCATTCTCGACATCAACGCGACCGTCAAGCCTCACCTGGCCATTGTCGATGGCATCGTCGGGATGGAGGGCGACGGGCCGATCATGGGAACCCCCAAACCGGTCGGCTGTCTTGTCATGGGCCGCAACCTTCCGGCGGTGGACGCGACCTGCGTGCGCCTGATGGACCTGAATCCTCGCTCCATCGCATACCTGACCGAAGCATCAGGACGATTGGGGGCGATACAGGAACAAAACATCGCTCAACGCGGTGAATCGATCGCAGGTCTCCGCACGCGGTTCACGATTCTCGAAGCCGATCATTTGAAGAGCTTGACCAGCGGCTAAAGACCTTTCCAGCCGGAACACGGCAACGAAGGTGTTGTTGTGATTTGATTCAATCAAGGTGAGACGGTCGGCGTCTCTAAGTAGGAACGCGGAAAGAATTAACGCTAGCGAGCCGCGGGCTTCAGCCCGCGCGGTCCCGGAACGCAGGGCAATCCACGGACTCTATACATTGGCCCGTGCCGTTTGGGTAAGTCATTCTGCGGTCCTACTTAGACAACGAAACTCCTCCTGCCGCACAATGTAGAACCTATCCTAAAACCCTGCGAGCCGCGAACTTCCATGAGCGCGCTGGTGTCAAGGGCGGAGCCTGGCCGATGGCACTGTTGAGAGCGTGAGAGACGACGTGTGCCACTGCTCTGTGAGCAGTGGTATAGTGCCTTGCCGTGAACGCGCCACCCCGAAAGACCCGTCGAGCCTGGAACGAGCCCGGCCACGCTCATTTCCTGACCTACTCGTGCTTTCGACGGCTTCCGCTTCTGACGCGCGATCGTGCGCGCCGCTGGACCATCGATGCAATGGATTCGGCGCGGCGAACCATGGACTTCGCCCTCTGGGCCTACGTCATCATGCCGGAACACGTTCATGTCCTTCTCCGGCCGCGACAGGCGGATTACGAAATGCGTCGCATTCTCGCCGCACTCAAACGGCCGGTCGGCGAGGCGGCACGCGAGTACCTGCGACGCATGGGTCAGGACGAATGGCTCGCCCGAATGACTGTTGAATATCCGTCGCGAACGGTGTTTCGGTTCTGGCAGCCGGGCGGTGGTTTCGATAGGAACATTTTTCAGGAAAAGTCGGTGCCCGCGGTGATCGACTACATTCACGCCAATCCGGTTCGTCGCGGACTCGTCGATCGTCCGACAGACTGGGAGTGGTCAAGTGCGCGATTCTGGGAGGGCCGGACCGACGTGCCACTTCAAATGGACCCGCCCGACGTTTGAGAACGACCACTGCTCACAGAGCAGTGGCACCCCGACAGTGTCACCCCGCCGGAGCCCGCCCTACCAATTCTTGCAAAGCGGGACGGCGCAGGGCGCGCGGCTCAACGATCGCCCGCGCTGAACAGCGGGCAGCGATACGGCAGCGCGCGGTGGGCGTACCACTTCGCGAAGGTCCAGAGCGTCTGCAAGGCGTAGACGGTCGAGCGGCGGAGGTTGATGCTGCTGGCCTCGTCGAAGTAACGCACCGGGACGGGCACGTCGCCAAGCCGGAATCCGAAGTGGACGGCCTGCACGAGAAACTGCGAGTCGAAGACGAAATCGTCGCTGTTGCGATGGAACGGAATGGTCTCCAGCGTGCGGCGGGTGTAGGCCCGGAACCCGCTGTGCCACTCGCCGAGGTTCTGGCCGGCGAGAATGTTCTCGACGAACGTGAGTCCGCGATTGGCGAAGTATTTGATCGGCGGCATTTTTCCGCCGAGCGTCTCGGCCCGCGTGCGAATCCGGTTGCCCAGCACCACGTCGCAGATGCCGAGCCTCAGAAACGAAACGGCGTGCGGCACGACGCGGGCGTCGTACTGGTAGTCCGGGTGGAGCATGACGACGTAGTCCGCGCCGCGGCCGAGGGCCTCGCGGTAGCATGTCTTCTGATTGGCGCCGTAGCCGCGATTGCGGTCATGGCGAATGAGCGTGACGGGCAGCCGCTCGGCGATGCGCACGGTGTCGTCGGTGCTGGCGTCGTCACAGACGATAATGTCGGCGATGCTGGAGCGATCGAGGTCGGCCAGCGTGCGCTCAAGCGTGTTCGCGGCGTTGTAGGCCGGTAATACAACGATGACCTTGTCGGACATGTCGGCATCCTAACGCGACCGGTTCCACCACCAAAGGCCGTGAGCAGTTCACGCAATCGTATCGTCTGGTATCCTGAAGCACCTCGAGCGACGGAATGACGATTTTGGAGCGAAGGCGGAGTCGATGGGACATCAGGGGAAAACCAAAAAGAACCGGACGGAGTCGAAATCGGCAATTGCCGGTTCTCCTCTGAATTCGCAAACGGCGGTGATCGCGACGGATCAAGCAGGATCGACTCGCCGCGCCGTGATGATTTCGATTCTGCTGGCTGGTACTGTTTTCCTGGCGTTTGGTCGCATCCTCAGCAACGACTTCGTTTATCTCGACGATCGCGTCTACGTCACGGAAAACGAAGTGGTCCAGAAGGGCCTGACGCGCGATGGGATCGTCTGGGCGCTCACCGCGACGAGGGCTTCCAACTGGCATCCGCTGACGTGGTGGTCGCACATGCTCGATTGCGAGTTGTTCGGCCTGAACCCGGCTGGGCATCACTTCTCGAGTCTGCTCCTTCATGCGTTGAACACGGTTCTGATGTTTCTGCTTTTTCGGCGAATGACGGGAGCGTGCTGGCCCAGTGTCTTCGTCGCGGCGGCGTTCGGACTGCATCCGGCACACGTGGAATCGGTCGCGTGGGTCGCTGAGCGGAAAGACGTTTTGAGCACTTGTTTCGGATTGCTCGCGGCGATGGCCTACGTTTGGTATTTCGAGCGAATTTCCATCGCACGGTACGCAATCGTGTTCATTTTGTTCGCGCTGGGCTTGTCCGCCAAGCCGATGCTGGTCACGCTCCCCTTCTTGTTCCTTCTTTTCGACTATTGGCCTCTGGGTCGAACGCACGTTGCGTCGACCAATTTGCAAGACCGATTCACGTGCTTCGGGAAGTTGTTCGCCGAAAAAGTTCCCTTGCTGCTGCTGGCAGCGGCTTCGAGCTTTGTAACCGTGCTGGCCCAGCGCGCGGGTGGCGCGATGATGACGGTGACGATGGCCTCCTTTGAAGTGCGCGTCGCCAATGCAGTCGTGTCGTATGCGAAATACCTCCTGTCTGCGATCTGGCCTGCGGGGTTGGCGGTTTATTATCCGCATCCGCTCAGGATGCCGCCGATGGTCGAGGTTTTCCTCGCGGGCGCGGTTCTAGCGGGTGTGACGATCGCGGTTGTCGTGAACCTGCGAAAACGCCCCTGGCTTGCGGTCGGCTGGTTCTGGTTCGTAGGAACGCTGGTGCCGGTGATCGGGCTGGTGCAGGTCGGCGGACAGGCGCGGGCCGACCGCTACACCTACATTCCCTACATCGGATTGTTCATCATGGTCGCGTGGAGTGTTCGGGAGTTTCTTCGTGTCAGGAACTCCGCGCCGACCTCGACGATCCAGTTGATCTTCCGCGGCGCTGCGATTGCGTCGCTCATCGCCTTCGCCGGCGCAACATTTGTTCAAGCCGGTTATTGGAGCGATAGCAAGCGATTGTTCCAGCGTGCCATCGACGTCGCACCGGACAACACGCACGCGCACATCTTCATGGCCCAGACGCTGGTGCGAGAAGGCCGTGTCGGCGACGCGGTAACACATTTTGCCGAAGCGGTCCGACTCGTACCCAACGAGCCGTACAATTTGGCGGACTACGGGCGAGCCCTCTTTGAAAGCGGTCGCGTTGACGAGGCATTCGCTTCGCTGGAACAAGCATTGAAACTCATGCCGTCACACGCCGGCGCGCACTATTTTCTGGGAATGGCGCATCAATCGAAGCAGCGGCCGCGCGAGGCGATCGGACACTTTCAGGAAGCGCTGCGCCTCGATCCACAACTTCTCCGCGCTCACTACGAAATGGGTGTTTGTTATTTGCTGATGGGGCGCAATATCGAAGCGATCGAGCACTTCAAATCGTGGCTTGCCGTGGATCCGAATTCGAGCGAGACGCTCATGCGTTTGGGCCGATGCTATTACGACTTGGGTAATGCCTCTGCGGCATTGGAGACCTTTCAAAAGGCGACTGAAGTGAATCCGAACGACGCTCATGCCCACGCCTCGCTGGCACAGTATTTGTCGTGGGAGGGCGACTTGGTTGGTGCCATCAATCGCTATGAGCAGGCGCTTCGTCTTCTGCCCAATTATGTTGAAGCCGCCAACAACCTCGCGCAAATCTATGCGACGGTGGACGATGAAAAGCTCCGCAACGTCACCCGCGCGATCGAACTGGCCGAACATGCCCGCCAACTGACAGAGGATCGGGATCCGGTGAGTCTCGACACACTGGCGGCGGCGTATGCCGAAGCCGGTCGATTCGGAGACGCGGTCAAGACCATCAACCGAGCAATCGAAATCGCCAAGTCGTCGGGAGAATCGCTCGCGGCGTCACATTTCGAACAACGCAGGATGTTGTATGAATCGGGCAAGTCCCTTCGACAGGCAACTTTCGGCGAAGGTCGGTGAGCAATGTCGCCGATCATGGGAATTGGGGACTGGAATTGTCGGAACGCACCAATTATGCTTCAGTCGCGCGGTCGAGAGGTATCTAACGCGGTGCCGGGCCGTGAACCCGAAACCTCCGATGGCAACTCGCTTGAACAAAAGGTGCCGGACATGACCCAAAAGACCTTGCGCCGATGTGTCTGCTGGTCGATCGTCGGTCTGGTCGGCGGATCACAGGTCCATGCATCGTTTCACTTCATGCAAATCGAGCAGGTCATCGCTGGCGTGAACGGAGATGCGGCCGCGCAGGCCGTTCAGCTGCGCATGCGCTCCGCCGCTCAGGATGAGGTGCAGCAGGGTCGGCTGATTGCCTGGGATGCCGCCGGATCGAACCCGGTCGTGCTTATCGATTTCTCGAAAGGTGTTTCGATGGATGCCGCCGGTTCTCGAATACTGGTGGCGAGCGAGGCGTTGGCGGCGTACACGGACCTGCCGCTGATGGCGGATTTCACGATGACCCGACTGATTCCCGAGTCGTATTTGGCGGCGGGTAGTCTGACTCTTGAAAATGACGAGGGAACGCTCTTGGTATGGCGGTTTGGTTGGGGAGGCGCTGCGTATACAGGCTCAACCTCCGGTTCGTTGGGAAATGATGACGATCGCGACTACGGTCCGACTTGGCCTGAGGCATTGGCCACATCGGGACTGAGCAGTCTGCTCTTTGCCGGCGGCGCGACGGACAAGAGCACGAGCAACGCCACGGATTACGCGGTGTCCGATCCCGCGATGCTCACCAACAATGCCGGCGCAACCTTTTTTCTCGTGGTTCCTGATTGCGACGATGCGCTGGGGCGCGGGCCGGATACGGATGGCGACGGTGTCCGCGACGCGTGCGATGATTGTCGTCACGATCCTTCCAAGGCCCAGCCCGGTGTTTGCGGATGTGGAACACCGGACGACGACGTTGATGCCAACGGGGTCATGGATTGCACAGAGTCGAATGCTGGCGATGGCGATGGCGGGATGCTGGACGAAGAAATGGACGACGATTCCAATTCAGACGAAGGCGCCGGTGATAGTCAACCACCGGGCACTGGGCAGGGTAGTGGTACGATTCGATCACCGTGCAGCCCGGGAGCGGCATCAGTCCTTCTGATGGCTGTTTACATCTGCTTTTTACGAGTTGGGGGATTACGCCGCTAACCGACGATGAAGCGACTGATGTGGTACCGAGATTCAAACCGGGCCTTCATCGGTTGGGAGCCGATTCCCTATGACACCAGTGCCACGCTGCACCGGACAATGAAGACTAGGTATTCAAATCGGTCAGTTCCATGACGAGCTTCGATTCAACGCAGTATCGCTCATCGAGGCTTTCGATTCTGAAAGCTTGTGTGGCAAAGCAAGAACCAAAACACTGCGACCAGCAAGGAGGCTTGAACCATGATTAACTTCTGGCCCTTTTATGTTCGAGAGGTCTGGCGTTCGCGGTTGCAAGGGTTTTCCCGCGTCGCCTTGTTCGGCGCGGGTGAGCACACACGATGGGTGCTTGACCTGAAGGAGCGGCTTGCTGGTCCGGCGGTTGTCGTCGTGTTGGATGACAAGGCCGACGCGATTCGCGAAATCAAGGGCATTCGAGTGGTCGCGCCGGACCGCGTCGATTCCGCAACGTTTGACGCGGTTGTGATTTCCTCTGATGCGATCGAAGAAAAGCTTTACCTTCGCGCTAAACAGTGTTTTCCCGATAAGCGAGTCATTCGCCTTTACGACGGTCTGCCGTGCGGACCCTACGACAAACAGGGCGAACTTCCCGCCGGCATCGATTCACTGCCCGGTCCGGCCGATACCGTCAATCTCGAGACCGTCGTGCAAATCGCCGCCTCGGCCGATACAAAAAGCCGATTGGCGGAGGCGCTGATGCGCCTCGATCCGGACCCGTACGCGCGACGTCTGATTGACGGTTACCAGCGGGCCGTTGCTCGGTTTGGTCGGGATTGGCGCTACGTCGATCTCTGGTCGATCTTGTACGCCTACGCGAGGCTGGCCCGCCCCAAGACCTACCTGGAAATCGGAACGCGGCGCGGACATAGCCTTGCGGCCATGTGGACGGGCGCGGCCGAACACGCAGGTCATGAAATGACCGTGGTTTGTTGCGATCGGTGGATCGCCGGTTACGCAGGCGCGGACAACCCCGGTCCCGAGTTTGTCCGCGCGCAGATGGAGCGAATTGGATTCCGCGGGCGACTCGAATTCCTCAGCGGGTCGAGCCACGAACTTCTGCCCGCCTGCTTTCGAGACCACACTGACGGATTTGATCTGATGACCGTCGACGGCGACCATTCCCGCGACGGCGCCCGCGCCGATCTCCTCGACGTGGGCGACCACCTGCGTTTGGGCGGACTGCTCGCGTTCGACGATATCAATCACCCCCAACACCTCTACCTGGGTGACGTCTGGCGCGAAGTAATGTCCGGTCGGAGCGGGTTTGAAACGTACGAAAACTCGCGCAATTCCACGGGAATCGCAGCGGCCATTCGCTTTCGATCAGCTTGACCCCGCCCCAACGATCCTGAAGTGACAACGAAACACCCGATTTCGCGATCGTCACGTCTGTGAGCTTGGAAAAAAACGCGACTCGCGGCATGATATGCACTTTGTCGGACGGACAAAGGAATGACATTGCGATACGACATCATCGTTGTCGGCGGCGGGCACGCGGGAGCGGAAGCGGCGTGGGCGGCCGCGCGCATGGGCGCGTCGGTGGCGATGGTCACCATGCATCGCGACGCGATCGGGCGGATGTCCTGCAACCCGGCGATCGGCGGACTCGGCAAGGGTCAGATCGTCCGCGAGATCGACGCGCTCGGCGGACTGATGGGACTCGCCACCGACCGGGCGGGGATTCAATTCCGCATGCTCAATCGCAGCAAGGGACCGGCCGTGTGGGCGCCTCGAGCGCAATGCGACCGCGATGTTTATCCGAAAACGTTGCAGGAACTTATCGCCACGGCTCGAAACCTCGACATCATCGAAGGCTCGGTCGAGAGAATTGAGACTCGGCAACAAGGCAGAGTGGCAACAAGGCACCAAGACAAGGGGTCCAATCGCCACTTCACCACATCGCCACATCACCAAATCCACAGCGTGGTGCTGGCTGACGGACGCCGAATCGCGTGCGACGCGGTGATTCTCACGACCGGCACTTTTCTTCGCGGACTGATGCACTGTGGCGAGAACAAATCGCATGGCGGACGGATTGGTGAAGCGGCGGCGGTGGGCATCAGTGCGGCATTGCTCGAACTCGGATTCGAGCTGGGTCGACTCAAGACCGGTACGCCGCCGCGCGTCCATTGCGACTCGATCTGTTACGACGCCTGCGACGAACAACCCGGCGACGAAATCCCCGTGCCTTTCTCGGCCATGACCGATGCCATTACGCAGCGGCAGGTTTCATGCTGGGTGACGTGGACCAACAACGAAGTGCATGATGCCATTCGGGCCAACCTGCATCGCGCGCCGATGTACTCCGGGCAAATCGAGTCTCGCGGACCAAGGTACTGCCCGAGCATCGAGGACAAGGTCGTTCGCTTCGCGGACAAGGATCGGCATCAGGTGTTCCTCGAACCGGAGGGATACGACAATGAGCGAGTCTATTGCAATGGCATCAGCACTTCGCTGCCGAAGGATGTGCAGGACTGGATGATCCGTCGGATTCCGGGACTCGAAGAGGCCAGGATTCTTCAACACGGCTACGCCGTCGAATACGACTTTGTGCCGACGCATCAAACCAGACGATCGCTCGAAACCAAGCTCGTGGGCGGATTGTTTCTTGCGGGGCAGATCAACGGGACAAGCGGATACGAAGAGGCGGCCGGTCAGGGTCTGATCGCGGGAGTCAATGCGGTTCGTGCGATCAATGGTGAGGAACCGTTTGTCCTCGGCCGTGACGAAGCTTACATCGGCGTGATGATCGATGATCTCGTCACGAGGCCTCCGACGGAACCCTATCGCATGTTCACGTCGCGTGCGGAGTATCGACTGCGACTTCGGGCCGACAACGCCGACCAGCGATTGACGCCGATCGGCCGTAAGATGGGACTCGTTGATGACGCGCGCTGGCAAAGACATGAGCGGAAGCGGGACGCGGTTGAATGTGTCGAGCGAGCCGCTCGGCGGATCAGTATGGAAGGCCAGCCGCTCGGCGTCTGGATGCGCCGGCCCGATGCCGACCTTCGATCGTTCGCCGAAGCGCTTTCCAGGGACGCGACGAGCAGCCGGTCAACCAACTCCGATGCCTCTGAAATGACACGCCTCTTTTGTTGTGACGCCCTTGAACAAACACTCATCGATGCCCATTACCTTGGTTACGTCGAACGGCAGGATCGCCAGATCGAGCGGTTTCGCAGGTTGGAGACGCTGGCTATCCCCGCGAATGTCGATTACGCCGCCATGCAAGAGCTTCGCTTCGAAGCCCGCGAACAGCTCGCCCGCGTTGCGCCATCCACCCTGGGTCAGGCGTCGAGGATCAGCGGCGTCAACCCGGCCGATATTACGGTCCTTTGGATCTACCTGACGAATCGCCGATCAGTCTCGTCAGGTCGTAGCCATCCGCCGAATCGAAACGCCTTGGATGACGTTTTGATCCCTCAAGCCGAGTGAACGAAACTAGCCCATCTGACCGAGATTACACAGCATGACGAGTGAAAGCGCGGGGATGTCCCCGTTCCCAAGCCCCGGGATCTACGGAGCAGCGAACGAACAAAACGGACCTTGCATGTATTGCGTAGAGACGTGCGGGGGAAAATTGGACGGTGATGAAAAAGTGCAAACGGCTTTTTCGGATTTTTAAGTTGACTGCGGTCATGGATGTTTGTACCGTATGGGAAAGATGGGGAGTATAGATAATATGAATGGTGGGGAGTTGGCATTGGAGGCCAATCGGAGACAAGTCATGGCGGATGGAAAGTTCAAACAGGTGTTTACCACGGGCGAAGTCGCTCAAATCTGCAAAGTCAGCCAACAGACGGTGATTCGTTGTTTTGATAGCGGACGTTTGCAGGGGTTCCGTGTGCCCGGGTCGCGGTTTCGGCGCATCCCGCGCGAAGCCCTGATTTCTTTCATGAAGGGCAACCAGATTCCCATGGATCAACTGGAGTCCGGTAAGAAACGGGTTCTTGTCGTGGACGACGACGAAGCGATTGTTGATATGTTCAACGAGCTGCTCGAACGCGACGGTCGGTTTGAAGTGCGCACGGCGTCAACGGGCTACGATGCAGGCATTCTCACGGAACAGTTTCGCCCCGAGGTTCTACTTCTCGACTTCAAACTTCCCGATATCAATGGCACGGCCGTTTGTCGAACGATTCGGGCCAACCCGGCCTACAAACATATGCAGATCATCGTCATCAGCGGCGTGGCCGACCCGGACGAGGTGGCCGAACTGAGAAGCGCCGGTGCCGACGAGTTCATTCGCAAGCCGTTCGACATCAACGCTGTGATTCGCCGCATCGTTGATCTGGCCAAGGTTGCCTAGGCAAGTCCGCAAAGAGATCGCCGCGGCGACCGCAACAAGGGTTGGATGCATGTCAGTCGCGACGGCGGTCAATCCGGGTAGCAAATCCTCCGCGGCTTCGCGCGAACGCGTGGAGCTGATTCTGAGTCATTTGGATCGGTTGCCGGCGCTTCCCAGCGTCGTCGCGCGCCTCTTGGCCGTGACCACGTCGGAGGAAAGCTCCGCACGGGATGTGGTCACGGTCATCGAATCGGACGCTTCGCTGACGGCGGGGCTACTCCGGATGGTCCGCCGGGCGGATCTGGGCGTTCACGATCGGGCGATGACGGTGTCGCGCGCAGTGACTCTGCTGGGATTTCGCGCGGTTCGCAACGCGGCGCTTTCGAGCAGGTTTTTTGAGACGCTTTCTACCGATGCATCGAACCCGGAGGCGGACCGGGTGCGGCGGGCATTGTGGGAGCACAGTCTCGCCGTGGCCTGCGCGGCGGAGATGATCGCTGAGCAAATCGAAGGCGGCGAACTGAGCGGCGAGGCCTTCGTCTGCGGTTTGCTCCACGATGTGGGGAAAATTGCTCTCGACGTTTGCCTGCCCAAAAGTTATACGCGCGCGGCGGAACATGCGGAGCAGCACGGAAAGTGCATCTGCGACGTGGAGCGAGAGATTTTCGGGCTGGACCACACGCAAAGCGGTAAGCGATTGGCGAGCCGTTGGCAGCTTCCGTCGTCCATCGTCGAATGCATCTGGCTACACCATCAGAATCCGGACGATATGCCCACGTCGGTTGCTCATCCGAGGCACGTTCGCATCGTCCACCTGGCTGACAATCTGGCGCGCCGCCAACGAATCGGATTCTCCGGCTATCAGCATGTTGCCGACGTGAACTCAATCGCGGCATCCCTTGGAATTCCCGAAAAAGCCGTTGAATCGGTGAGCGAGCGACTTCACGACCGTATGGAGCCCTTCCGCGTGTTGTTGGGCCTTGGCGATGGCGCGGAGATGGCAGATTCGCCGGAAGCACAGTCGGCGCTCAACCGCCGATTGAGCGAAATCAACGCACAATTGAGTGAATCAAATCGCTGTTTGAGTTTCCGCTCGGCCTGCTTCGAGGCGATCGAATGTTTCACGGCCGCTGCAAACGAGCAGGATCGCGTGGCGGACGTCTGCGCGGCGGCAGCCGAGGCGGCTGCCGGGCTGTTTGACGCGAAGCGCTCCGCGGTGTTCGCGCGGCGGGGCGACAGCCGGTGCATTCACGTCGGGTGGTTCGATGGTTCCACCCGCCGCCGGCACTCCACGGTCATTGATCCGGGATCGACGATGGGCAGCGGCGATTCATCGAGCATTGTAAGGGACGAAAACGCGACCACTGCGGACTCGTACTTTACTTCGGCGCCGTCCGGCAATGGAATCACTCCGGCGACCGACGACCTCGGCGCATTGTGGAGGCAAGCTACGAACAGCACGAGTCCGCTGCCGTTGTGGGTTCTGCCCATTCGCCTGGAGAACGGCGTCGGCGGTGTTCTCGTTGAAACGGAAGAACAGCAGATCGCCTCGGGTCGTTCGTTGCCGGGAGAATGCGGTGCCGTCGGTCGCGCGTTTGGACTGGCCATTTCGTCGGCCGCGATGCGAGTCGATGCGGAGAATATGACGGAAGAGCTTCTCGATTTGAATCGGCGATGCCGTTCCGCGGAGAAACAGCTTGTTCGCATGCGTTCCATCGCCATGGTGGCGGAAATGGCCGCCGGCGCCGCGCACGAACTGAACAACCCGTTGGCGGTGATTTCGGGCCGGGCGCAGATGGAATTGGGATTCGCGCTCGACCCGGAGCGCCGTCGGGCGATGGAAATCATCATTTCTCAGACGCAAAAAGCTTCGCAGATCGTGCTTGATCTGATGAGTTTTGCAAAACCCGAACCGCCTCAACCCGTCCTGCAAGGGCTGAAAAGCGTGCTCGATCAGCTCGCGCAACACTGGCGAACGACATCCGACGCCGCGGCGCAGCGTTTGAACATTGAAGCTTGCGACGCTGTTCTCACAGTATTCGCCGACGCTCAGCAGTTGCGAGAGATACTGATCGCCGTAGCGGCGAATGCGATCGGATCCTGTGATGGATCGAACGGTCGCGTGCAAGTCAACTCGACCGCCGGCGCGTCCGATGAGACGGTGCGTATCGTGGTCGAAGACAACGGCGGCGGCATGGCCCCCGATGTTCTGGAACACGCCTTCGACCCGTTTTATTCCAACCGACCGGCGGGTCGGGGACGCGGACTGGGTCTTTCGCGGGCGTATCGCCTCGCGGAGATCAACGGCGGACGCTTGTGGATCGAATCGACGCTCAATGTCGGGACCACCGTAACCCTCGAGCTTCCAAGCCGCGCGCCGACCACTTGACCAATCGAGCCGAGTGCCCGTTCCCCGCTTCACAATCGGAAGGACGAAGCGCATGAGCGACCGCGCGGTCAGAATCATGCTCGTCGAGCCCGATGCCGAGCTGCTTGAGATGTTCGTGGCCGCGCTCGCGCGACGATTCGACGCCCGGATCACCTGCGTGGCCGACGCGGAGACCGCATTGGATACCGATCTGGTCGAGCCGCACGATCTGGTGATTGTGGAACAATCCGCGTCGAATAACGGCGGACTGGGCCTCGCGGAGCGGTTGTGTGCGCTTAGTCGCCGTCCGGTGGTTCTCCTGTGCGACGATTGCACGGGAGAGGACGCGGTGCGGGCGCTGCGTGTCGGTGTTTGCGACGTGTTTATCAAGCCGTTCGCTGTTGCCGAGCTGCTGGACGCCGCGCAACGAGCGCTGCAAGCATTTGAAACTCGTCGTCAATCCGCCGTCAAATATCGCAGAATGCGGGAAATGGTCCGTCGCGTCATCCGCGAACGCCGAGACCTCAATCGCCGAATCGATCTCGTCTGCCGCGACCTCGTCGAGGCGCATCGACGACTCGCCCATCGATTCGTCGAACTTCATCAGGCGCCGTCCGGACAGCCTGCCGCATAACACGTCTCCCTGTTCATCGATCACGCAACCGATCGACCGCGAAACATGAAGTAGGCTGCGGCAACAAGGCACAATCCCGCATAGACGAAGTCCATGCGCAGTCGCTCCTCATGTATACGACGGCAAAGACTGCGAAGACGCACATGGTAATGATCTCCTGAAGCACCTTGAGCTGGGCCAGCGAGAATTGCTGAAATCCGATGCGGTTGGCCGGGACTTGCAGACAATATTCGAAGAAGGCCACCCCCCAGCTCGCCACGATGGCGATCAGCAGCGGTTTGCCTTTCAGGTCTTTCAAGTGGCCGTACCAGGCGTAGGTCATGAACAGGTTGGAGCCAATGAGCAGCGAAACGGTCGTCAGCATTCGCATGGTCTGTTTCCAATAACGGATTTATTCCGGGCCTCAAACTCCCACGCGCGGTTGATCGATCGGCGATCCAGTCGCGCACGGTTGCCCAGTTGATCGGCCGATAAGGTCGCCCTTCCACGCTCAATTTGCAGGCGTGCATTTTTCGGCGAGCAGTTTTTGCCTTGAACTTGGTTAAAACGTACTGTTTGTGCGGAGCGTCGGGTCGTAACCCGGCGATCGGCCTTCGGATGGGGAGAGAAGCAGCCCATCATCGGTCGATACAACTCCAAACCGTACCTGCCCGGGAGGACCTTCCGATGACAACATTTCTTTCACTGGCGCGCGAGTTTCTGGCATCCGAGGACGGACCGACGGCCACGGAGTATGCGGCCATGCTGGGGTTGATCGTGCTCGCGGCGGTCGGCTCGATCGGCGGCGTCGGCACAAAGATGGACTCGGTGTTCAATACGCTGGCCACGAGCCTGCCCACGGGTGGTGGTTCGTAGGCTCGGCAGGTTCGCCCAGCCCGATTCGCCAACTGAAAAAGAACGGACATCGCCACAGGCGCGAGACGTCCATTGGACGCCTGAAACCTGATGCGATGCCCGTACGAGCGTTCCGCTATGCGCAGGAGCACCCTTACTTTCGCTTGCTGGTCCCCTTCATGACCATCTTCCCGTAGGGACCATGCTCGGTGAAGGTCCAATCGATCGTGTCTTTGTCTACGAACTTCATGCAGCCCGTCATTTTCTTTTTCTTGCCCGTTGCGTCGATACCCTCGGCCTCTGAGCAGAAGCATTGACCGTCAGGACACGGCGTCATCCAACCGATGCCGCTCTCGTTCCAGTCGCTCACGTACATCGACTGGAACTTCTTTTTAGCCGCGTTCCAGGTCATGTACTCAACGTAATTGACCTTCATGCCCTCGCCCATTTCGTACCAACCTTCGGACTTGAAGGCCATTCCGTCGAGCGTCTTCTCGGTCTTCCAACCGCCGGAGAACGTTGACTGAAATTTATCTCGCTCGCCTTCCGGCATCATAGCTTTCATTTTTTCGGGGCAAGGCTCGATCATTTCGCCCGTCCCGGTCCACGTGCCGACCATCGGTTCGAGCATCTTAAGTTCGCATGGAGCGGCGGGCTTTTGCGGCGGTTCTATCGGCATGGTCGGTCTCATGCAGCCGACTAGAACAGTGAGCGGCAACAAAAATAAGGAGAATTTTCGTAGCATGGTTTCCTCCAGGTTCAAATGATCGTTGGTCCGACTGAACGCCGAGGCGTTCTCCACAAGCGGTAAACCTACCACGAACGCGCGGGTCCATCCATTTCAGTGCCGATGCTTTGGCAATGGAGTTCCAGCGATTCCAATGACGTTGATGCCTTCGGCTGTTCGCCGATTCGTGGGCGATCGGTACAATGTTCGCAAGGAAAAGTTCGTCCCGGCGGCCACTCAAAATGGAAAAACGAGATAAAACAGGCAATCGACCGGCGGTGTTTCTGGACCGGGACGGAACCCTTATCGAGGACCGGGGGTATCTTCGTGCCGCAAGCGAGGTGGTCTTTTTCTCCGACACCGTGGCGGCGCTGCGTCGCCTGCGCGGATTCGAGCTTTTCGTCGTTACCAACCAAAGCGGAATCGGCCGTGGATTGCTGCGCCCCGAAGAGGCACAAACGGTCAATGATCACGTCGTCAGCGTTCTGAAAGCCAACGGCGTTGACGTTTGCGAGGTGTATTGCTGTCCTCACGTTCGAGAAGACCAATGCGAGTGCATCAAGCCCAACCCGTACTTTCCGCGATTGGCCGCGCGGGATCATGACGTGGATCTCGCCCAGTCATTTGTGGTCGGTGACCATCCCAGCGACATGGAACTCGCAGCGAATATCGGCGGTCAGGGCGTGTATGTGTTGACCGGTCACGGAGAACAACATCGCGGCGATTTGAATGCGCCCTGCGAAATCACGACCGGCATTTCCCAAGCGGTTGAGTGGATCGGGCGGCGTCGCGCCGTGCAAACCCTGCGGCGAGGCGGGTTGGTCGCCTTTCCCACGGAAACGGTCTACGGACTCGGCGCGGATGCGACGTGCGAGATCGCGGTTCGAAGAATCTTTGACGTGAAGGGGCGACCTGAGACTCATCCGCTGATCGTTCACCTCGGCGATCCCGCGATGCTTTCGGACTGGGCCGCCGAAGTGCCCGTGGCGGCGCGGCGGCTGGCGGATCGATTCTGGCCCGGACCGTTGACCTTGGTTCTGCCACGATCAAAGAAAGTGTCAACGTGCGTCACCGGAGGACAGGATACCGTGGCCCTCCGCGTTCCTTCGCATCCGACGGCGCTGGCGATGTTGCGCGAGTTCGGCGACGGAGTGGCCGCTCCTTCGGCCAATCGATTCGGTCGCGTCAGTCCCACGACTGCGGATCATGTATGGAGCGACTTGGGCGACGACGTGGATTTCGTATTGGACGGCGGGCCGTGCGAAGTCGGCGTGGAATCAACGATCGTCGGATTCGTTGACGATCAGCCGGTCATTCTTCGCCCGGGCTGCGTGACACGCGAGGATATCGAGAAAACCCTCGGCCTCACATCTGTTGCGATCAGGAATGGTGATACCGGCGAGCTCCGCGCGCCGGGACAATGCGAGACGCACTACGCGCCGCGCGCTCGCGTCATGATCGTCGCAGCGGATGAACGCGACGCGCAAGCGGATGCGCTGCGAAGCGAGGGTTGCCGCGTGATGATTCTCTCGGACAGGGAGACGCAACCGCAAGATCTTTACGCGTCGCTTCGGCGCGCGGACGAACAGGGCGCGGATGTGATTGTGGTTGCCTTGCCGCCGGACGAAGGCGTTGGAGCGGCCGTGGTGGATCGGCTGCGAAAGGCCGCTGGGCCGCACGCCTAGGCGGCTCTGTTCTTCCCCATCGGGAGAAGTGTCATGGGCTGGGCATACTTGTTGATCGCGGGGGTTCTGGAAATCGCCTGGGCCGTGGGGCTGAAGTACACCCATGGCCTGACGAAACTCTGGCCCAGCGTCGGCACGATCGTGGGGATGATCGCCAGCTTCTGGTTCCTTGCGCTGGCGGTGCGATCGCTCCCTCTCGGAACGGCCTATGCGGCGTGGACCGGAATCGGAGTGATCGGAACGACGGCGCTGGGGATCGCGTTGTTCGATGAACCGCGACACGCCTTGCGCCTTTTTTGCATCGTATTCATACTCATTGGGATCGTCGGGCTGAAACTCACCGCGAACGGCGGGCGATGACGATCGGCGCGATTCAATCATCAAGGAGGAATCATCGTGGCGACCCATCTGTTTCGAGTGATTCTCCCCGTTTCGGATATTGATCGGGCGGCTCGATTCTACGAAGCCGTGCTCGGTTCGCCCGGATTTCGCGTGTCGGGCGGGCGACATTATTTCGACTGCGGCGGGACCATCCTCGCGTGTTTCAGCCCCCGTCAGGATGGAGACGATCACGACGCGCGGCCCAACCCGGACCAACTCTACTTTGCGGTGGACGATATCAAAGCGAGTTTCGAGGAGTGCAAGAGGGCCGGAGCAACGTTCGCGGAGGGTGATGTTCACGGTGACCCGGCCGGGTCCATCGCCGTTCGGCCCTGGGGCGAACGATCGTACTACATCATCGATCCATTCGGTAACAAACTCTGCTTTGTTGACAGTACTACGATCTTTACAGGTCGCCCAACGAGCGTTTGAGCGACTCCGCAACCCGCTCTTCACCGCTCATGTTTGCGCGACAATAAAGCTCAAATGATGGGCGCAGTGCACGCAGTGCAATCGATCCCACGTCGGCCGGTCCATGCGGCCGAACAGCGGATGCGCTTTCAACCGACCATGAAAGGCCTTATAGCGATCGACGGCGCGAACGAGTTCCGCCAGTGCTGATGCCAGGTCGACTTCGCCGGGCGGTGTGATCCTTGGATCAACGGTTACATTGCGCGGAATGCCGTTCTCGAAGGTCCAAGCCAGCATCCGCTTGGCCATAAACCATCGCTTGAAGCGGTGCCGCGAAAGGTCCAACCCGTCCATCGAGCCGTGAATGGAGTCAGCGAGGTGTCGGCAGACTTGCGCAAGCGACCAGCGTCCGGCACATTGGTGCGGCGTTTCAGACATTCGTCGTGCATCGGCCGCAACTTCGTCGAGGTTGGAAAACCGAAGAGCCCGACGTGGAAGCTCGCCCATCGTCACGGTTTGCCGCCGCGCTGAATCCACGATTCGAAGCGATCGAGCCCCTTGTCGATCTGCTCCATGCTCGTCGCGAACGAGAGACGGACGTGCTCGTCCATGCCGAAGGCCGCGCCGGGCACGACGGCCACGCCCGCTTCGTCCAGCAATCGCGATGCAAACGCCAGCGATCCTGCGACGCCAAGCTTTGCGTAGGCGCTGGATACGTTGGGAAAGCAATAGAAAGCGCCGGTGGGTTTTGGGCAGCGCACACCGGGCATTGCGGTCAGGCGCTGCCACATTCGCTTTCCACGCCGTTCAAACTCGCGTCGCATCGACTCAACGACACCGTGGTCACCGCTCAGTGCCGCCGCATAGGCGATCTGGCCGAACGTTGCCGCACCGCTTGTCGATTGCGATTGCAACTTGGCCATTGCCTTGATGACCTCCACCGGACCGGCCGCGTAACCGAGCCGCCATCCCGTCATGGCATACGTCTTCGATGCGCTGTTGAGCGTGAGTGTCTGGCGATAGGCGGCATCGCTGGTCGCAGCATAGCTGATCGTTTTTTGCCCGTCATAAAGCAGCCGATCGTAGATCTCGTCGGAAAGGACATACAAGTCTCGCTTTGCCAACACACTCGCCAGCGCGCGAATCTCGTCGGGATGGTACGTCACGCCGCTGGGATTGGAGGGCGAATTGAGAATGACCATGCGCGTGCGCGGCGTGAGCGCCGATTCAAGAATCGTCGGTGTCAATTTGTAGTCGTTTGCCTCGGGTCCGTGGACGTGGACGGAAACACCGCCCGCGAGCTGCACCATTTCGGGATAGCTCACCCAATACGGCGCGGGGATCACCACTTCATCGCCCGGATCGATCACCGCGTGAATGGCCATGTAGGCCGCGTCCTTGCCACCCGACGTGATGATGACCTGCTGCGGTTCGTAGCGAAGTTGATGATCGGCCAATAGTCGATCGCACACCGCCTTCTTCGCGGACGCCAGACCGGATGCGGGATTGGGATACTTGGTCTTGCCCGATTGGATCGCTTCGATTCCTGCCTGACGGATATGCGCGGGTGTGTCGAAGTCCGGTTCGCCCGCGCCGAATCCGATGACATCAACGCCTTCCGCCTTCATTCGCGCGGCCTTGGCCGAGACGGCCAATGTGGCGGATTCGGCCAGTTGAACGACTCGCTGGGCAAGTTTCATGGGGATCATTTCCGCACAACAACAAGATGCATCCAACGCCTCAAGTTCAATGGAGCGTATCGAAAAGCGGTCGGGTCGTCGAGCAGGCGTGCAATTCACGTATGCAGGGTCGAGTTCAGCTTGCGCCTTCGGCGACGGCATTGGGCAGCGTTGGCGGCTCGGCGCACTGCCGACAAAGTCCCACTCGCGGAACGCCTCTCACGGCATAACCGCAAAGGTGACAAAACCGGGAATTGGCTTTTCGTCGCTCAAACCACATCGTCGCACAAAAACGCCGCGACCCGGAAAACAACGCCGTAAGCGCCAACAGCAACAAACCCGCATTCATCAAAGTCTTGCGCCAGATGATCTCCACCCCGGTCCCGCAACCGCAATCGAAGGCGACTTCCGTAAATGCCTTTCCCGTCTCACGCATAATCTCCGCCGTATGCAGAAGAATCGCCGGAGTGAATAACGAGAGCATGATCACGATGCCCAGTGAAGCGCCGCGCACGTTGAGTCCAAGCAGCAAGGCCGTGCCCGCCACGACCTCCAGCCAAGGAATGAGGATCGCGGTTGTGTTCAAATAAACACCCGGCGTGTCGGGCAGCAGGCCGTAGAGTCGTATGCTTTTGAGAAATAGAACCGGGTCGGCAATCTTGTTCGCCCCCATCGAAATAAACGTGGCCGCCAGCACAAGACGAACGACCAGCAAGAGAAGCCCCGTTCGGTCGAATCGTCGCAACAGATTGTCGCCGGCCGGATTCATCAGCGCTCCATTCCCGTTTCAGTCGCGCCACCGCCGGCCTTCCATTCATTCCAGCCGCCGGCAAACAAGTGAATCGCGTCAAACGGAGCGCCCGCATTCACCAGTTCGCGGCACATGAAAATGCTGTCTTCACAATCCCCTCCGCCGCAATAGACGATGACCTTCATAGCCCCGTTCACTGCGGCCATCGCGCGATCGATGCATCGATCGATTTCATACGGGAAACAGGGAATCGCCCCCGGAATGTGCCCCTCGGCGAAGTCATCGTCCTTACGCGCGTCAATGAACACATTGAGACCTTGTGCCGTTTCCGGGTCATTGACCACGTCCCGAACATCATCCAGCGTAATTTCCTTGTAAGGATGCTCCTTATGTTTCTTGGCCGACGCGGGCGCAGGCTTCGTTCTCGGAGCAGGCGATTCGCCGACGGACGCGCTTCGAGAAACCGCCGTTACCGTTCGGTCGGCGGCGGCCTCCTGTCGGGCGGTTCCAGTTGGTGGAGCCGACGGTTTTTCACCTTTCTCAAAATAGTCTTTTGTCGGTACAATGCGACCTTCTTTTCGCACCGCGTTGTAACCGAAGGCGAGCCCCGCGCTGAGCAATCCCAGCAGGATCATCTCGACGACGGTCTGTTTCACGTTTCCCATTCTGATCGCTCCGACAGTGGTGACTCAAACGACCTCACAACGATCATGGCCTTCTGGTCGATGATGCGCATCGCGTATCGTCAGGTCAACGTCATCGCCGCTTTTCGTTACTTCAGGGTGACAAGGCTTTGCCAACAAGAGCGATAATCTCGCGGAAAACTGCGTCACACGGCTCGACCAAAGAGGGACGGACCTTGCTATTCGCGGCGGGGTTCCTTGTCATTGACGAATACGACCCTGACCGACATGGGCGCGACCCACAGACGAATCAGTCCATCGTTGTTGACGAACTGTCGGCTGCCGCCCACGCCGAGCGGTTCAACTTTGGCAGGATCGTCTTCAGATTTCGCTTCGGCTTTTTTCTGCTTGCGCGGTATTCCACGCTCCGCCGGTTGAACCTGCGGACTGAACACCGCAACGAGTTGTCCGGGCTTGCCGGCCGGCAACATGACCTTCTGCTTCGAGTCCCCGTAGTTCATCACGAGAATGACCTCGTCACCGGGGAGCGACCGTGCAAACGACAGCACTTTGTTCTTTTCATCGGTGAGCACCTGACGAAATTCGCCCGTACGCAGCGGCGCATACCAGCGGCGGATGTAGTGGAGCCACTGCACGAGGGCGAAGAAATCGCTCGTCGCACGCCCCTTCGAATCACCCTCGGCCTGGACACCGGTCCAGAACATCGGCGCTCGCGCGAATTCACCGCCGCCGCCGAACATCCCCGCTTCATCACCGTAAAAGGTCAGTGGGGCGCCCGTGCAAAAATGCTGAAAGATGGTGGCCAATCGCCATCGCGCCCTCGCTGCATCATCCGGCGGAGGACCGGGCAGGATCGCGTTGCTCGGGGCGGCCCCCTCCACCGAAACCAGCGAAGTCAGCAGTCGTGGGCCGTCACCGGCCGCGCTCACCGGCACGGCCGTGCCCGCGTGAACAGCCTCCCCGCCGCGACCGCGAGCGTTCTTCACGGCGTCAAACAGCCCCTTCACCGTGGCGGCCTTGTTGGCCGGGTTGAAGAAGTACCGAATCTCCGAACCCAGCGAATCAGAGATCGCAACGTCGAACGGTCCTTCGTTCAATAGCGCCGTCGCCAGCGGACCGCTTCCGATCACGACGGCCTGAGGATTGACTTTCCGGACGGCTTCTCGCCAGCGGCTCCAGAAGTCCTTCTCTTTTTTGTCAAAACGCTTGAGCGGACCTTCTTCAAACGACAGAAACCATCCGTCCACACCGTCGTCGGGGCGGCCGTCGCCATCCGGGTCCATCCATCGTTTCGTGGCCGCGAGGTAATAGGCTTCAAATTCGGCGGGGGGTGCATTGGCCGACGCTACCGCGTGAAACAATCCACTGACCGCGACGCGCATCCCTGCCTCGTGAGCACGGCGAATCAATTCCAACAGCAACTTGTCGGAGGAGGTCCAGACCCAACTGGCCGGATCCGCTTTTTCATCCGTCGCTTCCGAAAGGCTTCCCTTTACGCCTACCGCCGGATCGACGTGCCGCAGATCGACCTGTGCAAGGCGAAACTCGCCCGCGCCGTGAAACACCGGCGAAAGAAACAGCGCGTTGACACCCAGTTCCTTGAGGTAGGGCAGCCGCTCAATCACGCCTTTGAGGTCACCGCCGTATCGGCGAGCCGCAATCTGATCCTGAAGCTGTCGAGATTCTCTGTCGGTTGTCGACTTGTCCGGCGAATCCGTCGGCCAATCGCGCGACCATGGCGTCGTCCCCTCCGGATCATTTTCCTTGTCGCCATTGGCGAATCGTGGGACGACGATGTAATACCACCGCGCTTCCGCCGCCCAGTGTGGAACACGATCATCGCCGCGTGCCGGACTTTCCGCGGGCGAAGTAGTTGAATTCTCCGCCGGCGACGCACTCCGCGGTTCCTCCGCTGCCGGAGTCTGAGCTCCATTGGCCGAAACGTGGCCCGCCATCAATACGAAAATCAACATCCGCAAAGAACGGCTCGGACAGTGCATCATCTGAATCGGTTGGATCATCGTCGCTCGCTATTCGTGTTGGGTGACCTGCGATGAATCGTCTCGAAAAAGCAATGACGACGCAAGTCGTTGCGAGGGGATCGGCGAAAACGAAGTGGCATGGAGCTTCAGGGAGCAATCAGCGATGCCCGATTACCGAGTGGCGCGACGGCCGGCCTTTCAGATTGTTCCACGAGTCGTTGAACCGCAGCGGCAATCCCCGTTGCGTCGATCCCGCACTCGGCCATTTGCGCCGTTCGCGGGCCGTGGGCCACGAACCGATCGGCGGGCATTCCGAGCCGAGTGAATCGAGCGAAGGTCAGACCCAGTTCCTGAGCCGCCTCCAGCACCGCCGACCCGAAACCGCCCGAAATGGAATGATCTTCGACCGTCACGACCGCGCCACCGGAAGCGAACGCACGTTCAACCATGATTCGATCCACCGGCTTGGCGAACCGCGCGTTAACCACAGCCGCCTCGATACCGCTCTCGGCCAGCATCTCGGCCGCGGCCAGGGCGTATCCGCTGGTCACGCCATAGCACAGAATCGTCGCGTCCTCGCCTTCGCGCAGTCGTCGCGATCGACCGAGTTCAAACGCCGGACAACCAGGAATCGACGGCGGAACCGTGTCGCGCGGATAACGAATGGCGCTCGGCTGATCGAGCGTAAGTCCAAACCGCATGGCCTCGCCAAGTTCGTCTTCGTCCATCGGCGCCATCAGCACCATGCCGGGAAATCCGCGAAGGTACGCAATATCGAGGAACCCGTGGTGAACGGCGCCGTCTCCGCCGACAAGCCCCGCTCGATCAAGGCAGAACATCACCGGCAATCCCTGCAACACTACTTCCTGAAACACCTGATCGAACGCGCGCTGAAGGAATGTCGAATAAATCGCAGTCACCGGCCGCAATCCCGCCTTTGCCATCCCCGCGGCCATATCGACGGTGCAGCTTTCGGCGATTCCAATGTCGCGACCGCGTTCGGGAAATCGCTCGACGAACTTGTTGAGCCCTGTGCCGTCCAGCATGCCAGCGGTCATCGCAAAGATTCGCTCGTCGCGCTCGGCGAGATCAATCAGCCGATCGACAAACGCCGTGGTCCAGTTCTTGCCCGAACCGCGCTGAATGGTGACCTTGCCGTCCTCGACGACGAACGGCTTGGGGCTGTGGTATTTCCCCGGTTCCGCCGTCGCCCAGTCGCAGCCCTTGCCCTTCACGGTATGAACGTGCAGCAACACCGGATGCTGCGCCCGCTTGAGCATCTCCAGAACTTCAATCAGATGCGGAATGTCGTGTCCGTCCACTGGTCCGACGTATTGAAGATTCATCGCCTCGAACACCTGACCCGGCGACATCGTGGCCTTGATGCCTTCCTTCAGGTGCGCGATCATCTCGAAGACCGGCTTGCCCAATAGTGGTAGCTTCGGCAGCACGCGTTTCGTCGCGGCCTTCACTTCTTCGTAAAAGTTGCTTGTCCGAAAACGCGCGAGGTAGTCGGCCATCGCGCCCTGCGTCGGCGAGATGCCCCATTCGTTGTCGTTGAGCACGATGAGGAATTGCCGCTTCAGCGTGCCGGCCTGGTTGAGTCCCTCAAACGCCACACCGTTGACAATGCTCGCATCGCCCACCAGCGCTACAACACTGTTGCTGCGTCTCAGCGCTGCGTCGGCGCGGGCCATGCCCACCGCCGTCGCGATCGCCGTCCCTGCGTGACCGACGTTAAACAAGTCGTATTCACTTTCCCGTGTGTCCGGAAACCCGCTTACGCCGCCTGATTTTCGCAGCGTCTCAAATCGCGCATGGCGGCCCGTCAGCAGTTTGTGCGGATAGCATTGGTGCCCGACGTCCCAAAGCAGCCGATCGATTGAAAAATCAAACACTCGATGCAGCGCGATGGTCAATTCGGTCACGCCGAGGTTGCTGGTCAGGTGTCCGCCATTGCGCCCGACGACCGCGATGATCCGCTGGCGAATCTCATCCGCCAGCGTCGTCAGTTGCCCAAGGGACAGCCCCCGCAACTCCGCGGGAGATGTGATCGTATCTAGCAGCGCCATGAGTATTCAGACTCCGTGCGGGCACCTTCCGCCGTCGATGATTCTATCGAGCGAGGACGACTTTCAACATTTTCAGTACTTTCAATAATTTCGAGAAGCGACGAATTCAGCCAGTTGGCGCAGATCGTCCGCCGCCGGTCCGAACGAACCGAGTTCCGCGACAGACGCCCGAACTTCGTCCGCCGCTCTCGCCCGACTCGCCTCCACTCCTACGCACCGCGGGTACGTTTGTTTGCCCGCCGAAGCGTCTTTTCCGGCACTTTTACCCAATGCGCTCGTGGAGGCGGTCACGTCCAATAAATCATCGGCGATTTGGAACGCTTTCCCCAAGTGCCGCCCGAAACGTCCCAACTGATCGGTCAATTCGGGCTTCGCCCCGCCCGCGATCGCCCCCAACCGGCACGCCGCTTCGAACAGGCAGGCCGTCTTACGCTCGTGGATGTATTGGACAAGTTCCTCATCGGGCGGCGATTCCTCTCCGAGCACATCCGCCGCCTGCCCGCCGATCATGCCCGACCACCCTGTCTGTCGGGCCAGTTCAAGCACCATCTCTGCCGCAATGGCGCGATCCGGCGTGTGCCGAACAACCAACTCAAACGCGAGCGCGAGCAGCGCGTCGCCGGCGAGAATCGCAAGGGCTTCCGAGAATTGTTTGTGCGTGGTCGGTCGGCCTCGACGAAGATCGTCGTCGTCCATCGCGGGAAGGTCGTCGTGAACAAGGCTGAAGGCATGAACGCATTCGATGGCGGCCGCGGCGGGCCAGGCCGCTTCGCGCGATCCGCCCGCAAGCTCGCAGCACCGCATGACAAGGTACGGCCGGATGCGCTTTCCCGGCGCCAGCGCCGCATAGCGCACGGCCTCCAGCAGCGGTGCGGGCACGTCGCCGCTCGTCAGATAACCGTCCAGCCGCCGATCAAACTCGACGGCGAACGCGCGAAGAAACTCTGTCGGTGAAGCATCCATAGCGTGGCAACGCGAATCTTCGGGCAACTGCTGAATCGTGGCAAATGCGTCATATTGGCAGCAGCAGCAGAGCTTGGCATCGGGATTTCAACGCGAGGATTGCGTTTGCCGTCCGTTGCACCTCTGGTGCAAAGGTTAGCGACGGGCCCTGCAAACCGCGTTGAAATAGGCCGCTGAATTCACTATCATGGCTCATTAGGGTCCAAATCGCACGCCAAGGATGATTGGGGGTCGCATGTATTCAACGTTGTTGCTTTCGATACTGCTGGTTCATCCGTCAGTTGAACCTCGGCAACTCAAGGTTTACTGGGCGGAAAGCCTTCAAAGAAGAATCCAAAGAGCCAATATTGACGGATCTCAGATTGAGGATGTATTTGCGGGTTCCGGCGACGGATCGGAGATGCCCTTCGCCATTGCCATCGATTCAACCCATGATTTCGTGTATTGGACCGACTCTCTCTATGGTTTCATTCCGGGTCGAATTCGCCGCACGTCGATGAAGACCAACGAAACTGTTGATCTAGTCACAGGGTTGGTTAGTCCGACCGGATTGGCTGTCGATGTCGATCGCGGGAAGATGTATTGGACTGATTCCGTGATGAAGACGGTCGCGCGAGCCAATCTTGATGGTACCGAAGTCGAATGGCTGCTTTCCGACTTTCCGAGTACGGTTCGCCTCGCACTTGATAGCGCGCGCGGTCATATGTATTTGAACGGATCAGGGGGGATATGGCGGGCTGATTTTGATGGGGCATCGCCGGTCTACCTCGGTTATACTGATCTCGTTACTTTCGGGTCTTACTTGCCCTCCATTGCCTTGGATTTGACGGGTGAAAAGATGTACTTCAATGCCAATTCGAGTTGGGACATCCACCGCGCGAACCTGGACGGAACGGGGCGCGAGCCGGTCCTCAAAAAGAGTCCATGGCGGTTTTTCGGACTCGCCGTTGATCCCGACTCCGGCAGGTTCGTTTGGATTCAACCGGGTAATTACGAAGATTCATACTTGGTGAGCACGTGCCACGAGGGATCTGCGTTCAAGTTGATTGCGGGCGGCGGAGCTGAGGGGCGCATTACCGATGTAGCGTTCGTCCGAAACCACATCGAGTTGACGGATGGTCACTGTGCCGAGGACCTGCGCAGTTATGCCTTATTTCAGGAATGTTTCCGCCCGATGCCTGACTTGCCTCAATCGGGCTGGGCTGTTCGATGCGCTTCCTTTGATTTCGATGGCGACGATGGGGTGATTGGGTATTCAGACTTTTCCGCATTTCTCGAATCCATGAACGGACCTTGAGCCGTGCGAATTCGATGACGGTGGGACCAAGTGCCCGATCCCCAAGGGACCCAATGTGTGGGGAGACCGCCGCTTGGTCGCGATGTTGGAAGCACAGAATCCAAAGACTACGAACGCACCACATTGAGCGGCACGCTCCCATCCGCCTTCCTCGGCAGCGGATCGGGCGGGACGATCGACACCCGGCCCGACGAAAGCTCCGCCTCGCCTCGCTCGACACGACCCGCGAACGCGACCGCCTCCTCGTACAGCGCATCGAGCATCTCGGCCTCGGTCACCGTCCGCGTCTGCTCGCCCTGCACATAGATGATCCCGCGACCCTTGCCCGCGAAGACGGCCACGTCCGCCCCCTCGGCCTCGCCCGGACCGTTCACCACGCAACCCATCACCGCGACCTTCACCGGCGTCTTGATCGTCGCCAGCTTCTGCCGAACCTCGGCCACCAGCTTGATCAAATCGATCTCGATTCGCCCGCATGTGGGGCAGGCGATCAGTTCCGGCTCGACGCGATTGCGAAGCCCCAGCGAACAGAGCAGTTCCTTCGCGTCCTCGACCTCGTACACCGGATCGGCCGCATACGAAATCCGAATCGTGTCGCCGATGCCCGACGACAAGAGCGAACCGAGCGCCGCGATCGACCGAATCCGCCCCGTCTCTGGCGGTCCCGCGTGCGTCACACCAAGGTGCAGCGGCAGGTCGAACCGCTCGCTCACCGCTCGATACGCGTCGATCGTCAGCGAGGCGTCGATGCTCTTGGCGCTGAGCACCACATCGCGGAAGCCGTTCTCGTCGAAGATCCGCATGTACCCTTCGAGCGTCTCGACCATCAGCCGGATCAGCGTCGCGCGGCGGTCGGTGGCGAGGTCGGCCATCTGCGATCCGCGAACGCCCTTGTCCTTCCGCTCGACGACGCTGCCTTCGTTGACCCCGACGCGGATGGGAATGCCGCGCTCGCGACACGCCCGAATCACGCGATCGACCTGCTTGCGATCCTTGATGTTGCCCGGATTGAGGCGAATCTTGTGAACACCCGCCTCGACCGCCTCCAGAGCACGCTCAAAGTGAAAATGCACGTCGGCCACGATCGGAACCGGCGATTGTTCGAGAATTGCGGGAAGCGCGTCGGTGTCGCGCTTGTCGGGAACGGCCACGCGGACGATGTCGCATCCCGCCTCGGCCAGCCGTCGAATCTGCGCGACCGTCGCGTCCACGTCATAGGTGTAAGTGCTGGTCATCGACTGAATGGAAACGGGCGCATCGCCGCCGATGGGCACACCGCCGACGAGGACTTTTCGGGTTGTTCTTCGCGGGATCAAAGTTCACCGGGCCGTTGTGCTGGAGTCGATGGACGGATTGTAGATGCCTTGCGCAAGCAGTGTCAAATTGCCGGTGAAACCAATGCGTTACGCCGAGCCGATCGGAGACGCAGCCGTTGCCTCGCGGCCGCCGAGGCCGGTGGTGCCGACGACGTTCCAGTTCGCGTCCTGATGGACGTACAGATCGCCTTTGCCCTTCGCGCGGATCATCACGACCTCGTCGATGTACTGCGTGCCGTGGATGAACTGGGCCGTCATCTGGTTCGATCCGTTCCGCGTCTCGATGATCTTCTGGCCATCGAAGAAGTATACCTCGGTTTTATCCAGATTACCAGAATTGGTCACGACCTTCTTGATCCGCCGGCCCAGGGCGTCGAACTCGGCCAAACCAGGTCAGGCGTGGGAATCATCCGTCACGCGCTCGCGCGAGGCCATTCGTTTCTTTACCGGTTCGGCCTCATCGTCAGAAGCTTCAACACCAGCAAACGTCTGGATCTCGGATGGTTCTAACTCGCCGCGTGTCTGATTTTCACCAGGGCGGCCTTTTAAGGGAGCCCTTATTCGAAGATGCCGTTTGTCTCAATTCGTGTGAAACGGCTCTTTACTCACCATCACTACATGACGGCACTGCGACTGGCTCTTTTAGTATTACTCTTCCGCCTCGATTGCTTCTATCGACATTGAAATCATTCAACTCAATAGTAATACGGAACTCACAACTTTGGCGAATTATAGCTAATTCAAGCGCATCCGGAACAACAACAACCGGCTGGTTGCTTATTGCATCCGCTATGCCGAGAATAGAACAAGTGCCAGAGCGTCCTTGTATAATCAAAATCTCAAACTCGCCACCATCAGTAACATCATTTGTGCGAATCGAACCATCAACTGGTACGCCATCGTTCAGAAAGACGCCGTCGATCTCTACGTCCTGTACTGGAGCATTTGTTTCAGCATCGATTAATACACCGCTGACACTAAAGCGACCTACGCGGTCTACGCATATGCAACTTGAATCAAGCAGCAGTATAGCCGTTAGCGTCATCAACGCTATGATCATCATAAGAGTACATTTCTGTTTTCTTTGAACCATGAAGTTGCTCCTTACCTGCGCCAATTATTGACCGCTACTCTAACGATGGATGTAAGGAAATCTGCATATTGACATAGGTAGGGTCGTTTCCCATGCTGTCAATTGCCATGTTTGAGTCATTATCCGTGTATAACAATCACCATGCATCGACTTCGTGTTCCATGTTGTTTTGGGCTAGGCCGACACTGCCTCGCGAAGGGCAGTTGCAATTCCAGAATGGCAGCTGTCCAGAATTAAGATTCAACACCCATGCTATATTGCCGCAGTTTGCTGGTGGTACGGGCCCTATTGGAGCCATGATGCCGCTACCATGACCCAAGCCCATGTTATGCCCAAGCTCATGTGCAAAAGTACCCGCAGATGGCTCAACACAGCTTTCATCCCCCCATATGGTTGATCTGGTCCCAAATACGACTGCCCTCCCACATGGATCACTAGGGGAATAGTCTCCATCGGGACGGATCCACATCGAAAAATCCTTACCTGTGTGCCATATCGCTTGATCGTGACAATATGACGGTCCGATATCATCGCCAATGCCTGGATATGTATCGCAAGTTCCTCCGTCGTCACTCCAAGCAGATACCTCAAAGGCAAAGGAAACTCGTTTAAACGAGCCAAACCCATTACGAAGGCGGTAGGGCCGGTTCCACCAGGTTGACAATTGGTTACGTGCATTTAGCCAAATCGGGCGTCCGTTTTGCCTCCATATTTCAAACGCCCGTCCACTCCATATTACAACCTTCATTCTGACAGTTATGCTGGATGGAGTAATGGAAATACTAGAAACTGCTTTTCCCCTTGCGTCCTTATAACGAATTGGGTTGGCTCGTACATACGTAAACAAATCCAGGCCATCTTCAAAGCCATTCGGGTCGCGTCGTGTGAATCTCCTGTTTCCCGGATCATATTGCCTCGCTCTGTTTTGGTAGCTTCCGATTTCGGGTTCGAACAATAATCCTTGGTGGGCGAAAGGTTGACTGACGCCGCTGGCGAGTTTGCCGGGGTTGCGTTGTAAGCCCGACGGCAGCGAGTCGAACAAGGTCGCGTCCGCGCTGTCGTAGTCGCCGTCGAAATCGAGATCGAGAATGCGGCAGCTTCCGCTCATCGTCGTGCAGGTCGAACCCGGCGTCCCCTTGTCCGTCGAATCCACCGTGCCGTCGCCGTCGCGATCACCGTACCCCGTCGATTGGTGCACGATCAGTTCGCCGTAGGGCGAGTAGACGTACCACTCAATCGGAGATTGGCAGCAATCAGATGCAGAAGTTAAACAAGTCGCAACCGAGTCCACGGGGAACAAGCGCAAGCGTATTCTCAAATGACGATGACAACAATGACAGTAACCCAAGAATCAAGAAGACAATTGCCCCCATACTTATCTCCATCTGAAAGGGATCTAATTTGCACATCCCTCGGCAAAAATGCCGAGCAAAGGGTCGTTGCAAACGCTAAAGCCACAGACTCCGTCAAACCTGCGACACTTATTATTTCCACCGCCAAAGCACTTTAGCATGCTCGTGAAACACTTCCCACCACAACCGCCAGTGGCACTTTTACAACGAAGGAAGCCAACGGTACAACAAATAGCGGCTGGCGCGGTTCCACCGGGATCCTGAACATTAAGTGGTGATGACAGATACGGCTCGTACACATTCATCCCAAATGCATATTGAAGCATAGGATCAAACTCGGCAAGGAACGGTAGCGGATCGCGCTGTGCGAAGCGATTTGATTTAGGATCATATTCCCTCATACGATTCTGATAGTTTGAAACCTCCGGCTCGAACAGTAAGCCCTGATGCCCAAACGGTTGATCGACTCCCGATGCGATGCGGCCCGGAGTGCGCTGCAAGCCGGAAGGAAGGGCGTCAAAGAGCGTCGTATCGGAGGAATCTACGGTGTTGTCGAAATTGATATCAAGGATGCGGCACGCGCCGCCGGGGCTGCTCCCCGCGCAGGCGCCCGCGATCAGATTCCGATCATCAGTATCCACATCCCCATCGCCATCATAATCCCCGTAGCCCGTCGATTGATGTACGATCAGTTCGCCGTAAGGCGAGTAGACGTAGCGCTCGACGAGCCGCACGCCGAGGTCGGTCAGGCCGACGACGTTCCAGTTCGCGTCCTGGTGCACGTCCAGATCGCCTTTTTTCGCAACTCGCACCATGACAAGTTCGTCAATGTACTGCGTGCCGTGGATGAACTGGGCCGTCATCTGGTTCGATCCGTTCCGCGTCTCGATGATCTTCTGGCCGGCGAACAAGTATACCTCGTTTTGGTCGTTCCTGCCACGATTTCTGCGGCAATGCGGCGTGCTGTGCGGGCAGGCGGTGCGACGCACCGCCGGGCTGTTCGACGATCTAACGCGGGAATGACGAGAATATGCGAATGGATTGTGGCTTTGCACTTCGTGGCCAAACCGAGGAAGACCAGCCATTGTGTATGATTGGGCGGACAGTCAGTTCGCGACCCGTGGAGCTTTGACAACGAACCTGCGACAAGGCATTGCCGGCGAATCATTGTGACAACGAATGGTCACTCGATGAGCGACTCGCAAGCTATGGCTCGCAAGTAACCGGGCGGCAGAATCCGGGGCAATCCTCGATGCAGACCTGGTGTGCTCCCGGCGCCGAGGACCGCCAGCGGGCCACGGCCCGGCCAAAGCCGTTGGTCGTCACGGTCATGGCATCGGACCCGTCAAGGACAAACGTAATCGGCGTGCCGGCGAGCGAATCGGAACTGACGCTCATGCTGATCGTACCGCGTCGGCAGGACGCCCGCACGCGACCCAGCGCATCACAGGAACCGGGACAGGGGATGTTGTGCGCCGCGAACGCATCGCAAATGGCGTCGACATGGGGCGTGCCGTTGGAGAGGTCGCCGTCGTTGTCGTCCGCGGTCAACACCTCGATCGCCGTGCGAGGGTGGGCACTGGCCCGAAAGCGTCCACCGAGCGTGATCAGGCTCCAATCCGTGAAGAGCTGTCGGGCGGCTTCCAGCCCGGTCTGGCTTCCGAGTGATGCCTGCAAACCCAATTTGATGTCCCACCAGATGCCGGCGAGCACCATGCCGCAAACGTGGTTCTCGCTGGAGCAAGGGAATTGTTGATCGGCTCCGACGATATCACGAACAAACGTACCGGGCCCAAAAAAATCTCGCCCGATGATGGGATCGTCGTATTGCAAAATGGCGACGACATCTCCGAACCCCTCACCAAACGCGCCTTGCCCGAGTGACAACTGGTTGACAATGAAATGCCCGTATTCATGGGCCACCACGGAACTGTAGGCGGTGTTGACGCAACCGCCGCCCGAATTGAAGAAGTTGATCGAAAGCCCGACGGGCGTAAAGAACGCGTTGCAATTGGCGGCGATGTTGACGTTGGCGTTCAGACTCAAATCGATTCCAGTGAATGAAGGCTGTCGACTCTTAAAAAAATCGTGCGTCAGCGACGTATGGATCATGGCGTTGACCTGAGCGGTCGTGGCTTCGCTCGGCGCGAAGTTAAACAGAAAATCAGCGGGACCGGGCGGCGACGCCGATTGTTCGAGCCTCGGAAGCGGGGTGAGCGAGTCCCGCACCGTCACCCACGGACCGGAAAGCTCGGCCGAAAGGTCTTCTGACAAAAGACTCGTTGAAAGCACATAATGTCCGGAAATTCCGGTGACGGCAGAGGTGCCTGAATCCGCTCGAACGGTCAGCGCCGGAACGCCGAGTTCCACAGGAGGATTGGCGGGCGTATCGGGTTCGAGACCGGGAGTCGCCATTGCCGACACGCGACCAGCGATTTCCGCGGCGTTATACACTTCATTTCGCGCGAAGATCAACCGACCCGTGGAAGCATTAACATAGAATGAAAACGCCCGGAACCCGGGGAGTGCTTCGGTTCGTCCCGAGAACTTCCAGGCTCGTTGCGGTGCGCGGCGCAGACCATCGGTTTCACCGGAATAGACGACGAGTTGCGGCTGGGACCAGACCGTCAGAAACGAATAATCGGGCAGGCCTCGCACGGCAGCCACGGCCGCCGTGCCGTCCGTGTCGCTTCGCGTGCCCTCGCCGGGAAGGCCGTTGACGAGCCGACCGGAGGCATAGACGACGGCACTTCGCGGACCATTGTAGACGAGCAATCGGGCGATCCCGTACTCCACGGGAAGATTCTCGACGAACTGTCGGTAGGCGAACACCGTTGCATTTCCGGAACCCAACTCGACCTGCCATTCGATGCGCAAGTCGGGCGCGGCGACCCCGAGCGCATCGCCGTATAAGGCGAGAAACCCGGCGGCCGCCTTTTCGGGCGTTTCCGCCGAATACATGCCTCGCCCAAAAATGGAAATGTCGCCCTCGCCATCCACGCGGGCGTGCAATCCGGGAAACCGATCCATCAATCGCACGGCGGCTTCCGGCAGTTGTTTGCGAAGATCCGTGGCCGGCGCGGGAGACACCCGCCATGTCGCCGCGACCAACGTGAGTAAGACAACGCGACGCGCCGCCTGGGGAAAGAAAACTTGCTTCATCACGGACTCTCCAGCAGCACTCTCGGTCGATCGGGATCGTATTGCGGAGGAGATGACGCGATCATTCGACGAACGGGCGAGGCTGACCGTAACGGTCAAAGGCCGAACCGTGGAGTCAAATCATTCGTACTAGCGTGGCGAATCGGTTGCGCTGTCGCCCGCGTTTCTCCCCTCAGCGCCGATTTCGGAGCGGGACATCGAAAAAATGTTAACGTCTGGTCTCCGCGCCGAACTGTCGGTAGGGTAATGAAAAGTGGGCGAAAAGTCAACGCGGCGAGTCGAGTTATCGGAAGCTCCCATGAGACGAACGCGAGCAATATTTCTGGAGATTCTCTGGCGCTTCCAGTCCACGGCGAGGAAGGCAATTGGACGCGGCGCGGCGCTGGTCGTGATCGCTTCTGTGTTGCCCATCGCGACGGCGGCCAATCCGCGCCAAGCAGCCGTGGTGCGACTTGATGGCGCGATCGTGCAAGGCAACTGGCAGGGAATAGGAACCAAGGACGAGCTGCGTTTATCCGGCGTTGATGGCGAAGTCGTCATTCCATTGGATGACGTTCGTTCCGTGTCGTTTGATCATCAGCGCGCGTCGCGTGATCGGTGCTCTGTCGTGTTTCACCTGGCGGATGGTGGACGACTCGCCGGGGAACTGCTCGCCGGTGACGGCGACGCGGTCATCGCCCGGACCGCGCTGGGAGATTCATCCCGGTTTTCGTGGGATCGGCTTTCGGCCATTCAGTTGGGAGACTCGGCCAGGTTTGGCCGCGCGTACGCGGCATTATCCAACGCTCTTTCCAATCGTTCGCCGAGTCAGGACGAACTGATTTCGCGCGACGACACGGAAGTCAAACGACTTTTGGGCCGGCTGGAATCGCTGGACGCCGCCGGAGGATCGTTTTTCTTTGACGGTGAAAGCCGGCGCTTTCAGAATGAAAAGGTCTTTGCCATCGTGCTCGCCGCCGGCGCTCGAAAACAAGGCCCGTTTGCCGCGACATTTGAATTGGTGGACGGGTCCGTTTTTTCCGGAACGCTTGAATCCGCTGATGAAGAAGTATTGAAGGTCGAGACGTCGGTTGGCACGATTTCGAACATTTCCGTTGGCGACATTGTGGCCGTGCGCTTTCGCGCCGAGCGCCTTGCCTTTCTTTCTGATCTCGATCCGACGAACCAGGTGATCGAAGGCTTGATCCACGATCCCTGGCGTGTTCAAAGGGACAAGAACCTGCTCGGCGGAGCGCTTTCCATTGGCGGCCGAACTTTTGCCCGCGGCTTGGGAGTGCATAGTCGGACGGAAATCACTTACAAGCTAAACGAAGCCTTTGATCGTTTCGCGGCGACCATCGGCATTGACGACGCCGTCCGGCCGCTGGGAAGCGTCGTGATGCGCGTGATGGGTGACACACGAATACTTTTCGATAGCGGCGAGGTTCGTGGTACCGACCCGGCGCGCGACATCCTCGTGGACGTGGCTGGCATTGGCGAATTGACGCTGATCGTTGATTATGGTGAAGGACTGGATGTTTCAGATCACGCCGACTGGGGCGACGCCCGGCTGATCCGTTCGCGCGGGCACGGGCGTCGAACTCCCAAGCCTGACTGATGGGAAATCGGGGTCAACCGGCTACCATGTTGATGAGACCTGTTCTCATGCGATTGAGGAAGCATATAGCCGCCAAGGCGCGCCATTGGGCTTTGATCGCACTGCCGACGTTGGCGTGGCAAAGTAATTTGGCGCTGGCGGAGTCCGATCCTGTTTTGGAAGCCGAGCGGGCGCGAATCGAAATGATCGCGCGGGTGTCTCCGGCCGTCGTTTGCGTGAACGACACGGCGCAGCGTGGCGGCGGATCGGGCGTGCTCATCCACGAGGACGGTTATGGCCTGACCAACTATCACGTCGTCGCGGGCATGTTGAATACGCGTAAGGGCCTGGGCGGATTGCCCGATGGCAAACAATACGAGCTTGAAGTTCTAGGCATCGATCCGACCGGCGACGTGGCGATGTTTCGACTGACCGGAGCGGACAAATTTCCCTATGCGTCACTGGGAGACTCCGACCTCGTGCGCGTCGGCGACGTTGTCTACGCGATCGGGAATCCCTTTTCGCTCAGTGAAGACAACACTCCCAGCGTGTCCATGGGCATCGTTTCGGGAACGAACCGATACCAACACGGCGTGGGAGGCAATCTCGCGTACACCGATTGTCTGCAAGTCGATGCGGCCATTAATCCGGGCAACTCCGGAGGCCCCTTGTTCAATCAGGCCGGCGAGATCATCGGAATCAACGGTCGAATCTCCGTGAGCACGCGCGGGCGATTCAACGTCGGACACGGTTACGCGATTTCGGCCAATCAAATACGGAGGTTCGTTCCGGCGCTGCGTGCGGGGTTGCTCGGGCGACATGGAACGCTGGCGATGACGCCGGACGAAGTCTCGCCCGGGATGGTGTTGTTCGGAAAAATCATCGGCGAGGGAGCGGCCGATCGTGCGGGCATTCGCGCAGGAGACCGACTGATTTCCATTGACGGGACATTCATTGTCTCGCGCAATCAGTTCGCAAGTATTCTGGGTACCTATCCGGCGGATTGGCCTTTGCGCCTTGAAATTGAATCGGACGGGCTGAAAAAGGACCTCGAAGTCCGGCTGGACCCCATTCAACCTCGACTGCCCATGCCCTTCGTCGTTTCGCAGGAGATGAACCGGCGCGAGGTCAGGCGTGTCTTGCGCGATTTTCGGCGGGCCGTTCTGCGCGACGCGGCCGCGAAACCGCCGAACCGTCGGCAATGGAGGGCGACCCGGACCATTGGCAAAATCGGTGATCCGTCGAAGTCTGTCGAAGTATTCGACGTCCGCAGTGAGCGCGAGGGGCCGATCGAAATGACGCGGCTCAACGACGATGGCAGGCCGGGAATGCTAGTTCATTTCGACGACCGTTCAGCATGGAGCCGCGTGACGAAGGATGGTGAGACGATGGAACTTCCGACGGAAGATCGATTGGCTCTGTCCGCGATGTTTGTCTTGGAGAGGCGAATGCTCGCAGAGTTGCCCGACGACCAGTTGGGCGAAGTTGCTCACGCGGGGGGTGACGCGCGGCTCGACATGTCGGGAGCGAATGCGGAAGTGACGGCTGAGGCGAAGAACGCGCTGGCGGCCATGAATCGCGTACGACCCGCGCTAGAGGTCCTTTCGTGGCCGATCGGAGACCAGAGCGTCGCCAGGTTTCTATTTGATCCTCAAACGGGGCGGGCCGTGCGTATCGTTGCCCGTGACGTGCCAACGGGCTTGGAAGCGACGATCGACGTGCAGGATTACGAGTGGATCGGCGGAATCGTTTGGCCTCAAACGCTCTTGGTTCGGAGCCGTGATCAATCCTACAAGGAAACTCGGTCCGATTGGAGATTAGACCCTTGAAGCCTGCGAAGCGACGGTACGCAGCTTATTCGCAATCGCTGCCACAACGAACCGCTCGGACTGCCCTGTCCGCGTGCTTGCTCGCTTTGCTGGTGGGATACCAGGCCGTTGAAGGGCGCGCCTCTCAGGGTGAAAACGCCGTGGATGTTCTGTTGCCGCGCGTGGTCAAGCTCTACGGTCTGGGCGTCGGTCCGCAGTCGGGCTATGGCAGCGGAATTCTTATTTCCGCCGATGGTCTGGTGCTCACCGTCTATTCGCTGCTCAGCGACTCCGAAAACATTCGCGCGGTTGCGTCGGACGGCTCGGCGTACGGGGCTGAGGTTGTTCACCGGGACGCCGATCTTCAACTGGTTCTGCTGCGACTCAAGCCCCTGCGGAGCGCCGATCATCCGGTAAACGACACGACGACAAGCGTCCTGGAGTTTGAGAAGCCGTTTTCGTTCTTTGAGGCAAGTTGTTCTTCACCAGGCGACGCGGCGAACACGAAAACGACATACGCCGCTGACTGCCTGTCGTTCTTGCGGCCCGGAGATTGGGTGTTTGCCGCCGGAAACTCCTTCAAGGTCGCCGACGGCATCGAACCGGTTTCGGTTTTTCGCGGTGTCTATTCCACGCGGACGCGACTTGATGCGCGGCGGAAAGTCAAGGACTTTCCATATCATGGTGACGTGCTCGTAATGGATGCGATCACCAGTAATCCCGGCGCGCCCGGCAGCGCGGTGGTCAATATCGATGGGCGACTTGTGGGCATGGTCGGCCGCGTGGTCATCTCCAACCTGACGCACACGCACTTGAATTACGCGATCCCTCGAGATGTATTGTGGGACTTTCTTAAGGACGCCGCCAATCCCGACACGAGTGCGGTCGCGACCGCGTCGCAGCGACGGGATGTTAAAGCGGCGACGGATTCCGTCGATGCGGGATTTCGCATTGGTCGCGCGGGTTATCGCGATCTTCCTCCGTTTGTCGAGCGGGTTCGCGCCGGATCGCCGGCGGATCGAGCGGGTCTTCAAAAGGACGACCTGATCCTATCGATTAACGCGGTTAACGTGAGTGATGTTCGCGAATTTGACGAACGCTGGAGCCGCCTTGCCTCCGGCGACCCGATCGATCTGGTCTTGCGGCGAGGGCGACGAATTCTGACGGTAAGAATCGAAACGGAGACGCAGAAATGACCAAGACGCTCCGATGGCCCATGCTTGCTTCGATTGTGCTGATCCAAGGCGCGCTGGCTGCGCCGAGCGACGACCGTCCGTCGCCTGCCGTTCTCCGCGCCACGCAGGATCGGTTTCGCGCGGCAATGGAACGAGTGCGTTCCTCCATTGTTCGCATCGACACCGTCGGTGGAACGCAGCCGTCGCTGCGCCCGAACGACGAAGAGCCGCATGCTGAAAACGACAGCTTAGAGGGTCCGCCCGCGCCAAAGAGGATTCAGAATCCGTTTCGCGATTCCGTCGGCTCCGATTTCGTCCTGGCCGACGGTCCGACGACCGGCGTCATTTATTCCAGCGATGGATTCATCGTCACCAGTGGATTCAACTTCGCACGTGATCCGGCGCTGATTTCGGTCACCCTTGCGGATGGTCGGCGGCTTGCGGCCGACCTCGTCGCCCGCGATCAGGTTCGAAAGATCGCGCTGCTCAAGGTGGACGCGGATCGGCTTCCGGTCGCGGAGTGGCGCGAAGAAAACGAAATCCAGGTCGGACAATGGGCGATCGCGCTGGGCATGGGATTCGGAGGCGAACAGCCGTCGGTCACGGTGGGGATCATCAGCGCCCTTCGTCGAATGGCTGGAAACGCCATTCAGACCGACGCCAAGCTCAGTCCGGCAAACTACGGTGGGCCGTTGTGTGATCTGGAAGGTCGCGTAATGGGGATTTGCGTTCCGATGGCCCAGCGTCCAGGCGAGCTTGCGGGCGTCGAAATGTACGATTCGGGTGTCGGATTTGCGGTTCCGCGCGACCGAGTCGCAGCCATTGTGGAAAAATTAATAGAAGGCAGAACGATTCAGCGCGGTTGGCTGGGCGTGGCCATGAACCCTCGCGTGAGGGACGCTGTCGTCGTGGGCAACATCGCCGACCCCTCGCCCGCGATCGATGCCGGACTTCGGATTGGCGACAAGATCGTTGGCGCCGCGGGGCGGCCCGTTTCCCACTTCGGGCAGCTTACGCAAGCGCTTTACATGATTCCGGCGGGGGAGAAGGTTCGACTGGACATCGAGCGGGACGGGGAATCGATGACGATCGAACTCGTGCTTGCTGAAAGTTCGGCGCTGGGGGCGCTGCCGGAGATTCCCGAGCCGTTCGATCCGGCCGAACCGCTGCCGCCCGAGCCGATCCCCATGCCCGAGCCGGAAGACACTCCATAATTGTCCGCCAAATGACGCCAAACAGCTGGCAAACGGACCTATGCGTGAGGTATGGTTGATTTTTATTCACTATTGCTTTGACGAAATGGCAAAGGCCGAGATCGGCGGCGTGCCGGACTTTTCGGAATCGCGGGTGAGCCGGATTCACAAGGAGATTCAGCAAGAGCTTCGAGCGCGGTTTCGCGGGACGCTATGCGTGGAATTGGTGGCGTAGGGGCTTTCCGAAAGCCGACCGACCCGTACTCACGGGAAGCCAAAAGCGCGGTCATGGCTGAGATTCGACTGGCCGTCAAGTTTGCCGCGCAAAGGAGTTGACAAAGGCTCACAGAGATTGGTTTAAGAAAAACGCGGGCGGAGAATGTGAGCTTCGCTTTCAGGTTTTTACTCGGCGATACAAACGGTAACACTCCTCATCGGCTCCACGCCTCGGCATGATTCGGGCTTCTCATCGCGCCGACAGGTGCAGGCCGCATCGACGCAGGACCCAGCCTGCCATTCGACCACGTTGTTCTCGCTGAAGTAGTTCACGATATGACATCCGGGTGCGGTTATGCGAATCGGCTCCGAATAGGTTAGACAGTTGGTCACGGCGTCTTTCGCGCAGGCTGGATCGTCGATGGAGTAATATGTCGTTCCAACCCCCGATTCCTTGATCGGATTCGTTGCCGCCAGCGACACAAGCACTTCGCTTTTTGATTCCGAGCCGAACACAAAAGGCAATCCGCCGGCCGTACCCGTAGCGATCGTCCTTGGTGGATTATTGCAGATCAGCGTCTCGTGGATTCTGTTTCCATAACACGCCTGGCCCGGCGCGTTAGGGTGGCCCGTTCCCGCTAGTTGGGTTGAGTCGCCAAGATTGAATTGGGAGCCGATGGATTCCGGGATTTGAACGACCCAGGTGTCGTCTTGCGCGCACATTCCATGTTTTAGAAAAGCATTGGCAATACCATCGGCAAGTGCCCAACCATGCGTTTGGGCTGCTTTCTTAACTTCCCTATTCAATGGAATCATCATCGTATCATAGAGAAACTCCCACTCGTCGTTGCTAATGGCTCCGGCGGTGCAACGAGCGTTGGTTGCATATTGCGGAAAGTTTCCATCCTTGTCGTGTGTGGGATCAAAGTACTCGGCGATGAGTACGAGCGAGGGAATCGGATGCTCCATTGCGAGGCATTCCGGAAGTACGGCGCCATCCTTCGTCACGCAGTTGATCGCGTCAGCCAATTCGCCGTAGATTGAATCGAGGCCTGTGATTGAGTTTAACAGAAGTCGTTCATAACTGGCGTTGTTGCAGGAGGATTCCTGATCGTCCCAGCGCGTCTGGTTGTCGTTGTCGCAGTCTACCTGTTGGCAAACCGTTCCGGGACCCATGAAATCTGTTTCGACAGTTCGCTTTGCGTCCTGGCATTTTCTCAATGGGACGTCATCCTTGCACTCCCCGTCCGTACAACAAGCTCCAGTGACAGGAGGAACCCCAGCGCATGCCTCCACGACACTCCCAAAACCGCCCGCGACGTTGTTCGCGCCACCCGAGATGATCAGCACATCGACGCGGGAAAGCTTACGACGAGCCTCTTCGAGCTGCTGGATGAGGTTTTGCTCCCTATCATTCAACTTTGCGCCGGAACAAGCCCTATGAACGAACGAGGAATTGGGATTCGTTTGCAAGACCTTCTGAGCAGCTAACGCGGGGCCAGATCGCGAGCTACGGTGGCATTTCTTGTCAGCCTCTTTTCCATAAGGAGCGTTTGACGCGATATCGTCCCACTGGGCCGGTTCAAATTGGTCGATTGCCGGGGTGACGGGATTGCCTTCTCCAGAGGCCACGGAATCGCCAATGGAGAGAATTACAAAATCTCTGGGCGGCACAACGGTGGCTTGAGCCGAAATACGACAACTATTGGACGCGGGAATAAACGTCACGTTGTAGGTTCCGGCGTTTTCGTAGATATGTGTCCCTACGATCGTGCATTCGCCGATGTTTTTGCCGAGGATGCGATTGCAATCTTTGAACAATGCAGCCGTTGGATCGGTGCCATCACCCCAATCGACCCTGGCTTCATCCCGATCAATCACGCCCTTAACTTTCATGATCGGAACAATTCCGGTTTCGAACCCGGCCGTGGCAACTATCGGAAAAGTTTCCAGCAAGTCTACCGGGCAACGGCAAACGAAAGGATCAAACTGCCCTATACAAAGCGGATTGCACTCCGGCGAGCAGCCGCGTTTGTCGCACATCGTCTCCAGACACCGGGGCGTGCAACGTTGAGGACAGCCTCGCGCACAGGGATCGGCGCCGGGGCAAAACGGATTGCACCTGGGGTTAATCGTCGGCTTGCATGTCGGATCGCAAATGGCACCATCCGGATTGCAGATCGGATTGCACCGGTCCAACCCGGCGCAAACACAGGCGTCGAATGCCGGACAAATCGGATTGCAACTTGGATCCACCGGTGGGTCGCAACGGGCGTCGCACACCGCGGCCGGGTTGCAAAACGGATTGCAAGGGTCCAGCCCCAAGCACTTACAATGGTCGAAAGCCGGGCAGAGTGGATTGCATTCCGGCTGGCAGGCCGGGAGCGTACATAGGTTGTCAACGCAGACGGGTGCACACTGCGAAGGACATCCGGAGGCGCAGAGATCGAAGCTATCGCAGAGCGGATTGCACTTTGGCTCAATCGGCGGGCTGCAGGTTGCATCGCACACGGCTCCGTCCGGATTGCAGGCCGGATTGCAGCGTTCCAGCCCGGCGCACGCACAAGCATCGAACTGCGGACAAATCGGATTGCAGGCCGGCGAGCATGTTGGCCCGCATGGGTCGCAGGTGCACGGCAAACACGTGCACAGGTTGTAGCCGGGGCACGTAGGCAAGTTGCATGGATCGCCGCCGCAACCGGTCTTGCAGATCCTTGCATCGGGATCACAGCGTACATCGCAAGCACCGTAACAGTCGCAAAGATCAAACTGCTCTATGCAAAACGGATTGCACTGCGGTTCGCAGGCCGAGCGAGTACAAATGTTTTGTGGGCAGGTCACATGATTGCATTCACTTCCGCATCCCGCCCCGCAAGGTCCCGGATTGCAGCCGAGATTGCACTTGCTGCCCCCGCATTGCGGCGCGCAAAGCACGTTGCCAAAGCACCCAGCCGCACACTTTGTCGGGATGCTACAGTTGGGATCGATACATGGTCGCGAAGGATTGCAAATTCCTCCTGCGACGGAACTTTTGCCGCGACCTCGTTCGATCGCCATGCCAACGACGCGGTCATTCGGGCTTCCGGCACCGGACGAATCACCGGCGGTGGCAACGGACATTATTGAAATGGGAAAGACTGAGGACGCAAAAACGCAGGCAAACTTGATACCCATCATCTGGTTTCTCTCCGACCCGAAGCCGCGATTGTATCGATCCCGCAATAGTGCAGTCAACAATAATCCCAAAATATTCGAACAAAGTTTTGAGAGGTTGTTGGGTGCGCGGTTGGAAACGTGAGAGACAACGTGTGCCACCGCCCTGTGAGGGGTGTTTTGATACGAACAGGATCGGCGGGTCGAGATTCCTGGATGCATCGATCCGATGCGGGAACAGTCGCATTATTCGGAAAGCAGTGCCGCATCCGCGACAGCAATCAACGAAGTCTGCGCCCAAGGAACACCATACAAGTACAGTGGGAACGGCGCGCGATCAGACTATGGACAAGAAAGACCATTGCCAAACCCACAATGGCAACCCCTGAGGTCCCCATGCAATCAAGCTCAACCTGTCGCAATGGCATTTAGGTAGCGGGTTATCTGGTCGATGTGGGAGAGGTCGTGGCCGGCGTTCATGCGGAGCATCAGGCCAAGGGACTCGGGGCCGCGTTCGTTGTGCCGGCCGACGCGGGCCAGGTCGGACTTGGTCATGGCGTGCCAGAGGGCGAGGTTGGCGGATCGTAAATGGCGGAACATGGCGAGCAGGACGGCCGGGTCGCGATCGTTGTGCTTTTGACCCGACACCCAAAGGTCCTGATCCATGCCGAGAATCGCCGGCTCTTTTTCGCAGAGAATCAGTCGAATGCGAAAGCCGTAGACCCACTCGGAGTCTGAGAGGTGTCCGATGATCTCGTTGGGCGTCCACTTGCCGGGAAATGGTCGCTTCTTGAGCGTGGCGGCGGGATGCTCGGCGATGATGTCGCCAAGAACATCGGGAGTCGCGGCCAGCACATCGAGCGGTTCGCGCTTGCCGAGGAGGTTCATCAGCTTTTGTTGATATGCGGCGTTGTCTCCTTTTTCGATCGTTGCATTCCCTGTCGCCATGGCTATTCTCCTTTCGAATTCAGTTGAATCGGTTCATCTGACTCCGGCGGCTTCGTGGAGCAGAACGTAACGTCGATAGTAGGCGATTCCAAGGCAAGTTAACGGAATGGCGAGGATCAGTCCCAAAAAGCCAAGCAGTTTACCCCAGACGAACACACCAAGAAGGATCGCGATCGGCCGAAGACCGGTGGCCTTTCCCATGATGCGTGGCGTAATGAGCGTGTCCTGAATCACTTGAACGACGGCGTAAACGGCGAGCAGCGACAAGATGGAAAGCAACAGCCCCGAGTCGCCCTCGATGGCCTTGAGCGCGACAAGCATTAGCCCCGGAACGAGGGTTACTGCCGACAGGTACGGGACCATGTTGAGCAGTCCGACGAAGAGGCCGAAGGGAACGGCCATGGGAAGTCCGATGATGGTGAAGCCCGCAGCCATCATTGCTCCGGTGAGCAGCGCGACAACGGATTGGCCGCGGAAGTAGCGTCTCATGGCGGCGTCGAACTGGGCGAGGAAATCGACGGTGGCGTCACGGTACTGCGGCGGGAGAAAGCTCGGCCAGGTGCGGGCGTATTCGGGGAAATCGAGAAGAAGAAAGACAAGGTAGACGAGTACGATGATGACGCCGGTCAGGCCGAGGATAACGTTGATGAAGAAGGTCACGACAGTCCAGCCTCCGGCGATGAGGCGTCGGGCGGTGTTGAGCAGCAGGTCGCGAAAGTCGTCGGAGCGGACATAAGTAATGGCTTCGTCGAGGGCGGCGCCGAGGTAAGTGCCGGCAAGCTTGCCGCGGAGTTCGGCGAAGCGTTCGCGGCGCGACTGTTCGCCGGCGTCCTGACGAAACTCCTGCCAGCCATCGGCCAGCTCTCTCCATCCGAGTTTGGTTCGGGATTGTGAGTCGGCCTTGGAGGTGTCGGCATCCGAAACAACGGGAGAATCCGCGCGGGGAGGGGCCGTCGTCGCGGCGACCAGCGAAGCTCCGAGATCGTCAGCCAGAAGTTTTACGTCCGAACGAAATCGATCGACTTGTCCGAGCATCAGTGGAACGACCAGAATAACGAGGGCCATTCCGAGTACGACCAATCCGAAAAGTGTTACACCGACGGCGAGGCCGCGCCGGCGCATTTTTTGCTCAAACAACGTAACAAGCGGGTTGAGTAAATAAGCAAGAACGACGGCGGCGGCGAATGGGATCAGAACATCGGAAAGGAAGCGAAGCAGCAAGAAGACGGCGACCAGCGCGGCCGTGCTGAGCACCATGCGGACGACACGATCGAACGTGTATTGTGGCTTCTCGTGGGCCATCGGGCTCATTGTCACGCGAATTTCAGTGATTGTCGAATGTCGAAATTGGGATTGAGGAAGAATGAGGCCAGTCTGAATGGAAAACGGCGCAAGGTCTTTCTGTGCGGATTCGCCCCGGTTGACAACCGGTGCCACATTGACGACGCGGGCATCAACAATAGAAGTCAAGTGGCGCGGCAAGGCACGACAGCGCACATGCAGCTTTCAACGACGGATTCATGAACTCGCCGGCGTTTTGTGCGTTTTTTGAAATCTCGATGTTACATTCAGGTGAGCGATTTCGCTGGGCGCATGATCAGAAAAGACTATGATAAAAGGAAATCCTGGCCGAGCGGCGTTCGTGCGGCCAAGGCGGTTCCAGGTCAACCAGAAAGGAGATCAGTATGCGTTCGAACCAGAAATGGACACGTTCTGCACGGCGTGTGCTGACGGTGTTGGCTCTAGGATTCCTTCCAGCATTCGTCATGCGGTGCGACAAGGCAGCGTTGAACTTCCAGCGCGGGTTCTTTGAAGGACTCGGCTTCAATGTCAGCGCTGCGCTGATCGATGCCGGTTTGTTGCAGCCGGCGGCACAGCAGTAGCTTTCACCGATTGCCCATCGAAGGGTCGGCGGCGGGCGGATCGGCAAGCTCGTTTTCGACCGTCTATCGGTAGACGCCGGGGAATGTACGCGCTGAGTTACGCGGTTTCGAATTGCTGATTGGCTGATCGGACAGTGAGCACTGCGCAAGGAGCTTTGTGGACAATTTTGTCCGTCGTGCTGCCGAGCAGGACCTGGGCGATGGCTCCACGGCCATGCGTGCCCATGACGATCAAATCGATATTGTTGTCGCGGGCGTAAGAAATGATCTCAAAGAACGGGCGACCGATGGCAACGTGTGACTTGAGCGGTTTCTTGAGGTCGGCGAGGTGCTGGCCGCAGAATCTCGCCAGTCGCTCGGAAGCTGACTTGATCATTTCATCCGGTGGCGGACCGATGGGAAGCGATTCCGGGCCGACGGCTCCCCAATACTGGTAGGCATCATCGACAACGTGCAGACAGTGAAGCTGGGCCGAAAAGACACCGGCCAGATTGCGCGCGCACTCAACGGCGGGCAAGGCCACATCGGAAAAATCGGTCGGAAGGAGAATGTTGGAAAAAACCTGCGTCATCGTCGGCGGACTCGAAACAAGGACTTATTCATTGAATTACGATAGATCGGCTGTGCGGCGGCGTCAAACAAGGCCTTCGACTCTGTGGCCGCGACGGCTGGAAGCGTTATGATCCGCAAACCGATACGATCGGCGCGTCGGAACACACACCAATGATCAACGGATCGGATGATGGCGAAACGAAAAGCGGGACGGGGAAAGTCGACAAGAAATGGACCAGCCGCGCGGCACGGCCGGGTGAAGACGCCGCCGGTGCTGTTTGAAAAGACACAGCGACTGGTGCGGCGGATTCAGGAAAAGGTGGGCGGGACGTTTCTGACGTATTGGACGTCGGAATCGGGTTCGATCTGCAGCAACGACGTGCAGGCAATGTATGAAGCGCTGCAGGCAGTGAAGCCGGTCGAACGGATTGTCCTGTTCGTGAAGTCGGACGGCGGCGACGGTACGTCGTCTCTGCGACTGATTCACCTGCTCCGGGAATATGCGCAGAGGCTGGTCGTGCTCGCACCGCTGGAATGCGCCTCGGCGGCAACGATGCTGGCGCTTGGGGCGGACGAGATTCAGATGGGTCCGCTGGCGTTCCTAACGCCGATCGATACTTCGCTGGAACACCAACTGGGTCCGGTCGATCCGAGAAACGAGACGGCGTTCGTTGGACAGGACGAGCTTCATCGCGTGGTTTCACTGTGGGAAAAGCACGCATCCGGCGGCGACGTCAATCCGTTTCAGGAGTTGTACAAGTACCTGCACCCGTTGGTGATCGGAGCGGTGGACCGGGCGACATCGCTTTCGATTCGATTGTGCACGGAGATTCTCGACTATCACCTGTCCGATCACGCCGAGGCCGAGCGGATCGCACACGCGCTGAATTCGATGTATCCGGCCCATGAGTATCCGATCACGCCGCGCGAAGCGCGAAAGCTCGGTCTCAACGTTTCGGCGCTGCCGCCGGAACTCAACGAAGCCCTGCTTGAACTCAACAGCGTCTATTCCGAAATGGGTCAGCGGGCGGTAACCGACCACGACGAGTTCAACTATCACAACAACGAAATCGTGAACATCATCGAGGCGGCAGGTGTGCAACTTCACTTTCAGAATGACAAGGACTGGCACTATCGCAAAGAGGAGCGGCAGTGGGTTTCGCTCAACGTGGAATCGTGCTGGTACCGCATGACGGGAGTTCGAGGGCGGGCGAAGCGGTCGAAACTGTACATCAGTTGATTCGACCCACGACGACGGACAGAATGAGAAGCGCAAGGACGATCCCGGTGACTGTAGTGTAAATCCAGTCTCGACGAGCGGCGAAGCAGGCGAGCGAGACGCCGACGCGAGCAGCGGGAGTGGCGATCAGGACCAACAGTCCGAGCGTGATAAGTGATCGGCCATTCAGCGATCGAATACCGGAGAGTGATTCTCTCAAGGCTTGGCTCGGTTCTCCGACGGGAGCCGACGCCGTCGATCCGCCGATGATCGAGCCGGGCGATTCGGAAAGCGAGCGCGTTAAACCAAAAAACACCAGCAGGACGCTGAGATACAATCCCACTCGGAGGACGGCTGAAACCGTCCGCTCCATTCGTTTATCGTCGCTGTACATGGCGACACCGGGTTGATTCGGCATTTGGCTGAAGCTCATTGGACTCCCTTCCAAGCCATTTGACCCGCTATGTAAAGCAGCAGAATCACGAAGGCCGATTTCAAAGTCCGATCACGAATCCGGCCCAGCCAGCGCGATCCGATCGTCGAACCGAGCACAACGCCGAGCGCGACGGGACCGGCAACCGCGGGATCGACTTCGCCGCGCGTGAGGTATACGCCCGCACCGGCCGCGGCGGTGACGCCGATCATGAAATTGCTCGTGGCCGAGGCGGCCTTGAAGGGAACGCCCATGAGCAGGTTCATGACGGAAACCTTGATGATGCCGCCGCCGACACCGAGCAGCCCGCTGATGACGCCGGCGAGTCCGCTCAAGCCGAGGCCAACACCGGGTCGCCGCGCCTCGTATTCGATCCAGCGATCGGATGCGTCATCGAAGTACCTGCCCTGCCAACCAAGCCGACGACTCCACGTATCGGGGGCGGAGTTCGTTTCGTCGGCCTTTCGCGCGGAGCGCAGCATCGACAGGGCAGTGTAGACCATAACGCTCGCGAAGATGAGAAAGAGAACCTGACGATTCACTTGACCGGCAACGACTGCACCGATAAGTGCTCCGGTTACGGTACTGACTTCGAGGAGCATGCCGACACGGATGTTGGCGTATCCTTCACGAACGTAAGAAATGGCTGCGCTGGTCGATGTCGCAACGACCGAAACGATCGATGCGCCGATGGCATAGCGGATGTCGACGTGGAGCAGGAGCGTGAGCGAAGGGACCGCGATGATACCGCCGCCGATACCCAGCAAGGAGCCGAAAAATCCGGCGACAATCGACGTGGCAAAGGCCGTCAGCGTGAATGTAAGCGGCGACATTGGAGGCTGAGTATAAGCCGACGTCGGATTCGAGCCAAAAGTCGTTCGATCGTCGCTTGTCATTCGGCATCAACGATGCGACGATCCAGCCATGAAACCACGATCGCCCGGCCCGCGCGGCCGCAATTTGACCAATACTCGCGAGGATGATTTCGCTCCAAAGGACGCGGTGTCGCCGTGGGTGCTGTTGCGGTCGGGCACGAATCACCCGTTCATCTTTCAACGGATGGTGCGCTCCGTGGATTCCGCCGCTCGCCCCGGCGACGTGGTTAACATCTACGACAAGTCGCAAACACTGTTCGGCCGGGGACTGTTTAACCCAGCTTCGATGATCGTCGTTCGCGTGCTTTCGCAAGGACATGCGCCGATCGATGAAGAGTATTGGCGTTCGGCGCTGTCGCGGGCGATCGAGCTTCGGCGGCGGCTGCGAATCGATGAGGCGACGGATGCGTACCGATTGGTCCACGCCGAAGGTGACGGATTGAGCGGGCTGATTGTTGAACGGTTCGCGGATTGCCTGGTGTTTGAAGTTTTTTCCCTTGGCATGTTTCAGAGGGTTGGGATGCTCGCCAAGCACATTGGCACGCTGCTCGGCCCGCCGGCCGTGCTTGAACGCCCCGACGCGCCGAACCTGAATTGGCGGACGGCGGTCCGGGCCGATGAGTTCATCGAACGAACGGAAGGATTTCGCGTGGATTCGGTGCGACAGGCGGACGTCGGACGACTCGTGATCCGCGAGCACGGTGTGCGCTACCGCGTCGACGTGTCGGGCGGGCACAAGACGGGATTCTTCTGCGACCAGCGCGACAACCGGCTTCGATTGGCGGCCCTGTGTCGGGACGCGACGGTGCTTGATTTGTGCAGTTACACAGGCGGATTCAGCCTCTGCGCGAAGCTGCTGGGCGGCGCTCGGGAAGTGACGGGCGTCGACCTTGACGAGGCCGCTATCGCCATCGCCCGCGAGAATGCAAACCTTAACCAGGCGCGCGTCGACTTCGTCCATTCCGACGCGTTTGCCTATCTGCGGCTGATGATCGCCAACGGGCGGCGATTCGACACCGTCGTGCTCGATCCGCCGAAACTGGCGGCGACGCGAAACGACATCGAGGAGGCGCTGCGGAAGTACAATGACCTCAACACGCTGGCGATGCAGGTGGTGAAGCCTGACGGCGTGCTGCTGACATGCAGTTGCAGCGGGTTGGTGTCGGAACAGAACTTTGGCGAAATGGTGTTTCGCGCGGCGCGGCGGGCGGGCGTTTCGTTTCAATTGCTCGATCGGACCGGCGCCGGTGCGGACCATCCCGTGGCCATGAACTGCCCGGAGTCGGAGTATCTCAAAGCGTTCTGGCTTCGCGTTCGGCCCGCCGGCTGAACGATAGTCAACCCACTTCGCCACTTTCCTCGGTGAGCTGAAGGAAAATCTGTTCGAGCGAATGTTCGAGACGTTCGTCACTGCGTAGCTGATCCATCGTGCCGACGGCGATGAGTTCACCACGGCGAATGATGCCGATGCGGTCGGCAAGGTCTTCGGCGATATCCAGCGTGTGCGTGCTCATGAAGACCGTCCCGCCTGCTCGGGTGTGCTCGACGAAAAGGTCCTTGACAACCCGGACCGAGCGCGGATCGAGACCGACCATCGGCTCGTCGATCACGAGCACCTGCGGACGGTGCAGCAGCGCGGCCGCGAGGACGACTTTCTGCTTCATGCCGTGGCTGTAGCTTTCGGTGAGTTGATCTAGAAACTCGGAGATGTCCAAACGTGCGATAAGCGATTGCATAATCCGGTCGCGCTCGCTGCGTCCGATGTCGTACATTTCGGCGACGAAATAAAGAAACTCCCGGCCGCTGAGTTTTTCATACAGGAAGGGTTGATCGGGCACATAGGCGATTCGCGCCTTGGCGGCGAGCCCGTTGGAGCCGATGCGCTGCCCGCATACGACGACGGAGCCGACGTCGGGCTGAAGGAGTCCGACGATCATCTTGATGGTCGTGGTCTTGCCCGCGCCGTTGGGTCCGAGGAAGGCGAACAACTCACCCTTCGCGATGTCGAGCGTCAGTCCCTTAACCGCGACGTGGCGGCCGTAGCTCTTTCGCACGCCGCTCAGCGAGATGGCCGCTTCCACGTTTGAATCAGTCACGGCGCGATCTCCTTCCTCACCGGCGGGGTAAGAAATCCGCGGGCTGCCGTATAGCCCGACTCATCGAACTCCTGTTCGCGAATGGTTCGCATGGTTCCGACGACGGGAAGCGTCATCTCTTGAACCCATACGACGCCTTGTCCGTCGACCCACGCTTTCGCATTGGCGGATTCGACCACGAGGCAGTTCACGCTGCCGCCGGGAACCGCAATCCGCTCCTCGCCGGTGACCTCGACGAGCATCGGAATAAACTGATCGCCCATTCCGGTAAGTGACGCGATCGGATTGACGACCTGCATTCGCCATCGCCGACCGACGCGGAGGTCGGAGAGTTGCCCGAACGGGTGAAACGCGCCGCTGAGCATGCCGCCTTCGACGAGGGGAATCTTGAAGGACCGTTCGATCGGGCCGCTCTCGAATGTGAAGGAAAAATCGGAATGGAATCGCTCACCATGCAGGCGTGCGCTCGCGTGGGCATCGCCGGCGGTTTCAAGCCGGACGGTGAATTCGTCAAGCACTCCTTCGGCGGTGAAGACGGATTCGACGGTGATCCGAAGCGGCGCAACAGCGACGGGCAGACGTTCAATCCAGACAAGATCGTCGCGTCGAATCGACTTCTCGTCGATCAAATACTCACTCCAGACCGTGCCCATTTTTCCGATGGCGTCGTGAATGGTGAACTGCGATCGGAGACCTTCCGTGCGAAGCCATTCGGTGGGTTTCACAAGCGGCGGCGGCGAGGCGGTCCAATGCGGAACCACGTCGTGGGCGATCAGCCACGTCATGGCCAGCAGCCAGATCGGGGTGACCAGCCAGCCGATGGTTCGCGTGAACAAAAGAAATCTCCGGCACAATCGAAGTCGCTCGCGGCCAGGGCTTTCTCGCCCCGGCGACTGATTGTAGGGTGTCGCAGCTTGGGCAATCAACCGAGCGACCTGAAAGCAGCGGCCGTTGGGAACGTCATGAAGAGTCGAACAAGACGAATCATCCGTAGGGGCGGCGTGATTGCCGGACTAGCGCTGGCGCTTGGCGCGGTCACAGCATTTCTGGTGATCGAGCATCGACCGAGCTGGTACGCTCCCGCGGCGCTCGACGAGTCCGGCATTCAGTCCTCCCGGCGAGACGCCACCAACAGCGTCGATCGTTTCGGTGATGAGCTGGTGCAGGGCAGTCCGTTCGAGTGGACACTGGAGGACCAAGCCATCAATTCCTGGCTGACCGCGATGCCGTACATCTGGCCGGAAGCGGCGCGGGCAATCCCGCCCGAATGGCGCGATCCGGCTGTTCGCTTTGAACCAGGCTTCGTTCGAGTCGCGGTATTGTTTGACAGCCGCGGATGGCGAGCGATTCTCAGCGTGGCGATCTCCGTTTCGGTCTTGGATGACGGCCGGTCCATCGAAGTGAGACTCCGCGAGGCGCGATGCGGATCGATGCCGATTCCACGGTGGTTGCTGGAAATGCTCGTCGATTCTCGGCTGGATCAAGCAACCGGCGCGATGAAGAAGACACTCACCGGTTCGTCGTCCGCTCAACAAATACAGTCAATCGGCGAACTCTTCGAAGGCGTGCGGGTTCGTAACCGATTCGTCTGGCCCAACGGTCGCCGATCGTTTCGACTGAACGCGATCCACCCGGAAGTAAGACACCTGACGCTGCAAGTCGAACCCCTGCAATGACGCCGGACACAACATGCTTTATGCCGGTTTCCATCGCACAACCGGCTTGCGGCTGGCGGCTACTTCGTCGAGCCGTCGAACCGGCGTCGTATGCGGCGCGCCTTTGACGATGCCGGCGTCTTTTTCCACTTCGTCGGCGATCTTGAGCATCACGTCGACGAAACGGTCAAGCGTCGCGAGAGACTCCGTCTCCGACGGCTCAACCATCAAACAATGATGGATCGGCCAGCTCATCGTTGGCGGGTGGATGCCGTAGTCGATCAATCGCTTGGCGAGGTCCAACTCAGTGACACCCGATTCGCCGAACTCCGGCACGGTGATGAACTCGTGGGCGTAGGGCGGCGGAAACGGCATTGGGTAGCGATGCTTGAGCCTCGCGGCAAGGTAGTTGGCCGACAGCACGGCCATGTCGGCCACGTCGCGAAGTCCGTCGCAACCGAGCGAGCGAATATAGGCGTACGCCCGCACGAGCACGCCGATTTGTCCGAAGAATGAACGAACCTTGCCGATGGACTGCGGACGATCGTTCACCCAGGCGAACGAGCCGTCCGACTTCTTTACGACCTGCGGAACGGGCAGGAACGGGCGGAGATGTTCCGCAACCGCGACCGGTCCTGCGCCCGGTCCGCCGCCGCCATGCGGAGTACTAAAGGTCTTGTGGGTGTTGTAGTGCATGCAGTCGACGCCAAAGTCGCCGGGGCGCGTGCGACCGAGGATTGCGTTCATGTTCGCGCCGTCGAGATAAAGCTGAGCGCCCTTGGCGTGGACGATGCGGGCGATTTCGGCGATCTGTTCGTCAAACACACCCGTCGTGTTCGGATTCGTAATCATCAGCGCGGCGGTGTTGTCGTCGACCTTGGCTCGCAAATCGTCGAGATCAACTCGGCCGTTGGGCTTGGAACGGATCGACAGCGATTCGCGGCCGCAGATCGTGCAACTGGCCGGATTGGTTCCGTGAGCGCTGTCGGGCGCAAGGACCTTTTTCCTGTTTTCTCCGCGACTCTGGTGGTAGGCGTTGATGATCATCAGCGCGGTCATTTCACCGTGCGCGCCGGCGGCGGGCTGGAGCGTCACCTCGGCGAGTCCCGCGATCTCAGCAAGATCGCAGCGAAGGCGATAGAGTAGTTCGAGCAATCCCTGCACGTCGGCGTCGTCCTGATAAGGATGAACGTGCATGAATCCCGACATGAAGGCGACGCGCTCGTTGATACGCGGGTTATACTTCATCGTGCAACTGCCCAGCGGATAGAAGTTTCCGTCGATGCTGAAACAGCGATGGGCCAGTCGCTTGTAGTGCCGCACCACGTCCAGCTCGCCGACTTCCGGCAGCGCGGGCGGGGCGTCTGCGATCAACTCTTGTGGGAGCGTCGCGGATCGATCGGCCGCCGGAACGTCGCATTCGGGCAGCGAAGCTCCGCATAGTCCTTCGGATCCGATTTCGAACAGCAGTGGGTGATCGCCCGCGTCCGCCCTTTGCATAGTGTACATCAGCTCGTGTTTTCCTTTGGAGCCGCCGAGGGAGGCTTCCGAGTCTGAGCCCTTTGCCTCGCCGCGGATTTGCTCAATAGAATGGGTGTTCGCCATAATTCCTCAATCTGAAACTCACGGCCGCACTCGGGACACCGGCAATGGGTAAGTCCGGTGAGGTTGTATTGACACTTCGGACAAACCGGCGGGTCGTTTCTTGCCCCTCGCCATCCCCTTCGAAAACCATCCCGCCAAATCAAAAAAACAACCAAAAGGGTGACACCGATCGTCAGCGCGACCAGCACCATGACGCCGGCGCTGATCCACGACGACCATTCATGAGGCGTCGTCAAGGGCACTCACCAGATCATCGATTTCCCGGCGCGTGCGCTTTTCCGTTACGGCGACGAGAAAACAGTCCTTATAACGATCATCAAACTTCCCGAGCGGCACGCCGCCGAGAATGCCGCGCTGCCGACACGCCGCCAGCGCCTTGTCCACTCCGCGCGTCGTCCGAATCGCGAACTCCTTGAAGAACGGCGCGGTGAATGCAATTGAATACCCCTTCAGTTTGCCGATTCGCTCGGCGGCGTAATGAGCCTTGTCAAAGCACAGGCTGGCGACCTTGCCGATACCCTGTCGCCCCAGCGCGGCCAGGTGAATCGACGCGCGAATGGCGAACAGACCCTGATTGGTACAAATGTTGCTGGTCGCACGCTCGCGCTTGATGTGCTGCTCGCGAGTCTGCAACGCGAGGCAAAACCCGCGACGACCGTTCATGTCGCGTGTCTGACCGACTACCCGGCCGGGCAGCTTGCGAAGATATTTTTCGCGCGTCGCTATGAGGCCCAGATACGGCGCGCCGTATTGCAACGGAATACCCAACGCCTGCCCCTCGGCCACCACGATGTCCGCGCCGAACGCGCCCGGCGGTTTGAGCATGCCGCAGGCGATGGGATCGGTCGAGACAATCGACAATGCGCCGGCTGAATGGATGAGTGGAATCACGCGGTCCAACCGTTCAACGCAGCCGAAAAAGTTCGGCGATTGCACAACGACCGCCGCGATCGAGTCGTTGAGCACCGCCTGCAAGGCGGCTTCGTCTACGATGCCCTTCGACGTTGTGACCGTGACGATCTCCGCCTCCTGCTGGGCGAGATAGGTCGCCAAGACGCGACGCGTATCGGAATGCACCGTGTCTGTGATGACGATGCAGCGGCGGCCGGTAATGGACAGCGCCATCATGGCGGCTTCGGCGGCGGAGCTAGCTACTTCGTAGAGCGATGCGTTGGCGACTTCCATGCCCGTAAGTTGGCAAACCATTGTTTGGAATTCGTAGAAAAGTTGCAAAATTCCCTGCGATGCTTCGGCCTGATAGGGCGTATACGCGGTCAGGAACTCGCTTTGCGACGAAAGGGCATCGACCACCGTGGGAATGAAATGGTCGTAGGCACCTCCGCCAAGGAAGCAAACCAACTCCGTGCAATCGTTGTTCCTGGAAGCCAGCGACTGCGTGTCGCGCAACAGGTCGAGTTCGCTGACGCCGCGAGGAACGTTGAGGCTGCCTTGAAAGCGAAGTTCGGGCGGGATCGTCGAAAACAGATCATCGACCGATGTCGTTCCGATCGCGCTGAGCATCTGCGCTTGCTGTTCTTCCGTTATCTGCGTGTATCTCATACGAATATCAAATCAAGAATGTCGAAATCCGAAAAACCACCGACGCATTCGTCTTACAGTTTCCAGTTATGTTTCGTCGGCGATCGCCCAATCGCCATTTCGCCACATGACCACATCACCAAATTCACTTCGCCTTAGCGTCTCGTCCCCATCACGTCCGGCTTGAACACCTTCGTCTCCAGCGCTCGATTGAAGTTCGTCCAGCGGCTGTGCGGGTCCCGATCATTCTCAATCTCGGCGAAGAACATGCTCAGCTTTGCGTCGAGGTTGTCGATGTAATGCACCGCAATGGCCTCGGGCACGGCCGGCAGCTTCGGACTTCCAAACGCGTACTGCCCATGATGTGCCAGCACGATATGTTCCAGAACCCATCGCAATTCGCTGTCGAACGGTTTCCCTGATTTGGACGCCACGAGGTCGGCCTTTTTGTCGATCCAGATCGCCGCCTGCGTGATGTGCCCCAGTAGTTGGCCTTCGTCGGTGTACCCGATGGCCGTTTCGAAGCTCAGTTCCGCGGCCTTGGCAATATCGTGCAGGAATAATCCTGCCAGCATCAGATCGAGGCTCAATTTCGGATAATGCGGCACGACCCGAAGCGCGACTTCAAGCACCGAAACCGTATGCTCCAGCAAGCCGCCGATGTAGGCATGGTGCATCGCCGCCGCGGCAGGCGCTTTGCGAAACCGTTCCATCAGGTCTTTATCGTTTACGAACTCTTCCACCAGCGCGGCCAGTTGGGGATGCTGAATCCGTCGCAGGATTTCGACCAGCCGCTTCCACATCGCTTCCATGTCGCCCTTCGTGGTGGGCAGGAAGTCGGCGAAGTCGAACGAACCCGGGTCGGCGGGGCGCATCGCGTCGATAATGAACTGAAGATTGCCTTTGTAGTTTTCGGCCCGCCCTTTGAAGCGAAGAAAACCGCCTTCAGGCATGCCCTGAAACATCTCATCGCTCGCCTGCCAGGCGCGGGCAACGAGTTGTCCGGTCTTGTCCATCAATACGGCGTGGATATAGAGTCCGCCGGTGGTGGTCGTACGCAGGTCTTTCGATCGAATGAGGAACACCTCATCTTCGATTCGCTCACCTGCCTTGATGTCAGCAATGCACCGCCGTCCCACCGCCGCCTCCAACCCCGTGACCAACCAGGACATCGCCGCAAGAGTTTCGCATCAGAATCGCCGGAATTTCGATCCACCCCAACCGCTTCGTTTCGCGGCGTGCCAGCCGTCGGAGAAGTCTTGCCAACAGTACGATCCGGGCGAATTATAGGCGAGTTGCGTTTTTTAACAACGTAAGCAGGGTCGTACCGTAACGACTTCCTTGATTGACGTTCTACTATTATTGCGGGGCGGTTCTGGATTCTGAGTTGTATTTCAAAACCGCATGTATCGGAATGCCGCCGAGCTGGCTTCGTCCGCCGAGAAAACCCAATTCGATCAGGACGGAAACGCCGACAATGTCTCCCCCCAGCGTTTGAACGAGTCGGCAGCAGGCCGCCATCGTGCCGCCGGTGGCCAGGACGTCGTCTACCATGATCACGCGGTCGCCCTTGGCGATGGAATCACGATGAATCTCCACGCGATCAGTGCCGTATTCCAGCGCATATTCCTCCATGTGTTTTTCCGCCGGAAGCCGACCGGATTTGCGAATCGGTACGAAGCCCGCCGAAAGCTGCGCCGCGACCACCGCTCCAAAAATAAACCCTCGCGATTCCGCGCCCACGACAAGATCCACATGAAGATGCCGAAACGGCTGGACCATGTACTCGACGGCCAGCGCCAAACCCGCCGAATCAGCCAACAACGGCGTGATGTCCTTAAAGACGATGCCCGGCTTTGGAAAATTCGGCACTTCGCGAATCAGCTCGTGAAGTCTTGTCATTCGCAGTCGATCATGTGATTCCATGTTAATCTCGCGGTTTCGGCACCACCGAAGGGCGGCAAAGGAGTTTCGATCCGAAGATAGAATATGGAGGCGTGGCCGGCGAAGCAAATCGCCACCGAACCAATCATGGTTTCTTAGCGGAGGTTGGCCTGGATCGAACGGTCTACAAGGCGCCTTGCTCACTACTTGGATTCGAATCGACGGTTTGCGACGTGGGAATGGGCCCACTCGCCGATCCGCGGACGGCCCGCTGGATCGCTCTAAGAGCAGCGAAACCGTTGTTTCCATGTGGCGAGTTGTTAACAGGTGGTCGCGGCCTTTTCTTGCCCTGCTGCGAGAATGCGGTTAGCTTTATCGTGCGCTTCGCCGCCTTGTGAACGCAGCCTCAGGTGCAAGGAGCGCGAGTGCCCAATGGGCCAACCGGGCATTTTCGGGGAGCATCGGTCATGTCCATGCGAAGAATGGCGTTTTCATTGGCTTTCACGGCGGCATTGGCCGCAACTTTGTTTGCCCTTGGCAGTGACGGCATCAAAACGCCGAACACACGGTCGCTTAAAGACGGAGAGAAATCGCCACCGGGAAAGTTATCGGAGCTATCTTGGCTCGTGGGTCATTGGATTGGTGAGGGGCTGGGCGGCACGGTCGAAGAAGCGTGGACGCCACCGATGGGCGGCAGCATGATGGGCCTGTTCCGACTGGTGAGAGACGAGAAGCTCGTCTTTTCGGAGATCTTGTTCATCACTGAGGAGGATGCAAGCCTCGTTTTGCGGCTCAAGCACTTCGACGCGGATTTCAAGGGCTGGGAAGAAAAAGACGTTTCGGTGGATTTCAAACTGGTCAAGCTGGGGCCTGACGAAGCGTACTTCGACGGACTGACCATGCGTCGCCTTTCCGACGGCACCCTTCAATCGTTTGTGGCGATTAAGAAAAAGGACGGCGAGATCAGCGAGGCTGAGTTTCGGTATCGGCCTCAGAAGTAAAAGCGAAACCGGGCGAGCACCTTCGGTCGCGTTTGAACATCGACGCATGGTATGTGGAGAACACCAATGAAACGGCAAGGGTTGGGATTCGCGTCGGTCGGGTTGCTCGCGGTTTGCTGGGGTGGGGCGGCGACGGCGGGTGACTGGCCGAATTTTCTGGGACCAGAGCACAACGCGACCAGTCGGGAGACCGGATTCATTCGAAAATCCAACGAGCCGCTCAAGTTGACCTGGGAGCGTCCGATCGGATCGGCATTCAGTTCGTTCGCGATCGTGGGCAATCGACTGTACACGTGTGGGCAAGAGGACAAACAGCAGAACCTGCTCTGTCTGAACGCCGACACGGGAGAAGTCATCTGGAAGAAACCGTTCGAAAAGGAGTTTCGTAACGAGCATGGCGACGGCACCCGCGCGACGCCCACGATCAGCGAAGGCAGAGTCTACATCCTCGGCGCTCGCGGAAAGCTGCTTTGCGCCGATGCCGGAAGCGGCGAGACGGTTTGGGAAAAGCAGTTTGGCAACATGCCGACCTGGGCCTACAGCGGTTCCGTGCTCATCGAGGGAAACCTTGCGATCGTCTCAGCAGGCAAGGGCGACGGAGCGCTCGTCGCCTTCGACAGGCTATCGGGCAGCGAAGTGTGGAAGACCGGCGACGATCCGGTCGGATACGCGACGCCTTATCCCTTTTCGTTCAACGGTCAACGGTACGTTGTCGGTTTCACCGGCAGCGCGGCGATGATCGTCGAAGCCAAAACGGGTCGGGAAGTCTGGCGCGAATCGTGGGAGACGGACTGGCAAGTCAACGCGGCCGCTCCGATCTTTCATGACGGTCATCTGTTCGTGGCGTCGGGCTATCGTACGGGAGCCGGAGTGTTCAAACTGGCCGCGGACGGCGATCGGTTGAGCGGTACGGAGATTTGGCGAAGCGACGTGCTCTTGAACAAGTTCCAGTCGGCGATCCTCCACGATGGACACCTCTATGCGAGTGACCAGAGCGCGCTGAAATGTGTGGAGTTCATGACTGGCAAGGAAAAATGGAAGAAGCCTCGGACGGCCAACGGCACGCTGCTTCTCGCCGACGGACAACTGCTGTTGCTTACGGAAAAGGGGCAGCTTCAGATCGCTCCGGCGTCACCGGAAGGGTTCTCGCCGACGCTGACAGCGGAGATCCTGTCGGGTCGATGCTGGTCGATGCCGGTGCTGCTCAACGGCCGGCTCTACGCCCGCAATCTCGAACGTGTCGTGTGCTTCGACATGAGGCCGTGACATGGGATGCGATTCGAGGTCGTTGCTTGCCCCCAAGGGGAGACAATCGTTCCATGTTCAATGAGGCGTGGCTGCCATATTAGACGCTTCGTTTAACGTCGGCACTCTTTTCGGTCGATGCCGACGTGTGCGCTCAATCGCAAGTGGATTCAGCGAGTAGAAGTCATTGTGTGCGTTTTCGGCTGAAACGGTTTTTGAATTGCCTCGCCGATTGATGCGCGTGGTTGTCCGGCGACCATCGCTTGCTCGGGGACGGAGGCGGCGGATCAGGTAGATTGGAATTCGGCGGAGCAAGGAGCCTATGATCGGGGAATTTCGCACAACGTCGGAATGACATAATACGGAGTTGACGTGAAACGACATTGAGACGATGACCTTTTTGGGATACCATGCCTTTTCGAAGAGTAAGATCGACGAAAGGTGTTTCGTCGCGGGGGCGATTGGATTCGACCGGGCGAGTAGATGGAATAGCGGCGTGCCGAGGTTGCCGGGAGGCCTCGTAAAACACCTGGCGAAAACTTTACATGGCAACACGTATGCCATGGCTGCCTAATAACAGGTAGCCCGTCTCGCGGGAGACGCCTACTATTCCGCGCGGCGCTGCCAGTAGGCTGGTTGAGTTGCGATGCCTTACCGCATCTCGATAAGACAACAGTCGGGCTGGAAACCGAGAGAGCTTGTCAGCGGGCGTTCTCGGTTTTGAGAAAAAACCGCCGAATACGCACGTAGATGCTCTCCAAAAGCCGTCGCGGGACGGGGGTTCGATTCCCCCCGCCTCCATTCGTAAGTTGTTATTATTTAACAACTTACGATGTTAAAATAGTGAGTACCCGATGGGTACCCGCATTTCGGGGTGTGAAAAGGCTCATTTCGCGTCGAGTAGGCGGTCGTCAATGCCGCTGTCGAACTTGGCGTACTCATCGTGGAACGCATCCAAGTCGAGTCCACGATAATGGTCGTGGATGCCGTCCGCCGCGTGCCCCATCGCCACCTTGGACACTTCACGCCGAATCTTGCTGACGTGCGCCCGGGTGCGATGGTAGTGCCGAAGCCAATGCCACCGAATGGCGGATGTCTTCGCGTCACTGCCGCGCCTGGTCGTCACCAACACTCCCGCCGCCAAAGCGCACGCCTTCAACCGGTCAAGGGTCTTGTTCTCGGCGATCTGCTTCCCCGCTGAGTTGAGGAACACCCAGTCGGAGGCATCGCCAAGCCCCATTGTTTTCATGACTCTCGCCATGCGGTCGGTAACATGCACCGGCCTTCGGCTGGCACGAGTCTTGGGTACCCAATACCCCTCGGTTGTCAGGCATCGCTTGCGAAGCTCCGGCCGCACGCGCTTGAGATCCGGCTTCTTGATGTCCAGCAAGATCTCACGTCGGTCAAGGCGGATGTCGCCCACTTGAAGGAACTGAAGCTCCTGAAAGCGGAATCCACCTTCGCACACGAACACGATCAGGTTCGCCAACTGCCGATCTCCCTGGGCCAACGCCTTCTCCATGACGGCGTTGATCTGGTCCGGATAGATCGTCGGGGGCGGAACCGGTCGTGATGGGAGCTTATCGAGGACCGCTTGTCGACCTGTGGCTGCTGGGTTGTTTCCCTTGACCACTCCCCGCTTGAACGCCGCAAAGCCCCAGAAATTATGCACCGCCGTGATGTAATGGTTGGCGGTGGCCGGGCTCGTTCCGCGTTCGTCTCGAAGGTGGCGCTGAAACTGTTTCAGCAACCCGGGCGTCATGTCCTGCACGTTCAAGAATCCCTTCTTGGCCATCCAATTCGCTAACAAGCTGAGGCGGCCCCGAATGTTCTTTCGGTGATCATGACTTCGACCCAAGTCGACCAAGTACGCCACAAAGTCTTCGATCAACGGCTCCAACGGAAACGGCACGTCCGGTGTTTCTTCCAACTCCGGGTAACGCCTGCGCGTGAAAAGCTGTTCGTTTTTCTTGGCGGCGATGATCCGTGCGAGAGAAAGATCGGTTTCTCGCGTGCTGACCCAGCGTTCGAGACGCAATGATTTTGCGTTCGACGCCACGTCCGCCGGATCGGGTCGCTCGGTCCAATACATCCACCAATACGGGCTTCGCGCCGTGAGCATCAGCGTAATGCTGCCCACTCGTTCGGTTTTGAGCCTTTTGTTGGGTGGTTTCTTCTCCCTTCTTGCCATGCCTCATCTCCTTTCCGCGGAGTTGCGAGGCTTACGGCGAAACTCGACCTGACCACTCTTGATCCCGTTGAGCCAGCGTATCAACTCGGGAACCCGGTGATACCAGCGGTTGCCGAGTCGAAAGCACGGGATGTGAGTGTACGCGCGCTCCTGGCACCAGTCCACGATTGTCTTGGGGGACTTGCCGAGAGCGGCGGCGAGCTCCGTCGAGGTGCAAGGATCCGCGAGGCGCGAAAAGTCACAGCGCGCGTTCGGAGGCGCGGACGCCTGCGGCCTGAAGGACGCGATCGAGTCAGCTTCGCGTGCGTTGGCTATAGGCTCATTCATGACGCAGGCTCCGAAGACGGCGTGCCGATACGAAGGCCGACGAAGAGTGGCAGTCGCTCCTGGAGTCCCACCAAGTTCTTGAAATCACGGAGCAGGGGGGCAAGCCGATACGCGATGCATTCGACGAGCGCCGTGTGGTCGTCGCGAGAAAACTGAAGCTCAACTCTTGCCAAGTCGGAGTAAGCTATGTCTCGAATCAGAAGCATCGCTACCGTGAGAACGAACAACTCGGCCTCAGTTGGCAACTCCTCCCGGGAGGCGCAATCGAAAAGGGCCGTTTGGGTGAAGTCATATTGGAGCATCGGCGTCGTTCCCCCCTTGGCAAGGTCATCATGGTGACGTGGCAGCAGGCTCGTCAGTTTCGCGCAACGTCAAGAATTCGTAAGCACGTGAAACGACCAGAGCGAGCTTGGGTAGTTCGTCCGGTCGAAAGTACGTCGTGGTTTTCCAAAGGCCCGATTTGTCGTCGCGGTAGCGTTTTTGGACTCGAATGCTGAATCGTTGAATCGTCTGGCCATTGGCTGTGGGGTTCTCCGGCCAGATCGAGGCCACCGCCGTGCCCGCTCGGAATTCCTTCATCGGTTGTTCGTTCATGATTTGTCCTTTATGACGTTCGCTAACAAGCGTACATCCATCGCAAAAAAATATATGCAGGCATGCCTACTTCCTCTTGCCTTTCGCGGTGCGAAACAACGCCGAATGAACCGGGATGCCATTCGACACCGAAACGCCATCCAACGCCGCGTTTGTTGGTTTTCGTTGAAGGAGACCGACGAACTCGCGAGGCAGGAGCGGCTCGCCCGCCAAGATCTTCGGCTGCACATCGCCGAAGCGGAAAATGGCCGCCGCGAGCGACACTGCGAATCGGCTTGTGATGTGCGGCAGGATTACACGCCGCCAAAGCCACTCCGATTCAATGGTGGGCTGCATGAGAAGTGCCATCACTTTCCCCCGATGGAGGCTCTTCTGGTCCAAAACTCGCACCAATTCAATTTCCAGCATGGGAACGGGCATCAAGAACGCGGCAGCAAAACGATCGGCCTCGCGTTCGTATCGGTCCAGAGGTTCAAAAACGCTTGATTCACTTGGCTCACGGAACATGGCTTCCGCCCCACGGTGAAGAAGGACGTGGCCGAGTTCATGGGCGCATGTAAAGCGAAATCGCCCCTCGTTCTTGAGTACCCGCTCGTCGACGAGAATCTCGCGGTCCGCGACAAACGCGGCGCCAAGCACGTTCTCACCAAAGCGTGACAGGTCTTCAATCGAAAACCGTATTCCCAGTGCTCGCTCGATCCAGTCGTCGACGGGAACGGGAATGGGGATTTCATTGAGCTTGAGCTCTCGGCGGCAGCGCTGAAGCGCGTCCCAAGCATCACGTTCTGTGACACGCCGCCCCCACATGGGTTCGATGGCTCGACCTTGCGCCGGATTGGGCACGGTTCATTTCTCCGGTTTTCTAGACGAAAGCCGTTTGGCCTGTTCAATCAACTGATCCCATTGCTGGGTGCTGAGCTTGCGAGCCGAACGAAGAAACTCGGGTACTTTCTCAGCGGTCAGGGCGTCCTGATTGGCAACCTCAGTGACGATGCCTTGAGCGCGATTCCAGCCCGCCCGCAATTCCGCCTCGGCGATTCCGTAGGCTTTTTCGATACGCAGAAGCAGAACTTCGGAAGGTGTACGACGGCCCTTCTCGATGTCGGTCAGGTGGGCGGGAGCGATGGCCAAGATTGTGGCCATCTCGCGAAGGCCCTTGTTGAGCACCTCGATGCGGCGTTGCCGCAACACCTCTCCGATAGGCCGTTCTTCGTTTGTACGTCGTTGACGAACCACGGGCTTCTCCTTCGTTCGCTAGTATGCTAACGTACTAAGGGAGCCGTGTCAAGCCCCAGGCAGACCGCTCTCTCGGAAAATTGGCGATTCGGTTTGCAGAGGGCGTTCATAACGATAGATGCGGAATCGACCGACGATGCCAATGGCCACCGCCGTCAACGCTACGAGGTAGCCGTAGTAGCCAGACAGGAACGCTGATTCTCGAAGGAGATCGGCCCTCCCCGCCACCACACTGCAAGCTCCAAGCAGGATCAGTACCGCTGTAAGTACGTTGAGGACGGTGCCAAACCCGCTACGCCCTCCGGGCTGGCGACGCCGATTGGGATGCTGCGATTGAAAAACAAGAAGGACCTCTCCGGCTAAGGCGTTTATGAGCCGCTCGATCTCGTCGATTCGGCGCAGGTGGTCTTCCTTCGATTGCGCATGCTGGCAGACTGATTGAATGAGTCCAATGGCGGCTAACGGCAGCCCCAGTAGGAATGCGATTCGCGTGTCTTCGGGCATGGCGGTGGCGCTGGCAAGAATAGCGGCCAACGTCCCCCCGACGGCGGGTACGCGGCGATCGATAACATCAAGCCGAAACATCAACAGCCCGTACATGGCACGGTATTCCTCCAGGACCACCTGAATCTGGGTCTCCGTGATCAGCAAGCTCGTAGTTGGCCTATTCAGGTGGGAATCGTCATTATTTTCCATTTCGTACTTGACTTGTCGGCTTTTCGGCGTACCAAACATGTACCTAACGTATCTGATGCCTCGCTTGGTCGAGGCGATGCGTTGAGTCGTCGGCGCGCGAATCGCGCCGGTTTGGCGTTGGCTCAAAAGGCGGTGGAAAGTGGGTCGGATGTGCTTGGCGTTTGCGGATGGTCAGGGCTTTGCGTTTGAAGTGAGCGAGGATGACGGAAGGGGAGGGAAGCATGTGCTCGGTGCGTGGTTTCGGATAATGCGTGAGGCGATCGGGCCTGCGGTCAACAGCGCGGCGGATGCTGCGGTAGTGCGGTTCGGACGGCTGACCGAAGCATCGATATGGGGTACGCCGAAGGCGCTGCACGACGGGCTTCTTGAGTCGCACTCGATTCAGATCGAGGCCGGTTTTGAGGGCAATCCCGGCGTTGAAGGTGGCGCGTGGCGCTCCGGCGACGGTGGCGAAGACGGTCTCGTACATCTGCGATTCGGCGCGGGTACGGAGGATCTCCCGCTTCACGTCCACGAGTTTTCTGACCGGCTGCTGGTGATCACGTCGGGACTCGGGTTATTTCACTACCTGCCGGATGCTGGAAAGTCACGGGAGCTTCGTTCCGTTGTGGTGGAGGCTGGCGACGCGGTGCTCTTTACGCGAGGAGTCATCCACACTTTCACGGCGCCGCTGTGCGATTTGACGCTGTTATCTTACCATTCCCCATTCATTGAATTGGATGATTCGCGGCAATTCACCATTCCGATTGGATCGAATGATAGAAATTGGGCTTGGTCGCCTCACGGCATGGTTCGCTCGCAAAATTCTAGTGGTGCTAGTCTCGTGACACCGGCGCATGACTTTGCAACAGTGGTACGGTAAAGAATGGAACATGAGGCGCAAGCCTCTTGGTCGTCAGTAACGAAACACGTTGTCGTGACGCCATTTTGACGAGGCGCATCACCCGGTAAACCCGGTCTTACCAGCCGGGCTAAGGGGGCGAGCACACAGTCGTGTGACTGTGTTTACCACTCGCCATGATGCTACCCGTAGAGCATGGTACTGCGAGAGTAGTTCGCCATGCTCGACGGAGGCTCG
>CAZAMB010000005.1:0-245249 GCA_964486335.1 uncultured Phycisphaera sp. | reverse complement strand
CCCTGTCGTTAGGGAGATACTTCGGCAAAACAGGACGTTTTGAGACAGAGCCTAGAAGGAGGTTTATTCATGCGAGGGATTTCGAGGGTCAACCGCAGTAGGGTGATGAAGTTGTTGCTGACTACAGCCGCTGTTCAATTCGGGAGTTGCAACATCGGTCAGATTCCGGTGACCACGACCATCGACGGCACCGATCTTATCATTACATTGGTTCGCGGCGCAATTCTCACGCCGATCGACAATGCGATCACGACCGCCATTCGAGACTATTTTGAAGGGGAGGCGGATGAATAGGCCGCAGTTCACAAGCGGCTTCGAGTTCGGCCCAGCACTTACCGCCTTGCAGATTGGGTTCGCGGCGTTGTTTGGTGCCATAGCATCCGCGGACACGCTAACCACGCGAGATGGAAGCAGACTGGTGGGTAAGATTGAACGGATGGCTGACGGCAAATTCGTCATGGTGACGGACGTCGTCGGGACGGTGGAGATTGACATCGCGAAAGTCACCTCCATTTCGACGGACGAACCAGTCAATGTGGAGATGAAAAGCGGGGATCGACTGGTCGGCGTCGTTGCCGAGGTTCTCACCGAAGAAGCCTCGGTGGTTAGGTCGGCGATCGGGGAAATCAAGATTCCGCAGCAGAACATCGCCAGCGTGTGGAGAATCGGAACGGAGAGTCCTGCCGAACAGAAGCTTCTGGCCGCGCACAAACCCAAATGGAAGACCGTCGTGGAAATCGGCGGCAGCGCAACGGAAGGCAACACTGATTCGGTAGACGTTCGCGGGCGGCTTGAACTGAGCCGCAAGACGTCGAAGGATTTGCTGAGATTCTATGCTTCAGCCGATTACGGCGAGCGCGACGACGCTCGTGTTCGAAACGAATATCGCGGAGGGTCATCCTACGAGTATTTGTTTACGAAGCGGATGTTCGGCTACGCGCGGGGCGAGTTGGAGCACGACGAGTTCGAGAACCTGAATCTTCGGGCGACGGCGGCGGTGGGTTTGGGTTACTACTTGATCAAAAAAGACGAACACGAGCTGAAAGTCCGTGCCGGACCCGGGTATCGCCATGAAACCTATGATTCGGGACGGACTTCGGACGATCCCATCGCGGACCTGGGTTTGGATTATCGATTGGATGTGTCGAAATCGATGCAATTCGTTCATGCGGCGACTTACGCTCCGAATCTAGAAGACATTGGCGATTATCGGCTCGATTTCGATACGGCGCTGCTATTTCCGCTCAAGGCGGATGCGTGGAAGCTGAAAGTTGGCATGAAGAATGCTTACAATTCCAATCCGTCGGGCAATCTCGATCGACTGGACAATTTCTATTACGCGGGTGTTCAACTGGAACTCATACGGTAACCGAAAGAACTCGACAAAACCAAGAGTGACATTGCGAGTCGACTTCTTAATGGGTTCTTGCAGGAAAGTCCGAACCACCGACGGATACCTGAAGCGCCTTGGGAAAAACCGTGACGGGCAGGAATGGTCGCCATCGCTGGCGACGTCCAGGCCGTGGGAAACCCGGTCATGATGGTTCGGGATCCGATCTTTGCCGGTTCTTTCTATCCGGCGTGCGGTGACGAGTGTCGAAGCCAGCTTGAAAGAATGCTCGACGACGCAGTCGTCCGCGAGAACGTTCAAGCGGCGTCGTTTGCCGGAGGGCTGGTTCCTCATGCCGGTTGGAGCTACAGCGGGCCCGTGTCGGCGGCTGTATTCAAACAGCTATCTCTTCGTTCATGTCAGCAAGTGATTGTGCTGTTCGGCGGGGTCCATCGGTATCGGGGGCGGCAGGCCGTGATGTTCGGGCACGGGCGCTGGCACACGCCATTGGGACCAGTCGATGTCGACGTCCGACTGGCTGAGCGGATCCTCAGAAACACTGACCTTATTGTCGAAGATCCCTTCGCCCATGAGGACGAGCATTCCATCGAGGTTCAACTACCGTTCATCCGGCACGTATTCCCGAAAGCAGCCATCGTTCCCATCATGGTTCCGGGTGATCCGTCGGCCGCAGAAGTCGGCGAGGCCGTTGCCAGAACCGTCAAGGCGTACAACTATGACGCCCTGATCATCGGCACGACGGACCTGACGCACTACGGTCCGCGCTATCAGTTCCAGCCCAAGGGAGTCGGCCCTGAGGCCAATCGATGGGCCAGGGAAATCAATGACCGACGCTTTGTTGAACGGGTCTGCCAGATGCGCTTTGGGGAACTTGTGTCCGAGGCGAAGGAGCACAACAATGCCTGTAGCAGCGGAGCGGCGGCCGCCACGGTTGCGGCCGTGTCGGCGTTGGGAGCCGCGCGCGGCGAGTTGCTGATGCAGACATCCAGCAGCGAAGTGGCCGCGTCGCGCGGCAATGAGGCCGCGGTCGATTCTGTCGGTTACGCCGGAATCGTATTTTATTGATCGAATCGAATCCCATCGCGGGCGAGGCGACGCTTTATCAGCCTTTGCTTCGTGATGTCAAGGAGTTCCACGATGCACCGAATTCTCGTCGCTGACAAAATCGCCGAGGCCGGACTGGAACGTCTCCGCGCTGCGAGTGACGTAAAGTTTGACATCAGAACGGGATTATCACCCGACGAGTTGGGCGAAATCGTTGGTGATTACGACGGAATGCTGATTCGCTCGGCCGTCAAGGTCACGCGGGCTACCCTGGCCAAACCGGGACGACTCGCGGCGATCGCTCGCGCGGGTGTGGGCGTGGACAATGTCGATCTCGAAGCCGCGACCGAAGCCGGCGTTTTGGTGCTCAACACTCCGGACGCCAACACTATTTCCACGGCTGAGCACACCATTGCGCTGATGATGGCGTTGCATCATCGCGTGGTTGAGGCCGACCAGCACGTTCGCAGCGGTGGATGGAACCGTAGCGCCTACGAAGGCGCTCAGCTCGCCGGGCGAACGCTCGGCATCGTTGGCTTGGGACGCATCGGGCGCGCGGTAGCGCAGCGGGCTCTTGCTCTCGAAATGATCGTGAGTGCTTACGATCCGTTCGTGAAGGGCGAGACGGCTCTCGAAGGGCTTGTGAGAATGGTCGGCACGATCGATGAGCTGCTCTCGGTTTCGGATTGCGTCACGCTTCATGCCACGCTTTCGCCGGAAACGACGCACCTGATCGGCCCGGCGCGGATTGCCAGGATGAAGCCCGGAGCAACCATCATTAACTGTGCTCGTGGCGCGCTCATCGACGAAACTTCACTGGCCGAAGCGTTGAACACCGGGCGGATCGCCGGCGCGGCGGTGGACGTCTACGAAAATGAACCGCCCAAGGGAAGTCCGCTCCTGACGGCCAAGAATATGGTGTTGACCCCGCACCTCGCGGCGTCAACCGCCGAGGCTCAGCTTCGCGTGTCCACTGATGCGGTCGAGACGCTGCTCGCCTATTTACGCCACGGGGAGGTTCAGTCGGCCGTCAACGTTTCCGGAATGCCCGCGCGAATGGGACCTCGTGCCCGTGCGGGCTTTGATCTCTGCTCTCGCATGGGAGCGATTTTGTCAGCCTGGTCCGCCGAGGGTGTCGATCGGATTCGCGTGACGGTTCACGGCGATTCCATGCGAGAAATGGCGAGTTCCCTGTCGTGGTGTGCGATGGTGGCGGTTCTTGGACCGCGGTTGGATTGTCGCCTCAATCTCGTCAACGCCCGCGAACAGGCCAAGCGCCGCGGCATTGTCGTCGAGCATGTTGCCCAATCGGTACTCGAGAATCAGCCCGAGACGATCTCCATTTCCGTTCTCGCCGGAGATCAGACCCACACGGTCGAAGGAACGGTTTTGGGCGATGGACGACCGCGAATCCTCGCGATCGATGGTTATCGAATGGAGCTTATTCCCGAACGGACGATCGTGTTGATCTTCAACGACGATCGGCCGGGCGTGATCGGGCTTGTCGGTCAGGCGTTCGGCAATGCCGGCATCAACATCGCCGACATGGCCCTGTCGCGAAGGGGAAAGACCGCCCTCATGGTCCTCAAGCTGGACGCGCCCATGCCGGACGGCCTGCGCGACTCGCTGCGAAACATGAATCCCCCGATCCTTTCCGTTCGTGCCATTTCACTGCCATCCGTCAGCGGAGGCTCGGCCGCATGACGACTCGATGGGCCGTCGGCGTGGACCTGGGCGGAACCAACTTGAGGGTCGCGCTGGTCGATTCTGATGGTCGCATCGCGGCGTCGCGGTCTCGTCCGACCCACGCCCACCTAGGCGCCGATTCGGTCATCGATGCCATCACTGAACTAGTCGAAGGATTGATTCACGACGAAGCACCAGACCGTTCGAATGTCATTGGCGTGGGTGTCGGATCGCCGGGTCCGCTCGACCTTCGCGGCGGAACGATCATCAAGTCCGCCAATCTACCAGGATGGACGAACGTACCGATACGCGAGCGAATGCGAAATCGCCTTCGGCTTCCCGTCGCGCTCGACAACGATGCCAACGCCGCGGCGCTGGGCGAATGGCGGTTTGGCTGCGGACAGGCGTGCAAGGATTTCGTTTTGTTGACGCTCGGAACCGGCGTCGGCGCGGGCGTCGTGGTCGATGGCAGGCTCCTTCACGGACACTTCGGCAACGCGGCGGAACTTGGCCACATGATCGTGGTTCCCGGCGGGCTGCCTTGCCCCTGCGGACAAAAGGGTTGTCTTGAACAATACGCCTCAGCCTCCGCCGTCTCGCGGCGCGCGACCGCTCTGCTCGGTGAGAAGACTGCGATCGACGCTCAGGTCGTTGCCGAGCGCGCGGCGGCGGGCGACGCATCGTGCCGCGAGGTTTGGGACGATGCGTGCCATTATCTGGCACTTGCTTGCATCAACATCCAACATGCCTTCAACCCGGCCGGCATCGCTTTCGGTGGAGGGATGAGCCTGGCGGGGAAGTTTCTCTTGGAGGGAGTGCAGCGGCACTTCCAGCAAAATCGCTGGACGCTGGTTGAGGATTCTCCAAAGCTCACCCTGGCCCAACTCGGACAAGACGCCGGCCTGATCGGCGCGGCCGCCCTGGCCTTTCTGCCAGGTCAAATCCAGTAACCCGGCGGCTGGCCGACGATTGAATCGGGACGCCAAAACGGCTGCAATGCAGCCGCATCCAGGGCAGTTTCACCGGAAAAGAGGTGGACCCCTATGAAGCACCGACGTCGTCTTCATTCATTTCTGGCACCTATACTCTTGCTTGCTGTAACCGCTCCTGGCGCCCGCGCGCAAAAGGTCTATTGGCATCATTTCGAACCGGGAACCAGCAGCAAAATCATGCACGCTGATCTCGATGGAAGCAATGCAAGCGACCTCATCAACATCGGAACTGAGGGCTGCGGTGATATCGCCATCGATCAGGTCGGCGGAAAAATCTACTGGTCCGAATTCGCGGGCATTAAGCGCGCGTCGCTTGACGGTACTGACGTGGAAGTTTTTCTCGTGACCGAGCAATCGCCAGGTGCCTTGGCCATCGACGAAGTGCATCGGTGGATTTATTGGGGCCGTGACGTCGGATGGAATTACGGGGTCAACAGGGCGACTTTAGATGCACAAATCGTCGAAGATATTCTGTTTCTTGGCACGGACTACGGGATCGACGGTATCGCATTGGATTCAGAGGGCGACACCTTGTACCTGATCGTTTTGGACGGCGTGATTTATTCTTCAAGACTCGATGGTTCGCAGCGGCAGACTCTCATTGGTAATGCCGGGACATGGACGTTCGACGTGGCGGTTGACCCGGCGGCTCGGAAACTCTATTGGACTGACGTAGCTGAGAACACGATTCGTCGAGCAAACATCGACGGGTCAGCCGTCGAACTCCTGCCCTTGGCTGTGTCACGACCTTACAAGATCGAGATCGATCCTTGCGTTGGATTTCTCTATTGGAATGAAGTGCTGGCGCCGCCGGGAAACGGGTTGGGTCCGTTGAAGCGTGCGAGAATAGGCGGTCAACAAATAAAGCAAATCGTTCCCTCCGCGGTGAACTATATTGCGGTGACGAAGCTGAGGGATCAAGCGAATCCTGCCGCCTGTATTCCGGCGATCTCGCCGATGGGGATGGTTGCCCTCGCGGGCTGCCTTGCCGCCGCCGCGTTGTGGGTCATGCGCCGACGATGGGATCTGGCACGCAACTTGCTGCAGTGAAACTGCATGGCCGCGAAACTTTGGATTGAGTGCAGTCGTGTCGCGGGCGTCCGCCACGTCATGCTTTGGGTGCTTGCCGCGGTGACGGTTGGCGGGCACTCGGTTGCTACCGCCCAGCAGCCCTGCGAACTGAACAGATTGCCAATGATCCCAGGTGCATATTTCGCGCCAGGTGCGGGGATCAGCGGCGACTGCATTGTGGTGGGCGACCCTTCCGATGGCACGATGGGCCAGGCGGCTGGGGCGGCGTATATATTCCGGCGCAAGCCCGGCCTGCTGAGCTGGGAGTTACATCAAAAGGTCATCGGTTCTGGCGTTTCCTTTCAGGACACCTTCGGCCAGTCGGTGGCCATCGAAGGCGATCGGGTTGTGGTGGGGGCTCCAAACTTCGACCTGGAAGGATCGGATTTTGGCTTTGCCTACGTGTTTCGTCGCGTCGGGGATAATTGGGTCGAGGAGCAGAAGCTGGTTTCCAGCGGCTCGGCGGACGACGATTCTTTCGGTGCTTCCGTCGCCATCAGCGGCGACTGGATCGCGGTCGGCGCTCCGGGACAGGCGGATTATTTCGGGCGGGTCGTCGTGTTCCGCTGGAACGGAAGCAGCTTCGTGGAAGTGGCAACACTGGTCGGGTCGGACACGGTCCGGTGGGACGGCTTCGGGTCCGTTGTGTCCATTCGCGAGAACCGGCTTGTTGTCGGGGCTGGAACAGCAAATCACGAGCAAGGGAAGGCATACGTCTTCCAAAACGACGGAATGAGTTGGGTTGAAGAGGCCGTGATTACGGCCAGCGATGGTTCGCAGGGAGATCGGTTTGGGGACGCGGTAACGCTGGATGGAGATTTCCTGGTGGTGGGCGCTGCAGGGGCTGATGGTGCCGCGCCCATTTCAGGTGCCGTATACGCCTACCGTTTTTCCGGCGACGGATGGGGCAACGAACAGAAGTTGGTCGCACCAGACCCCCGACCCTTTGACGTGCCTCAATTTGGAGCGTCCGTCGCTCTGAATGGCCGATTTTTGCTGATTGGGGCATCACATGATGACGACCGCGGCCAAGATGCCGGCTCCGTCTATATGTTTGAGCGGATTGAAGACCTCTGGCTGCCGCGTAACGAATTCTATGCCGAGGAAAGCTTCGCAGGAACTTATTTTGGAAACGCCGTCACCTTTGATGGGTCTTACGCGATCGTTGGCGCGCTTTCTGCGACCTATGTCTACGCTGTGCCGAATTGCATTCCTGTTATGGGTACTTTGGGCTTCTGCGTTCTTGCCGGTCTTCTCGTCATCGCGAGCATTGCATTGCTGAAACGACGCAAGCTCTGCACGGCGCATCAAGACGATTCCTGACGAATTCGGGGGGGGACCATGAGAAACATGAGTGTCGGGACACTGTTGTTGAACGTCGCGGACTCCGCACTGAGCGCGGATACCGCGATCGGAAAGAAAGCAATAAGCTGAAGCCGCTTATCTTTGCAGGTTGAGTGCTTCGCCTCGGGTTTCTTCGGCGCGGCCGATCACTTCCTCAGCCGTGGCCTGCTCGGCGACTTCGAGCACATAGTGCTGCGTTCGGGCGTCGTGAATCCAGCCCGGCCACAGGACCTCGGCGAAAAAGTCGAACGGAATCCACTGGTACCACGGCGGCTTGATCACCCAGTTGGTCTGGAGCGTCTTGTAGCCTTCTTTCCGCACGACCACGTCGTAATCGCCGTACCAGAGAAAGTCGGTCGTGACCGCGCTTTGCCCGACCTCCAGATCATTGAGGAATACACGGGCGTTGGGCGGATCGGTCGTGATCGAAATCGTTCGGCGCACGCATCCTGAGGCAATGGTCAGGGAAATCGCCGCGAATGCACAACCTCGAATCACGGCCGACGCAATTGCATTCGGGCGACGTTGTCGATTGGTATTTGAGTATTTGATCATTTCAATTCATCAACCTCAGCCGACGTTTCGGCGGTGTCGAGTGCTCGGCGGCGCCGCCTTTCGATCGGTGGACATCATCGGGGGCGAATCATGCGCTAAAACCGAACGCCCCGCCAGCATCACCCCGTTAACGGTGCCCGTACAGATACTCATGAAGGTATTCGATGGTCGCCTGCTGATCAGCCACTTCTGAGGCAAGGATGTCGCCGATTGAGATGATCCCGAACAGTTTGCCCTCCTCCACAACCGGAAGATGGCGTATCCGCTTCTGCGTCATCACGCCCTTGCATTCAGCCAGTTTCGTTTCGCGGCGGCAGCACGCCATGGGAGAGGTCATGACACTCTCCACCGCGATCTTCGCGGGATCGCCACCAGCCGCCACAACCCGATTGAGTATGTCTCGCTCCGTGAAGATCCCGACGACCTTGTCCTTGTCCGTAACGACGACCGCGCCGATTCGGCGCTGGTTCATAAGTTTGGCCGCCTCCAGGACGGTCGCTTTTCGACCGACTGTCGCCACATCCGCTCCCTTCTTCTCAATGATGGACTGAGCTTTTGGCATGGTTCAGCCTCCGCGAAACAGTGAACGAACCGACCAGTTCTGACAGGATATTGTCAACGACGGAAAGCGAAACGGCAATGCTTGTGAATTCTTTCGCGAAGATGGGTTCCTTCGGCAAGCAGCGGAACGGACAGGGCGAATTGGTCGACGAGGAAAGGGGGAGGGGCGGCGCAGGTCGAGCGTTGCTTGTTCGTAGCCCAACCTGCGCCGCACGATGCCGGTGCGTCACGCCGGCAATGGTCGTTTGCTTACCACATGAAGTTCGTCAAGCCGTCGCCATCGTTCGCGCAGAGCTTGTTCAAGGCGACGTATCGTCGTCATCGGTTGTCCTCTGTCCCAGGCCGACGCCAAGCGCCGGCGGATTCTTGCGGCCTCCCGCTCGATGGCCGCTTTCTCGCCGGATGACACCAGAAGGATTTTGGTGTTGGTTTCCATTCTCGATTCCATTCGAGCCATTCGCACATTTCCCACGACACTATATACGTTGAGACGACTGTCGGATTTCAAATCGGTCAGACAAATCCTGTAAGAGATTGTACGAAGCGCGCCATTGATCCGTTCGCGCGCGGATTTGACGCATTTTTCAGACGAAATGAACTTGATTCGAATTCGTTGCGCTGCCGTTACGGCACAAACTTATAGCCGATGCTGTGTACGGTCACGATGTGTCGCGGATGCTTCGCATCGTCCTCCAGTTTTCGGCGCAGACTCACGATGTGGTTGTCCACGGTTCGCGTTATCGGAAATCCTTCTAGGCCCCAAATCACGTCGAGCAGCTTGTTGCGCTCCACCGGCTGCTCCGCGTGTTCAACAAGGAGCTTCAGGATTTCCAGTTCGAAATGTCCCAGATTAAAAGTCTCGTTACCTCGCTCTATCTTGCCCTTGACGAGGTCCACATCGGCCTTGCCGATACGCATCGTCCGCGCGACGCCCTTGCCCGCTCCCGTGCGACGAAGCGCGGCTTTCACTCGCGCCAATAACTCTCGAATGGCAAACGGTTTCGTAATGTAATCGTCGGCGCCTGCTTCGAGTCCGCGAACGATGTCGATTTCCTGCCCCTTCGCGGTCAACATGAGAATAGGAATCATGAAGCCGGCCTGTCGAATGCGGCGGCAAACTTCAAGACCGTCCAACTTGGGCATCATGATATCCAATAGAACCAAATCGGGGTTTTGTGTCGTGGCGGCCTTGAGTGCCGCCTCTCCGTCGGAGGCAACGAGCACCTCGTACCCTTCAAAATGAAGGTTGTCCCGAAGCCCGTTCACCATATCTGCTTCGTCATCAGCGATCAGGATGCGTGCCATCGTGCATGACCTCCCGAGGTTTATCCGCCTTTGCCAAACTGGTGTCACTCGCCGACGCCGGCAGGAACACCCGAAACGAGCTTCCCTTGACCAGTCGAGACTCAATATCCAAAAGTCCATTGTGCGCTTCAACGATCCGTTTGACCAGTGCGAGTCCCAGACCGGTTCCGCCTTGTTCCCGGACCCGCTGGTCGGGTGCCCTGAAAAATCCCTCCGTAAGCCGGGCGCGATCTTCCGGTCGAATGCCGATTCCCCGATCGTGAACCGAAATCAGCACACCCCGCCGGCCCCTACGGGTATCGGAGGTCACGTCAATCGCCAAGTGCTTTTCGTCCTGGGAATACTTGATGGCGTTATTGATGAGATTCACTACCACCTGCGAGATAGCGTCTCGGTCCGCATCGATTCGAGGAAGGTGTGGTTGCATCGTCAGGGCATGTTCAAAACCCAGTTGTTCGAGCTGAGGGCAGTAGGCGTTGTATGTATCGCGCACGACAACCGTCGCATCCGTGGGTTGGAATTCGTACTCCCGGCGACCCGCTTCGATCTTCGAAAAGTCGAGGATGCCGTTAATCAGCGTGGTCAACCGCGTGCTCTCGCGGGCGATGACGGAGTAGTATTCCTGGCGCTTTTCTTCGGTCGCGATTCGCCCGGTTTGAAGTGTTTCCGCGTACAGGCGAATCAAGGCAAGCGGAGTCTTGAGTTCGTGCGAAACGTCAGCGACAAAATTGGCCTTCAATTCGGCCAGCGCGATTTCGCGTCGCACGAGCCGGATGAGAAACCAGATGGCCAACGAAAGCGATGCGAGCGCCAATGTGGTCAACCCGACATACAGCGCCGTTTGCGTGGCGATGGCTTTCAAGAGCGACGTCACTTCGTCCTGAGCCGGCTGCCCGGGATCACCAAGCGAGCGGTTCTCGCGAACCAGCGCCTGTTCGTCGAGTTGCATCGTCAATGAACGCACATGCTGAAGCGACAGGAACAATCCGAGTCCGGCCAGCCCAACAGCCAAGGCAATCGTCGCCACGCCCACCGTCTGCCAGCGTTTGAGCTTTTGTGCGGAGTTTGTCATTCATGTCGGACGGGAACGAGCGCTGCTCTGGTTCGACGGTGATCGCTCCAATCCGCGGATCAATCGTCGGTTCTTTTGCCGAGCTTATCGCTATCGATCACCTGGGCATCACCCGGCGGCTTGTAGGAAAAGAGCCTGTTGTCCACCGGCTCATCGATCTTGAACTCTTTTACCCTAGTCTCGGTGACGCTTTGATCGGTACCTTCGATGATGCTCCGCAGGATCAGGCCGAATCGTTCGCTAATGCAGAAGGTCGCCAGGAATCGATCGTTTCCTTCCTTTCCCTTGATATCGAAACAAACGCAGGGCTGTTCGAGAATGGTCTCGCCGTCGCGCATTCGGGCCTCGCCGCCCTCCAACATCGTCCGCAGATCGGCGAAGTCGCTCCGATCCTTCGACGATCCCTTGAACACGAGACGCTTTGATCCGAGCACAGGTGCTTCCCGCCACGCGGTGTTTCCGTCGTTGACCATCAGCGTTTTTGACTCGACCGGTTCAGCGTCCTTTTCCGACGCTGATTTTGTGATGATTTCGCGGCGGCTCAGTTGCTTTCCATCGAGGCGTTTCTGCCAAGTCTCAATGGTCATCTCACGGCTTCCGCCGCCCATGCGGATGGAGGTCGTCGAGATCATGTGCAACGAATTGATCTTGTCCCGTTTGGATTCGAGTTCCGCAAGTTTCTCCTTCACTTCCGCCCCGCAAGGCGTGACCGTCAAGATGACCATCAGGGCGACAAAGCGCCGAATCGCTTGATCTGAAACCAACATGCGTGCCATGGCCTGTGATGCTCCTTTTCATTTGCCAAGAAAACCGGAGGAAGCATCCTACTCGCCGATCGGACCGCTGACCAGAGTCGGAAGCTGCGTGGCTTCGGCGGTCACGGAAAGGTCAGGGATTTGTCGGGTCGATCACGGGCGGCAGGCGAGTCTCCCCTCCGCGCCGCATCTGTACCGGGCTCGCGGACAAGGATATAGTGCGGGGCGTCGTTCCAGTCAGCCGGAAAGGCCAAAAAAGCCTCGGCTGTGATGCGGAGGACGGGAAACCAATGATATGACCGGATTGAGCGAAGAACTGATTCTGGGCAAGCTGCGCGGCGTCAAGGACCCCGAGCTGCACCGCGATATCGTATCTCTCAATATGGTCAAGAGCGTGCGTATCGACGGTCCGGTCGTCCACCTGCATCTAGAGCTCACCACGCCCGCCTGTCCGATGAAGGATCAGATTCACGCGGACGTTCATAAGGCACTTACCAGCCTCAAGGGCGTCGAATCCGTCGAAATTGAATGGAGCACCCAGGTTCGATCCAGCCGCCCGCAATCGCAACTGCTGCCGAACGTGAAGAACATCGTGGCGGTCGGCGCCGGCAAGGGCGGCGTCGGCAAGAGCACCGTGGCAGTCCTTCTTGCCTATGGCTTGCGTCGAAGCGGGTCGCGTGTGGGGTTGATGGACGCCGACGTGTACGGCCCGAGTATTCCGACGATGACCGGCGTGGAAGGCCATCAACCGAAAGTGGCTGGCAACATGATTGTTCCGCCCGACGCGGGCGGCGTAAAGGTCATGAGCATCGGGTTCATGGTCGATCGCGACAAGCCGCTCATTTGGCGCGGGCCGATGGCCCACGGCGTTATCAAGCAGTTTCTCGAACAAGTGGATTGGGGCGAGCTCGATTACCTGATCGTCGATCTCCCGCCCGGAACCGGCGACGTGCCGCTGACGCTCGCCCAGCAGATTCCGATGACCGGAGCGATCGTCGTCTGCACGCCGCAGGACGTGGCGCTGATCGACGCTCGCCGAGCCGTCCGCATGTACGAACAGCTCAACGTGACGTGTCTCGGCATCGTCGAGAACATGAGTTATTATCTTTGTCCCAAGTGCGGACATCGGGATGAGTTGTTCGACCACGGCGGCGCGAAAACCTCGGCCTCGCAGCTCGGCGTACCGTTCCTGGGGGAGATTCCGCTCAACATCGGAATTCGCATCAACGGCGATGCCGGCTCGCCGGAAAAAATGTTCACCGAAGCGCCTGATTACGTCACGCAGGCCGTCAACAAGGTCGTCATGAACGCCGCTGGACAAGTGAGCATGAGAAGTGAATTGCAGGTTCTGGCTCCGACGCTTTCCGTGGAGTAACAAGATCTTGCGGCGAAGTGAGACTGCTGATGGCCGTTTCGGCGGCGGACCTCAGGTCGCTTATGTTGTCCGGAAAATGAATCGGATCATCTGATTTGGGGAGAGTGCCATGACAAACGCTGAATTGCTAGCCGCTCAACTCGACGGCACACGAGAATGGACGATGAAACTTCTCGCAGACCTGACGGGCGACGACTGGACGTTTCAACCGGCCGAAGGATTGGGGCACGCACTCTGGCTTTGCGGACATCTGGCCTGTTCGCAGAGTCTGTTGGTCTTCGTGCGTTGTCTTGGACGGCCCGCACTCGTCGAAACCGAGTTTGCGGCGCATTTTCCAATCGGCGGAGCGGTGAAATCCGCCGATGAGCACGATTATCCGCCGGTCGAACTTGTGCTCGACACAATGAAAACGGTTCACGAGAAGACACTTGCCGCGATCCGAGGCATGGGCGATGTACTGTTGGCCGAACCCGCATTTGCCGCCGACGGCAAAAGCCCGCATCCGCACTATCGCGACAAGGCCGGCGCCGTCGCGCATTGCAATCGACACGAAGCGTTCCATGCCGGGCAAATTGCTTTGATTCGCCGATTGCGGGGCAAATCGTTCTTGCGATGACGGACGGCCTACCCAGTTTGACCGCTGACGGAATGACTAACGAAATCCAAGTCGTTGTCTTGTTCCTTGGTCCGGCGCGCGATATTGCTGGAGTTGATTCCATCAGAATCAATGCTGCCGCGGGAACAACGGTAGGAGACGTACTTGGCCGGCTCGAGGAACAGTTCCCAAGGCTGAAAGCACGACGGCGAATTATGCGTTCGGCGGTCAACTGCGAATTCGCCGAGCACCGTCGTGTGCTCCTGGATGGCGACGAATTGGCTTTGATTCCGCCGGTTTCGGGCGGCACGGAGTCAGTCTGGGTGGAGCTGTTCGATCACCCGATTCCGACAGCCCGCATTCGAGAGTATATCGTCGGCGATCCGGCGATGGGCGGACTGGTGACCTTTGAGGGTGCGACTCGCGCCGAAGTTGACGCCGAACATGGCAGGCTGGTTCGACTGGATTACGAAGCCTACCCCGCCATGGCCATTCGGCAGATGATGCTTCTCGCGAACACAGCGGTCGAACGCTGGTCGGCCGGGCGCGTCGCGCTCGTGCATCGACTCGGACCGGTCCCGGTAGGCGAAACGTCTGTGGCTATTGCCGTCGCTAGTCCGCATCGCGCCCAGGCATTTGAGGCTTGTCGCTGGCTGATTGACTCGCTGAAATCGGATGTTCCCATTTGGAAAAAAGACGTTTTCGCGAGCGGATTCGTTCGGTGGGTTGATCCCAATCCGCGCACCTGACTCGATCGTCGACGGACCGCGTGGCTTGCCACAACGGTTCATCGACGTGGCTTTGCTCTTTCTCGAGAGTGAGTTTGATGCTGAAAACCCGACGGAACGCAACTGCGGTTCCAAGATTCGAAGAAACCATTACCAGGAAGAAGAACCGCGCCCGGAAGATCCTCGCGGTTCTCCGAGAACTTTACCCCGACGCCGATTGCGCGCTGACGCACGCGAATGCGTTTCAACTCCTGATCGCCACGATCCTATCGGCCCAGTCCACCGACGTGACCGTCAACAAGGTAACGCCGGTTCTTTTCGATCGATTTCCCACGCCGAAAGCGCTTGCGAATGCGCCGCGGGCCGAAATCGAGCGACTTATCCATGCGACCGGGTTCTTTCGCCAAAAATCCAAAAGCATTCAGGAAACGAGTCAATTGCTCGTGCAGGATTTCGGCGGGAAAGTGCCCGATACGATGGGTGAATTGCTGACATTGCCGGGCGTAGCACGAAAGACAGCCAACGTGGTTCTCGGCACGGCCTTTGAAAAAAACGAGGGCGTCGTCGTGGATACGCACATCGGTCGACTCGCCGTTCGGCTCGGCCTCACTTGGACGAGCAAGCACGCCAAGGACGCCGTGAAGATTGAGCGCGATCTCATGGCTGTTTTCCACAAAAGAGAATGGACCTTCATCGGGCACGCACTCATTTGGCATGGAAGAAAGGTTTGCGGAGCCAGGCGACCTGATTGTCGCAACTGCGCGATTTCCGCATTTTGCCCGTCGTCGCAGGTATCCTGCGATGACGACGCTTGACGAACAGAAGCAGCGTCGAGGATTGTCTCCGATAAACGAAGAACGCGCTATCGAAGTTCGTGACTCTTGTGAGACTCAGCTCAAACTCGAATGGAATGGCACTGCCGAATGGGCGTCACTGGGATTGCCGATATTTTCTCGCTGAAATCTCATCGCCCAGGTCGTCGTAAAGAAGTGCGAGGCGATTCCCCGCCTGTCGAGTGCGTGGATCATCTCCGCCGATCGCAACACTGAGGATCTGATAGGACATCGTCAGTTCACGTTTCGCCTCGTCAAACTTGCCCATTTTTCTCAAACACTCGCCCAATAAACTGCGTGTATTGCCCGATCGCCAGTCTCCCTCTCCCCACGAAGCGACCGTCAGGTCAACCGCGTTGCGCAGTGTTTTCTCACTTTCCGAGAGGTTTCCTATCTGAGACAGCGCCGCCCCCAGGTTGCCTAATGTCAGCGCCGTTTGCTGGTGCGTCGGTCCGAATAGTCTTTCGTGCAACACGAATTGCTCCCGCAACAATGGCTCCGCGGCGGCAAATCGGCCTGCCGCCATTAATGTTGAAGTAAGCGCTTTCAGGGCAGACTCCAGACCTGCGTCATCGGGCGGCGCAAGCTCGCGTTGAATCGCCAATGCCTTACTGCACACCGATTGCGCTTCTTCCGTTCTTCCCAATTCTCGCATTGATGAACCAAGTCCCACCAGGATCAACGATCGTTCCGCATGCTGGTCGGGAAACAGCGATTCGTGGGCAGCGAGCGCCTCGGCATAGAGGTTCTCTGCCTCGCCCCACTCTTGTCGATCACAAAGGACACGAGCCAGATTCTGAGTCACGACAATCGCAAGTGGATGGCGCGCCCCGACCGACTTTAAGATAATCTCCCTGGCCTCTCGAAACCGTGATTCGGCGCCCGACTTTTCACCGATAATCGCTTCGCAGGTTCCGAGACTGTTAAGGCTATAGGCGACGGCAATATGCCCGTCACCGAAGACGCCGCGACGAATGGCCAGTGCCTCCTCGTGATATTGCCTTGCCTCACGACCTCGGCCTAACGCCTGAATTACCGCACCCAGATTGTCCAGAGTTTCCGCCGTCACTCGATCGTTGATACCGGCCCTTTCGCGTCGAAGCGCTAGCGCCTTACGAAGGCAGGATTCCGCCTCCCTGTATTCGCCTGATCGATACAAAGCGCTTCCCAGATCGTGCCAGCTCTCTGCAACGGTCTGATGACGCTCGCCAAAAAAAGCGGTACGCGCAGCCAGGGCTCTACGATGAAGGGCGACGGCTTCCTCGGCCGAGCGAGCGCTAACGGTTAGGCCGAGGTCGTTGACTGTCCCGGCAACTTCGGGCGAATCCGGTCCCAGAACGCTTTCCCGAATTTCGAGCGAGTGTCGGAGGTGCCGCTCCGACTCAGTAAACTCAGAGACGGTGCGGTAGGCATTGCCGATCGTCTGATGCAGCGTCGCCTTGACCAGCGGATGCTCGGCGAACTCCGCGGAGAGCTTGCCCGCGGCATCGTCCAAAACCTGCCGAACGGTCACGTTGGGCCCATGAGCAGCATAGGGATCGACGGATGCCAATGTTTTCGAAATGAAAGCCGTAACCGCCTCGGCTTCCGAACGAGCCGTGACGGCTCGATGGTAGAGCACGGCACTCACCAGAAGTCCCGCCGCCAAGGCGATGGCCGTTATGGCACCGGCACCGAACATCAGGCGGTTTCGGCGCGCAAACATCCGCATCTGGTAAACTATGCTCGGCGGATGAGCGAAGATCGGCGCGTTACCCAGAAAACGACGGAGATCATCAGCCAATTCGCCGGCTGATCGGTACCGACGATCGCGTTCTTTTTCCAACGCCTTGAGTACGATGGTCTCCACATCTCCACCGAGTCGCGGATCAACCCTGCCGGGCGGCGGCGGACGAAAGTTTCTAATCGTCTGAATGGCCACCGAAATTCTCATGCCGCTCAATTCATAAGGAAGCCTCTTGCACAGCAGCTCATAAAGGACAACGCCCAACCCATACACATCACTGCGCTGGTCGATATCACTCGGATCGCCCTCGCATTGCTCCGGACTCATGTATTGGAGCGTACCGACCAGCTGGCCGACTTCGGTTTGCAGGGTCGTTACGGCCATGTCCGAATCGGTCGCCCTGGCCACGCCGAAATCGATTACTTTTATGCGACCGTTCGAATCGACGAGCAGATTCGCGGGCTTGAGGTCCCGATGGACGATTCCACGGCGATGACCATGCTCCAGCGCATCGCACGCTTCTGAAAAAAGTGCCACTCGTTCTCTTGGATTCAGGTTTTTCTCACGGGCGTAGTCGGTGATGCGTTTTGCGTTGGAAACGTACTCCATCGCGAAATATGGGATGTCTCCCGACCCATCGTTGAACGCCCCGGCCTCATACACTTCCGCGACACCGGGGTGATGAAGGCGTGCCAGGAGCTGCGATTCATACTCGAATCGACGCAAGGCGGATCGCGATGCGATGCCCTGCCTCATGACTTTGATCGCCACCGTGCGGCGCGGCTTGTCCTGGGCCGCTTCGTACACATCGCCCATGGCTCCCGCGGCAATGAACCTCCGAAGCCGAAACTGCCCGATGCGTTCGGGCAACTTTCGGCCTGGCGGCACGGACAACGGTGCGACTTCCTCAGCGCGACTGGAAGTCACATCGGACTCAAACGGTTGCGGTAGCTCGGAATCATTGTTGGGCACGGCTTCGCCCTCGATTGCGTCGTTCGTCCGGAACGTGAATGCCGGGAACAAGATAAATACGAGGTGGCGGATTCAGGACCGGCGAACATCTTGATTGCCGATCTTAACCGCTCCCGCGTATATCACAATCTGAAAAGACTCACGTCCTTTCCGAAGGTTAGGGGATGACTTTCACGTTTGCCGTGCAATGATGATCAAATCTTGGAGTTCCACCCAACACGAAAGAACCGACGATTATCGTCTGCGCCGACCATTGAAGAATCGCAAAGCGAGTCGTCGACCGTTGACGGAAACGCCGAATTCATTACACTTCGACAATCACTTTCCCAAGTTTGTTTGGAGGATGTTATGAAAAGCTCACGTCGGTCGATTTGCTCAATCTACTCCGCATTGGGTGGCGGCGTCCTGTTCCACTGCCCGGGCCACCTGCTTTGTCCGCTGTTGCCGGTTACGGATTTGTCAGGAGTAACTGGTGTGGCCCTTGCCCTGGTATCGTTCGCCTTGATTTGCCTGCTGTTACGTCAACTGTTTTTCGCCAATTGACGCCGAAACGCCTTCCGATTGGTCTCGGTCGGCCGCCTTGGCGTGGAGAAGTTCTCATGGGGCGCGGGTACCGTGACCGGCCCGCGCCATCAATCAGTCGTTTCCCTGGAGAAACATGTTCCCAATGATGAAGCTGGTTGCGCCGAAGCAACCCAATCAGATACTAGCGATGGCCAATGCCGAAGCCAATCGTCTCCAAGCCGCCGATCCGCGGTGCGGGTATGCGCAGCTTTTCCACCTGCCCCTCAGTCAAGACAGCTCGCGGCTCGATTCACTTGGGTTTCAACGAGTCGGGACGAATAGCGAAAGCCGCGAAACGACTGGCAACTCGCTCTTCACATAAACGGCCTGTGTAGAAAATGCCCTCGAAGAACCTGCAAGTCGTCAACCGCGAGCGGATTTCAATCGGCCAACAGGGCCGCGTACTTCGGTTCCAAGAGAACCTGTTCGGTCGGGACCATCGTGATGACGTCCCACGGGCAGACCTGGGCACAAAGCTTGCACCCGATGCAGACCGGAAGGTCGATCGTACAAATGCCCATGGCATACCCCGGATGCGTCGGATCGGCGATCTTGTCGATGCAATTGACGGGGCACATGGTGACGCAGGCGTCGCAACCCGTGCACATGTCCTCATCGAGGATGGCAAGTTGTTTGGGGAGTTTCTTCTTCTTGGCCATGTTCCGTCTGCCTGCCTGATTGCTGAAAATACACGCTCTTGCCGAGTGCACCGGCCATGTGCCGCCGCCACCCTTGTGGCACGGGTTTTCAACGGGTTGCCACGTCGGAAAACAACTCACGCCGTGGTTGTTGTCCGCGTCGGAGTCGCCTCACCCACAGATTGACATTCCGCTAGGCGCCCGAACCCGGGGATGCCCCGTTGGATTTGGGAATCTTACCGTTGACAGGAGTCGGCGACAACGGAGTCCTGATAGCCTCCGTCTTTACCCGACTACTCAGAAGGGAACGAAGTCGATGGCCAGCCGGCAAGGGCCCGATGCGGACCAAGCCCGGCGTTTGTCCATAGCGCACTCTCCGACTGAGCTTGCGAGTCAGAAGCTGTTCCACGGTTACAATTCGTGCGCCCTTCGCGACCATCTGACGAAGCGCAAGATCGGCCGTTCCGCGACTCCAATAACCCCCGGCGTCCGCGACGATGGTGACTCGCTTGCCCCGCGTCAGCAGAGCCAGCGCGAGCGCCTTGATGGAACCCTCGAGGCCGACACCAAAGAGAATGTATTCGCGGACCGGAAGCTGAGTAAGCATTCGATCGGCCTTCGGATTGGTCAATAAGTCCTCGGCGCGTTTCCAAAAAATGACCTGTTGAAATCGGAGAAACAAATCGAGAGGCAGGGAAAGCGTGTTGTCGGATGCAAGGTAGGTTCGGTTGTTGAGCAGCGTGAAATCGACTTTTTCCTGTCCGTCGGAGCCGTCTACGCAGTGGATCGGGTTTCCGCTGTCTGATAACTCAAATTCCCGATGCGATTCGATCGACGCAACCGTGGGAACCTGGTTTCTCTTGACCCAAGCAATCACGCGCCGCAGCGACGGGATGAGCTCGTCGAGGTTAGCCACCGGAAAAGCCCCGGTGCTTTCACAAAAATCACGCTGGGTATTGAGATCCAACGCGACGCAATCAAACGCACGAACGAATTGACGCGCGGACATCCTCCCTCCCTCTCTTGGCAACACCAATATGGGCGTGGTCCAGCGACCGACGCGTGCCACAACGACGTTCAGGGCGGGGGGTGCTTCCTTCCCATCCCAGACCCTTCATGCTCGTGGGGAAATGAGCGGTCTAATTAACCGTCCAAAGTGTAGCGCCGTCAATATCCAAAGGCGAGCAAAAACGGAGACAATTCATAACCTGTTGATTTACATGAACTTATAAATCGCCAACCCCGACGATTGGCGTCTTTGTTGGTTTCCGCGGTCGGCCGAGCCAAAGACCATTGAACGAAGGAAACAACAGGGATTCGGACCCGGGGGAGAAACCGTGATTCCAACTGCATGCCAGGAAACGTGTTACGGACAATGATGCAATCCGTTTTTCAATCCGGTTTGGCTGCTTTTCATTGAGGAAACCGTCTTTTTTTGAAGTCATCGCGTTACGCGACTAAACAGGCGGATTCATTTCGAGGTATTTGATCAGCGGTACGCTCCTCTGAATGCAGGGCGCAATTTGTGATGACTTCTTGTCAGTTTGGCGATTATCCAGCCGGAGATTGTTGGCGGAAAGAGCTCGAAGCTCGCATTCGCCAACGACCGGCTTTATGAAATCAAGATTACCCCACTTTACGACCGATAACAATACATTCGGGTGGAGAGCGGCCGCGAAGCTGCTACGGTGAAGGAACTCTATGTTCGCCAGAGCCTTTTTCGCTTGCGCCCTTTGTGGTGCCCAAACCATAGGGAGGCAAACCAGAAAGAACGAAGCGCCGTCGACGAAAAAGGACCACCAATGGTCGAAAGGGCCGCACGACCGAGTAGCTGGAAACCAGGACCGATGAGTTTATGGGATGTACCGAAATCAGGCGATGCGGGACGCAAGGACGTCGAATGATTGGACGATGATTTCCATGTTCCCAGCCGTCGGATCGCGTTTTGACGGGAACCGGACGCAAGGATGCGTCGGGCCTGGCATCGATGCGCGGGTCAGGAAGCAGGGTTGGAGGCTCGAATCGGCATGATGCGTCGAGAATGCGACATGCAGCGGACGCGGTGGTTCGGGTTGACGGTCGCGGTCGCAATGGTGTCGGCGGTGGGCTGCCGAAGCTCACAGCGCGTTGAACCGATCGGAATCGCGAATCCGTTTCTGGGCACCGCCACAATTGCCGTGGCCCCGGCGATTAATGTCAGCGGATCGACGGACTTCGATCCGAACCGATTCGCGGACCTGATGGCGAGCGAGCTGAGCGACGCGGAACGAGTTTCGGTGATTCCGTTGAGCCGGGTGCTGGGCGCCTTGGCGCTGCAGGGGAAGGATCGCGTGGAGTCGGCGAGTCACGCGATGGAGATCGCGGACCTTGTGGGAGCGGACGCGATTCTGGTGTTCGCGGTGACGGAATACGATCCCTACGACCCGCCGAGCATCGGCATCGCGGCGCAACTGTACGGTCGGCATCGCTGGCCGGGATTCGGCGGCGACAGCGAGACAGCGGATGAAAAGCCTGACAAGCAATCAGGCGGCGAGAATCGACTGCTTGCGGAGTCGCAACGGGTGTTCAATGCATCGCATGCCGACGTGGTGAGTGACATTCAGGCGTATTCGCGTCAGCGCGACGCGGACGAAAGTCCCTACGGATGGCGGCGTTACACGGTGAGCCAGCAGCACTACATCCGGTATTGCTGCCATGCCACGATTCGATCGCTGCTGAGCGGACAGCATTCCGCCGTGGTCGCACGAAGCGGCCCGCAGGAAAGGTAAGGACGCCATGAGCGTGTTGCGGCAGTTGTCGCTGGTGAAGGGCGAGGAGCGCTTTGTGTTCCGGTATCGCGCCGGGCAGGAGCCTGAGGTGATCGACGCGTTCGCCGAATTGGCCGGGAATCCGGAGAGCCGGTTCGACTGGTTTGACGCGGCAGTCCTCAGTTACCAGATGGGTCGACGATTGGAGACGGAGCTCGATCAGATCGCCACCTAGCAATGTGTGGCCGCCGCCCGCGCCGAGCACGAATGATCGGGAGTCGGGTAAGTTTCGCCGATGTGTATTGCGATCATGAAAGAGAATTCCTTGATTGACGAATTTTTGAATTACCTGAAGTTCGAGCGTCACTTCTCGCCGCACACGGCGAAATGTTACGCGGCCGATCTCGCGCAGTTCTGCTCGTTCCTCGTGGGCGACATGAGCGGCGCGAGCGGTCACCAGAACTTCACCGAGCGAACGACGAAGGCGGTTGCACGGCAATCGGCGGAAGGCGGTCGCGAGGCGGGTTCGGGCGGCGTTGCCGTGGCGGAAGCCACCATGCAGCAAAAGCTCCGCGACGCGCAGACCGAACAGGTGAAGTCGTTCCTGGCGTTTTTGGGGACACAGACCTATTCCAAGTCGACGATCGCGCGCAAGCTTGCGACGCTTCGGAGCTTTTACAAGTTCTGCATGCGTCGCGGCTACGTGAAGGCCCACCCGCTGGCGACGATCCGCACGCCGAAGCAGGAAAAGCGACTGCCGAAGTTCCTTGAAGTGGAAAAGATCGGCAAACTGCTTTCCACGCCCGACGACAACACACTGCTGGGCGCGCGCGATCGCGCGATGCTCGAAGTGCTGTTTTCCACCGGCGTGCGCGTGAGCGAGTTGGTCGATCTGAACTTCGGCGACGTAGACTTCGAGGGACGTTCCATTCGCGTTCGCGGCAAGGGCAAGAAGCAGCGGACAACGCCGATCGGTCCGACGGCGCTGGCGGCCGTGCAGAAGTATCTGCAACTGCGTCGATCCGACGCGCGATCGGCGAACTTCGACCAGCAGGCCCTCTTCGTGAACAAGCACGGGCAGCGGCTGAGCACGCGAAGCGTCCGCCGCAAGCTGGACAAGTACCTGGTGCAGGCCGGACTCGATCCAAGCATTAGCCCGCACACGCTACGACACAGCTTCGCGACGCACATGCTGTCGAACGGCGCGGATCTGCGGAGCGTGCAGGAGCTTCTCGGCCACCAGTCGATTTCGACAACGCAGATTTACACGCACCTGACGACGCCGCGTCTGAAACAGGCGTACGACGACGCGCATCCGAGGGCGTAACACCCAACGCACGGGTTCAAAGTTCAATTGACGAAGCGTCGAGTCAGCAATGGCTCGACGTTTTTTTTGATACCGATGGAATACAACGATCAGGTCGAATACTTTCCGTCACTTTCACACCGGAAAGCAAGCAGCCTGTCTTACCCGCCATAGGCTGTGTAGAATTGCATCGCAGGCGACAATTTGGACGCCACGCACCATGAAGAGAATGATCCACTTACTTTTGATCGGGTTAACTCTGATTTGCCTTGTCGCGATCCCGCCTTCCTACACCCGGGCACTAGTCAACGTCGGCAACGAAGCTTTTGAACCTATTTGTGGTGATTGGGGTTATTTGTTTTGGCTTAAAGACTCGTTTTTTCGAAACCTACCAGGTTACCCCAATTGGGCGCATCGCTACAAGTTGACCGGACGCATTCACATCTATAGCGCGCTGGACAATGGCGATTTACGATTAGCTTTCGCATGGCCCTGCGCCGACAATCCGCCGCGTGTGTTGACGTCATTCAAACTGGGACCCGTGTGTTTTCAACGCCATTATGGTAGCCGCTATGACGTTTGCGCCGGCCCAGCGTTTGCCGATGGTCACGTTCCGTCATCGACCAACACGGTCGTGAACGCATTTGCCATTCGGCTCTGGTTACTTGCCACTCTGCTGGCTTGCTTTCCGACAATTGCATTTGGTCGAGGAATAATCTGCCGTTACCGATTTCGCACATCGGGTAAATGTTTCAATTGCGATTACGACTTAACGGGTAATACCTCCGGCATTTGCTCGGAATGTGGCACCCCCATTTCGAAGCAAGAAGCGGCATCCTAGAATCACCTTTCGACTTTCTATTCAATTCGCGAGGCTGCCAACTGCCTTGCTAAAATCGCCAAGGGCGCGAGTCTATCAAATGACGAAAGTGGGATGTGATATTACGCTCCAAATGAGCTCGACCAACGATTTCCACTTTCCCTCCTCGCGTCGTGCCCTTGCCAATTGTCTCGGGCGTCCAAATTGCGGCAACGGTCAACTCGATCTCGGTACGGTGCGACTGTCTCGGTGCATCGTCAACAGCCAAAAGGGCTCTTTTCATCCGGGCAACAACTGTTTTCGCGTACAGGATTTCCCTAGCTGAGATTGGACTTCTTTTCCGAAAGGCCGCGCGAGCTGAAGCTCGCGGCTCGCTATGCATGGGCGGAGACTTGTCCAGGTTGTAAAGAAGACGGTCGTTACGGCTGCGCGAATTCGGCTGCGCGACGGAGCAAGTCGGCGCAGCGTGGGTCGAGGTTGAGTGAACAGGCAAGCGTGATCGCCTGCGGCGTCATTTTGCGAAGCGTGCCGCGAAGGATGTTGACGGTTTTTTCATCGTCCCAATCATCGAGATATCTGGCGAGCTTGGTTTCGAGAAAGGCGAGACAGTCGGCGTCTTCGAGGGTGCGGCCTTCAGCATCGTTCTGCCAATTGCGGCGAAGGATGAGCGAATTGACGCGATCAATGATGTCGCGCGGGTAATCTGTATCGATAAGAATGCGCTCCGTCTCGCGTGCGTGCATCGAAGTGCAGGCGTCGCGCCATTGGTGGTAGCCGGGATTGTCTTTCGGGAAACTGTCGCGCGGGACGGTCCAGCGGCGAAGCGTGTGTCCACGAGCGGCGAGGAGCAACGCTTCGGACGGCCGGGCGACGAGCCGTGTCACCCAGTCATACACGTGACGGGCGAAGTGCAGCTCGCGCGGCTGCTCAATACCATCAATCACTTCGCGACGCGGATCCTCCGCGTTGGCGTCGTCCATTCTTCGAATGGCTTCTTCAAATCGCGGACCAAATGACGGCATGAAATCACCAGAGTCGACTTCTAACCAGTGCGCATGATACAGGCCGCGCGACTCAGAATAAACCGATCCACGCGGCCTGCAATTGATCGCTCGATTTTCGGCAGATCACGTTTTCTTGCAGCACGGCTTGTCGCATCCGGCCGGACACGGCGCCTTGCCTTCGGCCTTCTTGCAGCAGGGCTTGTCGCAGCCCTTCGCGCAATTCTTGGCGGACTGGCACGGTGCACAATTCTTTTTGGCGCAGCCGATGCCGGCTGTAGAGACAAGCAAACCGCTGGCCACTGCAAATGCGATCATCGCGATCGAACGAAAGATAGTACGTTTCATGTCGCCTCCCAATTCAACAAACACTGGACAGCCGACCGCCCAGCGCAGTCAAGCCGCCGATCAAGGCATGGTAGGACAATTCGTTTGTACGCTCAAGGCAAGCGACGTTCGAGCCCGCCGCATAATTCACGTTTCGTGACACGGTTGTGACAACCGACCGGCGTTTAGCGGCAAAGCGTTCCGGATAAGCCGGAACGCAGAATAACCTACCATTCGGCATAAGCCGAACAATGAAACCCGTGGGTTGTCATGCGGTCATGATCCACGCGGGGCGAAGCCGGCTCATCATGGTCAATGCGTTCTCCGTTCGGATTTAGCCGATCGCGGCTTTAGGCGGCTTTCTTGCAAAGAACTTGGCGCTCCACACGTTGCCGACGAGTTCACGCGCGATATGAGCCGAATGACCCCCACCCCTTCCGCCGCAACAAGCAGATTCGGCATTGTCCGGAAGCTCCGACGCGACAAACGCGGCGAGCTGCCCTTCATCATAATGGATGCGCTCGCGCACCGTCACGTCGATCAACCCCGCGCGCTTCAAGCCATTCACATAGTCAGCCTCGCTGATCGCGCCTGCCACACAGGAGCTATAAAGCGCGGCGTCTTTGCGAAACTGGTCCGGCAGGTCTTTTACAACGATATCGGAGACGAGCATTCTCCCGCCCGCTCGCAGCACGCGCGCGATCTCGGAAAAAACGCGGTCCTTTTCCGGTGACAGATTGATGACACAATTGGAGATGACCCAATCCACGGATTCGGACTCGACAGGTAGTTCTTCGATGAACCCCTTTCGCACCTCCACGCTGGAAAGGCCTGCCTCGGCGATGTTTTTTCGGGCCCGGGCGGTCATCGCTTCGGTCATGTCCACTCCGATGACCTTGCCGGACGATCCGACTTTGCCCGCGGCGAGCAACAAGTCGATGCCGGCACCGCATCCGAGGTCCAGCACGGTTTCGCCTTCTTGTACGTCGCCAAACGCGAGCGGGTTGCCGCACCCGAAAGAATTAATGACGGCATCGTCGGGCAATGCGCGAAGCTCGTCATGATCGTAACCAGCCAGCTTGACGACCACTCCCTTTTGAATTGGGGTGCAACAGGGACCCGCGGACTCTTGGGGCCGCGAGACGGCGCGGGCATAGGCCTGAGACACTTGTTCACGAACCTGATCGTGTGCATTCATCGGCGTTTCTCCTTTTGGATTGCCGGAATCTGGTTGCAGGGCTTCGTAGGAGGAGCCTCAGGACAGCAAACAGTCATCGCCTGGGCGAGCTTTCGAAGTCGTTCGGCCACCGCAAAACAATCAAAGGTATAATAAACTTCGCGCCCTCGACGCTCGGCAGACAGGATTCCGGCGGCGCGAAGCAAAGAGAGGTGCCGCGATACGACGGACACATCGGTCGGGCAGCACGCTGCGATGTCATTGACAGTGCGCGGCACTCGACACTTGGCCAGGTGACAAATCAGGCTGATTCTGGCCGGATCCCCCAAGGCCTTGAACAACCTTGGGTCGAGCAAATCCACCGGAATCGAGCAGCCGGCAGCAGATCGACGGCCTCGTTGGTTGCGTATTTGCGTCGCCATGCAAATATTATAGCCGTTTGGTTTCTTGCGTCAAGGGCGTGAACAATCTCGACGGCGGCATGAAAGTCAGGGGGTCTGATCGAGACGGCGCGGCCAATAGTCGTCGGGCGGCGGAGCGTCGCGACTGCCATCGGGACGGATATGGCTGAACAGGGAGTCCTTCTGCTTATCGTAGACGATCCTCCCGTTCACGACCGTCCAGCGCACGAGTGACATGTAGTGAAGCGGATCACCATCAAACACGGCGAAGTCGGCGTCCTTTCCGATTTCGATGGAACCAACGCGATGGTCGATGCCGAGAATGCGGGCCGCGTCAATCGTGATCGCCCGAAGGGCGGTATCCTGCGGAAGTCCGCCGCGCACGGCGAAGGCGGCTTCCAGATTGAGGTGCAACAGATCTCGCCCGGCGACACCCCAAAGCGTAATGGTCGCGACAGCCGGGACAAACGCGAGCCGAACGCCGTGCCGATGGAGAATCGCGGCATTCTCAATGGACGGACCATTGGGGCGGTTGAGCCGATCATCCCGATCGGCCGTGCGCCGCGGCGTGATGATCACGTCGACGCCGGCGCGAGCGAGCTGCGGCGCAACGGTCCATCCTTCGATCGCGCCGCGAACGACGACGCGAATGCCGAATCGCTCGGCGAGGTCGCAAATGTCGATGAGTTCGTGCGCCGTGTTGGCGTCCATCACGGCTATCGTTTCGTTGCGAAGCAGCTTGAGATAGGCGTCGTAGTCGCCCTTGATCCACTCCTTGTCCGGTTCCTTGGCCTGGGGGTCGGTTTTTTTCTTTTCCTCGTGAGCTTGAAGGTCTCGCAGATATTGTCGAACTTTCTCGAAATCGGCGCGAAGCTTACGCCGGCCATCGGGATTGTCCGAGGCATAGCGCAATGACTTGAACAGGTCGCGGCGAACAATCATGTCGTCAACAGAGCCATAGGTGAGGTTGGCGGCCGTGTTGCCTGAAACAGCGGTTGTGATTCCGCCCGCGAGCGCGATGGCCATATTGAGCGAAAAAACGTCGGTCGTGTCATCCGGCGGTTCCGAGCCGAGCAGGTTCCCGCCCGAAGCAGCGATGAACCCGGGATAGACGTGAAACCCCGTTGCGTCGAGAGTCTCCGAACCTTCGGGAAGACTGATCGATCTCCCAATGTCGATAATCTTCCCGTTCTTCGCGAGGATCGTCGCGCCGAACAGGTCGCCATCGGTCACGGTATGCACGGTTGCGCCGGTAATCGCGAAGAAGCGATCTTTGGGCGGTTCCTTCTTCTTTTCCTCCTCGCCTACGTCCGCGTCCTTCTTCGCTTCGTCTGAGGTCGAAGTCTTGGCCGGTTCGTCTTTCTTCGGCGGTTCGTCGGCCCGCAGAGTCGCCGGACACGCGAGCAAACCGGACCAGATCAGCGCCGCGAAAACGGCAAGTAATGAAACGGCGGCGGAAGAATGCGAATCCGTGCCTTCGCTCAGGTCCGATGTTTGCGCGGATAGATACCGTCTGGTCATCATGGCTTACGCTTCATTTCGACGAACTGTCCGAGAATCATGACGCGAGTAACGCGCGAAAACGGATCCAACGGGTCACCGTCTAGAAACACGAAGTCGGCTTCCCGCTCCTTTTCTATGCCGCCGAGTTTCTTGTCGAGTCCAAGTATTCTCGCGGGGTTGATCGTCAAGGACTCGATCGCCGCTTTTCGCGTCAGCCCCGAACGAACCAAGTCGGCGATCCGCGGCCGTAGTCGGAGGTATTCTTCACGGGTTCCGTCGTGCGGAATCATCGAAACTTCGCAATCGCGGCGCGCCAGGTCGGCCGCCAGATTGTAGCGAAATGTTGTCTGTGGCAGACGATGAATCCACGGTCGCAGGACGACTCGGGCCTTTCGCGCGGCCAGTTTTTCGACAATGTAGCCGTAGTCGGAGGACATGGCCGTCGCGAGGTAGAATGAATGTGGAAGCCCTTCGTAGGGCGTCATGGCGTCATCGAAATGGAGTAAGTCGGAAGCCTTGGTCAGTTGTACCACGATCCGCGAGCCATCCTTTTTTTGGATGAGATCGACGAGCGGCTGGTACTTTGGATCTATCGTCGGAGGTTCGAACTTCTCCTCCTTTGGCGGCTCGGCTTCGGGCGGTTCCGCCTTGGCGGTTGGCGGCTCGGCCGCGTTGGGGTTTTCAACGGATTTCCGATCCCCGTTCTCGTCGTCATTTTCTGATTGCTTGCTCTCTTTCTTTTCCTGTTTCCCTTCGCCTTCTTTCTTAGGCTCCTCTGGTTTGGCCTTTTCCTTCTTGGCTTTTTGCTTTTCTTCCCATTCCTTACGAGCCTTTTCGACCTTTTCGATTTCCTCCTTTGCCTTTTTGAACGCACTCCGGAGGTTTTCCTTTCCCTTTCCATTCCAATCGGGAGCGATCTGGAGAAATGCCGCGTCGGAGAGCTTGCGAGATTCGGCGGCGCCGCCGGTTCGAAAAACCGAGGCGACGCCCGGAATATCGGAGCCGTCGGGTATAAATGCGACGGTCGTGTAACCGGCTTCGAGAAGATCGGTGAAATCCAATTTGTTCAGAAAGACCTCCGACGCGGCCAACTGGTCGCCTTGGACGCCGAAGCGAGTGTATCCATCGAGTCCGTGTCGGGAACGCGGCAGGACGAAGCCCGGCATGACGGTTTCATTTCGAGCGTCGATGGTTTTGGCCGAAGGTGGATACTCGATGCCTTTTCCGACGGCGGTCACTTTCTCGCCTTCAAGGACGATGATGCCGGGAGAAAACTCCTCACCAATGACGGTGATGACTCGACCGGCCTTGATGACCGTGATCTCTTCGCCGGCCAATGCGAGCGTCGCGCCCAAGACCGCGAACAGAGCGGCGGCAACTGTTGTCGGCGAGGCGCGGCCAAGCGATTGAGTGATTACAACTCGCTTCGTCATCATGAGTTTCTCGTGTAGCGGCTCACAATTAACCAACCAGGCAAGGATTTAGTCAAACCGACATTTCAGCATTGCGAACGTCCGCGCGAGCTGAAGTTCGCGGCTCGCTGATGGTCACAAACCAATGAGACACTGCCCTAGAACCGCCGATACACGCAGGCGTCATACTCGATCCGCCCGTTGACCATCGTCATTTCGCAAGAGGATCGCGGGTCGAGCGGATCGCCGGTCCAGATTCCGAAATCAGCATCTTTTCCTAGCTCGATTGATCCCGTCCGGTCGTCGATCATCAGCGCTTCCGAAGCAACTCGAGTGATGCCCTTGAGGGCAGGATACGGCAACCACCCGTACCAACAGGCCATCGCCGCCTGATAAGTCAACTGCTCCTGCGGTATAACGGGAGCGTCGGTATTGCTTCCGAGTTTTTTCAAACCACCCTGCCACCAACGCGCGGCGATCCCGTGCATCTTACGCTGGGTGAAGTCCGGCCAATATTGCCGCGGGCCGGTCATGGCATACGTATCGGTCTCCAGCACCATCGGCGCTGTCTTGAATCCGTCAAACGTGCCGTGGTCGATAACCGTGCGAAGCTGCATCTTCTTGGCGAGCATGTCCACCGACGTCATCACAACCTGATAGATTTGCGTGTGGACCGACGCGATGAACTCGCGCTGAAACAAACCGCGAAACTCCGAAAAAATCGGATCGAATCGGGGCTGCGTTTTCGACTCGCCGCGCTCAAACGCCGTCCAGCGGTCGTTGTAGTCGCGGGCTTTTTCCAGTGTTTGGCGCGTATTGTAATTCATGAAGCTGCGACCCACGCCGTACCAGTACCACTCGGGATTGCCCGCTTGGGCGATCTTGAGCGACCCCGGCGAGCGGATCACGGCTTCGTCAACCGTTCTGCCCGCGGTCTTGGTGAGCGTACCGAACCCAGAGATGTTGGTTCCACTGCCCGGAATCAGAAGGACGGACGTCACACCGCCCGCGCGAGCGTTCTTGGCCATGTCGCTATCGGGAACGATCGTCTCCAGTGTTCGCAATCCCGGATTGGTCAAATAGACCATGTCGTTAAGGTCCATCAACGAACCGGCCGTGTGGTTGTGCGCGTCGATGAGTCCAGGCACGAGCCATTTGTCTGAGGCGTCGATGACGCGATACCCATCAGGAATGGTGACTTGGTCGCGCGGGCCGATGCGTTCGATCTTCCCATCGCGGACCAGGACGACGGCATTGTTGAATACCGTGTCGTCGGCGTTCATGGTAAGCACCTTCCCGGCGCGAATGGCGATGCCGGGCGGCCTATCGGCATAGGCGATGGGCGCGACGGCGACGGCCAGAAAAGCCGTCAAGGCCATGACTCGGCCGGCCGGCACTCGCCGCAGGGTACGTAGCATCATGGAGCGTCCTTTCCGCCGACAATCACTCGCTTCAATCGGCTGCCCGCCTCAAAGGGGTGACCGTCGAAGATCAGCAAATCACCGAGGAGGCCCGGTTTGATCGAACCGATTTTGTCATCGAGTTTGAACATGGTCGCCGCTGAACTCGTGAAAGCGGCCAAAGCCGCGTCCGGCGACATGCCGCGCTCGACGGCGCGCAGTCCGATCAATGGCAAAGAGCGGGCGGCGTCCTCGGCGTTGCTTTGGAAGGCAACAGAGACGCCTTTTCGCGAGAGTTCGTCGGCCTGATGAAACCACCGTTCGTCAAGGAAACGGTAAACGTCGGTCGGGACGATCACGCCGACCGATTGCTCGACGAGGCGTTCCGCCAACGTCGCCGCCGCGTCGCCTTCGAGGAGCACGACGCTAATCTCAAACTCCTTGGCGGTCTTGAGAACAGCGTCAATCTGCGGCGGCGTTCGCGCGGCCACGATCGCCGGCGACTTCTTTTCCAGGATCGCGCGAATCGGTTCGAGGGCATCGTCCACCGTCGGAGGCAGCGGCTCACCGTCCTTGCCGCGCGTTTTCTTCCTGACAATTTTGAATTCGACGGCGTCCTTGCTCGTTCGTCGCGCATCAAGATCAATCTTGAGATCGGCCAACTGCACATAGCCGACGATATGGTCGTCCTCGACGAGGTCGGCCTCAATCGCGGGTTTGCCCATCGGCGTATCAATATCGATCGATCCCGAAATGTGCTTTCCGTCAAACGTTGCGACAACCTTGGCTTCTTCCGGCTGACCGGGCACGAGAATTCGTCCCTCAATGTCACTGCCGGCGAGCTTCAGTTTCATCGTAGCGGTCACAGGCTCATCAATGGGTCCACCGGACAGTGAAACCGACCATGTTCCGGTAATGGGGTCGGGCTTTTCCGCTTCCTGTTTGACCGTTTCCTTTTTGGGCTCAACCTTGACGTCTTCGCCCTTGGCACGCTTTTCCTTCCACTCGGCATGCTCCTTTTCGTGTTTTTGCCACTTCTCAAGGTATTTCTTGCCTTCGTCCACTCGCTTCTTGAACTTCGTGGCGACGTCCATCGGATCGGCTTCGCGAAAGTCGAAGAGAACGCCGGCGACCGGGCGTACAAGACGATCATCGCGGCTGTTGCCAACGGTTCGCACCGCCGTGATCTGCGAACCCTGCGGCGAAGCCGAATACGGCGCGACCACTACGGTGGTCACGCCCGCACGGGCGACGCGTTCTTCGGGCGCGCCGGGAATACCAATGAGCGTGGAGAGTGACAGTTCGGGCGAGGTCGAAGCGCGATCACCGTCTAGTCCAAGATGTCCGAAGGAATCAATGAACCCCGGCGTGACAAACCCGTCGGCTCCGGCGTCGATCAACCGAGCAAACGGAGGATGAGGAACCGAATGTCCGACGGACGTGATGACGCCGTCTTCGATCAGCACAGCGCCGTCATGAATTCGCTCGCGCTCACTGAGCCAGATTGTCCCGGCGCGAATAACGAGCGCGTCGTTCTCGGGTCTCTGAAACACAAGCTCGCCGGCGATGTAAACCCGATCGACATGCGAGCCGACCGATAGCGGATCGCCGGAAAAGACGACGATGTCGGCACTCCGACCGGGCGCGAGACTCCCCACCCGATCCGCGACACCGAGAATCTCCGCGGGCACGCGCGTGATCGCTTCGATGACCTTCCGTGCGCTCAGCCCGCCGCGACGCGCGGCCGCTGCGGCCAGCCGCAAATCGAACAGTGGATCGCCCGACCACGGCGCCAGCGCAAACGTGATGTTTTCCAGAATGGGCAGCCTGGTCAGGTCCGCTTCCAACGCGTCCGGGTCATACCCAAGATTGCCCGCGCCGCCGCGAAGGCCGCGCGGCAGTTGAAGAACTACCGGAACGCGCGACGCGACAAGTTCGCCGCGAACCAATCCCGCCTCCGGCGCGCCAACAACATAGCCGGTGCGATCGTGCTTCTTTAGGAACGCCAACGCCGCCGCGATATCGGCCGCTCGAAGCGCTTGAAAGCGCAGAGGAGTTTTGTCATTCCACGCTTGATAAAGTGCGAGCCCGTGGATGTCCCGCCACCCGCCGCTCTCGGTCCGCGCGATCGCCTCCTCCAGACCGAGGATCTGCCCCATCCGCGAATCCGGTCGCTGTCGAACAGGCAAGGGGATCGCCACGTCGGACGACGCCGGCGTCTGATAAGTCACATCGCGAGGCGGGTGAAATGCCCGTTCACCGAGGGTGATCGTCAGGTCAGCGCGGTCCTTGAGAATGCGCCCGGACGCAGGTCCGCCGAGCCGGACCACCGCCCCCTGTCCGGTCAGCAATCGGTGTTCTCCGGGATTGAGATGGACGGTCGTCACGCCGCCGGACAAGGCTTCGGAATAGTCGGCCTCGGACTCAAAGGCATCGACGGCACGATAACCAGCCGCGATGGACTCATCGCCTGAGTGAGGGGGAGCAAGCGACGATGCCGCCGCTATCAACCCTGGCATCAACGTCGCATCAGGAAACTCAATCACGGGCAAACCGTCAGCCAGACCGATATCGGCCCCAACAGCGGCGACGCGACCATCCTGAACAACAACAACGCCGGGCTCATAGACCCACGGCCCGTCGGGCAGGACCGGCATCACGCGCTTCGCTCGAATGACAAACGATCGCGGGTGGTCCCCCCAGGACGTTGCCGGAGGCGCAATTAAGACGACTACGGCCAATATCCACCGGGCCGAATTGCGCGCACGGCCATTTCTCACCGATTGCAGCCCCGTCATGATCGGCACAAACTTCACGGTTGCTTCGGCTCCGGCGATTCCGAGGGTTTCTCGTCTTTCGAATCATCGTTGGAAGGTTCCGTCTTGCTCGAACCTGCATCGTTCTTCGCGTCATCGCCGTCTTTTTCTTTTGCGTCTTCGGGCTTGACTGCAATCTCCTTGATTTCGTCTCCGAGCAACTGCTTGAGCCGTACGTCGGTCGCCCGTTCATAGGCCTTGATGCCCTTGATATACACGAAGTCCACCCATGAGTTGAAATCCAACGGGTCTCCGCTGAAGACGACGACGTTGGCGACTTTGCCCGGTTCCAGCGAGCCGACTCGATCGCCGATCTCGACGGCGTTGGCGGGATTGATCGTCATCGATTCCAGCGCCGTTTTTCGGGCGATTCCGCCCCGCACGCAGCGTGCCGCCTGGTAGTTCAGGTAGCGCTCGGCCAGCGATGCATCGGGATCGGGCTGCAATGAGAAGGCAACGCCCGCGTCAGCAAACACTTTCGGGACAAACGTTTCAGAGATCTTTCCGGTGATCGGGTCGCGCTCGCGATAAAGCAGTTCGGACGCGAGCACGACGGGGCGTCCCGCTGCCATGATCTCGTCAATCGCCTTGAAGCAATCCGCGCCAAGCACAAGCGTCGTTTTCTCGAAAAAGCCCTGCTCTTTCGCCAGCGCTATCCCTCGAGCCACATCGCTCGCCCGATCACAATACACGAACGCGCCCAACTGGCCCCGCGTGAGCTTCCACAGGTTGCGATGCGCGTCGTCGTAATCCTCGATTCGCAGAAGTTCCTTGCCTCGTTTGATGGCTTCGTCCGGTCCGACCTCGATTTCTTCGTCCTTCTTCTTGAGCGATTCCTCATACTTCTGCTCGGCCAGTTTGTCATGGTAGTCGGCCAGTTCCCGAAACGTCTCACGGAGCATGGCCATTTGAGTCATGCGATCAAAACCCTGCTTGGGTGACACGCTGATTTTCAGTCCGGTAGACGATTGAAGCGTCATTTCGTCTGGGGTCAGGCCGATGGGATGCACAACGCGACCCAGGCCACCGATCACACAGTTGTTGGCCACAATGACGTGAACCGATGTGACGCCGTCGCGAAGTGCATCCTCGAAATACAGCCTCGAGGGATCGATCGCATCATACACATCAAGAAACGGCGTGACCGGGAGATTTTCATTGGCGATGTCCAGCCCGCGCGAAGAATGCGGATCGATCATCCCCGGAAAGAGCACTTTGCCGGAAACGTCGACCACCATCGCGTCATAAGGAATCTCGACGTTCTCCCCGACAGCCTTGATGAAACCGTTTTCTATCAGCAACGTTCCCTTTGGGATCTCCTCGCCCACGACTGGGATGATTCTCCCACCTTGCAACGCCACCTTGGCCGGCGGCACGGACCACGCCGCCGACGAAGCCGCCGCCACCCAGCACGCCGAGAACACGCATCCAAAGTACTTCACGATCGTCTCCGTTTGCCCTATCCGCGCCGCCGATCAAGAACGATCTTCCCGTCGATCAATACGACAACCGGCCGAGAAACGCCATCAAACGGCTCACCGTTCCACAGCACAACGTCGGCTCGCTTACCCTGCTGCAGCGTGCCGATTTCCTCTCCGAGACCAAGCATGGTCGCCGGCGTCGCGGTGACCGATTTCATCGCCTCGGCCGGCGTCAGCCCGAATCGAATAGCATACATCGCTTGCCGCGACAGCCCATTCTCATCGCGCAACTCCTGCGCCGAGAGAGCAGTTGAAATACCGGCGTCTGTCAGGCGCTTCATCGTGTGCAACCGCGCGCGATCCGTTTCGGCGCTGCGGGCGCGATAACCCTGCGGCTCGATGTAAATCGGCCCGAAGATGACCGGCACTTTTCGAGCCGAAAGCTCGTCCACGCATCGATAGGCCTCGGCCGCTTCCTCCAGAGTGAAGCTGACGTCGAACTCCTCGGCCAAACGGAGTGCCGTCAGAATATCGTGCTGCATCCGGGCCTGAATACGAAGCGGAATCCTGCCGGCGAGGATTTCAGATAATACTTTCATGGCTTCGTCGCTCGGCGTATCCGCACCGCTGACCGGAAGTCCCTTCGCATGAGCCAGTGTATCGCGCAGGGCTTTTCGAATGACCCATGTCACCCCCATTCGGGTCGTCGGACGCCGCGAATGAAACGAAACGAACTCTCCAATTGGCAATCCGTTCCGACCGCCGCGCCACGACGGATCGGTTCCCAGTGATGCCTTGACCGCATCCGCGCCACGAACGACACGCGCGCTCATGGGACCGCCGGTTCGCACGATCGCGCCGCGCGGACCGATGACCGCGGAGGAATCTGGCGCGACAAACACGGTCGTCACGCCGTCGCTGAGCAAGCGTTCGAAATCCGGCGATCGAAGATTGGTCTGGTCAAGCACTCGAGTATTCGGAATGACTTCCGATGATCGTTCGGTGAGACTGACCATGGAGCGGACACCGACCGCCAATCCCGCCGGTGAAACATCAGGAAATCCGCACACCGCACACTTGGACCCGGTCACATGCTCGAACGACATCGGGCACACGGAACCACAGCAATCCGGCCCCTTGTGAACATGCCGATGGGCATGGCGCGGATTGAAATAGCGACACAGGGCGTCGTGAGCATCCGTCGCATAAGCGGAACCGCCCAGCATCACGGAATCCGACGCTTCGATGGGAACATTGGCGTCGATGAGCCCCGGCGTGATCGAGCCGCCGGACAGTTCGATCACGGTCGCACCGTCGGGCGGCGTCAGCCCGGCACCCACCGCCGCAATCCGCCCTCCCTCGATGAGGATCATACCTTCCGCGATGACGCCGCCATCGCCGACATGAAGCACGCCAGCCTTGATGAGGATCGGAGATTCCGTTGTATCTCCACGAAGACCGGATCCCATTCCAACGAGACATGCAAGGCTGATCACGAAAATGCCAGTCCATCGATTCATGGTCGTTTCCCTCCATGCATCGCTTGTTCCACCGCCGCATACACACGCACGCCATCCACATACACCGCGAGAACTCGGGCATCGGGACGAAGCGGGTCGGCCGAGAAAATCACCAGATCGGCATCGCGTCCCGGCGAAATCGCCCCGACGCGGTCAGCCACGCCTGCCGCGTCGGCGGCGGCGCTAGTGATGGCACGTCGCGCGGCGGACGTATCCATGCCGTAACGAACGGCGAGCGCGGCCGTGACTCGCAATGATGCCGCGTTGTGACGTGGAAGATCCCCCGCAAAGGCCACGGATACACCACCCGCACTCAGCGCGCCCGCCGCGGCAAGAACGCGCGGCGCGGCTTCCATCTCGAGCGGTCCGATTACAACGCCGCGCTTCGCGGTCGCAAGGTCATCCAAGACCTCCTGCGTTTCGCCATTGTGAACGATCGTGAATCGGTTGCTGAACTCACCCAGCAATCGCAGCGCGGCACTCACGTCCATCGGTTCGTCGCAGTATACGAGCGCATCGCACGAACCGCCGACGAAGCCTTGCAGCCGGGCGTGTCCCGTTCCCGACTTCGCCTGCTCCAGCGCAACGCGCAGCATAGCAAGCGAACCCATCCGCGACGTGGGCGCGCGATCGTATTCCCAAACGCGGGGTGAAAAGGAAAACATCAGCGGCCCATCGGCCCGCAGAACTCCGTCGCTGCCTTCGACCGCCGCCGTCTTCACCACGGCCGCCGCGCCCGAAACCAAATTGTTTTCACTCGGAGTAAGCACGACGGTCGTCACGCCGTGCTGAAGCGCTCGATCAAAGTCGCGGTGGCGGCGATCGAGTGAATCAAGGGCCGAAGCGCCGGGGTCGATTGCCTCCGCTTTTTCGCTGAGATGCCCCACTGCCCCAATCGAAGATCGCAAATCAATCAACCCCGGACAGGCCGTGGCATCCGGATACTGAACCGCCGAAATGTTCGATGTCGAATCCGTCGCGGCCTCAATCGACGAAATCTTCCCCTTGGCGAGGAAAATAATCGCTGAGGATTGCAAAGCCCCGTCCCTGTCCACATAGCTTCCGACGACGATGGCATTCGGACGATGTTCCAGATAAGCCGCCGAGCCATTGGGGCTGTTCGATTCGCCTCGCGCGACCGCGATTCCCGCAGCGATCGCGAGCACGGCGAGTCGAATCATATGGCGCGATCGACAACTTACGAAAGCGATCATGGTTGTTTCGCCTCCGGAGCGACATAGGCCGGTTTGCCGGAAATGAAAACACGCTCCACGCGCGAGGCCGGATCGCCGGGGTCTCCAGTCCAGATCACCAAATCCGCCCTCCGTCCGACGGCAATTTTCCCCAGCTGCGCTTCCATTCCAAGTATTTTCGCGGCGCGCGTTGTCACCGTCGCCAACCACGATTGATCTCCACCAAACGCCGACGCAAGTTGGGCGTTAATCCCCACAAACCGGGACGCCGGCGCGTCGCCACCACTTCCCACCGTCCAATCCACTCCCGCACGCTGAAGCACGGCCGCGTTCTGCTCGATATGGCGGCGGTACTCGTTATTCTCGAACATGTCAGACCGGAGGACCGGACCAAGGACGACTGCGGCCTTCGCATCCGCTATGCTGTTTTCAACAAGGTAAGCTTCCGTCGCCCCCTCAATCACCAGTTCCAATCCGAATTCCGACGCCAAGGCCAGGGCATTGAGAATGTCCTCGCTTCGATGCGCCTCGATGCGCACCGGAAGTTTGTGATCGATGGCAAGGAGCAGGGCTTCGCTTTTTCGATCGGTCGCCGGTTTGGTTGGCTTGGTCAGCTTGTCCTTGTCTTTTTTGTCGCCATTCTTGGCTTCTGTCGGCTTTGTTTCCTTTCCGGCAGGTTTCTTCGACCCGTCGTTGTCCGCCGGTTTGGGCGCGAGCGAATCAGTTTCGCCAATCCTCGTTTCGTTTGACACCAAACTCGCGCCCGGCTTATCTTCCGGCGAGGGAGTCGGCTCCTTTCGTGGTGCTTGGTCAACCGGCTTGGATTCCTTCTTATCGGTTTTTCCGGACGCGCTCGTATCCTTTGCTTTTTGTTCAGCTGCCTTCTTGTCTCGCCGTTCCTTGAGCTTCTCAAGGTATTCCTTCAATTCTTCTTCGTAGTCCTCCAGCGCCTTGCGATACTCGACGGCCTTGCGGAATAGCTTGCGCACCTCATCGGAAGTCTTTACGCGAGCGATTGCAGACGGCCCGGAGCTCAAGTTGACGTGCAGCGCGGCTGATCGCTTGAGCAACTCACCCGCCGCCATGGCACCCTCGGGGGCGAGCTGAACGACCGCCCCGGTCCCCCCGATCCCCGGACCGCACCTGGGCCCCAGATATACTGTCGTCACGCCGTTTCGAAGCGCTTCCCTGAAGTCATCGCGGGCGAAACGATCGATGGCGTCCCAAGCGCCAGCCGTGGGGTCGGTTTGCTCCGAACCGCCCATTCGCCCCAGCCCGCTCCACGCGTCGATCAGACCGGTGGTCACGGTTTTCCCGCCGGCATCGATCGACTGGGCGAGAAATGGCGCCTTGACCTCAGGTCCTATGGCTTCAACTTTTCCGCCCTTGATGAGGATTGACGCGTTGTCGAGCACTTGGCCGGGTTCAACGATGACCCGGGCGTTGCGAATGATAATCGCCCTGTCAATCAACTGGCCTTGCCCCACGCCCGGCCACGAAGCTACCAAAAGCATCGCCACAGGAACAAAGTGACGTGAAACGGGAATGGGCGTGGCAATTCGATGCGGCATAGGCAACCCAGACGCCTGGAACCAATCGCTCCGTCGGTATTGACGTTTGGCAACCCGAAAACCGATCCGCAGGCAAGTGCTTCCTCAGCGACGGCTGCCCGTCCGTCGAGTATAACCGGATCGAAGCGCAAATAGAACAGGAACTTCGAAGAATTGCACCCCGCGAGAATCGTGGGACAATTATTTACAAAAATGAACCGGACGAAAAACGGCGTCGAACGGTCGATTCCCATAACGCTTGGGCTGATTCCGTAACGAGATGCCAGTGCAGTTGCCAACGACTTGTCTCCATTTTGTTAATGGCGCTTTGTGCAACGAGACATCGTGAAGCTTCTGCTGCCCGAAACCGGGGAAGTTTGAAATGAATGGTCCTCACGGCAAGGGACGACGTCACCGCACATCGATGGTTTCCGGTGCCGCCAAGCGGCGTCGGAACATTCGTCGGGCGATTATCGCGTGGATGGTCGTCATTCTGGCGGCAGCGGTCGTGCGCGCATGTTCCATTCAAAAGGGACGAACATCACGATCCCCGGCCCGAAAGGACATCCTGCCCTATGACCCCCTTCGACCTTGAATCAAGCGAACGCTGGTGAGGACCAGTCGCCCCCACCGTGCTCGAGTTCACGATCCGACCGGGCTGCTGGACCGGACAGTCTAGCCTGCTGACAATGCTGTGAAAGGCCGCCGAAACGTCCTTGCCCGGATGGATCGCTTACGCGGTATAGCGATTCAATTCGATATGCCAGGAGCGGGCCGTGAATAGCTGTATTTCACGATCGCGAGTGCGGGCCGATTTTCTTTCCCTTCTGCAAGGAGCGAACCCATGAGCTCTCCCGATTGCGGACAGCCTGACATCCTTCGCGCCGAACGACTGAAATTCCAAGCGATGCAAATCGCGGCCATTGTCACCGCGGCTGCACTGGCGTGCACATACGGCTGGGGGTGCATTTCGCAATTCACTTCTGGATTGGGCGCCACCCCGGGCGGACAACAGGACATTGCCTCGGCACGGGACACGATTGAAAGAGGCGGCGTACCCGATCCGGCCTCCATCACCGTTGAAGGATTCCTGTCGGAACACTCGATCCCAATGGAGCCACCCGCAAATCCCGGCGTCGTCTTTGCCAACGCCTCAACCGCGTGGAATCGTGATTTTCGCTCCTTCACGCCGACCGCAACCGTGCAGATCGGATTCGGCACGATGGTTGACGCCGAGGCCTTTCAGCGGACCGACCTGAATCTCTGCCTTGCGATTGATCGAAGCGGCTCCATGGCCGATTTGCTCGACGCCCAATCCGACACGACAAAGCTCGATGCCGTCAAGATCGCCGTGGACCGTCTGTTGGGTCAGTTGACCGCAGCCGATCGCGTCAACGTAGTCACGTTCAACACGGCTGCCCAGACCCGACTGGAATCGGTCGCGGGAAACAACATCGCCGCGATCAAGACTGCGCTTGATGATGTCACGGCGACAGGCGGAACCGACCTCGCGACTGGACTTCGACGAGCGCATGAAGTGGCCGCTCGCAACGCCGGAGGCAGTCGGTCGGCGCGGGTTCTGCTTTTCACCGACGCGGAACTTCTGCGACGCAACGAGGACCGCGTTCGGCGATTCCTCGATGTGATGCGCGAGTTCGCGGCCGACGGCATCGGCACGACAGTCTTCGGCGTGGGAACGGATTTTGGGCACGAAGTAGCATACGACATCGCGCAGATCGAAGGCGGCAACTACTTCTTTCTCAGCGATTACGATCGAATCGTGACGATCTTTGACGTTGAGTTTGATTACTTCGTCACGCCGATTGCCTATGATGTGACGCTGGGAGTCAGCGTGCCGTTCGAGTTTGACGTGGTGGGTGTATACGGCGTGCCGTATGAAGGACCCTTCAGCCACTCTCTGGCTCTAAAGCTGCCTACTCTGTTTCTTAGCAATCGACAAGGCGGCGGCGCCGTGTTCGTCCGGTCGCGGGCCGGGGCGCTGACTGACTTCAGCGAGGCACAGCCGGCCGCAACAATTAAACTGTCGTACCGGACCGGCGCCGGCGTCGCCATGACCCAATCCACGATCATCGCCGCGTTGCCGCCGAGTCTCGACGCGACCGCCGCCCGGACCTATTTTCAGAACAATGCCACGAAGCGAGGCGTCCTGCTGCTGAACACCGCCCTGACCTTGCGTGCAGCCTGCGAGGACGTCTACTCCAACGGTTACTACTATTCCTATGACACCGAGGCGCGCACGCGGGCGGCGGCCCGGCTGACGGAATTCCTTGTGTTTTTCGATGAAATGGCCGCAGGATTGGATGACCAGTCCGCTCCTGAATCGCGTGCTCTATCCCAGGAGCGAGCACTTCTGGAAAAACTTAGAACCAATCTACAGCTGGGTTAGTCGTCAGAGTTTGAGTCTCGTGTGGCGCGGTCTCCGTCAATACAAGCAAGCCTCGTGACGAAGGTTATCATCGCTGTCGAAACTCCGTGCCTTCATCGCGGCCCATCCACTTGGCGGCCATTCGGCATTCGATCATCGGAGGTATACTGCGTCACGTGATTCCGGAGTCGGCATCGAACGCCGCGATCCGAAACCGCGGGAATCGGTGAATCATTCGGACGAACAACATGACGCTTGATCAGCGATTTCGCCCTCGGGAACGCCTGCGAAAGCGCGACGAATTCGCCCGGGTGTACGCCGCCCGTCGAACGGATTCCGACCAAACGCTGGTCATCTTCGTCGCCGACAACGGACTCGACTGGTCTCGATTGGGGCTGAGCGTCGGGCGAAGGGTCGGCAACGCCGCGGTTCGAAATCGCATTCGCCGTCGGATTCGCGAGTCGTTTCGCAGAAACAAATCGCTTCTTCCAACCGGTCTCGATGTCATTTGCGCGCCCCGTCCCGGCAAGATCCCCACTTATGCGGATTTGGAGAATTCTCTGCGATTGTTGGTCATCAGGGCGTCGCGCCGCCGGACGCAACCACAGGCGTGCAAACCTGAACCGAAGCTCCCGACGGAGGATACGTCGTAACACCCGAAGAGTCCGTCAGCACTCCAACCAGGGAATAATTCCCGGGGGCGAGCCCCGCGAACGCCGTGGAAATAAACAAGGGCTTGTCGATTCCTCGATCCGAGGCAACGCCGCGCAACCAGTCAAGCGCGACACGCGTCGTCTGCTCGACGTTCGGACTCACGGACCCCAAAAACACCTGCAAATGAGTCGCGTCAGGTAACCCGTTGGCCGGAACCTGGCCGTCGGCGGTCAGCCAAAAGGTCACGAAATTGTCCGCTTCGATTTCCTCGAATCCGCCGCCGTACCAGGTCCATTCGATTCCCCGAAATCCGGTTCCGTCCGAATCGATCGGATCGCCAAAACGACAGCCGTAATTGAGCATGCGAACGGACAGAACTTCGATTTCCTGACGAATCAGGATCGGCCGCGAGGAAAACGTGGTTGAAACCACTCCTTCGATCAAGGTTTCCAATTCCACGTCGAAGCGGCGCGGCCAAACGGCGTTGGGCACGACACCCGTATTCACAATGATTGAAAACGTTTTGCTCGATGGGAGCGGACCGTTCACGGGGGTTACATCGGTTCGAAAGTTACCGCCATAACGAATGTTATTGAGGAACACTCGGGATCGTCTCGGCAGGGGACCCTCTTGAAGAGTGACTGTCACCGAGACCAACTCTCCGGGGTGACTCACCACGTCAACCGCCGACACAACCTCGGTGACCTCGGTCCGAGGGCCCAGTGGTGTACCTCCCCCGCCGCCGCCACCGCCTCCTCCGCCGCCCACGGGTCCACCGCTACCACCGCCACCCACGGGTCCGCCTCCTCCGTTGCCTCCGCCTTGGCCGCCGACCGGACTCGGTGATCCGCCGGAAGGCGGATTCGGCACGCGCACATTGACGAAACCCGGCGCGCGCGTCAGCACTTGCGTCAACCCGTCGGTAACGACTCCAACCAAACGATATCGAACCGGTTTTGCGGTGAACGGCACCAAAACGGTCAACCGGTCGCCAAACCCGTCGTCATCTTCGGCAATGCCCGAGGCCAGCAGAATCTCGTTTCCGTTCAGCAGGTCATTGCCTAAATCAGGGTCCAGCAATAGCGAAATCCTCGCGTTGTCGTTCTCGTCGGAATCGGACCACCGCACGACCAGCGACCCTCCGACGGTCACGTCCACGTCGCTGAACGGCTCGAGCAAATCGAGGCGCGGCAGGTCATTGTCAACCGAGGGAAGCACTCGAACCGCGCCGATCACGCGATCGGTCCCGATCAGTCGGCCGTCGTCAATGGTGGCGACGAGGTCATACAGCCCCGGCAGGACGCCTCGAATGGAAAGCTGTGCCGAGTCCGCCGCCGGGCCGTCGGGATCCTCCGCGATGGGAGGGCTGACGATGAACTCTTCCCGTGCAGGAGATGTCGGTCCGCTCGGAACGAGCGAGAAAATGAGCACCGCGTTGTCGTCGGAATCCGCGTCCGTCCATTGGACGGCGAGTGCATCCTCGCTCCGAAGCGCGACCTCAACTCGCGGCTTGCGAATGGTAACAACCGGAAGAGCATTGGTTGGATCGCGCACGACCTGAATCACGCCCGGCGCGACTGACTCCAAAACTGTTGCCCCGTCGACAATTCGACCGACAACTTCATATCGCCCGGGTTCCACGCCTTGCAGCACCGCTCGGAACGAATCATTAAGACCGTCAAGCGCCGTTCCGATCCCCGGACTCAAGGGCACAAGAGCGGCATCGCCAACGGTCCCGACTTTGCGCAAGTAATAGGTGATCACCGACGTCGGCGATCCGGAATCCTCCCATTCCACTTCGAAGGTTGAACCCAAGGAAAGCGTCAGATTGGTCGCAGGCGCCGACACCCGGATCATCGCCGGTTCGGGCTTTCCCGTAGGCGGATCCGTCGGAGCGTCGCTATCGGTAATCGCATATTCCGCCGGAATGCCGTCACCAAAATCAACTCCGAACGCGAGGTGCTTTGTTGGGAGGGCTTGCCCGCGATCGTCCACGCCGAAGAACTCGACCAGATCGGCCGGTTCAGGGCTGGCCACCGTCGTGATCGTGCCGGATGAAACGCGCGCGAACGCCAGATGAACGACTTCGTTGTTTCGGAGAAATCGAAGTGTTATGTCGGCCCGCGCCGTGCTTTCGTTACGAACCCGAGCGCTGATCGCCGCCAATGCCGGAACCTCGGTGGGACGGCTGGCGGTTCCATCGTTATTGAACACATCGCCGACGGACGTTGCAGATCCGTCAGAACTGACGGGAGCAAAACTACCGCTGGGGTTGCAAGATGCAATGGACAGGCAAACGCCCAAGCTCGTCGCAACGAACGCCGAAACACGGCACATGATGGTCAGCCTCGACCCCCAAGGACGCGAAACCCCTCACCAACCCAATAAGCAGCCGAAACAATGAGTACCGATCCGTCCACGTCGCATGGGCATTGCGGCCGCAGGATTACCTCGCCTAAACCCATTAAGTCGTTTTTCCGGGCGAGGTGCCGAAAAGAAGCCGCCGCTATCAACCCTATATAGTGTATTATAGGATCAGGAGAGGGCCAAAACAAGTAAATCTGCGTAATCTTCGTTCCGTTCAGCCCGATGGGGAGGACTTGGGCAACAAGTCGAGCAATAAGCAGTGGTTTGCCCTGTTGTCCACATCCGCATGGCCTAGAGCCCCACTTTGGCCGTGCCGCACAATGAAATCGTGCCCGTAGCGGTAGGCAATTCGTTAGAAACGCGCAGTATCCAACCAAGCGATGACACCGCATTCTAAATTCGCGACGCTAAATGTGGGGAATCCGATGTTGGAAACGCTCACGATGTCGGAATGTCGCAAACGCATCGATTTCCGCGTCCCGCAACATCGCGCATGCCACGTCAAAACCGGCGCCGACATCCTCGGCCCTATGGGAGTCCGACCCTAGCGACATGGCCTTGCCGCCGAGTGCGGCATATCGCTTGATCGCATCGGCGTTGGGCATGGTTTCGTCAAGTCCCTGTCGCAGGGACGACGTATTGATTTCGGGTGTCAACTCGGCTTCAAGGCAGGCAGAGAGAATATGATCAATCAATTCTTCGTGCGGCGAGACGTCGTAACTTCCGAGAAATCGCTGCGTGTATCGCTTCACCATGTCGAGGTGCCCAAGTACGTCGAAGACGCGACCGCGACGTCGATGCAGCTCTTCACAGAAGCGCGCCGCGCTGAGTACGTTTTCAAGGTAGCGTCGAGTGCCTGTCGGCGCGTCGACGCCTTCCCAGCGGTCGCGTTGATGCACGGGTACGCCGCAGAAGTAGTGGACGCTGAGCATCACAAGGTCGAACTGGTGTTTGTCGAGAAAGTTCAGGACGAAGTCCATCCGTTCAGGTTGGTAGCAGATTTCGATCCCCTTGCCGATGAAGATTGCTCCGGAAAACTCCTCGCGCAACCGTGAAATGGTAGCGGAGTAATCGCGGTCATTGAAAACGCACAAGTCCCAGTCGTCGGGATGCGTGTCGAAATGTTCGGTAAAGGTCAGTCCAGCCAGCCCACGGGCAATCGCCGACTCGACGTTCGCACGCGGGTCGGTCTTGCAGTCGAATGAATGCCTTGAATGCAGATGCTGGTCGTGCAGTTTCATGACGCAAGCCGCCCCTTCATCGCCGCAGTTTCCGCGAGGGATCAATCTTACCACGGTTGGCAATAAGCGCGAACCGACAGAATCGGTCCCCCGGCGCTCGCAAGTTGGAAATGTTCTGGATCAAGTTCGGGAAGCCAAGCCCTGTGAAATCGCATATAATCCTGCCCGTCGGACGCCTGCGTAGGATTGGAATCCGGCTTCAGGGTAAAGAAATCCATGACCGCCAAACGAACAGCCGCTCGACTTCCATTTGACCGCAGGTCGGCTCCGCGACGCGACGGCGTTCGCGCGGTCGTGACGGGACAGGTCGGCCTCGAAAAGAAATCGTTTCTTGAGGAGGTTGTGGAGATCGCCCGTTCGAACGGTCGCGAAGTGCTGCTCTTCAACATCGGCGACATGATGTACGCCGAAGCGCCGGACGTTGCGCCTGGACGTATTCTAGATTTGCCTCGCCAGCGGCTGACGACTTTGCGTCGAAGCGTGTTCAAGGACGTGCTTCGCGCGGCAACCACCGGAGCAAACGTCATCGTCAACACGCACGCGACGTTCCGGTGGAAGCATGGTCTGTTTCACGCCTACGACCACGCCCAAATGCAGGAGCTGGACGCCGATCTTTACGTTACACTCGTGGACAACGTCGACGCTGTTCACGAGCGGCTCGAACGAGACCACGACGTGCGGCATACCCTTAAGGACATCCTGGTCTGGCGCGAGGAGGAAATCGTCGTGACCGAGGCGATGGCCGATGCGATCGCCGGTTACGGACGATCACACGTCGTCTCGCGCAGCAATCCGCGGATCAACGCATTGGCCGTGTACCGTCTGATGTTCGAAACGCACCGACGCAAGGTCTACCCTTCGTTTCCCATGACGCACGTGATGGACGCGCCGCGGATTCTCGCTGAGATCGAGCAGTTTCGCGATTCGCTGGCCGAGCATTTCATCACATTCGATCCTGCCGATCTCGATGAGAAGCGGCTGATGCTGCTGGCGGCACAGGCCGAGCGGCGCGGTGACGAGGAGTTCACGCTGGAAGTCAACGGTCGACCGCTGGCCATGAACGCCCGTGAGGTGACCAGCATCGACCGCGATATCGACGCGCAGATCTACGCACGCGATTTCAAGCTTATCGATCAGTCGGACATGATCGTCAGCTACATTCCCGCGCTGCCCGACGGCCGACCCGTGCTGTCGTCCGGCGTCGAGCGGGAACTGCAACATGCGTTCGAGAGCACGAAGGAAGTCTATGTCGTCTGGCGACCGACCGCCGAGCCTTCGCCGTTTATCACCGAAACCGCGACGGACGTGTTCGGTTCGCTTGGGAAGTTGTTCATCCACTTGCAGCGGCGCGGGTACATCGACTCCTTTCAGTTGCCGCTGCCATGAATCGGGATCATCCGTCGATTCAGCGTCGCGTCATTGCCGAGGAATCAATTCAAGTCGACTGGTCGCTGGAAAAGCTTAACTTGGAGGTCGTTCGGCGGACATTTTCTGATTTGTTCGATCGCGCCGCGGTTGCAGTTCACCGAGCCGGACATGATCTTGATGATGTTGTTGTTGAGAGGCGAATGATCTGTCGTACGACGGACGGCTTCGACCGCGACGTTTCGGTCTTTTTCATGTCTAATGTAAATCAAATGGTCGAGAATACCGTGACTCAGCTGGTGAATGCCGGACTGTCCGCGACTGAGGCGCGCTGTGCACGTATCTTGGCAATGAAGTGCGAGGCCGTTCTTGAGACGATCGATTCACCGCCGCGTGGGTGAAGTCGCATAAGCAGTGAACAAATGGTGCAAACCACCGACTCCGATTTACGAGAAAAACTGGTCTCCTTCCGCCGTTTTCGCGCCTAGTCATTTACAGGATCTCACGGATTGGTCCTTTCGGTGGGGATTGCGAAACTTCCGCGCCGTCTCCGAGCCCGGCTTCTTGGCGGGCCTCAAGGGACCATTTCGCGTTTCATTTCGAAGCGGCTAGGATGCGGACAATGGCCGCATGCGGATCATGTTCCCGTGAAATCCCGCCGGATAGTCGCCTTTGCCCGTATTGCGGCAGCGCGGTCGATTCCGGAGCAGCAGCTCAGACGGAGACGTCTCCGCCTCGGGCCCAGCCCGCCGCGGCCAGCTTTCATTCCGGTCCGGGCTCGTCTTCATCCGACTCGATCGACGACGCCCGGTTTACGCCCGGCACCATGCTGGCGGACCGCTATCGTATTGTCGGCCTGCTCGGCAGGGGCGGCATGGGCGAGGTATACCGGGCTGACGATCTGAAGCTCCGCCAAGCCGTGGCGCTCAAGTTCCTGCCCGAAGCGATGTCCCGGGATTCCAAGAAACTCGAACGGTTTCTGCATGAGGTACGCGTCGCGCGGCAGGTTTCGCATCCCAACGTGTGCCGCGTTTACGACATCAATGAGGCCGGCGGCCAACATTGCATTTCGATGGAATACGTTGATGGTGAGGATCTCTCCGTCGTTCTGCGCCGGATGGGACGCCCGTCGAAAGAAAAAGCATTTCAGATTGCCCGACAGCTCTGCGCGGGGTTGGCGGCCGCCCACGACAAGGGCGTGCTCCACCGCGACCTCAAACCCCACAACGTCATGATCGATGGACAGGGTCGGGTGCGGATTACGGACTTCGGCCTCGCGGGTTTTGCTGAAGATTTCGTCGGGAAGGAGGTCTACGCCGGAACGCCGGCCTACATGGCCCCCGAGCAGTTCGACGGTCGCGGCGTTTCGGTCAAAAGCGACATCTACTCGCTCGGCATCGTACTCTGCGAGCTTTTTACGGGCAAACGACTGTTCGAAGGGACGACACATGAGCGCCTACGGCGATCCCGCGGCACCGCGCCCACTTCATTGACCTCACTCTCCGACGACCTCGACCCGACGGTCGAGCGAGTGATTCTGCGATGCCTCGAACCCGACCCCACCGCACGGCCGTCCTCGGCGCTGGCCGTCGCCGCCGCATTGCCCGGCGGGGATCCGCTCGCCGCGGCACTTGCCGCGGGTGAAACGCCTTCACCCGAAATGGTCGCCAACGCGGGCGACGTCGGCGGAATGCGCCCCGCTCTGGCCATTGCCTGTTTTGTCGCCATCATCGGCGGAACATTCGCCCTGGTGCCGTTCAATCGAACGGGCTCACTCGTCCGATTGGTGTCCATGCCTAAGCCGCCTGCCGCCCTTGCCGACCGCGCGGCGGAAATCCTGACCAAGCTGGGGCACAAGGGTCCTGTGGCGGATACGGCCTTTGGGTTTGAGGCCGATTGGTGGCGTCTGCGGCATGTTGAAGACACAAACAAGTCGCCCGATCGCTGGGACAAACTCACCGAATGGCGCCCGTCGCCGGTGAGTTTCTGGTACCGCACCAGCCCACGTCCTCTGGTCCCGCCATCATCTGACGACTACGTCGGTCCGGCACAGCCTCCGCTGGAGGTGTCCGGTATGGCAACGGTGTATCTCGATCCACAAGGGCGCTTGACCTCGCTGGCCGTTGATCCGCCACAACAAGAGGAGGAGAACGCAAAGGCTGCGCCGACAGTTACCGATTGGTCGGTCCTTTTTGACGAAGCCCAAATCGACTTTGGAACACTCACATCCGTGGAGCCGCAATGGACGCCGAACAACTATTGCGACGAACGCGCCGCGTGGGAAGGCCGCTTTTCCACTCAACCGGATATCCTCATTCGTTTCGAAGCCGGCGCATACCGTGGAACGCCGACGTTCTTTTCAATCATCAATCCTTGGGACAAACCCTGGCGGATGGAAGAGTGGCCGCAATCGCTCGGGCAAAAGATCGCCAACGTGATCTTCCTGAGTATCCTCATCAGTCTGATTCTCGGCGGCGCTTTTCTCGCCCGTCGCAATCTCAAGCTTCGCCGCTCCGATCGCGCGGGGGCCGATCGGCTTGCCCTGGTTTGCTTCTTCCTGATGATGGTGAGTTGGCTGCTGCTCATCCATCACGTTGCGGATTTTTGGGGTGAATTCCATCGCCTCCGCGTCGTTGCCGGAAAGGCGCTGGTGGCGGTCGCGATCATGTGGATGTGGTACATTGCCCTCGAACCCTACGTCCGCCGCCGCTGGCCTCACGCTTTGATTGCGTGGAGCCGGCTGCTCGCCGGCCGCGTGCGGGATCCACTCATTGGGCGCGACATTCTTGTGGGCGCCGTTTTTGCTCTCGGATTCGCCTATCTGTCCCCAATCCAACTATGGGTCCAGCGTGCCTTTGGTCAACCGGTGTCCGCGCCCGGATTTTGGAACTGGGTTCTTTTTCTCGGTCCGAGGTTTCAAATCGGCCAATACCTGGATGCGCAATTCGTTTTCTTCCCCTTACTCATCTTGTTTCTAATTCTCGGCTTCCGAATGATTCTCAGAAGAGAATGGTTGGCCTATCTGGGGATTCTTGTTCTACAGGCGATTCTCACCGTCGTGAGCGGGCGTCCCGATGAACCCCTTTCAATGACGCTCCTGAATGTCGTATTTGGCACGCTTTCGTGGTCGGTCTTTGTGCTCGTACCCCTGCGTTTCGGGCTGCTCGCTTCCGTCTTCCTCTTCTTTTTCCTGAATGTCCTTGGGATTCCCGCGATGTGTGGGCTTTCCGGCTGGCGATCCGAGGCGTCGTGGATGGCCCTGATCATCGTCGCGGGGCTGACGGTGTACGGTGTTCACACCGCGCTGGCGGGCAGGCCGATCTTCCGAGACGAACTCATGCAATCGTGACGGTCTGCCCGTTGAACCGATCGATTACGATTCCGACAAAGGCACGCAGATTTGGTTCCGCCTGGAGTTGTGCACTGTCGCGCGAGCGGAAGCGTTTCGAGTGCAAACGTAGCGGATGAGTCGTCCAGACCTTCGGGAGTCCGCGCGAACCGAAGTTCGCGGCGCGCTACGAACGAGTTTGGTTTGCTTAGATTCCCACGCTCCGATTTCAATCAAGTGTGACGGTGTGGACGTGTCCCATGCCGAAGCGCTTATACGCCTCGAACGCCCGCTGTGCATCCGTGGTGTCATCCGTGGAATAGACCATCGTCGTGCCGCCAATGGTGATGACGTCGCCGTCGTTGAGCAACGTCTCCTTTTCCATTTTCTGCCCGTTCAAGAAGACACCGTTCTTGCTTTGAAAGTCGATGGCCATATGCCGATCCTGATTGTCGGCCTGCTTAATCTGGAGGTGGTAGCGCGACAGCTGAGGATCCAAAACCTGGAACGTGCATCCGGCATCCCGCCCAATGCTGGCTACCCGAACGTTCGCCAGCGAAAACTTCTGTTCTTTTGCCGGACCTTCGGTCACAATCACGACAGCCATGAGAAACTCCTCACTCTCACTCAGGCACCTCGTACCGCAATCAAAAGATTCACTTCACCGAGATTGAAAGGAGCATAGCGAGTCGGCTCAAAAACGACAATTCTCGTGAACAACAAATACAGGTAGACCACTCAGACTTTTGTCGACGATGCGTCACTACTCAACTCGCCACCTATCCGTTCATCGAATGCGGCAATCCGCGCCCGATTCATTGCTTTCGGATGTACTAATGATGCCCGGCATTGCGGAAGCAGCAAACGGAGTTCTCGTTCTTACGTACACCGGCTGTCGCCGGGCAAGCCCCAGCAGATGCTTGTCGCGGTGAAGATGCCGCAGACGATGGGAGAGTTTTGCGAAGCCGACACCTTCCGCCGCGAAGCCTCGATCTTCTTCATTGCTGATGTTCATCAATTGGTCGGGCAAACGGTGACACGGCTTGTGAATGCCGGACTGCCGAGGCCGAGGCGCGCGGGGCACTGATTGGGGCAATGAAATCCGTGGCCGTTCTTGAGACAGTTCAATCCAACGGGATGGCGTGAAGTCGCGCAGGCGGTTGAGAATTTGGGCAAACAGCAGTCTCAAAGTTGCAAAAAACTTGCTTTTTCTGTTGGGTCGTTTTCTCCCTGAATGGATTGTTGGATAGGACGGATCGATCCGTGCTATGATGTTGCGGGGGCGTTGCGCCTGCGACGTCGAGCAGGGGTTCATTCCTTGGGGAGGCACGTTCCATGTTCGCAATCAACGGATGGGTATGGCTGACGCTTGTGGGAACCGCTCAGGTTGATCCTCCGGTCGGTACGGCCAGTGGATGGTCGGCGGTCGAAGCGGTTTCGAGCGTTCAAGCGCGGCAGGAGAAGACGGGCGATGACGCGGGCAGGGAGTCGGCGGCTGAGTCGGCGATGGAAACCTTTCCGATGCCGGCGCACACAGCGTTTCGACGGGTGGTCGTCGGGACTGATGGATCGGTGACGGAAACTCCTGACGACAACGGTGGGGTGGCGAGAGAAGGCGAGCGGCTGATCTTCAGCAATACACTGGGAATCAACGCGGTGGCGATTGGAAACGGGTTGTTGCTTGCGGACGACATCACAACCACCGCGCCGGTCGGGTGCAATCTCAAACGGTTTCGATTCAAGGTTCTGGGCAAGGTCAACTCGGCAGGTGCAGGCGGGCCGTACACGGTTCGCTATGCCCTCTACGCGATTTGCCCGCAATCCGTATCGAATGAGTTTCGACAGCGAGATGTCGGCGATCCCGCCGGTGGCATTCGCATCCCCGGAACGAGCGGCGAACTCACGTTTCCCGACGACGCACCTCGGCTGATCGAGGTCGCGATCGCGGAGCCGAACGTCGTTCCGATTCCCACCAACGTCTGGCTGGGCTTGCAGTTCTTGCGATCCAACTGCGGCACGGTTGTCGGCGCGCCGGCCATGCTCGGCCATTCGGCGGATAACTGGGATTTTGGCGGCGCGGTCCCGTGCCTGGGCTGGTTGGGAGGATTTCCAGACCAGCCGCACGCCAGCATCTGGGCCGATGTGTCTGGAGATGCGAACTGCCCCGAGACCTTTGTCGCCTACCGCGCAGACAAAGCAAACGGCACGGTTCTTAACGCGGGGCCGTCCCTCGTACTTCTTGACGACTTGCGACTAAGCACGAGCAATTGCCGAATGGTCGGTCTTGAAGTGGCCGTCCGCGGCGCCGGTCTCTACTATTTCGAGCTACGGCGGGATTGCTCCGGGCCGGCTATTCCCGGAACCGCGAAGGTGTTTCTTCTGTCACCTGTGACAAGGCCGGCAATTCAGCTCGCGCGGTTCACGATTGATCCGCCGGTCGAGCTCGGCAGTTCGGACGTCTTTTTCGCGTTTCGATCGTCCACTCCGGCAGCCGGCCTGGTCAATGCAGGCGTGCAGGCGACCCTTGGATCATCCTCGGAAAACTACCTCGAGATTCGGGACGGCGGGCTTTGCTCCGTGGTATCCCCTCAGCCCGGACAGGCGCAAGCGGTGTTTCACGTTTCCATCACATGCGCCGGACCCCAGCCTTCGGGGGCCTGTTGCGATCCGTATTTGACTGAGTGTGTCGGTGGGCCGGATGCGGGCCAACGATGTCGGTGCAACGCGGTGTGCGTCGGCGGCGCCAATGACGGAAGCTGTTGTTCTCCCTCCACGCCGTGCGCCAGTCCGGGTGTTTGCACGCCGCAATGCGCTGCACCGGGATCGTGTGAGGCCGTCTGTCGGGAAGTGCCGCAAATGAATTGTCTGTTTCCGCCGCGCGGACAGGATCTGGTACCAAAATGGGCGCAGGGAGCGGTTTGCGAACCAGATCCGTTTGGGTTTACTCCTTGCGGCAACTTCGCTTGTTGTCATACTCGCATCAATCCCGTGACTCAGCGCGAAGAGGACGTCTGTACCAATCTGACGAAGAACCAATGCGAGGCGCTGCCGCCGCTGGACAAACCTCGGTTGTGGCAACTAGGTTTGAAGTGCGGCTCTGGACCGCAGGAGTGCGTCCGACGTGGCTGTATCCACCAGGTGGGCTCGTGCGTCGTGGAACATGCAACACCGGGCTGCGCCGACCGCGAGTGTTGCAACAAGGTATGCACGCTGTTCGGATCGGACGGCGAATGGTGCTGCAATGTGGAATGGGACCGATTATGCGTGGAACTCGCTTTGATCGCATGCCCGGTTCCGCTGCACAATGATGAATGCGCCTCCGACAACGCGGACAACACCGGCGCAACGACGATTCCCGTTCCGGGCAGCGTCATCACAGACACTCGGGGTTCGACGAACAATCCAAGTGAACCGGGCTTTTGTTGTCACGGAGGCGTGGCTAACTGCGTGGGCGGAACCAATGCGGGGAAACCATGCGCCGTCCAGACCGATTGCCCCGGAGGAACTTGTCCGGCAATTTCGCCCATGCCCGGTGAAAAAGGGACCGGATCGGTATGGCTCAAATTCGTCCAGCCGCAAGCATTCACGTCGGCCGCAATCGACACCTGTACAAGCAACTCTCCCGCCCGTGATTCGATACTCCAGGTGTTCGCGGCACGCGACCGTTCGTCCGAAGCGGCAGCCTGCGAATCACTCGTCCCCATCGGGTGCGATGATGATACGCCGTGCTGCGGATTCGATGGGCGCAATTCTCGACTCTGCATGCAAGGGCTGACGCCGGGCGAGACCTATTACATCATGGTCTCGGCCAAGACGTCGCAGACGATGGGTCCGTATCGCGTGACGGTCACGGCGGGCTGCATCGACGATAGCGTTCCCTCGAATGATTATTGCATGCGTTCCGCTGTGGTATCCGACGGATCGACGCCGTTCGATCTGACCCGCGCGACGTTTGATTGTCCAGCTGAACCTTGCGTTCCTGACGCGCGAAACGACCTCTGGTTCGACTACACGGCCACCTGTTCGGGCATCGCCCGGTTCGACACTTGCGGAGCATCGAGCGGCACATCGCCCAACACAAACCTGGTGGTGTACGAAGGCTGCGATCGATGTCCGCCGGATGAAGCCTCGGTTCTGGGTTGTAATGGAGACGCTTTTCTGGGCTGCGGGCTGGCGTCGCGGGTGAGCGTCGACGTGACCGAAGGGCATTGCTACCGGATTCGACTGGCGGATCAGGGCGGATTTCCGGTGTACGGATCATTGAATGTTTCGTGTGAGCCTACCGGGGCATGCTGTGATTGGGTGAACACGGATGCCAATGGCGAGGCCGTTTGCCGCGATGTGCCGCTCAGCGAATGCCCATCCCGACCGAACGGCGACCCGCCGCATTGGATCGAGGGAGTATCGTGCGAGTCTAATCCGTTCGATCCTCCATGCGGCAAGGCTGCGTGCTGTCACTTTCGAAGTTCATCGGTCACGGGATATTTCTTCGAAGCGTGTGCGAATCTTACGAAAAGCGAGTGCGACGCAGCGCATCCGGTGGATCGAGCGAGAGCGTGGCAACCGGGTCAACATTGCGGACGAGGGGGGCAATTCTGCCCACGATTGGCGTGTCTTGAGTCAACAGAGAGTTGCGCCGTCGAACACTATTCGCCTGGGTGCAGGGATTACGAATGCTGTGAGAGCGTGTGCAGAAGTATGGCCGCCACGCTGGCGGATTATTGTTGTCAAGTTGAATGGGATATTGTGTGCGCGGAGGAAGCTCAAATGACCTGCGGGCTGCCACCGCCAAACGATCATTGCTCGCCGGGGTCAACACCCGACGATCGCGGCGCGACGCTGATTCGAGTACCCGGCGGCAGGCAGACCATCAGCAAGAACGCCACGGTGGATCTCGGTGATCCTGGTTTCTGCTGTCATGGAGGCGTGTCGAACTGCGTCGGCGGAGTCAATGCGGGCCTGCCTTGCGCCGTCGCATCGGATTGCCCGGAAGGGTCATGCCCGACGCTTACACCCATGCCCGGTGAACGTGGATACGGCACAGTTTGGTTTAAGTTCGTGCTCCCCTTGGGCCAGACGAGCGCAATGATCTCGACTTGCAACAACTACTCTTCCGCCCGCGATTCGATCCTTCAGGTGTTTATGGTCCGCGACCATTCGTCTGAAGCCGCTGCGTGTCGGTCGCTCGTCACCATCGGTTGCAACGACGATGCTCTGGGGTGCGGACCAAACAACCGTCACTCACGACTTTGCGTGCAGGGTCTCCAGCCCGGTCAAGTGTATTACATCATGCTCGCGACCAAGACCCCCCAAGCGTTAGGAGTCGATCACGTAACGGTTACAGCAGGTTGCGTCGATGCAGGATTGCCGGATGCCTGCGATCCGTATTGCCCGGCAGGCCCCATTGTCTTTGTTGATCCTCCGAGCGATGTGGTGGACGCACGCGCAATGCTCATTCCTGAAATCGTTACGGGACGGGAAGGGATTCGATCTATCGTTGTTGCCGGGCCGGTTGGAATCTCGAAGGAATGCTGGATGCTTTGCGATTCCAAAGAATCCGGAATGCCCAACGCCATTGAAAGCGTGATGGAGTCGCCGTTGGGAATTTATTCAATTCAGTTGTCGCGACCCATCACGCCGGGTGCGACCACAACCATCGCGTATACAAATTGGGCGGGGCAAACAAGCAGCGGGCGATTCACATTCCACCCCGGCGATGTCAACGGCGATGGGGTCTCCGCACCGGCGGACCTTTTGGATTTGATCGACGTGCTCAACGGCGTCGCCCAGCCGCGATGGGGACTTTACAGCACGGACTGTGACCACAGCGGCGAAGCCGGCCCGGCCGACATCCTGTGCGTGATCGATCTGCTCAACGCCGGCTGGAACGGAACGACGCTGCCCCCAGGCACCAGACACTGTCCGTAACGTCTTAGGTGATCGAGCAACTCGGCTGGAAAGCCACTACTCGAAATCCGTCCCAACCTTGCGTCCCGAGCCTGTAGTCGTTGATCACCGCCGGGCGGCGGACCTTCTTGAACCAGAATATTCTGTCGCCGTCTTAAGCAGCTTTTGTACAACGAGGTACTGAGGGCGTGATGAGGCTATTCGTGCCGCAGCGCCTCGATGGGATGGATGATGGCTGCCTTGAAAGCGGGGATGAGGCCGAAAAGCACGCCGACGCCGGCGGAGAATCCGAGGCCGAGCATCACGGCCCAAATGGGGACGGCGATTTCAACCATCGATGGATGCATCGAAGCGACCGCGCAAATGGAATAGCCGAACGTAATACCGATCAGCCCGCCGACAGTGGCGAGCACGACGGCCTCAGTCAGAAACTGCATGAGAATGTCCCGTCGTCGGCCGCCGACGCTCTTTCGCAGCCCGATTTCGCGGGTCCGCTCCGTCACCGAAACGAGCATAATGTTCATGATGCCGATGCCGCCGACAATCAATGAGATGCCCACAATACCGCCCAGGGCGCTAGTGGCTACCATTTTGACCTGTTCGAAATCACGAAGAAACTCGTCCTGTGTGAAAATGCGGAAGTCGTTGGGCGCGCCCGGCGCGAGGTTGTGCCGCGTGCGCAGCACGCGCGTCATCTGAAGAGTCGCTTCCTGAACATCTTCTTCCTTCGTGGCTTCCACGGCGAAGGGCATGAAGCGGGCCATGAACGGGAACATCTTGATGGCCGACGTGTAAGGAATGAGCACCGTTTTGTCCTGCGGCTCGCCCATAAAGTTACCCTTCGGTTCAAGCACGCCGACCACGAGAAATCGATCATTGTTGATGTAGACATAGTCCCCGACGATGCGGTCGTCGACTTGAAGGAGTTTGAGGACTTCACGACCCAGGACGCACACGTGCCCCGCGCCGTCCACTTCGATGGGGCCGTAGAATCGGCCGGCATCGGTGAAGAAATTGCGGATCGTCTGAAACTGTTCGGTCGCGCCCTGCAGCTCGATCCCCTCAGCCTTTTGGCGGCCGTATTCGATGGTGACGCCGGAAAAGATCACCGGAGTGATGCGCCGCACCTTGTTGCACTGGGCGCCGACGGCGCGGACGTCTTCAATGTCCATCATCACTCGGCCGAGCATTCGACCCGCCATGCCGGAGGGTTCGTGGGGAACGACGAAGATCATGTTGGTGCCGAAGCCGCGAAGCATGTTCGTAACGTAGTCGCCGAAGCCCTGGACGAACGAAACGACGGTGATTGTCGAGGTAACGGCGATGATGATACCAAGGGTCGTGAGAAGAGAACGGGCCTTGTTGGCCCAAATCTGGACGAAGGCCGTGAAAATGTTTCGCAGATGGCGCTCGATCGACCCGCCGAACCACGAAACGGCGCGCCAAGGCGTGCCAAGCACCGCAAACAGGAAACTTGAAGCGCGAACATGAAAGCCTGATGCCGTGACTGTTGCGGTCTGTGTCATGTCCGCCAACCTGCTGTTCTTTCCGCTTTGGACTTCATTCTTTGCTTTTTCTATTCATGCCGCAGGGCTTCGATCGGGTGAAGGATCGCCGCCTTGAAGGCCGGAATAATTCCAAAAAGGACGCCTGCCGCGGCGGAAAACCCCAAGGCCAGGGCGACCGACCAGAGCGGCACATGGATCGCCACCATACTCGGATGAAGCGACGCGATGAAGGTGACGGAATACCCGAGAATCACGCCGACGATTCCTCCGAGCGTGCAAAGCACGACGGCCTCGGTCAGAAACTGGAGCATGATGTCCCTGCGCCGGCCGCCGATGCTCTTGCGCAGGCCGATTTCACGTGTGCGCTCCGACACCGAAACGAGCATGACATTCATGATTCCGATGCCGCCGACAAGCAGAGAGATGCTGACGATGCCGGCGAGCACTCCGGAAGCGATGTTGCGGATTTTCTCAAACTCCTTGACGGCCTGATCCTGCCGATCGACGCGAAAGTCGTCGGGATCGCCGGGTTGCAGCCCGTGTCGCTGCCTCAGGACGCGCGTCACCTCGGCATGTGCGTCGGGAATCACTTCTTCGCTCCGTGCCTCGACGAGAAACGGAATGGCTTGGCGAAGCTGCGGATAGAGGTTGATGGCGGCGGTGTAGGGGATCATGACGGTGAGGTCCTGGTCGTCGCCGAACATGCTGCCCTTGGCCTCGAGGATTCCGGTGACCATGAAGCGACGGCCGTCGAGATAGACATTTTGTCCGATGATGGATTCGTCGCATTGCAGTTGTTTGAGCACGCTGCGGCCCAAGACGATGACATTGGCGGCGGTCTCCACGTCGATGGGGCCGAAAAAGCGTCCGCCATCGGCGAAATAATTTCGGATGACCTGGTAATGCTCGGAGACGCCGCGAACGGGAACGTCGCGAACACGCTCCAGGCCGTAGGCGATTTCCGCTCGTTGGGAGTAGACGAACGGTGAAATGCGTTGGACGTTGGGACATTCCGTGCGTACGGCTTCGATGTCGTTTACGTCGAGCGTGACCCGGCCTTGCCCTGACTCTCGCCATTCCCACCAGTCGAGCGGGCGCACGATCATGTATTGCGTGCCGTAGCCGCGGACCATTTTGGTCATGTGGTCGCCGAACCCCTGGACAAAGGCCACGACGGAGATTGTAGAGGTGACGGCGATGATGATGCCGAGCGTGGTGAGTATCGATCGTCCCTTGTTGACCCAGATCTGGATGAGGGCAGTGGCGATGTTCTGGAGGTTTCTGGCAATCGTGGCCGACAGCCAGCGGGCGAAGACCATGGGGAGCTTGATGATCGAGAAACTCATACGCAAGCCAGATCGGGTGAGTGAATGGGTCGCTTCGGCAACGGCACCGGCGCGTTCAGCGTGTCCGAGGCCACGAGTCCATCCCTGAGGCGAATCACTCGACGGCAACGGGCGGCGATATCCTCTTCATGGGTCACGACGATGATGGTCTGGCCGTCAGCATACAGGCCGTCGAAGATGTTCATGATTTCCTCGCCGGTGGCGCTGTCGAGGTTTCCGGTCGGCTCGTCGGCGAGGATGATGTCTGGTTCCTGCGCCAAGGCGCGGGCGATGGCGACGCGCTGTTTTTGGCCGCCGGAGAGCTGATTGGGTCGGTGCGTGGCGCGATCGGACAATCCGACCTTCTTGAGCGCGGTGACCGCACGTTGCCGTCGGTTCGGCGCTTGCGTGTACATCAGCGGAAGCTGCACGTTCTTGAGCGCCGTGGTGCGGGGAAGCAGCTCAAACGTCTGAAACACGAATCCGATCTTCTGGCCGCGGATGCGCGCGAGCTTGGATTGCGACACTTTTGACACGTCGGTTCCATTGAGGAAATAGGTTCCGCCGGTGGGGATATCGAGGCAGCCGAGAATGTTCATCAGCGTGCTCTTGCCGGAACCGCTGGGACCCATGATGGCGACGTATTCGTTTTCGCTGATGGTGAGCGAGACGCCGCGCAGCGCGCGAACGATCTCCGTTCCGACGCGGTAGAGCTTCTCGATATCGCGCAATTCGATAACCGCCTTGCGGTGGACTGACTGTGCATTCATCGGGTCGCTCACGGGTTGTTCCTCGCCGCCGCCGTTTTCTCCGCGTCCTTGGATTCGGATGGAGTGTCGTTGCCTTTCTCGGTCGTTTCCGCTTTCCCGTCTTCCGAGTCCGACGTCTTGTCCTTGGAATCGGCGCTTTTCGTCGCGAGCGATTCATCCTTGACCGGCGTTTGGGCCTTGTCCTTCTTATCCGAATCGGCAAGGGCGACTTTCTTGCCATCCTTGAGCTGATCGAGGCTCCGATAGGGACCGATGATGACAGCGTCAGCCAATTCCACGCCTTCCAAGAGTTCGACGCGGCGCGTGTCGGCAATTCCAGATTCCACGACGCGAACTTTGGCGACATCCTTGTCCATGACGTAGACGACCTTGATGTACTGTGCCTGCTTCGCCCGCGTCGAGAGGTCCACGTCGGCCTGCTTGCGATCGAAGGCCTCAACGATTTCAGATGGAAGGTCTTTGCGCATACGGTGAACGACGGCTTCGACCGGCACGGTGATCGTGTCGTCGCGGCGCGCAACTTCGATCTCGACGTTGGCGGTCATGCCCGGCCTGACGCGGTTGTCATCGGAGAGGACTTCCAACAGCGTCTCGAACGTGACGACGTCCCTTCCAGTCTGCTTGGTCCCTTTGGAGGCGACGCGCACGACTTTGGCGGCCACCGGAGCATTCTGGTCGGTCTGGAGGTAGATGCGCGCTTTCTGATCGGGCATGACCAAGGGGACGTCGACCTCGTCCACACGGGCCCGCAGTTGCATTTTGGAAAGATCAACGATCGTCAAGATGACCGTGCCCGGGTTGTTCATCGTGCCGGTGACGACGACTTCGCCTTGCTTTGCCACTCGACCGGATGCCGGCTTCGAGACGATTCCGTCGATTGGAGACGTGATGACGGTTTTTTCGAGGTTTTCGCGAATCCTCTTAAGCACGGCTTCGGCTTCGGCCAGTTCATGATCGCGCATTTCGCGGATGGCTTTGGCTTTGTCGCGAACGGTTTTGTAATCGCGAAGCTCGAGGTCGGACGTCGCATCGGCCTCTGAAAGCGTGACCTGTCGGTTCAGGTCGCGTTCGGCTTTTTCCAGATCGGTCTGCGCCTGCACGATGGACGCCTTGAGCTGCGCGATTCTCGCTTCGCCCGATTCCATGTCGGCCAACAGGTTTTTGTCGTCCAGTCGGCAGAGGAGATCGCCCTTGCGGACCAAGTCGCCCTCTTCCACCGGCATCTCCTCAATCTTCGCCATGATCTCCGAGCGGATGTCCACCTCCAACACAGGTTCCACGTCTCCCGGCGCCTGCACGAGACGGATGATCTCGCCCTTTTCCGGCTTGGCCGTGTTCACCGTGAGGGCAACTTCGTCGGCGATGCGCAACACCGGCTTGCCATCATCGGCCTTGCGTAGACTGCCTAGGGCAAAGACGCCGGCACTGATGATGGCCAGCACGAGCAATGTCAGAAAAGCCTTCATTCATCCATACTCCGTTTTACCTTGATTCGCCTTCGCTTCACGCCGTTGCAAACGCAAGTCCGGCGTGCGCGGCCGATGCCACGATTGCCATGATCGTGCAGGCCACGGCAGCCATGCGACGACTCAATTGCCGCGTGACGGTCAACCCGATCGCCACGAGGATCCAAAACCAAAGCCGAAACGGGTCGATCGCTGCAAGCACCGACGGTTTGCCCGGCTCGGCGAGCATCGCCAACGACGTGTTCACGTCGATCGTTCGATAGGTCAGCACCATCGCCAGTCGGAGCACTTCCGCGAGCAGTTCGATGAAGCCGGCGTAGACGCAGATGGACATCAGCGTGTGGTACTCGGGCTTTCGGCCCGTGAGCGCGACCAACGCGTACAGAACCGAAGCGATGAGTAAATACGATGCCACCAACTGCACGGGCGCGATGACGACTCGTCCGAGCCGGGTCATCATCGTGCTGAATTCGCCCTGCTTTCGGATCGCTTCCATTCGGTCGCGCAGCTGAATCTGATCGATCAGATGTGCCTGGTTTTTTTCCAGTTCGGCCAGTGCTTTCTCGGTGTGTTGATTGACGGTCTGGTCGATGAGTCCGGTCTGGACTTCCGCATAGCCGATCAATGTCACCAGCAGCAACAGGGTGACCAGCGCCCACCCGTATGCGCCGGTATCCTCGACGCGCGAGAAGAGCGATCGCGGCGCTGCGTAGACCATCAACGCGTGCCGGACTCCGAGGGTGGGTTTGGCTGCTTCCAATTGATCGTTTCCCATCAATTCAGTCCGCGACGATGTTTACCTGGCTCGTCTTGTTTCAAGCGTGCCGAAGGCCGCGGACGACGCACCGCATTATAAGGCTTTTCGTATTCATAGACTGTTTATTCGCCGCGATGTGAGTGTTTTGTACGCCTGCCGACAAAATCGTACATGCAATCGTCCTTTGGAATCCCGGCGTCCCTTGGCTGGACCAGCGAACCGTACAGCGTACACTGTGCCCCGATCGGCGCGGCAAAGTATGGACAGAATGCGTCGGATTCTCTTTGTAAGATCGCGCTGAGGCCGGAGGATTTCACGTGGCCGGATGGATCGTTGCAAGGCGTTCGCGTTGGTTTCTCGGTGCGGCGTTTTTTCTTGCCTTTTCGGCGTTTCTTGCATATCCACAAAACGCCGTTTCACAGTCTGTTTCGAGCCAACCCGCGACGAACGAAGAATCTTCTGAGAAGCCCGAGCCTGTCCAAGCCGGGAATCCAATTCCTGATTTGACAGCGTCGACATCGGGCGGTGTGTCGGCCAACGTCCAAGCCTTGCCCAAAGACCCGCGCTCCTACGACCTTTGGGTGCTCGTTCCGGCGGGCCTAGCCATCTTGATGACGGTTTTCACGCGGCAAGTGATTCCCTCGCTGTTCGTTGCGGTGGTCGCAGGCGCCTGCATGATGTTTCCGTGCCTCTTGCCCGACTCGCCGTACTCCGGCGGCAACGCATTCCTAGCGACAGCCCGGCTTGTGGTTGAGAAATACGTTGTGGGGTCCATCCATGAACTGCCGGAGACCCACGTCAGCCACATCCGGATCATCGTGTTCACGATGGTGATCGCGTTCATGGTCGGTGTCATTGGGCGCAACGGCGGAACGGCGGGGATGGTGAATCTTGTCGCGGGCAAAACGGCATCACGGCAACGCGGCGCCCTGACGGCGTGGTTCGCCGGACTGGTCGTTTTTTTCGACGACTACGCCAACTGCATGATCGTCGGTCCGACGATGCGCTCCGTGTTTGACCGGTTGAAGCTTTCACGAGAAAAGCTTGCCTACATCATCGACTCGACGGCCGCGCCTGTTGCGTCGATCGCGCTGATCGGAACCTGGGTTGGTGCGGAGGTTGGCTTCATCCAGACGGGGTTGGACGAATTGCAAAAAACTGGCGTACCGGCGTTCATGCACAACGCCGACGGATCGGCCATCGGTGCGATGCAGGCATTCATCAACAGCCTGCCTTATCGTTTTTACCCAATCCTCACGATGCTGATGGTGTTTCTGATTGCTGCGCTGGACAAAGACTTTGGTCCAATGAGGCGGGCGGAGAGCCGCGCCCTCAGCCGACTGGACAAGGACACGCCATCGCTCTCCAGTGCGACGTCGGCATCGGGTTCCGTCACTTCTGTCGAGCCGATCTCCCAGCGTGAGGAAGGTACCTGGTGGCTTGGTTTCTTTCCTGTGGCGGTTCTGGTGATCGCGACGCTGACGGTATTGGCCGGCACAGGGCTGAGTAAGTCCGGGAGTTGGGCGGAGCTTGCTCCGGAAAAGCCTGCATGGGAGCGACTCGGCATGCTGATCAGCAACGCCGATTCCTATCAGTCAATCATGTACGGCGCGGTGCTCGCCGCCGTGACGGCTGTACTTCTTACGATTCCGAGTCGTGCATGTTCCGCGAAAGAAGCCGTGGAGGCGGGTCTGGAAGCGATGTCGCGCACGACTCCCGCCATCGTCATTCTCATTCTGGCGTGGGCGTTGTCGGCGGTGCAGAAGGACCTGATGCTCGGTCAAGTGTTGACTGCGCATCTTCAGGCCATCGAGTTTCCCGCGAGGTGGTTGCCGTTTTCGGTGTTTGTCGCCGCGGCGGTGATTTCGTTTTCGACGGGAACCTCGTGGGGGACGATGGGCATCCTCTGCCCGATGGTGGCATCGCTGGCGGCCAAGCTGGCCGCTCCGCTTCCGCCGGATATTGCGTTGACAGTGCTTTATGCCGCGATTGGGGCGGTGCTGTCGGGTGCGGTTTTTGGCGATCATTGTTCACCGATCAGCGACACGACGGTGCTCTCGTCGATCGGGGCCGACTGCAATCATGAGCAGCATGTATGGACGCAAATGCCCTACGCGATCGTGGCAGCGATCTTCGCGATGGGATTGGGAGACCTGTTGACCAGCGTTTATGACCTTCACTGGTATTACGGATTGGTCATCGCTGCCAGCGGACTGACGTTGTTCGTCCTGATGGTCGCTCGCCGGGCGGTGCCGAGTTTTGAGCTCTCGGCCGCGAATCGTTAGGCGGACTCCACGCTCCGCTTCGCGACGCTCCGTCGAGATTCGCCTTATTCTGTCGGCTGAGGACGCGTTGCCGCGGGTTCGTCGTCCGTCTTTGTATTGCGATACCATACCAGCCGATCGTCGCTCAAGCCCGAACCCGAACGCCGATCGAGCGCGCCGACGACGTCGTTTTTTCCATCGCCGTCGAGATCAACCACGAGCAACGCGTTAATGTATGTCGACGTATCGACGGCTGTCACGCCTACGCCGGTGCCGCCGGGGACGGGCGTGCTGCCGGCCGTTGCGCCGGTTCCTGTCGTTCCCGTGGTTGCGCCGCCACTGGCGCCGGCAGACGCATCAGGGCTGTCCTGGATGATCGTATTGGAAGCCCAGGGGTCGTACACCGAAAGTCCCTGCGTGGCGTCAAGCCAAAAAACGCCGCCACCAACGGCCGCGAGCAGTTCGACCTGTCCGTCGCCGGTTACGTCGCCGAGCGAGATGGCCTGTGGTTCCTGCCCCGGAAACTCGGTCAAAGTATACACGGGCCACGGGAAGTTCGTGCGATCCGGAACCGGGTCATTGGGCGGAAACTCCGGAGGCAGCGACTGGGGATTGGGTCGACGGAACCACTGAACGATGCCGCCGACTTTTGATCGGACGGCGATATCTCGAAAGCCGTCGGAGTCCACGTCTCCGATGGTCAGGATTTCCGAGGCGGTATCAATCTGACCGATGGGGCGTTCCTGCCAATTCGTGGCGTAGAGTCTCCAACTGGAAGGCGTACAGATTCCGTCTTCGATGCCGAGGCAGCCGGTGCTGTCGGTGCAAGTAGCGCCGGGGTTCGCGCCGCCGACGCAGACGCCGCCCGTGCATGTGCCGTCCGCAGTGCCGGCGCAATCGGCATCACCGTTCGGGCAAGCACTTCCTTCCGCTCCACCGCCGACGCAACGATCGACATCACCATCGCTGCCGCCAGCCGTTACTGCTGCCGCACCTTGCTCTACGAGCGGATTGCGAGCCCAGCGAACGTTGCTCGAAATGGAATTGCTCCACGCGGCGACGATGTCAAGATCGCCGTCGCCGTCGATGTCGTACATGGTTACGTCCTTGACTTCGGGCGCGTCGGAAAGGACTGTCAGCGGTGCGCCCCGTGAAAGGCCGATGTCCGAGGGGACGCCCCAACTGGCCGAGGTTTCCGACAGCGCGCCGCCCGGGTTGATCCACAGATCGATCGTGTTGATCGGCGGCTTCTGGCCCAACTCCTCGCATTCACCGGGGTTGAGCGCGACGACGATTTCGTCGCCCTGATTCCCATCGACGTTGCCGACAACGAGGGCGGTGAACCCGCTGTTTTCGGGCTTGGTCTTAAGTTCCTCGAAGTCCACGGTTTCCTTGCCGGGGAACTGGTTGTGAATCCACCGATCCTGAACATAAGGATTGACGAGTCGCATTTCGGTCCATCGATCGCCGTCGGGAACGAATGCCGCGCTGCCGGGATTGAAGTAAACCAGGATTTCACCTTCAAGCCGGCTGATGACGGAGACGGGATCGGTCGGGCAGAGTCCGGTGAATCCGGTCGCCTTGGAAAGCACCACGATGTCCGGAAACTCGTCGTCGTTGATGAAACCGAGTTCGACGCCGGCGATGACGGCGATGGGAGTCGTACCGCCGATCGTGATCGTGCGGAATGAGATGTTGCCGGCCGGGTCGCGCCGCTGAAGGTGAAGCTGAACGGGCTGGGACTGGTTCCAGCCGCTGACAAGGTCGAGAAGTCCGTCCTGATCGACATCGCCGGCCACCACGAACTTGGGACCGGCGGTGTCTTCCTCGACGGGATCGATTTGAAAGGCCGTAAAGAAGCTCCGGGTTTCCTCGGCGGGAAGCTCGATCGCCCCGCCATCCGGTTCATCACCTCCGCCTACACCGCCGGTGCCGCCCGGCGATACCGGGGCATCGGAAAAGACGCTTTCCACGGTGGCGAATCCGTTCCCCGATGCACCGCTCCCCGCGCCTCCGCCGCCGCTGTTGTCGACAACGTCGATGACGGTAGAGCAACCAAGGACCACGGCCAGCACGACAGCCGTGCATCCCAGTGATTTAAGTAGGGCGCGCTTCATGGCGGTCTCCTGTGCCGATTCGCGTCTCGCGAATCGGGTGGGGTTACGAAAGTCTCTGACGGGTTATCGGCACGCGTGTGAGGCGACTTTGGCGCTAGGCGGCGAAGTCGGGGTATGGTCCGATAGTCGCGGAATTCCCCGGGCAAGCCGTCACCGATGCGCGGCATGGACCGTTGGATCGCAGTTTGGCACAATCAAGCGCGCCCATGATGACTCAACCAAGCGAATCGAACATTTCGGCGGCGGCGATGCTGGCTCTGGATGACGAGGAACTGCTTCGTCAGTGCAGCGTGGACACATTTCGATCGAGCGGGCCGGGCGGTCAGAAGCGAAACAAGACGAGCTCGGGGGTTCGGCTGCGGCATCATCCGACCGGCGTTTCGGTCACGGCGACGGAGGATCGATCGCAGCACGTCAACAAAGCGCGGGCGGTGAGGCGGTTGCGCGAGGCGATCGCGCTGTCGGTGCGGACGAAGTTTGATTTTGAGGGGTTCGCGCCGAGCGAGTCGCTGGCGTCGTGCATCTCGGGAGACGGGCGGATCGTGGTCGGTCGTCGGGACGTCCGGTATGCGGCCGCGACGGCGGAGATTCTCGACGTTTTGGCAGCGACGGGTTCTCGCGTCGGTGAGGCCGCCCGATGCCTCGGCGTCTCGACGGGACAACTAGTAGGGTTCTTGGAACGCGATGCGAAGCTGATGGCATGCGTGAATCGAATGCGCGTGGAAGCGGGTGTAAAGCCGCTGAGGTAATGAAGCATCCTGATTTGGTGATGTGGTCACATGGCGACTTGTTGATAGGGGCGTCGCGCGGGTCACGCGAGATGAATGCCACGGGTCGCACAGTTTCGGAGTCGCTTCTATAATCGGATTCATGCCGTCGAAAGAACATGCGTCAAGAACGATCGCCTCCGTCGCGTGCGGCGTGTTGACCGTCAGCGATACGCGAACGGTCGATACCGATGCCGGCGGGCAATTGATCGTCGAACTGCTGAAAAAATCGGGGCACCGGATCGCGCGACGGGAGATTGTCCGCGACGAATCGGAAAAAATTCGGGAACTTGTGATTTCCTTGTGCGGCGGTGAATGTGACGCGTTGCTGCTGACCGGGGGAACGGGGCTCGCGCCGCGGGATACAACGTTCGAGGCCGTGGCGCCATTGCTTGAGAAACGACTTGACGGATTTGGTGAGCTGTTTCGACTCTTGAGCTACGAAGACATCGGTCCGGCGGCCATGTTGTCTCGCGCCGTGGGCGGCATCCGCGGTCGAACCGTGATCTTCGCGATGCCGGGTTCGACGGCGGCGGTTCAACTGGCGATGGAGCGGCTGATTCTTCCAGTGCTTGGCCACATCGCGGCATTGTTGCGCGATCACGGCGCGATTGACTGATCGGGTCGCCGCACGTACACTTCATTCGGGTCGATTGTCGCCGATTTCGCCGTCCAAAGTTCCGGGCATCCGACCATCGTTTGGCGTCGGTGGGCGGCGTGCGGGTGGATCGTCGGCTCCGCGCTGCCCGTGGAAAGCGAATCCATTCGTCATCATTGCGCCCTCTTCGGCATCTGGGGTCACGAAGAGGCTGCCGCGCTCACTCAACTCGGGTTATTTGCGCTGCAACATCGCGGTCAGGAAGCGGCGGGCATCGTCTCGACCAAGGGCGACGAGTTGCTTCGCCATGCCGGGCTGGGACTGGTCAATGAAGTGTTTGATCGGCACAGTCTGGAGCGGATTCGCGGTCGCGTGGCGATCGGCCATTGCCGGTACTCGACGACCGGGTCGTGCAGCGAGGCCAACGCCCAGCCGCTACTGTTTTCGTTCGCGGGCGGACAGGTAGCCATCGCCCACAACGGCAACCTGATCAACGCGGCCTTGCTTCGCCGAAGCTACGAGCAGGTCGGACATATTTTTCAGACGACCAGCGACACAGAAGTCATTATTCATCTTCTCGCGAAGCCCGGCCATCAAATCAAGGAACATCCGCTCACGCACGTGCTCAACCACTTGCAGGGCGCGTATTCCCTGTTGCTTCTCTTTTCGGACAAGATGGTGGCGGTTCGCGATCCGCTGGGGTTCCGGCCGCTGTGCCTTGGACGAACCGCTTGCGGAGCGACGGTCGTGGCGTCGGAGACGAAAGCGTTCGACCTGATCGGCGCGACGTATGTACGCGACGTTGAACCCGGCGAAATCGTTACGATCGACGACGAAGGAGTGCGCAGCCGACGGTTCGGCGGAGAGTTCGAGGGGCGCGGAGCGGCCTGCATTTTCGAGCAGATTTACTTTGCCGATCCGTCGAGTTTGGTCTTTGGGGAGAGCGTCCACCTGGTTCGCGTGGCTATGGGCGAGCAGCTCGCCCGCGAGGCCCCGGTGAAGGCGGACCTGATCGTGCCGATTCCCAGTTCCGGACAGTGCGCCGCCGTCGGGTTTTCTCGTGAGAGCGGCATTCCCTACGGTCGCGGGTTCACGACAAGTCACTATGCGCTGCGGTCGTTCATCATGCCGACGCAACAGGGCCGTGAGTCGGCCGTGAAGATGAAGTTGAACGTGATACGCGAGGCGGTCGCGGGCAAGCGGCTTGTCGTTCTCGAAGATTCCGTGGTCCGGGGGACAACGACGCGGATCAAGATCGGCGCGCTGCGCGACGCCGGTGCGAAAGAAATTCATTTGCGGATCGCCAGCCCGCCGATTCGGCATCCATGCTACTTTGGAATCGATTTTCCGGATCAAAAACAACTCATCGCGCACAATCGGTCCGTGGAGGAGGTTCGCGCTTATCTTGAGGTCGATTCGTTGGCGTACATTTCTCACGAAGGGATGCTTTCCTGCGTGAAGATGCCGCCGGAAAAGTATTGCACGGCCTGTTTTTCGGGGAATTATCCGATCAACGTTGAGGAACCGGTGGAGAAGTTCGCCATGGAGCACGGACAGCTTCGGATGTTCACCTAGCCTGGGAGTTGCCCGTGCCGACGACGCGCGAACGGCTGCACAGCGTCGATCTGCTTCGCGGCGTCGTCATGGTCTTGATGGCGCTCGATCATGTTCGTGATCATTTCTCCGATTCGTTGTTTGTCTTTGACGCAGCCGGATTGTCGCGTGCCAGCGTTCCGCTTTTTCTAACCCGTTGGGTCACGCACTTTTGCGCGCCGGTGTTTGTCTTTCTCGCGGGCACGGGTGCGTTCCTTTCATTGTCGCGAGGTCGGAGCAAGGGCGAGCTGACGCGATATCTACTTACTCGCGGACTGTTCCTGGTCGTGCTCGATCCAACCGTCATCCGTCATAGCTGGTTTTGGGACGGGAATTGGCGGTTCACGTTCGGGCAGGTCATCTGGGCGATCGGATGGTCGATGATTTTGCTCGCGCTGCTGATTCACTTGCCGCGATGGATTACGGTCGCGTTCGGATTGGTACTGGTGTGTGGGCATAACCTTTTGGACATGGCGCAGGTGGAGCCGACCAGCGTGTGGGGGATGATCTGGACGATTCTTCACGTGCGCGGCGGCCTCCAGCCGGTCGGCGGATTCTTCTTCTTTGTGATGTATCCGTTGATACCGTGGCTGGGAGTAATGGCGCTCGGTTATGCGTTGGGACCGCTGCTGATGGGCGAGCCCGGCGGAAGACGCAGTCGACTCCTGACAATCGGAATGTCGGCGATGCTTGGATTCGTCATCCTTCGGTGGACAAACGTTTACGGCGATCCGACTCCCTGGACGGCCCAGGACGATCCTTATCGCACCGCAATGTCCTTCGTCAATTGCGAGAAGTACCCGCCGTCCCTGCTGTTCCTCCTGATGACGCTCGGGCCGGCGATCGCCGCGCTCGGGCTGATGGATCGAAGGCCGGGATCGCTGTTGCGTCCCATCGTCCTCTTTGGGCGCGTGCCGATGTTCTATTACCTGATCCACGTTCCTGTCATTCACGTCGTCGCCGGGTTTGCGCAGTTCCATCGTTTCGGCTGGAACGCGTTTTTCATCAACATGGAGGAACCGCCGGGCAACTTCGGCTTTGGTCTACCGATTGTGTACGCGGCGTGGATCGGCATCGTCGTCCTTCTTTATTTCCCTTGCCGCTGGTTTGCCGATCTAAAGGCGCGACGCAATGACTGGTGGCTTGGTTATCTTTAAGTTGATTGCATTTCGCGGTCGGTTCTGTACGGTATCCGCAGTTCGGCAGCGGTACGGGTTTTCAGACGACTACAACCCTCGCAAAGGAAGGGGAATCATGGGTTTCCATGTGCGACCACACTACCTCGCGATGATTCTGGCGGCGTTGCCCGCTTCGATGACGCCGGCGGATGAACGCGAATTGACAAAAAAGTCCGTCGTCGCGTCGGTGGAGCGGCAAAAGGCTCAACTAATCGAAATGAGCGACAAGATCTGGGCGTTGGCCGAAACCGCGCTGCTCGAAACGCAATCCTCGAAAACACTGGCCGATTACGCCGAAAAACAAGGTTTCAAGGTGGAACGAGGCGTGTCGGGCATGCCTACGGCGTTTGTCGCCAGCTACGGAAGTGGCAAGCCGATCATCGGCATCCTCGGCGAGTTCGACGCACTGCCCGGCCTGTCGCAAAAGGCCCAGCCAAGCAAAGAGCCGCTCGATCCGGGAAAGCCCGGCCACGGCTGCGGGCACAACATGTTTGGAGCGGCCAGTCTCGGCGCGGCGACGGCCATCAAGGAACTGATCGCCGATGGGAAGCTCAATGGCACGATTCGATTTTACGGCACGCCGGCGGAGGAAGCGGTCGGCGGAAAAATCTACATGGCTCGCGACGGCCTGATGAACGATCTGGATGTGTGTCTTGCGTGGCATCCCGCGGATGAAACGAGAGCCGACACGACGAGTTCGCAGGCGCTGGTCGATTTTGTGATTGAGTTTCATGGCAAAGCCGCCCACGCCGCGTACGATCCGTGGAACGGTCGCAGTGCCGTGGACGCGCTCGAACTATGCACGCACGGCATCAACATGATGCGCGAGCACGTCAAGCCCTCGGTTCGAATGCATTACGCGATCATGAACGGCGGCCAAGTCCCGAACGTGATTCCGGAGTATGGCAAGCTCTGGTGCTGGGTGCGCGATTGGACTCGCGACGGCGTGGACGAAGTGTTTCGGCGAGTGCAGGATGTCGCCAAGGGCGCTGCGTTGATGGCCGGCGTGGATTACAAGATCACGGTGCAGGGCGGCGATTGGGAAATGAACGTCAACTCCGCCGGGGCGAAGCTCCTTCACGAGAACCTCGTTCGACTCGGACCGATCGAATACACCGCCGAGGAGCAGGAGTTCGCCAAGGCCATTCAGCGGGCGACAGGCAAAGCAGAGACCGGCGTCAATGGGACGGTCAAGCCGCTCGAAGGGCAGGTGGCTCAGGGTGGTTCAACGGACGTTGGCGACGTCAGCTGGATCGTCCCCACGCTGCACGTTTCAGTAACCACGGCCCCTGACCGAACTCCGTGGCATTCTTGGCCGGTCGTTGCCTGCGGGGGCATGTCGATCGGGCACAAGGGAATGATCCACGCGGCCAAGGTGCTTTCCACGACGATGATCGACCTATTCGAGGACGAGGCTATTCGCAGGTCCATTCGGTCGGAATTTGCGGAAAAAACCAAGGGCGTCGTGTACAAGCCGTACATTCCGGACGGCCCTCCGCCGGTGCCAAAATAGTGCCCTCGAATCGCGTGCCGAAAATCGAATCATCCGGCAATTGATTCTGTGAGTCCGGGCGAGGCATGCCCGTCGACGTCCGGGTCGAGGGCGCACTTTCGTCCTCCGGCGAACTTGTTTGCAAACCTAACAAAAAGCGAATATGATCCACGTGGCGCAGGAGCGCGGGGGTTTCGCTTGAAGCTTCGACGAGTCGACAATCCGCCCAATCCCTATCTTTCGCAACACGCGGAGTGGCTGGGGCCGCCGCCCGACGCCCGCATCGAGATCTACGAAGAAACGAGCGGATCGATTCTTTCTCGCAACGACAGTCCGGACATTCCGTTCACGTGGTCGGTGAACCCCTACCGAGGCTGCCAACATGCATGCGCGTATTGCTATGCCCGACCCTACCACGAATACCTCGGCCTCGGAGCGGGTACGGATTTCGACACTAAACTCATCGTCAAGACGAATGCCGCCGAGCTGCTTCGGGCGGAGTTTCAGAAGAAGAAGTGGTCGCGGGAAATGGTCAACTTCTCCGGCATCACCGACTGCTATCAACCGATCGAAGCGTCGTATGGCATCATGCGGGCCTGTCTCGAGGTATGCGTTGCCCTGCGTAATCCGGCAGCCATTGTCACCAAGAGCTTTCTTGTGACCCGCGATGTCGACTTGCTTGTTCGGTTGAATGAAGTCGCCGTGGCGAAGGTGTTTGTGAGTATTCCGTTCGCCAATGGTGACGCCGCCCGACTGATTGAACCGCAGGCGCCGCCACCCTCGCGACGATTTGAGGCCGTTCGGCGATTAAGCGAAGCTGGCGTTCCGGTCGGCGTGTTCGTTGCGCCGATCATTCCAGGCCTCAACGACAAGGACATTCCAGCCATTCTCGAACAGGCCGCAGCCGCGGGAGCAAAGACTGCGAGCTATACCGCGCTGCGACTGACCGGCAGCGTCAGACCCGTGTTTCTACAACGACTTCAAGAGGCAATGCCCGACCGGGCAAAACGCGTCGTCAATCGTTTGCGGGATATCCGCGGCGGCGCATTGAACGATTCGCGGTTCGGCAAGCGCATGCGCGGCGACGGCGTGTACTGGGAAAGCATCCGCCGACTCTTTGAAATGTCCAAGAAGCGATTCGGTTTCGACCGCGTGGATCGGGACAGAGACTCCCCGTCCGTGCGGAAAAACAATGATTCGCCGGTAGAAACCCTGTTCGCAAAACGTCGGAGCGATGAAGACGTCCAAATGAGGCTGCCTTTTGCCGAAGCCCTCCGGATTTCGTCATGAAAGCGCCGCCGATTTAATCCGCTCGCTCCGCGATAGCTGATCGTCGCGTGCGAATGACCCAAATACCCCCCCACGCGACGAGGATCATCATGCACGCCGCGCCAAGTCCTGAGAGTGTTGGGATGGCGATGGCATTCCTCGGATGGACGCCCAGATGCGTTGGGCCGTGCCTTAGCTGAGGCCAAGGCTGCGAATCGAGCGTCGGCCGCGGCATGCGCCAGACATAGAGTCGCCCGTCAAACGTGATGCTGACAATCTCAACGTGTCCGTCGGAGTCGAGATCGGCAATAACGTGTTGCACGAAGACTTCCCCTGTTCGCTTGGGAAACCCGGGAAATGACTCGCCGCCGTGGTCAAAGACATAAGTACCGAGGAATGACCCGGTTACGATTTCCAGCCGACCGTCGCCGTCAATGTCGCCCAGCGCCGGACCACCCGCAAGCGACGGCGATTGTGCGATTCCGGCCCATCGAGGCCAGTTACCGTCGAGCGCGCCGTCGTGATGAAAGACGAAGAGATTTCCCGCCGTCGGATCTCCCTGTCCGTATACGCCGACCACGATTTCAGGATCGCCGTCCCCGTCGATATCGCCCCCGGCGAACGGAGCGAGGACTCGGTCATCCACGAACCCAGGCGGAGGGCGCATGAAATGATGCGGCCAGCCGATCGCGTCGCTGCCGTCCCCGTGCCACGCAAAAATCGAAAACGTATTGATGAATCCCGTGTTTGGATCGACAGGTGGGTTGTCAAAATGATCGAGTCCGTTAACGATTTCGAGCCCGTTTGCCGGATTCATGTCGAAATCGATCACCGTCGGAGGTTGACATCGTTCAACGGCTTTCGGCCAGGCGGGTCCATGGACGGAACCATCCTGATTCCAGACGTCGATTTGCGCGCCAAACGGCGGGGCAGTAATGAATGTACAACTGACGATTTCCAGTCCATTTGCCGGATCGCCGTCAATATCCGCCAAAACCGGGACGGTCACCGAAAGGCTGCTTTGGGCCTGTACGGACCAGTTCAAATTCAGCATTCCGTTCTTGTCGACCCGCCTGAGATTTCCATTTCCGCCGACCACGATATCCACCTCGCCGTCAATGTTGATGTCGCCGATAGCCGGAGTACCTTGAAAATTGTCCGTGATAGACCAGCGAACCGCCCCGCTCCCCTCGATCGCATACAAAGAAACCGTGGTTATCGTCCCTGTGGCCGCGCGTGATTGGGCCACGTTGCGGCGAACCGCGCCGACGACAACGACTTCGGCCACACTGTCGCCGTCGAGGTCGGCAATGGCCGCCGAACCAAAGCTCTGTTCCAGCACGTCCGGACCAGTCACGACAAAAGGCCAGCCGGGAAGCGGCATTCCCGAATGATCAATAGCGTGAAGACCGGGATTGAGAAAACTGCCGGGCGTGACGATCTCCAACATTCCGTCGCCGGTAATATCTCCAATGACAGGAACGGAATTCGTTGATGACCCGGTAGACGCCGCCGGGAATCCAACCTGTTCGATTACTCCAACATTCACTCGAACCGGAATTGACGGCATTCCCTCAGGTTGAATCAGAAAGTCGATCGCACCAACGAATGGATCCGCGACTCCAATGTAGTTCAGTTCGAATCGCTGCCCCGGATCGTCGTTGTGGTACAGATTGTCGAGCCGAACGAACGTCGCCGTGTCGCGCAGAATCTGTACGCTTGGGTTCGCCTGTGCTGGGTCAAGTTGCAGGCTCACATCAATCGAACTCGCGGCGATCGGAAGCTTGACACCGAAACTGAGTTGCCATGGGACTGACGGTTGAACGGGGGCATTCGCCGGGTAGATTCGGTAGATCAGCGACGGTGCATTCCCCGGTGGCTCCACCGTGACAATCGTTCCGCCTTCAAGTCCTTCGTTGCCGACGGAAACCGCCCAACTGACCAGCACAGCGCAAATTGAATTCACGGTTTTGTCTCCGAACGAACGGACACAAATGTATCGGCGGGCAAACCAGGATCCCCACGGAGTCGAGCCGCTAAATCTCGATCGCGGTGCAGCTCTCAGCATACCGGCGATGCGGTGTTGAAATCAATCTGATTTTTCGAAAAACAGGCGTTTCATGGCCTAATCTTGAAGCCGGTGATAATAAGGCGGGGAGGACGTTCCCGATCAATTCGAAGAAACCGGCACCGTCCACAATTATGCCCATGGCTGGAATGGGCTCGGTACCACGACTGGAACGTCAAATTGCGAATCTGGCGGGGTATGTTGCAAGGCGGCGATGTGGACAATCACCTTACTTTCAACCGCTCTCCGCGGACGAACAAATGCCCCATCTCGATGTCACGTGGTTGGTGATGCTCCCAATCTTTCGGATACGGAGACCGGTAGGTCGCCGTCTCATGGGCTTACGCGTTCGCCAAACGCGACGCCCACGAGGAACCCCCGGATGCCTTGTGTGCAATGCGTCACATGCACGGGAAGCCATGGCGCTGCATTGTCGGCCGTGAACTCTCGAACAAAAAGTTCGTCACGCAGTTCCTGCTTTCGCTTGGACCAAAAGGCACAGCCGCTTTCGGAGACGTTGTGCATGGTCACCGCAATGACGGCTGACTTTCTGGCCGGGTCATCGGTGACCTCCAATTGCATTCCCTCGGAAAATCGCAGCTTGCCGCGCTTGCCGGTGTATGAATCCGGGTCGCCGCCGGCTTCGGCGGTGGAGACAAGCCGTCGAACTTCATCCGTATTCACCGACGATGTATTGGAAGATGCGTGTCCCTTCACGTTTCTATTCTCCCTGGCTCTTGTCAGCGATTCCATCGACTGGCATGTTCTTCGTCTGAATGACAGCCAAGTCGCAGCCATGCGGCTGACCTGCCGAGCGTTTTTAACATGGCAGCCTGCAGGACACCTTCATCCATCGGCACGAAGGACGGTTTACTTCATGGCGGCGTCCGAAAACCGCAAGTCGACGGCTATTCAATCAGTTCCACTGATCGTCTTGTCGCGATTTCGCCGAAAATCTCGCGTAGTTCTTCCTGGTATTGTTCGATCGATCCTTCGGAATGAAAGTGGATGCCACCCGTCAGGTCGGCGATTTCCTTCATGACCGCCTGATCGGCGCCGGAGCCCACGCTCACAGTATGAATCGTCATTCCCAGTGAGGCCGCACGACGTGCCTGCTTGAGCGAGTACGCTCTGCCGCCAGACTCGTCCCCGACTTTTCCACTCTCGCTGACATTGGAAACGCCGTCGCTCATCAGCACCATGACTTTCTTGGATAGGCCTCGCGCGCGCGTCCCCAGCAATTCAGTGATGGCCTTGTCCATCCCGCCGCCCATGTTGGTGTACGTATCATAATAGCCCGACTGCATTTCCTTCAGCCGCTTGTTCACATCAAGGAATCCCTGCGTGAGATCGGACTCATGATGGGCACTGGTTCCGTAGATCTGGAGTGAGACCATGTCATTGGTTTCCAGCTCTGCGAACATGTTGAGCATCACGCTCGCCGCATCCTTGACGGATTGGACGGGCTGCTCCGGCGTGTCCGCCAGTTCGGGGGTTTGAGCATGAGAGTTTCGCTTTTCCAGAAGAAAATTCGTCACGGTCTTGACGCCGAAGCGATACTGAAACGCGCCGGCCTGGGCCATGGCGGTACTCGATGACGCGACATAGTTGATATAGTCCTTCCAAATCGTTGCGGAGCTGGCGACCGTATTGCCGAGAAGCGGCTGGGCCCATTCCAGTTCATTATTGTCAATCTTGTTGTCGCCGTTGCCTTTGCTTGCTCCACGCTTGGACCACTGCCCACCGCTTTGCCCGCTGTTCCAATACGCAAGCCCCAACGCCACGGCGACGCGATTGGCATACAGGCTGGAGTCGTTCGCCGACGAATTGATGGCGGACGTTTCACTCGCCGAGTATTGGCGACCTTGCAGATACGACGTCAGTGCCGCGACGTTCCAGTTCGAGCTCTTGGGCAATCGAACCAGACCCGTGTCCTTGGTCGGATCGTAGCTTTTCGGATTGAGGTCCGTCCCGAATCCCAGCCCTTTCATGTAGCCCCAGGCGGGACCCGGCAGGTCAAAAAGGTTCATACTGGGATTGTTGGGATCCGCGAACGCAATCCGCTCAGTCACGGGCGGTGCGGCGTCCAGCGCGGCCCAAGATGGCTGCGGACCGGGCAGTGCTCGCTTGGGCGGCAGAGCCCGCCATACATCAAACAGATTGATCTGTGTATCCTTGTAATTCCTCAATTCGCTATCGTCGTTCATCGAGCCGGAAAGATCGGCCACAATGGCGATGTCCCGCGGAGCCAGCGTCGCCACGGCGGACGCAGACACGTCGACGGTGCGTTTTCCAAAGACTTGCGCGAAGAATGTGGACATCGGTCCGTTCGGCGACCCCTTGGTCTTGCGAACCGTGACACGAACCGCGTCGGGGAGGGCCATGCCCGGCACAAAGGTGACTCTTCCTGTCGACTTGTCCAGCACTGCCCGACCAAATTGCAGGTCGGTGTCTCCGTCGATCGTCACCGACGACCCCAACACGAAGTTTCGCTCGACGACCTCCTTGGCTGCAGCGCGACCTCGTTCGGCGGGATCTCCGGCGGCCATGCGCGACATTTCGGCGGCACAGGCCATCGCCCCCGCGTCGGCGGCCCGCTGAAGGTCAGACCGCGTATTGTACATAGCGCCGACGTCGATGGTCAGCGCCGCGAACCCGAGAATGACGACCAGAGTAACGGCAGTCAGAACGATAACGGCCCCGCGACGTCGCGGCGAACCGTGTCCGAATGAGACATGCTTCATGGGACGCCCTCCAAACAGGAAATCCGCCTGCTTCCCGCTCATTACCGACGGATTCTTCAGAACCAGCCGGGCAGCGCGACTTTCCGCCCTACGCGGACTCAACGCTTTGCGTCCCAACCTCACGATTGGTTTGCCCTTAAGATCGATGTTTTTAAGGTACGATATAGCGATGAAGAGGCAAGTTCTGAGAAGAAAATCGTCAGAGGCTTGCTTCCTGAGGATGGATCCCGTTCAATCGAGACGATCGTCTCCAGCGCTCTGGAGTTGAGACCTTTGGGCATGGATTAGGTCCGGATTCTATGGTCAATTCGCTCTGCAAACAAAGTCGAGGGAGCGATCTTCATGCATTGAGCGAATCGACGTCACGTTTTCCTGAATCACAGGCCCGTTGATGCTCATAGGACTCGGCTGATCAAGCGTGCTCAGTCAATTGTTTAGCGGACGAGAAGTACGCGCGCCGCATTGCCTCCCGAACTGGGCGCACCCGCAACCGTGATGATCCCGGGACCGCTGTAGCTCACCGGCTGCATAAATAAGCCTCTTTTGTTGGATGATCCCTGGAGCATCACGTTCATGACACGCGCAAATCGGAGTCCAACGACGTGGTATTTGGTGTTACTGCCCGATTTCGAAACTTGATCATGAACAAAAAAGGCTACAATGTCTCCGATACGCGTCTTGATTGCCGACTCGATGGATGACTTCAATCCCGGATTGCCGGTAATCGTATAGCCTGTAGGATCGCCGTCCTCATCATAGAATGTTAGCTTTGAGTGCCCGATTTCAAGCTCGATGTCGCCTTCCGAAACGCCTGACTTGATCTGTTCGATCAGGGCCGTCGTGCTCTGGTTCGGAGTCCCGATATTCAATAGTCCATAGTTGCTGGGTGCGAGCTTGTCGGGATAGAGTCGGATCTCAATCGTACCGTCTGGTTTGGCGAAGACCTGATGAGAATCATGATCGTAGCCGAATGAGTCTGTCGATCCTGCAATCCAAGCGTCATAATCACTCGTGCTGATCGTAAAGGGCCATACGTTTGCGATACCCGGAACAGCGATATCGTAGGCCGCAAATCGGTCGTCATACATGGCAACCGCCGAGGCCGACACCGAAGTGAAGTGTTTGCCGAAAATCGGAGCGAAATAGAGTTGCACCGCACCGTTCTCGCTGTCTTTCGATCGGGTAGCAAGCACGTGAACGGCATTGTACTCCTTGGCGTCCACCGTCGATTCAAGCGGAGATATCGAAGAAGTCGCATCTATCCATCCGAGCGCCACATCATTCGTTTCAAGAATGACACTCCCGCTCGCGAAACTTGTATTTCTGCTGGCCGCGTATTTGGCCCGACGTGTCGCCAGTTGAATCACGGTGGCCATGTTGGAACTCTTGTTCTTGCCAAGTCTCACCTGCACCATTGCCTCGCATCCATATGCGGCGGCGCCGGCCAGCGCCGCTGCGTCGGCTGCATTCTGAAGATCTGCCCGGGTGTTGTATATTACACCCACGTCAATGGTCATCGCCGCGAATCCCAGGAGAACAACCATCAGCACCAAAGTGAATACCATGACAACCGCGTTTCGCTGTCGTGGTTGGGTGCTGAGAGTATCTACTGGCGAATCAATCGTTTGCATCGTCTTTTTCATCTGCGTCTCCGGTTTGAATCTTCGGCTGGTCAATTGAGTTCGCGGCGAAACAAAAAGTAATGTCTTGCCGGCAACGTCACCGAAGCGCACCGGCGGCGAATGAGATCATTTAGAACAGGGGGGCATTCTGCATATTCTATGATGGAGATACTCGCCTCATCAAGCTGAGAAAACAGATTTTCGAATGTAGATTTGCGTGAAGGTCCGAGTTGATCTCATCATTGAACCAAACTTCGCAATATCGAAATATTCCTGGGTCCCACCCCGCGAAATCACTGATCTTCTGGGACGAAGAGGTTCCGCCGAATAAACCGCTCATCAGACGGTTTTGGAATGTATGTTATTCTATGCTCAGTACTACGGATGATGCCGCGGAAAGAGATCGTCGGTCTTGGAGTAGCCGCTTATGAACTTGGACTGTCGGGAATTTGAACAAAAAAACCAGCGCCGAAAATATCTTATCAATCCCGGTTTCCAATGGAAACAGGCTGGCGCGATTGCGCTCATTGTCTTCTTTCTTTCCACGACGGTGAGCGCCGTGTTGTACGGCATACTCCATCAGCAATCTCGCGCCCTGGCCACCAATCCGACCGGCTATCGAGCGGAAACGACAATGGTGATGGTGTGCTTTGGGCTGGGCTTTGCGGCCTTGACCGCCGGAGGAATCGGACTTTGGTCAATTCTGATGACCCATCGAATCTGCGGCCCGCTGTTCGTGATGAAGCGATACCTTCTCCAGATCGCCGACGGGCGACTACCCACTCTGCGACCGCTCCGTCGTCGTGATGAGTTCAAGGATTTGTATGAAGCGCTGGATCAGGCTATTCAGTCGCTTCGTGTTCAGAAAGAACGAGAATTGTCGCAGATCCGCGCTGCGATCAGCGACGTGACAACAGGCTTGGAATCCAATGATGGCGGGGCTCAACAAGCGTTACAATCCTTAGCCCAGCGATTGGAATGGCTGAAAGGTCGCGCCGATGAAGCCATGGCGGGAGGTTTAGCGGGTGAGTCCGTTGAAGCGGCCGCGGCGGGCAATTCGCCGCAAGAGGCCTTGGCCGTTTAGCGCCCATCGGCATACGCTTCAGGGGCTCACGCCGTCAAGGGGTCGGGTCGTGCTCAACGGCGCGAAGCTTCTTGGAACAAGCCAAGGTACGTCGCGTAGCGGTCGGGATGAATCTCTCCCGACTCTACGGCTGACACGACGGCGCATTCCGTCTCGTGCGTGTGCGTGCAGTCGGGGAATTTGCACTTCGGAACCAACGGAACGAATTCCGCGAAGTAGGCTTCCAGCTCACCAGCCGGTATGACCGACAAATCAAACGATCGAATGCCCGGTGTATCGACGACGTAGCCGCCAAAGGCAAGGCGGTGCATGCAGGCCGTCGTCGTTGTGTGCTTCCCCTTTTCCGTTTGAGCATGCACGGCGCCGACTCGAAGTTCCAGCCCCGGCTGGAGCGCGTTGAGCAGAGAACTCTTGCCGACGCCGCTTTGCCCGGCGATCACGCTTATGCGATCACGGAGCATTTCGCGCAACGCTTCGATCCCCTCGCCGGTTGCGGCGCTGGTCCGAACTGTCCGGTAGCCCAATCGCTCATATCGATCGAGCAATCCGACCGCGAACCCGTCCACGTCGAGGTCGATCTTGTTCATGCAAATGACCGGCGCGATTTCGCCCGCGTGGGCCGACACCATGTATCGATCGATCAGGTGCGGTTTGGGATCGGGCTGTCCGGCGGACGAGACGATGATGGCCTGATCTACGTTGACAACGATTGTTTGCACACGCCGGCCTGCAAGGCGCTGAAGCACGCCGCGCCTCGGCTCGATCGACTCAATGACGCCTTCCGGAGTTTGTCCAGAGCCCGGACCGTCCACGACAAACCCAACGCGGTCTCCCACGGTGACCGGGTTTCGCTCATGAATGATCCGCGTACGAAGAATTCGTCGAACGGTGCAGCCGACGACGCGCGATCCGTCATCCACGTCCGCATAAAGCCCTCGGACCGCCACCACGACCCCACGAATCAAATCGCTCCGCGCATCACCGCCGACGATGATCGTCCTTTGCCGCGAAATATCGCCTTTGGGGACGACCCGTTCGCCGCGAATCGCGTCAAGTTCCTTCGCATCGCCCTCGCGATCCTTGTCGGTCCAGTCATTGTTCCGCTGGCGCGGCGACCGGTTCCGTCGAAACGGAACCCGTACCTTTTCTCCCTTGTTCTTCCGACCGCGAGGGGGACTCATGGTGATCATTGTTCGTTGTCGGCTTGGGTCATGTCAAGTTACCGATCATCGTTGTGAGCGGAACTCGTCAGGCTTATGATCCAGATGAGGCTGCGAGCCGCGCGCTTCGCGGGTTAGTCACGCGACCTCCCGGCGCGATCCGACGGTCGCATGCCGGCGGCATTGTGCAAAGTAATGGCGGCGGCTTCTTGGAGCCCACGGCATGGGGAAGGATGGAATGCTGATGAGTTTTGGCGACAGGCTGGCGAACGCTGTTCGGGACAAGCATGCTCCCGTTTGTGTCGGACTCGATCCGCTCGTCGAGCGGCTGCCTGAATCGCTTCGCTCGCTCAACAGCGCGACCGACGCAATCACTGCGTTCGGACGAGGCGTCATCGAGGCCGTTGCGCCATTGGTCCCTGCCATAAAAATCAACATCGCCTTTTTTGAACCCTACGGACCGGGCGGCATCACCGCTTATCACGAATTGATCGCCGTTTCGCATTGCGCCGGGCTCCTTGTCATCGGCGACGTCAAACGCGCTGACATCGGCCACACGTCGGCCCAATACGCCAAGGCGACATTGGGAGGTGCGGCGGACGATCCCGCGGTCGCTGATGCCGTCACGGTGAATCCCTATTTTGGCTGGGACGGCGTCGGTCCGTTCGTCGAGACGGCGCAGGCGACCGGTCGCGGCCTGTTCGTGCTCGTTCAGACCAGCAATGAATCCGCGTCCCGCGTTCAAGGGCTGACACTCGCGGATGGCTCCATGGTATGTCACAGCGTGGCACAAATGGTCCAGGAGTGGGCCGGTGCCGACGGACTCGTCGGCCTGAGCGGCTACAGTTGCATCGGAGCTGTCGTCTCGCCGCGTGACTTGCCCTCCACCGTCCGCTTGCGAGATATCATGCCCAATTGCATCTTCCTTGTGCCCGGATTCGGCGCCCAAGGCCGGACAGCTGATGAAGTCGCCAAATGCTTCAAGCCCGACGGAACCGGTGCCGTCGTTGCGGCTTCGCGGAGCGTCATTTTCGCACACAACGAACCGAAATACCGTAGCTCCTCCGCCGACTGGAAATCGTGCGTCGCCGCCGCCTGCCGCGACTTCGTGACGACCATACGCACGATCTGCAATTTCGATTGACGATAGAAAGACCAAATCTGACGAGAAATGCCGGGAAACCAGTATCCTGTTCATCGCAAGGGTTGTCGGCCCTGAAATGTTCCTTCCGGCGTGGTGGTTTCCTCCGGACGACGCGGTGTTGCTGATTCCGCAGGCCGACGTTGATGAGACCTTGCAATGATCTTGGCGGCCTCGGCCACGTCGTCGGTCACGACGCACAGATCGAGATCCGACCGATCGACGTAGGAATGTCGATCGACCAGGCTTGATCGCATCCAACTCAGCAGCGGCGTCCAGTACTCCGATCCGATGAGGATCACGGGGAATCGCTGTGTCTTACCCGTCTGGATCAGCGTCATCGATTCAAAAAACTCGTCGAGCGTTCCGTACCCGCCGGGAAAGCAGACAAAGGCCACGGCGTACTTGACGAACATCACCTTGCGGCAGAAAAAGTGACGAAAATCGAGCGAAACCGTTTGGAAGGAGTTGGCCTTCTGCTCCTTCGGCAGGAAGATATTCAGTCCAATGCTTACTCCACCGGCCTCCTGTGCACCCTTGTTGGCAGCTTCCATGATTCCCGGACCGCCGCCCGTCATCACCGCAAACCCGCTCCGCGCGAGTTCTCCGCCCAGCTGCTCAGCCTGGGCATAATAAGGATCGTCGGCGGGCGTCCGGGCTGAACCGAACACCGAAACGGCGGGCGGAACGCGGGCCATCGTGTCAAACCCATCAACGAATTCGGCCATAATGCGAAAGAGCCGCCAGGTGTCGTCGTGGTTGGCCGGCGGCATTTGTCGTGTTCGGTCCATGCCTTCATGGTAACGCAAAGCGGCAGAATCGTGAAAAAACCAATGAACTTTGGCTGCGGACCAAGGCATCCGAGTTGGGGATGGCACGATGCGCCGACGCTTTTTCCTGTTCGTTGCGAAATCGGGGCATTCCGAGTAAGAAATTGCCACTTCTGCGGGAACCAAAGGAACCAGTTTCTGTGTAAGCGTATTGTTACTGACATTTGAACAGAACGAGGATGAGGACCGAGCATGAATGCGTCTTGCCGCTGCGGGTGGTTGGTGCTGATGATGTTGGCGTTGATTCCCGGTTGCCCGGCAGCGCCGGGCGGCGGAGGCGGCAATGGCAACGGCGGTGGCGACGAGCCGACCATCGAGCGGCCTCCCTCGATCGTCTTGGACGAGCCGAAGATGCTGGTTGGCACGGTCTCGCTGCCGGTTGGCATGACCATCGATCCGACGACGCTGCGCGTACGGTCATCGGATTCGACGGCGACGCCGTCGGCGGATGGGGCATTTTCGCTGAGTGTCCGGTTACGTACGCCCTCGTTCGTGCAGGTCGTGGATGGAACCGGACGGTTGATCCTGATGGGGTTTGCCAATCCCGATCACGCGGTGCCCAACGTCATTAACTCAAGAACAACGGCGCTGGCGCTGCTTTACTTCGCCAATGGGGGCTGGACGATCTTTCCCGATTCGCTATCGAACGTGCTCGACCTGCTTGATCAGACACAGGCAGTGGCGGACCTGACGGACGCCATCGAGGCGGCGCTGGGCGCCGACGCGGGGGCTCTTCAAGATGGCGACGAGACGGTGCTGGCAGCTCTCGACGCAGCGCATGAAGCAACGAAGTTCCCCGAACCGCCGCGCGACAGCACGACCGTGGCGGACGACTCAGCCCAACTCAAACTCGGACCGCACATGCAATCGACGGGTGTAAGCCCACTCTTGCTGATCACGCCCGACGGAAGCACTCGACAAAGCGGCGTTCAGATCGCGCACAACCCCGACGGCGAAGGCATCGTGGCGATCAATAACTTTCGCCGCCGCGGCAAGCTGTATGTCTATCGAACGGCCACCGAAAACGACGCGGGCACACGTCGCGACATCACGCCTCCCGAGCGGGTGGACGAAATGGAGGTCCCGACGACCTATCGGCTGAGCCTGATCAGTTCCATCAGCGCAGTGCTCAGCGGCTCAGCTTCCTGGGCGCCGATTACGCTGCCGCCAATCGAACTCACGCACGAAACCGGAAATGCGAAGACCTATTACAAGGCGATCGTGATCGGTTCTTCGTTCGACTTTGTCGGCACGCCGGGCATTACAACGGATCCTCAGTTCGCCAATTTTGTGCCGGCGTGGAGCGCGGAGGCCGATTCGCTGCAATGGAAGCTCGTGCTGCTCGATTTCTTTGTTCCGATTCTTGAGACCGTTGCCATTGGCGGTCCGCTGAGCGCGATGGAATCGGCCTCGGCGGGCGCGCTGGCCGCCTTTGTCGAAACGCTCAATCCGGTGCTTCTCGAAATCGGCGTGGCCGTACCGCGCACCAACAAACAGGCGGCTGACTTTGTCACGGTCGCCATCAGGAACATGGCCGACGATGAGATCTTTACCTCCAACATCGTCATTCAGCTGCAAAAGTTCTGGCCGTCGGCGTTGAGCACGCAATCCACATTGGCAACGCTGCAATCCAATGCTGCCGCCGTCGCAAGGAGTGCGACTTTCCTGAGAGCCATTCAATTGGCTATGGCGGCGCTCGATCTGGGCGCGGTGGTTAAGGACAATCAGTCGTCGAGCTGGGCTGACAGTTGGGAAATCGTGGCCGCGCCGCGCACGGTCCACGTCACGCCCGAATCGACGCGCGTCGAAGTCGGCGAGACGCGGAACTTCACGGCGACGCTGTCATCCCCGCCAAGCGGCACCTTACTATACGTTTGGTCCACGTCGGGTGATCACGGCCACCTCGGCGACGGCATCACCGAAGGCGACGAAGTCGAAAGCCACTTGACGACCATCGTCTATTCATCCGATCCCAATGCTCGCGCCGGCGATCGCGACACGATCACGGTGAGCGTTTATTTGGAAGACGCGAATGGGAGTCGAACACTCGTGGGTGAACTGGAAGAACCGGTGGAGGTGATCGCCCAGCTTGACCCCGTATGCGACGAACTCGATGTAGCTCCCTACCAGTCGGGCTGCGGGAGCATAAGCGTCTCTCCGGCGGAAGTAACGGCCGGAGACTTCGTCACGGTGACGGTAAACGTCGGTTGCGGTTCCGCGACGGTTTATTGTGATTATGTCGCCGCCGGAACGCTTGAAGTCGACGGTTCACCGTCCGATGGTGGGGCGGGCCTGCCGTTTCTTTATTCCTATGATCCGCCGAGACCGCAGGCACGCGGCAACGGCGCCGGGGTGGTCGTGGAGTCGGGCGGACATTCAATCCGGTTTCAAGTTCCGTTTTCGGCCCCTAACGATTGTCTCGCCATTGGCGCACCGGCGTTCGGAAGCAGTTCCGCGGTTGGTCCGTGGTGCTTTTTGGCCGGCGGATCGCCCAACACCTGGTCATCTGTGGCACATTTCCGCGTGCGGCAGGGCGGACTATAGCGCCGGTTTGTTCATTACGATTGAAAAAGATCAGCCGTGTCTGTTCGGCCGGTACCGTTGCGATCGGACCGCGGCGAGACTGACAAATAAAAGCAAGGTCGGGCCGACCATGCCGAAACCGCACATGCGCGGCGCCGAGTTGGGGGGCGGATTGTTGATGATGCCTCCGCCTGTATCCGGATCGGCGTTGTCGCCGATGCCGTCGCCGTCGGTGTCGGTCGTTTCCGCAGGATCGATCGGAAACGCATCGTCTGCGTCGTCCACACCGTCGCCGTCGTCGTCGGGATCGTTATTGTTGCCGACGCCGTTGTTGTCGGTGTCCATCGTTTCGGTTGGATCGTCGGGAAACGCATCGTCGGCGTCGACCACGCCGTCGGAGTCGGAATCGGTTGTCGCCGGATCACCGCCTCCCGAACCGCCGCCTCCGCCACCACCAACGGGACCGGGATCAACCGTCCCGGGAACCGCGATGTCCAGCGTGCCGCCCGTGAGGTTTCCGTGAATCAGTGAGAATTCCATCGACGTCGCGAATCCGGCGCGAAACCAGGCCGAAGTGTTGGTGTCAGGCGCGGCCGTGTTACGCACATCAAGTGTGCCGGTTCCATTCACCGTGATGTCCACCGACGCGACCTGCACCGGGGTTCCCGTCAACGTCAGCAGCGTTGATGAACTCGCCAAGAGCAGCGTAATCGCCGAAACATTCGGCGGCGCCGTCGTGCGAAATGCATAGACATCCTCATTGACCGACCATGCGAACGAATTCACCAAAATGCTCGAACTTGTGCCCGAGAAATCGAACTGGAGGCCGCGCAGGTCGGGAAGCGGATCATCCGCACCATCGGTTGAAAGCAGGATGCCTACTCGCGCGGTTGTGCCCGCCGTCGCGGGCGACGCAAATGGCATCCCCGCGGAATCCCGCGCGTCGAGCGTGATGATGAGTCCGCCGTCGGCTTTTCCCGCGAGGATCGTGAACAGACCAATCAGACCCATCGTCCCCAGTCGCATCGCTCGCTCTCCCTGCGGTGATATCAATCTTAGAATTCGCGCCAATCTAACCCTCGTGGACCACTCGGGAAGTTCGCAACCGGACCTCCGAAATGGGCTTCCCGCTGATCCATTCTAGGTTTCCGTAAATGTGCCGGCTACTCGACGCATCGTAGGACCCATAAGTGAAGCCGAAGCGCCGTCCCTGCCAGCACAGCGCGGATTCACAGGTCACAGGTGTCGAAGGTGCCACCCGCCGTCGACATGAAGCACCATGCCGGTGCTAAACGGAAAGTACCCTCGAGCGACGGCGCCGACGGCCAAGGCGACTTCCTCGGGCCTGCCCCACCGGTTGATCGGAGCCATGCCCTTGGCGATTTCGCGGTTGTAATAGTCGCGCGTGGCTTGCGACGAAGTCATGTCGGTTTCGATGATACCGGGGCAGACTTCGTAAACACCGATACCGTATTCGGCCAGACGGACGGCGAAAAGCTTGGTGATCATACCGACTCCGGCCTTGCTGACGCAGTATTCTCCGTAATTTCGGGCCGCCGTGTAGGAGCGAAGCGAAGAGATGTTGACGATCGACGCGCGACTGATGCGCTTCGACTGAATGAGTTGAATCATTTCCCTCGCGACGCGCTGCGTGACGAAGTAGGGAGAGCGGAGATTGCCGTTGAGAATATGATCGAAAGTCTGTTCGTCTGTTTCGAGTATGTCCTTGCGGACCTTGGGCGCGATGCCGGCATTGTTGACGAGCAGATCGATGCGGCCGAAGCGTTCCATCGCGTATTCGACGAGCAGATCCCGATCGGATGATGATGTGATATCGGCTTGACAGGTTTCTCCAGTGCCGCCCGCCTTTTCGACGAGCACCCGAGTCTCCTCGGCCGCGCCCAGATTCTCATTGAAGTTGATGACCACGTCGAAACCTGCGCGGGCGACCTCGACGCAGATCGCACGACCGATTCCCCGTGAACCACCGGTCACCAAGGCCACCGGTTTGTTCTTGTCCATGTCCATGCCCCTTCGCGTTCGTTCGCAGCGCTCCACGGATACTATCGGATGACCCGGTGAGCGGGTGGTGGGCGATGACGGCCGCGTCAATAAAAAAGGCGGAGCAAAATGCCCCGCCTGAAGAACTTCCTCAAATCCATGCTAGCCGATCAGCGCGCCCGCGGAGTTTCAACCACGTCAACCTTGCGCACAACTTTGCGGGACTGACGTCTCTTTCGATCCGAGGGTTTCTCGTAGTAGCTGTGCCGCTTCATGTCGCGAATCAGTCCTTCTCGTTGACAAAGGCGCTTAAACCGCTTGAGCAATTGCTGGACTGATTCATTCCCTCGGGGTCGGACTTTGATCACGAAAGCTCCTATCTACGCAAACTGCCACCGGAAAACAACGCCATCACGCAACATAACCCTCAAGCGATCGAATACCACGATCACGGAGGGGGCATGATCGTATTCGACCATTTCGGATTCCGCCAGTGACTCAATTGAGAAAACCGGACTGGTTTCAGCCGATAAGGTCCGATAACTAGTAAACCCTCGTTTGTAAACGAGGCTCGATGGGAAGGGGTCTAGGTAACGGGCTTTCGGCCAGTGGACCGTTATACTAGCCGATTGTTGCGCTCGTAGCTCAGTTGGATAGAGCACCGGTTTCCTAAACCGGGGGTCGCAGGTTCGAATCCCGCCGGGCGCAGTCGGGATTGTTCCACGAACACACCCGCGTCGTCACGCGTGGAAGCGCAGGAAATACCTATATTCATAGGATTTTCTTGCCGGTCGAATTTCGCGGTTTGCGTTGGATCATTGCACGCCGATGAATGGGACAACTCTCGCCGCGCACCGCGTTTCGGTAAGGATTTCGGTAAGGAAATCGGTAAGCATTTTTGGGGGTTGCCGCAGGTGCCGGTCGCTCTCACCGATTCTTGCTCGAATGGCGTGGCGTCCAGCTCCGGCAGGGCCGACAGTGCGTCTGATAGCTCGCCCAAAACCGTGTGCGAATAGCGATCCATCGTCAGCGTAATGGTCGAATGCCGGGCAAGCTGTTGGGCGATCTTTGGATGAACACCGCCACGGGCCAGATTGGAAATGTAAGTGTGCCGCAAGGAATGAAAATCGGCCACGCGCCCATCAGCATCGGCATACGGTAAGCCAGCGTCGGCCAGATCAGCTCGGAGCATTTTCGCGGCCTTGGGCGGCATGTTGAAAAGGCGTGCCGTTGGGTCCACGTTGCCGAGTTCGTTGCTCCAGCGGGCCAGCGTTTGCGTCGTAGACGGCTTTAAAGGAAGGGTATCGGTTCGCCGGTGTTTGCTATAACCGGCCTTGACCGTCACCGTCGGCAGGTCGCCTTCCAAGTCCAGACAATCCCAAGTCAGCGTTCGCAGTTCGGTGGCCCGCAGACCAGTTTCAACCGCAAGCTGATAAAGCATTGCCCGCGCATCAGGCTTCATGCCAAACCGTTCCGGTCCATTCTTCGTAGCGTCGAGTAGCGATCGCAGTTCATCAGTGTCGAGTGCGCGTCGATCGTGGCGACGATCCGTTCGGACATTCCCCCCGCGCAGGTACGCGACCGGGTTGTCGGGCATTCGTCGGTCAGCAACCATCCAGCGGAAAAACTGCTTGACCGCTTGCAGGTAGAAATTGACCGTTTGAATGCTCAGTCCGTCGCTTCGCAACCTGCTCAGATAGGCTTGCAGGTCGGATGCCGATACGTCGGCAAGGAAAACGAATCCGCAACCTGTCAGCGCCTTGGTCGCTCGGCTCTTGACCAAGTCGGCATAATCGCGCGACGCGCCGCGTGCGATCAAGGCGCCGTGCCAATCATTCAGGTGTTCCCGCAAAGGGCGCTTTCGATGATCGGCAAAGGCATCGACCAGACCCGCGAGCTGTCGCTCCGCGTTTCGTTCCAACTCCGCCGCGAGCTGTTGGGTCGCGCCCTTGTCGGTGTACCCCGGAACCCGACGCCGAATGCCTTGGGCGTCGCGGTACTCGACGTACCACTTAGCGCTTTGTCGCGTTTTTCGTTTTCCGTCTGCCGTCGGTTGCGTGTATTTTTGCCGGAATACTCTCGGCATGATGCACCTACTTTCCTTTTGCAGGGCGCAATTCCAGCCCCAGCACGTCGGCCAGCCGTGACGCCGTTGTCAGGGTCAGGTCGCGGTCGTAGCTGATAAAGCGGTGGATTCCGCTGTACGGGACGCCCGCCCGCTTAGACAGCTCGAAACGCGACCATGAAATGTAAACCTGGGAAAGGCAAGAATCGGTCGTCGTAACTCGCGCTGGGGTCAAGAGTTGGACCGCGATGTCACTCGCTGGCACGGCGCGTCAAACAAAGCGGGTGAAGGAACTCGAACCCTCGACATTTACGTAGGCAACATGAACGCAGCGAGTTCTAAACCGCGCAAAACCAAAGAGTTACGGAGAATGCGGAAACCCCTTCCACGTTTCTTTCCAAGAGCCATTTGCGATCTGTTAAATGAGTATTCATCCCAGCATTGGAGCAATCGAGTAGGATCAAGTCAGGATTCGTCACTTTAAACGTCCGATTCACCTCGAAACGAGTGATTCGTTGCCTTATCCAATACCATTGACCACAGGCCACGGAATCCCATAACACCTCGGCCTGTTTCGTTCACTGGACAACAGCGAACAGAATGATCGGCGAAGCGCGATTCGCTGAATTGCACCGTTCATCAGTCGTTGCGAAGTACACTTCGCCAGAATGCCCATTATTGGCCCAGTTTTTCTGGCATGGAACTTGCTTTCTTTCACAGCTGAGTTCGGACCCATGCGCGAGTCCAATCCAATTGAATTGTGCTATGTACGATCGCCAAAAAAACGAAGAAGAACTGGCAATTGACCTGCTAGGAGCGGTCAGTGGCAACGAGATTGCCAGAGCTGTGCTCGCGACATTAGGCAAATGCGGGGAGTCACTCACTTCAACGACGAATAGTCTGGCCAAGTTCATCACGCCGCAAGTACAGAGCGCAATTGATGGCATTCGCCGGGTACCCTTCATCGCGTCGTCGCCCATGGGCGATCCGTCAGAGTCTTTGAACGCTCAATTTCGGGAGTTCATTGATGGCAGTCTTGAGGGGTTCGAAACGGATGAAGAGGACCTTGAGAGAGCACGTCGAGCTGTTCGGTTTGGACGATTGGCAGGTCGGTTGGCGAGACGGCTGTCTCGTACACAACACGCGAGAAATGCTGCTTTGCCTGCCATTAGAACAGCACTCCGCGTTCTTCGCGAGCAGCTTCGACGCAAACGGAGATGGCGGCATCGCACAGGAAAGCCATCCCATGGGCCGGAATTTCCTCCGACCGACAGCGGAACACGGCCTGCGCAAACGTCCATGCCATCTTCTTTTCCGTCGTCATCGAGCAATGGTGGGGCACGTTCGGCCGCCGGTGTCGCGCCGGAACCCGTGGAGCCAATCGAGTGCGATTGTGCGGCATGTGCCCAACATTGTGGAAGCGTCATTCAGGATTCGATCGACCAAGGTTTCGGCATAAGCAACAAGCCTCCTGTCGCACCTGAGGAAGACCAAACCGAGGATGAATCAAGGATCAGTTATGCCATTCATCGGCCCGGTAACGGCAGGTGGATGCGTACGGGACACACCATCGTAGCACTTGGCATTTAAGAGGAGAAACACATGCACGACATAGACCAGACTCAGACGTATTTCGAAGACACCGGGGAAACCGATGGTTTCGGCGGTGAAACGAGCGATTTTGAAGTCTTCGAAGAATTTGGAGATTTCGGGACCGGCGAGGGACCATTTACGCAGGACGAAGAAGTTGATTTCGCCTCCGAACTGCTCACATTGTCGAGCGACCAGGAAATCGATGAATTCCTCGGCAAATTGTTCAAGCGCGCCTGGAAGGGGATTAAGCGCATCGCTCCTCGCGTTTTCCGTCCGCTTGGCGGAATCCTCAAAGGCATCGCCAAGAAGGTTCTGCCGATTGCCGGAGGCGCCCTGGGGTCACTCATCCCGATCCCCGGTGTCGGAACGGCGCTTGGAAGTGCCGCCGGATCCGCGGCCGGCAAGCTGTTTGGCTTGGAATTTGAGGGCCTCAGCGGCGAAGATCAGGAATTTGAAATCGCCCGACGATTCGTTCGCTTGGCCGGCGCCGCTGCTCAGCACGCCGCCGCATCCCCACATACCACTGATCCCCGAATCGTCGCAAAGTCGGCCCTGGCCGCCGCGGCTCAACGTCATGCGCCAGGCCTCATGAACACTGGGCTGGCGAGCACTTCGAGTGCGGGGCAGAGCGGTCGCTGGATTCGCCGCGGTCGGCGCATCATTCTGTTGGGAGTTTGACAAGTCGTGTCCATGCGTTCCAACACAACTTGTTTTCTTGCGCAGGAAGCCCGTGCCCTGCTGACACGACTGGCTATCGTGAAGCCATTCGCGCTGCAAATCACTTCGGTAACCGCCGCGGCGATTTCCTCAACCGCGCAAAGAGCCATCGACGGGTACTTGCTTCAAGGGCGACGCAATTTGCGGGAACAAGTCGTTGCATTTCTGGCGTGGCTTGAGGGTTCGAATGGGCGGTTGTCCTCCGCCGAGGAAGCGCAGCGGCGATTCGTACTCCTCCGATTGCGGTTCAACGCCGTCCTTTCGGATCTTGATCTGTTTGCGGATGCAATCACTCAACGCAGCGAACATGAAACGGGAATCTGGCTATCCGGACTGGATGCGTTTGCCGCCGATGCATTGCACCTTGGTGGCGGCTACTACTCGGAACCGCCGGTGATTTGTTACCTGGACCGCGGACCCGGCGCGGCGATACGGCGGGCGCGAACGCGGATGCCCACGGGCGGGCGCAATCCCGTTGCCATTATCCGCGTGCCGCGGGAGAGAATGGTAGGCAGCGGAATCGCATCGTCTTTGGTCCACGAGGTCGGTCATCAGGCAGCGGAACTGCTGAAACTGGTTCCGTCCTTCCGGCCAATTCTTCTGGGAATGCGGAAGAAAGGGAGCGCAGAAGCGTTTGCGTGGCTGGCCTGGGAGCGGTGGATTTCCGAGGTTGTTGCCGACTTCTGGTCCGTGGCGAAGTTGGGCATCACGTCCACCATGGGATTGATGAGTGTAGTCAGTCTGCCGCGTGGATTCGTTTTTCGAATCAACCTTGACGATCCGCACCCAAGCCCGTGGATCAGGGTCAAGCTCAGTTGTGCGGTCGGACAAGCGCTCTATCCACATCCGCAATGGGAACATTTCGCGAGGATGTGGGACGCGTTTTATCCGCCAACGCAGCTTGACCCAAGACGTTTCGCGCTATTCAACGCGTTACAGGCAAGCATTCCTGGTTTTGTGGCGTTGTTGACACATCATCGACCGAAGTCTCTCAGGGGATTGTCTCTGGGGGAAGTCCTCGGTGTCGAGGAGCGGCAACCACATCGCCTAATGAGACTCTTTCAGACCTGGCGACGATTTCCAGAACAGTTGCGGGCCGCTCCGGAGTCGCTTGTGTTCGCCGTATTGGGACAAGCAAAAGCGTACGGCGTCCTCAATCCGGTTGAAGAGAGTCGCCTCGTGAGTGGATTGCTCAGTCATTGGGCGCTTCGAAGCACGTTTGGCGCTTGTGTCCGTTGTTCGCGGAGCAGGGTTTTCGTCGGTCGAACACAGAAAACAATCGCACGGGCCTCATAGTCCCGTCGAACGAAGGAGAAAATCATGGCTGAAGGAAAGATTATTGTTGAAGGTAAAGAGCTGGCGAAGGGAGTCAAGGTAAGTGTTTCTGGCGATTTTGCCAAGCCGGCGTCCGGCACCTTTTCGCTTTCGAGATCCCCGCTCAAACGGGACGACACGTATCCGTTATGGATGTGGATTCGGACTGCTTCGGAACGGACATCGTTCTCGGAATACGCGAAGTTTATTGATCGAGTGCTCTGCGACAAAGACACCAAAGATCCCGACTGCTGCCCGGAACGAAGGCTGCGAGAAAGTTTGAGCAAGGAACCCTGCATCCACGGCATGGACGCCTACGACCTTTTGAAGACGGCCACGGAGACGTTTTTGCTCATCCGCTGCGGCTGCACATGCGGGCCGTTTCAAAAGGGAATGCATCCTGATGAGTTTCTGGACCCCGAAAAGAAAAAGCCTGATCCCTGTTATCGTAAACCCGACGATCCGGAATCGACAACACGCGAAGGCGCATCTGCTCAGAAACAACAAGAAGCAGGTGAAAAGAGTAATTGCGATCCATGCGCATGCGCCGAGACCGAAGGATGGGGTGAAAAGGATGACCCCGGATCTGAAGTCAAACGTCTGGAGGATGACTTCCCATTGCCGGGCGGCACCCTGAAGGACATTAGCGACAAGCTGGCGAGTTACTTGCGAACGAAGGATATCAATTACTTGAACACGATTCTAACCGCTGCCTTCGGTGAGAATTGGCGAGAACAGACGGCTACCTCGGCCTTCTGTGACGGGAAAATCCTCTGCGCGAAATCTTCTTGTCCATGCCTGCTGGAACTGATCTGGTCGTATTGGCACGAAGAAGGGATGTTGGCGCAAACATTGAACGCCATCAGCCTTCGATTCCAGAACAAACGGCGCGGCGCAGGTCGCGACCCATTGGCCGAGTTGGAAATCGATCCGCTGAGGCCACTCAACAACTTTCTTTGGGGGTACATCCAGGACGAAGTCCATCGCCTCACGGTTCCTCGCCGAGCCTATGAGTATAGCCACCACTACGGACTGGCGCTCGCGGGCAAGGCCGTTTCGACCATGCGTCCGGCCGACAACCGTTCAAAGTTTCTCGAAGCATTTCACGATCTTTTGTATCGCAGCTCCGTGTTTTTTCAGGAAGACTCGGACACGACCGTGATTTCCGACGGGTTCCCTCTTCTCAACGCGCTAAAGGAAGTCCATTTGCTGCTTGCCCAAGGGGCGCACAATCAATTCGGGGATCTGCCGTGGACAGCGCGAGTCGAGATGATGATGCAGCAGTGGTTGTTGTCCCGACCCGAAATGCGCGAATTCCTCGGCACTCGGATCATGGTGCCCTATGCGGAACCGTGGATGGGCCGCGTGGACGCGATGAAACGAGTTCAGGGTTGGAGCGACGTAACGGTCACCCATTTTCGCGATTTGGGCGTCCTCGGAGAACGGATTCTGCTCTCGATCCGGTATGGAAACTGGAATGTCCTAACAGACCAGGAACACGCTCGAACATGGGCTCGATATTGGAAGCCGGAAATTCAGGGTTACCTCCATGCTTACCGCGCGGCTACGGGTGTTGATCTGACAGCTCAGCCGGTGAGTGGAATGGTGAATGCGACCATGCCTTCAGTGCTATTAAGCCAACGGCTGCAATCGCAATTGACGGGTGGCAGAGGTCGTTGACGGAAATCATCCAGTGCTTGACTTTACCTCGGCCCAGTATCTGGGCATGCGGCACCCGAGTTCGGCGCTGGGATCGTGGGAGCAGTTGACGACCGGCCGACCTGCGGCACTTGATGAGTCAGCTGAGGCGAAGCGGGTCGCCCAATTGTTGGCCGACCTGCAAGGCTGTGAAGCGGCTTTGCTTGGAACTTCGACGTTACACTTGTTTTGGGACTTCCTCGGCATGCTCGCCGACGAAGGGGCACGGTTTTTCATGGATAGCGGACTTTATCCCATCGGACGCTGGGGACTGGAACGGGCGGCGGCGCGCGGCGCGTCTGTCCAGACGTTTCGGCACTATTGCCCTTCGTCATTGCGTCGATCACTTCAGGATGCTGGCGGGCCTGCATCACGTCCGGTGGTTGTCGTTGATGGTTCCTGTATGCGATGCGGACGGGTTGCACCTCTTACAAGCTATCTTCGTCAGATGCGAGCCGTGAAGGGTCTTGTTGTCGTAGATGACACTCAAGCGCTTGGCGTTCTTGGCGCGCGACCGACGCGAACAATGCCGTATGGGCTAGGCGGAGGCGGAAGCTCCCAGTGGTGGGGCGTTCGCGCGAAGGAATTGGTCTTGATCAGTTCCCTGGCCAAGGGATTCGGAGCGCCGGTGGCCGCTCTGTCGAGTCGCGGTGACATTGTCGAGCAGTTTGCAACGCGCAGCGAGACTCGAGTTCATTGCAGTCCGCCTTCCCAGGCGTCCATCAGGGCTGCCACGAACGCGCTGACGGCCAACGAGCGCATCGGCAACTCACGACGATCGCAGCTCCTCTCCAATGTACGACGATTTCGTGCCGGAACACGATCGGCAGGATTCACGCCATCTCCGGGACTCTTCCCTGTGCAGATATTGTCGTTTCGGTCGTCAGGCGAAGCAAGGAGAATGACCGGTCGGCTTAGGGGTATGGGGGTCCAAACGGTACTGCTTTCGGTTCAAAGACCTGCACGGGCAAACATCGCCTTTCTGATCAACGCCGATCACAACCCAATTGACATCAGTTCAGCGTGCCAAGCGCTGGCGCGCGCACGCCAATTGAAACTCGAGAATTCAGCCGCCGGGGAATCTTACGGTTCCACTTTGTCCCTAAACCAAGGAGTCAGGTCATGAACAGACTGCGCGCATCATCTTCTGTAAGAAAAACAAGTGGCCTGCGTGCAAAACGAGGCGGCCGCTGGTTTCGACATGGCCGCAACATCATCCTGCCGCTGGATCATCAATCGCCATTTTCAACCGAGCTGGATGAGATCTTGCCCGGTGTACTTCAAATTGAGCAGTCCCCTGGTCATGAACTTGGTCTTGACGAGTTATCGTTCGACGAGATTCTCAACGAGTCACCAACTTGGCCAACGCTGCGAACCGGTTCGCGCGGAGCGGCTGTCATCGAATTGCAAAGACGACTTAATGCTTGGATTGCGACTAACGCCGCGCCCGGACAAAGCCGCCTTTCTGAGGATGGGGCCTTCGGTCCCCTTACGAGAGCGGCGGTACTGACATTTCAGCGAGCGAACGGCTTGACGGTTGACGGCATTGTCGGCAGACGGACCTGGGAGCGACTCACGGGAAGTATGCCGGATTCTCCGAGCCCGTCGATTTCGAGCGAGAAATGGGTGCTACCCGCCGACGTTCGCGCTGCCGGCGAAGCACAGTTTGTTCGCTATGATAGTCCTCCACCGTGGGCCAATGGACGCAATTGCAGCGGCACGTTTACACCTGGCGCGGCCGAACTGGGAACCTATATACGAAGGACGTTTCCAGGCGTTGATTCCGTCGGTGGTTATGCATGTCGATTTAATTCAGCAACTCCGTCAGAAACCTCCGTTCACGGGGTGGGGCGCGCTCTCGACATCATGATTCGCGAAATAGATCACCAAGCAAACTCCGCCGTCGGAGATCCGATAGCGAACTGGCTTGTACAAAATGCTTCGGCCATCGGAATTCAGTTCGTTATTTGGAATCGTATCAAATGGAATGGTTCACGGAGTGGCCGAAAGGACGGAAACTATGCTGGCCCTAGTCCGCATACGAATCACATTCACACCGAACTGAATCTGGACGGCGCCAGACGGTTGACCCCCTGGTTCAAATCTCGATCGGGTGCGATTCTATAAACTAAAATCAAATCGCTTCGGCAATTGTGAACAGACGGCCCGGTATTCAATTGGTCTTGTCGGAGATGTTACTGAAGTCCCAGAGGCGACGAATCCATGACGCATCGGCAATGAACTTCAACTACCGCAGGCGGTCCATCACGATTTTCAGGTTGATTCCATGATCATTGACTGCCATTGCCATGCCGGTCGCGGAGACGGATTGACGGGTCCCTGGGACACCGCTGCGCCGCTTGGGAAGTACATTGCTCGGGCCGACGCGGCCGGGATTCGCCGAACTGTACTCTTCCCTGCGTTTCATTCCGACTACCGAACCGCCAACCGCGAAGTGGCGAGAATTGTCGCTCAATCCAATGGTCGTTTTATCGGCTTTGCCTTCGTCCACCCACATGCCGACCGGGGTCGAATGCAGGCGATGATCGACGAGGCGGTGCACGTGCATGGATTTCGCGGAATCAAGGTCCATCGGTACAACGCTTCCATCACAAGAGAGGTTTGCGCAGCCGCGAAACGCTGGTCATTGCCCATCCTCTACGATGTGATGGGCGAGGTCTCGCAGGTAGAGTTGATCGCTTCGGAATACGCCGGCGTCAATTTCATTATCCCGCATCTGGGCAGCTTCGCAGACGACTGGCGCGCCCAGCGAGCGTTCCTGGACATACTGACTCGTTACCCCAATGTCCATACCGATACGTCCGGTGTAAGAAGGTTCGATCTGCTCGAAGAAGCGCTTCATCGTGCCGGCGCAAGAAAAATTCTGTTTGGTTCCGACGGTCCTTGGTTGCATCCTGGCGTCGAGTTGGCCAAGGTTCGAGCGCTTGGCATGTCGCCCCAGTACGCGCGACTTGTTCTCGGCGGGAATATCCTGAGGCTCATTTCCCAAGTCTCGCGAAACCCCGTCGGTTCCGTTCACTTTGGCGCCAAGCCCTCCAGACCGATGGTCGAGCCAAATGAGCCATGGCTCCAACCTTCGCCGGCTACGCAGGCGTCCGTCCCTCGATGACGGGGTCGCTGGGCGCTTCCTTGGGTCCTCGTCCGTTGGCTTGTCGGAGCTGCAAGGCGCGATCCGACACTTTCAATCGTCGAGCGGCTCGCTGCAGATTTCCGCCTTCTTCCGCGAGAGCGATCTGAACGGCGGTCTCCTCGGCAATTCGGCCGATTTCCTTCAGTCCCACGCCAACTGCCAGAGAGTGTCGAACCGGTAGTTCGAACACTCTGTCGCTCCATCTATCCAACGGACTCTCCGCCTGAGGCCGGTCCGTGGGCGGGATCGCTCCGACGGTGATTTCGCCCTGGCCAACGTGTCGATGGCTCATTCGCGCCACCACTTGTTTCAGATCGCGAACGTTTCCCGGGTAGTCCCGAGACAACAGATACTCGGTCACTTCGGAATTGAAATCGCTCCGATGGTGGCCATGGGCTTGGATGAAGTGTCGAGCCAACAGGGGAATGTCCTCGGTACGGTCACGAAGTGGGGGCAATCGAATCGTCCAATCTGCAATTCGGTAGTACAAGTCGGCGCGAAATCGCCCTTCCTTCACCTCAACCGTCAAGTCCTTGTTCGTGGCACACAACAATCGAAAATGCGACTGGCACCATTGGTTGCCTCCTACACGTTTATAGGTGTGTTCCTGTATCACGCGAAGCAACTGCGCCTGCAACGTCCGTGGTAGGTCTCCGACTTCGTCGAGGAAAAGCGTGCCGCCGTTCGCCAGCGCGAAGGCGCCATCACGTGCGACAATCGCTCCGGTAAAGGCCCCACGCTCGTGACCAAAGAATTCGCTTCCAGCGAGTTCCGGTACAATCGTTGTGCAGTCGAGCACGACGAGTTCACCTTTGTCTGGCCGGGCATCGAGTGTATGGATCAAACGGGCAATCAATTCCTTACCGGTTCCACTCTCTCCTGTTATCAGAATCGAGGCTTCGGAAAATCGCGCTACTTCGACGATTTGTCGAAGGAGGTCGTTCCAAATTCGACTATGTCCAATCAGGTTTTCCCGAACCAGAGATGATTTGACAATTTCGTCGACCTCGGTCCAACGTGTCAACCGGATCGCGATCTCCCGTGCCGGATTGGCCGATTCCACCCAATCAAATACATCCGCCGCGCCGGCGTGCAAAAGGCGCCAAACGTCTCCTTTTTTAAGTACAGATGGAGTATCGGCCAAAGCGAGCACTCGTTCCGAACCACAACATGAGACTTTGGACATCAGCTCACAGAGCTCGGAATTAACAATTTGGAATACGACAATTCCGGGGCCGGACTCGCGCTCTGACAAAGGATCCACGACCGATACGCCTTGGTCCGCAAGCGACCGCGCCAGCGCGGCCCTCGAAAGGCAACGGCCTTCACAGAAAAACCTCAGCCAAACACTTTTCGATGGCACAGCGTCATGATTGGGTAGGACAGCTCAACGTCCTTGTCAGCCCCGCTCAGGCCGAATTTGATATGAGGCCCGAATGCGGAACACGCTGCCGCAAAAACTCCGAGAGTCCTTTCGTTCTAATGAGACGAGCATCAGTTGATAGTATGATAATATTAAGAAGCGCTTTCAAGTAGCGTTCGCAATTGAAAGTCGATCTACTCAATTGAGCAATCTTTTTGAGATGTTGCGTCAAAGATCCTGTAAAGCGCCCGTTTTGCCAAATTGTATTAAAACTGGGTCGCATTAGTGTGCCTCAAGCTGAAGAGTATCGGGATTCTGTCTCATACTTCATTCTCAAGCAAACGCCCCGGACGCATTTGGCAACTTTTTGCGCTCCCGTCTGAACCAAAGATCAGTGTCTCCCGCGAAGCGCCTCGACTGAATCTGAATTGAAACGGTTTTTGCTCGTCGCCCAGTCGCGGCCTCTTGCGGAGTACAGACGCGAAGTCGTGCTTTCAAGCGAGGAGTGGCGAACTCGCGAAAGTCGGGCCACGTGGAAGCGAGCGGCTCTGACGTTGAATGATTTGCATGCCGCCATGGAGCGAGCGCACAATATACAGTCGTATAACCTAGAACTGATTGCTCATCTCGAACGCGCAAGACGAGAATGGGAATTGATCTATCAAATGCTCGCACTGACCGGACCGCTGAAGAGCGAACGGGCGTCGATGACGGTAGGCTAATTGGAATTGACCACACCCGCCGCCCATGCCGTGTTGCATCCAGTCGACGAAAAATACGGTCGGGGCTCGTACATCCTCCTGCGAGCGGACCTGGCCGCCGAGCTTTCCTTATGGATTGCCGAATGCCTGGAATGGGAGCGTGAAACCGTCCGGCGTACTCTGTAAGTTCATTCGTCCACAACGGCGTGCGGCTCGGCGACCAGCTTGCCACCGCGAACAGTCGCGCCGATCACAATGCCTGCACTGATCAATACGAGGTTCTTAATGATGTACTGTCCTTCCAAGGTCGGAACGAAAGGAATGCGGGAAAACACTACTTCGGGAAAGAGGACCACGGGCGTCAACGTACCCATCATCTGCAAGTATAGAAGGAACAGGACGGCGCGCAGTCCCTTTCCGATGAGGAGTCCAAGCCCAATCAGGCACTCCCACGCCGCGAGTGCAGGAACGGACAGACCTGGGCCGACCCAACCGCCGGTCAAATAACCAATGGTACGCGTGGCGAGTTCCTGGGCGGGGCTCATTTCGGGAAAGAATTTCAAGGCGCCAAACCAGAGGAAAACAAAGGCCAAGCTTAATCGAAGGAGCAGCTGCCCATAACGAGCCATCCATCTCGTGACGCAACGATCGATTGCCTCAAATGCTGCCATGACGTTGCGAATTCCCATGACCATTTCCATTCTACTTTGAGCGCACTGGTCGACGAATCTCCGAGCGTCGACCCACCACCAATCGAAGCCCGCCAATTCACAACCCTCGTAGCATTTTCATCGAGTTCAATTCGCACTAGACCTTGCACGAATGGGCGTCCACTGCGGTCCATTCCGGTCACTTTCTGGCAAAAGCGACCAGGCAATGAGAATCTAGGAAAGCCGAGAATCGGTCGCTGTAACTAGCGTTGGAGTCAAAGGTTGCACGCCTGTGTCGCTTCGTGGTACGGCGCGTCAGGAACAGCGGGTGAAGGGGCTCGAACCCTCGACATTCACGTTGGCAACGTGACGCTCTACCACTGAGCTACACCCGCAAAGACATCGCTTCCAAACGTTAGCCGGGTCGTTTCGGGCTGTCAACGACTCGAAAAAAACACATTCTGCCGATTCGCAAGCGAAGCACCGCAGGCCCGCGAATTCAGTGGGCTTGAGAAAAGTGTCTATCTCTGTGGGCTTATCGGTCGCCGGCCGGCTCAATGACCGCGGACATGCTGCCGGCACAACGAGGAATGCGCCAATCGCGCCCAAACGTGTGAATCTGATCCCGCTTTAACTCAGCCCTTTCGAGCGTGGTCGTATCGAGGATCACTCGTTTTTGCGTGTCCACTTCGTTGGCGTGAACGAAGGCCTGTTCGGTCGTCATGCCAAAGAGCTTTCGAAGCATGGAAATCACGTAGTCATACGTATGGTCATTGTCATCAAGCAGGACAACATGATACATCGGCAGAAGCTGATGGTGAGCGCGCGTGTCCTCCAGCGTCTCGGGAGCCGGCAGCGTTCGCGGCGGTGCAACCGTGGAATGGCTCGAAGTCATGACTGGGAAGTATAGCTGGGCCATGCAGTTTTCGCAAGGCGTCAACCGGAACCACAAACAATCGGGAGGGTAGCGACCGGAAGCCGATCCGCGAGAGGGTCGCTCGTCACACGGCCGTTGTCACCCCTCTTGAATTCGGCGTGCAACGTCAGCGCGGTTGCCGCAACGACGCGGACCGAAATGAAATTGCCGATCAAACGTCGATCACCTGAAAAGACAACAATCTGATCTTGTCGCGTTCGGCCAACCAATTGGTCGCCGCGCCGCCACCCGACTTCCTGGCCGCGATCCTGCTCCGATTCCTGCGCCTTCAGTGCGGCCTTACTGAAACCTTCCACGAGCACTTCGACTTCGCGCCCGATCATTCGCTGATTGGCTTCCATCGAAATGCCCTCTTGCAGACGCAGCAATTCAACGTTGCGTCCACGCTTGACGGATTCCGAAACGTCATCGTCCATGCGCTTGTCCGCCACCGTTCCGGGCCTCGTCGAGTACTTGAAGACGAAGATGTTCTTGAACATACATCGCTCGATTAGTCGCTTCGTGGCTTCGTGATCCTCTTGAGTCTCACCCGAGAATCCGACGATAAAGTCGCTTGCGATGGCGATGTCTGGGACATACTGTCGGGCGCGGTCGATCAGTTCAGTGTATTGCGAAACGCTGTACTGGCGACGCATGCGCTGCAAGACGGTGTCGCTTCCGCTCTGCACCGGAAGGTGTAAGTATTCGCACACTTGGGGCAAATCGCGCATGGCCTGCAAAATGTCATCAGTAAAATCGCCGGGGTAGCTCGTGACAAAACGAACTCGTTCGACACCGGGAACCGCACTGACGCGCTCGAGCAGATCCGCAAATCGAACCTCTTTTCCGTCTTCCGATTGCACATAGCTGTTGACCGTCTGTCCAAGAAGCGTGATCTCCTTAGCGCCGCGATCAGCGAGCATTCGAGCCTCATCGACGATCTGCGACGGCGGCCGACTCCGTTCCGGTCCGCGAGTGAACGGAACGACGCAAAACGTGCAAAACTTGTCGCAGCCCCTCTGCACGCGAACGTAAGACTGGAGCACGGATTCACCGGGCGCGGGGTCGCGCGAGAGATCGAGCGCTTCGACGGAATCGTACTCCAAACCGCGATCCAGCGGCGTGCTCTTACGTGAAAGCGATTGGGCAAGGGCAATTGCGCGCGATCGCGTCGCCCGAACGTCCTCGATCAGAGCCGGCACCTTGTTCAGTTCACCCGGCCCGCAAACCAAATCCACGTGCGGCATTTTGCTGAAGATGCCGTCGGGGTCGCGCTCGGCCATGCAGCCGATCACACCCACCACCATGTCGGGTCGGCTAGATTTTGTTTTCTTAAGCGCGCCAAGCCGGGAAAGAACTTTCTGCTCGGCGTGGTCTCGCACCGAACAAGTATTGAGCAGCACGACATCGGCTTCGGTCATGGCGCTCGTAGGCGAATAACCCAATGCGCGAAGCTGTCCCATGACGAGCTCGCTGTCGAGCACGTTCATCTGGCAGCCCATTGTCTCAAGGTAAACGCTCTTTCGTTCCATCCAGGTTGAATCGACCCTTAATCAGCGTGTTTGTTCGTTGGCCGTCGCGGAACGAATCATATGGTCTTTTCCGATGTTCCGCCAGTTGCTGTCGCCCGAGCAGATTGGTCGGGGTCGAGGTGCCGCCGACGAAAACGCAGCGACACATTCACCAGGGCGATCATCACCGGAACCTCGACCAAGGGACCGATCACCGCAGCGAAAGCCGCTCCGGAGTTGATTCCGAATATCGCGACGGCCACCGCGATCGCCAGTTCGAAGTTGTTGCTAGCAGCGGTGAAGGCGATCGTCGTGGTCCTCGCATCATCGGCCCCAATCGCTCGCCCCATGGCATATGAAACGAAGAACATGGCCACGAAGTAGATGCAAAGAGGAATGGCGATGCGAACCACGTCCATGGGAAGCCGGACGATCATCTCGCCCTTCAGCGAGAACATCACGATGATGGTGAACAACAGCGACATCAGTGTGATCGGCGAAATGCGCGGGATGAATTGCTGCTCATACCACGTCTGCCCGCGCATGCGAACCAGCGCGATTCGCGTGAGCAAACCGGCCAGAAAGGGGATGCCCAGGTAGATGAACACGCTCCATGCGATCTGCGATATCGTGACCTCCACGACGGCGCCGGCCAATCCGAGCATCGGCGGGAGGATGGTGATGAACAACCATGCATAGATCGAATAGAACAACACCTGAAACACCGCATTGAATGCGACCAGCCCCGCCGCGTATTCGGCGTCGCCGCACGCCAGTTCGTTCCAGACAATCACCATCGCAATGCACCGGGCAAGCCCGATCATGATGAGTCCGGTCATGTATTGCGGGTGGTCACCCAGAAAAAGGACGGCGAGCACGAACATGAGAATCGGCCCGATCACCCAGTTCTGCAACAGCGACAGGCCGAGAATCCGCGTGTTGCGAAAGACGTCGCCAAGCTTCTCGTAGCGCACCTTCGCCAGCGGTGGGTACATCATCAGGATCAAACCGAGCGCGATGGGAATGTTGGTCGTGCCGACCTGAAATCGATGGACGAACGCCTCCACGCCGGGAATTCCGTATCCAAGGAGTACGCCCGCTCCCATGGCCAGGAAAATCCAGAGCGTAAGAAATCGATCCAACGCGTTCAAACGACGGGGCGAACCATGCGATTCCGACATACCAGCCGTCCTCAAGAGGATCAGATCATTCTCGCGTTTCCGGCATCGCACGCTTGGCTACGTGAAACATGATACCATCGGCTAGTCGATGCGAAATTCGCCGAATCGTGGTAATGGTCTTTCCCTCTAAGGATAGCGTGACTTCGGCGCGACGGCGCCGCGACGAGCGGACGATCGCGCGGGCGACGCGCTCGGGCGTGTATTGAGTCTCGGCAATGCGTGTTGCACGGGCGTCCACCGTTGCAGCCGATCGAAAGAAAGCCGTGTTGGTGGAGCTGGGCGAAACGGAAAGCACGTCCACGCCCGTGCCGCGCAATTCCATGCGAAGTCCGGTGGAGAGCGCGTTCAACGCCGACTTGGTGGCGCTGTAAACCGTCATGCGTGGAATCGCCTGTGTGCCCACGACGGAGGAGATGTTGATGATTTGCCCGCTGCCTCGTCCGATCATCTGCGGCAATACCGCCTGGATCAACGCGATCGGACCAAGGAAGTTCAAGTCGATCATCCGGTTAAGATGTTCTTGCGGCGTCTTGAGCACGGTGCCGAAGCTCGCCCATCCGGCGTTGTTGATGAGCACGTCAATGCGTCCATGTTTCTCAAGAGTTGCTGCGACCGCGGCCTGCCGCTGTACCTTGTCGGTAACGTCGAGCCGAAAAGCCGTCACCCGATCGCCCAGTTCGCAGGCCAGCGCCTCGAGTTTCTCCAACGACCGGGCGGCCGCCACGACGCAACTGCCGGCCTGATGGAACTCGACGGCGCAGGCCCGGCCGATGCCTTCAGACGCACCAGTAATAAGAACGACTTTGTCTTTCAGTACATATCGCATGTCGATGCCTGGGGCGAGCGCCAACTTCCCTGTGGTCGCATTCCCTGTATACTCCGGGCGTCGGCGCGACCGCGTAACGAAAAGGGACATTCACCGTGCTTACGCTCACGTTTCTCGGCGTTGGTTCCGCCTTCGCGAAACGCAATCTGCAATCCAGCGCGCTGATTGAAGCATGGGCATCCGGTCCCGACAAGCAGGATCGACCTGACGACGCCCTGCTCATCGACTTCGGCGCAACCGGGCCGCTCGCTCTGCATAGGTTAAAGGACATGCCGGAGTTTTCCTATCTCGGTAGCGGCGGAAACATCTGTTATTCTGCACTTCGCGGCGTCATCATTACCCACTTGCACGCCGACCATATTGGCGGACTCGAGGAATGGGCATCCATCATCCGCTTCGCTCGCTGCGCTGAAACGCGTCGCCCTGAGTTGTTCGGATCGGCTGAGCTGATTCGGTCGCTTTGGGAGCATTCGCTTCGGGGCGGTCTCGGTTCGCTCAACGGCCGGCAGGCTTCACTGGAAGATTACTTTGCGCCGAAGCCGCTTGACGTCAACGACAAAGAACGTCCGTTGACGATGATGGAGCGTTTTGAGCTGGGTCTATTCCCCACCGATCACATTCGCGTGGAGCGTCAGTTCGATTGGCCCAGTTTTGGCGTGTCGATGCGCGACGCATCGACCGGCTCTCTGGCCATCTACTCAGGAGACACGCGGTTCGACCGAGCCGGGTTCGGCGGACGGATGGACCGCGCTTGCATCATTTTCCACGATGTCCAGCTTGAAGATTCGCTCGAACCCATCCACGCATCCTTGAAGGACTTGCGAACGCTGCCTGAAGCGGTGCGCAAGCGGACATACCTTTATCACTACTCGGACGAATGGGATGATCCTTCGTTTAACTTTGTGAGCCGTGAGTTCGCCGGGTTTGCCCAGCCGAACCAGCGGTACGTTCTGTTTGGATCGTAACCAACCCGGCGAGACCGGACGATCGTATTCAAGCACTTTGCCGCGATCGTTGAAGCACCACGGTTCCCGCGGAAAGCACAAGAAGTACCATGACGACCGCTCCCCAGGTCGTTACTGCCGGAATTGGTTCGACGCCTGCCGCAACAGTGATCGTAGCGCCGATCTGCCCTGAACTCGCTTGTCCCAATCCGCGGTCCATGAAATCAACGTAAAACGCCGCCGGAGGAACGGGAATCGCCGCGTCGGCATCGATGCCGTAAATGCTTACGGTGCCGTCCGGCACGACGTCACCGCCAGTGTCAAGGCTCATCGGCCCCTGAGTCGAGAACGCACCACCGGAGCCGCCCGACCAGACGCGAACAAAATCCATGATCTGAAAACCAAACGTGTCGCCGATGCCTGCGTTTTGGAGGATGACGTCAACCGTGAAGATCGGCTGCAATGGCTCAGAGGCCATTATCGCCGATTGCGTCGCGCCGTATTCCACATATTGGACTTCAGCGCCGCCGAAGCCTTTGTCCATGGCCGGTTGGATCATCATCGGTGTATTGCCGGGGTTCACCGGCGTACCCGGATAGGCAATCAGCCCGGCGACGCGGCCCTGCGGATTCGTGTTCGACGGCGTGTGCCCGAATGCGATGCCACGATCGAGACCGCCCAGATACCCGATATCCCAGATCGAATTCTGACCATTCGGGTCGTAAACGTAAACGCCGATGCCGCGGATCGTAGGGCTGCCGGGAGGCACGGTGATGCTCGACTGGAATCCCGGCGTGCTTGGGTCCATGTCGATGATGACCTTGACGCAGCCTTTGCCGGTCGCCGTGTCGCACGGTCCGGCACACTCGCCGAAGTGGTCGATCGCAACTCCCGCGCGGTCGGCCTCGCACTCGTTGCCGTAGGTCTGGCCGTCGCAGCCGCACACGGGATCCCAAACCGTGATGCAGGCCTCGGGAATCGGCTGACAAATGCCCTGGAAATCGCAACAGCATTCGCCGACGGCGTATTTGCAGAACTCTCCGTTGGCGCATCCGATGCCGGCAATTCCACCGCACACGACCCCGGAGTTTAGTCGCTCGGCCACGACGTGTATGACAGAGTCAAAACAGACCATTCCGCTGACGGAAATAGTAGCGTCGATTCGTGTGGGAAACGCTGATCCGCCGACCACCATGCGGCTATCAAAATGCTGGGATTCCTCGCCTCCGACGCGCAGGTCGGCGCGCATTCGCTGTTGAGCGGCAAATTCGCCGCCGACCATGTAAGTGCCTGTCCCGGCAATCGGAAGATTCGGCGGTACCGTGGGAATCGTGCTCAATACATTCCATTGAATGTCCACCATCGCGAACTCGGCGAACAGGCTGTTGTCGTACAGCGGCACGAGTCGAAACGTCCCGACCACGGGCTGCGGCGAACCCGGTGGCAGACAGTCGCAAGGGTCATAGCAGCCGCGTTCAAACGTGCTGCCCTGTACAAGCGCATACCGCGAAAACTCTGCGGCAGGCACCGGGTCGGCCGAAATGACGAACACGGTATCAAAGCAGAACATGTTGTTCTTTGAAATCGTGATGCCGATGTGCGGCAGGTTTGGGCCGATGATCCAACCACTGTCAAAATACTCCACGGCGTTGTTGCCCACCTTCAGATCCAGTTCGAGCCGATGGTGCAACACGGTGATGACGCCCGGCGTGCCGATCGTGTAACTACCCGTCCCGGTAACGCGCAACTCAGGATCGTCGTAGGCTACCGTCCAATTCACGTCTTCCACCGCGAATGATTGGAAACCGTTCTGGGTGCTGACATGACGAAGAGCGAATGTCCCGCGCATGGGACGCTGCTCAAGCAACGGACACATGCAAGGGTCAAAGCACCCTTGCTGAAAAGTGCTCACCGAGTTCAAGCGATAGATCGTGCGGGCGTTCGTTGGGTCCGATTGGCCGAGGGCCTGTTCAGCGCCTACCCACAAGCACATGAACGCCATCAACGTAATGGCAACGGTTCGGTTGAATTCAGTCTGAATTGCACGGCACATGGTCGGTCCTCCGAAAATACGACACCCCTCTCGGACCCGCAGCTCGACCTGACTGTTGACCTGCATCTTAACTACGCCAATCAACCGTCGTCAAGCGAGAAATGGCGGTTCGGCCGGAACCGGAAATCGCCCTTTTGGGGCGTGGCTTTCTGGGGCGCGACTTGACGGCCGTTGTCGGTATCGATATCACGCGGCCATGGGTGAGTTTACGCCGCACCAGAAGAAGATCATCAGCCGTTATTACGATCACCGCGACGAGATCATGCTTGCGCGATTGCAGGAGATCGTGACGGAATTGTACCTTGCCGATACCGAAGCGAAGCGGAAGCGACTGTGGACTCGCGCGGCAACAGCCATGAAATCGCTCAAGCTGGAACCAAAGGCGATCGAACGAATCATGGCTGACGGAACGCCCGAACTGCTGGCCAGGAATCTTCGAGTCTGGCTCGACGAAGCCCGAAAGAGGTCATCGTGAAGGCGTCTGTAGACCTAGGCGGGGATCAGGGTTACCGCAAACGGTGATAAGGGCTTTGCCGGCTCGCTCGCGCGTCGCGCGTCCGAGCCGCGTGCCGATGTGCCCAGATCACGAAGTCGTCCGAGATAGCGAACGAGGTCGTCGTTGTTGAACTCGGAGAGAAAGGCCGCCCCGGCAGTCGGATTGAGGAACATAATCTCCGCGATGGTTTCGCTCTTGGTTATCATGGAAGCCGCTCCGTTATCAATTTGAAACAACCGATGATTTCAGCGCTCCGCGCGGCATTCATTCCTGCAATCCTTGCGAACGGTCTATCGGCGTTAGCGAATCAAATGCTTGAAGGCTCGCCCGATGGCGTAAGCGCTTCGCCGAGGACCGAATTGCGCGGAATCGGCGCTTCCGTTCGGCGGCTTTTGCGCAACATTGGAAAGCACCTGGTTTCATGATAGCAGAACCCAGAATCAATACTGATAAACCAGCGCAGGAGTTGCTCATCCCACGGCAAAGGCCCGAACGACTTCAATTGTGTTTTTTTTCAACATTGAGCGAAACAAATACCAATTGACGAGGATGCGCGACGCGAGATACGATCCGATCCATGGCGATTCGGTTTCAATGCGCGGCCTGCACGGAACCCATCGAAGTCGATGACCACTGGGCGATGCAGGTCGTCCGCTGCCCCTATTGTCAGCGCACCGTCACAGCGCCTGGCGAATCCACGCTGGGCGAACTCGAAGGAATTCCCACCGCAACGGCCATTCGTCGGACTGATGTGCATCCACGTCCGTTCGAATCCGGCGATTCTCTTGAATTCGCCGCAGCGCCGCAGCCGTCTCTCGGCAACGGCGCGGCAACAGCCTCGCTGGTTCTGGCCATCGTCACGATCGTGCTGTTCGGAATCGCCTCGATCATCCTGGGAGGGCACGCCCTTGAAATGCAGGACATGGTCGAGCAGATTGAAAAAGCCCGGCGAGAGGGCGCGGGCTTCACCCAAGCCATGATGGAGTTCATGAAATCTCGCGGCGGGGCTGTCCCCGGTTGGATGATCGCGTCGAGTCTGCTCAGCACTGCGGCGCTGGGGACCTGTCTTGCGACCATCGTGCTGGGCGCACTGGGCCTTCGTCGCCCAACTCGGCGAAGCTGGGCGGTAACCTCGCTGGCCCTATCAGGGCTGATTGTGGTGTTATACTGCGGCGGGGCTATGTTCCGCGGTTGACGGGCTACCTCATTTCCCGCCAAGCCTGCGACCTGAACCTCCGCGAAGCTCCGGGAAACCCCCACCCCGATTCCAATTCGCTCAAGAAAATATAGTAGCCGGTTGCACAACAGTTGGTACACTTTACCTACGCAGTGCGACCATTGGCATCGTTTGCAGGTGAACAGGCGGAACGAAGAGTCGATGGCAACACTGCCATAGCTCTTTCAGATCATTACGCTTCGGCGCGACGAAGGAGTGGTCATGACAAGTCTCTACATCATCTGCTTGATTGTCGGCGGCGGGCTGCTGCTCGTTTCGACTCTCTTTTCCGGAAGTGGGACCGGGGAGGTCGATGTGGACGGGGCGACTTCGACGGACTTTTCCGGCGATGTGTCCGCCGGAGATTTCAATCATGATCTGTCGCATCACGGCCCGCACCACGACGTTGCCCCATTGAAAAGTTCCTCGCCGCTGTCGTTGACCAACTGGTTCTCCATGCAGCTTGTCGTTTATTTCATGGCGGTGTTTGGACTCGTCGGAACGACAATGACATTTGTCGGTCGCGGCAGGGCCAATCGTGTGATCTGGATCGCGGCAGTTTCTGGGCTGATCGCGGGCCAAGCGGTACATCAGCTTCTGAGATGGTTGAAGCGTTCGGGCGTTGGAAGCGAGTCTCATTCCGGTGATTTCGTCAATCAACCGGCCCGTGTCACGATGACTATAGAACCGGGTCGTCGTGGGGAAGTTGCCGTGAAGGTCGGGCCCGGTGAGCGCTATGTTGCCGCCAAAGCCCGGCGTGGCGACGAGCGGTTCCCAGCTGGCGAGAAGGTGGTGATCGCAGGGTACGCCGCGGGACTGGCGGAAGTTGTTTCCACAAAAGAGCACGAGTTCATTACGGAACCGGCAACGGGAGGACGTCCATGAGCACCACGATTCTCGCACAGACAAGCGACGCCGCAACCGGCATCTTGATCGGGATGGGCGTGCTTCTCTTGATCATTGCCTTGTTGACGCTTGTGGCCAAATTCACAGTCGTCGGGAATCCCAGTGAATTGCTGGTCATCAGTGGGCGACGCGCGTCGAACAACGTCGGCTACCGCACGTTGATCGGCGGACGCACCGTCGTCGTACCAATCATCGAGAAGGTAGCGATGCTCAGCCTGCGCAACATGCAGGTCGGCCTAGAAGTCAAGGCCCAATCCGGCGGCGGCAAGATGATTCCGATCACGGTAACCGGCGTCGCCAATGTCAAGGTCTCCTCTGATCCGGAAATTCGCTGCAGCGCGATCGAGCGATTTCTTGGTCAGCCCCAGGTGGAGCTGGAGCGTGTTTCACGTGAAACGCTCGAAGGAGGCCTTCGCGCGGTGATCGGCAAGATGACGCCCGAGGAAATTGTCGAAGACCGAGACAAGTTCGTCGCCACCGTCATGAACGAAGTCAACGACGATTTCCGTAAGCTCGGCATGGTGATCGATAGCGTGAATATTCAGAATGTGCATGACGATGAGCAATACCTTGAGTCCATTGCTCGAAAAGCGTCCGCCGAAGTTCGTGCCAATGCGCGCCAGTTTGAGGCAGCCCGCAAATCAGAAGCGGACATTAAGGAAGCCGAGGCCGACGCTCAGGCGCGCAGGGCTCGCGCGGAGCGCGATGCCGAGGCGCGATCCGCTGAAGCCAAAGGACATCAAACGGCCGAAGCGGCGCGGCTCAGCGCCGAAAAGTCCATCGCCGAAGCCAACAACGCCCTTCGCATGCGACAGGCCGAACTGGCTCGCGAAGCCGCCATGAAGGAAGCCCAAGCGCAGGAAGCCGCCGCGCAGGCGGAGGAGGCTCGACTCATTGCCACGCAGGTTAAACAAGCCAACGCCGATCGTGATACGGCCAAGGCGAAGGCCGAAGGCGCGGCCGCGATGATCCTCGAAGAAGGCAAGGCCCGCGCCGCGGCGATTGAGTGCATCGGCGCAGCCATTCACGAACACCCGGAAGCACTAACCGTCCTTCTTGCCGAAATGCTGCCGGGCGTCGTCGGCGAACTCTGCAAGACGGTGTCCACGGTGGAGCTGGGTGACGTAACCGTCATCGACGGAGGCGATGGCCGGGCGATTGCCGGGGCCGCGCTGAGTCGGGCCAGAATGCTCTCCGAATCGCTGGCGACGATCGAGTCCGTTCTCGGGATCGACCTTCGCAAGCTTACTCGCGGAATCGCGGAAAAAATGATTGGAGAAGGGACAGCGCACTCCGAAACAAGTTCGCCAACGAGACCATCGCGCGAAAGCTGAATGCGAAAAGGCGCGCATATTCTGAGCGATGGAAAGTTTTCAGTGCGCTAATCCAGCCACTGCTTCTTGTCCTTCAGCTTCATCGGCACGTACTCGCCCGTCAGGTATTCAAGATCTTTGGAGATCATCGCTTCAACCTCCATCTTGAACCCGTTGGCCAGCATCTTCTTGAACTCCCGCTGCCACTCCCGCTTCTTCTCGAACCACGGATAGGCCGCGATCTGTTTGGCACGCTTGATGTCCGTCGCGTCGAGCTCGATCTTCACGTCGTCGTTCATCTCGCAGCGGTCGTAGTCAAAGCTCGAAACGCCGATGAACTTCGCGTCCGGGATCGCCATCCGCCTCGACTCATACGCCAGATTGATCGAGCCGTGCTTGATGACCGAGTAAATGTAGTACCCCCAAGGATCGTTATCGAGCAGCACGAATACCGGTAACTTGAGTTCCTCGTGCATCCGCCGTAGCAGCCGGCGCATGCCGCGCGCGGGCTGTCCGCCGCCGTGCGAAACGATGCATTGGTGCTTGTCCCAGAACCGATCCTCATGGAACCGCCGCCACACCGTGTCCTTTTCGACGTGCAGGATGAACTTCGCATTGCACTTCTTGAACTGGATCACGTCCGGCTCGCAGATGCTCGGCACCGCGTAACCCGCCGATCCCATCGCCGTGCAGTCCAGCGTGTTCCCCGCATCGACCAGCGTCACCGGCCCGACAAGATTGCCGCGATTGCTCGCGAAGACGTGCAATTCCTCGCGGAGTGTGTCGATCGCGACCTCGACATCTTCGATGATCGGGTCCGACTCCGCCTGATCGTCAAAAGTCTTCTCGTTCGTCCCTTTGATCGTGTGCTTCGACAGGTAGTAGATCTGACGAATGCTGGCCGTCTTCCCGCGCTCGATCAGTTCCTTGCACTTGCTCGCCACCAGCATCGTCTGCATGAACCGCTTCGCCTGACCGTAGTTGAAGAAGCTCCGCGACTGCTTGTTGTCGCCCATCTCGATGTGCCGCGTCTTTTCGTTGAACGCGACATTGCTCAGCAAGCGAGCCGGAATGAACAATTCAGGGTCCTTCTTGCGAAACGCCATGTCCGCGACGGCCCTTGCCATTGCTTCGAGTCGAACGTCGGCTGCTCCGTTTCGCTTGGTCGTTGACTTCCCGGTTCCCGTTCTCGCTGCCATGGTTCCTCCTTAATGCTTTTTCGTCGTCGAGCGCTTCCCGGAAACCTACCACTCCGCACGGTTCACGTCGATCCTGAGCAGAGGATCGATGCACGCCAAGCGCCGCGTCCGAGAAGAACGGTGTCGAATCCGCACGCTGATCAGTGCAGGAATCGTAGGATTACTTCATGAAAGCCAAACGCAGGAAACTGGACCTGACTCTCACAGGTCCGCTGCAACGCTACTATCTGGTCCTGGCTGCGGTTGTCGCTTCCTATGGAGTGTACCGGCTGTATCTCACGTCAAGACTGTGTGGTTTCGGATACCGGACCGAAGCCATAATTACCTATATGGACCACATTCTCCGATCTTCCGACGAAGTCATCGAGCCTTGGCATCAAAAAGTTCGATTCTGTCGTCGAGCCTACCGAACCGTCATTTTCACCGCCGGCCACCGCAGGATCGTTCATCAAAGCCGCTTCTCAAGGCATAACTACCGCAGCAAGGGTTTCGTTCGTTGGAAGAACGTTGCCGAGGACCGCGTTGCCACGGTTCTTTATGACCCCGCGAACCCCAGTTGCTGGTTGTTCGATGACCCGACGTCACTTTGGACCACACCATTGTCCTTGATCGGCATCGGCGTTGGATTCCTGTTTCTTTCCGGGGCGTCCCAGGCAGGCTGGCTCCGACCGCCGCGGCTGCGATTCGCATTCGGTGTTCGCAAGAACGAATCCGTTTGATTTCGCCAAGCAAGCCAGCATCCGTCAAAAGCGCCCGTATAGCGGCACGGCCGTCACCGCAATGCCGCCGTCCCGAATGACGCTATAGTCGCTTGGACCCGTCACGTCGCGAAGCCAGTACGATGCCCCGTAATCGAATTGAAGCACCCGTCCGTTCTCTCGCTCTGATCGGTTGAATCGCATCGGCATCGGATGGATTGCCAGCGGAACGCGCTGAATGTGGTCACCGGGGCTTGTCGGGATCGGCGACGGAAAATTAACGCTCCAAAACCCCGGCCCCTCCAGCGTTTCGGTCGCCAGTCTTCGGACCACGATACCCGTCGCAGTTCCGGCTGCGCTCCAATCAACGGCGACATCCTGCCGAAGCGCCTGAGACAGCGCAATCGATGGAATGCCCAGAATCGCTCCCTCTCGAGCGCCCGCCACCGTTCCGGAATAAAACACGTCCACGCCTGCGTTGGCTCCGTGGTTGATGCCCGACGCCACCATGTCGATGGGTGGTTCAACAAGCCCCGCAACGGCCAGCCGAATGCAATCCGCCGGCGTGCCGTCCACTGCGAAACTCACTCCGAATCGTTCGTGCGTTCGACGCTCTACGGTGATCGGGTTCCGCAACGTGATCGTATGGCTGCACGCCGATCGCTCCGCCCGCGGCGCCACAACGTGAACGGTCCCCAATTCCGCCAGCGCGTTATAGGCCGTCAAAAGCCCCAGCGCGTCGTAACCGTCATCGTTTGTCAGGACGATATTCAATCCGTTTTTCATGCCTGCCCTACGTTTCCGGACGTCGTTCTCGGCGACATTTGCCGCGCCGCTCTTGCCAATTGTACCTTACTATTTGGATTCGGCACTCCAGATTGCGCAGGTCGTGCGGTCGACCGGACCACAGGGCCCGTGCCGCAGTCTGTCGCCTCCGTCGAGATTCGGCTCACGTCGGCGTCGATGCCCGAGACCACGCAGGGGAAACAGACCATGAGCCAGGCCGCCAACGTACTCGCGGAGCCGACCATCGAATTGCCGCCCTCGGCGCCGCAAGTGCGCATTACGGCGGGGTTCGGATCGGCCGGTCAAAAAACATGGAATCTACGTCGTCCAGTCACATTGGTTGGTTCGAAGCGACCGGCCCACATCGTACTTCACGATCGAGACATCAGCGTCGCTCATTGTGCGATCGTGAACACGGGCAAGGACGTCCTGCTCTTTGACTTGCACACAACCAATGGAACCTGCCGCAACAAAGAGAAAATCGAACTCGTCGCGCTCAACGATGGCGACGTGATTTCCATCGGCGACAGCATGATTCAGGTCGCCATCCGCGTCCCCGCCGGCGAGACTGACGATTCCGGCTGCGGAATGGAGTTCATCGAGCCCACGAGCCTTCCCCAGCCCATTACTCTGTCGCTCATTCATGCGGAGCGAAGCTGGAAAATTGAATCCGCCGCCGCCCTCATCGGACGACACGAAAAGGCCGGCGTTCGACTCGACCACACGGACATTTCCATGCGTCATGCCGTCATATTTCGCTTCGGCGACGGGTCGGCCCTGTATGATCTTGGAAGTCGCTCCGGCGTGTGGGTTAACGGCCGGCGATGCGAAATGCATCCACTCTCCAATGGCGACCGCCTGACGGTCGGTCCGTTTGGGCTGGCCGTGCAGATGAACGAATCCAGACCGACCCCCTGCGGCGGTGCGACCACGCAGTCCCGCGCACAATCGACACCATCCACGTCAGTTGGCGCTAAACCCGCGGTGAACGAACCGACGAACGACGAAGAGAGTGTGGTCGAACCGAATGCTGGACCGAAACTGGACCCGATCAACACCAATATCGCCGATGCGTGGCAGCGATTGAACCAGTGGCGCGCCCAGTTGCAGCGAGACGCGGGACACATTGACGAACAACAATCCGGACTGAAAACACGCGAGGCGGAACTCGACGCCCGCGACGCCGCGCTACGAGGTCAACTCCATGATATCACTCAGTTCAACGACAAGCTCGCCCAGCGTGAGCGCGAGTTGTTCGAGCATGGCGCGCGAATTCAGACCGAAGCAGATGCGCTTGCCGTTGCTAAACGCGAAGCCGCTGAACGCGAAGTCGAATTGCAGAAGCGGATCGACGAGATTACGCGCCGCGAGAATGCACTCGCCCAGCGCTGGTCACGTATGCAATCCATTATCTGTCCCAACTGCCAAAAACCCCTTTCGCTAGGCACGGGATAGAGCCGCCTGTAGCAAGAGAAAACGTCGGAAATGGTCTTACTTAGCACGCCGCCCCAAAGACGTGAGCACTCATTGGTCAGTCAGTCACTTCAAAAACGCCCGCAGTTCCCTTAAAGCGCCAACAACCCGATCTCCTTCGGAGTCGTCCGCAGGCGCTCAGCCATAGCTTGCCAAGGATGAACACGGCTGAAGGGACTTCTCTATTGTCCCAGCCAAACGTCATCGGCGTAGACGGCTCACAATCCGTCGATCAAGGTACCAAGTTGAACGCGCCAAAAATAAATGTTGCCAGAACGTTCTGGATCACGGACGTTGCTAACTGAGCGAACAAAGCATTCGTGTCGATCATGCAGCCACCGGTCTGAAACAGCATTCCAGCACCGACGACGGCAGTGAGTTGCCTTCGCAGCGTCAACGTTCTTTTCATCGTTTCAATTTCCTCCTCAGGGCAACCGCAGGTTTCTCAAGCTTGTCTTTCGGCTTCGTGCCATCGAGTTTCAATTACCGCCGGTTGGCGCAGGCGACAACGGCGATTCAAGCGGAATCAACTCGCTGGCAATGAACAACGGAACCGGATCGACACCGCCGCTTTGTACGCGCCGTTCAAGTGCGCGTACCCCGACGTAACGTCCCAGAAAATCGTTTACTTTGATAGGCGAATCGGCGGGGATTTCCACATACCCGATGGTCCGACCTCCGGCAACGCTGGGATCGACCAGGCGATAGCGCGGATTGGCCGACTCGGGCGGAAACAACACGCTGGCTCGAAGCTCGCCTTTGATCTCGATTCCCGTAGGCAGGGTCGGAACGGTTTCGGGAATTGCAGCTCGCGCCGAGCGATACTCCCGTCGTTTGGCATCGGCGATCTCGTCGAGTCGTTTGAACTGACGAAATGAATCCGCGGCTTCAACAGCAGTCTCAATTTCGGCAATCCGACGTTCAGCGTATTGGCCGATGTACTCGTCACCGCTGGCCGCGACTTCACGAAAACCGGTCAATGCCGCATCGAACTGGCGTTCAGCGAACGGTTTGGCGAGCTGCTCCTTGACGATCCGATCGAGTTCATCGAGTCGCGCGCGCAAACGGTCGGAATCACCCGAAGTGGCCGTTCGAGGTTTCGACGCGGCAATCGTAGGAGGCGCGGCGAGGGGAGCTGCTCCGCCGGGTTGAGGAATCGCATCCGGGGAAGGAGCGTCAACTGGTTCGTCAGGCTTTGCCGGGGAATCTGAGCCGGTAAGCGGTGTCGCTGTCGTTTCGCTGATCGTCGATGACGGTCGCCCGTCTGCGGCAAGTTGAACGAACGAGCGATTAATCCAGACCGTCGCGCCCTGCGGCGGCTTGATTCGCAGAAAGCCGTCAGGGTTTCGGCCCAGAATCGATACTTCGGCACCCTTCGACAAAAGGGTCTGGACGGTGTACTTGTTCTCGTTGAGAAGAGACCCGGCACGGACGCGAACGTTGTTGCCGTTGATCAGGCCCTTTTGATTGTCGGCCGTGTCCACATAGTCACCGGAGACAAGCGAAAACGACCCATCGGGAGGAAGAATCTCGTACCATTCACCGCGTTCTCCGACGACGGTGACACGATCGCCTGCGCGAAGCTTGCAGATCGTATAGTGATTCAGGCTATCGCCGCTTCGAACATACACGTCGTTGGCGTTGATTTCGCCTTCACCGATGATTGTCCGCGATTCCGTTTGCGCCAGCGCCTTCGTCGCTTGCCGTCCGAAAAGAACCCCCGCCGCGAGACAACCTGCCGCGGCGATCGCCGATGCAAATCGATGATGCCGAGTTCGCATGAGAGTCACCCTCATCCTGCTGTGAAAAACTTCTTTTTATCCGCGCCAGTTGAAAGTAGAGGTTACTCCGCAACAGCGGGCGTGTCAACGTAGGCAATCTCGTTGCAAAAACGGTCTCGGAGTATACTTCGGCGATCATGGACTCGCCATATGGAGTGTCCCGTTTCATTGTTGAACCGTCTGCGGATTCACCCGATTCGGAAGCGGTGGCCGTCATGACCGCTCAGGGGCGGGAACCCGCCCTGCTCGAAACGCTTCAACCGACATGGCGCGCGGGTCGGTTTTCGATCTACGCGTGCGACCCGGTGGAAACAATGACGGTTACAAACGCAAGCGCCTTGTCGCCAATAGTGTTTTTGCGGAAGCTGGCCGCTTGTACGAAATGTCCGGAAGGCACGCAGTGGAAACCCGATGTGATCCCCTTCGTGGGCGGATGGATTGGATATCTTTCCTATGAAGCCGGTTTGGTGGGCAAGCGGGTCTTGCCTCGACCATCCGATTCGGAGACTGTCCCGCTGTTGCGATTCGGGCTGTACGACCATTTGCTGGTCTTCGATCATTTGCTAGGCCAATGGTTTGTGTGTGCGGTGGAGTGGGCCATGGGTGGGCCGGACGGGCGTCCCAGCGCGGACCACCGTCTCGACCTCCTCCGAAAACGACTTCGCGCGGCGGCTGGATTGACGCCGCCTCAGCTTACACTTTTGCGGAGTAGCCTCCCCGTCTCCAATTTTCCGCCGGATGCGTATCGGCGCAAAGTGCGCCGGGCCATCGAGTACATCGAGGCGGGCGACGTGTATCAGGTCAATCTTTCGCGGCGATTCTCCTTTCAAACGAACGCGGATCCGCTCAACGTGTACCGACGCCTTCGACAAACCAATCCGTCTTCGCATGCGGCGTTTCTTCGTTGGGACGATTCGGCGGTATTGTGTTCATCGCCGGAACTTTTTCTCGACGTTGACGACGGCATCGTGGTGACGCGCCCGATCAAGGGAACACGACCGCGGACTGAAGACCCGACCAAGGACGCTGCGCGTCGAATTGAACTGCAAGAAAGTGAAAAAGACCGCGCGGAATTGACGATGATTGTCGATCTACTCCGCAACGACCTGGGCCGCGTGTGCGAATTCGGATCGGTTCGCGTGACCGAGGCGGGTGAAATCGAGGAACACCCGACGGTATTTCACCGCGTAGCGACGGTTGAAGGTCGGCTCCGACAGAATTGCAGTTGGGTGGACCTGCTGGAGGCGTCGTTTCCGGGCGGGTCCATCACAGGCGCGCCGAAGTTGCGGGCAATGCAGATCATTCGCGAGCTTGAACCGACCCCCCGTGAGCTCTACTGCGGATCTATCGGGTGGATCGGTCTTGACGGACGATGCTCGTTCAATATCGCCATTCGAACGATGCTGCAGCGAGGCAATCTCGTTCACGCGTACGCCGGCGGCGCGATCGTGGCCGAGAGCGATCCGAGCGTCGAACTGGACGAGATTCGCGCCAAGTCCGAAGGGATGCTCGCGGCCTTGGGCGTCGGTGAGCCCGTCCGTGTCGCCCGCCGAAGCCGCACGGGAGTTGTCGTGGCATGACGTCGGTGGTCTATCTCAATGGCTCGTTTGTCAGTGATTCCGAAGCCCGAATCAGCGTTTTTGACGGCGCGTTTCTGCATGGAGCGGGGCTGTTTGAGACAATGCGGGCCGTGAATGGGAGAGTATTCCGGCTTGATCGGCACGTCGATCGCTTGCAGAGGTCCGCCGCGAAGCTGATCGCTCCGATGGAGTCAGCGTCGCTCCCCAGTGCGGATGATCTTGAGCAATTGCTGAAGCGGAACTCGCTCCTGACGGGCAGGGTTCGCCTGACCGTGTCTGCGGGATCGATGCGCGACGACGCGAACGCGGACGCACCGCGGTTGACGGTATGTGTTTCGGCGGCGCCGATGGTCGAACGTCCTGACCGGCAATATGAACAAGGCGTGGGCGTCGTCGTCTGTTCGTTTCAACTGTCGCCGACTGATCCGCTCGCGGGTCACAAGTCGACGGCGTATTTGCCGAGACTGCTCGGACTGCGCGAGGCAAGACAGGCGAAGTGTTTTGAGTCGCTGTGGTTTACAACGGGTCGACAACTGGCCGAGGGTTCGATCAGCAACGCGTTTGTCGTTCACAACCAAGTGATTCGCACGCCGCCGCTGGATACGCCGGTTCTACCGGGCATCGCGCGGGAGGCCGTGCTGGAGATTGCACCGCGGTGCGGATATTCCGTCGAAGAGACGCCGTTGACCATTGACGATCTGCTGGATGCCCATGAAGTCTTCGTGACCAATGTCATCATGGGCATCGTGCCGGTGATCCGTGTCGAAAAACATGATATCGCTGACGGTCGCGTGGGTGCTGTCACTCAAAGAATGCGGGACGAGTTTCAGAAACTGATCCAATCGGAGTGCGGCGGAACATGAGCAAGAAACCTTCGAGTGGATCGACTGCAAACAACGGAGCCGCTCGGCGGCGAACCGCGCGAGGTCGCGGTGCGTGCACGGTTGAGGACGTCCGCGCGGCCATGGAGGTGATAGCCCCGACGGCGCTGGCGCAATCATGGGACAATGTCGGCCTGCTCGCCGGGGACCAAGCAGCACGAGTGCGTCGAATGCTTGTGGCGATTGACTTGACGCATCGCGTGCTGGAAGAAGCCGTCCGCCTGCGCGTCGAACTGCTGCTGGCCTACCATCCGCCGATATTCAAACCGATCGGGTCGCTCTCCGCTCCGGGCGCCGGGATGGAGTCGCTCGTGTTCGAATGCATTCACAATGGGATCGCCATCTACTCGACGCACACGGCGCTGGACGCCGCCGAAGGCGGTACGAACGACGTATTGATGTCGCTTTGCGGGGTATCGAAAACCGAACCACTAGAGTATGTCGATCGGCCCGGTCCGACGGAGTGCAAGCTTGTGGTTTTTGTTCCGCTGATGCACCTCGAGAACGTGTCCGACGCGATGTTTGCAGCCGGGGCGGGTCGCATCGGCGACTACGAAAGTTGCAGTTTCCGTTCGGAGGGTACGGGCACGTTTTTCGGCACGAAGGGGACCAATCCGGCCGTGGGCAGGAGCGGGCGGCTCGAAACCGTTGAAGAAGTTCGGCTTGAAGTCGTTGTGCCGTCTCGCCGCCTGCCAGAAGTCGTATCGGCGATGCGTGCCGCGCACCCTTATGAGGAGCCGGCGTTTGACGTGTATCCGCTCAAGGCTCCGCCGGTTCGGGGCATCGGGCGCATCGGATCACTCGTCAACCCCGTGACGCTGGCGTCGCTTGCAAGAAAACTCCACGCTTCAACGAAGGCGGATACTGTTCAAATTGTCGGAGACGCCAACCATCGGATTTCGCGGGTTATTGCCGTGGCCGGGGCTTCGGGAAGTCTGCCGTTTCGCGCGGGACTTCGCGTTGGCGACGTCGTCGTGACCGGCGAAATGCGGCACCACGATGCGCTGGCGATTCGTCGGGCCGACGCCTCTGCGATCGTGCTCGGGCATTGGGCGAGCGAGCGTCCGGCGCTGGGTTCGCTGGCAAAACGTTTAGCGGTATTCCTGCCGAATGTCGAAGTCTGCGTGAGCCAAGCCGACGTCGGACCATTTCGCCGAGTCTGATTGGACGATCATCAATCCGTGCAACGTCACAACGATTGATAGTGTCTCTTAATCTCCGGGATCAGATAGTTGTCGAAAGCTCGCATATGATCGAAGTCGGGCGACCAATTCCAGTCGCGACGCGCCGGCGAGTCGTCCACGTCTTCCGGCCAAGTCTGCACAATTCGGGCCCGCTGGGCGTCTGGCTCGAATGTGATCCGCGCACCAGGGAAGTCGCGCAGCACGCGGGCACGCAATTCGGCCGCCGTGAGGGCGAAGGACGCGACGTTGTAAACGCGCTGTGAGAGTCGATCGGCCGGTGCTTGCGCCAGTTGGATCAACGCTTTGATCGCATCGGGCATGACCATGAAAGGGATCTTCGCTTCCGGTTCGACGAAGCAAGAGTACGGCTTTTTCTGGGCGGCGGCATGGATCATCTCCACGGCGTAATCGCTTGTTCCGCCCGTGGGCATGGTGACCGCACTGATGAGCCCCGGGAAGCGGACCGATCGAAAGTCAACGCCGCTGGGGACGGCCTCCGCGGCAAGCTGGCGATAGTAAAGCGAATAATATCGACCGAGGTGTTCACAATAGGCCTTGTTGCAACCGTACATCGTCGTCGGGAAGACCCAGTCCGTTTCCTTGACGCGACCGGCCCGATTTTTCGCTTCGACCGAGGGGAGTCCGTAAACGGCGATGGAACTGGGAAAGATGAACTTAACCGGGTTACCGTGCCAACGGGCCTGCTCATGGGCGAAACGCAAAAGATTGAGCGTGCCCTCGACGTTGACGCGATGGGCGGTTTCGGGAGTGTATTCGGCGCGCGTGCTCAGCAGTGCGGCCAGATGATAGATCGCGTGGATTTCGTATTCGGTAACGAGTCGCTGCAGAAGATTCTCGTCGAGAATGTCGCCGACGATGGAGGCGGAACAAAACGCGCGGATCGGCGGCGGCGGTTCTTTCAAGTCGAGCGAGACGATCTGCAAGTCAAGCGAGCGATCGAATCGTTCGATGAGTCCGAAGCCGACCTCGCCGCTGGCACCGGTCACGAGAACCGCCGGTTTTCTCACGGTTGATCCTTTCCGCTGTCGTTGAAACTCTAAACGCAGTTGCCCAAATGATGGAGCGGGCAAGTCCCTGCCGGAGTGCAAGTAAGTGCATTAATCCTCAGCCGGCACGAGTTCCTCGATCACTTCCTTGTATTTGCTCCATGCAGAAGGTCTTTCGAAGTCGCCGAGCTTGAGCCCGGTATTCACGGATGATTCCGACAGATCGGGAAAGTCGGCCGTGCTGACTTCCATCCCGTTGTTCTTTGTTACGACGATTCGCGTCGGCAAACGCAGCTCGCGATGGACGAAAAGCTCGAGCTGGTCGTACTTCCTGGCAAGACGACTTTCCGGCTTGGGATTGCAGATCAAGTGATCCGTGTTCGGCGGGTCGCCGCCGGTCGGGGGAAGAATGCGAACGTCGAAGTTCTTAAGTATGTTTTCTTTCTTTTGGCCGAAAGGCAGCGGAAACGGAGCCGTCTCCATATCGAACAAGTCGATCTTCTGAGCCGTCGAGGCGATTTCCTGTTTCGTCACTCGTTCGAGTCGCTCGATGGCCTGATGGAACCAGCGTCCGTCAAACAGATACCATTCCTGTTTACCCGCGACCCCGTCCAGTTCGGTTCGATCGAAGTGAACGTAGAAAAACGGGTTGGGATCAGCAATCAGCAGCCGGATGCTCCCGCGTTTGATGTTCTTGGCGAGGTTGACGCGATCGTCGTCCACGAATGTCACATCGCAGCGGATATCGCGGAGGCCGTCGCTTCGCCGCTGCAGCTCGGTCAGAATGCGGTCGATTTGGGCTTCGTCGTCGCGCGCGGCGCTCTGCCCCAAGGCCATTGGAGCCATCGCGGCAACACCACCGATCAGACAGAAGAGCTTGTAACGATGCACGATAACGGACCCTCGAGGCCTTAATCAGTCGTGTCGACCTGCATCCGCGAGCATGATAGGTTGCTCATGCGAATGTCACAAGGATTGTGCGTGAAGTCACCGCGCCGTCGCCGTTTTCTCGGATTAGAATTCGGACAAAACGTATGCCTTGCGATTCGCCTCCGAGACTGGTACAACGCCAGCCCGCATGAAGCGGACGTTGGGCGGATGCAACTGGGTTGCGGTGGCGGCCCGGCGTACATCGGTTTTCGTTAGGAGAGGTGCCCGAGCGGCTGATGGGGCTGGTTTCGAAAACCAGTGTGCTCGAAAGGGTACCGGGGGTTCGAATCCCCCCCTCTCCGGTCTTTTTTGGTGCCATAACTATGGCACTCATCGAGAGTTACATCCGCTTCGACATTCTCCGCTTCGGCGGACCAAATCCGCGTTGGTTCGCAAGAATCCACAGTAGATTGCTTTCGCCGACTGTGTTTTGACATATGTTTGGCGGAAGCGCTTTGGGTTTCCGAAGATTCTTGGTGTTCGCGTGACCCTTCCCCGTCAAACTGATCCACCCGCTGGCTCACACTTCCGGGCTGGATCACGGAGGAATGGTCATGAGCAGGTAACGTCGGCACCGACCACCTTGTCGCCGGTCTGCAAACCAACCTCTTTTCAGAGCCCGTCATCGATGATCTTAAAGCCCTGTTCAGACCTGGCGGCTCCGAGGTTGTGAATGTCTTGCTTCGTCCGGCACGTCGAAACAAAGCGCTGCAGGGTGACGTGCCGTGCTGAAGCGTGAAGAGATTATCGCGGCACGATTCGACGAAACACGACGCGAGTCATCCATGAAATCCGAGCGTTGTCCTGCACACCTTTTCCGCGCGGGCTGAAGCCAGGGGCACGCCATGGTTAATCCTCTCTGCGTTCGTACTTAATTGAGTCTTCAATCGGCGGCGGTTGGTTGGGTTGCAAGCTCGATACCATCGAATAAGGCGGAGCCGATGCGAACGATCGTCGCGCCGAACTCAATGGCGTGTTCAAAATCGTTGCTCATTCCGATGGAGAGGTCACGGAATTGCGGTCCGCAGCACCTTTCGGTGATGATCTCCTCAAACAATTCTCTCACTCGCTCAAAGGCCCCGCGGATAACGCCCGCATCGTCGGTCAGCGGGGCCATGGCCATGAGTCCGCGAAGTTCAAGATTCTTCAGTGTTGAGCATTGCTCGACAAAATGCGTCGCGGCGGCGACGGCGATTCCCTGTTTGGTGGATTCGCCGCTCGCGTTGACCTCCAACAGTACCGGCTGCACGCGGTCTAGGCGGGCTGATTCGGTATCGATCTCCTCGGCAAGTCGCAGACTGTCCACGGAATGGATCAACGAGGCCCAAGGAAGCAGCGGCCGAATTTTGTTTCGTTGAAGGTGGCCGATCATGTGCCAGCGCGGCAGTGGAAGGCCCGACGATCGTGCCGCGGCGGATTCCTGGATCGCCGCCGCTCGGCGGGAAAGCTCCTGAACGCGGCTTTCACCGATATCGACGACGCCCAACTCCAACAAAGCATTGATATGCTGAAGTTCCGCGTACTTGGTGACGGCGACGAGGGTGATTTCCGCAGGGTCGCGGTTGGCGCGGTGACAAGCCTCGTGGATTCGGTCGTGCGTGCGCTGAAGGTTCTCGGCCAGGCGCTTCTTGATCGGGATCAGTAATTGCACGATTTCGCGTCCTCGCGACGGGAGTTAGCGTCGAACACTGAGCGTAAACTATACCGGAAACCATTGCGAAAGCCACTCGGCGTCGATGATTGCTGTTTGGCAGAAACCGAGCATCGCCCACACCCAGCCCTGAGACGATCCTGGCTTGATTGTGCGGACGCAACTAATCAGGAGACGTTTAGGGTCGGGAATGGGCACGGGCGATCGACGTGCGGTCATTCCGGGCAGCGGTCTGGAGTGCGCGGCGTCACGCACATCCTTATTGCCTCGGCTTTGCAAAAACGGTCGGTCATGCCGGCGATGTAATCGCAGACCACTCGATGTCGGCCTTGCTGGGCGATTCGTCGTTGGAAGCGATCAGGAAGCCGAAGCGGGTCCTGCGTGTAAACGGCAAAGAGACTTTGAATCAAGGACTGAGCCTCCGTGTCAGCGCGGGCGACATCGGGACTGCCGTATACGCGTTCTCGCAAGAGAACCTCGAGTTCAGTCAATTCCGCGTCGCATTCAGGTGACAAACCAGTGAACGGTTTCGGAACAGCGATTGCATCCGCCAAAACGGCGTCAAGCATCGCATCCAATACGGAGCGGCGGACTGCGAAGATACTTTTGACCTGGTTGTCACGGTTCGCCTTCGCAAATGCATCCATCCAGATCGGAAGGTTTTCCAGATCATTCTGCTTCAATAGGCCCGCGCCGATCGCGTCCTCCATGTCGTGGAGATTGTAGGCAAGGCGATCGGCCAGTGACGTGATCCGCGCCTCCAGCGACACGCCGTCCTTGGGATGGGATCGATTCGGGCCGGCTGCACCGAAACCCAATTCGGTCGGCGCGGAGAGTGAGGAGGTCGTCGAATCGGTGCTCGGCTGATCGTATCGGGTGGCGTGGGCTTGAAGTCCTTCTAGTGTCGCCCAAGTCAAGTTCAGGCCTCGAAAGCCGGGAAAGGGATGCTCGAGATACTCAACAACCCGAAGCGAATGGGCGTTGTGATTGAATCCGCCATGGTTTGACATGACTTCGTTGAGCGCCGCCTCTCCGGCATGGCCGAACGGAGGATGCCCAAGATCGTGTGCAAGGGCGATGGCCTCGCAGAGCGGTTCATTCGCATGGAGGTTGGCGGCGAGACACCTTGCGATCTGGGCAACTTCCAGCGTGTGGGTCAGGCGCGTGCGGAAGTGGTCATGGAACGTGGTGGCAAAGACCTGGGTCTTCTGATCGAGTCTACGAAAAGCCGTGCATTCCACGATGCGATGACGATCGAGTTCGAAGGGTCCGCGATACGGATCAGGCTGTTCTGAATGACGCCGGTCGGTTGCGTGAAAGGAGCCGGTAAAGTTCATCCGACATTCATCCCGCATCTTGTGCACGATTCGAATCCGATACCGGCAGTGGAGCGAAATTGGAGGCGGGATGGATAAGCCCCTTGCGTTGGGCGGCGGAACGCAATTCACGATAAAGGGCATCCAGTGAATCCGGGATCACGCGTGTCCCGCCCACCACGGCCATGAAGTTCGTGTCGCCCGACCACCGAGGGACAATGTGGGAGTGCAGGTGACCGGGCAATCCCGCGCCGGCGCAGCGCCCGAGATTGTACCCGATGTTGAATCCCTGAGGCTTGATCGTGTCGCAGAGAACGGAAACGGCGTCCCGCGTCATCCTTGTCATCTCCGTGAGTTCGCCGTCGGTCAGATCGGACAGATCTGCCTTATGAACAGCAATGCAGGCCAGAAGGTGTCCGTTTGTGTAGGGGAAGCGATTCATGACGACGAAGGCCGCCGGCGTTCGCCAGATGACATGATTCTTCTGATCTTCGTTTGGTTTATCCCAATAGGAGCAAAGAAAACAACCACTCTGGGCGACTTCTTCGCCCAGCGAACGAATGTATTCCATTCGCCAGGGGGCCCACAGGTTTGCGTTGCATTCGGCCATGAAAGTGGCTCTCCGAACCGACCAGTCTACGACTGCCGGCAATTGCAAACAACCCGGCCCGTGAGAAAGCGACTGATGCGAACCGCGAATCGAGATTGGGGCTTGCGGCGATGGTGCTTCAAGGACAATATAGGCGTGATCAACGATGGCGAAGAAACCGACATTTGAAGAAGCGCTTAAACAGCTAGAAACGATTGCCGACCAGATCGAGCGTGGTCAGATCGGACTGGAAGAATCCATAGAGAGGTATGCAGAGGGAATGGCGCTGGTCAAGCAGTGCCGCGACTTCCTCGCCAAAGCCGAACACCGAATTCAACAGATACAAGCGCGGACTGACGGCGGTGTCGAAGTTGTTCCTTTCGAAGTGCGGACCGATGGCGATTCCGCCTGAGGCCATCCACCCAATCCAACGCTGAGCAACTTCAATCCACAACGTATAGAGTCGAGGCTATCGACCGCGTCCCGTTCCCGGCTGGGCGTCGATGGCGAAGATTTCCACGCGGCGATTTGACAGTCGGTTCGGTTCGGAAGTATTCGGCGTGCGGGGTCGAAACTCACCACAGCCGGCCGCGACCAGCCGTTCCGGCGCTATGCCGTGTTCCTTGAGGTATCGAACAACCGCGAGGCCTCGCTCGGTGCTGAGCTGCCAGTTGTCTTGCCATCCGCTTTTCTTGATCGGTCGGTCATCGGTGTGGCCGAAGACCATGATGTCCTTGTCGCCGTATTCGCCGCCCAAGGTGCTGACGATCGAGTCGAGCGTTCGGCGTGCGTCATCGCGCAGCACCGCCTTGCCGGGAGCGAAAAGAATATTTTCCTCAATGGCGATCATGCCCCCGCCGGGAACCGCCGTCCAGCCGGGCGGAGTCGGTTCGATCACGGGACGACCGGCAAGCTCGGCCTTCAGGGCGTCGGCGTCGCGCAAGGCGGCTTTTAACCGATCGTTGATGAGATCCCGTTCCTTCATGGCAGAGGCGAGATCGCTGCCGGCGCGGTTCAACTGATTGCGCAGGTTTTGATTCTGCGCTTCGAGGTCCGCCATGTTCTTCGGGTTGGCGCACCCTCCGGCAAAAACCAAGCCGCCCAACAACATCGCCACCCGAAACGTCACCCGACCGTTCATTTGCGTTCTCCTTGCTTCCCGCTTTCGCGAAATCGTTCCTTCCAATCCCCTCACTCGTCATTCGTCGTTTCTGACCGGCGTTTTCTTTCCTCAATCAGCCGTTCACGCTCGTCCAACTCGGCAGCGCGTTTCGCATACGCCTGCTCCGTCGCGACCAAAGCGTTATTTCGCCGAAGCTCACGAACGTCGCGGATCAATCCCCGTCCGAATGAAAAAAGCCACCAAGCGGCGCGGGTGAAACCAGCCGTCCAGACCATCACCCAAACGACGTTTACCTGCTTGCTCGCGTCGGTCAATCCAAAGAACCACAAGTTGACCTTGTAAGAGCGGTTCTGAAACAGGACAAGGCCGATCGCGCCCGCGACGAGCAGGACGAGAATGCCGCGAAGATAAACTGCCCAGCGTTTCATGGCAAGCGAATTCCTCCATGTGCGCGCGGTTAAGACGAAGTTCGGTAGCCAAGGAGCCACCCTGCCGTTTCGAGTCCGCGCGCAAGCATCGGCCATTGCATGATTTGCTGATAGAATATCGTCACGATCAAGAACGAAAAAGAGAGCCAAGGCCCCAGGGGTAGTGCTCGCGTTCGTTTGAACGGAAGAGCGATGACCCAACCGGCAAGGGCCAGCCCGCACGTCAGGAAAAAGCCGAGGAGGACGACTTGCCAGCCGGCGACGCATCCCGCGGCGGCCATCAAATGAATATCTCCGGTTCCGAAAGCTTCCTTGCCGAACAACAACGTGAATGCGATGCGCACCGCCCAGCCCAGCGCACCGGCCACAACGTATCCGGTAGCGGCCGTGCAGAATCCCTCCAACGGAGCCCATCGACGAAAGAGCGCCAGAGCATCGATTTGCATTGAGGCGTGCAGGGACTCGGAGATGCGGGCGACGTACTCGCCGCCGGACATGATCCACCATCCGACGAGGGCGAGCACAATGGCTGGAGCGATCAACAGCAGTTCCTCTGCGACCATTCGACGGGCCGTTCCGCTTTCCTCGTCGATCGCTTCCATGATGGCGTGATCGGAATCGCGCGACAAAATGCTCTGTGAGAGAATCAATACGAACAGGAAACCCAGCGGGGCCAGTGCGCGTCCCGTATGCCGAAGCGGGGCTACATGGGATTCCGCGAGGAACATCACGACGACGAGCGCGGCCAAAACGAACAACGCGATCCATCCTCCGGTGCGCGACGGCGCCGACAGCGAGGGAGGCGGCAAACCGGGTGCGCGGTCGTCGGCGGGCGGCGAAGGATCGGCGTGTTCAACGGGTTCACCGAAATCCTCGGGGTCTACTTGCGGACGACAGCACAGGACGATCCAGACTAGGGCGAGTCCGGTCAGTGCACACAACGACATGACAGCAAGTGTGTCGGAAGGCCGAAGCCATGTCCGACTGTGCGGCGGCGTCCAAAGCACGTGAAACGCGAACCCGGCGACGACGACGAGGTTAGTGAAGCGAATATCAACCCAGTAATGCTCGAGGTCGATCGCGGACATGGCGAACAAACAGGCAAAGAGCACGATATGAGCCACGAGAATCGGCCAGTCGAATGAAAGGCGGTCGGTCAATCCGAACTCGCTGCGACTCAGTCCGTCGCGAACCTGGCCGATCAGAAAGGCATCCACCAGCATGAGGACGACAACGGCAGTTACCGCCTCGATCACCAGGTATCGCGTCGGAATCGGAACGTTGCATTTCCGGCAACGACCGCCCAGCAACAGAAAGCTGACAATGGGAATATTGTCGTACCATGCGATGCGATACCGGCAGAACGGACAAGCGGACCAAAGCGGCGCGCGCAACGACTTTCCGCGAGGAATGCGGTAGATCACGGCGTTGAGAAAACTCCCGACGCAGAGTCCCGTCGCCGTCCAAAAGCACAACCACCAAAGAGTTGAAATGATCATCAGCCGCCGCTTGTCTTTAGAGCCTAGTGCATCATCGCCCTTTGGAAGTCCGCGCGAACTGAAGTTCGCAGCTCGCCTTGTACTTGAGATAGGCTCTTTGCTGAACGCGCATGGATTTCGCGTTACCTCGCCGAGGCCCCATCATCGGGCCATTTTTTGGCATCCTGACGGATCACAGGCGCGAATGGCTCCCGTCGCACCACGGTTTGTTTTTGCTTTGATGACACTGACAGACGGATTTTCGACCCGGTGCCGCTACTTCCACGACGATGGGGCTGAGTCCCGTGCCCATGCGGCTATGGGCACCGTCGCAATAGGGGAGTCTTTCCGACCATCCGCATTGGCAGTATGCCTTTTTGCCCACCGTTTCCTCGACTACCATCGGACGAGCACCGTGTTTCGGATCAGCCATGGTTCACCCTCTCTCCTGGTTCGATATTGAACGGACACCATCACAAGGATAGGCCGAAGCTTGAATCTGTCGAGCGCGCAGGGGCTTGAATTAGAGCGACACGGCGAGGAAGCGGAATCGGTTCAAGTCCATTGAAAGAACCCTATGGGCATCGAGGAGCTTTGCGCCGAGTCGCACTCATCAAGCAGCGGAATTGGCGTAGTTTCAAGGCAAGACACCGCTCCCTTACCCTTGACGCTTCGCCTAAAGGGCAGGCTCCGCGGCTCTATTTGCCGACATACTTTACCGATGCGATCAAATGCTTTCGAGGTTTCGGGCAAACTCGGCGATGACCCACTCCGGCGTGGAAGCGCCGGCCGTCACACCGGCGACGCGCTTGCCGTTCACCATGTCGGGGGTGAATTGTTCCCAGGTTTCAATGTGATAGGTTTCGGTCCCGGCCTCGCGGCAGAGCCTGGCCATTTCCCTGGTGTTGGCGGAGTGGAATCCGCCAAGAACAAACATGACGTCCACTTCGCCGCAAAGGGCGATCGCAGCCTCCTGCCTGCGCGTGACCTCAAGGCATAGCGTGTTGACGATTTTGACTTCGCGGTAGGGCCGCACAAGAATCTTGGCGATCACCTTGGCGACATGCTCCGGAGAATGGGTCGTCTGCGCCACGATGCCGAGCCGTTCCTTGAACGGCAGCGATTCTTCCAGATTGGAGTCATCATCAATCACCGTCACAACGGGTGCGTAGCCGATGACCCCCTTCACCTCGGGGTGGTTCGGGTCACCGATCATGACGACATGGTACCCCTCGTCGTACAGTTGCTTGACGACGCTCTGCGCCCGCTTGACGAGAACGCATGTGGCGTCGACGACGGTCAGCCCGCGGTTTTGAATCCGCTGCATTGTTTCGGGAGTCGCTCCGTGTGAGCGAACCAGGACGACCTTGGTCGAGTCAATGGTTTCGAGGTCGCCTGATTGGTCCAAACCGGCCTGCTCCAACCGACCGACCACTTGCTTATTGTGGATCACCGGACCAAGGGCCACGACGCGTCCGGCGCCATGATCGGCAACGGCGGCCTCGGCCAACTCAATGGCGTCTTCCACGCCGAAGCAGAACCCACGGGATGTCGCCAGCCGGACTTCCATTCCTTCTCCGAATTTCAACGTCGCGAATCCAACGTCGCCTTCCGTCACCAGAGTTTACGCGACTGCCCGGTCGTATTCCACAGTCCATTTCATCGCCGAATGCCGATTAGCGGAATACGAGCCCAATAACGCAAGTCGCAATGATCGCCGCCGCAGCAACAACCAGCCGACGCCTCCGAAACCAATAGAGGCTTACCAAATGTCTCAAATATCGCATCCCCTCCGCGAATCCGGCCTTGCTCGTTCCCGCGACGCGCGTAGCAAATTGAATGGGCACCTCCGAGGGATGGCGGCAACGACACTTCACGAAAAGCTCCAGAGCGATCTTGTAGCCGATGGGGTTCAACCGATCGGCGGCGTCCCAAGTCGAACGCCGCAACGCAAAGAACCCCGACATAGGATCGCTGACCGACGTCAGGGGCCTAGCCAATAGTGTAGCGAGTTTGCTCGCCAGTCGGCGATGGACGGGCCAGGTGTCGGCAACTTTGCCTGCGGCGACGTATCGGGATGCAACAACAAAATCACAATTCGGATCGTCAAGCTTGCGAACCAGTTCGGGGATGGCCTCGGGTGGGTGCTGAAGATCGGCGTCGAGTACAACGAATCGCTCAAACTTCGCCATTTGAAACCCGGCGAGTACCGCGCTCGACAACCCTCGTTCGTCCGTCCTCACGAGGAGACGGACGGGGTGATGTCGGGCAAGGCTCTGGACCACCTCTGCTGTTCCGTCGCGTGAATCGTCATCGACGATGATCATTTCGGAATCAAGACCCGCCGCGTTCATGGTCGCGAACGTTCGCTCCACGAGGATCGGGATATTTGGCGCTTCACGATAGGCGGGGACAATGATGGAAACTGGGCGTGAGGCGCTTGAAATCATGGTGCCTTATCGTAGCGTTGGCGAATCCATCGACAATGCGCGGTTGCGGCGGCCAATGATCCGAATCGGCGAATTGACAGTCGCAATAAACACCTGTACATACGCGCCGATTCGCCGGTCGGCAGGTTCGGTTCATTGCGGGAACTCGATGCACCGGGCGCGAGTCCGTGATTCTTGATCGCAAACGGATCCCTCAGATGCTTGACCTCGTCGGTTCCAGGACGATCGGCACGCTATCCGCTTTGGGTCGGTTCGGCCTGTTCACCTGGCAGATGATTCGCTGGCTTCTTCCGGGCGTGATCCAACTCCGCACCTGGACGAGAACCATGCCACTTTTCTACGAGGTCGGGAATCGGACCGTCCCGGTCATTGCCGTCACGGGTACATTCGTCGGCCTGGTTCTAGCCATTCAAAGTTACGATCAATTAAAAGCAGCCGGGTTCGAGCAGCGCATGGGGGTCTTGGTCACGCTGTCTCTCGTTCAGGAGCTCGGTCCGGTTTTGGCCGGGGTCATGGTCGCGGGGCGTGTGGGCGGCGCGCTGACGGCCGAATTGGGAACCATGCGGGTCACCGACCAGATCAACGCGCTTACGGTGATGGGGGCCGATCCGGTACGTTATCTGGTGGTTCCCCGATTCCTTGCGTGCCTGCTGTTGACGCCGCTGCTGACGGTGTTTTGCGACCTATGCGGGTCATTGGCGGGCTGGTTCATCGCCGTGTACCTCAAGAATATCCCGGCCTCGCCTTATTGGTATTACATCGAAAATGCAATCGAGAAATGGGACTTGATGGTGGGATTCACCAAGAGCTTCATTTTCGGGGGGGCCATCGGACTGATCGCGTGCTACAAGGGATTTCATTGCCGGACCGGCGCTGAAGGCGTGGGACGAGCCTGCACGGAGTCGTTCGTGGTCAGTTTCATCACGATCCTTGTCGCCGATTTTTTTGTCGGTTACTTCCTTTCGGGGTTGTATCGGGGAGTCTACGGATTCAAATCGCTCGTTCGATGATCGACCGAATCTGCACAAGTTCCGCGCCTTCTTCCAGCCACGCGGCCCCGATCGTGCGATTGGTCGGCGTTCACAAACGGTTTGGAGATCTGGTGGTTCTGGAGGGTGTCGATCTGGCCCTTACGCCGGGACAAACGACGGTCATCATCGGCGAATCAGGATCGGGCAAGAGCGTCCTTCTCAACCACATTGTTCGGTTGTTGACTCCTGATCGTGGCGAGGTCTATTTTCACGAGGATCGGATCGATCAGCTCTCGGAAAGAAAACTCGCTGAGTTGCGACCGCGATTCGGGTATCTTTTTCAGCTCAGCGCGTTGTTCGATTCGATGACGGTGGGACAAAACGTCGCCTTTCCGGTGCTCGAACATACGCGCAAGAGGCGTTCGGAGGTTGATCGCATCGTGAAGGAGCGGCTCGCCATGGTGGGCCTGGACGGTCTTCAATCGAAGTGGCCGGCACAGTTGTCGGGCGGGCAGAAAAAGCGCGTGGCGCTCGCTCGGGCCATCGCGCTGCAACCGGAGGTCATCTTGTATGACGAGCCGACGACAGGGCTTGATCCGCCGCGATCGGATGAGATCAACGAATTGATCATCAAGTTGAAGCGGGAGCTGTCGGTCACGAGTGTGGTCGTGACGCACGACATGGCCAGCGCTCGCAAGGTCGCTGACCGAATCGTGATGCTCTTTCGCGGAAGGTTCATTTTTGACGGATCGCCCGATGCCATCGATCGAAGCGAGGATGCGCGCGTACGCCGGTTCGTGGAGGGTCGCTGTTCGCCCGAGGTTCTCAGGACCTTGCAGGCCGAGGAATCGAAATGACTGAAACCAAGCGCAACATGGCCGTGGGGACATTCGTGGCGGCGTCGCTCATCGTGCTGGCGACATTGATGGCGTGGTTCGGTGAAACGCCGGAGTGGCTGGGCGGCAACGAGTGGCGACTGGAAATCACCGGCGCGCGCGAATTGCGGGGCATCTCGCAAGGCACGCCAATCCAGCTCAACGGGGTTGAAATCGGACGCGTCAAGGATCTTCAATTCGGCGATCCGGAGCGGCCTGATCTCGGCGTCGTCGTGGTGGCCGGGATCAAGTCGCAGTATTCGATTCCGCAGGGCGCGGTCGCCCGCTTGTACGGCGCGACGCTCGGCTTCGGTGTCGGTCGGGTGGAGATCTTCGTTGAACCGGGCGGCGATCGAAAGCTGCTTCCCAAGGAAGATGCGCAGATCCACGGCGAAATGCGCAGCATGATCGGAGAGTTCATCACGCGCGATATGGTGGATTCCGTCCAGCGAATGATCAACAACATCGGAGACCTCGCGGGCGAGGCGACGCCGGTGGCTCGCAACATGAATCGCCTGCTTGAACGGCGGACGGTTGCCGAGGTGGAACAACCCGGGGCGACCACAACGCCGAACCTTTCGACCGTCGTCGAGCGAATCGACCAGCTTGTAGCCAATCTCAATGTCGTGCTCGGTGATGTGAATGTGCAAGGCGACGTGAAGGGCGTCGTGCATGACCTGAAGGCGTCCGCGGAAACATTGAAGGAAACGATGGAACTGTGGAGATCGCAGACCCAGAGGCTTTCCGACAATCTCAACACAGGGATTGACACGACGGAAGCCAACCTCGACCGTTCCTTTGGAAAGCTCAACCAGGTGCTCGACAATCTTGACAATGGAACCCGGAGCCTCGCGAGCACGCTTCGACAGGTGGAAGAAGGAAAGGGAACGGCGGGACTTCTTGTCCGCGATCCCCGCCTTTACGAAGCCGCCGTCCTTTCTCTCCAGCGATTCAGCGACGCCATGGCCAGTCTCAACGCGATTCTGGGGAAGATCGAAAGAGACGGCTATGTTACGGTCGGACAGGCGCCGTCCGGATTGTTGCGAAAGAACTTCCCCGTACCAATCCAGGCTTCCGAAAAAGACTAACGATATTTCCGAACTGAATCGACGATCTGCCGATCATGGCTCCACGACGGCGGGTTGCATGGACGCCGCACTTCCGACGATATCGGTTTGCAAAAGGACCTTTCCGAATCGTTCGGGGCGAGAAAGCCATCCGGTCAGAGTGAGTCCGATCGCGTAGAGCAAAAGGAATACGCTGAACGCTCGTAATTCCGCCGTGAGATAGATTACAAAGGAAGCGAACGAATAAAGCCCCAAACCGATTTCGATGAGCCACATGTTGGATTGCATTGTTGAATAGCTGGATCGCTTTACTGTTGTTCCGACGCTACCGGACTTTGGCGTTCGCACGAACTCCCCGCCCTGCAAGGTCAATCCGCGAAGGACCGCCAGCGTGTTGTTGACACAGAATCCGCATCCCAGAATCATCATGCCCGGAATGGTCCGGATGCCAGACCATCGGCCTTCGAGACTGTATCGGGCGTAGACATAAACGAGAGACGGCGCCAACGCCGAGAAATAAATGGCGCCCCAGGCAAACCACGCCCATTGCGTGAACAATCGGGCGTCGACGATCGCCAGCAGCATCGGGCGCGCGACCAGCGCCAGGATCAGCATCCAGACGGCGACCGAATAATGCGTCAGATGCAGCGTGGCCTCGAGTTTCTCGGCCATCGAAACGGGCGCGCGCCAGATTCTCGGCAGCAGCTTGATCGCCACCTGGATGGACCCTGTCGCCCAGCGGCGCTGTTGGCTTTTGAGCGCGCCGACCGAGTTGGGCAGTTCGGCCGGGCAGGGGAGATTCAGGCAATAGTCCAGTTTCCAGCCGGCCAGCTGAGCGCGATACGAGAGATCTAGGTCCTCCGTCAGCGTGTCCCCGCTCCAGCCCCCTACGCTGGGGTCGTCAATGGCGGCTTTCCGCCATACGCCGGCGGTTCCGTTGAAATTCATCATGAGTCCGTTCCACGCGCGGGCGCCCTGCTCAATCGCGAAATGGCCGTCAATGCCCAGCGCCTGGGATTCGGTCAGCCAGGATTCATCTCGGTTGAGGTGCGCCCACCGACCCTGTATGCAGGCAAGGTTCGGCGTCGAATCGATCAGCGGAATGGCCGTGCGAAGGAATCCCTTGGGCGGAACAAAATCAGCGTCGAACACGGCGACATACGTTCCCCGCGCGGTCGTTAGTCCGTGCGCGAGCGCTCCGGCCTTGTACGCCATTCGGGTTGGGCGGCGAATCACCTTGATATCCGCGCCGCGTGCTCGAAGGCTCGCGACAAGATCGTCGACGATGAACTTCGTGTCGTCGTCGCTGTCATCGAGTACCTGAATCTCGTGCCTTCCCGGCGGATAGTCCATGCCGGCAACCGCCGTCAATACGCGATGAATGACATCTTTTTCGTTGTAGATCGGAATCTGCGTGGTGACGACCGGCCAATCGTCGGGCTTTCGATCTTTTTCGTAAGTCTCTATCGTCCGTTGCTGTTCATTGTTCTTCTGGGATGCGCGCCGTCGAAAAAGGTATAGCAGCGCATAAAGGTGCAGCCCGTAGAGCGCGAGCGCCAAGGTGGAAACAACGAAAGCGATCGAAGTCATCCAAAACAAAATCACGCGAATGTACCTTCAGACAAACGTTGGGCCGCGCCCCACAAAGAGCGATTCAGACGCCCAACCGTCACTCGTAACCTGTCGAATTGAACACACTGAACAAAACCGATGACTGTGACGCCCTGATCCGAAACGGCGAACCTCTCCCGGCTCGCGGCAAACGAACCATCATAGGATGTGAGGAACGGTCTTACCACTGTTTGCCTGAACTTCGCCGGGCGGTGACTTCCAGCTGATGTCCAGGCTCGCCATTTCCGGACGCATGACCATTCCTCTGGAGATTGACAGTATTTGCGCGAACTCCGTACAATTAGCCGATCGCATGACTTGCGACCTATAAAACGCGAAGTTTGGGCCAACTAGGGAACCTGATGCAATTATCTGAACTCTGCCACGTGCTCATTGCAAATGGTTTTTCCGCCAGGTTGGATGGTTCGGATACAACAATCACGGCGGTCAACACGCTCGACGATGCCCGTGAAGGCGAAATCAGCTTCCTTGCCAATCCGAAGTACCTCGATCGGCTGGGCGTAACCAAGGCGTCGGCGGTGGTGGTGGGTGAGAAAGTTGAAGTTCCACCCGGATTGCCCGTGCTAAGGTGCGCTGACCCTTACGGCGCGATTACCGTTGCCATCATCACGTTGCACGGCCATCGGCGGCATCCCCGATGGGGAATCTCCGAGGGAGCGACCATCGACCCGACCGCTACCGTTGGGAAGAACGCGAACATTGCCGCCGGCGTGACCATCGAGGCCGGAGTGTCCATCGGCGATGATTGCACGATCTACCCGGGATGTTACATCGGCGAAGGCGCGAGCATCGGCCATCGATGCACGCTGTTTCCCAATGTCGTCGTATACGACGGATCGCTTATCAGTCATCGCGTGACCATTCACGCGGGTTCGGTTATCGGCGAAGACGGCCTCGGGTACGCACCTCATGGACAGAAGTGGGTCAAGATTCCGCAGGTCGGCCGCGCGGTCATTGGCGAGGATGTCGAAATCGGTGCGAATTGCACAATCGACCGCGCGACGCTCGGCAAAACGGAAATCGGCGCCGGAACCAAGTTCGGCAACGTGATCGTCATCGGCCACGGGAGCAAGGTCGGCCCGGATTGCCTTTTCGTGGGATTGATCGGCGTGGCGGGATCGGTGACCGTCGGACGACACGTCACGCTCGCGGGCCAGGTCGGCGTTGCCGGCCACTTGTCGATCGGTGATGACGCCACGGTCGCGGCGCAGTCGGGCATCTCGGGGAACATTGAACCGGGTGCCAAGGTTTTCGGATCGCCGGCCATGCCGATCGACGAAGCCAAGCGGGCCATGGCCGTGTTTCCTCGGCTGCCGGAGTGGATCAAGCGAATCAAGGATCTGGAACGCGAAGTCGCCGATCTTAAAGAGCGAATCGCCGCAGCCGGTCGCTGTGAATAGAATCTTCTCCGCGCGTGGTCGGCCATTTCAACTCTGGCCGGGCGTGCCCCATGGACGACAGGCGCTGATGATGACGCCGCTTGGGTCAGGCATTGATGGTCGAACAAATGCACGACAAGTTCGTCGAGGTTTGGCGAAACGCAAGTTGCGAGAGATGCTGTAAGCGTTGACGGCAATCGCTTGACCAGGATCACAACGATTCAAACTCTCTCTTCGTCAGCCCGGTCTGTCGAATGATGGCGCGAAGCGTACCCGTTGGAAGATCACCAGGATGGTTGGGAACCGTTGTGCGAAGTCGCTTTACGGGGTGATACCAGATTTCGTGGCTGCCGGCGGCGGAACGGTCAAATTGGAAACCGGCCGCACGAAGCTTGCGAACCAGTTCGCGATAGGTCATGCGACCACCGTGACGGGAACCACGGCTTGCAGGGAGTGGGTCTTGCGTCGCTTGGGTTTGGGAAGTGGATCGCCGTGGGCGAGGCAGCTTTCGATAATCTTCCGAGCCACGTCACGGGCGATTTCCATGGTCTCGGCGATGGTGGATCCCTGCGCGAGCAGGCCCTGAATATCCGGACTCGTAGCCAGATAGCCGCCCTCATCAAGGGCTTCGAGCTTGAGACGGACCATCCACTCCATGTCCGAAGATTTCTTTGCTGAGCGCACGTATTCATCATATCATGTAGCGCCTAGCGTTGTCCATGTTCCCTTCAAGGGCGACAACAGGTCTTTCGAGAACTCAAGATGGCCATAGACGTTTTCATTAACGATGGCGTACCAAACGAAGAGAGAATCGGTGCCGCACTTCCTCGTTAAGTACCGATGCCGACGCCGAATGGGTCAGACTTTGATAGGCGACCAAAGTCAAAGCGAACTCGTCGAGGCATGGCGAAATGCAACCGACGACGACGTGGTGCGCGGGTTGGCCGATCCGTCTGATCTTTCGCAAGAAATACTCGGCATTTTGCAAGCCGAAGCCCGTCGACGCGGGATCGAGAGTCGCTCCAATCACTTTCCCGGCATGTTCGACGAATCGGTTTATCTGCGCCTCTTTGCGCGTCTTGGGAGATTCACCCGGTCGGCCTTGATGTTCCTGTGGCGACGTCGCCTTCTCGCGGCGTTCTTGTATGGTGTCGGATTTCGCGTCGTCAGCGGCGCGGCGGGACAACTCTTACTCGACATTCATACGTACCTATTGACGAGTCTCTTTCTTGGAGTTTATACGTTGGGACTCGGTATACTTTGTTGGCCGCTTCGTTCGATCAAATCGGTCGCATGGAATAGTGCATTTGCGTTGTTGGGATTGTGCCTCAGTTCATGGCGGTGGCATTTGGCGTTTTTTCGCGGAATCGTTACGCTGCGAGATGCCCTCTATTACGTTTCTTATTCCGTGTTCCCTTTTTTGCTTGTACCATTCGCCGTGATTTCCGTGGTCGTGTTTTTTCGAAACCGCTATCGCCCGATCTACCCGCCGGGGCACTGCAACAAGTGCGGATATGACCTGTTCGGACTTCCCGAACATCGGTGTTCCGAGTGTGGGAATCCCTTTGAACCGGCGGTCACGAAACTGAAAGCGCCGGACCATTAATCATCCGGAATAATCACCGCGACCGTGTCCTGCTGATTTTCGTCCGCGCCCCCTATAGCATCTTGACCATTGGCTCGGTGCGGCCGTACAACATTCCTTAATGTTCGACGCCCTGACAAACAAACACAACGACGTGTTTCGCGGACTTCGCGGACGGGAATTGACTCAAGGGTCCAACCCACCGGGGGAGCAGGTCAGAAACGAACCCTCAAAACCGGATGAGTCCATTTGAAAGAGCCGCTTCGAATCTATGCGGATACGTCGGTTTTCGGTGGTCCATTCGATCCTGAATTCGCCGAGACGAGCATCCTCTTCTTTGATCAGGTTCGGCTCGGGAAGTTTGAACTTGTCACATCCGGCGTGGTGCAGGCGGAAATCGAGCCGGCGCCACCGGACGTTCGGCGGCTTTTCGAGGAAATGGCCGCATTCGCCAGAGTAGTCGAGACCACGGCTGAAGCACTTGCGCTGCGAGATGCGTACCTCGACGCCGGAATTCTGACCAGGCGCTCGGCCGATGATGCTCTCTACGTGGCACTCGCGACCGTTTCGCGTTGCCCAACGATTGTCAGTTGGAACTTTCAGCACATTGTTCACTTCAGCAAGATTCCGCTCTATAATGCGGTGAATTCGCTTCGGGGGCTTCCAGCTCTGGCGATTCATTCGCCGCGCGAGGTCATCGAGTATGAAGAAAAAGACATTTGATTGCGTCGAAATGAAGCGTCGTGGAGCCGAGCATGTGCGAAACCAGATTGCCGGGATGACGCCGCAACAGGAATTGGAGTTCTGGCGCAAGAGGACCGACGAGCTTCGAAACCGCCAGGAACATCCGCGCAAATCTCCCAAGTAGGTTGCCAACTGCTCTCAAGCAGAGCGAATGCGAGGGAACAGAGATCGTCGTATCAACTTGTACGACAATTTCGTGAGCGTTGCGTCCGCGTCACCGTGCTTGACCCCGCGTTCGGCGCGACCTACAACATCTCGCCATGTTTGACGTCCTGACAAACAAGCTCAACGACGTGTTTCGCGGACTTCGCGGGCGGGGGAAGATCTCCGAAGCCAACGTCACCGAGGTGATGCGCGAGATTCGCACCGCGCTGCTCGAAGCCGACGTCAATCTCGAAGTCGCCCGGCAGTTTTGCGACGAAGTCCAGCAGAAAGCGATCGGCGCCGAGGTCATCAAGACCCTCAAGCCCGCTGAGGTCATGGTCAAGATCGTCCATGACGAACTCGTCCGGCTCATGGGCCCGGTCGATCCAAAGATTCCCTTCATCGCTCCCGGTCCGACGGTATTGCTGATGGCCGGACTGCAAGGCTCCGGCAAGACCACCACCTGCGGAAAAATGGCCAAGATGCTGCTCGGGAGAGCGAAGCGTCCGCTGCTCGTGGCCGCCGACCTCAAGCGCCCGGCGGCGATCGACCAACTCGAAGTCATCGGCGGACAGGTCGGCGTGCCGGTGTACACCGAGCGCGGCCACCAGAACGCCGTCAAGGTGTGCCGTAACGGAATCGCCGAAGCGCGAAAGACTGACCGCGACGTGGTGATCCTCGACACGGCCGGACGTCTCGCCATCGACGAAGACCTGATGGGCGAGCTTCAAAAAGTCGCGCAGGCCGTCAGTCCTCAGCAGGTCTACCTCGTCCTCGACGCGATGACCGGTCAGGATGCGGTGAACACGGCCAAAGTGTTCAACGAGCGGCTCGAACTCGACGGCGTGATTCTCACCAAGTTTGACAGCGACACGCGCGGCGGTGCGGCGCTCTCCGTCAAACGCGTTACCGGCAAACCGATCAAGTTCATCGGCGTCGGCGAGAAGATGGAGGCGATCGAGGAGTTCCATGCCGACCGCGTCGCGGGCCGCATTCTGGGCATGGGCGACATTCTCACACTCGTCGAGCAGGCTCAGCGGCAATACGACCAGGGCGAAGCCGAAAAGCTCGAAGCCAAGATGGCTACGGGCAAGTTCACGCTCGACGACTTTCTGTTCCAGCTTCGCAAGATGCGGCAGATGGGTTCGATGAAGGACCTTGTCAAGAAAATCCCCGGCATGGCCGAGATGATCCCCGACGAGGAGATCGACGACGACGAGATGGTGAGATTCGAGGCGGTGATTCAGTCGATGACGCCGAAAGAACGCGAGAATCCCAAGATAATCGACACATCACGGCGTCGGCGGATCGCACGCGGTTCGGGTACCGATCCGCAAGAAGTCAGCCAACTCGTCAAGATGTTCGAGCCGATGCGGCAGATGATGAAGATGATGAGCGGGCAGTCGTTCCTTCAGCGCATTCGCATGGGCACGCAGTTCTCGAAAATGATGGCCGGCGGCGCCATGCCCAGTTTCAAGAAGGGGTCCACCGCGAGCAAACGGGTGCTCAACAAGAAAGACAAACGTAAGCGTCGGCGGTAAGATCGCAGTCGTAGTTCTTCAATTCAAGAGTCATTCCGCAGACTGCGCGTTTTCCATTCAAGTGTCCGTTACGTTGTTGTTACGAAGCTCGATCCTCGGCTCTCGCCGGTAACAAATCGTCAGGATTCCATCCGGTTTGGTAGAGTCGCCGTGGCCGTTCGGATAAGATGGCTAGTCGGGGCCGAAAGTTCCTGCCTGCCCGTCGGGTTTTTGCCCGGCTCGGTCGGGTCGATAACCCGTTTGGAGCGTAAAAGAGTCGTTCGAATCGCCTTGCGATGACGGTTCGTGGGAATCGTGGTCGACCGGGTTTCGAGCCTGTTGTTGAATCTCCATCTGATGATTGCCGCTTTAAGAAAGTTTAGTTTTTTCCGGCTGGTTAGGCTCTTGTCGGCGATTGTCGCCGTCATCGCGATTCAGAATTCCTCGACGGTCGCCCAGCGGCGCGAAGCCTCCGTCCTCCAGGTTGAGGCAGGTGATCTCATTCGCGGTGATGCTCGAACCTGGTTTGAGCCGGAACTTGCGCGCGGCGACGGACCCATTCTGATCGAAACTTCGGCGCCGGTCGTCAATCTGCTGAGTCGCGCGGAGGACGCGATCGCCCGGCGCGACTGGAAGCTGGCGATTGATTCGCTTCAACGAGTTCTCGATGACCGAGCGGGAACGCTGGTGCCGCGACATGACGGCGCCGGGGACGGAGGACGTCTCTATGAATCCGCTCGGCGGTTCGCCATGCGCAGACTCGCGTCGCTTCCCCCGGAGGGATTGCTGGGATACCGCATACTGTTCGATGGCAAGGCAAAGGGGCTGTTCGATCGGGCGAAGGCGAACCGCAACGAGGTTGATCTGCGGGTCATTGTCGATCGATTCCTGCTCACGCGATTCGGCGACGATGCATCCGACCTGTTGGCGTCGCTGGCCATCGATCAGGGACAGCCGGCCAAGGCGGCGGCGCTGCTCAACGATGTCCTGGAGCTGACGCCCGATCACGGGGTTGCGCCCGAGCGCATCTACGGCAAACTTGCTCTTGCGTATTTGCTGATGGGTGAAACAACACAGGGCAGGCTCTCCATCGCTTCGGCCACCAATCGCGACGGTACTCCACTTGAACCGCCGGATTGGCTTTCAAGCCGGCTGGCTCCCGGGTTTTCCGATGACTGGGTCGAAAGTGCGCGACAACTCGTGGCTGCGCGCCAAAAAGGAAGCGGCGGTTCGCGGGCCGGTCAGGCCGGTCCGCCTGTCGAGCCAACATTGCTGGAACATCTGCCTTGGCGGCATGAGCTGACCGGATCAACATCAGAGCTTTGGCGTCGCATTAAAAGCGATGACGGAGGAGGCTCGAATCCGCCGATTCCGCGACCCGACCTCGTGACGGACGGTCGACGTTTTTATGTGCGCACCGCCAACGGCTGCGCGGCGCTGGAATCGGGAGAGCTTGACGCCGCATGGTCGGTGACCGCAGATCGAGCGCTTGGGTTTTCGATTCGACCGGCGCTTGGAGGAACACGGCCATCGATGGCGCGGTGGACGGAATCGTTTGGGCCATACTCCGACGATCCTTCCAATGCCGTTTCCACGGCCCTGGGTCTTGTTTTTGTCATCGAACGAACGGGCGTCGGCGAGTTCGCCGATCGCGATGAAACCGCGGGACAACGCCTTTTGTTCCTTCGACAACCCTTGCAGACGTTTCAAGGTTTCCGTAAAGCAACGCGGCTCGTCGCCCTTGATGCAGAAACAGGCAAGATTCGCTGGCACCGAGGTCGCACGGACAACGCGAGAGACATCCTCGGGGATGTTCAGTTCCTTTCGACTCCGATTGAGGCGAACGGGAGGCTCTGGGTCCCCTATCTGCAAGGGTCCGATCTTTACGTCGGCGTCCTCGGTCCAACGGACGGAGCCGTCGTGCAGACCATTCACCTGGGATCGGCGCAGGAGATTCCAGACGTTGGCGAACCGCTGACGCCGCCGACATTGGCTGACGGCGCGGTGTATATACCAACCGGATTCGGGGCAGTGTATTCCGTCGATGTCGACCAGAGGGCGACGCGCTGGGCTTTTGTGTACGAAACTCGGTTGAACCCCGGGCGTCGAACCCATCCTGGTATGATGCGATTCTGGATCGCTGCCCCACCCGTGGTCACCGGCGGAACGGTGCTTGTGACGCCCACGGATTCACCCGAGATGATTGCTCTGAACAGCAATTCCGGGGAACTTGAATGGTCGCGGTCGGTTGAGGGTTGCAACTACATGATCGGCGCGGATCAGGGACACGTCTGGCTCGGAGGTCGACGAATCACGTGTTTGCAAATGACTGACGGCGCGCCGTTGTGGACGACGCATCTCGTCGGCGTTCCCACGGGCAAGGCCGCTATATGCGGCGACAGAATCCAGGTTCCTACGGCGGATGGATTGATTACGCTTGATGCCCTTTCCGGTGAACTCATCCACCAGGTTCGGATTCCGGACGGTCAGCCGCCGCTGGGCAACCTGACCTGCATGGGAACGGCATTGTTCAGTCTCGATCCGTCATCGATACGCAGATTTCCCGACATCCAGCGCATGCGCGAATCCGCTACGGCGGCGTTATCAAGGGATCAAGCAGACAAACGCGCGGCAGTAGCGCTGGCGTGGGCGGAATTGCTGTCCGATCGGCCGGATCAGGCGTTGGAAGCGCTGGATCGATTGTCCGGCGCCACGTCGAGTAGCCGTGACGCATCGAGCGTTTCGGAGTCTCGCGTTCGGATCGAGGCCTTGTTTGCATTGGCCAATCGATCCGATTCACCGACTGATTCACTTCGCTTGCTGGAACTGGCGGACAAAGCGGCTGTCGAATCTTCGACTCGCTTGCGGTGTCGAACGGAAATCGCATCCCAACTGGTCGCCGTAGGGCGCGTGGAAGAAGCCTACCAAGAACTGCTGGACGTCGGCTCGGAGGACTTTGCAGGTGAATTGACATCTGGTTCCGAGGGCGTTTCGACTTGTGCGCGGGAGAAAATCCGACGACTCCTGGCCGACTGGAGATCACAGCTCGAACCGGCGCAAATGCGAAAGATCGAGGCGACTCTTTCCAACCGGATAGCCAGCTTGATTGAACAGCTTCGATCCGACTCCGGCTCGCGGAATGCGCGCGATACGCTTCTGGCTCTGGTCGATCTCCAACCCGCATCGGCGGCGAGCCAACAGATTCTCTCGGCCATTGCTGACTGGGAGATTTCCTTGGGGCAACAGGAACGGGCCGAGCAGCGTTTAAGGCATTCCGTCCGAATTGATGCGGATCGTCATCAAACTGCTGCGGCCTTGATGCGGTTGTGTGAGATGTACGCTGATCCGGCCTTGGGTGCGATCGGTCTGCTCTCTGAATGCCTTATTGAATTGTCGACGCGATTGGGAGAAGAGACCATTCCCCGCGAGATCATCCAGGGGGCCGTAACGTCGGCGCTGCCCTCCGGCGGCCGGATCAACGATTGGGTCCTCGAAATGCGCCGGCGATCGAGCGATGCAAAACTCTTCGCGATTGAATCAATGTCGGGACGACCGACGTCAGGAGAAGCGACGTTCTCCCTGGGCGGCGGATATGCCTGGACATTCGACGCCGGTGATTTCTCCGAAGGTGCCCGATTGGTTCAGTTCGGAGACAACCACCCTCGTGTGATGGTTGATCGCATCCTGGTGATGAGTCGCACCGGCCAGGTGGAGTGTATCGGCGCGGACCAGAAGGAGTTGTTGTGGCAGTCGCAACTTCGACCGGCGGGCGCGTTCTCGGAGGTATTCGCCAGTCCAAATCAACGAGGACAGAGTCTAGCCCGCTATGGCGTTGTCGACGGTCAAATCGCCGCACTGACCGGTCCGGAAGGCATTTTCGGCGTCGGCGTGCTGACGGGAAGACTCTTATGGGCGATTCCCTTTGACGCTCCCGTCACGGAGCTCGGCGGTCATGTCGCCCGGGATCGCCTCATGGCGGCTCATGACGGCCAACTCGTCGCCATGCCCCGCGAGGACCGGATCACGTTGCTTCGGATGGCCGACGGCTCAACGGTCTGGGAGCGCGAGCTTCGAGGCGAGTCCGTGGCCCGTGTATGGATGAATGAGCGGAGCATAGTGACGGCGGATTCCGATCACAAACGGGTCCACGTCTTGAACCGAGGGGATGGGTCGATCATTCAACGGATTCTGTTTCGGCAACCGGATCCGGATCACGAGCGCATTGATCTGGTGCTATCCGACGGGATGCTATATGGTCCTGAAACGACGGAAAGCGGCGACGCCGTAGGCGCGTACGATCTCCGAACCGGAGAGAAACGATGGAGTGAACCCGCGACGAAGCCGATTGTCGCCCTGTTTGTTCCCCAAAGCGGCTACCTCGGTGTGGGGCTCCTTGGTGGTGATCTCAAGGTCATCGACACAAGTACCGGGCGGTTGGTTCTTGAACGAAGCGACCCGTCGGTGCGTGCCATCATCGGGGGCGTCATGTGGGACGGCACGTTGGTCCTGCGCGGCACGGGATTGCACGGATCAAGGCAAGCCAACGTATTGGCGGCTTTTGATATTGCCACGGGCGAGGAAGTCTGGCGTCGGCGAGGAATCACGACGCTCTTGAGCGGTGATGCCCCATTGACTGTCATTGCGGGCGTCATTCCGGCTCTTGTTGAACAGGTTCAAACGGAGGTCACCAAGGGTGGGGTCGCGACTCCCCGAGGTTCGGCGGCGGCTGCGTTGATCGACGTGCGTACCGGCAATGATTCCGGGCGGTCCGTGGATCTGAGTGCGGCCACGCAGGGCTTTGCATTGAACGGTGACCTGGCGTTTCTTCCCAACGTGTTGGCCGTGGGAACGATCAAGGGTATTCAAGGAATCCGTGTCGACGCGACGCGACGGACGCGGGGAAGCGGTTTGTGATCGAGATGAGACGCGTTCAACGAAGCGGGAATCTAGTTCGGTTCATGCTGATCGTCGGATTGGCGGGGGCACTCCTTGTGCCACAGGAACGCGTAAGGTCACAGGAGCGGGAAAAAACGCCCACAACTGCGCCAGGCCAAACGACGCGCCTACCGCCTCACATCACCCCGGCGACCAAGGACGCGATCGATCGCGGACTGGCCTATTTGGCTCGAACGCAGGATCGGCAGGGGTCGTGGTCGAATATTGGTCAGTTCGGCGCCTACCCAGTTGCCATGACCTCGCTGGCGGGCATCGCGCTCCTGATGGATGGGAATACGACAACCCAGGGGCGGTATGCGCCGCAGGTTGATCGCGCCACCGATTTCCTGCTTCGTTCGGCGGGCGCCAACGGTTTGATCGCGGGAGGACGTGAAGAATCGCGTCCGATGTTTGGACACGGCTTCGCCATGTTGTTTCTTAGCCAGTTGTACGGCATGACTGAAGACACCACGCGCGCGAAGCAGATTCGAGATGTCCTGGATCGATCGGTGGCGCTGACTGGACGATCACAAAGCGACCTTGGCGGTTGGATTTATACGCCCGATCAGAACGCCGACGAGGGGTCGGTCACGATCACGCAGGTCCAGGCGCTTCGCTCGTGCCGCAATGCCGGCATTTCGGTTCCGAAGGAGATCATTGACCGGGCAATGAAGTACCTCGCGGATTCTCAAAACAGCGACGGCGGCATTCGCTACACGCTTCGTCAGCGCGGCGGGGGTTCGCGTGCGCCGATTACGGGCGCGGCGGTCTTGTGCTGGTACCTTGCGGGCGAATACACGAACCCGTTGGCGAAGCGGGCCTTGGAGTATTCCAAGAACACGATCAAGCCGGGGTCCATGCACCCCGGTCACGATTACTACGCGCATCTTTATTTCTCGCAGGCGCTTTACGTGTCGTCCGATCCGTACTGGGACGAGTATTTTCCGAAGCGGCGCGACTATTTTCTGGCTCAGCAACAGGCCGACGGGTATTGGGTCGGCGACGGCGTGGGGGATATATTCGGTACCGCGGTAGCGCTGACCGTGTTGCAGCTCCCGTTCGAGCAATTACCGATCATGCAAAAGTAGCGGATCGATCCGGTGCGGACGGTCGACTTTGAACAGGTCGTTTATGACGGCAAACGAAACCGCCGCCGCAAACGATGGGATTAAGGAAGGTATAGATGAGCAATAAGAGGCCAAACGAGTCGCCCCAGCAATCGCAATCCTCAGATGTTCAGGAATTGGCCGAATTGGGCAAAGCGCACGCCCGCATCCGGCGGGAACTTGCGAAAGTCATCGTTGGGCAGGACGAGGTGCTCGATCAGCTCCTCATTGCGTTGTTTGCAGGCGGGCACTGCATGATTGAGGGTGTGCCCGGACTCGCCAAGACTCTGATGATTTCGACGTTGGCTCGTTGCCTCAGTCTCTCGTTCAATCGAATCCAGTTCACGCCGGACCTCATGCCCTCGGACATCACCGGAACCGAAGTGATTCAGGAAGATAAGGCGACGGGGCGACGGGCGTTTCAGTTTCTGAAAGGCCCGATTTTCGCCAACGTCATTCTGGCAGATGAGATCAATCGAACGCCTCCAAAGACCCAGGCAGCCTTGCTCGAAGCGATGCAAGAGCGACACGTGACGGCGGGAGGCGAGCGACACGATCTCGAACCGCCATTCTTCGTGCTTGCAACGCAGAATCCGATTGAACAAGAGGGAACTTATCCGCTTCCCGAAGCGCAACAGGATCGTTTTCTGTTCAAAGTGTTGATTGGCTATCCTTCCTATGATGATGAGTACACGGTGGCGGACCGAACGACGGGAAGTCTCAATCCCGCGATCGATCGCGTGGTATCCGGTGACGAAATCCTGCGATTTCAGCAGCTAGTCCGGCGCGTGCCCGCCGCCCCGGACGTAATCCGTTTCGCACTGGACCTTGTCCGATTGACTCGTCCGGCTGACCCTTCCAGCCCGGCGACGGTGCGAAAAATGGTGACATGGGGCGCCGGACCCCGTGCGTTGCAGGCGTTGCTTCTGGGCGGAAAGGCACGAGCGGCCCTGAACGGTCGAGACTATGTTTCGGCGGACGATGTTCGCGCCCTGGCGATGCCGGTGCTGCGACATCGCATCCTGACGAACTTTTCAGCGGAGGCGGAAGGTTACACATCGGATCGTCTGGTCGAAGAATTGATCGGCAACCTGGACCCCAACCGGACCAAACTGGATGACGACGAGCGCGTACGCAAAGTACTTTCAGCCTGAAGTCCTCAGCCGCATCTCGCGGCTGGAGCTTCGAGCGCGGAACGTTGTCGAAGGTTTCGTGAGCGGCATGCACAAGAGTCCATACAAGGGATTCTCGGTGCAGTTCGCCAATCACAGGGCCTACGTTCCCGGCGACGACATTCGTCATCTCGATTGGCGTGTTTACGCCAAGGCCGATCGGTTCTTCATCAAGGAATATGAAGAAGAAACCAACATGCGCGTGCATCTGGTGCTGGATTGCTCGCGCTCCATGGCCTATCCGGAACACCCGGGAACCGGGCGAATGACCAAGTGGGACTACGCCGCAACCGTCGCGGCGTCGCTCGCGCACCTGCTCGTCCATCAGCAGGACGCCGTGGGGCTGACGTTGTTTGATTCCGCCATTCGCTCGCAACTGCCCGTTTCGACGAACCGAGCATCGCTGCTGAATCTGGTTCAGACGGTAGAGTCGAATCCACCGGCCCGCGAGACAGAGGTCAAAATGCTGTTCCAGCAGTTGGCGTCGCGCATTCCGCGGCGTGGAATGGTGGTCATCCTCTCGGATTTGCTGACCGATGCGGAGGACATCGTCAAGGGATTGCAGCGGTTTCGATTCGGACGGCATGACGTTCTCGTTCTTCACATCCTCGACCATGACGAGCTGGAGTTTCCTTTTGCCGATCGCACGTTGTTCGAGGGAATGGAACAGGTCGGACTCGAAGTGCTCACCGATCCGCAGTCGCTTCGCGCAAGTTACCTCGAAGCGCTTCATCGGTTCATCAGTCGCATTCGTAAGTCGTGTCTCGACCAACGCGTGGACTACGCCCTGATCTCGACAGCCGAAAGCCTGGATAACGCGTTGACCGTGTTTCTTGGAAGCCGCATGCGCCGACGGCGCTCGACGGCGTGAGGGGGAAGGACCGATTGTTGCATTCCATTCTCCGATACACCGTCGAGGGAACTCGCTCGCCGACGAGGTTCGTTTTTAGGCAGGTCTTCGATCGATGACCTTCTCAACTTGCTATCTCGCGGCCTTTGTGACACCCGCACTGGCGACGGCTGGCGCCGCCGCGATTGCCGCGCCCATTCTGATTCACCTACTTGCACGCCGACGCTTCAAGCGAATCCGCTGGGCCGCCATGGAATTTCTCATCGATGCCGAGAAACGCAATCGACGCAGAGTACGGCTTGAGGAACTCATCCTGCTCGCGCTGCGATGTCTCGCAGTGTCACTGGTTGGGTTGACGTTGGCGCGACCTTTTCTCAGCGCCGGCGATTGGGCGTCCGTTTGGGGAACGCGCCGCGCGGAACGAGTGATCGTCATCGATGACTCGTTCAGCATGGGTTACGAAACCGACGAAGGATCACCATTTCAGAGTGCCCGCAAGGCCGCTCGACAATTGATCGAAACGTTTCGGCGCGAGACTCCGAGCGACTCGGTGTCCGTTGTTCGCATGTCCGCGCCGACATCTCCCGTTGTTTCGAGCGTGTATCTCGACGCCGAGGAAGTCGAAGCGACGTTGGCACGCGTCGAGGCCCTGTCGCCTTCGCAACATGCGGGCGACATAGACGCGCTTTTCAAGGCATTGGCGGAACTCCTCGAACGCGATGAAGGGCTTGTCAATGCGGCGGTTTACGTACTTAGCGACTTTCAACGTCGTGACTGGACGCCCCGAGACGGATCAGAGGGGTCCACAGCCAATTCGTCACTCGCACCGCTTCTTAGCTGGGCAGCCAAGGATCGAAATCTTCGTGTCCTGCTTGTCAATGTCGGACAACCGACCCCGGCGAACATGGCCGTAACGAGTCTGAAAGTTCCGGGCGGCCTTCCGGTGGCGGGAACCAATTCGCCGGTGCGCGCCACCATCGCCAATTATTCGGCTCAACCCGCCAAGTTGATGCAATTGTCCCTGGTGGCGGGTCAACGAAGCCCGGTGGCCAAATCGATTCCAACGGTCGGAGAACACTTGGAAGTATCCGTGGACGTCGAGGCGGAGTTCTTGCACGCGGGTGATGAGCGTATCCTCATGGAGATTCCACCGGACGCGCTGCCGATCGACAACGTTCGTTTCGCGACGGTTGAAGTCGTCAACGCGATTCGCGTACTGATCGTCAACGGCGAACCATCGGCCGATGAATACGAAGACGAAGTTTCCTTGCTGCGAACCGCTTTAAGGCCCGAAGGTGAGGTCTTCAGCGGCCAGGAAATCTCGGTGGTGGACGAAGCCGGACTGGAAGCAACGGACCTTTCCGGGTTTCATGCCGTTATCCTCGCCAACGTCTACCGAGTCGTCCCAAAGGAAGCCGAATCGCTGGAGCGCTTTGTCAAAGCCGGCGGCGGGTTGATTCTGTTTCTGGGCGATCAGGTCGACGCGGTGGCATACAACGCCGATCTCCATCGCGACGGCGCCGGGTTGCTTCCGGGAAAGCTTGGCGAAACGATTCAGCCCGCGGAGTCGTCGCGCCTCGTCGTGGTCGATCGTCTGCACCCCGCCCTCCGCGCGACGGGCGGCGCTGAGGACCCGCTCGGACTCTCAGAAGTTGGGTTTCAGTCGTATTTCGCCTTTTCCATGGATAGCGCGTCGCCGGAACCCGCCGGTTCGATCGAACGGCCTGAATCGGTGACCGACGACGGATCGTATTCCGGTCGCATCCTCGCCCGATTCAGCGACGCCGACGGGCATCCTGCAATCGTCGAGCGAGGCTTCGGCCGCGGCCGGGTTCTGGTCATTACGACATCCGCCGACAAGGAATGGAATAATTGGCCCGACCATCCGACCTATCTGCCGATCATGAACGAGTTGCTGAGGCACGTCGCAAGGCCCGGCGCCCAATCGAATGAGCAATGGGTCGGGTCGGGCATAACGTTTCCGCTTGACCCGACATTGTACGAACCGGACTTTGTGGTCCGCACTCCCCAATACCCAGAGGAATCGGAAATCCCTGCTTCGGCCGTCGCGGCGGAAGACGGGGGCGGATTTCTCGTGCGATGGGAGCGCACGGCAACGACAGGAATCTATCAGTTTGTCTTGCGCCGCCGTGGCGGCGGCGAGTTTTCGCGACTTGTCGCGGTCAATTCCGATCCGACCGAAAGCGATTTGACTATGATCGACAACGATGTATTGGGGCGCGCGATGGCGGGTGTTCCGCATGAAATCGTGCGCGGACTGGACGAATTGGCCGAGGCGGCCGGCGAAGCCAAGACCGAGTGGTGGACGCCGCTACTGATTGCGGCGATGACGGTTCTGATGTGTGAACAAAGCCTGGCCTGGTGGTGGGGACGAAAGCGATGACCATTTTCCCAGGCGGGATGCGCATCGAGGCAGTCACTAGAAGCACAGTTTGAATTCGGAGCGAGCGTTGGAATTGAAGGCGAGTCGTGCTGTCCTGTTGTTTTGACTGAGATGATGAAATCCTTGGTTTGGATCAAGAACAACGGCCCCATCGTCTTGGCCGACGCGACGACGTACGTCACTGAATTGCGCCGCGCTCCGGAAGGTTGGTACGCGCTGGGTGCGGCTCTTCTACTATTCGGACTCTGCTGGTTGGTCGCTTGGATGTATCGCCGGGAAGGACGCATCGGTGCGACTCCGCGCGCTCGGATGGTCATGGCGAGCGTGCGGTGCGCGATTCTCGTAGCGCTGGCGATCATTCTGCTTGAGCCTGTTCGAGTCAGAATCGTTCGAAAGTGGGTCGAGTCGTTCACGGTCGTGCTTGTGGACAGTTCTTCGAGCATGGATTTGTCGGACCGGTACCGCGCCGCGTCCGATGCCGATCGGGTTCAACGAACGATGGGCGGCGACAGCACGCTGACGAAGCGGGCAGACATCGCCACGAAGATTGTATTCGGGAATGAGCGGCAGTTTCTGCGAGATCTTGCCTTAAACAACTCCGTGAAGTTGTACACCTTCGACGCCGAAGCGAAGTTGATCGACTCGTTACAGGCGCAGGGACATGCGGAGGACCAATCCGCTCAACGGCAGGCGGATTCCGATGCAGCGGCTGAACATCAACCAGAATCGCGTCGGAACTCCGACGACGGATCAGTTGTACCGAACGGAGAGCAGAATCGTTTTTCCGCGGACGGCGCGACCACTAACCTCGAGCGGGCGATACGGCGGTCCGTGGAATCGCTCGGCTCGGCGCCCATCGCGGGCGTCGTGGTGCTCACGGACGGCGGAATCAACGACGGGGCGCCGGCCGGTCAAATCGGTGACTACGCCCGTGAACGGCGCCTGCCGATCCACGTCGTGGGCATCGGTGATCCCGCGACGCCACGAAACGTTCGCGTCATCGAGATCATCGCGCCTCAGAACGCGCTTCAAAAGGATCCATTTGCCTTGACCGCGACACTGGCCGCCGAAGGACTCGACGGCGAGCGAATTCGCGTCGAACTGCTCGAGCAAAACCTCACCGATGGGGGCGAGCCCAAGTTGATCGAAGCCAGGGACGCCGTCGTGGGTGCAACTGGGGACCTGGCTCCGCTTGTGTTCGAGCGACGGGCGGAACGCATTGGTCGATACCTATACTCCGTCCAGGTTCCGGCGATCGAGGATGAGTCCATCACCGAGGACAACGTTCGTCAGGCCGCCGTGAATGTCGTTGATGTCAGCACGCGCGTTTTGCTCGTCTCGGGAGAACCAAGCTGGACATATCGTTATCTTGCGACCTTGCTTCAGCGCGACGACACGATCAACGTCAGTTGCTGGCTGCAATCCGCCGAACTGAACGCCGTTCGTGACGGGGACACGATCATCGAACAGCTTCCCGCATCCGCCGAGGAACTTTTCGCTTACGACGTGATTCTGCTGCTCGATCCCGATCAGGCGGAGTTTGACGAATCCTGGTGCCGCCTGGCCGACAAACTCGTCACTGAATATGGCGGCGGACTGCTTTATTCCTCCGCGCGGGTCCACGTGCCGTCCTTCGTGCGGGAGCCGAAGTTGAAGCCTCTTCTCGATCTGCTGCCGGTCTCGTTCGACCCGGAAGCCGACCTCGTGCTCAATCAGATCGGCCATTACCAGACGGATCCGTCGCCGATCGACATTTCGCCCTCGGCGGCCGGACACCCGGTCCTGCGCATGTCCGATGACGCCATGGCCGATCGTTTGAATTGGGAGAGCATCGCGCGAACTTTCTGGCATTATCCGGTTCTGCGGGAAAAACCCGTTGCGACGGTGCTCATGCGGAACGGCAATCCGCGAATGCGCAATGCCTACGGCGGACACGTTCTCGCCGCGGTGCAGTTTGCAGGCGCAGGACGGTCGGCGTTTCTCGCCTTTGATTCCACTTGGCGATGGCGTCGCTTTGGGCCGGAATGGTTCGACCGGTTCTGGATTCAGATGATCCGGTTTCTGGCGGAAGGCAAGCTGCTCGCCGGAAGCGGGCGGGGCACGCTTCTGGTCGACAGGGAGCGACCCACGGTCGGCGAAGCTGTCACCGTCACGGCCCGGATTCTCGACCAGCGATTTGAACCGATGCGGGATGAACGCATCGAAGGAACGATTGAAACCGACGATCATCGATCGACGATCACGATGGAGGCGCGAAAGGACCGACCCGGCTGGTTTGAAGGGCGGTTTGTGGCCGATCGCACCGGGCGATTCCGTATTCGCGTCCCCATTCCCACCGGTCAGGCCGGCGAGCGCGACGCATTGGAACGGGAACTTGTCGTCTCTCGCCCGAATCTGGAGGTTGTTCGTCCGCAGTTGCACCGTGACGAACTGATGAGCCTGGCAGCGCAGTCCTTCGGGGGACGATATTGGGAGATTGACGAAACGAAAGAGCTGGCCAAATCCATCCCCGATCTGCACGAGGAAGTTCCCGTACGCTCTCGACCGGTGACGTTGTGGGACAATGGAACCGTACTTGCTGTGCTGATTGCCCTGATGTGCGCGGAATGGATTTTGAGAAAGTGGAACCGATTGCTGTGACAGACGTATCGATCAACCGGTCGACGCCCTCGCTCGATGCACGGCTCGCCGCGCGACTCAGCGCGGTCATTCGGCGACTTCGTGCATACCTTCTTTTGGAAGGAGCCGCACGACTCGCGGCGTTTCTCGCCGCTGCCGCGGCACTGCAATTCGCGATCGATTACAGCACACGCGGCGTTCGTTGGAGCATGCGGGCAACGATTCTGGCCGTGATTGTCGTCTTTGCGTTGCGAATCGCCTGGCGGCGAATCGTCTCCATCACGATGGTTCCCATCGACACCGCCGACGCTGCCAAACTCGTGGAGCGCCGTTATCCTCAATTGGCCTCGTCTCTGATTTCCGCGGTGCGTTTTTCCGCCGGACAAGTCGGTTCGCTCGACAGCAACTCTCCGGAGCTGATGACTGCAGCCGCGCGGAAGGCCGTCGATCGCGCTGCGCCGCTAGACTTTCACGCCGTGTTGATTCCGGCGGGGGCACGTCGCGGCGGTTTTGCACTCGCCGGAATCCTCGCGACGGCTTTCACGACGTGGACGCTTGCCCCCGAGCTCGCCGGACTCTGGCTGCGGCGCAACGTGCTCTTGCAGGAAGTCCCCTGGCCCAAGCGAACGCGATTGGTTGTCAACCTCCCGAATGGTGAGTTAATCGGCGCAAAGGGTGATGATCTTTCCATTACGGCCCGCGTCGAAGGCGTTCGGCCGGGAGAAGTACAGGTTCGATACGTGACCGAGTCCGGTCGGCGCGGATTTGAAGTCATGTCGGCCGTGGGTAAAGACGAGCAGGCTCACTACCGCTTGACCTTCAAGAATGCCCGTGAGGATTTCACTTTTCAACTCCTCGGCGGCGACGATGAAACGGAAGTCTTTTCCACGCGGCTTGTCGATCGACCGCGCGTGGAATCAGCGACGATTCACGTCGAACCGCCTCACTATGCGCGCCTCGATTCCGTTACGGTTGGCGACGCTCAACGCGCCGTTCAGGCTCTACCGGGCAGTCGCGTGACGATCCGCATCCGCACCAACAAACCGGTCGCCCAGGCGACGCTCTTCGCGGGAGAATCATCTGTCGCCGATGCCGCTCCGAAGGACGGCGCATACGAAGCCGCTTTCATCCCGCGAGAATCCCAGACGTATCATTTTGCGTTGAAGGATGAATTGGGACTCGAAGATCGCCAGCCCGCAAAATTCTCCATCCGAATGCTCCAGGATGATCCGCCTCGCGTTCGTCTTCGCGCGGCGGGTGTCGGCGAAATGGTGACGCCCGAGGCGGTATTGCCCCTCCAAACGGAATACTCCGATACTTATGGACTCGCACAAGTTGAACTTCTGTTCACCATCATGCGCGATTCCGACAGCGGCGGTCCGATCCACTTTCCCGGCTTCAAGCCGGGGCTAAAGACGTTTGCGAGTTCTTTGGAATGGAACGTCGCCGAGGCCGGAGTCATTCCCGGCGATCGCCTCGTGCTCGTCACTCGCGCGGAGGATTTTGACGACGTTTCCGGACCCAACTCGGCCGCATCTCCCGAAATCCATATGCGGGTTGTGTCGAAAGAAGAGTTGCTGGCCGAACTCGCTCGCCGTGAACACGAGTACCGAATGGACTTTGAACGATTGATTGATGCCCAAGAGCAACTCCGCGGTCGATTGCTGACCGTCATGGATTCGAGCGATTCCAAGGACCAGGCGTCGGCGGCGTCCAATCTCGAACGCCGGCAACGGGGCATTGGCGGATCCGTGAACGTCGTTCGCCAGCAGTTCGAGCAGGTTATCGGAGAAATGCGGATCAACCGGGTTTCCGATGCAACGGTCGAGGAAAGACTGGGAAGAGGAATCGTGAATCCGCTGAACGAATTGGCCAGGCGCGGGTTTCCGGCCGCCGCCGACGAGATTCGACAATGGTCGCGAAGCGGTTCAAGGGAAGCCGCTGCGAACATGGACGCCCAGCAAGTGACGTTGCTAAAACAAATGAGAGAAATCTTGGCGAATATGGTACAATGGCAGGGGTATCAGGAAGCGGTCACCATGCTTCGCGACGTCATGCGGTTACAGGAGGAACTCAAGTCGGAAACCAAGCAGAAGCTGAAGGAACAGGGCAAGGGGCTGTTCGACGATTAGTCCATCGCCGCGTGCGATTGACCGGCATGACGGCCAAAGTCAGGTGAACATCGTGATCGAAACGTGCAAACGTCGAAGCAACGGCTGGATCTCGCTGGTTTTGTTTCTCACCGCTGCCGTGGGAATGGTCCGCGCGCAGTCCGTGGATGACGCTTCCGCGAAGGTCATTAATCCACTCGCATCCAAACAGGAAATGATCCGCGATCGGTTTCAGCGATTCCAGGATCGAATCTTCAATTTGCGGGAGCAACTAGCCGAATCGGAACCCGAAAACGCCGCGAGACTCGCCAAGGCGCTTCAGCACGCCGGCGAACTCGGACTGGCCGACAAGCTCGAGGAGATCATCCTCTTGCTCAATGATCCTTCTTCGCTGCACAAGGCTGTCGATGAAGAACAGGCTTTTCTGGCCAATGCCGAACAACTGTTGCAGCTTCTCCTCGCACAGTCGGGCGATGAAGAGGAACGGCGAAAGGAACTCCAGCGACTCGAGGAGTACAAGCAACAGGTCGAGCAAATGCTCGAAGCGCAGCGCGAACTCCGGGAGAAATCCGGCGACGCAGCGGCGGCACAGCAAATGAAGGCGCAGCTCGATCAGGCCATTCAGCGAGTCGCCGAATTGCAGAAACGTCAGGACGCACTCTCCAACGCCGCTCAACAAAAAGCCGCATCGGGCAAGCCTGCCGAGGACAAGGCCGCGTCGCAAGCTCAAGGCGATCTTTCCAAGGACACCGAGAAGTTTTCGGAAGACCTCGAGCAGATCGCCAAGCCGCCAACGGACGACGACAAATCGCCAGCGCTTCAAAAGGCTCGAGAGGCTGCCGCCAAAGCCGCACAGTCGAGCCAGAGCGGAGCGAAGTCCATGGAGCAGGCCGGCGAGAGTCTTAAGTCGGGCGACCAGCCTTCAGCCTCACAACAGCAGAAAGAGGCCTCTGAAGCACTCGAAAAAGCCAGGGAAGAGCTGGAGGCCGCCCGAAAAACGCTCGACGAACAGAGCGATGGTTCCGAATCCGCCGAGCCGCAAGAGAAGCTGGCCGATCAAGCCGAAGAACTCTCGGAAAAAATGAAACAGGATACGAAGAGTGGAGGGCAGCAAGGTCAACAAGACGGAAAACAGGGAGGAAAAAGCGGCTCACCCACACCGGGTCAACAGAACGTCGACCAAGCCCAACAGCAAATGGAAAAAGCGGCAGAGTCGCTCGGCCAGAAGTCTCCCGGCGGCGCGACTCCGAAGCAGGACAAGGCCATCGAGCAGCTTGAACAGGCGAAGGGTGACCTTGAAAAGGCGATCGAAGAACTCCGAAAAGAAGAGCGCGCCGAAACGCTTCGCGATTTGGAGAGTCGATTGCGCAATATGCTGGCGTTACAAAAGCCCATCAACGACGACACACTGAAACTCTATTCCGTCGGCGAGGAAAACTTCAAGCGAGCCGAACAACTTCAACTTGCCGAGCTTTCCACGAAGCAACGAGAGCTTTCCGGGCAGGCGACCTCCTGCCTGCACATTCTCGATGAAGATGCGTCCACTATTGCGTTCCCGCACGTCATGGAACAACTCGTGGAAGATATGAACGTCTCCGCAGATCGACTCGCGGCGTTCCAGACTGGGGCGATCACCCAGACCATCCAGGCCGAGATCATCGATACGCTGGAGCAGTTGCTCGAAGCCGTGCAGAAAATGCAGGAGGAAAACCAAAACCCGTCCGGAGGTCCGTCGAGTCAGTCCGACGCGCCCCAGCCGCTTCTGCCTCCGTCCGCTGAACTCAAGTTGCTTCGATCGAGTCAGCTTCGCATCAACAACCGAACGAACATCATCGCGGAGGCGGTCGCAAAAGGCGGTGAGGCCACGGAAAGCGCAGGCGCGACGCTCAGGAAGTTGGCCGAACGCCAGTTGGAATGCGCCGATATTGCCCGTGATATGCGCGAAAAGCAGCTTCAGCAGCCATGACGTTGCTTGGGAATGACAAATGTCAAACATGGACCGATTGATAAGTCGCGTTATGGCTTGGGGGCATTACAGCCCAATGCGCAAAGGCTTGATTGGCGCCTGGGTCTTAGCGACGGCACTGTGCCCGGCCGCGCGGGCGAAGGCCGAGTCTCCCGTGGATCGTTTCAATGCCTCCCTCGACCGCCGCGCCGATATCCCCGCCGACGCGACAACGCTCATCCGCAACCGCTGGGCCGAGTGCGACCAATGTGACGCCGAGGAATTCCTCACCCAGGCGCTGGCCGTTGTTTCGCCGAGATTTCGAGAGGCCCTCGACGCTTACGATGCCGACGATTACGCCGAATGTGCCGAGATTATGCACGGACTTTCCGGCGAGGCCGACCCCTTCATCGCGATTAACGCCGCTGCCTACGAAATCAAGTCGCTCGTTGCCATGGATCGGACGTTGGAAGCCGGCGATCGGATACGCGAACTGGGGGCGCGGGAAGCGGATGTCGCCGCTCATTCTTACGCCGCTCCCGAACTCGCGTTTCTTCGCGGTTATTGCCTGCTCACCGATCTTCAATATGAAGCCGCCGAGTCCGCCCTCAAAAAGTTTCTTGCCGATCATGGCAACGCATCCGCCCGACTTGCGATCTCCGCCAGGCAGATCCTCGTCGAACTCGCCAATCGCGAGTCGGGACGCCTCGGCGACGTCGTCGACTTGATGGACTTCTCGCGACGGCGGTTGAAAAACGATGACCCCGGTGATGTCGTGCGAACTCGTCAGCAGCAGATCATCGATCTGCTCGACAAGCTCATCAAGGACGCGGAGGAAAAGGAAAAACAGTCCGGCAGCGCGGGCAGTAGCGGCGGAAGCGGGCCGCCCTCCGGCGGTGCCCCAAGCAATCCGATGCAGCAGTCGCGCCTTCCCGGCGGAGACCCGGGCGGCACTCCTGCCCGCGCGACCCGACGAGCCAACCCCGGCGACGCATGGGGCTCCATGCCTCCCGCGGAACGAGAGCGCGTCCTGCAAGCCCTTCGCGATGCCTTTCCCGGCCGCTACCGGCAACTCGTCGAACAGTACTATGAGGAACTCGCCAAAAAGCCGTAGCGTCTGCGGCAGCCGCTTCGATCCGGGTTTGACATTCTCACGCCACCCACTAACAATTACGATGAAGGAATAGGATTGAATTCGCGGCATGGAAGCGGCGGGCGATGACGGATTGGCCTCGTGCAGAGCGCCGACCGGGTGAACGGGCCTCCAACGGATACCGACGACCATGAGAATCGAACTGCTGAAGTCCAAGCTCCATCAGGCGTGCGTGACCCAGGCCGACCTTCATTACGAAGGAAGCCTCGGCATCGACATCGAACTCATGGAAGCGGTCGGCCTCTATCCCTACGAAAAAGTCCTCGTCACCAACATCAACAACGGCGCAAGATTGGAAACCTACGTCATCGCCGAGCCGTTCGGCTCGCGCCGCTTCATTCTCAATGGCGCCGCCGCGCGACACGGTTGCCCCGGCGACCGCATCATCATCATGTCCTTTTGCTGGCTTGAGGAATCCGAAGTCCGCGAAGGCCGTCATAAACCTCGCGTGCTCCGCCTCGACGAACACAACGAACCCATCCGCCGAATCCCTCCGGCACCTACGACCGAAGAAATCGCCTCTATGCTGGAGGGGTGATTGCACCGGCCAATGCGATAAAGCCGATGTTCGACTTTTCCCCGACACCGTCTGGCAAATCCTCTCAACCTTTTTGAAAACCGGATTCTTTACGCGCCATTCGCGCAGACTTACGATGCCACGCGTTCAGTTCAGCGAGGCCCGAAATGAGCGAACTCGAGAAATCCGCCGATGCGGTTGAAAACAATAAAATCCTGCTGACGGGCGCGACCGGCTTCGTCGGAAGGAGTGTCGTGCGCGAGTTGCTCTCGCGCGGCCTCACGCCCGTCTGCCTCGTCCGCTCGCCCGACAAGCTTTTCGCGCAGCATCCCGGCGTCGATCGCGAGCGGATCGTCCCCGTCATCGGCGACTTGAACAACAAGGGCGCGCTCCGCCAGGCCGCCGAAATGAGCCAGGCCGCCATCCACCTCGTCGGCATCATCGTGGCCCGACCGCTGCGCGGCCAGACTTTTCAGCGCATCCACGTCACGGGCACGAAGAACGTCGTCGACGCCGCATGTGAAGCCGGCATCGGTCGCTACGTTCACATGTCGGCCCTCGGCACCCGCGCCGATGCCGTCGCCATCTACCACCGCACCAAATGGCACGCCGAGGAATACGTTCGCGCGAGCGGTCTCGACTGGACCATCTTCCGACCCAGCGTAATCCACGGCCCCCACGGCGAATTCATGCAGCTCATGAAACGGTTCATGTGCGGACTGGTTCCGCCCGTCGTGCCCTACTTCGGCAGCGGCGCCGGCCGATTGCAGCCTGTGTCTGTCAAGGACGTGGCCCACTGCTTCGTTCAGTCGCTTTTCACGCCGGACTCCGTCGGCAAGGTGATCCCGCTCGGTGGGCCGCGCCCCTACACATGGGTCGAACTGTACAACGCCTGCCGCACCCTGATGCCCGGCGCGAAACGATGGAAACCGTTTGTATCGCAGCCCGTCCCCGTGGCCAAGGCGATCGCCGCAATTGGAATGCCCGTCATGGCCCTTGCCGAGACCATCGTTCCTCGCCTCGGCCTGTTTCGATTCGACTCCGGACAGGTGCAGATGTCGCAGGAAGACGCCGTCTGCGACCACACCATCGCCGAGAAACTCTTCAACCTCAAAATGCGGGACTTCGAGCAGGAACTCGAGGGGTATGCAGGACAAATCCGGTAGCATGTTCTGGTTAAGAACACTAATGAACCGCGGCTAGTCCTCGGAGTACACACTTTGCCTTCGTCTGACCACCGCCCCATCGTGCTCATCATCCGCGACGGCTGGGGCGCGAACCCTCATTCCGAATGGAACCACGCCAACGCGGTTCACCTCGCCCGCAAGCCCGTCGACGATCGCCTGATGGCGACTTATCCGCATGTGCTGATCCGCACCTGCGGCACCGATGTCGGCCTGCCCGAAGGCGTCATGGGCAACAGCGAGGTAGGCCACCAGAACATCGGCGCCGGCCAAATCGTCGAACAGGAAATCATGCGCATCACCGGCCGCATCCGCGACGGCGCGTTCTTCCACAATCCCGTGCTCATCGATGCCTTCGATCGCGCCGCGAAATCCGGCGGCTGCGTCCACCTGCTCGGCCTGTGCAGCAACGGGCGCGTTCACAGTGACCTCGAACACCTGTACGGCCTGCTCGACATGAGCTGTCGCGTAGGATTTCCCGGCGATCGCGTCTTCGTCCACGCCATCACCGACGGCCGCGACGCGGCCCCCAATAGAGGCGCCGGTTTCATCGCCGACGTCGGAGCCAAATGTCGTGAGTTCGGTGTGAACCCCGTGGCGAGCGTCATCGGCCGCTACTACGCCATGGACCGCGATAACCGCTGGGATCGCACGGAACTGGCCTACCGATTGTTGACGGAGGGTTGCGGCGCTTCGTTTGAATTCGCCGACGTCGCGATTCGACATTACTACGAGAATCCGAGCGACAATGATCGCCACGGCGACGAGTTCATCGTGCCGAGCGTGATAGTTCGCGATGGACGGCGCGCGACCGTGCGCGACGGCGACAGCGTAATCTTCTTCAACTATCGCGGCGACCGACCGAGGCAACTGACCCGGGCGTTCGTCTGCAAAGAGTTTCCCTTCCGCGATCCCGTGGATGGAACGGAGCGCGGCTTTAGTCGTGATCCGCGACGCGATGTGTTCTTCGTGACCATGACCGCCTACGAAGCCGCCCTGCCCGCGCACGTCGCCTTCGAAAAACCGCCGAAGATGAAAAACATCCTCGGCTCCTTGCTGGCCGACCGCGGCCTGCGACAGTTCCGCTGCGCCGAAACCGAAAAATACGCCCACGTCACGTTCTTCTTCAACGACTATCGCGACGAACCGTTTCCCGGTGAGGATCGCACAATCATCCCGTCGCCGCGCGACGTGAGCACCTACGATCAGAAACCCGAAATGTCGGCGCGAGAAGTCACGGCGACCATTCTCGATCGTATTTCAACCGGCGTGGACGACCTGATCGTCGTCAACTTCGCCAACGGAGACATGGTCGGTCACACGGGCAATCTGCAAGCCGCGATTCGCGCCGTCGAAACCGTCGATGAGTGCGTCGGCCGCATCGTCGAAGCGACCCACGCCCGCGGCGGCGGACTGATCATCACCGCCGACCACGGCAACTGCGAACAGATGATCGACCCGGCGACCGGAGGCCCGCACACGGCCCACACCACTTACGATGTTGAATTGATCGTGGCCGACGATCGATTCCGAGGGCGTTCCCTTCGTTCCAACGGCCGCCTCGCGGACATCGCACCGACGCTGCTCGAAATGCTCGACATCCCCACACCCGACGCGATGACCGGGCGTTCGCTTCTGCTTGCCTAGCCGCGCCGTCTGGTCCGCAAAAGTAAGAGAAAAATCGGAACGCCGACGATCGCCGTAACGACACCAATGGGAAGCGTCGCGCTACCGAGTTGCCGGCCGGTGATCGACCCGGCAACGCGCATGGACACTTGCGATGCCCAATCGCAGAGGATCAGAAACGCTCCGCCGAGCATTGCCGAGACGGGCAGCAGGATTCGACAGTCCGAACCAATGAGCAATGCGGCAATGTGCGGCACGACAAGTCCGACGAAACCGATCGGTCCGCACTGCGCGACGACACCGGCCGTCGCGATCGTGCAGGCGAGCACGCAGACGCCCTGCAACACGGCGACGCGCACGCCGCGCGATGCCGCCAGTTCGTCGCCGAGGCGATACTGATTGAGCGCCCGCGAGCTGCCGATGAGCACGATCCACGCGGGCACGAGCAACGGCAGAAGCAGCGCGCCCTCGACGGTGCGGACGGGATCGAGCGATCCCATCATCCACCGGACGATGAAGAACGTTTCACGTTCGTTGGATACAGCCGTCACGAACATCATCATGGCCGAGCAAAACAAGCCCAGCGTGACTCCGGCGAGCAGTAGCTCGTTCGACGTAAGGCGTCGCGAACCGCGGGAGATGAGAAACACAACACCGACAATCAGCAAAGCACCGAGGAAGGCGGATGCCGCGATCGTTGAAACACCGGCAATCGTGGCGACCAGTCCGAATCGCAGCGCAATGAGCGCACCGAGTGATCCGCCGCTCGCAATCCCCAGCGTGTAGGGAGTCGCGAGCGGATTGCGAAAGAGAACTTGAAACGTCGCGCCGCAAAGTGCCAGCGTGATACCGACGTGAAGCGCGAGCCATGAACGCGCAAATCGCTGCCCGAATCCGATCGTGCGGGCGAGGGACGTAAAGCCCTCAATCTCTTCGTCCGAGATGACGCCGTCGCCGTCGAGGTCGACAAGCGGTCGACCAACGAGTTCGTCACCGTGGATGCCGATGCCGAGCTGTGCCCGCCACGCGTCCCACCAGCCGAACGATGCCGATTGTGTGCCGATGCCCGGACTGAGCACGATGAGCACCGCCACGACGATTGCCGCGACGGCCAGTCGCAAAACAAACCCGCGCGGATTCACCGACGATGGGCCTGCACGATTCATGCGCTCACAACGCTCCAATCGGCGCAAGCCAGCGACGATCCGGATGACCCGGCAGCGGCAGATCGGCCATCGCAACGCGATAAACGGGCTCCAGGTTGGACGGCGTCAGCACTTGCGAAGCGGAGCCGGAAGCGGCCGCCTTCCCTCGGTCAAGCAGCAGCACATGCGTGCAGTACCGTGCCGCGAGGTTGATATCGTGCGTGACGACGACAATCGTCAGCCCGGATGTGGCGGATTGATCGCGGAGCACCTCGAAGACGGCCAGTTGATGCTGTAGATCAAGCGAGGCGGTCGGCTCATCGAGCAATAGCAATTCGGGTTGCTGAGCCAATGCAGCGGCAAGATGTACCCGCTGCGCCTCGCCGCCGGAAAGGGTGTCAAGCGTGCGATCGGCGAAATCGGCGGTCTGCGTGCGCAACATGGCCTCGTCGGCGACGCGACGATCCTCTGCCGACTCAAACAACCCCATCGAGCGATGCGGATAACGACCCATCAGCACGTAATCGCTGACGCGAAAGTCTCGATCGCCCAGGAACTGCTGCGGCAGGAACGCGATTCGCCGAGATCGATCGCGGGATCGCATCTGCCGCAATGACATTCCGGCGAATTCGATCTCTCCGCTTCGCGGCGTGAGCAGTCCGACCATCAATCGAAGCAGCGTACTCTTGCCCGCGCCGTTCGGGCCGACGATTCCCCAGCATTCACCGCGTGCGACGCGCAGCGACACCGGCCCGACGATGTCCGGCCCGCCGGCGTAGCCGAAGCGAACAAGACGAAGAATCAAAAGTGCGGACAACTGACTCATCGACTGTCGCCCTCAGGGTGAAGCAAACGGGAAACTTTCTCAATCAACTCGGTATATCTCGGCGAGGGAATCAAGCAGTTGTCGTCCGTCAGAATATGGATGCGGCCGTCCGTCACTGCGGGAATCGATCCAAGTCTTCGCCACTGCTCGCGCAGTTGCGACGCGAGTTCGTCCGTCACCTCGACCTCCGGCATCAGTTCGATGATGACCTGCGGCTGCTTGGCCAGAATCGATTCGGGACTGACCTCCGGGTAAATCATGTCGACATCGCCGAACACGTTGACACCGCCCGCGACCTCGATCATCTCGTCGAGAAACGTCCCGCGCCCCGTCGTGAGGATGTTGGCGAGTCGATCAGGCTGTCGCGCGACCGTGATCATCACGCGGACCTTCTTCTTCCGCTGCGTTTTCTTGCGTACAGCGTCGATCCGCTCGCGAAACTCCGCGATCACGCGATCCGCCTGCTCCGTGCGATGCAGCAGTCTTCCGAGATCGCGCACGCCCTGCTCGATGCCCGCAAGTGAATCGGTCTCGTCGAAATAGATTGGAATGCCCGAGCGCTCGCACAACCGCTCCAGCGATTCGTTGCGACCGCGCGTGATCACCAAATCCGGTCGAAGCGCGACGATTTGTTCAAGATCGGCGTCGTACAACCCGCCGATGCGCGGCCGATTTTTCAACTCCGGCGGAAAGACGCAGTATTTGCTCGCCCCCACCACGGAATCGCAGGCACCCAGAGCACAAATGACCTCGGCGGAGTTGGGCGCGATCGCGATGATTCGCTTCGGAGCGTTGCCGGAAAGGTTGGCGAGCGGCTTGTCTTCTGCGGATTGAATCGGTCGCACGAACAAGAGCGGGCTGGCCGCCGCCAGCGCGATCAAGACGCATCGATGTCTGGTAACCCACGACGGAATTCGCCCTGTGCCAAGCATGAAGGCGATCGTAACGATGCCGATCATCATTGAAAAGGATCGTGAAGCGGAAGTCGTTGTGAAAAGCTCAGTTACGCCAGCGGGACGAGGCAGACATCCTGAATACTTCTTCCGGTCAGCGAACCGACGGCGATCACGGCCGTCGGTTTGCCGGGATTGCCGGGTTTCCAGCAGATCAGCCGGTCGCGCAATTCGTTGGTCGCGACCAGCAAGTCCGACGCCACTTCGACGCGCCTCAGCGTCTGCCCGCCAGCTTCATATTGGCACGAAAAGCCGTCGCCCAGTACACGGGCATGTACGCGATGCGATGTGTCGGCAAAGACAAGCCGGCGGACGCCGTGCGTTTGAATCAGACGCACCGATTCGGCTGCACGGTTCATGCCGCGATGCAGTCGTTCCGGTCGATCGGTCCGGCCCGCAGGCCAGAACAAAACGTCGCCGTCACTGTTCCCTGCGTACACGCCGTCGAACGTCACCTCGATAGCGCTGATAAGCGAATCGCTTCCCTCCAACGTGGAGGTCGGGGCATCGCCGTCACCCCCTGCTATCCAGCAAACGATTCGAGAATCGACCGAACAATAGAAGCAATCGTTGTGATGGACCATTTCGCGGATGGCCTTGGCTCCGCGAGAAAGCAATTCCAATCGAGGCCTGCCCGTACCATCGCCCTGCAAATCCCATTCCCAGATTCCGAGTTCCGAATGAGAAGCTGCGACAAAACCATTGGCGACAGCCACGCGATTGAAGCCGCCGCGAACAACATTCGATGGATCCGCGAGAAAAACCCGATCCGGCGTCTCGCATTCCACCGGCCATCGATAAATGCCGTTGGCCGCGCCCACCCATAAGACCTCTGAGCCGCAGGCCTCAGCCTGCGCGACCTGCCGTTTTTCGCAATCGAACTGCACCGATCGTGCCGGTCCCGCCGATCCGCCGACGCGATATCTCCTTACAGGCGATTCGGGCTTCTGCCCGTCAAAGAAGATCAGTTCGTCACCCGCGGCGACGACGATCCACCGCGTACGAACACCCGGCGACTCCATCGCAAAAAGCGCTTCGTACAATTCGCCACGCTGATGCTCCGAAAATGTGCGAAGAAGCTCCGGCAATTCGACGTCCGGCGATTCGGTGGCCATTGTTCGCAGCCGGTTCAGAAGGCCTGCAAGTTGATCGAGGTGTTCGGTTCGGGCCTTTTGCAGAGCTTCGTCCAACCGACTGGCAACCTCGTGCTCCGCGCGGCGGACCGTGGCCCGTTCTTTCAATTGTCGGAGTTCGCGATAAGAAGCCGACTCGAATTGAGCTGTCGGCTTCGCTCCCAACATGAGACCCGCGGAAAAACACGACGATTCCAAAGCGGCTGACAGCACCTGGGAGGCCTCTTCTACTCCCTCTGCACTGCCGAGCGCTCCAGCGCCATTTCTCGCGACGAACTTTCTCACTTCGCCCCGAATGGCCGGTTCGAGATAGGTCTTGAGGCCGTCAACATCGATCACGCGGCGACTCCCGACGATCGTTTGCAAGAACGACTGCAACTCACTTCGCTCCGCGATCGGACTGACACGTAATTGCACGGTAGCCGACCATTGAAAACCATCCTTCGAAGTGATGTTGTCAAGCGTGAGCACAATGTCGATCGGAGACGATCGAACGAACAGAACGTCCTCGACTTCGTCGTTTTCAACAACGCCGCCCGTCGGCACAAGACTGTGGTCTCCGGTCGATCGACCGACCAGCGCCGCCCACTGCGCCGGAAGATCAAGGCTGCGCTGAAGCAGACCAAAAACATCCGAAGCCGGGACATGCAGCGCGACGTTTTCCTTGCGCTGAAAGAAAGACCGAGGATCGAACTTGGCGGTCAACATTGCGCGCCTCGTGAAACCTCTTTCGACGGTGTCCGGATTCCTCCTGTTCGAGCAATCCAAGCTCCAATATTGGATTCGTCGTTCGCCATTCGCTATTCGTCATTTCCCTTCCGCGGCGAACTTCTCATATCGAACAAGGTCCGACGCATGAACCGAAGGGCGCGTCGCGGCGATGACGGCCATTATATCAGCTTGCGTGATCGGTCGCGCGGCCTGCCCGCCGATCGCCTCCAGAAACGGCCGTTCCGCCGCATCCGCCGCGATCGCCTTGATGTCCGCCCCGCTGTACCCCGCCAGTCCGTCGCACAACGCCCCAAAGTCCACATCGTCCGCCAATGGCCGCCCCTCAAAGTAGATTTCGAGCAGCCGAAAGCGGGCCGGTGCGTCGGGAAGCGGCACATACACGCGGGCGTCAAGTCGTCCGGGCCGCATCACCGCCTCATCCAGCATCCACGGGCGGTTCGTTGCCCCGATGAATAATAGCGCTCGCTCGGCCTTGCGATCAAACCCCTCCAGTTCCTGAAGGATCTGCGGAACCACGCGCTGCATCACCGTCGAACTGTCCGACTGCCGGCGTGGCACAAGAGCTTCGGTTTCGTCGAGGAAAATAACGGCCGTCGGTTCCGCCTTGGCGGCTTCGAAAAGCTTGCGAATGTTCTGTTCGGCCTCGCCGACCCATTTGCTCATGATCTGGGCCGGGCTGACAAGAAAAAACACGGCGTCGATCTCCTTGGCGACAGCCTTGGCGATCATCGTCTTGCCGGTCCCGGGCGGGCCATAGAGAAGGATTCCCCCGCCCGCCCCGATGCCGTATTGCTTGGCCAGTTCGGCGTGCAGGAACGGATAAATCATCTTAAGGCGGATTTCCTGCTTGACGTCCTCCAGTCCGGCGATGTCGTCGAATCCGATCGTCGGTTTATCGCGGACGATCCACTCCGAGGCATCGGCCCCTTCTTCTTCCTTCACCCCCTGCCTCGTCCCACCGCCCCGGCCCCCACCCAACCGGCGTCCGCCGCCACCTTCGTGGCCTCGTGGCTTCGTGCCTCCGTGGCCGCCTTTCAGGCGATCGCAGTCCTTCGCCAGATCGATCAATTCCGCGGCGAGTTCCTCGTGCTGCCGCCTCGCTTCGTCGGTCTTGGCCGCGCCCGCCAGTTCGATCATGCACTCAGCCGCATCGACAAGGTACGCCCGCGCGGCGAGATAATCGCCGCTCTTGTAGGCCTCGACCCCCTTGGCCTTGAGCCGATCAAATGTCGCGAAGGAAACGGTCATTTGCCTCCCCCCTTACCAAGGGGGGACACAGGGGGGTTACTTGAGGTGCGAGAACCGTTCGCCTTGGCCCGACCATCCCTTTTCCCCTCGTTATCAAGGCGGGGGGCCGAACCACCGCCTTTTTCATCGTGGAATACGCGGCAGTCGCAACCTCTCCCCTCTGCAAAGGGAGACAAGTCAGGGGCAAAGCCGCCCCCCTTCACAGGGGGGGATACAGGGGGGTCGTTTGCCAATCGTGCAACTCGCTCCCTCGCCACCCGCCAGATTTCTTCAACGACCGCGTCCAGCTCTTCATACACTTGCGGATTCGTGAATCGAATGACATGGATACCGATCGACTCGATAAACGCGAGCCTCTTAGCATCATTCAACTCAGCGGATGGACTGAAATGCGACTCACCATCAATTTCAATCCCCAACTTCGCGGTCGGGCAATAGAAATCAACCACGTACTCTCCCACGCCATATTGGCGACGAAACTTCAAACCGTCCGCTTGCTTTCCGCGCAATCGCCACCAAAGCAACCGCTCCGCCTTCGTCGCGTCATTCCGAAGCCTTCTCCGCAGCTTCGTGTGCTCTTTCTTATTGTACACCCGCGTCATACTCACCTCCCACGGCGCCTCCCCCCTTTCCAAGGGGGGACACAGGGGGGTCGTTTTCGGAAAACGCGTGGTTCGCTCACGCCCGACCACCCCCTACCCCCTCCTTATCAAGGAGGGGGGCAACGCCTCTTCCCTTCACAAAGGGGGATAAAGGGGGGTCGTCCGTCGCTGGTATTGTACGCCTCGACCCCCTTGGCCTTGAGCCGATCAAAAGTCGCGAAGCAAACGCTCATACGACGTTCTTTGAAACTTCCGCAAACAGCCCACGATGGCTTCCTATATGCCCCGAAGTCTTACGTTCGCTTAAAGCTGAAATCACCAGGGTGGCAAGAATGCTTGTCCGATCACGCAAGCGACCGCGTGAGCCGATCAAGCAAATCACTTACAATTCCCAATCCGATACCCATGCAGATCTCTGGACGCCCAATATTCTTCAGAATGGGATCAAGCTTCATTTCAAGTCCCCGAAATGTTTCCTGGTCAAACGAACTCTTATTCTTCTGCGCCACCAGCCAACGAAATGCCTTCTCCTCACCTTCAATAGAAAGATCATATTCTTCGTTCACAAGACCCCGTCTCAGCGCCTCGTCAGTCTTGACATCGACGCCAATCCACTCATCTACGGCGAAATATGACAAGCCAAAACGATGAGCCCGCAAATCAAGGATGGGAATCAACACTAGGGCAAGCGGCCGATATCCACCGGAAGGAATCTTAAACGTCACTCCCCTCCATGCCGTTACGTAGTCGAAACACGCTGCCAAGCCGACTCCTCCTCCCAATGCTCCTTCGTGTACGACGCAAGCCGTTGGTTGATCATGCGTGAGAATCGCTCGATAAACGCGAAGCAATTGTTCTACCAGCGGCGCACACGTGCGATTACGCACAATGGTCTTGTATAAATCGAACCGGTCCAACCCAACACAAAACTGCTCTCCTTTGGCAGTCAACAATATTTTTCTCCGACCGCGAGCATCAGTCACTGCCTGCTCCAACTGCCTGAGCAAATCAGCTGTAAGACTATTCGCACGTCCATTGTGAAGAGTGATCTCGCGGATATCCGTTTTTTTCTGATCTTCAACGGCAATATCATCGGTCTTCATCGGCATGCTCGATTGCACCAAACCTTTCTACTCTTCATACCGCTTGTCATTCGCCTGATCCCAGCATTCGCCGTAGGCCGATCGCACCACCGGGTTTCGACCCTCCGTGAACGACTCCAGCAGCTTGTTTCTGCGGATCAAAACTACCACGCCGCCTCATTCTTTGAGGCCTCCGATGTCGAGCCATAAATCGATCAGTCGTGCCGAACTTGGAATCACCCGATCTAATGCTCCTCCTCGTCCTTCGGTCTTTCCGCCGCCAGCGCCTTCTCGATCGCTTCGTTGATCTCCGTCGCCTCGGGAAGCGTCTTCGGCCCCCACTTGCCCAGCACCGTCCCGTCTCGCCCCACGAGGTATTTCGTGAAGTTCCACGGTACTTCCCCCGCGATCTTCTCATCCGGGTGCTTCGTCAGATAACGGTAGAGTGGACACTGGTCCGCCCCCTTGACCGAAACCTTGGCGAACAAGTCGAACGTCACTTTCTTCTTACTGCAAAACTCCTTGATTTCACCGTTGCTTCCCGGCTCCTGATTGCCAAAGTCATTGGCCGGAAACGCCAGCACCCGAAAACCCTTGTCCTTGTACTTTGCGAATATCGACTCCAGACCGGAGTACGTCTTGTCGGTGAACCCTCACAAGCTCGCCACATTGACAATCAAGAGCACGTCACCCTTATATTTCGACAGGCTCACTTCCTGCCCATCGATGCTCTGGACCTTGAACTCGAACACCGATCGTCCCGTCTCCTCCGCGCCAGGGCTCTTCGCCTTGGTTTCGTCCGCCAGCGCCGCCCACGCGCTTCCAAGCAATGCCGCCACCGCCATCGTCTTCATCATGCGATCTCCTCATCGTCAAAAAACCCAGTCAGTCCGGCTCCTCTGGGTTCATCTTCCCCGGCCTGAGCCGACGATGTCAACCGCAGCCGACCCATAGCGCGCAGCCTCCGTCAATCCACCGGCTCATGCCGCCACACGGACTTCAAGTCCGCAAAAGAGCCGATTCCACGGACGTCTCGCGTATCGGACGGGCCGAATGACCTTCCCTTTCGCCGACGTTTTCGACCCGCGGAGCTAGACCATGCTGGACAATTACTGTTTCGTTCTTGTGACAGGGATATTGTAGATTTGGACTACGACCAACGCTGTGTTGACGGGCCTGGTACGTCGCGACGAGGAAGAAAACGACATTCGATGGGCAAGTGAAGCAGAACGACGCGAGGTGGGCCGGGTCGCGAGCTGAAGGCGTTTCAGCGTGACGCGAGACGGAGGCCCTCCTTTTCTAGGAATTGAAACGCTTTCCGGTGGGGAAGAATGCCCGCCCGGTCGACAGGCATCCGCTTCACGGCGGGTCGCCTGACGACCGGTCTGCATGTTCACACCCCGTCGCCGGGACGAAACGGAGTTCGGACGGCATCAGGTCACGATCCAGCTTGTGATGAGGTTCGCGAAACGCAGCACAACGAACGAAATTCCCGACACGCGGTGCCAATTGCTCCTTCGACCCTTCGCATTCTGAATGCCCGTGTAGACCTGCACGCCGTACAGAATCAACACGATCACGCTGACGATGATGTGAAAAATCAGGAGCGGCGTCATTTCACGGCTCGGAATCGACTCCACGACTCCCCGTCGAATCTCCAGGTACAGCACGATGCCAAGATCGATCGCAAGCGCCGACAGCATCAGCGGAATGTGAATCCGCCGCCGACGCCGGTAGATCAAGCCCACGACAATTAGAATGCAAACGAAAGCACTTAGGACCTTAAGCGGATGCGCCGATATCATCTCCATACTTTCATGCCTCGCTCTCGGCCCGGCGGATTTATCGACAAGATCGTCTTCTAGCCGTCACGCGAACCTTTTGCAATTGATACGTTGCAATGTTTCAATGTGAACTTGGCGCATGACCAGCCGGCCCGCCAGAACGATTCATCGCGCGCCAGACCCCTACGGCGCCAAAACTGATTTGGCCGTGCTCCTTTTTCCACCTAAAATCGCCTCGTATGCGATTGATGCGCGAAGTGAGGTGGTACGGCGGCGGCGAGCATTCCGAATCCCACGCGGCCGTGGAAAACGGCTGGGCGGGAACAGGGGCCGCCAGGCCCGTGCTGCCTTTCTTGATCCTTCGAACCGTCGTTGACGGGATCGTCGATCCAGCCACAGGTTTCCTTTGCGATATCAAGCGAATCGACGAGCTCATTCGTTCGCACGTGGTGCCGCGCCTGCGATCCACCGAGGCCTCGGATTCGCCTTTCGAGCTACCCCTTTTGGCCCGCAAGCTCATCGAATGCTTCGACGTCATCCGAGGTTTTTCTCCTCCGAAGACAACGCTCCAATACCTGCAATTGCGAGTGTCACCGTTTACTAATCTGACTCTCGAACAAGGAACGCCGCGCATGATCCACCTGACGCAATCGTATGAATTCTCGGCCTCGCATCGGCTCCATTGCACAAACCTCACTGATGAGGAAAACCAGAAGCTCTTTGGAAAGTGCAGCAATCCGCATGGACACGGTCACAATTATGTCTTGGACGTCACAATCGCCGGTGATCCGGATCCCTGCACCGGCCTCGCCATTTCAATCGGAGAACTGGATCGATGCGTGAATGAACAGGTGATCGAGCCGTTCGACCATAAGAACCTCAACATCGAATGTCCAGAATTCCAAACACTCAATCCGACGGTCGAAAATATCGCGTCGGCAATTCACCGACGCCTGGTTGCGGCCTTGGGACCGAACCGCTCGGTCGGCGTTCGCGTCTGGGAAACTCCAAAAACTTTCGCCGAGATTCCCGTTGGTTGTTTAGGCGAAGAGTCGAAAGCAACGCCGGTGCGCTAACGTCGGCCCCAACAGGTTCAGTGATTCGGTGTCATCCGCCGTTGAAGCACGTGGGGTGGGCCGGCGTCATTCCAATGCCGCAAACACGAAAGCTCCTGACCTGCTTCTTGGAACCAGTTCCAGTCGCTGCGGGAGTTTCTATCGCCCGGTTGCCGGGCAGGGACGCTCAATATGAAAGGCAAGCGACACAGTACGGACCAGTTCTTCGCCAAACGGCAGCAACGCTGATTCATCGCCTAGTCACAAAAACGAATTGTGGAACCGTCGCGGCAACCTTTCGGTAAGCACATCGAAGAGTTTCTGCGTTACGCACAGACCCGCGGTGCGGATGGCGAGGCTCATCGGTGCGCGGCGTGCGATCCTTTTTACGGCGCAACGGACGAACGCAATTGGCGCATCCCGGCGACCGCGTCGAACTCATACAAGCGCATACCCATTGATCTCGGTCAGCCCCTGGAACAGCTCACTGAGCCGAAGAGTCGTTTCACCGATATGGCCGGAGCCGATGGTGCGACCATCGATGCGGACCACGGCGGCCAATTCACCCATCGTCCCGGTGCAGAAGGCTTCGTCGGCCCGGTAGACTTCGGCCAGCGAAAGGTCTCTTTCGTGGTGGGTGATGGCGTGCCTTTCGCAGAGTTCGAGCACGGTGGCGCGGGTGATTCCTTCGGGACACGCGACGGTTCGACTCGTCAGCACCGCGCCGCGCGACACGATAAAGAGGTGCGTGGCATTGGTCTCGGCGACGAAGCCTCGAGTATCGAGCATGATGGCGTCATCCGCTCCGGCCGCGTTGGCCTCGATCTTCGCGAGGATCGACTGGAGCAGGTTGGCGTGATGGATTTTGGGGTCGAGGCAATCTGGAGGGAATCGCCGCACGCTGCTGGTGATCAACGTGATACCGGACTTATCGTAGACCGGCGGCTTGTGCTCCGCGAGGACGATGAGCGTCGGCCCGGACTGGTTGAGCCGCGGGTCCATTCCAGAGGTGATCTTGACGCCGCGCGTGAGCGTCAGGCGAATATGGACGCGGTCACGCATGTTATTGGCGCGCAGCGTCTTTCTGATTTCTTCGATGATGGCGTCGTGGGTCGGAATCACCTCGAAGGCAAGGGCTTTGGCCGAATCGCGGAGCCGGTCGAGATGTTCGATCAGCTTGAAGATGCGTTCGTTGTACAACCGCAGGCCTTCCCACACGGCGTCGCCGCCCTGCACGGCGGAGTCGAACGGACTGATACCGGCCTCATTGCGATGAATGAGCCGTCCGTTGATGTTGACCATCAGGTCCTTGTTTCTTGGATCGAATTGCTGTTGCATCGTGACCATCCGTTCTGCGACACTGGTTCAACTCGCTTTGCCATCGCGTCATTCTGCCGTGTTTCGGAATGCCCGGGCCGCGTGTACGGATATTACCTTGGCCGAATGCGGGCGGAATAGAGCCGGTCGAAGATTGAGTTGCACTCGTGAAAGAGCCGCTCGCGCGGAGCGGGAAAATCTTCGTTTTTGGGCCGGAAGCCAGGCACGTCGTGCTCGTCGTGGCGACGGGCTCCGCCTGCCGCAATTCTTCATCACCCAATGGCGGGGGAAGCCCGCTACCGGACTTTGAACAAGAAGCCTATGATGGCCAATACAGCAGAGCCTATCGTTGGATGCAAGGTCCGCCGGGATGTCACACACGTTAGGAGGCACTGGAATGGACAATGTTTCGAGCAATCGCTTTGTGGTATCTCTCTTTACCTGGCTTTCATTGAGTTGCCTCTCAAACGGCTGCCTCCCAATAGATCCGGGCCCTCAAACACGATTTACAGAACTCGAATTGAAGAGCGTCGATTCAAATACTTCTTTGCCCTCAGATGTTTCAGTTCTTGTTGAACGAGTCGGCGGCCGAGCCACTATCGCTCCCAAAATAGAAACCCAAATTTCTCCGCCTGATCAATTCGGGCGCATCATTTTCCCGTTTACTTTTTCTTCGTTCTGGCGTTCTACTTTCGACGGCGATTTGCGAATTTCCCTGCATTGGGGCGGCGGTAGCGACATGTTGACTGTTTCAAACAACAACGGCGCAACGGATCGCTCCTCGTTGTATGTCGTTACCATCTTGACTACGAACGCGCCGCCACCGCCACGGCCGTCGTTTGTCATTGATTTCGGTTCAAAGCCGCCAAGGATTCAGCTCCATGGGTATCTCGCATTCCTAGATATATGCGATAACAGCACGGATCAGTTCATATGGCGCATTTCTTCTACTTCAGGCTATGCATATGTTGACGTTTTGGACATCGGAACCGTGAAAGATGCCTTCGCAATATTCGACAATGGACTCACGAATTGTCGTCTTGCTTCGCGGTTCGACATCGTCCCATCAAGCGGATTCACCGTAATAGGTGATGTTGCCGATGTGGGGTACGGAGTGCTAGGCCAGTATTGTCTGGATGGTGATGGAGCAGCACTGGAGTGCAATTCAAAATAGTGCAAAATTTGGAAACAAGCGAAAAGTGATGTAGGTCGTGCTCATCGTAGCCGCAATCCGTCACCAACAAATGGCGCGCAGAGCCTGCCCTACTGTTCGTCGGATTCGCCTGAACCCGGTGGATTTCATTTCGATCGGATACGGGCGGAATATAACCGCTTGTAGATTGCGTTGCATTCGTCCAGGAGCCGCTCGTGCTGCGGCGAGAGGTTCTCGTTCTTGGACCGGTACGGTTCGAACCCGATGGATTTCTCGACCGCTCCGTACCAGTGCTTTGCCCAGACGCCGTCGGTGGATCGCGGTCCGGGCGGCCAGCTCAGCATGGCCGGATCAAACGCGACGCCGACCGCCTCGCAAAGCCGTTCGAGCATGGCACGCGGTGATTCGAGGACATCCCGAGCGTCGATGATCGGTGGGACCCGCTGATCACGCCTGGTCAGCCATTCGACGAGTTCAAGCTGCTGGGGAAGGCCGGTGTCGTCGAGGCTTGGATTCGGAATGTTCTTGATGAGCGAGGTGAGCATTTCCTTTGGATCGCGGATCAGGAAGCAGTGAGTAAGTGATGCGAGCCAGTCGCGGTCGATGTCTGGAAGCAAGTGGTGGGCCATGTGTTTTTGGTAGTAGATGTCGCGGCCGTGGGGAATTGGGGCGATGAGCCCGGCGACCACCTTGCGCCAATCGGTTTCATGGTGTGCGATGACTTCGTCGCGCCCCGGATGATCCACGCCGGTCGCTGCGAGGTAATGCGCGTACAGGGGTTCATCGCAGACGGCGGTGTCGGCACGGCTGCCCCAGGAGCGCATCAGGGCCGTGGAGATGTTTCGCGGCCCGGACCACATGGCGATACGAACAGGAGTGGGCAATGGGCGACTCCTCAAAGACGATCATGACAAGAGGATGGCACCGCCTTATTGCGATTTCGAATGCGATCGTGTCGCGCTGCCGTCGCGGGTGACGGCGGTTCGACTGATCACAAGAGAGAAGTTCGCCACACCCCGACCTTGTTGCCCCGGCGGTTCAACTCCGAGGTCAGCCGGCGAACGGAGTAGGATCGATCTGTCCCACCTTGTTTTCTTCCTTGGCGGCGGCATCGGCGCCGGGGAGTGGTTCCTTTTGCGAGTCAATGACCGGCCAGAGCGGGGAGTATTTCTTGTTGATCTCGATGTAGGCGCTCCATTTTTCGGGCAGGTCCTCTTCGGCGAAAATCGCGCTCGTTGGGCATTCCGGCGGACACAACCCACAATCGATACAAACTTCCGGATCGATGACCAGCAGATTGACTCCCTCGTGGAAACAATCAACCGGGCACACGGCGACGCAATCGGTGTATTTACATTTGACACAGGGGTCGGCAACGATATGGGCCATCGCACACTCTCCGTAAGTAACTCATCCAATGAAGCCGCATCCTAGGCGGCGGAGCTTCGTGCACCAACTGAGGCAACTTCGTCCGCAACGCCTGCCGGACGTTCACCAAGGCACGACTGAAGCATAGCATAGGATTTCGGAGGATCAAACCCCGCCTTGTCAGCGTGCGGCAACGGGCCTACCTTGTCGGCGATGAGGTCGTCCAACCGGTTCATGGGTGCGGCCGGGATGATGGCCGGCCTCACGTTCGTTTCCCGACTTCTCGGGCTTCTTCGCGAATACCTGTTCAGCCATTTTTTCGGGACGAGTGCTCTGCTTTCGGCGTTTCGGATCGCCTTTCAGGCACCCAACCTTGCGCGCAGGCTTTTCGGCGAGGGTGCCCTGTCGTCGGCCATGATTCCGATTCTGACGAAGAGTCTCCACGATCGCGGGGAAGACGAGTCTCGGCGACTTGCCGGGACGCTGCTGGCAATCCTGTTTGGCGGGTTGTGCGCGGCGGTGTTGGCGATCGAGGTGGTGCTGGGCGTATGGCGGCTGGTTCATGACGATCCCGCGCTCCAGCTCACCGCACTGATGATGCCCTACATGGTCCTGATCTGCACATCGGCAGTGGCGAGCGGCATCCTCAACGTTCGAGGACATTTCGGCGTGCCCGCGGCCGCGCCGACCATACTCAACGTCGCGATGATCATCGCTCTGGTTGGCGGCGCGCGTTTTCTTGGAATGAAAGACGGTCCGCTGATGGAGTTCGCCTGTTGGAGCGTGCTCGCGGCGGGACTGGTGCAATTGGCGGCCACGGCCGGGGCGCTGAAGTGGGTGAACTTTTTTCCCCGGTTTGGCGGATCGTGGCGTGATCCGCAGATTCGGGCGGTGTTCGCGCTGATGGCGCCGATGGCGATGGGGCTTTCGGCGGTGCAGATCAATACGCTGATGGACAGCTTGATCGCCTATCTGTTTGTCGTGGACGAACATGGCGAGCGAGTCGGAACGGCCGTGCTGGGTTACGCGCAGTTTCTCTATCAGTTGCCCTTGGGAGTATTTGGGATTTCATTGGCCACGGCGATCTTCCCGATCTTGTCGGCTCGGGCCGCCGAAGGAGATCGGGCCGGCATGGCCGAGGTGTTCGAGGCAGGCGTGCGAAGCGGCCAGTTCATCGCGTTGCCCTCGGCGGTGGGCCTTTCGTTCATCGCCGGGCCGCTGGTCGCCACGCTGTATCAACATGGCGGGGAGTTTGATTCGGCGAGCACGGCCCGCGTCGCGCCGACGCTGGTGTTCTATGCTCTGGGGATTCCGGCTTATTTTCTTCAGCACGTCGTCGTGCGGGCCTTTTATGCGCTGCACGACAGCCGCACGCCCGCGCGAATTGCGCTCATCATGGTTTGCTTGAATCTGGCCATTAACCTCGTCCTCGTTTTCATGTTCGAAGAGCGAGGACTGGCCATGTCCACATCGATCAGTGCCACGGTTCAGGTGGTGTGGCTTGCCAAACGACTTCGATCGCCGTTTCCCGAAGTTTCTTGGCTTCGAATCGGATCGGGCGTGAGCAAGATGGCGGCGGCCACAATGGTCATGGGGTTGATGCTGTGGAGTGCTCAGTGGTTGGGCGACCTGTTGCATTGGCACAAGGCGATCCGGCTTGGGGTGCTGCTCGTGACAGGCGTGGGAAGCTACGCAGGGGCTTCACACATTCTGAGGGTCGCAGAATTGCGGGCCGTGACCCGACGCTTGTAACGAACGCCAAGCCTTATGGTCCGTCATCGCGTCGAATAAAGCAGCTTTTCGTAGCGCTTTTCGAGCTTCGCGAGTTGGTCGTCGAGCGATTCGTCACGACCGGTGTAGGGCCGAGGCGCTCTGGCCAGCTCGACGAACCACTGGACGACGCGGACGAAGTCGTCGAGATCGACGTATTCAGGTCCGAGCTTCTTTTTTCGAGCATCGACGTTGTGATAGTTGCCCAGCGCAATGCACAAACCCGTGGCCTCGCGTCCCAGCGCGCAATAGGCGGAAGACTCGCACGTCCCTCCGTCCATGAGCTTTCGTTGGAACTTGAACGTCCGATCACCCAGCGCAAGATCACGAGCGATTCGATGGCAATGGGCTGTGACGGCATGCGTAAACGTGCTCGCCTTATCGCCTACGCGTAGGATCGGCCCATCGCCCATCTTGGCGAAAGGCCGTTCTGAACTGGTCTCCATGGCCACGACGTAGCATTTGGCCGGAATCGTCTTCAGTTGCGTCGCGGCGATCGCGCCGACGAATCCGACTTCCTCCGCCCGCGTGAAAAGGAAATAGGAATCGCAATCCGCACCGGTACGGCAGAGTTCTTCGATCGCGCAGATCATGGCGGCGGCGCCGGCGAGGTCGTCACAAGCACGGGCATGAATTCGTCGCCCGCGAATGACCGGATCAGGAAAGTCCCACATTCCCACCGAACCCTTCGGAATGTCAACGGGCACCGAGAGGACGGCTTTGCTGACGCGCTCCTGACCATCACGAACAACGGTATCGATGGATTCAACGGTTCCCTTGACCCACCTACCGTCCACGTCGAACCGAACTCGACTCTTGACAAAATATTCTTTGGGCACGCCGCCGCGCCAGAACGCCTGAAGCCGCCTCCGTGCGATCATGCGATCGGCCACGAAGCCCGGATGGTCGAGATGGGCGGTGATGCAGACGGGCCGGGCGACCTTTCGGCGCCCGAGGCGAACGTGAACGAGGATGTTGCCGGCCGGGTCGCGCGTCATCGTGACCGACGGACGTTTTCGACAAAATGCTTCGATGTATGCGATAACTTTGTGCTCGGCGAAGGGTGCCGTCGGCAGCGAGAGCATGTCGTGAAGTAGCTTTGAAGCCGCCGGACTGAGTTTTCTAGCTGCCATTCGAACCTCCTCTTGCATGTCATTGGCGGCGCGGAGAAGCGTATGTCATTTCAGGCCACCGGCTTTGCCCGGAACGCAGCGAAAGACCGGCCAAGACTACTTCGCGTAATAGGGCGCGATGCCGTCAATGGCCATGCGAAGGTCTTCGACCGTTTTGGGATCGGCGTTTTGTTTCGCTTTCATGGCCGCCACGAGAACCGCATGGTGGTCCGCGAGACTCTTGACGTATGCGCCGTATCCTTCGGCGCCGTCGGCCACGGGCTTGACGCGCTGGGCGAGAAAGTACTCCGACACCGTGGTCATGACGTGGTTTGCGTGATCGTCCTTGGTCGTCACCCAGCGAACGGCCTGGTTGAAGGCCGCACCGTCATGTTTGCCCGCGAGGCTGTTGATATTGGTGATTGCTTTCTCGATCGTCGTGGCGTCTTCTCGAAGTTGCACGACTCTAGCCGCATCGTCAAAAATGCCGCACGGAACCTGACAGTGTGCTTCGACAGTCGTCGGACGTGATTGCCACAATGAGACTGTACCCGCGACGCCAAGACATGCCACCAACCACCCAGTCGATTGAATTCGTTTCATCGTGTCAGCTCCCGTTGAGTTTCGAATCTTCTTTTTGCTCGTCTCCGGACGAGCGCTACGCAATCGATTCTGCGATGACTGTCGCAGGTGTCAAGAAACGCATGACCGTCCGGCATCGACACAGTCCGCCTGCCATCCGCGTCATGATGGCTGTTCCGACATCGCACCAAAGAAAAGCGCCGAATCCACTGATCCGGCGCATCTCTCAGCCCGCCAAGTCCATTGGTTAGTTCGATTACCGACGCCCGGGCTCGAACCGGGGACCTTCTGATCCACAGTCAGACGCTCTATCCAACTGAGCTACGTCGGCCGACGATCTTCTCTCAGCCTACTCGCGGACCGCCGAATGGCAACGAGTTCCGCCATGCCAAAATGACAGCGGCAGTTCTTTTTGCCTAAGAGGCTCTAGGAAACTCAACCGCAAACCATTGTAGATGCACCAGTTATGTGCGGCAAGTCTCTGGAATGCCGGTTGCTCATCGTTCGACGGGAGAGTGCGAGCGGGCCAACGGTTTGTATGCGTTTGGAGGCTATCACATGAACATGGAACGGCTCACGGTCAAAGCAGCAGAAGCGCTCCAGCGTAGCGAGCGGCTGGCATCGTCCGCCGGTCACAGCGAATTGAACGCTTTGCACCTTCTAACCGCGATGATCGGAGACGCCAAGTCATCGGCCGCTGGGGAAATCGCGGCACCGATCCTGCAGAAAGCAGGCATTTCCGTGGAGCGAGTCCGAGAAATCGCCTCGTCGGAGCTTCGTCGATTGCCGCGTGTTTCGGGCAGCTCTTTGGTGATGAGTCGTGAACTACGCGAAGTGCTCGAATCGGCGGAAAAGCACGCGGACCGCATGAAGGACCAATATGTTTCGACAGAGCATTTGCTGCTCGCGCTGGTCGAAGTGAAAAGTGACGCGCGCGAGGCACTCTCGTTGTGCGGTGCAAACAAGGACACAATTCTGGCGGCACTCAAGGAAATTCGCGGCAGCGCGGCGGTCACTTCGCAAAGCGCCGAGGACACCTATCAGGCGCTCGAAAAGTACGGGCGCGACCTGGTGGCGATGGCGCGGCAGGGAAAGCTCGACCCGGTCATCGGCCGGGACGACGAAATTCGCCGGACGATGCAAGTGCTGGCCCGCCGAACCAAGAACAATCCCGTGCTGATCGGCGACCCCGGCGTGGGTAAGACGGCGATCGTCGAGGGGTTGGCACAGCGCATCCTCGCGGGCGACGTTCCCGAAGTCCTGAAACACAAGCGCGTCGTGGCGCTGGACATGGGCGCGCTGATCGCCGGGGCGAAGTTTCGCGGAGAGTTCGAAGAACGACTCAAAGCCGTGGTGCGGGAAGTGACGGAGTCGGACGGCCGCGTCATCTTGTTCATCGATGAACTGCACACGGTTGTCGGCATCGGGAAAGCCGAGGGCGCGGTCGATGCGGGAAACTTGCTCAAGCCGGCATTGGCACGTGGGGAACTTCGCTGTATCGGCGCGACAACGATCGATGAGTATCGCAAGCACGTTGAAAAAGACAAAGCGCTGGAGCGGCGCTTCCAGACATTGTACGTCGGCGAGCCGTCGGTTGATGACACGATCGCGATACTCCGAGGGCTCAAACCTCGATACGACGCGCATCACGGCGTTCGGATTCAGGACGCGGCGCTGGTGGCGGCCGCGACGCTGTCTCACCGATACATTTCCGATCGAAAGCTTCCGGATAAGGCGATCGACTTGATCGACGAAGCGGCATCGCGCATCCGAATCGAGAACGACTCGCTGCCGGCGGAACTGGATGAAATTCGTCGGCGCATCCTGCAATTGGAAATCGAACGAGAGGCCCTAAAGAAGGAAAAGGACGAGGCCAGTCGCAAGCATCTCGAAGCCAACGATCGCGTGCTCGCTGACCTGAAGGAAAAAGACGGGGCGCTCACGGCCAAGTGGCAAAACGAAAAAAACCTGATTGAGGCAATCAAGACCCAACGTCAACAACTCGACGCCAAGGGGATTGAACTGGAAGAGGCGCAGCGTCACGGCGACTTGGAACGTGCCGCGCGGATTCGCTACGGTGAACTACGAGAACTGGAAGGACAACTTGCAAATAGTGAGCAGCGTCTCACTGCCGTTCACGCAGGCGGCAACGGACTCCTTCGCGAAGAAGTGACGGCGGAGGAAATCGCGGAAGTCGTCAGCAAGTGGACCGGCATTCCGGTCACACGGATGCTTGAAGGAGAAAAAGAAAAGCTCGTGCGAATGGAGGAACGACTGCACGATCGAGTCATCGGACAGGATGAAGCGGTGCGGGCGGTTTCGGACGCGGTGCGACGGTCCCGGGCAGGACTGGGCGATCCGAACCGGCCGATCGGGTCGTTTTTGTTCCTTGGACCGACGGGCGTCGGCAAAACGGAACTGTGCAAGGCGCTGGCGGCGTTTCTGTTTGACGACGAATCGGCTTTCATTCGCATTGATATGAGCGAATTCATGGAGCAGCACAGCGTAGCACGGTTGATCGGCGCTCCGCCGGGATACGTCGGCTACGAGGAAGGCGGGCGATTGACCGAGGCAGTGCATCGCAAGCCCTACAGCGTAGTACTTTTCGACGAAATTGAAAAGGCGCATCGCGACGTTTTCAACGTGCTGCTTCAGGTGTTGGACGACGGCCGGCTGACGGACGGTCACGGTCGCACGGTTGATTTTCGCAATACGATCATCGCCATGACCAGCAACATCGGAAGTCAGCACATTCAGCAACTTTTTGATTCCGGGCGGCGACAGTCACAGAACGACGTTGGTGCGAGCCACGAAGGTACGAAGGCACGGAGCCACCAAGAGATTGCGCCGCTGGACATCGAGATCGAGATGAAGGTTCGGGAAGAACTGAAGCGGCATTTTCGACCTGAGTTTCTCAATCGAATCGACGAGACGGTGATTTTCCATTCCCTATCACGAGAGAACCTCAAAGGGATTGTCGAAATTCAGCTTCGTCACTTGCGGAGCCGTCTGGAGGCGAGTGGACTATCGCTTGCCCTGAACGACGCAGCCAAGGAAAAACTCGCTCGGGACGGGTTTGATCCGGCCTATGGGGCAAGGCCGCTCAAGCGATTGATTCAGCAGGAAGTCGAGAACCCGCTGGCGCGACGCATACTCGAAGGTCAGTTCGCGCCCGGCGACACGATTTCAATTGATGCGAAGGGTGACGCATTTGCAATCACCAAGTGCGCGCCGGCGAGTTCGGTGAAGTGATCGTGAAGTGGCATGGATGCAGCGATGTGAAAACGCGAAGATCACGGGCGGACGTCGATATCGATCACGCCGTTGAGATCGTAATCGCGAGCAAGGTCCAAGCGCAGGCGCGTGTCCCAGGCCCCGTGAAGGTCCTGAAAGAGGTAATTCGTGCCGCCCGAATGACGGTCAGAAAACCGATTGCCGCGCCGGCCGTCGGAACCGGCGTAGTTGGCCTCGCCGGCGTCGATGTAGCTGCAATCGTCGTCGCCCAGTCCGTCGCCGCGTTCGGACTGATCGTTGGCGTCGCCGATGAGCGGCATCTTGGGCCTCAACTTTTCGCGCGTGGCGGAGAACAACGGATTCGCTCGAGTGGACTCTCCCCAACGTCCATTCTGGTCAAGCGAATATGACCCGAATGACCAGGATGGGAGATAGACTCGGTAATGGCCGCTGCTGATACCGTCGTCGCCGACGCTTGGACAGATGAAGTACTTCTCCCAGCGACGCCCGTCGACGTTCCGCTGGACGGGGTAGGATTCAAGAACGCGGATTTGTTCCATGTAGACGTACGCAAAGAGTATTTCGGTCCAACCGTAGACGATCGGGCGAGGCGAACCTTCCAACCTCGTGCTGTTTTGGCCGTCGGAACGAGGATTGGTGAATTCAGGGTCCGTGGGAGTCCATTGCGCCGGCGGAAGCAAACCATAGAGCGTCTCATAGGCCGCCAGCCCGTTGCCGTATTCTTTTAGTCGCGCCAGGCAAGTCACACCCTTGGCCTGCTCCCGAGCGCGACTGAGCGACGGCATAAGAATCGAAATCAGCAGCGCGATGATGGAAATGACGACCAACAACTCAATCAACGTGAATGCCGCGAATATCGATCCGCGACGAACCGCTGCGAAACAATCCGTTCGGTTCCGATAAACAAGAAAACTTCCCTGGTTTGCCGAAGCGCGTGGTTCCACGATTTCATCTTAGCGGGCGCAATCGGCATTTCAAACGCAACGCGCTGGAAATCAATAAGGAATTCAAGGAAATATGAGATTTCCAAGCGAAAGGGGATCGTAGGCGTTTCCCATCGCGCCCGACCACGTGCTGAACTCCCGGTTCAAGGCGTCAAGTCGTGTCAGGTTGAACCCCCATATTTCGCCCACCGGAACACCACGACCGAAGGCTGCAAGCGGGATTCGCAGCTCGGCGGTCCACCGATCCGGCGCTACGCGCGTGGCGACGTCGATATCGGCAGGCCACGCGCTGCGTGGTGCACATGGCGGGTCAAAGCCGATGCCTTTTTCGACCAGCGCCGCACCCGATCGTTTGACCACAATGTGAAACAGGTCGCCCGGTGAACGCGAACCCCCGTTCAGGGGATCGATAAGAAGCTCAATAAGATCGTCATCATCCGCGGGAATCATGTCGTCGTAGCGCACGCTTCGGCGCGTGGCGGCGGGGATCGCAGCGCCGGGCGTCGTTTCGGCATTCAAGGCCACGAACAGATTCTCGCCGTCGCGCGACACGAAACCGAATGTGCGATTGGTCGGGCGACTGCAATCAGCGTCACCTTGGATCCCACCCAAAGACGCCTCAACGCATTCGCCGGCGATCAGCCGAAAGTCGGATGCGAGATTCGTCGCGCCGGGCGGCCAATCGGACAAATCACCGTCAATCGTGGGTGGTCGCGGCGTCGGCATCGCCTGAACGACTGACAGCCGGATCGGCATTGAGAGCTTTGACCCTCCATCCGAAGTGAATTCGAGAGCGAACTTTCGAAAGGTCGATTCGGAGTTTCCAATCTGGCTGATCCTCGCGCCCAATGTCGCCAGACTGGATTGCCTCGATGGAATCGGGCCGACAGACCGCGACTCAGTCTCGGCGAGCCAGTCGTCGGGGAGATTGGTTAGCGCGACGACTCCGTTCAAGGGTTCTTGCGTTCCATTGGTCACGGTAAGCCAGAGGTCGAGGTCCGCCGCCAGCGCTCCCGGGCGACCGACGGCCCGAAGTCTCGCGCCGTCAACGCGAACGGTCACTTCGCGCGTCAAGTCGAAGAAGCGATTCCACAAGACGGTTCGATCAATCGATCGGGGTGGAACAACCATCTCGGAGGAGGTAACCACGCCTCTCATTTCCTCGATCATGATGCGTCGCGCCAACTCGAATGCCTCCTCGCGATCGGTCCAACCGATCGAGCGGCCATCCATGTAATGGGTGCGATAGGCCTCAGCGCCGGCATACCGAACCAGGGAATCTCGCAGCGTCGCCACGATCTGATCACGACCATGCTGCCTGAGGAGTTGACCGTAAGCAGCGGACTGCATGGCGGTTCGGATGCGCTTCAGACGCAGCGTCATCACCGGCTCATCCAATCCAAAGGGAAGTCCCGGAAAAAGAAGCGACCGGTCATCAAGATCTATACAGGAATTCGCATCGGCGGCACCAAGATCGGCAGGCCAATGGTTGATGCACCCCAACCACAACGCGTCGGCGTCCAGCGCGTCGGCCTGCCAGGGTAGCACCTCCGTGAACGCAGGCGGCGCATGAACAGAACACGTACCGGAGTACGGCGGGCGGTCCACACCAAGCCAGGTCCGACTCCCCGCGCGGCGTTGATCAGCCATGGCAACCACGTCAAAAAACTGAGCGGGAGGAATCCAAATGCGGACGTCATCCCCCATCGAGGTGTACGCATAATCCGTCCATCCGAACGCGGACATGTCCTGAGGGAACAATTGGGACGCCACGGCTATCCGATCATCGACGGACCGCACCAGAGACGCAAACCGGCGAATTGATTCAACGGCCTCGACGCTTCCCGGTCGCATGGATGGCGCTAGGGCGTAGGCTCGGTTCAGCCAATCGCTCTCAGCAAAGTGGTCCACGTACAGCGCGACGAAGTCCCTCAAAAGCCGGTCCGATCCGCCGGTGGGCGAGCGCTCACGGTCAAGCGTTCGTTCAAATGCTTCGCCCAGCGGTATCGGCCAGACGTGCAACGGAACACGATTGGAAAACGCGGAACCGTCGAGAAGCGGACTGACTATTGCGTCATAGCCCCGCCAATCAATCGACAACTCGCCGCGAGACGAAACGCGGATTGGTGGATTCAGGTCGGAAAAGACCGGCGTCAGCCGATGTCGCTGCAATACGCGCGTCGTCGAGGCGAGCAGCGATTCATACTGAGCCCGCCGAGGTGAATCGTACCAATCAACCACGGCCGACATGCCCAAAGGAGTCGCCGATCGGACGTGGTGACGCAACAATGCGACATGATCGACCTCGGCAACGGCAACGATGTCCGCTTCGTCGGGCAGGACAATGGGCAAGACGGTCAGCCGAACGGGAAGATTGGCAACGAATCGACCGGCCGCGAACAACTGTACGGATGATGAATAATCCGCCGCGGCGGTTCCTTTCGCAACCCAGACGTCGGCCCAGTAGTAATACGTCACGCCGGGCTCCATGCGCCTTGGAAGCCCGCCGCGCGGCGCGGCCAGCGGAACGAGAACGTCCAGAGGTTCAGGAACTCGTGAGGCAGGTGGAATCGCGCGAACGTGCCAACCCGGTTGCGTCCCCACGGTGACGGGATGAACCCTAAACAATTCTACGGCGGACGGGTCCATGCGCGCGCCCGGGGCCGAAAAAGGGGAGAGTCTGAATTCTGGATATTCCAGCGAATCCACGTCGGGACGAATGGCGAACAGGAATCCCGTCGCTTCGTTAATGGAGGCTGTTAGATTCACTGGTCGCGGAAATGACTCGGCGACCATCGGAAGCGACGCGACCGGACGATCGATACCACCGAAAGGCTCTTCGACCCAAACTTTGGCGGTCGGTAGAGTCGTTCGACAACCGCTCAAAAAAGCGGCGCAGACCAACAACTTCGCAGATAAGATTCGCCATAGAAGAATAGAGGCGCAATTCCAATGAGGTGAGATCACGGCCACGCCATTGAACGAAGCGGACACTACGGAGTTTCGGAATCGATCGGATCAACCTGCGCTTCTACGACGTCGACAGGCTCTTCGGGAGGCAAAGGGGGCTGAAAAAGAACCACTTGAAAAGTCTCGTCGAGGCTCTTGAGGCGGTCCAGCGCCATCCGCTGGAACGGCAACCCGTTGAACATCGCATCCTTGGAGAGCCGTTCGAGAAAAGATGCTGCCTCCGATTTGCATGCCGGATCGTGGTTGACCATGAAGTCATTCTCAGCAACCGTTGCCAGACCCGAGAGCGCCACTCCGACGGCGAGCGGGTTATTGGGGAATCGTCGAAGCAATTCCTCGAATGCCTTCCTCGCTCGATTGTTCAATTCCCGATCCGGAGGGAACGGCACCTCTCGTGCAAGGCGCAATGCCTGGCGACCAGCATCCAGCAATCCCTCCAATGCCAATTGCGGATCAGAAGTCTCGGCGACCAACGTCATCAGGCGATCGATGGATTGGGCGCCTTTTGACGGGTCCTCGTACGTCAGTTGGTTCTTTCGCCGCCAAACATCCTCGTGCGCCGCGGCGCGCGAGCGCAAGGCAAAAGTCACAGCCGCAAAGACCGCCAGCGCCGCCACCGCGAACAAAGTTATCCGGCCGCTGTTCTTCTCGAAGTATTCACGAGCAAGCCCCAAGGCGTGAACCAGGTCATTTTCTCGCAATTCGTGACGGCGTTCAGCCTTCATCTCGTCATCGCTTTCTTTCGAACCGTTCGGCCCCCGCGAGCGGAGGCATTCAGCTAGCCGCTCAGGTGAAAACGCCGGAACGATCAGTCGTCCGGCCAAAGCCCCTTAGGTTAGGCTTAACACCTATTGCCGTCAATCCTTATCCATTGGCGTTTAAGGAAGGCAGGAATCGAATTGATCGACAATCCCGATAGGGCTTATTTGCGGACTGTTCCAACGAAACGGCCGAAAATCGCGTAGAATCAGCCAATTGCGGCCTTTCGTTGCCTCGCAGGAACGCAAACTGATTTCCAGCCATGCGGATGAGAGGAGTCGAACCTCCATGGGGTTGCCCCCACTGGTACCTGAAACCAGCGCGTCTGCCAATTCCGCCACATCCGCTCGGCCTCGGTCGCCTTGCGGCAACGCGCGGTCGGGTAGGTACGGGAGCTTAGCAGCGACCGTCAGAGTGTCAACTTGGGATGACGTTCAACGAGACGATGCCTGACAATGGGACAGGAAACCTTAGCGAAACCGATCGATGGCAAACGCGCTGAGCGAGGCAAGCTGAAAGAAACATGCCAATGTGAGGCGAGCAGTGGCTGACGTCGCTTGTCCATCGACAAGACCGACGACGCCCCAGATGGCCGCGACGACAGCGAACATCTGCATCAACGCGCCGGAAAGCCGCAGAACGGAAAAATCGGATTGGCGATCGCGCCGATTGGCCCGCTCCAGTTGATCGTGGATGCGTTGCAGCCATTCGACTTTTTGATCTTGGTCCTGATCCGCCGGCGGACGATCGGTTTCGCTTGAAGACATATCGCGCTCCGCATTCTCGCCGAGACCGGCGAACTCCGCCCGACGCTGCCGGGTCATTCGCGCGTTCTTCGGCCCTCGACTTCTCGAGCCGCGCGAAGATTCTCCTCCATATGATGCAGGCTGAGGCTTCCGACGACAAGGCTTGCCACGCCAGGGTTTTGGAGAACAAATGGAATCGCGGACTCCGCTTCCAGACGACCGCTGGAAAGCCCCTTTTTGACCAGCACGGTTTTTCCCAGACTCGCGGCATCACGAATCGTGGATTCGAGGGACACATCGCCCGGATGGTATTCAAGCATCAAAACATCAGCCCATGCCATCGCCGAACGAAAAGCGGCGGCTGTGTAACCGGACAGTCCGATCGCGTGGACGAGTCCTTTCTCTCGAAGAGACAAGAGCGCAGCGGGCGCATCGGTCCGCTCAACGATGCCCAAATCGTCGCGATCGGCGTGAATCAGGACCATGTCGATAACGTCGGTTCGCAGTCGCTTCAGGCTGCGCTCCAGGCTTCGCCTCACGGCGACGGCGGAAAAATCGTGATTTGAGATTCCTCCCTCAAATGATTCACCGACTTTCGTGGAAATCACAAACTCGGAACGACGATGGCCGATGGCGCGTCCGATGCGCTCTTCACTGCTGCCGTAAGCGGGCGCGGTGTCTATGTAATTGATCCCCATGTCGAGAAGTCCGTTGAGAAGCAATCCGACCGAACGGTCATCGGGCAGGTCATAGGGGCGCGGATACTTCGCGCCCTGGTTGCGTCCGATCTTGAACGCCCCGAACCCGATCGGCGAAAGTTCTCTCATCGTTTTCGCCATTCGCGGACAAGCTCCCAGGGAGGCTTGGCGATGAAAGGTCTTGGCCAGTCGTCAAAAGAATCAAGACCTTCCGACGCCGGGTGAGGATCGCCTATCAGGTCAGCCGCCATCGTCGCGAGTCGCGGCGCCAGAACAAGCTTGGTCGGCCAAACCGTCAAGACGTTGCCTTCCTTCCGAAGCACCGGTCCGTCCGGTCGCCGCCCGTCCGCGGTCATACCCTCGGCCCGATCGACTCGATAGGACGCCCACTCAACGCCAGAAAAATCCATTCCGGGAAACACCGCTTCCAGATCGGACCACGCCTTGGCAATCTGTTGATCCGCATTGAGCGCTACGCCGGATTCCGCCAGCTCCCCGCCGACCTGCCAGACGACCCGGCCCATCGAGTCGACGGTTGAAGTCACGGTGACTCGTGTACGATTGCCATCGATGCAGTGCCCGAAGAGCATGGGCAGCGGTCCACGAGCCATGACCATATGGAGCGGTCGGCGCTGCATGGCATTTGCAGGCAGTCCGGCTTGCCGTCGAAGCCGCTCGTTTCCTTCACCGGCGGCGAATACAACCGTCCCGCATCGAATTTCGACGCTTCGACGGTCGTCGGGACGAGTCAACCTAACGGCATCCACGCACCCCGCCGTTCCGTATCGAAATGCTATCTCGTCATCAGCATTTTTTACAACACGGCTTTTATGCGCGTGCAAAAAACTACTCAATAACGACGCCGAATCAATCACTTGCTCTTCAATTCTATACACATCGCCGGGACACCGGCCGAGGACGTCAGGGCGGTCCGCCGGCGGCACTTTTTGAAGCGGAGTCTGCAAGGCGAACCGCGCCACGGACATTGCAGCCCAGGACGATAACGATTCGGTCCGCCACAAGTAACAGCATGGTGATGCGACAGCGACTGCGCGAAGATCCGGCTGTCGCTCTCCCTCGAGACAGTCGCGCCACCAATGGGGCAAATCGCTAATGGATTCGGCGGAACCGGAAACCAATCCGCCCAACATGTATTTCAAGCCGCCATGGATGATACCCTGGGAGGCGATGGTCTGTCCGGTGCCGAGCGAGTGACACTCCACGAGCAACGCGCGATGCGATCGGCGATGCAGTTCATCGAGCAACCAGAGTCCGGCGATTCCTCCACCGAAGATCAGAACATCAACCTGTTGTTCGAGGCGGCTTGCCATTCATACCCTTTGCTTGCCGTAGCACATTTTCGAGTTTGCGCTGAAGAATTGTACCGCCGTCGGCGACGAATTCGATGGCGACTCGAACGACGGCGATCGACGATGAGTCGATTCCCTTCAAGTCCGTCAGTTTCACCGCGTCCTTTTCCGTAGTCAGCAAGAGGTCGTGCGGCAGGCGACGATGCCTTGCGACCAACTCCCGCACGTCGCGCGACCGATAGTGGTAATGATCAGGCCACCAGTGCGTCGCCACGATTGCGGCTCCGAGAGAGGCGACCGTCGTGGCGAACGCCGCCGGGCGACCGATCGATGCAAAGAGGATCACTCGCCGGCCCGCGATATCCGGGATTGAATCCCCCCCGCCGAGCGGTTCGATGGATGCGACACGATGCAGGCACCGGATGATGGGAACGTCATCCGCGATCCTGCGCAGTTCGGCTTCAACGCGGGCCAGCGCGTTGGCGGACACTTGATCGCACCGCGTCACGACGAATAACCCGGCGCGCCGCAGGCCGATCAACGGCTCGCGAAGCAGTCCTCGCGGCAGTACATGGTTGTATCCAAACGGGCACGTCGCGTCGATCAATACGATGTCGAGATTACGCGCGAGGCGGCGGTGCTGGAACCCGTCGTCCAGCACGGCGACGTCAGCGCCCAATTGCCGCGCGGCACGATCCGCCGCCCGAACGCGATTCGGATCGGCGATGTAGATTGCACTTGGGCAGTATCGACGAATCAATCGCTCTTCGTCATTGGGCTCATCAACCGGCGACCCATATCCACGGGCCAGTACCGCCGGACTACGTCCTAATCGATCGAGGCGCGTGACCAGATCAATGACCAATGGCGTCTTTCCAGTTCCTCCGACGGTGATATTGCCGACGCTGATGACCGGAATCGACGACGAAGCGCAAGCTGAACTGCGATCGTAACGACGGTTCCTGATTGCTAATCCCGTAGAATAGACTGATTCGATGCACCGCAGTGCGCCGCGCAACGGCGTCGCCCACCATCCAGCGCGTCCGGACATGATGTTGTGAATCAATCGAGAATCGCCCATGAGCAATGACCCCGACAAGCTCCTAGGCGAACAACGCGGCCGCGCATGTAACACAGTTCCGTCGTTCGGAATCGATGGCCTGATCGTACCGAAGGATGGTTGCGCGGACGGCCTCCAGCGCGACCGCCAAGACGAAGATGCAACCGGCGCTGCACACCCTCGTTCGATTTTCTCGTTCGTAAAGGTAGCGAACAAACGCCTCCGGCTCGCCAAGTTCAAGGTGCCGCAGCGCTCCCCGATCGTGTTCACCGATTCGTGCCAGATACGCATGGTCGATCGGCGGGTCGTCACCAAAATCCTCGCCTACATGGCTCAAGTCCGCGCCGGCGACAAGCAGGGTATCGGCGGAGTCGTCGGAAACCAATTCGCCAAGAGCGACGGCGAACTCCCGCAAGTCCACGCCTTGTCCGTCCAACGGCGCGGTTCCAGTCGGACCGCACGGGTTCGGACAAAGTACGGGCACGATTCGAAAGTTCGAAGCGCCGAAGAGGTACTGAAGCCACGCAACCTGCAATTCGACGGAGTGCTCGCGTTGATGGTCAAGCTCATACCGACGAAGATCGCCGCAACGCTCTTGAAGACGGTCGAGAAACTCCTTGTCACAAGGTGTCCGTCCCAGCGGCGTCTCGAAGGCATTGGCGGTGGCGACGACCGCGGTTGACCGACCGAAATGATTGGTTCCAAGAACAACGACTCGATCCGGTGCCGCCCGATGCTGGATCGCGCCGTAGGCAGCGGCGTAACAATTCGCGCCGCGCGAGTAATCCAGGTGAGGCGCAATGATCCCCCTGATTTGATTCTCCGGAACCCGAACCGACGAACCGTCAGCCCGGAGCATTTCACGGAATAGATCGCCGGAAGAATCGACCAGGCCATACCCGGCGGCCAGCGGCATCGCCCGGACGCCTCTTTCACGATAGGCGGTCAGCAGCGAGTCATAATGTGCCTCGAAGGAACCGCCCTCAAGCAAATGCGCCGTTCCGAGGTGGTCAAGGATCGATTGCAAGGTTTCGATTGAAATGGATTGACCAAAGGTCGCAAAGAACCCGGAGCGAATCTCCTCGCACGTGTGATTGCCGTCCATCATGGATAGCAGATGGAGCGCCGGCGCCGACATACTCAACACAACGTCCGACAATCCGCTACGGTCGCGCAGCGCGACCATGCCCTCGTCCAGGGTCGACGGACGAAACGCCTCCACAGGGCGGAGGCGGGGCTTGTGGTCGCCATCCCATGACATCGGGGATCATCATATCGATACTTGTGCCTTTTTGAACACTTGGTTCGAAGCGATCCGATTAACAGAGGAGAAAGACTTTTTCGACCGAAAGGGGCAACGGGAAATCGAGGATTGCCTTATCGTTTGGATTATGCCTGCAGGTCCAGATGAATGTGGCCGTCCTTGTCGGTTGTGATTCCAGAATTGTTCGACGAGACAGCATTGTCTCGGCCTGAATGATCTTGGCCGTCGGTCAATTCACGTCCCTGACTACCGGTCCCCTCCGAATCGGCGAAAACGCGAGAATCAGCATCGTCAGTTTCGACGACGGCACCCGTTTCATCGGCCGGGCCTATTGGAGATCGTGCAATTCGAGACCCGCCCCTGCGGCCGGCCTCCCGCGCGTCCGCGGCTTCCTTCGCTTGAAGGGGGGCGCCCGCGGATGACGATGCGATGGGCGATGGACTGTCGGCCATGGCGACGTTCCCGGACCATTAAGGCCAGGACCCCGACGGGGCGGCGTGTTCGCCCATTACATTCGCGGCGAGGCCGTGATCAGTGTACAAACTCTTTTCGGCGAAGCTCGAGTTGCTCCTTGAGCCGACGCAGTATCGATGAGTGCATTTGGGAGACGCGGCTTTCGGAGAGATCAAGAGTAGCCCCGATTTCCTTCATGGTCATTTCTTCATAATAATAGAGAATCAGGATCAGTCGCTCAGCGCGGGTCAATCCGCGCGTGATCATGTTTTTCAAGTCTCTCTTGTGAATCTCGCTCACGGGATCCTTCCCTCGCTTGTCTTCCAATACGTCGATTTCACTGACTTCCTTGCTGGATTCGGTCTCGTTGTATTTTCTCGATAGCGAAACCTGCGTTACGGCGGTCGCGTCCCGGATCAATTTTTCAAACTCCGCCGGCGGCAGTTTCATTCGATGAGAAAGCTCCGACTCCGTCGGCGACCGCCCAAGCGTCGATTCGAGTTCTCGTGAGGCCCGCTCCAATTTGCTCGCACGGCTGCGAACCAGTCTCGGAACCCAGTCCATGCTCCGCAGTTCATCGAGAATCGCGCCGCGAATGCGCGGCGCGCAATACGTCTCAAACTTGACTCCGCGCCCTAGATCAAAGGAATCGATCGCGTCGAGCAATCCAAAAATCCCCGCCGAAATGAGGTCGTCGCTGTCGATTTCATCCGGCAGCTTGGCCCCGATGCGCTCGGCGTTGTACCGGACAATCGGCAAGAAACTCTCCACCAGTCGATTCCTCAGCACGGTATCGCCGGACCGTTTGAAATCGCGCCACACCTTCCCCAAGTCCGAAGTCACCGTCGTCGCTTGCATTCCATTGACTCCTCAACAACGCTTCCTTGCGCCTGTTGCATGACTGATCGACCCCGGGGCTGGAGCGCGCGGCTCGGGACCTAGGCCGTCACCGGCTCACGATCACGCTCGCGCTCCCATCGATCCGTCCTTTGAATCGACTGACCCACTCGCTCCATCCATGGTATCCGGACCTGGGCCTGTACGACGAAATCTCTGTTCGATATCCGCTCTACGCGCGCGCTCGTGTTCCGCTATCACGCCTTGAGCCGCTCGACCGATCAGCAACCCAAGTCCAAGAAACACAAACAATGAAAAAATCGCGCGACTGAGGATGAGGGAAGGCGGATTGTGCGCGTAGATGCCGGCCGCAATCGTGACCGCAAACGCAAAGAGCCCCAGACTGGCACCCGCGAAGCGAGCTACCATGCGATCAACATCCTTGTCGCCACAACCGTGAATCGCATTTGACACCGCCGAGGCTTCGACCAAACCCTCGTCGAAAAGCCATCGTCAACTGCGCTTCGAGAAACGGAACCCGACTTCCTTGCCGGATTCTCGCGCTCTACGGTTTTTCTGATCGGCGCTTAGGGAAGCTCAAACGAACAGACCCGCTACGCGCCGGAAAAAACTCTCGCGCCGCGACGGCGCGCCTCGCTGTTTCTGATCCAGCGCGTCCGCCAATGCGGCAAGGCATGCGCTGGCGTTCGACCCCGGATGGGAAACGACAACCGGGCTCTGCGATTGCACCGCCATCGCAACCGCAGCATCTTGCAACACATAGCCGAGATATGCAATAGGGAATCCCAAAAATCTCTTCGCAACTTCCGAGACCCTACGATACGTCTGCTCCGCCTCGCCTCGGCTGATGACTTTATTGACGACCAGACCAACCGGGTGTTGATAGTCTTCCCGTTGCAGAGTCTTGATAACGGCGTAAGCATCCGTAACTGCCGTCGGCTCCGGAGTCGTCACGACCATGATCTGGCTGGCCGCCAATGCAAACCGGATGACGTTGCGGGAAATCCCGGCTCCACAATCAAAAACGATCATATCAGTACTGTCCTCGAGCTTCTGCAAATGCAGCAAGAGGTTTTGGCGTTCGAATTCGGACAGGTTGGCAAGTTGATGAAGCCCCGAGCAACCTGGAACAAGTTGCACGCCCGCCGGTCCGTCGACCATGATGTCCTCTAGCGTGCGCATGCCCGAAATGACCTGAGCCAGCGTAAAACGAGGCCGAACACCCATGAGCAAGTCGGCGTTGGCAAGCCCCATGTCCAAATCCACTAGCGCGACCCGCAACCGCCGGGCGGCAAGACAAATGGAAAGGTTGACGGCGATATTGGATTTGCCGACGCCCCCTTTTCCGCTGAGGATCGCCAACGTAAGCGGTGAGGCAGTTGCTCCGCGAACCAACTCTCGCAGCCTGGAAGCCTGGTCCCGTCGATCCGAACGGTTTACGGCCGAACTCATTGGTTCCATTCCGTTTTACTCACGGCAAGCATAGGCCGCTGGATCAATATCGACTCAGCCCGAAGATCAGACATCGCAATGCCCTTCGGCGCCCGCACCTCGCGCACGCAGAATCAAATCGGCCAGCGCCGAACCCTCTCCGACCTCGATGTCGCTTGGCACATCCTGCCCCGTCGTGACGTACGACAGCCGGGCATCGACTCTTTGAAGGCAAGTGAGAATGACGCCGAACCCAAGCGCTTCATCCAGTTTCGTAAAAATGACCCGGTCGACGCCTACTTCTCGAAAGCGGTCAATCGCTTCGCTGAGCACGCGATCGTTGCCCGCGCTCGACAAGACGAGATGCGTTTCGTGCGGTTTCACGGCCGCGAAAAATCCGCGCAGTTCCTTGATCTTCATCGCATCTCGCTGGCTGCGACCCGCAGTGTCGATCAGAATGACATCTCGGTCGGCCAATCGCGAAACGGCCTCCTTCAACTGATCCGGTGACATGGCGACTTCAAGCGGGACGTCAATGATCTGGGCGTAGGTTTTGAGTTGCTCGACCGCCGCGATGCGGTAGGTATCCACGGTGATAAGTCCGACCTTCTTTCGTTCGCGCAGGCAGAAATTGGCCGCCAGCTTGGCGATCGTGGTGGTTTTGCCCACGCCCGTCGGACCAATGAGCGCGACAATATAGGGCTCGCCTTTCGTGGTCAGTCGTATGGGGCCGGCCGTCGGCAGCATCGACTCCAGCGCCTTTGCGAGTTCCTTCCGGACGGCCAATGGATCGCGCAACTCATCGCCGCGTAAAGCCTGTCGCACGTTCTCGACCAGGTCGGTAGCAATTTCCTCCGCCACCTCGTTTTCGACGAGTGCAAGATAAGTGTCGTACAATTCCGAAGGGGCCTTTGCGATGTTGGTGCGTCGCGTTTCGCGGAGCAGGTCGGTGACCAGACATTTGAGTGCGCCGACTTCATTCAGCACAGCCTCGGTCGAACCGACCGAGGCGGCAGGCGAGGCGGGGACGACCGCCACGGCGGGATCGCTTAATCGCGATGGACGATTCGCGGGCGTTCGTCGCGAACCGCCGGGAAGATCGGAACGATCCTTTGCCGCCGTGATCTCGACGTAGGCTTTCGCGCCCAATCCCATGAAACCGCCGCGGGTAAGCGTTCGAGTATTGAGAATCACCGCCTCGCGTCCGAAGTGCCGCTTCACCTGCTCAAGCGCCTCGGCCATGGATCGTCCCTGAAAGGTCTTAAGCTTCATCCGTCAACACCACCATTCCATGAGATTCGACTTCGAATCCTCTGACAATTTCGTTGTAGGAAAGCACAATGACCGCCGGCATGCGCACTTCAAGCATACGCCGAACCCACAGGCGTATCTGCGGCGGAACCAACAGCAATGGCGATTTGCCTCCGGCACCTGTGCCGGCTTTCTCCAGCAGCGCGGCGATGGCTGAAACGATTCGCGTCTGAAGCTTCGGTGGCAGCGATAAAATCGTCCCATGTTCCGAGCGCTCCACCCCCTTGGCGATGGTCTGCTCCAAGGTCGGATCGAGCGTAATGCAATGGATTCGCCCGTCGTCGCCTTTGTGCAGATGACACAGCGTCCGTGCGATCGCGTTCCTCGCGTATTCCGTCAAGATTTCGGAATCCTTGGTCCGCGGCGCGACATCGGCGATGGCCTCGAGAATCGTCTCAAGATCGCGGATCGGAACCCGTTCGCGCAACAGCGCCTGCAGCACGCGTTGCACTTCTCCCGGCTTGAGCACCGTGGGAATCACTTCTTCGATGAGCTTGGGCGCCGTCTCCTTGAGATGATCGAGCAGTCGATTGACTTCCTGGCGGGTGAGCAGTTCATCGGCGAAGCGTCGGACGATTTCCGTCAGATACGTCGCGATGACGCTGGACGGTTCGACGACGGTGTACCCGCGATGTTCGGCCTCGTGCCGCCGGGCCTCTTCGATCCAGAGCGCGGGCAAACCGAACGCGGGCTCCTTGGTTTCGACGCCGCTCATCCGCTCGGCGACGCCGCCGCCATCGATGGCCAGAACGTGTCCGGGCATGACTTCCCCGGTTCCGATCTGGAGTCCTCGGAGTTTGGCGAGAAACTCATTGGGCGGGAGCTGCATATCGTCGCGGATTCGGATGGGGGGCACGACGATTCCGAGTTCCTGGGCGACCTGCCTTCGGAGGTTGGTGATCCGATCGAGCAGGTCGCCGCCCTGCTTTCGATCGACGAGTCGAATGAGCCCGTAGCCCACGTTGAGTTCCATGGGATCGGGCGCGAGATGTTTTTCGATTCGTTCGGGCGTGGCGACGCGCGCCTTCGACGCGGCGGCGGCCGCCACGGTGGCCTTGTCCCGATGCAGCAGCAGGTAGGCCATCGCGACCGTCGAGCCCGCCAGCAGCACCAGCGGCGGTTTCGGCAGCGGCGTCAGCGCGAGCACCCCCAAGAATCCTGCCGTGAGCGCCAGTGCGATCGGCTGACCCGTCAACTGCCCGAGCAATTCGTCGCCAAGGTTCTTTTTCGCCGCGGAGCGCGTCACGATCATGGCCGCGGCGACGGAAACAATGAACGCCGGAATTTGCGATACCAGGCCATCACCGATGGTGAGTATCGTAAACCGGCGCAGCGTTTCACCGATGGGAAGTCCCATCTGCGCCAGACCGACGACAATCCCGCCGATAATGTTGACAATCGTGATGATGATGCCTGCGATGGCGTCTCCGCGGACGAACTTGCTTGCACCGTCCATCGCTCCATAGAAATCCGACTCTCTCGTGATTTCGGATCGCCGACGCTTGGCCTCTTCATCCGTAATGGTTCCGGCGTTCAGATCGGCGTCGACGGCCATCTGCTTGCCCGGCATGCCGTCGAGCGTGAACCTCGCCGCGACTTCCGCAATGCGCGTAGCGCCCTTGGTGATGACGACAAACTGAATGATAACGATGATGGCAAAGAGCACGATGGCCACGGCCACCGATCCGCGGGCCACGAAACCGCCAAACGTGGCAACCACTTGCCCGGCGTCTCCGTCAGTAAGAATCAATCGGGTCGTCGCGATGTTGAGAACGAGCCGGTACAGCGTCAGCCCCAGGAGTAGCGACGGAAAGGAGGAAAAATCCAGCGGACCGTTGATGTACATCACCGTCATGAGCACAATGGCCGAAACCGTGATGTTTGCCAGGAGCAACAAATCCATCAGCGACGTGGGGATGGGAATCAGAATTACCAGAAAAAGCGCCATCGCCCCAATGGGCAAAAGCAACCCCTGGTACTTCACGATCCCCGTCGTGATGCGTTCTCGATTGACCGAAATCGTCGCCATGTAGTTCCTGGTTTCAGCCCGCCAGCGCCGCCTTGCGGCCGAGTGGTGATCGACCGGTCAGTTCATAAATGTATGCCAGAATCTCAGCCACCGCTCGATAGAAACGCTCGGGAATCGCCTGCCCCACATCCACCGATTCAAACAGCGCACGCGCTAGCGGCTTGCGCTCTACCATAGGAATTCCGAATTCCGCCGCGATTTGCCGGATGCGAATGGCCACGTAATCGGCGCCCTTGGCGACAACTCTGGGGGCGGCCATCGATTCGGCGTCATATTGAATCGCCACGGCGTAATGCGTCGGATTGGTGACCACAACGTCGGCCTTGGGAACGTCCTTGCGCAATCGTTGCATTGCCAGCTGAAGCTGAAGCTGGCGGCGCCTTCGCTTGATGTTTGGGTCGCCTTCCATGCTGCGAAGTTCGTCCTTCACTTCCTCTTTGGTCATTCGAAGGTCTCGGTCATGACGGAACCGTTGCCAGGCGTAATCGATCAATGCCAGCACCAAAAGCGCCGCTGAAACCTTCAGTCCAAGTTCGACGACGAGCGTTCCACCAAGCGTCAGGATGTCTCGAAAACCGAAGGTGAAAGAATGAACGATGAGGCTCGCGCTGCCTGCCAGCGTCATGTAGGCGACCGATGCGACAAACAAGAGCTTGAGGAGGTTGATCAGCGCCATCATGACCGACCGCGCCGAAAACAGCCTCATGATTCCATTCAACGGATTGATTCGGGTCAGCGTCGGAGTCAAAGGATGCCACGTGAACAGCCATCCCACCTGCGCAAACAACACTACAAGCGCCGCCAAAAAAAGTCCCACGAGCAACGGTCCCAACCGGTAGACCAATTCCAATCCAATGGCCGCGGCGAACGGGTGAAGATCGTCGATCCGGCCTGGCGATTCTCCTGAAAGCCCTGATGAGATCATAAAGAGCATGCTGCCGCAGAGCTTTGGTCCCAGAAAGTAGAGCGTCGCGAAGGCCACAAACAGCACAACGGCTGCCGTCAGGTCCTGACTCTTGGCCACCTGGCCCTTCGTCCGCGCCTCCATCCGTCGACGCGGGGTCGGGGCTTCGGTCTTTTCATCCGCAAATGACGCCATCAGCCGACAAGCCCCTTAGCGGTCGGATCAAGCCCGAATGAGCCCCGGACCAGTTCCAATCCGTCCCAGATCGCGCCCAGCAACACGTCTTCACATAAACCCAACGTCAGCCATACCGCACCCATCGCCACAAGCAATTTGACCGTGAAGCCGACCGAAAGAATGTTCATTTGTGGCATCGCTCGTGAAATCACCGCGAGGGCGACGGCGGTCAGAAACAATGCAATCATTGCCGGCCCCGCAATACGGATGCCGACGATGAACGCCGCGCTCAGCGTTTCCACGAGCAGCAGAACAATTGATTCATTGGTTGTGTACGACAGAAGAGGAATAGCGGTAAATGTATCCAGTAGTGCCGCCACCGCCGCGCGATGCCCACCCGCCAAAAGAAAGACAATGGTCAAGACAACCGTGTAAACCTGCCCGACGACGGAAGCGTTTTCGTTGTGCAAAGGATCGACGATTTCCCCAAGAATGAGTCCCGCCTGTTGCCCGATCATCGACCCCGCGGCTTCCCCGGCCAGCAGGAGAATGGACAACGACACGCCGATGGCCGCTCCGATCAGGATCTCGCCGACGCTCCCGACGAGGGCGGTGGCCACGGTCAAATCGCCCGGCGCCTGCCCACGCAGCACGGGCCACACCATCGCCGCCAGGGTGAACGCGATGGCGGCCCGCAGGCGGACGGGCAGGACCCCGCTGGCGAGCACGGGGGCCGTCAGCACCAGGCCCCCCACTCGAAAGAGGATCAGGGCAAACGCGGGCAGCGCGACGAGGATATCCATCAGGGGCCAGGGCATGGTTCATCGTCACCAGGGCGGGGTTCCGAGCATGTCGCGGGTGTATTCGAGCATCTGCTCGGTGATCCACGGGATGAAGAACGCCGCCGCGACGACCATCGCCGCGATCTTGGGCACAAACGTCAACGACTGTTCCTGGAGTTGCGTGACTGCCTGAAAAAAAGCGAGCAACAATCCCACGACGAGACCGATGATGAGGATGGGGCCGGAGATGATCAAAGTCATCCAAAACGCGGTTCGACCCATTTCAAGCGCTGCGCTGAATTCCATTGCCTCCTACTCCTTGTCAGCCAAATGATGCACGATCGCCATTAACGAAATCGGTCAATGAAAGCTGAACAGAATCGTCTCCACGACGAGATGCCAGCCATCCGCCAACACAAACAACAGCAGTTTGAACGGCAACGAAATCAACACCGGTGGCAGCATCATCATGCCCATCGAAAGCAGAATCGTCGCAATCACCATGTCGATGACCAGGAACGGAAGATAAATCCGAAATCCCATGATGAACGCCGTCTTCAATTCGCTGAGCATAAACGCTGGGATCATGACCGTCAGTGGCACGGTGGCCGCGTCAATCTCCTCGTCCGCCGCCACGTCTCGATCCTCGGCGTAAGAAAGAAACAAATAGACGTCTTCGTCATTGCCGGCCTGACCAATCTGCCGGTACATGAACTCCTTGAGGTGGAGCGCTGCGGTGTCCATTGCGTCAGACTGGTTGATCCGGCTTTCAAGGTACGGTTCAACGGCTTGCGCTTGGATCTTGTGCCATGTCGGCGCCATGACCAGCATGGTGACAAAGAGTGAAAGCGCAAGCAGCACCTGGCCCGGCGGGAGCTGCGGTACGCCCACGGCTTGCCTCAACAGCGCCAGCACGACGATGACGCGCGGAAAGGCGGTGGTCATGACGAGGATGGAGGGAATCAACGTCAAGACCGTGAGCAGGACCAGGATGCGCAGACTCGCGCTCACGCCCTGTGGGTCCGTGGCGGTGGGAATGATCTTGCCGAGGTCGGGAATGCCGCCTGCGTTATCGAAAGTACGTGCGACGGATGGTGTGACCTGCCCGCGCGCAACCGTAGGCGCGAGAGATAAGACAAACAAAGCGATAACAGTTAACCGTCGCTTCATGGTTGAGCGTCCATGCTCCATGCTTATGACGCGACTCCTTCGCGTCGAGCCCGGCGGCCATTTGGCGATCAGGCGATCCCTCGAATCGTCCGATTTCACGTCTCGACGAAACAGCTCCGAACAGCCGCCGCGGCGTGGCTCCAGTTTTGAAAGCCCCACCTCTTGCACTTCTACCTAACTCGAACGTACTTTCCGTAACCGCTGAAGCAATTCGCGCACGGGCGTTGCCGGCCCGCGCCGGGAATCACTCGGTTCGGCGACATTCGAATCCTCGTCTTGCAGCGATCTCCCATAGTCGCGCGACTCGTGATGGAGCCAATTGGCAAACAACGACGGGCCCGAACCACTGGGCGCTCCCGATTGAATCATGAGCTCCGCCACTTCGTCGGAATCAGTGATCTCACAGACCCGGTCGACACGATCCGACGAGACGCCCAGAAGCACCAGGCGCCTCCCGACGCGCACAAGGGCAAGGCTCTGCCTCGGACCGAGAGCAGCGCGGCCGACCACTCGAATCGAACTCTCAACAGGCGCTCGAGCCGCCGGAACGAACCGTCGAAGAAACACGTAAAGCAGACCGATCAACCCAAGTACCACCACGAGCGCCCCGAGTCCCGTCCGATACCAGGGCGTCGGTTCCAATGCCGCATCGCTTCGCGTGGACCCGGCCGCGAGCGTCCTTCGCGGCGCGCGCTGCCTCGATTTCACCGATCCCGCCGGCGACGACTCGACCGGAGATTTCGTTTCGGAAGCAACCGGCAGCGCTGGGTCGCTGGATTCCGAAGTGGATTCGATGACATTCGCTGGTGGCCCCTGTTCAGACTCGGGTGCGATGGAAAGGCTTTGGTTGGAAGCGGCGGTCGGCGGCGGCACGGAATCGACCGGCGATTCCTGTGCGTTCGCCATAGCTGCGCAGGTCAAGACCATCCACGCAACGATCTGAACGACATTCGACTTGGTGACCGTCAACACCACCGTAGAGTCCTCCATGACTCATGAATGGCTGGGGAAATCTACTGAATCACGCGATGCGGATCGCGCGAAATAACCTCATTGATTCGCACGCAAAAGCTATCGTCGAGAACGAGCACCTCGCCACGGGCGACCAGACGTTCATTGGCGTATACATCCACTGGATCGCCCGCAAGCTTATCCAACTCCACGACGCTCCCTTCGCCAAGCTTGAGCACCTCTTCAACAAGCATCCGCGTCCGCCCCAGTTCGATTTTCACTCGAAGGTGAACGTCGTTGAGCAGACTGACGCGCTTGGCGTCGATCCCGTTGGTGGTCGTCGTTCCCAAATCGGGAAACTCAAACGCGCGCACGGGAGGGGGCGTTGCCGCTGCGGCGTATGCCGATTCGACCGGCTCGTTCGGCAAGTCGAAGGTCGCCTCGACCGGGTTTGAGACCGGACTCTCGTTCGTCGCTCCGCCACCGCCAACCGAACCGAACGAGTCAGCGCCCGCGGATGCCAGCAGTGCGTCCAAGTCCTCTTGTCGCAAAAACTCGGTCTCGCCGCCGGAGGAATCCGCCGACGTTGATTGCGCACCCATTGCCGACGATGGCGCAATTTCTGCGCCTTCCGTTGTCGAACTTGCATCCATCGGCTGTGGCATGTCCTCAGGCATTCAACCAGACCCTCAATGCCTCGCGCACTTTTCGCGGGCGTATCGGTTATATCGGAGAATCGGCGGAACGGGCGATAATCAAAGCCCCGACCCGGAAGGGATCATCTCGGGAATGAGAACCTCGCGAATCAGGGCCTCGTCACCCATTGCTCGATCAATCTCTGACTTCAGTCGTCGCTTGATCGTCTCCAATGCTGGTTCATTCAAATGGTTGATATCAGCACTGCGAATCACGAAATTGATTCGATCATTAATCCGAGCCTTGTTGGCGTCAATCAGTGTTTTCGCGCGTTCCATATCCTCCGCCTTGACAAGCCCCGATAGCCGCATTCGAAATGTAATGAGCTTCCCGCTGACTTTGTTCACGGGACGGCATTCGGCGAGTTCCACTTCCGCCAGTTCGGGCGTCTTTAACGCCGCAGGCGATCCGGCGATCACGGTCGGTTTCCCGTCCTCTTCCGCCGCGACAGCAGGCGTGGGTTCCGCATGAATCAGAAACTTGGTCCCGAAGAAGATGGCCGCCCCTTCCACGGCCATCAACACGAGCACCGCGATCCACGACTTGGACTTCGGTTTGCCGGGAGTTTTTTCAGCGGCTTCATTCGGTGCGTTTTCATTTGCCATCGGAAGTTTCCTTTTGATCGTCGGCGATCGACGAGCCGACATAATCCTCAACAAGGTCTTCCGTGACCAGAATCTCAACTCGGCGATTCAACGCGCGACGCTCGTCGGTATAGGCCTGTCGCACGAGTGGCTCCGAATCGCCTACGGCCACCGCGAGAATGCGGGCCGCGCGCACCCCGTGGGCCTCCAGCGCTTCCGCCACGGCCTTGGCTCGGGCGTACGAAAGATCCCGGGCATCCCGAAACGGCGCACCGACCGGCAATGGTTCGTTTGTCGCGTGACCGCGAACGAGAATCCTCGTATTGTAACCTCGCAACCGATCGGCCGTTTTGGCCACCAATTCTTGAGCCTCGCCTTTCAACTCGGCGCTAAACCGATCAAAAGCCACTCGGCCGCCGACCACGACCTGCAATCCATCGCGAACGTTGGTCACACGAAACTTGCGACCATGAATGCCCTCTTCGTCGGAGTCACCCTTTTTGTCGAGGTTGACCGGGATATCCAATTCCAGCAGTTTCTCGATCAGCGTGTTTTTCGTATTGGTTTCGATGGGCATGTTGCCGATGCCGCCGTCAAAACCGCCGAACGCGCGCTGCAGAGACTCGACGGCCTGCTGGAACCTGTCTTTCTTAATCTCACTCATCGAAACCAATGCGATGAAGAAGCAGAGCAATAGCGACATCATGTCACCATACGTGAGCACCCATTCCGGTGCTCCCTGCGGTGCTTCTTCTTTCTTACCGGGCATCGCACTGCGACTCCGTCAAGCCGCCTTCTTCTGATCGCCCATGCTCTGGCGGACACTCGCCGGAAGGAACGTCTTCAGCTTCTGCTCGACGATCCTCGGATTGTCGCCGGACTGAATCGACATGACGCCCTTGACGACGATCATCTTCAGCAACATTTCTTCCTTGCTTCGCCGTCCCAGTTTTTCCGCGAGCGGGAGTGCGAACATGTTGGATACCATTGCGCCATAAAGCGTCGTCAACAGCGCGATCGCCATGGCCGGTCCGATGGCGGCCGGATCAGCCATGTTTTTGAGCATGATGACGAGTCCGACCAGCGTACCGATCATGCCGAACGCGGGGGCGTACTTGCCGAGATTGTCAAAAACAGCTTTACCCTCGCCATGCCTAGCCTCAACGGCCTCCAGATCGCTCATGAGAATGGTCTCGATCAAGTCGGGATCGGTTCCGTCCACCGCCATCTGAATACCCTGAACAATGAACGGGTCGTCGATCTGGCTTGTCAGATTTTCGAGCGCCAGAATCCCGTCGCGGCGGGCGACCTCCGCATATTTCACCATGTCGGCGATCAGCGTCTTGGGATCGCGCGACTTTGCGAACAGCGCCTTTTTCATTACTTTGGCAACGGCGAATAGGTTTTGCATGGGGAAACTAATCATGGCAGCGCACACCGCTCCACCGCACACCATGAGGATCGACGGATAATCAATGAAGACCTCCAGCGGCGACGAGAGAAGAATCGACACCAGCACCAAAGACGCACCGGCCAACAGCCCGATAATTGTTCCCAAATCCATCGATTCAGACCTTTGCGAACGAAGTCCTTTACGGACTCGTTTTGATATCGACGACGATCACGGCGGCCCTTAAACCGAGGGTCAAACCGGCTATACCACTGCGAATCCGCGAATCTGTCGTGCGTAATCAATCGCCCTGCGGACCACTTCGTCCACGGATTCTCGGACGACCAGCGTATCCCCATTCAACAATGTCACGATCGTGTCGGGAGTCGACTCCAACATTTTGATCTGTTCGGCGTTGATCACCACGACACGCCGATCCAACCGGGTCACCGTTATCATCTCCGGGTACTCCCGTCACCCACGTTGCAAGAACTCCCTCGCTTTAGCGCGACAGCAACAACAATTCCTGCAACAAATCGTCCGCCGCGCGGACCACGCGACTCGACGCCGAAATTCCTGTTGACGCCGAAATCAGATTGATAAACTCCCGCGCGATTTCAACATTGCTCTGTTCCAGCGCGCCGGCGTTGATCGCTCCGGCCGTGCCAGTTCGCGGAGCGCCGACCACAGGCGCGCCCGAGTTCGGACCTGGCGCGTATGTGTTCTCACCCATGGCGACAAGCCCTTCATCATTGATGAACGTCGCAAGGGCAACCTGCCCCAAGACCTGCTCGCGCTGATTCGAATAGACCGCCGTTACGATGCCGTCGAGATCGACGGAGTAGTTGGTCAAAATCCCGGCGGGCGCGCCATCCTGCGTGTCCATGATTAGTTCGGACCTTCCGTCGGAGGAAGCCAGTCCGGTTAGGCCGCTGAAATCGATCGTAAAACCCAACGGCGTCCCCGAACCCACATCCGCGCGGTCGATGGAAATATCCGTTCCGGTCGCTCCCACGAATTGACCGTTGGGATCAAACGTGACGGTTCCGGTTCCCAGCACCGTAGACAAATCGCTATCGGCCGCGGACTCGGCAAAAAAACGCCAGGTGACTCCCGATGTGGATTTGGAGTCCAGCACGGCACGCAGTCGTACATCGACCGGACTCCCCAGTGAATCGTACACCGTGAAACTCGTTGTCACACCCTCGCCGCTGGCCGAAGACCCCGTCGCAAAGTTAAACGGCGAAGCAACCAATCCCGTTCCGTTGACGATCGAGGAACCGTCCAACGAAACCGCGTTGATGGCTCCGCGATTGGATTCGATGATGAGGCTTCCGGCAGGCGGCTCGGGGCCCTGCGATAGGCGGACTCCGGGGGATCCGCCCGTTGCCGGATCAGTGTTAATTCCCAACACTGCTTCGAGATTCCTCGCGAGATCACCGACCGTGCTTCCCGTCGTACCAACAATGAACGTTGAGCGCGGCGTATCGATTCCTCCTTTGACGCCGCCGATCGTCAATTCATCGCCGGTCGCAATCAACGGCAGCCCGTTGGCATCGATCAGCGCCGTCAGCGGCGTCGATTCGGTCGCCGCACCGGACGCCGTCAAGAGCGGCTGCGAAACGACGACCGCTCCGGCCGCGGACACGGTCGAGGCGGGATCGAGCCTTCCATCCATTTCGACGACGGTCGTCGCCTGTGCCAGTCCGCTGATTCCCAGCGGTATTACAAGATCGGAGAGCGTACCGGTGTCAATGTTCCCCTGACCGTCGGCGGGAAACACTTGAAGGGGCGCACCATTGGCGGACACGAGCGTCTGCGTCGCATCCAATCGAAACGAGCCGTCGCGTGTAAAACGCTGCACTCCTCCGGGCGCGTTCACGACAAAAAACCCGTCGCCGTCGATGGCGAGATCTGCGGCAAAACCTGTACTTTCCAATCCTCCCTGGCGGAAATCCCGTTGAATGGAGCCGACTTGCGTTCCGGTTCCGATCTGCCGGGGCAGCGTCCCTCCGCTGGTGTCGCTTGGTCCTTCGCCCTCGTGAATCGTCTGATACATGAGCGTCTCGAACAGCGTACGCTGACTCTTGAACGCCGTCGTATTGACGTTGGCGAGATTATCGCCCACCACGTCGACTCCGACGCTGTTGCTTTTGATTCCCGTGAATCCCGTCAGCATCGCACCGGTTAATGACATCAGTGAACGTCCCCAATCAGCGCCCAAGGCGCAAAACAAGCAGCTCAGATGGAAATCCGCAACGCGGAAAAACAACCATGCACTCAACTGTTCTTGATGAACGCTCCCTCCAGTTATGCTTCACCGGACACGACGTTTACGACGTCCCGGAGACGAAGCTCCGCGCCACCGTCCATTTCAAGCATTGCTTCGCCGTCCTCGGCGACGCTTGCCCCCGTCACCACTCCCTCAACCACGCGCACGTCGGTCGGATCTCGTCGATCCAATCCGACGATGGCGCGACCAATCAGTTCCTGAGCCGCAAGCAAGGGAGATTGAACGGTTTCCAGTTGATTCAACGGCACTTGCGCTCCACTTGAAAGCATAAGCACGGGCTGGCCGCCTTCGCCGAATCGCACGCCGACCACGACGCCGCGCGCACTCTCTCCGGTCGCACCCGGTACGGAGGACACATATTGTCCAATGAGCGACGACGCCGAACCGATCTGCTGTTGACCGGTCAACTTCTGAAGTGTGTCCGAAAGCGAGGTGGACAGCTCGATTTCACGGATCGATGAAATCTGTCGCAGCAAGGCCTCGTTGTCTGTCGGCGCCAGCGGATCCTGATTCGTCAGTTCCGTCAGCATCAGCTTGAGGAAGTCCTGACTCCCGAGGTCGGAGAACGCGGCGGATGATCGAGGCGCGGCTGTCGAATTCAACAAACCCGTTGCGGCGATGGATTCCATAGCAACCTCCTGACTATTCCCTGTTCGCGCCGAACGATTCAAGCGCGGTCGATATTGTTTCGGCGCAATGAGCGCTCGGATCAAACGCGCAAGTCAATTCCGTTGTTTCGTGAAGTTGGCGCATTCGGTGCATTATTCAATCTCTCCGTCCGGCTCTGCTCTTGATCGCTCGTCAAACCCAGCGGTGCGATGAAACTAGTGGGGCGCAAATTTTCCATCGCGACCGACCGGCGCCGGTCTCTCTGGATCGGCTGAATGTCAAACAACCCTGCGACGTTGGTCTGAATCTCAAACCGATTCACCACCAACCCGCCTTGTTCCAGGGACGATTTCAATTGTTCGGCCCGGCTCCGGACCAAATCGCGTGCCGCCGAGGTCTCCGTTTCGACACCCACATCCACTCGGTCGCCATTCATCTTTATTCGAACCTGAATACGCCCCAATTCCGGAGGATCGAGCATGACTCGGGCCGACGACTGCCGGTCCGTCTGGGTCCGCAGCAATCGAACGAGGCGCGCGAACGGAGTCCCGGTCGGTTCCTCGGCCTTCCTTGCATTCATCTCCTGAGACTCATTCTTTCCATTCCCGCTCTTCTCCGGTGCGGACTTCGAGGATTCACGAGACACCGACCGATTCCCAGCATCCAACGTTGACGCCGCCGGAACGTCTCGCGCCGCCGTATCCGAACCTCGAACGCCGGCCAGCATTCTGGCCAATTCCGACGCCGCCGTGCCAGCCCGTCCTCCACTTGATTCCAAAGCTGCCGCTTGCCTTCCTTGGGCAGCGCCGCGACCGAACGAGACCGAATCGCCCGACGGAAACTGATGCGGCTCGGCAAAGGCCGTCTTGTTCTCGGCGTGTCCCGAGGTCCGTGACCACACCTCTTGCGACATGGCATGCGGTGTCACCACGGGCGGCCTAAAGTCCTGTTGCTTTCCGGATTCACCGGATGAGGACAAACGACTCTGCAAGAGACTTTCGAGGTCGGAGGCAAACGCGTCCGACCTCCCCGCCATCTGTAAGTCGGAGCGGGATGCGCGCGTCGCTTCGTGCGCCGCGGCAATCTGCTTCAATTCCTTCCGTGCCTCTGTACCGACCCGTCGATCCTGCCTCATGTTCGCATCATCCGCGATTCGCGCGCGATCCGTGTCGCGCGCGTCTTGCGCGCGACGGGCACGGGGGCTTTCTTCCTTCGGCTCGAACATGCGCTCCGGCGACGCGTCTTCGTTGCCGATCATCGGCGCATTGAATCGCTTTGACGCCACACTGAGCAGATCCGGAAACGCGCCCGAAGATTCTCCAGCGGACGGAATCGGACTCGCCGCCCGCATTGACGAACGATCGTTCAAACGATTCGCCGGTCGTGATTCACCTTGAATCTGCGCCGTAGTCGTCATGGCTCCTCCTCCGTGCCGTCTGTCGGCGCGTTCGGCTCCGCAAGTTGCGCATCGGGCAGCTTCTGGAGAATGGCCTTCATTCGTTCGAGATCCGATCCCCGCTTGGCCGCTTCAACAATTTTCTTCGCCCGCCCCGTGTCCATGACCACGAGCATGTTTGCCGCCGCCTCGACATCATTGAGACCCAGGAGGTGCTCGAGCGCCATCTTGGCCGGGAGTGTCTCCAAAATCTCCAACTGTTTTCGAAATCCTTCCTCCCGTTGCTTGAAACTCAGGGCTTCGTCGCGTTTCGCGGCTTCCTCTCGTTCCTTGCGAAAGGTTTCCCGTTCCTCCTGAATCTTTAGCATGATGCCGTTGGCCAGCGCAAGTCGCTGCTCGATCTCCGTTTTCAGCCGCTCCGATTCGCGATGAACGACCTCCAGCTCGAGTTCGGACGCCGCCACCAGCGGCTTGGACGGTCCGTCCGATTGATGGAGAACGTCCAGCGGAACGCTTGTCGGCGATCCGTCTGGAGTCGTCGGAACATCCCAATAGGGCGTGCGACCTCGGAGGATATCAACCACGGCTGATGCTCGTTCCCTGGTGAGTGATCCGGTCGCTGCCAGCGAGCCTACGATGGCTACAACGCCGAACAGGTTGAGCAATGCCAACAGCGCCATCGTGTCGTATGCTCGTTTCAACATTCCCTTTTGTCCGACCATCACGTTTCGCCGTCGATCCAGGTTCCGCCTACGATGCACAATGCAGTGCGGCCGGCCGACTCGTCATTGATCGCCTGCTCTTCCCGATCAAGTTGTTTCACATGCTGAATCCATCGCTTTTCTCGCAGCTTTTCGATTGCCTTGAGGCGCGACGATGCCAATCCGAGTTTGGCACGTTCGACCTCCAAGGTCTTTTCACTTTCGGAAAGCGCCTTGAAGGACTCGAACAAACGCCCGTGAAGCCAGCTCTGATGAAACTGCTGACCTCGCAGCGCTACGAGGTCCAATCGGTTTCCGCTCCGCTCGTCGCGCGTCTGCTTGACATTGTCGCGCAACTGCTCCGAAAGAAGATCGATACGCCGCTCCTCGGCGGTGACCGCCCGAACGGCATCGGCCACGGCGCGCCGACGCTCATCGCGCTCTCGCGCCCGCATGGCCTGCACCGCTTCGAGTCGAAAATGGAACTTCTTCGCCATGATCCTCTTTAAATCCTAATCCTTCTTCTTCTCTTCCTTCAGCCCGCCCGATCGGTGCGTCAGCTGCGCTCGCAGCTCGCCGAGCTTTCGGGCCAGCTCGACGAGTTCGCGTCGAGTCTCTGAGAACAATGGGGTCTCCCGAACGGATTGCCGCAGAAATGCATCAATGGCCGGTTTCATTCGAACGGCCACGTCAAAATCAATGTTGGAACCCGACGCGTACGCTCCCACGTTGACCAGGTCTTCCACGTCATTCCAGGACGCAAGCACTCGTCGCAATGAGGACGCCGCGACTCGATGTTCCTCGTCCACGATGTCCGCCATCACTCGACTGATGCTTTCGTTCACCGAAACGGCCGGATAGTGTCCGCGATTCGCCAGATCACGCGACAGCCAGATGTGCCCATCGAGGATTCCTCGAATCGCGTCGGCGATCGGTTCGTTCAAATCGTCGCCTTCTACCAATACCGTATAGAGTCCGGTGATGCTGCCCGACGTGGTCCGTCCGCTTCGCTCCATGAGGCGCGGCAACAGGCTGAAGACGCTCGGTGGATACCCCTTGGTGGTCGGCGGCTCGCCGGCCGACAGACCGATTTGTCGCTGAGCCATCGCAAGGCGCGTCGTCGAATCCATCATCAGGAGCACGTCTTTTCCCAAGTCGCGAAAATACTCCGCGACGGCCGTGGCGACGAATCCAGCACGAACACGCAATAATGGTGATTCATCCGACGTGCTCACGACCATCACGCACCGTTTCATTCCCTCCTCACCCAGGTCTCGTCGAAGAAAGTCGCCGACTTCACGACCTCGCTCACCGATCAGCGCCAGCACCGCCACGTCCGCCGCCGTCGCTCGTGCCATCATGCCGAGCAACACGCTCTTGCCGACGCCCGTTCCCGCGAAGACGCCAAGCCGCTGACCCCCACCGACCGTGTGCATCGCGTCGATAACCCGCACGCCCGTCGACAGGACCCGATCGATCGGAACGCGAGTCAGCGCCGAGGGAGCATCGCAATACACCGGATAATGCGCCTCGACCGGATAGTTCATCGACCCGCCGATCGGACGACCCATCCCATTCAGCACCGCCCCCAGCATTCGTCGACCCACCGCCACGCTCTGCGAACCGTTTCTTCCCGTCACGCGGTCACCGACAGCCACACCGGCCGAATCACCCAACGGCAGCAAGATCGCTCGATCGCCGCGGACCCCGACCAGTTGCGCCGCAATCGCCGTTCCGCCCGACGCCTCAATCCGGCAAAGCGATCCAACGGAAAGCGGCAGTCCGTCGGCCACAACCGTCAGACCTGTCGCTTCGACAACACGTCCGCTCACGCGAACCGTGCGTATCGCCTGCAACCTCGATCGATGCTCGCCGAACAGATCAACCATCAGCTGTAGAACCCGTCAACTGTGCGATCAACTCCGCAACCTGCGTCTCAAGAGACGCATCAATCTGCGTTCGATCGTTGCCCACCAGACACCCTCCCGGCGAAAGCTTCTCGTCCTCGACGAACGCCACTGACGCCCCAGCGTCTAACTGGTCCAACACCGATGAAGCGAATGTGCGCAATGTCGAAAGGTCCTTCGGATGAACGCGAACCGTGACATCCGTTTTCAGTCCGACCACGTGGAGCGCACGGCGGAGATTCTCCATCGCCGATTCTCTGCGCAAATCGCCGATGGCGTACGTCAGGCGAACCGCCACGTCGATGGCAAAATCCATCAAATCGGTGGTCGCCGCCACGCGAAGCTCGTCTTTCATCGCGTTGACTTGCTCAATCGCAGACCTCATCATCGCAACGACATTTTCCTGCTCTCGGTGGAACGACTCGCATGCCTTTTCGAACGCCGCCTTTCGTCCAGCGGCGGTACCCTCCTCCAAGCCCTTTTCGTATCCGGTCCGATACGCTTCCGCGCAAACCGAATCCGCCGCCAGGCGAGACTGCTCCTCTGCCAGACTGACGATCTGCGCGGCACGCCGCTTCGCTTCGTCGATCACCGCGCGGGCTTCGGCCAGATGGTCCGCAAGGTCGACCGTCGAAAGTCGCCGCAAGACGGTCGCCGCTTCTCCGGCTTTGATAATCGTCGACGTCGCCATTGTTGTCGTCCCGCCCAATGAGGCCGGCGCTCATGCCGCCGGCGTCAAACCACCATGTCCTTTTCGCCCCCGCGACCGGAGATGATGACCTCTCCGGAATCCTCGAGACGTCGCACGACATCGACGATTTTCTGTTGCGCCGTCTCCACATCGCTGACACGGACCGGCCCCATGAACTCCATGTCTTCCTTGATCAATTGGGCGGCTCTTTCGGACATGTTGCGGAAAATCTTGTCGCGAAGCTCCTCGCTGGCCGTCTTGAGTGCCAGCGCCAAATCCTCGTTTTCGATCTCCTTCAGCACCGCCTGGATTCCCTTGTCGTTCACGAGCAGAATGTCCTCGAATACGAACATCAGGCGGCGAATCTGCTCGACGAGATCAGGATCCTGCGCATCCAGCCCTTCGAGAATGCCCTTTTCCGTTGACCGATCCGCCAGGTTCAGCATCTCCGCGACCGCTTCGACGCCGCCGACTTTCTGTAGTGTCTGCGTCATGACACCTGACAACCGAAGCTCCAACCCTTGCTCGACCTCTCGAATCACTTCCGGATTCGTGTTGTCCATATTCGAAATGCGGCTCACGACCTCAAGCTGCTTGGCCAGCGGAAGGCCCGAAAGAATCTCGGATGCCTTGCTCGCGGTCAGGTGCGCGAGAATCAACGCAATCGTCTGCGGATGTTCGTCCTGAATGAAGTTCGTCAGGTTCTCGGGATCCGTCTTGGCGAGAAACGAGAACGGTTTACGATAAATCTGATGTTCGATCATCTTCATCACGTGGGAAGCCTGATCGGGTGGCAGCGCCTTTTGAAGCAGGAGCTTGGCGTAGGCAACGCCGCCTTGCTTGGCGTAGGACCGGGCCAGCGCAAGATTGTAGAACTCCTCGATAACTTTGCCGCGCTCGTCGGGCCCGACCAGATCGATCTTGGCGATTTCTCGCGTGATTTCTTCGACGATTTCTTCGTCCAGGTGCCGCAAGACGGCGGCCGCGACTTCGCCCTCCAGATTGAGCATCAGAATGGCGGCTTTGGCGACGCCCTTCAGTCCGCTCGATTCCTCGGCGACGGCGGAGCCTCCCCCAGCCTCAGACGATCCCTCTTGTTTACCCATGCGCTAATTCCCGACTAATTCAATGATCGGCATGCCGCCGCTTTTTGTTCGTTGATGAACTACGCCCATACCGCCTCACCCATTTCACGGCTGGAACGGCTTCTCGCCTTCGAGGTACGCCCGTAGGCATCGCTCCGTTACGGATCCTCGATCCAGCGGCGGATGAGCTGGGCCGATCCTTCGGGGTCCTTTTCAACGAGCTTGGATACTTCCTCTCCCAACTCCTGGTAGCGAAGCGTTTCCACGTCCACTTCACGCCCCGTCAATACGCTTTCGGAGACGGCCGCCTGGCCGATCGGATACGCACCGGACGCCAACAACGGTTCGTCTCCCGATGGTCCGCCCGCGATGTCCATCGCCGCCACCCCCGATGCCGCTCTCGAGGCTCGGTTCGCGATGCGCGACACCATGAAGAGACTCATTAGTGCCAGCACACCCAGACCCGCCTGCGGCCCATAGGTGCGCAGCAATCCGAGCGGATCTAGCCCGTCAGCCCCCGCCTGAACCACCCCCGTGCCGCCGGGCGCGCGGCTCCAACTTCCTCCCTCGACGCTCCACTCCACATCCGGATACACGTCGACTTCGACGTCCTCCGGGTTCCGCGCCATCACGATTTTCTCAACGCTCGCTCGCACCCGTTTGATTTGCTCCTCGCGCAACGAAGTAAACGCCGGATCGGAGTCCTTGGGCTCAGGCTGATCGGGATTCCGCAGCTTGAAAACCCCCGCGATGAAGCTCCGCGGGATGCCGATCGCCGCAGTGACTTTCTTCACCGCAAACGGCATCTGCTCAATCGTCTCAGTCTGACTCACCTTGGGTTCAAAGTTCTCGACCTTGGTCTCCTCACTCGTGTTCCCGCCCCCTCCTCCCGAATTGGTGACGGCCGTTCCCAGATTCGCCTGAACACCCGGCTCCGTCGGACGCGACTCGCCGGCCGACTCGCTGGAGTGGCTCGATTCCGTTTTGGTTTGCGGCGCGTCATGCTTAAGCTTCTGCGTCACTCGCTTGACCGTGTCGAGCTCTACCCGAACGGCGACGCGCACGCCCGGAACGTCCGCCAGGTTCGCCAGAATTTTGGATCGCAGGTGCTCTTCCCGCTTTTGTTCCATCCCAAGCGCATCGAAACTCAGCAAGTCATCCGCCGCGGGCACGTTGTAGGATCGCCCGGTCCGCACATCCGTGATGGCGACGTTTTGCGGTTTCAATCCCGCCACCGCGCCGGCCACGAGCTTCGCGAACCCGTCCACCATACCCTCATTCAACTCATGATTCGGCTCCAGATTCAGCGCCACCGAAGCCGTCGGAATGTCCGATGCTCCGCCGAGGCGCCGTTTCGTTCGCGGATTAATGAGAACGCGCGCGTCCTTGACGAACGGCGCCGTCGCAATGATCTTTGCCAGTTCGTTGCCCATCGCGTAGTTCTGCGAGTACATGCGCTGTTCGGGCGCCTGAAATGGATTCTGGTCGGCGACGGCCGCGGCCATATCGAAAAGACTCCCTTCCGGGAGTGCATTGGCGGCATGTAGAATCCGCAGCGCATTGTGTCGATCGGCGGCGCGCACGAACAACGTCGTACCGTGAACTTCGTAAGGGATGTTGTTCGCCTTGACGGCTTTTTCCGCGGCGTCCAACTCGGCATAACTGAAATCGCGCGTGACCAGCGGCGTCAGATCGGGAGTGGAGGACCATTGCAGCATCCAGAGGAATGACCCGGCGATGAGCGCCGCGCACAGTCCAATCGCCAGGCGCTGCGATAACGTCAGGACGCTCATTCGACTCTGAATGAACGTCAACAGTCGACGAAGTCTTTCCATGGTGCCCTAATTCCAGAACCGGGCGAATTCAGCGCCGCCTCGCCGCGCGGAGAATCCGAAATCCCTTTCAACAACAAACATCGTTACACTCGCATCTGCTGGATTTCTTGATACGCCTCGGTCAGCTTGTTTCGAATCTCCATCAGCAGATCAAAGGCGATTCCCGCCTTGTTCACCGCCGCCATCACCTCCGCAACGTTGCCCGTTTCACCCGTCATCAACCGTTGCACGCCAAGGTCCGCTTCACCTTGCAACCGGTTCACCTCGTCGAGACTGTTAAGCAGAATCGAACGAAAGTCCTTGCCCTCACCCGGCACACCCGGATCTGCTCGCCCCGGGACGATCGGACCACCCGCCCCGACGCCGAGACCGGGATTCGGAAACTGAATTGAATCAGTCATGACTTCCGCCTCGTCCCTTCAACACGAAAAACCGTCCGATCGCTTCAGGAATCCGTTGCGTCGATTCAACGAGACTCCTTCCCGTCGAAGCCGCGAGCGCTAAGCCAGCAGCGTCAATGTCGTGGCCGCCATGCGCTTGGCCATTTCCGCGACCGTCACGTTTGCTTCATACGCACGTGCCGCGACCATCGCATTCACCATTTCCGTGTGATAGTCCACGTTGGAAACACGAACGTATCCCTTTTCACGACCGTCCTTGATCGCGTCGACATGTCCCGGATCCCATCGAAGCCCGAACGGCGATGGATCCTCGGCAATACCGGCCACGCGCACGCCGACCGATTCACTTCCGCGTGCCCCGTCAGTCGCGGCGAACAACGCCACGCGCCGGCGAAAAGGGATCGACTGACCGAATTCGTCACGCGTTACGTCCTTCATGGCAATGTTCCCGGCAATGACATCGAGCTGCGTGCGCTGCGCGACCAACCCCGATGTTGCCGTATCCAGTGCGCCGAACATCTTTCATCTCCGCTATCTACCAAGCGGCACGCGCTCTCACCGTTAAACCGTGCCGCGGATTGCCTTTCGCAGTCCATCCATTCGATTTAGGAGCAGTCGCGCCGCCAGATCATGCACCATGCCCGTCTCCGCAAGGTCCGACATTTGTCGCTCGATGGAGGAATTGGTCCCATCGTGAAAAAGCGCATTCTCAACGGGCTTTCGTGTCGGCGTCACCACGAGGCGACCCCGGTCGTCCGTTCCAATCTCGTCACTCCGTCGCAACTCAAAGGGTCGGCTCGGATTCGATCGGCGCGAATCCAGCGCCTCCTTCAACGACGCTTGAAACGCCCTGGAATCAAGCTGTTTCGCGCGATATCCGGGTGTGTTCGCGTTCGCCACATTCTCCGCGATCATCTTCAAGCGCGCCTCGGCGTACGCCAGCGTCTTCACCAGTGCCGGCGCCGCTCCTTGGTCTGTCAATCCGGAAAACAACGTCATGGACGCTCAACTCCTGCGTCGGGCCGCGGCCCGCGCGATTCGGCGCTCACGATTCAAAGCACAAGTCATGCCACCATTTTCCATCATCGATTCACCGCCTGCCCGTGCCCCTTCAAGCCGAAACAACGCGCAGCCCTTGCGCGTCCGGCCGATTCTGCGCGAATGCGGCGCCGTCGAGTCAAAGCTCATCTCGTCATTTCAGTTCCCGACTCCAACCAGCATCGTTCCGTGCTCCATCGCTTCTTCGCGCCATTGCTTCAGCTTCATGCCCAAGGTCCGCACGCCCATTCCCAGCGCCTTGGCAGTCTTGACCCGATGCCCGCTGAATCGTGCCAGCGTCTTCTCGATCAACTGACGCTCCATGTCTTCTAGCATGCGCCCCTCGCGAAGCGATCCAATGCCCGTGTCTGTCGACGCTTCCGCCCGAAGCCATCCGGAAATGAGGCTCGCCTCGATCGTCTCGCCGGGGCACAGCGTGGCCGCCCGGCGACAAAGATTCTCGAGTTCTCGCGCGTTTCCGGGCCAAGGGTAATGGCTCAACAATCGCATGGCCTCCGGCGAGAACGACTTCGCGACAACCGCGTCCTCGCTTCGTGCCAGCGAAAGAAAATGCGTGCAAAGCTCCGGCAGATCCTCCAGTCGTTCTCGCAGCGGCGGCACGGCGATGGGTAGGACGTTTAGCCGGTAGTACAAGTCCGCGCGGAATTTCTTCTTCGCAACCCAGTCCTCCAGATTGCGATTGGTTGTGGCGATCACCCGCACGTCGGCGTGCCGGGTAAGGCTGCTCCCCACGCGCTCAAACTCCCCTTCCTGAAGCACTCGAAGCAGCTTCGCCTGGAGCGGCAGCGCCATCTCCGAAATCTCATCCAGAAACAGCGTACTCTTGTCCGCTAGCTCGAACCGCCCCTTGCGCGTTCGATCCGCGCCGGTGAACGCGCCGCGTTCGTGGCCGAACAATTCGCTTTCGAGCAGACTCGCCGACAAGGCCGCGCAATTCAGGCACAACATCGCCCGATCCGCTCGAGGGGATGCTTGATGGATGAATGAGGCCACAAGCTCTTTTCCGACCCCGGACTCTCCACAAATCAGAACCGTTGCGTGACTCGCCGACACGCGGCCCAGTTCCTTGCGCAAGGCCTGCATCGCAGGACCCGAGCCCACCAGCGTCCGCTGCCGACGGAGATCATCCACCGATGTTCGCAAGGCCTCGTTTTCACGCCGAAGTCGGGCGTGGTCCAATGCCCTTTCCACGATCACGGCCACCGCGTCCGCCTCGAACGGCTTCTGGATGTAGTCGAAAGCGCCAAGTTTCATCGCCTCCACGGCCGTCGACACCGTTGCGTACGCCGTCATCATGATCAGCGGCGTATCGCAGCCGGCCGCCCGCACCTCGCGAATCAGTGTCAACCCATCCATGCGCGGCATTTTCAGGTCCACCAGCACCGCGTCGAAACGCTGCGATTTGATTTCACTCAATGCCTCCAGCGGATCGGAAAACGGCGTCACGCTGTGATCCTCCCGGGACAGTGCCATCGAGAGCGACTCTCTCAGGATTTCCTTGTCATCAATGACTGCGATATTCGCCATGCGTTGATCCTCGCCCCTTTCGGTTGGTCCTCATTCGGTTTCCTCGTATTTTCCATGCCGATCCGCAACCGCGCCGCCGGGCAGTGTCAGGACAAGTGACGCCCCCCCGCCATCACGATTCCCCGCGCGAATGCACCCGCCGTGCGCCTCCGCGATCCCATGAACGATCGCAAGACCCAATCCCGTTCCGTTGTCTTTGGTCGTGAAAAACGGATTGAACATCTTCTGCAACACGCGCGGTTCGATCCCAGGGCCGTCATCTTCAACGGCGATAGCAACCCGATCCGCTGAATCATGATCCGACGCGCGGCGAATCCAAACGGTCCCACCGGTGCCAACGGCCTCCATCGCATTGAACACAAGGTTGACCAGCGCCCTCTCGACCTGCCCCGGATCCGCAAACAACTGCTCAGCGCCAAGTGACCAGTCAACATCCACACGGATGCCAAACGAATTCGCCTGCGGCAATGCTTGCGCCACAACACCTTCCAAAATTCGGTTCATCGAGATTCGCTCAAACCTCGGCGCCGCTCCTCCAGCGAACGAGAGGATATCTCGCACGATGTGTTCCACGTTTTGAACGCCGCTGCTGATCTTCCTCGCCAACTCCTGCTCCGATGGGCGGTCCACAAGATCGCGTTCCAGCATCGACGCGTACAGTCCAATGCCGCCCAGCGGATTGCGAATCTCATGGGCAACCCCCGCCGCCATTTGCCCCAGCGCCGACAATCGCTCCCTACGCTGAAGCTCAACGTTCTTCTCGTGAAGCTCATCTCGCAGTCGGCAAACTTCGCCTGCCAGGGCCTCGTGCGAACGCTTCAATCGTTCCGTCACGTCGTTGTAGACCCGCAGAATTTCCGCTAGGTCCGCGCCATGTGTCGTCATCGCCGTCATCACGAGGCCTCATCCAGTCGAACCGCTTCATTTCGGCCAGAAATCGGCAAGCGATACGCCGTAATTGCTTCGCTGGTCGCCCGTGTTGCCCGAAGAGCATCACTCGTGATGCGTTTTTTCACCTGCAAGAGCCGCGAGTCCCGTTCATCCCCCTCAATCACGCGCCGCAGCCGCCGCGTTGCTTCGTCCACCAGTCCGTCGGCCTCCGCCTTCTCATTCGTCGCCAGGCCCTCGCGAAACGTCGCCCAATTTTTTCGAATGGCTGACAATTGAACCGCGATCTGCGTCAACTCTTTCGCCAGCTTCTGACGATCCGCCAGCAACGCCAGCAATGGCCGAGGATCGTCCTCGGCCACGAGGGATCGCTGCCGATCCGCGAACCCCTCCAGTCGCTCAAACAGGCGCGACTGATTGCGAAGAAGTTCCATTACTTCGTTGGAACCCTTCATGGGCAATGTCGCCGATTCACTGGTCATCTACACGTTCTCCGGTCCGTTGGACACGCGACTTCGCGACGGCCGTCTCAAAACGGCGATCGATCACTACAGCCATGTCATCCGCATCAAAACAGTTCCGACGCACCCAGGTCCTCGAAATACTTTTTCCAATCCGATCGTGATTGAGTCGAAACCGAATTGCGAAAAGCCTCGTCGGGCATCCCATTGACCACGACGATGGCCCTCGCTAAAACCGCCCGCGCCTCGGCTCGCTCACCGAGGAAAACGAGACAATTGATCATCTGTACATAGGCCGCCAAACCTCGCGCCGAGTCACGTAGATTGCCGGCCGCCAGTTCATACAGCTTCAGGGCATGCTCATACTCCTGAGTCTCAAAATAACAATCAGCCTCGTACAGATAGGCGTGCTGAAGATAGAGTTGGTCCAGCGGACCAAGTCCCTCAGGCCCGCCGGATTCGAAATCTCGGATCAACCCGCGATATAACTCCCGGGCCGATGTAAACCGTGACGCCGATTCCGCCCGAACCCGTTCGATTTCCGCCGCAAACGTGGCTTGCGCCGCCTCCCGCCGTAGCGCCATCGCGCTCTTGCGATAGGCGTCCGCCAGCAGAAACCTCGCCCGCGTCACACGCTGCTCGCTAGGATAGCGATCCAGCGCCTCCCGCAACCGGACAATCGCCTGTTCGTAGTCGCCGCGCCGTTCATGGACTTCGCCCAATAGAAACAACCCGTCAACGAATTCCGGCGCCTCCGGCGTAAAAACCTCCGAATCCTCCAGAATGACTCTCAGCGTCTTTTCAGCGGATTCCAGATAATCAGGCCCCAGTCCAAGGTGCGCTCGCGTCAGCGGGATCAGCGCTCGAGCGCCGTCGAGCGTACGCGGGAATCGCCGATAGCATTCCTGAAAAGCCTCGATCGCCGCCTCGGTTCGTCCGGCCGTCTGGTTCATTTGGCCGATACGCAGCAGTGCTCGCGGCACAAGCGAATTTTCCGGACGCTCTTCCGTGAACGCCCTGTATCGCTCAATGGCCCTTGCGAAGTCCCCCGCCTTGCCATAAAGCTCCGCCGCCATCCAGCTGAATTCGGTCCCTCGTTTCTCATCAAAAACGTTGAGCGAAGCGAGCTCCGCGAATCGTTCAGCCGACCGCTTGAACAGCCGACTCGCGGCTCCAGTAACAGCGCCCGATTCCCTCGCGATTTGCTCGGCCAGCGCCGCTTCCGTTTGCGCGAGCGGTTGCAGAAACACGGTCGCTTGTTCAACATCTCCGGGATCGCGTAGCTGGGCCGCCAGATCGGCAAACTCAACGGACTGCACCAGCTCACCGGCTTGACGGCGGTTCTCGGCTGCCATCGCCAGCGAGGCTCGCAACACCGCCCGGTTGACCACGCGCGCCTCCTCAACCGTCGGAAGGTCCGCCACTGCGGCGCGATACGAGGCCAATGCTTCGTCCTGCCGGTCCAACATCAACAACGCCTCGGCCTTGCCGATCCGGCTCGCTACTGCATAAGTTCCCGTCACGTGGTAACGCAGGACGTCGTCGAAGAACGAAAGCCCCTCAGCCGGTCGCTTCGGGCCACCATCTGCTGTAAGCACCCGGCCCAGAAGCCAGCCCGCCGCCGCGCTGACGGAACCAAGGGGGTCAACGGCATTCCGAAGCGTCCGCAAGCACGTTTCCGCCGAATCGAATTGACCCGAACGGGCCATTTGCTCGCATCGGAGGAATTCGAATCGTTGCTCAAAATCCGACCCCGCGAAGTCCGCTTCCATGTTCGACAGGAACTTTCCACGACCTTCGACATCTTCCGTCAGGTCAAAGAGGTGAATCCGCTCCTCCACCGCCCAAAAGCGAAGATCAAGCCGCGCCTTCGGAGTTTCCTGCAAGAACCTCTCAACCATCGGAGCCAGTTCTTCGGGTGGCCACCCCAGTTTTTCACGCCGAAGTTCTATGAGGTGGCGCCGAAGATCCGCAGCGGCGGGCAATCCGGCGCGGATCGCCTCATCAAAAGACGTCTCGGCCGCCGAAAACTGCCCCTGCCACTCCAGGCTCCAGCCGATGTGTTCCAGATCGGCAGCCGTCAGAGGCGATGGTCCCCCGATTCCGCTGACCGCGTTTTGATAATGGTCAATGACCGACGCGGCCTTTCCCTGGTCGGTTGTCGTTTGACTCGCCAAGTCGCCGAACAACGCCCGCCCCATTCGCAACTCGACCTGAGCTCGTTGGATGGCGGAAAGGTCCGTGCGCTTCAACACGGAACGACCGACCTCGGCCGCCCGATCAAAGAACTTCCCGGTGATCAGCGTGTCGAGGTATTTCAGGGATTGGTCGACGGGGATCTTTGCGGGCGTGGGCTGCATCCGTATGACGCCCGCGCCCAACACAATCATCGATGCGGCCAACAGCGGCAGTTGCCACTTGCCGGCGGCTCGTGCTTTGAGGTCAGACCACGCAACCGTTGTGCTCATCCTGAGCCGTCCTTCGCGTCAAGCCGCCATCTCCAACAGCGGTATCCCACAATGTCGGCAGTTTCTGCGGTTCATCTTGATCGCTTTGCAGGCACACGGTTTCGCGGCTTTTCAGTGTTATGAATGACCCGGATGCCGCGAGCATCCCAGCGATAACCTCTTGGCGCGTTTGGAGTTGTACCAAGCATACTAGCGCTCGGGTTCCGGCGCTATTCACTGAAAATTCTTTGCGGTACGGCATGCGCCAACACTGCCGCGATGATCCCCGAAGCGCAAAAAAATGCACGGCGGCGAATGCCGGTCTCCCGGAATCCGCCGCCGATGACTGATCGATCGTATTGCGCCGACGTGATGCGATTAGAAGTTCACGTTGCAGTCCAGGTTCGACGCAATCATCTTCGCCTTGGTGATCGTGATGAACGGATTGTCGCTCAGCTTCGTCACGAACAACGGCTCGGTGCCGATGATGTTGACAAGCGGCGAACGACCGGCCGCAACGCCGTCCTCAGGAACGCGCAGAAGGTGTCCGCTCCAATTGCAGACATAGCAACCCGGCTGCTGAATGCTCTCGAACGGAATGACCGTGCCGCAGGCCGCCGACGAGTTCGTGTAGTTCTGAGTATTGCAATGTGTCGCTGTGGTCATGAAACTCTCCTTCGTACTCTGAAAAAAGGGCCAACAATGCTCCATTTGCGACGAGGTTGGGCGATCGGCGCCAACCGCCGCCCGGTCGCTGGATGCGATTCGGAAACGCAACCGCAATCGCTGCCCCTGTCCTATCGGAAACCCCTGCGACCGCCTGTAGCTGTCTCGCGTACTTTTTCACGAGCTTCCATCCGTCCGAAAAGAATGATCTGTTACTCTGATACTCTGATGGTCTCAACTCTCCGTGTTCGATATCTGTTCGGTTCCCTGCCATCGGTTCTCATGAGCTGCGCGCGGACGCGATGTTCGCCAATCGAAGAAACGACTTTGCGTATCGGGTTCGGAATCAAACGGCCCCCTGTCGATCCCGAAAACTCTGTTCGGCGAGTTTCGCGCTCGGGGAGCAGGAGTTTGGCAGCACGACGCCGTAGACGAAGTCAACGCAAGCGACGGCTTTCGAGTGGACTCGGCGCTAAATTCCGGTCGGCGCGCGGACCTCGTGCCTTGAACTCGTGTGTTACATGAGCTGCGAAGCTGTTTATCAGGCGGCTCGGCAGTAGCGATAATGCAATCCACCGACTTGCGGAATCGCAATCACTCGGCCGCATCGAGGAAGCTCGACCTCCCGCGGGATGGGCGAGTTTCGCTCCAAGGCCAAGTGAGTTCGCGAGTTCAGGTAGTAGTCGAAGTAGGAACGCAGAATGCGCATCAGATGAAGCTCGTTGAAAACGATGACGTGGTCGACGCACTCGCGCCGGATTGAACCGATCAGGCGTTCGCAATACGGATTCTGCCAGGGGGAGCGCGGTGCATTCACGACTTCCTCGATGCCCATGTTAACGATCCGTTCACGAAAGCGCTCGCCGTAGATTCCGTCGCGATCACGCATCAAGAATCGCGGCGCCTCATTGAATGGTAAGGCTTCCACGACTTGTTGCGCGGCCCACTCCGCTGTTGGATGGGCCGTGACGTTGAAGTGTACGACATGGCGCCGATCGTGACGAAGGATGACGAAGGCGAAAAGTAGGCGAAATGTCGCTGTTGGCACAGTGAAGAAGTCAACGGCGACAAGGTCCTTTAGGTGGTTGTCCAGGAACGCTCGCCAGGTTTGAGATGGCGGCTTGCGTGAGTGAACTCTGTACTCATCAATGGTGGACTCGGCGACAACGTGGCCCAGCAGCGCGAGCTCGGATTGGATCCGCGGCGTCCCCCACAACGGGTTCTCTCGGGACATGCGGCGGATGAGGTTGCGAATCTCGGCTTTGATTTTCGGTCGGCCGACTTTGCCCGTTCGAGACTTCCAACGCCGGAAGAGCCTGAAGCCCTCGCGATGCCAGCGGACCACGGTATCGGGCTGCACGATGAGCAGGGCCGCACGCCAATTCGCCCACGTCCGAGATAGGAGCACCCAGAAGATCCGGTCGCGCTGCCGGAGCCGTGGCGTTTTCGATTTCTGCTGGAGAATGACGAGCTGCTGTCGAAGCGCCAGGTTCTCAGCGGCGAGTTCCGATCGGTTACGAAGGACGCCGCAGACGAACAACCCCAAGATACGCACCACGCCCATTTCACAGCCTCCGAAAACCGCGATCACGGCCCGGAGACGATAACCATGGCGCCGACGTCGTCAATCCGTAAGTTCTTCGTTGACAAGGCGGACGGAATTCTCGGGATAGACAGAGTCGCGTGCAAGCGGTTCTTGAAAGTAGCACCCCAGTACGGCGAGTGGTGGTGTATGGCGGTGAGGCCGACCAGAAAAGGACGAATGCGGAAGTCATCTCCTGGAATTCGCTGCACCGGCATCGTTGGTAGTGAGGCTGCCCGACACTTGTATTCACAAGTCCTGATCGAATTGTTCCGGCCGGCTCCACCAAGCCGTCCTGCGCAGGGGTCGGTCCGGGTTTCTTTGAACGCGATTGCGCGCAAGAATAAACAACTCGGGTTGAACTTAGGTGGTGGAAGAACTACGGTCTTGTCATGGTCCGGGCGGAACAAGTTGCGGGTCCAGAATGGGCGGAGTGGAATCGCTTGACGCCAGCGCAACGTTGGTTGGAAAGCGAGAAGCTCTGGGAAGCGTTTCTGATGCTGGGAGGCTCGCTTAATCCGCAGCCCGATACGCAGAATCCTTTCTTCGATCCGCAAACATCGTGTCCGCGCGCTTCTCATGGGCGGTCAGGTTTGCGTCTTGTACGGCGGAGCGGAGTTTAGCTGCGACAAGCCGTGGAACCTGTGAGCCGCCGGCGTTATCGAGCAAGACGTCACTGCATATCTGCAAGGACGGGAACTGTTCTCGAATGTGTTCAAGCGAAATCATCATCAAGTCCATTACCGATTCATCACCGCGATCCATAGTTGTAGCGACGTGGTGACTGGAAATTAAACTCAGCGCAGACGGTCGCGCTCTTTGAGAGTCGAGTCAAGGCACGGCCGAACATGCTCCAAGACATTCCATTCGATTCGCGGAGCCTGTTGCCCTCTGAGGTGACTTGGCTCCGCTGTGGCGGGCCGCTCGCGATTGAAGCGCGCGCCGGAGCTTGGCAATTGCGACTTCCTTGGCCTTCGCTTCGACTTCGACGGTGATGTTTAAGGCGCTCCAATTAGGCGGGAAGTCTCGCAATGCGATGAAGTCGTCATGCTTGCGCACGTTTGCGGCCGACCAGCCCCCGAGCGGACTCGATATATGGAACAAGGGTTCACGGTTCCAGGTGGCTCTCGCCTGTTGAGTGGCTTCTTCTTCATGAAGGTCGTCGGGGTTGCAGCGGTGGTGATGCACGTCATAGACCAGGGGAATCTTTGCCGCTTGGCAAACGGGCAGTAGATCCGTGGGGGTGTAAACGCGGTCATCATTCTCCAAGGCAATCCGGGTTCGAACGGCTTTCGACAATCGCGCAAAATTCTGCCGCCATCGGTCCAGCGCGGCCGGTTTGTCGCCGTACGAACCGCCACCGTGGATGGTAATCACATCAGCGCCGATCCAGCTCGCCACCTCGGCCTGGTACTCCAACTCTGCGATCGAACTGAGGACAACCTTTCGATTCGGTGAGCCGAGGACCACGAACTGATCTGGGTGGAACGTTAAACGCAGCCCGTTCTGTTGCGCGAAAGCGCCGCATCGCAAGAACGCGGCCATGACATCCCCCGAATTGGGCAGGTCGTTCACCGCCCAGCCCACTTCTGGATGGGTCCGTAACGGTAGGATCTGGCTGTTCAAACGGAAACAGCCAATGGCATGGGCGTGGCAATAGCGAAGAGATTGAAGGAGCGATTCGGCGTTCGCCAGCGCAATCGCCTCGAGTTTCGCTAGCTGCTCCTGACGGCAGAGTTTCGATATCGAAATCGCTGTAGCGGTCCGAAACCGGATCGGCTCCTCCTTGAAAACGCAGCACAGGCCCAGTCGAAGCATCGGCTTTGTTCCTCCCATGACCTTATGAATCGTGCGAGGGGGGCTCACCGTGATCGACCGCTGCCTTACTCGGAGCATTCGCACGCGACGCAATGTTACCTGATTCAGCGGCACGCTGAATTCCCCGAATCATCCCCGAAAAGACGATCCCGTGCAGCGGTGCGACCGCGAACCAGTAAAGAAGGCCGAGCAGGCCGCGAGGCTTGAATCTCGCTGTCTGTACGAGAATTGACTGTTGGGGATCGCCCGATCCGGACTGCGTTTCAAAGGTCAGGGTGGCGACGCCGGGTAACCACATCTCCGCCCGCAGCTCAAGTCGGCGGTTTTCCTCGACCGCTGTGACGCGCCAGAAATCAAGCGTCTCGCCGTACGCGAGCTTCTCGGGATCGCGCCGGCCGCGGCGCAGCCCCGGCCCGCCGACGAGCCGATCGAGCATGCCGCGCAAACGCCACAGCCAATCCGCCCCGTAATACCCGTTGTTTCCGCCGATGCGCCAGATCGTGCTAAAGACTTGCTCCACGCGCGCCGCAACTTCGACCGAACGGCAATCCACGAACAGTTTTCCGCCCGCCCAATCCGGATCGCCGGGAACCGATCCGGCATCGGCCCATGTCGTTTCAACCTGGGCAGCCGTAAACTTGCCCAGTGCTGCGTCAATCGACTCGCGCACGGTGAGCAGATGCTGCGGTATCAACCGCGAGGCTTCGTTATCGCGGCACACAACACGGTTGCGCAGTCCTTCTGTCAAGGGGCGGGCGATGCGATGGCTGATTGGAGTCACCAGATGAATCCACAGTGAGCTCAGACGCGGCGTCAAAACGGGCACCGGAATGATGATCCGCCGGCGCAGCCCCAGCGCCTCTGCCATGACTTGCATGATCTCGCGGTAGGTCAGAATATCCGCGCCGCCAATATCCAGCGTCCTTCCGGTGGTTTCCCGGGTTTCCAGGCAGGCGACGAGGTAATGCAACGCGTTGCGGATGGCGATCGGCTGGGACTGAGTCTTGACCCAGCGCGGCGTGACCATGATCGGAAGGCGTTCCACGAGATATCGGAGAATCTCGAACGACGATGAGCCTGAGCCGATGATCATCGCCGCGCGCAGTACGGTGACCGGGACGGACGTCGAAGCCAGAGCGGCCTCCACCTCGCGCCGCGAGGTCAGATGCTCGCTCAGTCCCGCCCCGGCCTCTCCCAAACCCCCGAGGTAGATGATGCGTTTCACACCCGCATGCTCGGCGGCTCGCGCGAAGATTTCCGCGAGGCTGCGGTCGTGGGCGCGGTATGCTGGGCCCACGGCCATCATCGAGTGAATGAGGTAATAGGCGGCGGCGCATCCTCGCATCGCTTGAACGAGTTCGTCTTCGTTCTCCGCAGACCCGTCCACAATCTGCAATGCGGCGTGATTCGCCCAAGGTCGACTGCTCAGTTTACGCGGCGAGCGAACCAGGCAACGCACTGGGTAACCGGCTTCGAGCAGGTGCGGAACCAGCCGACCGCCGATGTAGCCGGTTGCGCCGGTTAGCAGGACCAGGGGTTTCGAGCCGCCTTCGGCCGGGTTGACTTGTATCGTTTGCTTTGTCTCTGATTCCGTCATTGGCGGATCCGAAACCGCTCCAAACACTCGAAACCGACTCGGCGTGGTCACGATGCCCGCATCCGGTTAGCGCTTCATTGCCCTCAACCCGAGGGCTGAGATCGAGTGCGATTGAAAAGCGAGGCTAGGACGCCCATCAGCAGAACACCAAGAACCACGGCCAAGAGATAGAAGTTGAAGTGCGGCCCCAGCATCTCCTTCAGCCAACCGTGCGTCATCATTTTTACACCCACAATCATCAGCACCAACGCGAGAGAAACCTTCAAGTACTGGAACTTGTCTATCATCCCCGCCAGCGCGAAGTACAGGCTCCGCAGGCCCAGGATGGCAAACACGTTGCTGGTGAACACCAAGAATGGGTCGGCGGTGATAGCAAATATCGCCGGAATGGAGTCGACGGCGAAGATCAAGTCCGTGAACTCCACCATGACCAAAGCCAGGAGAAGCGGCGTGGCCAGCAGCGCTCCGGGTCGCGCGGCCTCAACCACGAGATCGGCTTCCAGCGCGCCTCCTGGCAAAGCTGGCTCGCGGCCCGCGGCCGACCCGGCCCGAACGAAGAAGTGCTGGCCGTGGAAGCGCTCCGAAATCGGGATCAGCCGCCGGGTCAGCCGGACGACTACGTTCTTGTTCGGGTCGGTGTTGCCGGCCTTGAAGGCGAGCATCTTGACGCCGGTGAGGATCAGGAATGCGCCAAACAGGTAGATGATCCAGGTGAATCGCTGAATCAACTGAGCGCCGACCGCAATCATGGCCCCGCGCATCAGCAGAGCGCCGACGATGCCCCAGAACAGAACACGGTGCTGGTACATCGCGGGCACCGCGAAGAAGGCGAAGATCATAGCAATGACGAAGATGTTGTCCACCGCCAGGGACTTCTCGACGAGATAGCCGGTGATGTACTTCACCACGGCCGAACCGCCGTCGTTGTAGACGGTGCCCACGCCGGCGACGTCCCGCGGGGCCGACATCATGTCTCGCGTAAGTCCAAGGCCGAGCCAATGGTTCTCGTAGCCGAAGTAGATGAACACCGCGAACGCCAGACCCAGGACGATCCAGAACGCGGACCAACCCAGCGCTTCCTTCATCGTGACGACGTGAGCCTTGCGATGGAACACGCCAAGGTCGAGAGCAAGGAGCACCAGAACCAGGGCCACGAAGCCGACATACATCCAGAACATCGATCACTCCGTTGCTTCAAAGGGTTTTCAGTGGGGTTAGTCACGACGATCCCTTCGCTGCAGCATACAGGCAAGGAACCGGCATCGAGGCACTTCATGAAAGGCGCGCACCTCGCGGGTCGTTCGCATCAACGCGGAGATCTCCGTGAGGGGAAAAACCTCTTCGATTCCAGTTGCGATCCAAAGCTTCCCGAGATCCCCCTGCGGTGCAAATGCAACGATGTAATAACGCCCCGCGGCGGGCAGGTCGACCTGTCGCTCGTCAAGAAGCCAGGAAGAAGTGCATGAAAACGGTTCGTCGAACACCTCGGGCTCCGTCACCTCGTCGGTGGAAAAGAACAATCCGCCCAATCCCTGCGGTGCGTCAATCGGTCCCGAGAAGGCGGGAAGCCCCGGCCCGAAAATCGCATAGGCAGGACGGAAGTCCTCGAGCCGATCGACCTTCGGAACCCCAAGTGAAAGGTCCAGCACTTGCGGCTCTACAACCTCAAACGTCAGCCAGATATGCGGGGCCTCCTGGGTCACCTCGTGATAGACGACTCTCGAAATCTGGAAGTCGTCCAGGAGTATCGCCTCCTCCGCGGTAACCGCGGTGCCGTCGCTGATAATGGGCTGATGTGCGAGAACCGCTGAACTCGAACCGGTGGCTACCAAAAAAATTCCAATCAAGAGAGAGCGGTGCATGGTTCATTTGCTCCTTCTAACTTTCCCGCTGCGGACACTCCAGGAGAGGAATACGATACCGTCACTTATGCAGCCTCAGAATTCAGGCTCGGGGGGAAACAGTGAATCTCGAATCGACATGAGCTCTTCGCAGGTGTCGATGTCACCTGAGACCGGTATCAGGATAATCGGATTCAGGCCGGGATCTCGCCGCTGGGGCGGGTTGTTGGGCGTGTCCAGAATCGCGAGCGATGCCCCAATCACGAGCTGCTCCGAGTCGTCGATGACGTTGCCCCGCAAACTACCATCGGAGTAGAGCGTCATTTCGTTTGCGAATATCTCACGCCGAGCAATGTAGATTTCGCCACGAATGACGCCGAACAGTACCACAACCACAGTCACACCGGGCTTTCCATCGTTGTCGTCGTCGCTGATCAAGGGATCGTTGCGGTCCATGGAAAGAGGCACGTTCGGGTCGCCGTCGATACCGTTCAGCGTCGGGGTCGCAGGACGCCATAGCTTCCAGACCCCATCCTCTTTGTACACGTCGACGACTGCACCAGGGGGCTGAATCGCCTGTGTGGCCGCATCCGAGAAGTTCGTGTCGAAGGGCTGATTCGCGATATACTCAGCACGGCAGAAGCGGTCGTACGCGACAAGCTCTCCCTCTTCGATGACCAGGTCCGTGTAGCCGTACGAGACAATGAACGTGGACAAGGGGCCATTGGCCGTCTCGCCTTCGTAGGCGACGATGTCGTAGTGGGCATAGTGTCCCGACATCGCCGCCATGGCCTCTACCTTGTTGGTGGGCTCGACCCAGTTCGGATCATTGGTGGGTGTTTCATACAGCGGGCTTTCCGGCCAGGGCTGCGGACTCGAGCAACCACAGAGTAGTAGACAACTTGCGGCTACAGCGGCGAGGGTCACGATGGGAGAGGTTGAAGTCAACATTCGAGATCTCCTGCCTCGCGCCAATATGTTCCAGACTCGAGTTATCATAAAAAGCTCTTCCCTTCTTGGCTTTCGCCGGTTGTACACTCAAGGGACGAGACACACCGTTTGACCGTCTGCTCGGCCTATTATCGTCGGCGCACCGGGAGTTGCACTTCCAACCACTTATCGCGTGAACGGACCTCCGGTCCGTTGTAGAACAGGGCGCGGGGCTCGCCGGCCTCCTCCCATTCCGACTGTTGCGACAGCCAGCCGCGTAACTTGGAAACGCCTTTCTTCACGCGATTTAGCTTATAGTCTCCTCGCATTCCCATGGCCACGACAACCACCGGCGGGATGTCTTCGATGAGAACACGCGCGTCTTTCGGATCGATGCCCGCAGGGGCAAGGTCCACACTGCGATACAGGAACGACATAGTCCATGATTCGGGACCCTTACTCGTCGAGGGCTCAAGCCCTGCATAGTTGAGTTCCACGGGAGAGGTCATGGCAATGTCCCGTCGCTTGATATGGTTGAACAACGGGAAGAACGCGAAGTTCATTCCCCAGTCGGGCGTCATCGTTCCGCCAATCTCCGCGCGACGGACAAGTGGATATCGCTTCAGCTCAATCGCCCCGGGGGGTGTCGGAACCGGGTATCCATCTGGCAATGGCGTTGGAATTCGGCAACCACCGCTGCGAAATTCGCCATCCACGAACTCGGTGATCACCTCGGCATCTCCACCCACGCGCGTGTCCGCTGGATCGTCTGGCTTCGGTGCCGACGGACGATCCGATGAAACCACAGCCGCAGCATGTTGCCCGGCGGCGGTCGTCCCCGCCTGTGGCGCAGGTCGATGCAAACTACAACCCGCCACGAAGAACCCGATAGTCCCAAGTGTGACGACGGCCAACAGCACTCCTCCCGATATAACAGCTAGCTTCATGATTTTTCCAAAACCTTTTCAGCGAGTCACCCTAGAGGCGTACCCAACTTGAAGTAGGTAGCGCCTCGCGTTCATCCGCACATTGCCGGCGCCAACGTCATTGCGGTCGTGTGAGAAGGGTCCCGCCAGCAAGAAGCCGACGGGACCCATTCGGGTGGCGATCCCCCTCGCCGTCCCCCTTACGCTCGCATCATCGCCGGGGTCATGGACCAGCGGCGCTGGATACCTTTCCACTGCATGGCCTGGAAGGCGCCGGCAAGACCCACCAGAGAATAGACCAGCCTGCTCATCCCCGAGGCATTGCCGAACAGAGTGGCCACCAGATCAAACTGGAACATTCCAACCAGTCCCCAGTTCAGGGCTCCAACCACCACCAACACGGCCGCGATCACATCCATCGTTTTCATTGTCCTGTCCTTTCCTATGAAAGTTTGGTTTTTCTTCTTTGTAATTACGCGGGGATCAATACTGTATCAATCACGTGAATCACCCCGTTTGACGTCTTGATGTCCGTCGTGAGAACGTTGGCTTCGCCGATCTTGACTCCCTTCGAAGTGTCGACGGAAAGAGCCGTACCTTGCACCGTCTTGGCGGAGCGGAGCTTGACCAGGTCAGCAGCCATGACCTTTCCGGCGACCACGTGGTAGGTGAGGATGGATTTGAGCTTGGGGATGTCTTTCAGCAACGCTTCGACAGTTCCCTTGGGCAGCTTCCCGAAGGCTTCATCGGTTGGAGCAAAAACCGTGTAGGGACCCGGCGACGTGAGCGTTCCCACAAGGCCGGCGGCCTTGACCGCAGTGACCAAGGTGTTGAAGCTCCCTGCCCCCATAGCCGTTTCGACCAGGTTCTTCGCTGCGGCTGTCCCGGTCTTTGTGCTAGTCGTTGTGGATGTCGTCATCTTGCTTTCCTTTCGAGTTTCTGGTTTCTGAATCTTCCGATTACATCCATCTATTCGCTGGCCGCGGGTGAACGGATTCAACGCCAGATGATTTTACTCTTTCGTGTTGGTGTTCCTTGCGGTCGGAAGCAGATTTTCTGGCTGAGAGGGTGTGAAAACCTGTGTTAGCCTCCCTTGATGGCGATCCAGTGGCCACGACCTGGGGCGAAAAAGGAAAAATGATGGACAGCGTGAATCGTATGAAATCGACGCCATGTGCGACCGTTCATCTTGCCCAGCAGGCTGTGGTAGCCCCAGGTGGCGCCGGGCGACGAACATTTTCGTTCGAATTCTTCGGCTGCGTTCTGAAGGCGATCGAGTGCCTCTGGAAGGGAGAGCGACCCTGAAGGCGCCACTGATTCTGGGGCCGAGACTCCGCTCGGGAACCATCCCGTCGTCAACATGAAACGCTTGATATACCACCGCTTCGTGCGCTCGAAGCGAGTGAGCGCCCGCCACCGTTGCGGCGGCGCTTCATTCCCGGAGCCACGAACGGTGGATTCGAAGGCCAACGCCAGGTGTTCGCAGACCTCGGCAAGAGACCACGATTTCCCTTGGATAGCGCCGACGTCGGCTAGCAGCCTAGCTTGCTCAACAATCCGCCGCAGCGAGCTGCTGAGTCGCCGGACTGCCGTGCGTGTGCGTGTGTGCCCAAACGTTCCGAAACTAGATCGCGGCTGGATTGCGCTGCTTGAGATCATGGCTTTATTCGAGGTCAGGTTGATCAAGCCGAACCCAAAGGCTCGTCACCCGTCAATTCGCAGGAAACCGGCCGCTGGATTCAAACGCGATCATCTCGCAGTTATCGGGGCAAATCCGCACTGGAAGCCCGAAGCGGAATGTCGAGTCCCCAGACGGGATTTTGAATCCGAGGAACCATACCCGGCGAACTTAACGGAGGAAGTTGCATGCGCGTGACACTCCGATGCGAGCGTCGGGCCCTGCAATCGGTTTCGGTGTTGCGGCGCCGACGAGATTCGGCCATGCTGAGCTTCCATGATGACGCAAGGGGCGCCCTTAGGGCGCAACTTCCATAAAGTTGGAACCTCGTTGAGAGCGTTCGAACTCGGCCTCGAGGTTACCGCGTGAGCGAGTCGTTGCTTCAGCGTGCGGCAGCCGGCGATACGTCGGCCGTCGCCAAGTGTGTGGACCAGTTTGGAGCCTTGGTGTGGTCTCTCGCTCGCCGCCTGGTTCGTGCTCGTGAAGCCGAAGACGCTGTTCAAGAAGTCTTTATCGAGCTCTGGAAGAAGGCGTCCGCCTTCGACCCCACGATTGCCTCGGAGACGACTTTCGTGGCCATGGTGGCCAGGCGCCGCCTGATCGATCGCAGCCGCCGGGACCGTCGACGACACGAAGGCGAGGCGGTGCTTATCGACGATCTGCCTATCGCAGCCGTGGAAGCGCCGAATCCAACAGAGTTGCGAGACGAAGCCGCTCGCGCTGCCGAGGTTCTCGAACAGCTCAAGCCCGAACAACGGATGGTGTTGAAACTGGCGGTGTGCCACGGCTGGCCGCACCAGCTTATCGCCGACCGTCTTGGGCTTCCGCTCGGCACGGTCAAGACACACGTTCGGCGCGGCTTGGCGAGGATTCGCGAGGAACTGGGCGCCGAGAACTGTGCCGGCGGCATGGAGGCAAAAGCATGAGTCGCTTTCTCGAGGGACGCTTGCTGGAGCTGCTTGCCGACCGTGTAACGGAAGGGCTTTGCCCGGCTGAGGACGCAGAGCTGCTGCGGTCGTATCCCGATGGCTGCAGCGAATACCTGGAATTCGAGCGGGCGGCTGCTGCGATTGAACTCGCGCTCGCACCGCAGGCCGCTGAACCGCTACCTCGTGCCGTTCGGGATCGGATCTTGATCGGCGCAGGCCGTTACATGGAATCCGTGGACCGTCGCGTAGCGGCGGGAGGGGAGGAGTTCAAATGAGAACATCGGGGAGGTTTATGGATAATACGATTGCCCAAGTCTGCCCGCTGGAAGGTTGAAAGGCCATGAACGCAGAAGCAAAACAAGCCAGCTTGATCATCGACTCCACAGCCAAGGCCATCGCTAATTGGACCGTGGAACAGCACGCCCAAATAGCGCCGCACCTGCTGGATCGGTACGGCCCGAACTGGCGCGCCGATTGGGTTGGTCACGCCCTTTCGCAGGTGCATTTGTTGGCGCAGGCGGTGGCCGTCCGAAGCAGCGCCTTGTTTGCGCACTCCATTCGTTGGCACTTCGAGTCGTTCAAGGCACGAGGTGTCGATCCAACTGATTTTCTGCAGAATCTGAACTGCTTCAAGGGCGTTTTGGCCGCAGAACTGCCGCCGCCAGTCGCTCGAGGGACCGTCGAATTCGTCGCGGACGCCATTAGGTCTGTGGAGAGCCCGATGGGCGATTTCGAGGCAGAAACGGCGGCTGCGTCAGGAATGAGAACGCGGATCCTCGAGTATCTTGAGGCGATTCTGGAGGGCAATCGGGCAGCGGCCGAGTCGATCATCGTTGCCGCACACCAATTTGGCGCTCCGGTTGCAGCAATCTACGAACAGATCCTCGCGCCGGCGCAACATCGCCTCGGGTGGATGTGGCATCGCGGCGAAATCAGCGTCGCTGACGAACACTTCGGCAGCGCGACCACCCAATCCGTGATGAGCCAACTGCGCCCGCACTTTCAGCGGCTGCCTGGCAAAGGGCGGAACGTAGTCGCAACGTCAACACCTGGCGATCTGCACGAGATTGGCTTGCAAATGGTGGCCGACCTCTTTGAAATCGATGGCTGGCACGTGACCTTCCTGGGGGCGAACACTCCGATTGCCGACGTCGTGGAACTTCTCGAGCGCCGGCGGTTCGACTTGTTGGCGCTCTCCGTTAGCACGGCGTTGACCCTGCGCGATGCGGGCGAGTTGATCGAAACGATTCGGGCTACGAGCGCAACCGCCGCGACGAAGGTACTTGTCGGCGGTCCACCGTTTAGAGTGGTTCATGAGATTTGGCGCGAGCTGGGTGCGGATGGATGCGCTTTGTCTGCGATGGAGGCTGTTGCCGCGGGCAACAGGCTTGTCGGGGGATCCAGCGGATAAACTGCCGCAGTTTTCCCCAAAATGATGACGGAGCTTTATCCCATCGTGCGGGAGCGATCCCTGGAGCTGGTTTGAATCGCTTTGAGGCCCCGCGGGTCGCCTCCCGATAGAGGAGAAGCCCGTTTCGCGACTGGGATCTCCCCTTTTCGGTCACGTTGAGGTTGCCATGCCACGTGATCTAACAATCGTCGACAACTCCACCAACATTTTTTGAATCCAATCGGCTGACTCCAGCGAATCGGCTTGTGAGACCCAAGGCCTGTCGGCCATTGGTCGTCGTGAACCCCGCTGCCGAGTCACCCTTGGGGGAGCTCAGGGCGTAGGAGTAGCAAACAGATGATTCTTACGGAAGAACGGACAACCTCAATCCGCTCGAAAAGGCCCCCCGACCTTGAACTGAACTCCAGGATCGACAACCTGGCAATCGAACGGGCGGTCCGGGATCTCCTGATGGCCTTGGGGCAGGACGTGTCGGAACCGGGCCTGTCCGACACGCCACGGCGAGTCGCGAAGATGTATGGTGAGTTGTTCGCCGGGCTCAACGACGACCCGGCCAAGCACCTGAGTCGTACATTTCCGGAGCTATGCAATGAGATTGTCCTGCTTCGCGACATCGACTTCGCCTCCGTCTGCGAGCACCATCTTCTCCCATTTATCGGGCGGGCGCATGTCGCCTACCTGCCTTCGGATTGCGTCGTTGGCCTTTCCAAGCTTGCGCGAACCGTGGATGCCTACGCCCGTCGGCCGCAGGTGCAGGAAAGACTCACCGCGCAAATCGCCGACGCCCTGATGACGCACCTTAACGCGCGCGGAGCCTTGGTTGTCATCGAGTCGGAGCATTTCTGCATGAAAATCCGAGGGGTTAACAAACCCAACAGCGTCATGGTGACCTCGGCGGTACGAGGCCATTTCAAGACGAATCCTGCGGCGCGAGCTGAAGCGATGGAACTCATAGGCAAACGGAACGGTTGTTGAAAAAGCTAAGGATTCTTTGAAAGGAGAACTAGAGTAATGAGAACCGGATTTACCTTGTGCGCGGCGTTGGCCGTCGCACCAATCGTCGGTTGTTCTCGGATGCAAGAACCTGCACCCGAGACGGCAAGGATTCGCGTTGTCCACGCCAGCCCCGATGCACCGGCCGTGGACATTTGTGTTAACGGCACGGCCGCGTTTAGTGATGTTGCATTTCCCAGTGCTACGGACTACGCAACCGTCGAAGAGGGGACATACCAGATTCGCGTGGTTGCGGCGGGAAGCGGTTGCGGTGGTGGTGGCGTGATCAACGCCGCACTCCCTTTGCCAGCGGATACGGAGACCACCGTCGTTGCTGTAAACACGCTGGATTCGATCGAGCCGCTGGTCCTCGAAGATGACAACTCCGCCCCGTCGGCGGGAACGGCCAAGGTGCGATTCGTTCATGCCTCCCCCGACGCTCCAACCGTCGACATTACACTGACGGATGGTACTACGCTTTTCGACAACGTGGCCTTTAAGGAGGTCGGCGACTACATCGAGGCGCCGGCGGGAACTCTCGATCTGCAAGTACGCGATGAGGCCGGAACGGCCATAGTCATCACTCTTGAAGACGTAACCCTGGAGGCCGGAACGGTCTACACGGTATATGCGATTGGATTGCTTAACGGAACACCGGCGCTGGATGCGCTGATCACAGTGGATAACGAGTAGTAGATTGGAAACTTTTTTTGGAAAGGGTTGGACTGTAATGATTCGCAAACTATCGATGGTATTAGTACTGGGTGGAATCGTGGGCTTTGGGGCAGTGAGCTTCGCGGGTGACGACAAGGGCAAGGAAAAGCCGAAGACGATCGTCGAGACGGCCGTTGCGGCCGGTCAGTTCAAGACACTCGTGAAGGCCATTGAGGCCGCGGAACTGGTGGACACACTCAATGGATCTGGTCCGTTTACGGTGTTTGCGCCTACGGACGAAGCCTTCGCCAAGCTGCCGGCAGGCGCGCTGGACGGCCTTCTGAAGGACAAGGCCAAGCTTAAGGCGGTACTCACCTATCATGTCGTATCAGGCAAGGTGATGGCGGCGGATGTCGTCAAACTGAAAGACGCCAAGACGGTCAATGGTCAGATGGTCACCATCGATGCCAAGGACGGCGTCAAAGTGAATGACGCAAGAGTGGTAAAGACGGATATCGAAGCGTCGAACGGCGTGATTCACGTCATCGATACGGTGCTAATGCCAAAGTAACAGGCTAACAGCGATCTGAAGGAAAATCCGGGGCGCACCTGTTCTTGATTAGATGGGTGCGCCCTGTATTCAGGTGTAGGGCGGTCGGACGACCACTTCAAGGAGTCGACGCATGCATTGCGGGCACAGGAACAATATGCTGTTAAGTGCGTTTCTCTGGATAACGGTCGCAATCCCCGCTTCCGCTGATCCAACGAAGGGCGACTGGCCGCAGTGGCGAGGACCGACGCGCGACGCCAAGATTTCTGGCGGTCCCGCATGGCCGAGTTCCCTAAATACGCTGAGCAAGCGCTGGCGTGTGGAACTCGGTCCGAGCTACTCCGGACCCCTTATTTGGGGCGATCACGTTTTCGTGACAGAAACCGAAAACAACGAGAAGGAAATCGTTCGGGCGTTGGACCGCAATACGGGCGCCGAACTGTGGCGGGCATCGTGGAGCGGGGCACTGAGCGTGCCGTTCTTTGCGAAGGCCAACGGCGATTGGATTCGATCCACGCCGGCGTGCGATGGGAAATCGCTCTTCGTGGGCGGCATGCGCGACGTCCTTGTTTCTTTGGATGTCGCAACGGGTGCGGAGCGTTGGCGATTCGATTTCCCTGAGCGACTGGGCGCTTCAGTCCCGTCGTTTGGATTCGTATCTTCTCCCTTGGTTGCTGGCGAATTTGTTTACGTACAAGCCGGAGGCGCTTTCGTCAAACTAAACAAGAAGACTGGCGAGCTAATCTGGAAAACCGCCGAAGGCGACGGAGGAATGGATAGCGCCTTCTCATCGCCAGTGCTTGCAAAGTTGGGCGGCATGGACCAGGTGTTGGCTCAGATGCGCGAGGAACTCATGGGTGTACACCTCGATGATGGACGGGTCCTTTGGCGACAAACAGTGCCGTCCTACCGAGGGATGAACATCTTGACACCCACCGTGTATGGAGATGGCATCTTTACAAGCACACACAAGAATCGCACCTTTTTCTACCGCGTGGCCAATCAGGATGGGGCTTTTGCGGTGAATGAGGCGTGGAACAACTCAGCCCAGGGTTACATGTCCTCACCCGTGGTCATCGGCGATCATGCCTATCTGCATCTGGGTAACGGTCGCCTTTGCTGTATCGACCTTCGCTCGGGAAAAGAGACCTGGCGATCCAAACCGTTCGGCAAGTACTGGAGCATGGCAGTACAGAAGAATCGGATCCTCGCGCTCGATGAACGCGGCGAATTATTGCTAATTGAAGCCGTTCCAGACGAGTTTCGCTTGCTCGATCGAAAGGAGGTCTCGGACAAGGAATGCTGGGCGCATGTGGCGGTCAGTAATAACGAGATACTGGTGCGTGATCTTGGCGGCGTCACGCTTTTTGATTGGCGGTCCTCCAACTCTAAGGTGACAGAATAAATTACACGGGAAAATACATTGCAGGAGATAAATCTATGCGGTTAATCAGCTATACCCCTACGTCTACGGCCCACGGACTTCGAAATCGATGCAGCCATCGGCTTGTGTTGATGATGGCCGCGATGGCGGCGATTCCGATTGCAGGTGGTTGCAATGCTCTCAATTCGCCGTTGGCTGTGGTCGAAAAAGTAGATCTTGGAAGTTACACTGGGCGCTGGTACGAGATCGCGCGGTATCCGAATTCGTTCGAACGCGGATGCGTCGGTGTAACGGCCGACTACTCTTTGCGCCAGGACGGACGAATCAACGTCCTCAACACGTGCTTCGAGGGAAACCTCGACGGCCACGTTCGGACCATTCAAGGAACTGCCCGCGTTGTTGACGAAGAGACGAACGCCAAGCTCGCGGTCACTTTCTTCGGGCCATTTGAAGGTGATTATTGGATTCTCGAGCTCGGAAATGATTATGATTACGCCGTCGTGGGCGACCCGAGCCGCAAGTTCCTTTGGATCCTCAGCCGCGAACCTGTTCTCGACGATAGCCTGTACCAAGACATTCTGAGTCGCCTTCCCGAGAAGGGCTTTGATCCAGAAAACCTGGAGTTCGTGCTGCAGTCAGAATAGGCATCATAGGTACAGCATCCGGCTACAGGCGGTAGCGGAACTTAGACACGCACGGGAAACAGTCTTGATTGCAATCACGCAGGAACGTCTCCCCAATCAGCATCGCGGCTTGTTTACGCTGCACAGCGAAGTCGAGCTTTCTGCGCCTCCTGCCCAGGTGTTTCCGTTCTTCGCTGACGCCCGAAATCTCGACGCGATTACACCCGCGTTCTTACGGTTTCGCGTACTGACGCCTGGACCGATCCAGATGAGGGTCGGAACTCGAATCGATTACTCGCTGAGGGTCCATGGATTCCCGATTCGCTGGACCAGCGAAATCACGGTTTGGGACCCGCCCACGCGTTTCGTCGACGTGCAGATTCGGGGACCCTATCGCCGTTGGCATCACTTACACCGCTTTGAGGGTCTGGGTACCTGCACGCGCGTGATTGACGAAGTTGAGTATGCCTGCCCAGGCGGACGGCTTGTCCATGAACTATTCGTAAAGCGCGACTTGGTTCGTATCTTCGAGTATCGGCAGGCGGTTCTGGAGAAGATTTTTGCTTCGTGAGCCGCCACATGGCAGCGCTGCGTAACGAAGAAGTTGAAGCCAAGCCCAAAGAGCCCGCAGTCGTCGAGCTTGGGAGGACCATCGACCGTTAAGCCAAGGGCGCGAACATGAACTCTAACGTAGCGATTGTCTGGTTTCGGGACGATCTGCGAGTCGCGGACAATCCGGCCTTGCACGCGGCGATCAGGCATGGTCGGGT
>CAZAMB010000004.1:0-255823 GCA_964486335.1 uncultured Phycisphaera sp. | reverse complement strand
CAAGTATCCCACACCGGAGAACACGCTCATAGTTTCTTCAGCCCGCGCGGCCCCGGAACGCAGGAGAATCCACTGAGTTCGTGGTTCGGCCGGCGCCGATCGGGTACGTCATTCTGCGTTGCTACTTAGTCGTGATCGTGCCCTTCGTGACCATGGTCATGATCGTGGTCATGGCCTTGGTGTTCTTGAGGCACAGCTTTGGCTACGGTTTCGACCGCCTTGGCAATCTTGTCGGGGCGAAAGCTGAATCCTAGTTTCTTCAATTCGGCCGCGTACTTCTCCGCATCCTTGATCAGCTTCTTCGTGCAGCCCTTGCAGCATGTATAGATCATCTCGCCATCGGGAAGGGTCACGGACGAATTCGGATCAATCGTTTCTCCCGTGACCGGGCACTGCGTTTGATAGGAGTAGCTATTCGCCAGGGCGACTTTGTACTTGGCGGGATCGGTGTCGTATTTCTCCACGCACCCCTTGCAGCAAAACGCGACCCGCGTTCCACTCTTGTCGCTGACCACGTTCGGATCGACCGGATTGCCGGTCACTGGGCACTTGACCTGAATCCTCGGCTTTTCCGCGAGAAACTTTCTTTGCGCCGCGACGGCCTCCGCGAACTTGGCGGGTTCGGCCGTGTATTTCTTGTCGCATCCTTTGCAGCAAAAAAAGACGGGACCGTCGTCGGTCGCAACGCTGACCGCGAGGTTGATCGGCTCGCCCATCACCGGGCACTTCGGCATTTCGCTCTTGCCGGCGCCGGTCGGCTCCGAGGCCATCACCATGGTCGCCGAGAATAATCCCAATCCGCAAATAATCTTTGTGCACATCGTCATCGTGTTTCTCCTTTCAGAGGTTGCTCATTCGGCCACGGAACCGTTCCATGGCCTTGCCAATCTTTGCAATGTAATTCGCGTCGCGAAGCCAGTACGGACGCAACACGTACACGTCATTCAAGTTGTCGTGCGGAATTGAATGCGATCGATTGGAATGGTCGGTTCGCTACGCTCGGTGCTCGATGGAGTTCTGTGGACACGGTCCATCGAAGCCGGCCCGCGTGCGCGCATGCCGCACGTCCGAATCAATCGAATGAGTAGCGATCAAATGAGAAGGACAAACGTTTGCAGGTACGAAAGATGATCGGGCGGGCTGTGCGAACGCGGCAACACCGAACCTGTTACCATCACCTCAGCCGCGTGGTCCAAAGTTGCATAGCACGCACCAATGAACACTTGTCGGATTTCCAGATGGTCGGGCCAAACTGTTCGAACGAGCGGTGTCGTTTGCAGTGGGCATCGACAGAGAAGTGCTGCTTCGTCGGATTCATCGGAAGTCTTGGGAACGCTGCTCCGGCAACAACACCGACACGTTTCGCCACACCCGCAATGACATTGCACTTTGCGCGAGTTTCGCGTCGGTTTCGGCGTTCCGATGGCCGCCGGGGGAATGGATGACCCCAGCACAAGAACAGTGATAAAAGCCAATCGCAACTTCATCTCTATACAATCTACGTCCGCGACGGATAATCAGCAACTGTCTTTCTTTCCGTGACCAGTTTGTTACCCATGATCGCATTCGCGAACCGGCTGTGCAGCCAGATGATCCATTGTCGTCTACTGCAATGCCCCGCTGTTGTTGTGAAGTCGGGGGCCTATTCGTGATGCTTTGTAACCCGGGCTCCCGAATAAACGAAAAGCCTGGTTTTCGTTGACTTTTCAGCATGTCGTCTGATAAGCTTTTTGTACCGCGGCCCTTGCGGCTTGTCTCAAGAGCCGGGGCGGGCCGCGAACTTCAGTTCGCGCGGACTTGGGAAGGGCGATTCGGGAATGGGCTCTTTCCTGGCGAATTAGGCCGTTACCGCCGTTCTCGGGGGAAACATGCGGGGCAAACTACGCCAGGGCGGTTGGCCGATGTTGAGGCTCGCTTTCACCTTGAGAAACTGCCTACTGGAAGTCTTCGCGATCGGTTTACTGATTCAGATTGCTAGGGCGCAGCCGCCAGACTGCAAACTGCGGGTGGAACGATCAGGCGTTACCGGACTCGCGTCGTTTGTCGCGGCCGATGACGGCGGACCCATCACACGAGACGCTGGCGGAGTCGCTCGTGCGATTTCCACACCGGATGAGTTCTTGCGGTTGCACGGCGGCCTTTTCGGTGTGACCGATCCCCAGGCGCAACTTTTGATCGATCACGTTCGCCGCGACGAATGGAATGAAAGCCACTCGACGTTTTGCCAGGTCCATCGCGGCGTTCCGGTTTTTTCCGGTGTAATCAGGGTTCATCAGGATTCTGCCGGCCGCGTCGTGGCAGCCAACGGCGATTTTAATCCCATCGATGCTCAGTTGGACGTTCGACCTTCGCTTCCATCCGATGCCGCTGTTATGCTCGTCTCGGCGGAAGTTGAATCTGGTCAGCCGGTAGTCGAAAAGCAGGAATTGGTCGTTGTCGACCCCGGCTGGTACGGCGATCCATCGATCGGTGCGACGCTCGCTTACCACATCGTGATTTCCGATGCCGCCGCCGGACTACGTGAGGCGTTTTTCGTTCACGCCCGGACAGGAAAGATCCTCGATCGGTGGTCTCTGATTGAACGTCTGATCGATCGGCAGATCCACGACGGCATGTCGACGTCGGAGTTGCCGGGAACATTGGCGCGAGCCGAAGGCGATCCCCCGTATCCCGAGCAGGACGACGTGAATCGCGCTTACGATTACTTCGGCGACACCTACGATTATTTTCAAAGGGCATTCGGGCGCGACGGCATTGACGATCGTGGTTTGCCGATGATCGCCACAGTCAATTCTCGCGCCCCGGGGTGTCCCAACGCATTTTGGAGCGACCATCTTCTTCAAATGGCCTTCTGTAAGTTCACCGTGACGGACGACATCACGGCCCATGAGCTGGCCCACGGTGTTACAACCTTTTCCGCCGACTTGATCTATCAAAACCAGTCCGGTCAACTCAACGAATCGTTTTCCGATGTGTTCGGCGAACTGGTCGACCTGTTCAACGGAAACGCTGCATTCATTGATCCCTTCGGACCCCCTTGGCCGGTTCATCCCACGGGCGGCGGCGCTGATGCTCCGAATATAAGGCGAACGCAGTGCAGTCCGCGTCCCACCTATCCCGACGGTGTTCGATGGCTCGTGGCCGAAGACTCCGTTGCATTCGGCGGTGCCATTCGCGACATGTGGGATCCAACCTGTCGTGGACATCCCGATCGCGCCAACAGTGAATTACAGACCTGCGGCCCCGGCGACAACGGCGGCGTCCACAGCGGAAGCGGCATTCCTAATCACGCCTTCGCGATCCTTGTGGACGGAAAAACGTTCAACGGGTTCACGGTTCGCGGCATCGGTCCGATCAAGGCCGGCGCCGTTTGGTATCGAGCTTTGACCGTCTATCTCACGCCGGCTTCCGATTTTGAGGATGCCTATCTTGCATTAACTCGATCGGCCAGGGACCTCATCGGTCGATTCGTCGCCGACCCGCGAACCGGGCGGCCCATGGCCGAACCGTTCACCGAGGACGACGCTCTTCAGGTCGATCTTGCGCTCCAGGCCGTAGAGATGAACACACCCGGGCGCTGCGGACGAACGATCGCCGTCCTCGACCCGCGAACGCCGCGCCAGTGTGGCCGGCGGGTTCTCCTGTTCCAGGACGGCTTTGAATCAACGCAGAGTGGTTGGACCACCGCTCACACTGATTCACCGACTCCTTACGATTGGGTGATTTCCTCGGAACCCCTTCCGCACGACCGGCCGGGTCGAGCATGGTTTTGTGCGGACCCGGACCTCGGCGATTGCGACAAGGTGGACGAATCGGCGCTTCATTCGCTCATCAGCCCGCCGATCCAGTTACCCGCGACGTTGGATTTCCCGCTCCTGCGTTTCACTCATTATCTCGATACCGAGTTGGGATACGATGGCGGCAACGTCTCCATTCGCGCCAACGGCGGCTCGTGGAGGCTCATCCGCGGCATTCATTTTCAATTCAACCCATACAATTCCGCGCTCCGCGCCGGCCGCTACAACAACACGAGTCCGCTCGCAGGACAGGAGGCATGGAACGGCGTCGGAGGACGGTGGGGCACGTCGGTCATTAACCTGAGACCGTATGTCAAACCCGGAGACCTCATCGAGATTCGCTTCGATTTTGGAAAGGACGGCTGCACCGGTCGCCGTGGATGGTACGTTGACGACGTGGAGATTTATGACTGTCCCGATTGCAACCGCAACGGCCTCAGCGACGAGGCCGACCTCCAATTTGTCGTGATTTCGCCCATGCTTGGCAACATCGGCGTGAATTCGCCACAAAGCCACACGTTTTCCTCATTACCCCCCGCAACCGGCGACGTCTTCCTGAGAATGTCGGCCATCGCGGACCTTTTCGGCGAATTGCGCGACGAGAGCCTGTTCATCTCCCTCAACGGCGATCTGATCGGCGAGGTTTTCGTCGACGGTGCGTCCGATTGCCCGCGCACGCCGGATGTGACCGAGCTGATCATCCCCATGGCGCGCTTCAACGCTGCCGTGGAAAACGGCCAGGTGCGTTTTGATGTCGTCGCGACGTCCGCAGTGAATCCCACGGCGTGCGGCGGAAGCAGTTGGGTTCGACTGGCCCTCGAATATGCCACGGCAACCAGCGACCAAGATCATGACGATGTCCCCGACGAGTGCCAATTCTGTCGCATTGCCAATCAACCGTTGCCAACGACCATCAGCGTGGCGACCAATCGCTACATCTCCTTTGTGCCACGATCTGCAAGTCGAACCGTGGCCTATCGTGTCCGCGTTGCGAATTCCCCGGCGGGTGCCGGCGCTGTATTCAATTCAGTCTACTGGGTCGGACCTCCGCGTTCCCAAGGGCCGGGGGGCCAGGGTCCGGCGGGGGGGCGGCACGCCCGACTGCAATGCAATTCGTTCTTTTCAGCGAGTTGGCCCGACGACCAACGCGTCGTCATCTCCGGCCCCGAAGTTCGACCTGGCGCGATCTACCGAATTGACGCCATCGATCTTGCCTGCGCTCAGGATACGCGACCCGACCTAATCCCACGGGCAGCCGCGATGGATGATCGCTATTTTTCGGCGGTTCTGACGGTCCCGACTGTTTCGGTCTGGGGAGATGTCGTCGGATCGTCCGGAAGCCCGGAGGCTCCCGATGGAAAAGTCGACATGGCCGATATGACCGCCGTCGTCGACCGATTTGTGAATCAACCCGATGCGGTTTCCACTGAGCGAGCCGATCTCCACCCGGCCGTGCCGAACTACATCGTGGACTTTCAGGATATTGCCGGCGTTCTGGACGCTTATCGCGGGTTCCCCTATCCCTTTTCCTCCGGTCCACGATGTCCGAAATAGGGCAGGACTCTTTGGATGGCTTTGCATGGAAATCCCCACGTTTGAAGTGATTCCCGCTGCGGCCGTGATTCGTTGACGCTTGGTTGGAGCGGTGTTAGCGTTTTTCGCAATGAAGGGCTTTTTGCGGAGCGATTCGACCACATGGTCACCGTGACCTTTACGGAAAACATCCAGCGCCACGTGGCCTGTCCCCCCGACGCTGTGATCGGACGAACGATCCGCGAAGTTCTCGATTCCGTCTTTTGTCGAAACGAAAAGGCGCGCGGCTACGTGCTGGACGACCGTGGCGCATTGCGAAAACACATGGTTGTGTTCATCAACGGCCGTCCCATCTCAGATCGAGTCGGCCTGTCGGACGCCGTCCCTGCGGGCGCTGACGTCTATGTCATGCAGGCCTTGTCCGGCGGATGATCGCCCGCGGAGCTTGATCCATGAATAATCGCATTTATGTCGCCACCCGCAAAGGACTTTTCACGCTCGAGCGGCGTTCCGGCGGTTCGTCCCCCTGGCAAGTGGCGCGTGTCGCTTTCCTCGGCGACAACGTCGGAATGGTGTTGCCCGATCATCGCGACGGTTCAGTGTACGCTGCCATCGGTCACGGTCATTTCGGGTCCAAAATGCACCGCTCGTCCAATGGAGTAGAGTGGGAGGAATGCGCGGTGCCGACCTATCCGGCGCCGCCCGATGGCGCCGCTCCCGATCTTTGTCCCATGCGAGGCACGCCCATTCCTTGGACCCTCGAATTGATCTGGGGGCTGAGCACCGGAGGCGCCGATGAACCCGGTTCGCTTTGGTGCGGGACGATTCCGGGCGGTCTGTTTCGATCCGACGATCGCGGCTCGACTTGGGTGCTGAATCGTCCCTTATGGGATCGCACGGAACGGAAGAAGTGGTTTGGCGGCGGAATGGACTTGCCCGGCATTCACTCGATCTGTGTTCATCCGCGCGATTCGCGCCGTGTCGCCGTTGGCGTCTCCTGCGGTGGCGTTTGGCTGACCGAGGATGGCGGCAAGAATTGGGCTTGTCGAGCGGAAGGAATGTGGGCCGCCTACATGCCGCCTGAGCAAAAAGGTGATCCGACCATCCAGGACCCGCATTGCCTTGTCCAATGCCTCGCGCAGCCGAACACGTTCTGGGTCCAGCATCACAACGGGGTTTTTCGATCAACGGACGGCGCGACGTCCTGGTCCGAAGTGCTCAATGTCCCGCCATCGACTTTCGGTTTCGCCGTCGCGGTGCATCCGCGCGACCCCGATACGGCCTGGCTCGTCCCCGCCGTCAAAGACGAAAAACGGTTTCCCGTTGAAGGCCGAGTTGTCGTGACGCGCACACGAGACGGCGGACGGACATTTGACGTTCTGCGTAACGGCCTCCCTCAAGATCACGCCTACGACCTCACCTTCCGTCACGCTTTGGATATTGATGCCACCGGCGATCGGCTCGCCTTCGGAAGCACAACCGGGTCGCTTTGGACCACCGATGATCAAGGGGACCATTGGACTTGCGCGACCACTCACCTGCCCCCGATCTACTGCGTTCGGTTCGGCTAAGTAGAAACGTGGAAAGAATCAGCCTTAGCGAGCCGCGGGCTCGGAAAGCAGGATAGGCCGCGGATTCCATGGTTCAACCGGCGCGTATCGCGTGAATTGATCTGCGTTCCCACTTGGCACTGTCGAGACCGATAAAACAATGAAAAAGGTGGGTTCCTGCCCGTTGCAAACGAATCCGGCCCAGAAACCAGACTCAATTCCGCTGGATTACGCGGACAAACTTGGTATCATACTTCGTCGGCGTGCGGACTTGGCGGTTATGGGGCTTGACCGCACGCAGACCGCCTCATTCGGGGGAATGGCGGAGAGGACGAAGCGAATCAATCCTTTTTTGGGGGGGCGGCTGTTCGTGCGCTGGAGCGGGCGTTCGACCGGTGCATTTCAGGAAACGACGACTCGGACATGACGAGCGGTTCACGCCGTCACCGGAAAGCAAGGGGGGCATCTCATGACCAGGCAAACGGCCGTTGGTTACTGTCGCAATGGGCACGCGGGATTGATCGCATGGGGCGGCGCTGTCGCGCTGCTGATGACCTCCGCCGCGCCGGCCCAGCACGAGGCAATTCAAACTACAGCCGACTCGATCGTTTACCTTGACGAGGAAATCCTTCTACCTGGATGTAATGGCGATTGTCATTTCGCTCATGTATCGGGTGAAGAGTATTGGCCCGGTGCCGGCAGCGTCGCGTCGCCGCAGGATACCACCTACAGCGTTCACCACCTTGTTGGCGCGGACTTGGACGGAAACGGTCCGGAGCCGATTTCGTGTTTTTTCTTCTTCAATCCGCAGTTACCTGGCGCGCTTGACGATATCGTCCGTTTCGACAACATCACCGAACCGCTGCGCACCGACGTCTTCGGAGTCGTGCCCACGGTCGTGGAATCGGAAACCGTTCAGGTCGGCGCGCGTCGCCTACTGCGCATCAATACGCGATCTCCCATGGGAACGACACTGTTTCCTTCGGGAATCGAAGTCCTTGGCACGCCGATGACCGCCGCTTGTTTTTCCATCGGAATCGACGATCCGCTGGATTGGGCCGGTGGCGACCAGATCGTTTCGGCCACAATCCAGTTTCTCGTTGACGAGCAAACCGTCCACGGGCCCACCAACATCGCACCTTTGATGACCAGTCCGTGGGATGGTCGCGTCAATGTCACGCTTCCAAATGCCGCGGGCACGGGAATCAACGGCGTGCGCGTGGAGATCATTCTCGACAAGTCGGCAACAGTGCAAAACGACCGCTGTCGTGACCAGATCGAAGTGACCGACGGCAACATTGCTTTTTCTACCGTCGGAGCGACCACCGACGGCCCGGAGGAACCGCAGGCGTGCCGGTTCAATTCCTTCGACAACATCGGCTCCGACATCTGGTATCGGTACAACGCGACCTGCAACGGCCAATTGACCGTGGACCTTTGCGAGAGCTCTTTTGACACCAAGGTGGCTGTCTACGCGGGGTGTCGCCAATGTCCGGTGGTTTCTCCTCCACTCGTCTGCAACGACGATTTCTGCGGCGTTCGGTCACTTGTCACCACGCCCGCGCAGCAGGGAAACTGTTACACGATTCGAGTCGGCGGATATTTCCACGCACAGGGCAACGGCGTGATGAAAATCCGGTGCAACACCGTCGTTCCGACCGGTGCCTGTTGCAGCAACGCAGCCGTCTGTTTGGGAACCCTGTCGCAAATCCAGTGCCAGCAGCAGAATGGCGTCTGGCACGAGGGCACCAATTGCAGCAGCTTCGTCTGCCCGATCCCGACGCCTCCCAACAATGAATGCGGAGATTGCGTGCGACTCCTCACCGGCGTTCCTTATGGCGGGACGACGTTGGGCGCCACCGGCTCCGACATTTCATCGTGTACGTTCAATGACACCAAGGACGTTTGGCATTGCTGGACTGCGGACTGCACTGGGCGCGTTCGGATCGGCACTTGCGCCAGCGGATTCGATACCAGCTTGGCCGTGTACGACGGCTGCGACGGGAACCAGATCGCCTGCAATGACGACGGTTGCGGTTCGCCGCCGACGCGCTCCCAGCTCGACCTGAACGTCACCGAGGGTTCGACCTATTACCTTCGCGTCTCCGGAGCGTCGGGAGCAGTTGGTTCTTACCAGATCGTCGTCGATCCCTGTCGCAATGCTTGCTGCATCAACAATGGATCTTGCCAGAATGTTCAATCAACCCAGTGTCTCGGTGGCGGAGGGCGTCCGGCCGGACCGGGTCTGTTGTGCCTCGGCGATCACGATAACGATGGCGTTGACGATGTCTGCGAAACCTGCCCCGACGCAATCATCACCGATGCCGATCCTCCAGGCGGGACGCTGGACGCTCGCCAGCCGCATCCACCGAACAGCGCACAGCCGCGACAGGGAATCGGCTCTCAGGGCGGTCCCGGCGTTTCACCCGAACCCATCATGATCCGAATCTTGCCGCGAGTCGGCGGCGCTGAAGATTGTTTTACTCTCTGTGAAACAGCGGAGGATCCGCTCCTCGGCCCCAACGGGATCAAGAACGTCACATATTTAGGGGGAGGCGTCTATCGCCTATTTCTTAACCGACCGATCACTGCCGGTGCCGTCACGAAAATCAAATACACCGGCGGGCCGAGCTTCGTTCAGTATATTTCTCATCCCGCCAACGTAAACGGCGACGCGGCCGCTTCGCCGGCCGATATTCTCGACCTGATCGATCATCTCAACGGCGTCCGAGTTCCGCCGCTGAGCATTTACGGGTGCGACCTCGACCGTACCGGTCAATGCGTTCCCGCCGATATATTGGCCGTCATCGACCTCTTAAACGGCGCGGGCCTGTGGCAGGCGTGGAACGGAACGCAGAGACCGACCTCCGCGAATTGTCCGTGATCCGCGACATCGGGCGTCGATGGGTTGTTGATCGGTTACGATTCCCCGCGTTGTTGCGCGAACGCGGGGAAACATCTGGTCCATGAAGTGCAGGCCGACCAGATGAGCTTGCCCAAATCGGCGTTGGAAAGGTGCGTCGAAAACGCCCGCGAGCTCGGCGCCGACATCCATCGTCTCGGCCATTCTTGAACAAGCCGGATGCCGACCTCGGCGTGAAGCAGCGTGTCGATCGAACAATCCGGATCGAGGTCCGCAACGACGCCCTGAACCGTAAGAATCGATTTGCGAAACAGCAGGAGCCGATCGTCGAATCGAACTCGTGCGTGCAACGCCGCCCGATCGAGTAAGGCGGTCACCCACGAAATCCCCGGCGTCATCCCGCGAAGCGATGAAAGTGCAATCCCCACCTCTCGTCGAAGCGACGATTCATCCGGCTCGGAAACCGATAGGGACGAAATAGAGCGGGCGATCCCTCCGGCGTCTCCGATAGCCGCCGCGACGATCATCTGAACCACCGCCTCACGGTGATGTTTGCTCAACCTTCCGGTCAGACTCCAATCAATGAGACCCAGTCGGCCGCACGGCGTCATCAGCAGGTTGCCTGCGTGCGGATCCCCGTGAACAATCGCGTCGGGTTCATCCGAAAACAACGGACGCGCGATCAAGGCGTCAACCACGCGCCGCGCTGCTCGGCGCGCTGTCTCACCCCCGGCCTCCGCAACCTGCGCAATCAGCGTCCCCTCAACAAACGCCATGGCCGTAACGCGAGTTGTGCATAACGGAGCGTACAGTTTCGGCACGACCACATCGCGGTTGTTTCGATAGGACTCCGCTGCGGCCAACAAGTGAGCTTGCTCGCGATCCGGTCGAACTTCATTCGCCAGCAACTCCGCGGCGCGCTCAAGCGGTTCTCGAAAGTCGGCGTCGCCAAGCCCGTATGCCGTCCGCCGATCGTCGAGAAACTCACCCAGTTCGCGCAGTATCGGCAATTCCTCGGTCAGTCGATCTTCAACCCCGGGGCGCAAAACCTTCGCCACGCCACGGGTTTGGGATGCACCGTTGTGGTGAACAAATGGCACAACCACGGCAACGCTTGCTTCTGCCAGCGGAGCCGCCGCCAATTGGACCGTCGCGCGCTCAACATCTGACCATTCGTCCCGAAGGACTTCCGCGATTTGAGGCATCGGCGTCGACGGCGATAAGGACTCCAGAGTCGTCAATTGCCGTCGAAGCGCGGGCGACAATCGACGATCACGGGCCACCATCTGGCCTAGCTTGTGAAGGGTTGGACTTTGATGAAGCATCGCCACCAGTCGCATGACCGGCGGTGAGTTCGCCAGCGACTGTTGCTCAGTCAACAACTCCGCAACGCGTCGTTCTCCGATACGACCGACGAAGTACGCCAGTCCGTCTTCGATGAGCCGGGCAAACGACCGGTTCTCGGGAGGTAGAAACCGCGCAATATCCCAGGATTGGATACACGCGCGCACATCGGCGACCTGACAAACCGTTTTCACTCTACTGTTGTATCGGCTCGGCGTGCGAGCGAAAAGAGCGCGGCCACGAAGGTGCGCAGAGAAGTCCAAATTGAGTCGCGGCGAGCCGCGGACTTCAGTCCGCGCGGACTCCCGAATAATCTGAACGCCCACGCACTGCGATTATTCCGAGACCGCTGTAGTCGTTCGCCCTTGGAATAAGTTCCGCGCACCGAGCGAACCGTTGGAGTTGGACCCTGGTGCGGCGTTCTTTAGGTTGCTCGCGCAAGGCTAAGCGACGCTGCCGAGCCGGCAAGAGAACCACAAACTGCTGAACTAGGCAACGTCAGGCCGCAGCGCGCCGCGAGCCGAAGTAGATCTTCGCGCCGATCAGCAAACTCAGCGCCAGCACCACCAGCCCCCATTCCGACACGGTCGGGATTCCCTCGCAATACTCCACGTTGACCGCCGTGATGCACGGTGCCGACTCGTTATTGCATTCGTCGAGCGAAACACAAGTGATCGTGATGGGTTCAAACGGTGCCGCGCCGTCGATCGGCTGACCGTCGCTCCGCGTGCAAACCATGGTGCATGGTCCGCACAGGTCTGAGCAGGTCGGCGGCGTGAAGTCGAGCGGCATTCCGGAGCATCGCGTAATCGACGCGGCGCAATCCAGAATGACCGGCGGTCGCGTGTCAAAGATGTCAACATGTTGCACGCACTGCGCCGTGTTTCCCGTGCCGCCCGTCGCCACCGTTTGCGCCCCGTCGGAAGCCGTATACGTGTTGGTCGTGGAAAGCTTGGGTGGCGGACTGATGCCCGCTGTCTGAGGCGGCCGGCAATCGTTGACAATGGTGATGGTCTCCACGGTCACGATCGGCGTCGGATTACAGTTGTCCGTGACGATCGCGACGCCGAAGTCGCCGATCGCGCTGCACTCAAACTCAAGGTCGGGCGGGCAAGTGATGACCGGCGGCGTGGTGTCCACCACCGCGATCCGGTGCGTGCATTCCGCGATGTTCCCGCACGCATTGGTCACTCGGCAAGTGCGGACGATCGTTCGCTCCTGCGGGAGCTTGCCCGGAATCACCTGCTCTTGACAGACGACCGTCGGCATCGGACTGCAATCGTCGTCCACGATCGGATCGCCGAATTCGCCCACAGCGTCGCACTCAAAGGTCTTATCAGGCGGGCAGGTGATGCCCGGTGTCGGGCAATCAAAATCACATGTATCCGTTGATTCGATGCACGATTCAATGGTGCATGGGTCGGTATCCACGCAGGGCGATCCGCTCGATTCGCAAACCCCCGCTACGCAAGATTCGGTCCCCGTGCAAAACAGCAAATCATCGCATGTATTGGTATCATCGGGCGTTGCGACGCACCCCGTGCCGACCACGCAAAGATCGTCCGTACACGGATTCATGTCGTTGCAAAGCGAGTGCTGCGGCGTTCGCACACATTGATCCGTCGTTTCGTTGCACGTGTCGATCGTACACGCGATCTGGTCGCTGCAATCCAGCGGGCTGCCGCCGTTGCACTTGCCGTTGCCACATCGCTCGCCGACCGTGCAGAACAACCCGTCGTCGCAAGGAAGGTTTTGATTCGCCGCTTGGCGAATGCAAGCATCGGCGTCTTCGTTGCATACGCCCAGATTGCACTGGTCATTCAACAAACTGCAATCGATCGGCGTCCCCGCGAGACATCCCTGAGTCGGACTGCACGTTTCAACGCCGTTGCAGAACAGACCGTCATTGCACAGCGAGTTATTGGGTGTTGAAGTGCATACATCGTTGGTTTCGTCGCAGGAATCCACCGTGCATGGAATGCCGTCGCCCGGACAGGGATTCGTGCCCGGCTGGCAGCCGTTGATCGGATCGCAAGCCTCGGCCCCGTTACAGAACAACCCGTCATCGCAGGCATCATCGTCCGGAAGGTGCAGACAGACATCGTTGATCTCGTCGCACGAATCCGCTGTGCAAGGAACGCCGTCGCTGCCACAAGGCGCCGTCCCCGACTGGCAAACGCCTGCCCCCACGTCGCAAGTCTCAACACCGTTGCAATACAATCCATCATCGCACTGGGCGTTTGTCGTGCAAAGCACGCAACGATCCGTAACCTCATCGCACTTGGTCGGGAACGTACAGGGATCGCCGCCTCCGGGCTGACAACCAAGAGTCGGATCGCAAGTTTCCGTGCCGTCGCAATACAACCCGTTGTTGCAAAGGCTGTCGTTCGGTGTGTGGTTGCACTTGTCCTTGGTCTCGTTGCAAACATCCACTGTGCAGGCGACATTGTCGTCACAGATTCGTGGCCCGCCTCCGGAGCACGAGCCGCCGACGCAAACCTCGCCGATCGTGCAGAAAAGTCCGTCGTTGCAACTCATTCCATTGTTCGCCGGTTGTGTGACGCAGGCATCAGAGCCTTCATCGCATACGCCGGCCACGCATTGGCCGTCGAGGTGCGAACAATTGACTGGCGTGCCGGCAAGACATCCTTGTAAGGCATCGCAAACCTCGACGCCGTCACAAAACTGGCCGTTGTCGCACGCGGAGTGGTTCGGCGTGTTCGTGCACGTGTCCGTGTTTTCGTCGCACGCGTCGATCGTGCACGCAACACCGTCATCGCAGGGATTCACGCCCGGTTCACACGCGCCGCCGACGCAGGTCTCCGGACCGTTGCAGAACAGCCCGTCATCGCACGAGTTGCTGTCGTCCGGCGTGGAAACGCATCCGGTGCCGGGAACGCAGGCGTCATCAGTGCAGGGATTGGTGTCGTTGCATAACGAGTCGTTGGGAACGTGATTGCACGTATCATTGGATTCGTTGCACGAGTCGGCCGTGCAGGCGATTCCATCGTCGCAGTTGGGCGGCGTTCCCGCAATGCAGTTGAGTACGGCATCGCAATACTCTTCGCCATTGCAGTACAATCCGTCGTTGCACCGCAAGTCTTCTGGCTTGTTCTTGCAACGGTCATTGGCTTCGTCGCAGTGGTCGACGGTGCACATCACGCCGTCAGCGCAATTGATCGGCGTGCCCGGTTGGCATGCTCCGTTGCCGCAAACCTCCGACCCGTTGCAATACAGGCCGTCGCTGCACGACGTGCCGTCGGGCAGCGCGGGATAATTGCAGACGCCCGTCTGCGGATCGCACGACGCGCCGGTCGCCGTCCGACAAACCGGCGGATTCAGGCACGTTCCGGGCGTCCCCGGAACACAGGTCCCGCTCTGGCAAATTTCCGCGCCATTGCAAAGATTGCCGTCACTGCACTCTGAATTGTTCACGCATCCCTTGATGCAAATGATCATGTCGTTGTAGTCGAAGTTCGCTCCGGTATGGTTGTCATCGATAAAAATGAACCCGATGCACCCGCTGCCGAGAACGCTCGTCTCCCCGTTCACGACATATTCATAGGATTGCGTTGGATCGGCCAGATAGTATTTCAGAAACTGCGACGCCCCGATGCTCGTGTAATTGAAGGGCGGATTGCTGTTAAGGTAAGAGTCCATGGGGTTGAGAATCGAGTTCGGTCCCGTTCCCTTGGTTCCCGATCCGTCTTCCGCGTCGTTGAACAAGACGAGGTTGACATCGACCGGAATGGCGTGCGTGGCGGTGAATCCATTCCCGTTTGCGGGAATAAACACCAGGAAATCATTTGTGGAAGTCCCTGTTCCGCCGGGAAACCCGTCTTTCTGCGTGTCGAAATAAAACCAGTTAAAATTCGCCCAGGGCGTTCGTTCGTCTACGATCTTCAACTGCCGGGTCGTGCCGACAATTCCGGTCAATGCGTCCGAATCCCAGGCCGTATGCCCTGCGGGTTGCAGGCTGGCAGGTGTCAACGTGATGGCACCTTCCGCTGCCGAAACCAGAATTCCGACCGCAAGGACCATTGAGCGAATAAAGTAAACCATGTGCTCCCTCCATTGGGCGAAACCGAACAAATGAAATCCGTCCGACCGCCCGCTTGGCTTCCCCGATCCAAACCAAAAATAAGCTCGCGCCACCTAGGCGGCTCCATTCCAAGCGACCTTGGGATTCGCAAACACGCCGCCTAGTCAATGTCGGCGGCCGTGACGAAAGAAAAAACCTCATCACGCCGAAACCCGACGCCAAATCTATTAACCTGCCAATATACCCAATTTCTCTATCAGACCGCAAACTAAATTGCGGAAAAGTGCCGTCCGATAACTCTAAGCACTGCGATGGTCGAGCACGTGGCCTTGCGATTTGATTCGGCCGTGACGTACGAATCCGATCTCAAGTTTGATTGCCGGCTTCGCACAACTCTGAATCCAGAACGGCTTGCGCGGGTCAGTTGGTGGGCGTTTCTGACGAATCCTTGGATGTGGTTGATTTCGTTACTTTTTTTACAAGTTGAGCCATTTCGCGGCTTTTTGCCTTCCGTGAGTAGGCCAGCCAAAGGATCCATACGACCGCTGCTGCGATCAGAATGAAGACAATGGCATGTTCGACATCGGCGACTTTTTGTTTCAACGTGTCGTAGCTATGACCGAAAACATAGCCCAAAACGACGAAAAAAGGCACGGAAATGAGCGCGGCCACGCCGTTAACGGCCAGAAACTTCCAATAGCTCATCTTCATCGCACCCGCTGTCAGGAAGATCAGGGCGCGCAATCCGGGCATGAAACGTCCAAAAAACACGGTCTTAAGTTGATGTTGGTTGAATTGTGAGCGGAGTGTTTCCAGTCTCTCTGGCGTTGCCAGCCAGCGCACATAACGATGCTCCAGCAACGACGCCGCCCAGCGGCGGCCCAGCAGAAAAATAAAGGTATCGCCAGAAAGGACGGCAAACATGGCGACGGGGATCATCAGCGCGATTTTCGCGGTGCCGAGATAGCACGCCAATCCTCCACCAAGGAGCGCAATGTCCTCTGGGATCGGAACGCCGGTGGAGGCGATCCAGATCATGATCAAGACGGTCAAATACGGGCCGAAGCTTTCGGTCACGAGGACTGGACTCCTTTCCGGCCGAGGCCGTGTCTTTTGGTTTCCGACGGACGGTCAACCGTTCGTCCGCGCGAAACGGTACATCTTAATGGGATGCAAGGTTGTCGTCTCTCCTCAAACCTCGTTTGGCATGCGCAAGTCGAACTGATGGCTGTCCAACGGATGAACATGGTGTTGATGATCGTTACCATTGCATCCTATCGGTGCGGTTTGCGCGAATGACGGGCCGGTCGGTTGGTCAGGTTCGCGGCTTGATCATACAACTCCAACGAAGGGGCACGGGGGGAGATTCACCGCGGAGGGCGCAGAGGGCGCGGAGGGAAGATTTGCGATTGACGAAAGTCGATTGTCGATTGGGGAATGGAACGGTACGGCCGGGTCCGCGCGAACTGAAGTTCGCGGCTCGCAGGGTTTTCGTATAGCTTCTAATTCGTTTTGCGTTCTTACTTGGCTGCATTGTCTTTGTTTTTGCTTCCATGCAAAAAAAAGGGTCGCCAGATTTGGCGACCCCAGTTTCATTCGAAACAAACTTACTTCCGAAGGATGCGCAATCGCGAAAGTCTTGTGTTTGTCGCTTCCCGATCAATCTTGGGGTTGAGCAATCCCGGCGAGCAGTTGAATCGCATTTTGCGTGCTGGCAATGAGCGAATCGGCCGCGGCAACTGATAGCCGATTTCCGCGCATCAACCGGACGCGTTGAACGAACGCGTTAAGATCGCGATTCGCCTTCACAATGTTGTCATCGCCGATGGCGACCAAAACAGAATTCAGGAATCCGACCAGGTTGGCTGTGGTGCTCGCCGACACGTTGAGATTCATGACTTCGGGAATCATGTTCAGGCTGACATACGCGGAAGCCTGAGGCGCGAACGAGGCGAACAGCGAGCAGATATAGGTAAAATCAATCATCGTTCCCGGCGCAAAGGGATTGGCAAGCTGGCCGACCCCGTCCCAGCGAAAGTCCACTTGTCCTGAAGTGGTCGATGCGACGCTGGCAAAGCCGGTCGAGGAACTCGGAAGCGCAACGGGCGACATAAGCCCGTACGCACTGAGATCGCCGTCGAAATGCACAAGATAAGTTTCCGACGTGAGGAACTGACCGGTGGCGGGATCAAACGTTCCCGTCGACGAATTGGGGACGATTTCAATCCGCAGATTCCCGGTGCTGATGCCGCCCGGCAGAGTCAGCGGATCAACGTCCTGTTCGTATCGAACAAAACGCGCGGTTCCCGCCACCGCGTCGATCTCCAGTTCGAGGTCCGTTCGAGCGATCAATGCATCGTTTCTGCCCAATTCGCCCAAGACGGGGAAGTTCAACGTGAAATAGGACGGAATCGACGTGTCCTGGCGAGCGGCCACGCGAACGGGTTCGGCCGACGCGGGGCAGACCATCGCCGCGAAAACACAGATCGCGCCGAGAAGCCGTCCGTGAAAGCCAACTGCGACTGCATTGCGGTAGAGTGGATTCTGCATGATGAGCCTCCTTTAATGCCGGGCGTTTACTGGCCTGAGTCCGCGCGGTCCCTTCGGCCGATCACGCCGGGCGATGAGCATGGTCAATGCCACGGCGTGACACTTTATCCAACCCGAGTGCGGTAAATCTTAACGTCGACGTGGTCAAACACAATAGTCCGGCAAGTGTGCCTCCGCCGGTGGGTCCGTGACACTTTCGGCGGGCGGCGCGCTTCGCCCATCCGAACCCCTAGCGCCAGCGCGGGGCGGCTACTATGCGTCAACCGGGGTTGTGCCAACAGTCGCACGTAACGCGATTGCGGGCAAGGGACCGCCCGTCGCTCGCGCTCCGGGTTCGGATTGATTCCTCGCCGGAACTGTCACGGACCCACTGCCGGGGTCGAGCACGCGGTCGGAGTGAACACCCTCTCGGCATGAGTTCCGCCCATTGACACGTTCATTCGTCGATCGCGTTACAATTTATTACAGGCGCAACCCGCCGATTCGACGGGATCATTCGACTTCGCCTGAACGCGGCGAATCCGGTAGGATCGATTTTCTCATTGCGGTGTCGCCGGCGCGAACGACTACGGTTGGCGCTTCGACAAGAGACCGTGTGTGTGGAGACGTGGCTGGATGCCTTTCCTTGATCCGATCAAAGAGCAATTGGAACCGACGGAGTTGGTCCGGCTGCAACGGCGAAAGCTGTCGAGAATGCTCAAGGTCGTTCTTGACGGCAATGCGTTCTACACGAGAAAGCTTGCCGGGATTCGCTTTCGTCCCGGCAAGGACCCGTTGGATTCCTTGCCGTTAACCACGCGCGCCGAGCTTCAGATTGATCAGGCGGAGCATCCGCCCTACGGATCAAACCTGACATTCCCTCCCGATCGATACGTCCGTATGCACCAGACCTCCGCGAGCAGCGGAGCAGGGCCGCTTCGTTGGCTGGACACTCCAAAGAGCTGGGAGTGGTTCCAATATTGCTGGCGCGTACTTTTTCGAGCCGCAGGTATTCGGCCGGCCGATCGCTTCGCGTTTCCATTCTCCTTTGGTCCGTTCATTGGGTTTTGGGCCGCTTTTGAAAGCGCCGTAGCGGAAGGGCATTTGGCGCTGGCCATGGGCAGCATGTCAACTCAAGCGCGGTTGCACATGATGCTGGAAAACGCGGTGACTGTGCTCTGCTGTACGCCCACATATGCGCTGCGCATGGCGGAAGTGGCTCGGTCGGAGGGGATTGACATTGCTCGATCGCCGATCCGCTTGCTGATCGTCGCGGGCGAACCCGGCGGGAGCATTCCCTCAATTCGCCAGGCGATCGAGCGAGCTTGGGGCGCTCGTGTATTGGATCATTCCGGCATGACCGAAATCGGACCGTGCGGCTTTGAATGCCTCGAGTCGCCGGGCGGGATGCACTTGATTGAGACGGAGTTCATCCCGGAAATCATCGATCCCGCCACCGGCGAAGCGCTTCCCGAAGGACAGGTCGGCGAACTCGTGCTCACCAATCTTGGACGTCTTGGAAGTCCCTTGATGCGGTACCGAACGGGCGACCAAACACGATTGTTACGAGAGCGTTGCGCGTGCGGACGGTGGTTCGCGCGGCTGGACGGGGGTATTCTCGGCCGGACGGACGAGATGATGCTCGTGCGCGGCAACAACGTCTTTCCATCGGCCATTGAAGAGATCGTGCGTTCCATTGAAGGAGTGGCCGAGTTTGCCATCGCCATTGATCGACGAAAGTCGTTGGCCGAACTGCGAATCGACGTGGAGCCTACATCGGGAGCGAATTCGGAGCGGCTTGCGCGTGTCGTGGCGGATGAGATCAGGAATCGACTGATGTTTCGCCCGGTTGTTGTCATCGTGGAACCGGGTAGTTTGCCTCGATTTGAAATGAAGGCGCGCCGGGTAAGGTTTTTGGATGCCGAATCCGTTGAGTAGCCTGGGACGGGGCATGGACTCCGCAGCGAACAGGACGTGGCGGATCACGAGTGAGGATTGAATCATGAACCAACGATGGGGCCTGTTGAGTCTGATATGTGCGGCGGTGCCGATCGGGATGGCGCAAGCCGCCGATTGGGCCGCTTGGCGCGGACCGGAGCAGAACGGTTTCGTACGCGAAAAGGCGGCGATCACCACTTGGACGCCCGAAGGTGAAAACCTGTTGTGGAAGGTCCCTGTCGAAGGCCGTACAACGCCGATCGTCTTGGGCGACCGTGTTTACGCGATTGCGCCCGCCGGGGACATCGCGAACAAGGCCAGTTGGCAGGAGCGGGTCATCTGTCTCGATGCCAACTCAGGCCGGACAATCTGGGAACACCGATTCAGTGTCTTCGACACGGATATTGTGCAGCAGCGTGTGGGGTGGACAGCGCTGGCGGGCGATCCCGAAACCGGAAATATTTACGCGCATGGAACTGGGGGCGAACTTTTTTGTTTCAACCGCGATGGGAAGATCCTCTGGAAACATTCCATGACCGAGATGTTCGGTCGCGTCAGCGGATACGGCGGGCGATTGATGACGCCGATCATCGATGAGAACCGGTTGATCATCAGTTTTCTTAATTCCAATTGGGGCGATCAGGCGCCGCCGAGGCATCGATACGTTGCGTTTGATAAATCCACCGGAGAGACCCTTTGGTGGTCCGCTCCCGGCGACAAACCCATTGACACCACGTATGCCATTCCCGTTGTCGCGGTGATCGACGGAAAACGAATGCTCATTGCGCCCAACGGGGATGGAAACGTGTACGGGTTGCTTTCCCGAACGGGCGAAAAAGTGTGGACGTTTCGCCTCAGCACGCGAGGGCTCAACGCCTCTCCGGTTGTCCAGGGCAATTACGCGTACATCACCAACGGCGAGGAAAACATCGATTCCACGGAAATGGGCCGAGTCATTTGCATCGATGCGAGCAAGACCGGCGATATTACCACGTCGGGCGAAGTGTGGCGCGCAGAGGGCATCAAGGCCGGCTTCGCCTCGCCGGCGCTGGCGAACGGTCGTTTGTATGTCGTCGACAATTCCGCCAACCTGTACGCTTTGGACGCGAAAACCGGAAAGCAATTCTGGATGTACAGCCTGGGCCGCGTCGGAAAAGGATCGCCCACCGTCACGTCCGACGGAGTGATCTACGTCGGCGAGCAAAACGGAATCTTCCACATCCTGAAAGACGAAGGCGACAAATGCGCGTCGCTCGATCGGGAAGCGTTTGAGCGACCCGATGAACTCGTGGACGAGATCTATGGTTCCCCGGCCGTAGTGAACGGAAGGGTCTATTTCATGACCCGATACAATACTTATTGCCTTGGCAAAAAGGACGGCAAGGTTGAGCGCGACGAGGCACCGGCCCTTCCGTCAGAGGCAACTGCCGGGCAGGCTGCTGTGGTCCGGGTGATTCCCGCCGAAGTCACGCTGCGGCCGGGCGCGACGCAGTTGTTCCGCGTGGAACTGTTTGACTCCGGCGGGCGGCGAACGCCGATGTCCACTGAGAAAGCACTTTGGTCTGTGAGTGGCGCGAAGGCGACCATCGATGAGTCGGGAAAGCTCGCGGTCGCCCAGGACAATCTGTTTACAGCGGGAACCGTCACAGTGAAGATCGGCGAGCTTTCGGGAACGGCCCGAGTTCGCGTCAGTCCCACGCTGCCGTTCAAGGCGGACTTCGACGAAATGAAGCTCGAGGGTGTTCCGCCGGGCTGGGTCGGCGTCGCATCGAAAACGAAACTCGTGGAGCGTGACGGCTCGCATGTGCTTCAAAAACTCGCGGAGAATCCCTCGGCGCCGTTCATGCGCATTCGATCGTACATGGTTCCGCCGATCGAGGGCGGATATACGATGATTGCCGACATGCTCGGTACGCCGAAGGGTGACCGATTCAAGCCGGAAATGGGGCTCATCAACTCGCGGTACTTTCTCGTGCTGTTGGGCAGTGAACAGGCGATTCGCGTGGAATCGTGGTCGGCGATACCGCGGTTCAGGGTCGAACAGCCATTCGAATGGAAGACGGACGTTTGGTATCGGGTCAAGGTTCGCGTCGACGTCGGCGACAAGGAGACACGCATACGCGGAAAAGTATGGCCGCGAGAAAGCGCCGAACCGGATGCCTGGACCATTGACGTGGTGGATTCGTACCCCAACAAGGAAGGAAGTCCCGGTATTTACGCGTATTCACCGGGAACGACGGCCAAGAGCAAAGGGCCCGAAGTGTTTTTCGACAACATACAGGTGATGAACAATGAATAGTCTGAATCGACGGATCGGGACCGGCGTTCTCTTGTTTTTGATCTGCGCGCCGACGGCATGGGGTGAACCGCTGGCGAAGGCCAAGAAGGGTGATTGGCCGATGTGGGGCGGATCCACCGATCGCAACATGGTGTCGGGCGAGACGGGCATTCCCGGCGAATGGGACGCCAAGTCGAAGAAAAACATCAAATGGTCGATGCCGCTCGGATCTCAAACGTACGGGAATCCGGTCATTTCAAAAGGCAAGATCTACGTCGGCACGAACAATCGTGGAGAGTTTCGCCCGCACAGCAAGGGCGACAAGGGCATCATGCTGGCCTTTGATGAAAAGTCGGGAAAAATGCTCTGGCAGGCGACGCATGACAAGCTGCCGACCGGACAAGTGAACGACTGGCCGGAGCAGGGCATTTGCTCATCGCCAGCGGTTGAGGGAGATCGTCTGTATTACGTCAGCAATCGTTGTGAAGTCGTTTGTGCCGATGCCGAGGGATTTCATGACGGTGAAAACGACGGTCCCTTCAAGGACGAAAAGTGGACCGAAAAGGAGGACGCCGATTTCGTCTGGGTCCTCGATATGATCGAGGAACTCGGCGTGTTTCCGCACAACCTCGCCACCGCTTCGCCCGTGATCGGCGGGGACACGATCTTTATCATCACGTCCAACGGTGTCGATGAAGGACATCTGGACATGCCTGCTCCGGACGCCCCGGCGTTCATCGCGGTGGACAAAAAAACCGGAAAAGTGCTCTGGGAAAAGAGCTATCCCGGCAAGGGAACGCTACACGGGCAGTGGTCGTCGCCGACGTACGGGGTCATCGACGGCAAACCGCAAGCCATCTTTGCCGGCGGTGACGGCTGGTGCTATTCGCTTGATCCGAAAACCGGTGAGATCATTTGGAAATTCGACCTGAATCCCAAGGACTCGGTCTGGTTGCTTGGCGGTAGAGGGACGCGAAACAACATCATCGGCACGCCGGTGATTTATGACAACAAGGTGTTTCTGAACGTCGGACAAGACCCTGAACACGGCGAAGGCGTCGGCCACCTTTATGCGATCGACGCAACCAAGACCGGTGACGTGACCGAATCGGGACGAATCTGGCATGTCGGCGGAGAGGATTTTCACCGATCCATCTCCACCGTGGCCATTGCCGACGGCTTACTGTATGCCGCCGATCTCAGTGGCTTTCTTTATTGTTTTGACGTGAAGACGGGCAAACGACACTGGCGATACGACGTGGCTTCGGCGGTCTGGGGCTCTCCGTATGTTGTGGACGGCAAAGTCATGCTCGGTACCGAAGATGGCGATGTGCACGTCCTGAAGCACGGCGCGGAATTGAAACCGATCAACGTGAATCACCTTGATAACTCCGTCTATACGACTCCGGTGGCCGCGAACGGAGTGCTCTACATCACGAATCGCCGAATGCTGTTCGCGATCCAGGAATCCAAGTAGGCGAACCGGGACTTGCCGACTTTTGTCAGGCGACCAGCGCGGGACGACGCACGCGAAGCGATGGCGTGACCTCGCCGCGCTGGACGAGCGTGTGCAGACGCATCAATCGTCGAAAGCGTCCGCAACGCCATTCCGCCGGCGTCATGCCCGCGTGCGCCATGGCATCGCGCAACTGTCGAACGCCGTCGGGCAGTGTCCATCGGTAGGAGAGGCCGGGAAGGGTCCGAAGAAGTTTGTCACCGCAGACCGCGTAGCTGCGGCGGTCTTTCACGTTTTCGTTGATCGTATACGACGTACCGGAGACGGCGTCGCTGACCATTTCCGCCGCATCAAGGATTCGAAAGTTTTCGTCCGTTCGGGCAACATTGAAGACCTGCCCCGCCACAAGATCATTCGGCGCCGCCAGAACCGTCAGGAAAGCCCGTGCCACGTCCTCAACGTGCATGAACGGGCGGAGGGCTTGTCCCGCTGTTTGAACGTCGATTTTTCCGCAAGCGACGGCCGAAGCGACGAAATCGTTGATGGACGTGTCGATCCGCAGTCTTGGGGAAACGCCATACATGGTCGCCAGGCGCAGGACTACGGGAGCGAAGCTCTGATCGGCGAGGCGGTCCAGCATAAATTCACAGCGAAGCTTGGATCGGGCGTAATCGGAGATGGGCATCGTTGGCCCGGTCTCGTCGAGCAACGTAGACCCGCGCGAGCCGTACACCGCGCATGATGAGGCAAAGAGGAGACGAGATACGTTTGCCAGTTTGCAGCACTCGGCGAGGCGCAATGTTGCGGAATCGTTGATGTCCCGGGCTATGCTCGGATCAATTTGCCCGTCGAAATCCTCGGGAACCGAAGCGAGGTGGATCACCGCGTCAAACGCGAGCAGATCCGCGAACTCGATATCACGCAAATCCGTGTCGAAGGAGGGCACGGGCTCACGGATCCGACCAAAGTCGCAGTCGCGATACCAGTCGCAATCGAGTCCCACCACTTCGTAGCGGGCCGCGCGAAGCAAGCTCGTGAGCACCGAGCCAAGGTAACCACGATGTCCAGTGACAAGGACGCGCAATCAAACCGCCAATCTTCCGCAAATCGTATTCGATTCGCCATCGCCAATTGGACAGCGACCAACGGCCTTATCGACGCGGCGAGCTTTCGGGCTTGATCGTTGTGATTCCAATGTCGGATGACGGCCCGAGCGCGGCGCTTTCGATCTTAAGTTGGCCGCACGCTGCTAAACTCAAGAACAGCATTTCGCCTGGGCGGTCAAGTGGAGTGATTTGTGCGTATTTGGGCGGGGCGAGCAATCGGCTTGACGGAAATGAAACAAGAAGGAATGAACTTGCGCAAGCCAGAATACGCGAAGTGGGTGCGGTTCATTATTAAAGCGAAAGTTTCTCTCAGAGGGCCAATTCGGTACGCTTATTGCGCTATTGTATAAAGTGTGTGTTTTTCAATCGAAGCGTAAGCGATCACGATCGAATGCGATGGCTTGGGAAGCATGCGTCCGGTAATAACTCGATTCGCCAAAGCCGGCGACTTCTAGTAAATGAGTAATGTCCAACGAGAACTGATGCATTTCGGCCTGGAGTTCAGCGTCCAGGGAGTTCTGGGCGCGGCATGCCGCGTGTAACGCGGCGGCATAGAGAGTTCAGTGCGCGTCCGGTCGCGGGGATGCGTTCCACCGCGTTTGGGCGCCTCTTTCAGGAGTAACGACCGATGGCACCTGAGAGCATGACAAAGGCAGCAGGCGGTTCGCCGATGTTCGCGCCGCCGAAGGATTTCGCCGAAAAGGCACACGTCAAATCACTGGCCCAATACCGGGAAATGTACCAGCGATCGATCGACGATCCGGAGGGATTCTGGTCGGAAATCGCCGAAGGATTTCACTGGCACCAGAAATGGGCGAAAGTCCGCGAATACGATTTCAAGGACAAGATCGCGATTCGGTATTTTCTCGGCGGCAAGACGAACATCTGCTACAACGCGCTCGACCGGCATCTCCCGTCGCGCGGCAACCAGTTGGCGATTCTGTGGGAAGGTAACGAGCCGGGCGAAGATGATGACCTGACCTACAACCAGCTTCACGCGGCTGTGTGTCAGTTTGCCAATGTGCTCAAGAACTTTGGGGTCAAGAAGGGGGACCGTGTATCGATCTACATGCCGATGATCAAGGAGCTGGCGATCGCGATGCTGGCGTGCGCGCGCATCGGAGCCGTTCACTCGATCGTCTTCGGAGGGTTCTCGCCAGATTCCCTGGCCGATCGGATCGTCGATTCACAATGCGAAATCCTGGTGACTGCCGACGGCTCCATGCGCGGCAACAAGCCGATCGCGCTTAAGGCCAATGCGGATGAGGCCATGAAGCGAGCCGCCGAGCAGGGCACAAGCGTCAAAACGTGCATCGTGTTCCAGCGGCTCGGCCCCCAGACTCTGCCCGTTCAAATGCAGGAGGGGCGGGACCGATGGTGGCGGGACGTGATGAGCGGCGCTTCGCCGGAGTGCGAATGCGAATGGATGGACGCCGACGATCCGCTGTTCATCCTTTATACGTCCGGGTCGACGGGCAAACCCAAGGGGGTGCTCCATGCCGTCGGTGGATACATGATTCACACGACGTTCACGTTCAAAACTGTGTTTGATTATCACGACGGCGACATCTTCTGGTGTACCGCCGACATCGGGTGGGTCACGGGACATTCGTACATCGTTTATGGTCCACTTTGCGCCGGCGCGACGACATTGATGTTCGAAGGCATTCCGACGTACCCCGACGCCGGGCGATTCTGGGACGTGGTGGACAAGTACAAAGTGACGCAGTTCTACACTGCCCCGACGGCCATTCGCGCGATCATGCGCGAAGGCGATGAGCACGTGAAGAAACGAAGCCTCGCGAGCCTGCGACTGCTTGGCACGGTCGGCGAGCCGATCAATCCGGAGGCGTGGATGTGGTATCACCGTCTGGTGGGCAAAGAACGTTGCCCGATCGTTGACACCTGGTGGCAGACGGAAACAGGCGGCATCTTGATGACGCCGCTACCGGGGGCCATACCAGCCAAACCCGGTTCGGCGACGCTGCCGTTCTTCGGCGTCAAGCCGCTCATCCTCGATGAGCACAACAAGCCGGTCGAAGGCGCGGGTTCGGGCGCGTTGTTTATCGAGGAGCCCTGGCCGGGGATCATGCGGACTGTGTACGGCCAGCATGAGCGCTTCAAGGAAACCTACTTTACTCGTTGTCCGGGACTCTATTTCACGGGCGACGGATGCCGCCGTGACGAAGACGGATACTATTGGATCACCGGCCGCATCGACGATGTGATCAATGTATCAGGCCATCGGATGGGCACGGCCGAGGTCGAGAGTGCGTTGGTGTCCCACCCATCGGTTGCCGAAGCGGCTGTAGTTGGATTTCCGCACGAAATCAAGGGGCAGGGGATCTATGCGTATGTGACGCTGAAAGTCGGGCAGGATTACACCGAGGCGCTGCGCAAGGAACTGGTGGGGCATGTTCGCAAGCAGATCGGGGCGATCGCCGCGCCGGACGTGATCCATTGGGCGCCGGGGTTGCCGAAGACGCGCAGCGGAAAAATCATGCGGCGGATTTTGCGGAAGATCGCCGAGGGTCAGCCCGATCAAATCGGTGATACGACGACGCTGGCCGATCCGAGCGTCGTGGACAACCTCGTCAAGAAGCGTTAATCGTTCATCCGGCACAAATGAGTTCGGTTTGCAACGGTGATGTCACTATCGGCCCCTTTGCGGGATCGACGAAGACGTTGATTTCCGATCGAACGCCGAATTCGGGAAGGTAGATGCCCGGTTCGATGGTGAAGCCGATGCCCGGAAGCATCTCGCGGGTGTCGTGTGTTTCGAGATTGTCGAGGTTCATGCCCATGCCGTGGACGAGCGGTCCGGGCGACAGGCTGTGGCCGGTCCGATGGCGAAGGCCGTGGGAGTACCCCGCCGCGATGATGAGTTCGCGGGCCGCGTCGTCCAACTGCCAGCCCTGCACACGTTCTTTCTTTGACCAGGCATCGACCGCTCGTTTGAGCGAGGCGTCTCGCGCGTTGCGAACCGTTTCCCAAACTTCGCGATGCTTGGCCGAAACTTCGCCGCCGGCGTGTCCCATCCAGGTGATATCTGAATAGACGTTTTCATCGCCGGGCAACCTTGCCCATAAATCGATCAGAATCCAATCACCGCGTTTGAAACTGACCGTCGATTCCTTCGAGGTTTCAAAGTGAGGATCGCCGCTGTGCGCGTTGGCGGCGACGATCGGCGGTTCGCCTGTCTCGAGTCCTTCGCCGGTGAATCGCGTCAGGATGTGCTGCTGCACCTCGTATTCACAAACCCTTTTTTCCGCCTGGAGCCGGTCGCGGATCATCGCGAAGGCTTCGTCTTTGATGGCGGCTACTTTCTTCGAAGCTACGGCGTGTCCGTCTTGTGCCTTAGGCGACCAGGTGGCCACGCAGACCTGAATCAGGTTGGACGACGTGACCACTTCGGCGCCGAACGAGCGAATCAAATCGACCGTGCCGCCATCAGCAAATGAAGCGGCGGGGAGCTCACAATTCGGCGAATACTCCATGGCGATGCGTTTGGCGGCGGAGACTTTTTTCTTCAGCCATTCGTGCAGATCGCGCCAGGACAAATACGATTCTTTTTTCTGCGATACGGAAGCGAACGACGGGCCGTCGATGCCGTGGTGCAACAGCACTGGTTCGCCGCTGATCGGGACCCACAGCACCGCCCGCCGTGTGGTCCATCGCTTGCCGCCGAGGAGTTGCTGAAGGACGGGGTTGCTTCCCCGGAAGTCATATACGAGCCAGCCACCGATTCCCTGAGCGCGCATGTAATCCTGTACCGACGCGATGTTCATGACCTGAGGCTCCTTTCATATTGCGGCCGCCGCTCAGCGCTTTGCGATCCACGACGACGATCGGCCAACACTCGCTCATCAAGCTACCGCTTTGGCCTATACGCGGCAAACGCGGCATTCGACAGCGGACCACGGACCATCGACAATGTCGGCGTAAGGATCGTCGCCAACCGCGAATTCGTTGGCGACGAACAAGGGAGTGCCATGACGTGACAGCGCAATGCCCACATGCTAACGCGAGTTGTCGTCCCGGCCGAAGCCCGCGCGTTCGCCCGGCCGCGTCCACGGACACGCCGGCGGTTCAGCGTCTCATCGACGCGATTTTCCGCGAGTACGGCGTTCATCTGCTGCTCGACGGTCCTGATGCCCACCTCCGCGAACCGTGCGGGTATTTTCGGGGCAGTGGGGGAGAGTTCTGGGTACTGGACCGCGAAGGCGAGATCGTCGGCACGGTCGGCGTGATTCTGCACGAGGACGGCTCCGGCGAACTCAAGTCGCTCTATGTTCATCCATCGATTCGCAATCAGGGTTGGGGCGCCAGGCTCGCGGCGCTGGTCATGGAGTACGCACGATCGGCCGGACGTCGCCGCGTGGTCCTCTGGAGCGACACGCGGTTCGCCGATGCCCATCGACTATACCGGCGGCTCGGCTTCGAGGAATGCGGCCTTCGCGATCTCAACGATGTGTTTCAATCGCGAGAATTCGGCTTCGCCCGCGCGATCGATCCGGCGTCGCCGTGAACGACATTTCCAAGTGTTTTTTCTGGACAGTTACAGACAACCTGGTTGCGGCCGCGATCTAACTTTTCTTCGTTGCAAGGGTCTTATCTGCATTGATGGCCCAATCGTCGGCGGTCGGCGAAGGGCCGAAAACGCAGTTTCGCGGAAACGCGACATCGGAGGCAACCCATGCGCAAGTTTTCATTATTTGTATTGTCGGTGGCGGTGGCGCTCTCAAGTACGGGGTGCATCATGGTCATCGGTGGCTATAGTCGGGTGGGCAAGCCGTGCGGCCAGAAGAGGCTCATCGAGATCGACGGCGAGGTGTATGTCATTGACTTGAAAGAAAAGACCGGCAAGAAAATCGACGAAGAATCGACGACGACCATCGAAGTCGAGACTTCGACCGAAAAGTGATGGATTCGCGATTGGCCGAATGGGACATCAGCGGCGATGTGGTCACGTCAAGGGCAGGCTTTTCCTTTGTGCCCGCAATGCAAACAGCGCCGCGCGATCGGAACAAAGGCGACGGTGGCGCGTGCGAACGGCGGGGGTTTCCCTATAATCCCTGCCCATGAGTCTCGACCTCCACAGCGTTCGCAATCTCGGCATCGCCGCACATATTGACGCCGGCAAGACCACGACCACCGAGCGTGTTCTCTATTACACCGGCAAGACTCATCGCATGGGCGAGGTCGACGACGGCACCACGACCACCGACTTCGACGAGGAGGAGCAAAAGCGCGGCATCACCATCTACTCCGCAGCCGTCACTTGTCCCTGGAAAAACCACACGATTAACCTCATCGACACCCCCGGCCACGTGGATTTCACGGCCGAAGTGGAGCGCTCGATGCGTGTGCTCGACGGTTTGGTCATCGTCTTTGACGCTCGAGAAGGGGTCGAGGCTCAGAGCGAGACCGTCTGGCGGCAGGCCGACAAATATCAAATTCCGCGTGTTTGTTTCGTCAACAAGATGGATCGCATCGGGGCCGACTTCGAGCATTCCGTCTCGTCCATTCAGGAGCGGTTGAGCATCGTCCCGATCCCAATTCAGTTTCCCATCGGCGCGTCGGACAACTTCGAGGGGCTCGTGGATCTTATCACTATGCGGGCTGTTTACTTCAACGCGGAGGCGCTGGGCAGCGCGCAGGAAGAGCGCGATATTCCCGAATCGCTCCGCGAGCAGGCCGACCACATGCGCCGTGAATTGGTCGAAGCCGCGGCCGAGTATTCTGAACCGCTGATGGAAAAGTACCTGGCCGACGAACCGATTACTCCCGACGAAATCCGCAAGGCGCTACGCACGGCGACGCTGCGGCGCACGCTCACGCCGGTGCTTTGCGGGAGCTCGCTCAAGTTCATCGGGGTTCAGCGGATGCTCGACGCGGTGTGCGATTTTCTTCCGAGTCCGCTCGATGTTCCGCCGGTCGTCGCTCATGAAGCCAGGAATCCCGAGAAGTCCCATGAATTTCGTTCGGATCCCAAGGGGCCGCTGGTTACGCTGGTCTTCAAGATTGTGGCCGAAAAGCCGGTCGATCTTTACTACATGCGCGTGTATTCGGGGACGTTGAAGCCGAACTCGCGGCTCTTCAATCCGGCCACCGGAGCAAAGGAAAACATCAGCCGCATTTACCGCATGTTTGCGAAGCGTCGCGATCAACTGGATCAAGCGGTTGCAGGCGATATTGTCGCGGTGATCGGTCCGCGCGACGCGCTCACCGGGCACACGCTATGCGACCAGCACAAGCCCGTTGTTCTCGAATCGATCGAGTTTCCCGATACCGTCATCAGTGTTTCCGTTGAACCGCGTTCTTCACGAGACCGCGACAGACTCTTCGAAGCGCTCAAGGGACTTCAGCGGCAGGACCCGACACTACGCGTAACGGCCAACGAGGAGACCGGCCAGACACTGCTATCTGGTATGGGCGAGTTGCACCTTGAGATCATGGCCCACCGGCTTCGCGATGAGATGAACGTTGATGTGATTGTCGGCAAACCCCGCGTTTCTTACCGGGAGACGGTGGGCGGCGTTGGCGAAGTGGTCGGTGAGTTCGTGCGTCAGATCGGCGGCAAAACGCACAGCGCCTCGGTCCGTTTGCGGATTGAACCGCGAAAGCACATTTCCGGAAAAGCGAACTTCGAAATCACCAAGTCGCTTCCGACCGACGCGATTCTTCCCGAATTCGCCAAAGCGGTGGAAGTCGGCATCAGCGAAGCGGCCCAGTCCGGCGTGCTGGGGGGCTATCCAGTGATCGACTGGAAGGCGACGGTCGTGGGCGCCGTCCAGCATGAAACGGACAGCTCCGAAGTGGCGTTCGAAAACGCCGCAAGAAACGCCTTTTATGAAGCGATGAAAGCGGCCGGACCGGTCCTGCTCCAGCCGATCATGAAGGTCGAAATCGTCAGTTCCGACGACTATTTCGGGGCCATCATGGGGGATTTGAACAGTCGAAACGCCATAGTGCGAAACACCGAACTCCACGGCGAAAACCGGGTGATTCAGGCGGATGTTCCGTTGTCCCAGATGTTCGGCTATGTCACCGTGCTTCGGAGCCTGTCCCAGGGTCGAGCGACCTGCACGATGGAACCCTCTCATTATGCTCCCGTGACGGCGGCGGAAACAAAAGCACTGGTGGGATAGGCCCTATTGGGAGGGAATCGCGGGAATCTTGATTCCGTCAAACCACCGCGATTTGGCGATTTGGCGATTTGGGGGGCTTTTCGCGTTTGCAAAGATTCTGAGCAAAGGCCCGGTTGACAGCATTAGGATCATGGGTATGCTTGCGGGTCTGTCGCTATTTTGGGCGGACAGAAGAGAAGTTGTTCGATGACAAGGGTTTGACGACGCGTGAGCACTCAGAATCGAATTCGAATTCGCATGGAAGCGTACGATTTTCGTGCGCTGGACGCCTCGGCGAAGGAAATCGTCGAGCAGGCCAAGAGGACCAGTGCCAAGGTACACGGCCCGATTCCTCTTCCGACGCGCATCGAGCGATACACGGTTCTCCGCGGCCCCCACATCGACAAGAAATCTCGCGAACAATTTGAGATGCGGACGCACAAGCGGATCATTGACATCAGTGAGCCGACGTCGCGCACGGTGGAGGCGATCAACCGCATTCAGGTTCCCGCGGGAGTGTTTGTAAAAATCAAAACCTGATTTTGTTTGGCGTTCGCGTTGTCGCTGTGTCGGAGAGTTCCGATCAGCCTGGTGTCTGTTTTCTCTAGAAAAACAATCCGGCGTGTGAGCTTGATCGCACGCGTTGAGAGGTTGATCCGCCGGCTCGAAAACCCGGCGATGTGGGAATTGTCGAATGAATCCGGGGCTGCTTGCAACCAAGCTTGGAATGACGCGGATTATTTCGGATAAGGGCGTTGCCGAACCGGCGACGGTCCTCAAGACCGGTCCGTGCGTAGTGCTTCAGGTTCGGTCGAAGGAGAACGACGGATACGACGCGATTCAGCTTGGCTTTGAAGACGTGAAACCGCACCGTTCGACGAAGCCGTTGATCGGTCATTGCGGCAAGGCAGGAGCCGGCCCGAAGAAAGCGATCCGGGAAATGCGACTGTCGGCCCCCGCGGAAGTGGCCGCGGGTGATGTGCTGACCGTAGACCTTTTTGCCGAGGGTACGAACTTCGTCGATGTGACGGGGATCACCAAGGGCAAGGGCTTTCAAGGCGTCATGAAGCGACACGGATTCGGCGGCATGCCCGCCTCGCACGGAACCGAGCGAAAGCACCGGTCGCCGGGCGGCATCGGCGCATCCGCTCCGCGAGGGACGGGACGATCCGTGAAAAAAGGAAAGCGGATGGCGGGACACATGGGCCATGTGCGCCAGACCATGAGCAATCTTCGTTTGCTTAAAGTTGATGCCGAAAACCATTTGATGGTGATTCGCGGAAGTGTGCCGGGTCCGATCGGTTCGGTGGTTGTGGTTCGGCGATCCAAGAAGAAGGGATGATCCGGCGATGTTGTCGGTTCCAGTATACAAGATCAATGGCGCTCCGGCCGGCAAGGTCGAGATCGACCCCGATGTACTTGGCGGTCGAGTTCGATCGAGCCTGATCAAGCAGGCGATCGTCGCCTATCTGGATCACCAGCGCCAAGATAGCGCCCGAACGAAGGGCAAGGCGCAGGTAGCCGGCTCGACGCGCAAGCTTTATCGCCAAAAAGGCACGGGCAACGCGCGCATGGGGCAGATTCGTACACCGATTCGTCGCGGCGGCGGTCGGGCCTTTGGAAAGCGCGGCCCACGTTCGGTCGTCGAGCTTCCGAAGAAGATGCGGCGCTTGGCGCGAGACAGCGCGATCCTGGCGAAGATCCGCGCAGAGGAAGTCAAGGTGGTGGATGGGTTTGAGTGGCAGGCGCCCAAGACCAAGGCGTTCGCCGCGATGCTTTCGGCGCTCTCGGCGAAGAACGGATGTGTCATCGCTCTTCATGCCGCCGACCGTCAAGCCTACCTTTCCGCCCGCAACATTCCGAAAACCGAAATCAAACTGATGGATGAACTTAGCGCATACGAAGTGCTTCGGCGGCGAACGTTGATTTTTACGAAGCCGGCTTTTGAGCGTTTGGCGGCCGGAAATGGTTCTCCGGCCAAGGCTATCGCATAGGGGCGGGTGGCGATCAATGGATATTTATCACGTAATCAAGCGACCGCTGGTGACCGAGAAAGGCACGCACCAGGCGCAGAAATCGCACGCCGCGACGAATCACAATCCGGCTCGCGGCGGTGCGTTTGCGTTTGAAGTACATCGTGACGCGACGAAGGCGACGATCAAGCAGGCCGTTGAGAAGATTTACAACGTGAAGGTGCTCGCGGTACGAACCGCGACGCGGAAGGGAAAAATGCGTCGGGTGCGGTTCAAGGCGGGGCGCACGTCGGATTGGAAGAAGGCGGTGGTTGTGTTGCATGCAGACCACCATATTGATTTGTTCTAGAGATGGATGACCACCGCGTAGCCGACACCGAGTCGGCTGACCGGAGGCACGACGATGGGAATCAAGATCTACAATCCGACCTCTCCGGGACGGCGCGAATCGACCGTCAATGATTTTTCGGAGTTGACGCACAAGGGGCGACGACCTGAAAAGTCGCTTTGTGAGCGAATCCGCAAGACGGGCGGTCGTAACCATCATGGGTTTATCACGTCGCGGCGAATGGGCGGAGGTGCGCGGCGAATCTATCGGAAAATCGACTTCAAGCGCGACAAGGACGGTTCGATCGGCGTTGTGCAGTCGGTGGAGTATGATCCGAATCGATCCTGCCATATCGCACTCGTGGAATATGCGGACGGAGAGCGGCGTTACATTCTCGCGCCGACGGGACTTGTCGTCGGCGAGAAAATCGAGAGCGGATCGTCGGTAGAGCCGAAAACCGGAAACGCGCTTCCTCTTAAGAACATCCCACCTGGTCTTCCGGTTCACAATGTTGAACTCAACGTCGGCCAAGGTGGAAAGCTCGTGCGTAGCGCCGGCGGCGCTGCAAAGTTGATGTCTCGCAATGAGCAATGGGCGGTTCTCATTATGCCGTCGGGCGAAATGCGCGAGGTTCGCGTTGAGTGTCGCGCAACGATCGGTCAATTGGGTAATGCGGACCACCAGAATATCCGCTGGGGGAAGGCCGGCCGAACGCGTCATCGAGGCATTCGGCCTCATGTGCGCGGAACCGCGCAGAATCCTGTCGCCCACCCGTTGGGCGGAGGCGAGGGCCGCAGCGGCGGCGGGCGCCATCCGTGCAGCAAGTGGGGCAAACTGGCAAAGGGCGGTCGAACTCGTAACCCCCGCAAATCGTCCAATGCGAGGATTTTGCGTCGGCGTAGGAGCGTTCGTTACGGGCAGTTGCCGTTGCCGAAACGATAGTGGATGAGATTTTTGTGCCAGCGCATGGCACTTTTTTTGTTGCCGGGTGAGATTTCGGAATGTCGCGATCGCAGAAAAAAGGTCCCTTTGTCGACGAGAAGCTTTTCCGCAAGGTGATGATGCTCAAGCATGCCAGCGGGGGGAACGTGATTCGAACGTGGGCGCGACGATGTACGATTGTCCCGGAGTTCATTGGTCAGCGGTTTGAGGTGCATAACGGCAAGGTATTTCATCCAGTGTATGTGACGGAGGACATGGTGGGTCACAAGCTGGGTGAGTTTAGCCCGACGCGGCAGTTCCGCGGTCATAGCGGCGTCAAGAAGGCAGCCGCCGGACCGGGAGCCGGTCCGGCCAAGGGATAGTCGGTCGAATTCCCGAGTGGGAATCGAACTCGAGAAGGTGTCCAAATGGCTGAACAGAATCAAGAACAGCGCACGTGGGTCGCGCGACACCGGTTTGCAAGAATCGCGCCAAGAAAGGCGCGTCTGGTGATTGATCTGATTCGCGGTCGTCGTTGCGGCGAAGCGATGGATCAGCTTCGTTTTAATCATCGGCGGGCCGCGCGATTCATTCAAAACGTTTTGAAATCGGCGATGGTGAACGCTGACGAACAGGAAGCCGACATGCGGCGACTGGTGGTGAAAGATGCTCGCGTGGATGGAGGTCCGTTCTATCGTCGGTGGCGTCCGAAGGATCGAGGTCGTGCTCATCCAATCGCCAAGCGAACGAGTCACATTGAGGTGACCGTGGTGGAGTCCTGATCGATTTCGTGCTTGGGGAGCGGTTGAGGCGGGTTTAGCGGAGCGAATTGTGGGTCAGAAAGTTAATCCAGTCGGGTTTCGAATCGGTATTACCGAGGATTGGCGCTCACGCTGGTTCGCGCCCAAGGCGGCCTACGCTGAGTTCTTGATCGAGGACCAGAAGATTCGCAACTACGTCGAGGAAAAGCTCAACCAGCAGCCGCCCTATGCGGCCGTCGCGAAGGTGGAAATCGAGCGTACGCGCAACGAAGTCAAGGTGATGCTGCACACGGCGCGACCGGGGCTGGTCATCGGACCCAAAGGGGCGGAAATCGACAAGCTTAAGGAAGCGATTGAAAACCTCATCGATCGCAACGTCAATCTCAACATCGTTGAGATCAAGAACCCGGACGGCAGCGCGAAACTTTTGGCCGAGTCAATTTCGGAACAGCTCAAGAAACGAGCCGGGTTCCGGCGCGTGATGAAAATGCGTATCGACGCAGCCATGGCGGCGGGCGGACTCGGATGCAAGGTCATGTTGTCGGGCCGACTCGGCGGCTCGGAAATGGCCCGATGCGAAAAACAGATTCGCGGTTCGATTCCGTTGCACACTCTTCAAGCGAATGTGGACTTTGGAACGGCGACCTGCCGGACGAAGTACGGTGCGATCGGCATCAAGGTTTGGCTTTATAAGGGTCGGTACGGCGAGGAAGTGGTGTTTGAGGAATCCGCGCCGCAGCGAGGTCGTGACGGGCGTCGCGGCAAACGAGGGTAGTTAGGATTCGGATTTCTCGGGAGTCGGTTCGATGGCGTTGATGCCCAAAAGAGTCAAGTGGCGAAAGAGCCAGCGTGGCAAGGTCCGCGGCGTCGCCAACAAGGGCAATACGGTTGCGTTTGGTGAATTCGGCCTGCAGTGCCTTGGCACCGGGTGGATCACCGCGCGGCAGATCGAAGCCGGTCGCGTGGCCGCGACGCATTACCTGCATCGTGAAGGAAAGGTTTACGTTCGGATTTTTCCGCACAAGCCGGTTTCCTCCAAGCCGCTGGAAACGCGCATGGGCAAAGGAAAGGGCGAGCCGGAGTTCTGGGTGGCTTGCGTGCGTCCGGGCAACGTGTTGTTCGAGGTGGCCGGCGTCGAAGAGACGGTCGCCCGCGTGGCCATGTCGCGTGTAGCGAACAAGATGCCGTTTCGTTGTCGATTTGTTCGTCGGCGACACGGACTGTAACAGGGCAGGTGGGTCTGATGAAGATTGGCGACGTGCGAGAAATGAAGACGGCCGAACTTCATGCCGAATTGGATCGGATTCGTCGGCATCTGTTCGATTTGCGGGCGCAGTCGGTGACGGAAAAACTGGAGAATCCGCATCAATTGAAGGCGATCCGCAAAGACGTTGCCCGGGTGCTGACGGTCATGCATGAACGCGGTGAAAAGGGAATCGAGCAGAAGCAGCACCACATGGAAGCCGCGGCGCGGAAGAAAAAGCAGGCATGATGACGCGCGTGGATGATGAGGTGATTCAACGATGATGAGCACGGCGCTCGGCGAAAAAACTGAGATTCAAGCACGCGGCAAGCGCGACCTTCGAATCGGCACGGTCGTGTCGGACAAGGGCGACAAGACCATTCGCGTGCGCTTTGATTTCATGGTCAAACACCCCAAGTACGGGAAGTACTACCGTCGTTCGACGATTTTGGCATCGCACGACGAGAAAAATGAGGCGAAGGCGGGCGACCTGGTAGAGGTGGCGTCGTGCCGGCGGATGTCGAAGACGAAATTCTGGCGTTTGGTTCGTGTCATCGAACGCCGAGGGGCCGACGAGTAGTTCGCGAACAGAGTGCTCGGAAAGAGATCGGGCGATTGCCATGATTCAAATGTTTACAATGGTGGACGTTGCGGACAACACCGGCGCGAAGCAGGCGATGGTGTTCAACGTCTACAAGGGCAGCACGGCCCGCGCGGGCAAGTATCGGCTGAAGACGGCGACGATCGGCGACATTGTGATGGTCACCGTGAAGAAGGCCCTTCCCAACAGCGATTTTTCGGGAGGGGCCGATCGAAAGGATCGATCGAAAAGGCGAAAGGCCAAAGCCGTCGTGGTGCGGATGCGGCGACCGTTTCGTCGGCCGGACGGCAGTTATGTTCGGTTTGACAGCAATGCGGTTGTTCTGCTGGATGAGAAGAACGAGCCTCGCGGAACCCGCATTTTCGGCGCGGTCGCCCGAGAGCTACGAGAAAAGAACTTCATGAAGATTGTTTCACTGGCTGAAGAAGTGGTTTGACGGGGCGGCAGAAGAAAGTCCAGGAAGCGTCCGATGGCGATGCACATTAAGAAAAACGACGTTGTGGAAGTGATCGCCGGCGATCATCGCGGTGCGCGCGGAAAGGTGCTGCGGGTCGATCGCGTGAAGGGTCGCGTCGTCGTGGAAGGCGTGAATTTCGTCTACCGGCACGTCCGACCGACGCGACGAAATCCGCAAGGCGGTCGCGTGCAGAAGGAGGCGCCGGTGGCCATCTCCAACGTGATGCCGTTCGATTCCGCGGCGGGCAAGGCGACTCGAGTGCGATTCGCCGTGGAGACGGATGGGTCCGGACGAACGGTGACCAAGAAGCGAATGAGCGTCAAGGGGACGACACTGCATACGTTGGCGCGGAGGAATCGGACGAAACGTTAATCATCAGGATCGGGATGTTTTCCCGATCGGAGCTTGGGCGATATGGCGCGATTGTTGGAACGGTACCGTAAGGAACTTCACCCGGCGTTGAAGGAATCGCTGGGGATCGCGAATCCCATGGCGGTCCCACGTCTCCGTAAAGTCGTGGTGTCGATGGGGACCGGTTCTCCCCAGCTTGATAAGAACCGCTTGCCGGCGGTGGTGGAGGATTTGGCGAAGATTACGGGCCAGAAGCCACAGATCCGCCGTGCCCGGAATTCAGTATCCAACTTCAAGGTGCGCGAAGATATGGAAGTCGGGTGTCGAGTGACACTGCGTGGTAAGCGCATGTACGAGTTTGTCGATCGGCTTTTCAACGCGGCGATTCCGCGATTGCGGGACTTTCGCGGGCTGAATCCGAAGAGTTTCGACGGTCGTGGAAACTATTCGATGGGCATCGCCGACCAGTCGATTTTTTCGGAGATTGATCTGGCGAAGATCACGTTCAGCCAGGGGATGAACATCACGTTTGTGACGGACGCGCGCAGCGACGAGCAGGCCCGCGCGTTGTTGACGAGTCTTGGGCTTCCGCTGCGGCGGACTGAGGACCAGCAGAACTAATGGCAACGACGGCATGGGTGAACAAGGCCAGGCTGACCCCGAAGTTTTCAACGCGGCGAGTGCGTCGCTGCCAGTTGTGCGGACGGTCGCGCGCGGTGTACCGCAAGTTTCAATTGTGCCGAATCTGTTTTCGGAAACTGGCGTTGGACGGGATGATCCCGGGCGTGCGAAAGGCGAGTTGGTGATTCAGGTGTTGAGTGGCGAATTGTTCGCGCGGGGTGGCAACGGAGAAATGTTGAATGTGGGCTGATCCGATCGCGGACATGTTGACCCGGATTCGCAACGCGGCGCTGGTGCGTCGGCGCCAAGTAGAGATTCCAAGCTCCAAGCTGAAAGCCGGCATCGCCAAGGTGTTGCTTGATGAAGGGTATATCAGCGGTTTCGATACGATTGCCGACGGCAAGCAGGGGATTCTGCGCATTGATTTGAAATATGGCCCGCGCGGCGAGGAGATCATTCATTTTATCAAGCGAGAGTCGCACTCGGGTTGCCGGGTGTATCGAAAGGTAAGCGATATTCCCAATGTCCTTGACGGAATGGGGATCGCGATTCTCTCCACGTCGCGCGGCGTGCTCAGCGATCGGGCGTGTCGAGAACAAAATGTCAGCGGCGAGTTGCTGTGCACCGTGTACTAGACTAGGCGGCGCGGGCGCCGGCCCGCAGTTCGATCGAGGTGGGTTTGCAATGTCGCGAGTAGGAAAAAAACCGGTACCGATTCCTTCCGGGGTAACGGTGAAGGTCGCGGGACGCGACATCACCGCGAACGGCCCGAAAGGAAATCTTTCGCTGAAAGCGCCTCCAGGAACGCAGGTGCTTTTTGACGACGCCGCGAAATGCGTCCGGGTGAATCGGCTTGACGACAAAAAGCAGAGCCTGGCGAATCACGGTCTGACGAGAGCCCTGGTGGCGAACATGGTTCGGGGCGTTTCGGAGGGGTTTGAAAAGCGATTGCAGATTTACGGTACAGGATACAACTGCTCACTCAAGGGCAAGGTGCTGCATCTGAACATCGGGTTTTCCGGTCGCAACCGTGGAAAAGGTTCGCAGTTTGAACTACCGGTGCCGGCCGGGGTTGAAGTGGTCGTCGAGCGTGACGCGGCGCGTGGCGATAATGAACCGGCGCAGTTTGTGATTCGCGGTGTTGATCGGCAGCGCGTCGGGCAGTTTGCCGCGGAGGTTCACTCTTTGAGGCGCACTGAACCGTACAAGGGCAAGGGTATTCGGTATGAAGGTGAAGTGATCAAGCGCAAGCAGGGCAAGGCGCTCACGGCGGGCGGCTAGCGGCGAAAGGACCGCCGTGCGGCGGTTGTTGCGATGAAGAACGTGGAAGTCAAACTTGGACGTCGGGAGCGCCGACGAGCGGGGCTGCGCAAGCGGATCCGAGGAACCGAGGAACAGCCTCGGTTGGCGGTTTTCCGCAGTCTAGACCATATTTACGCGCAGTTGATTGATGACTCAGCGGGCAAGACGCTTTGCGCGGCGAGCACGCGAGACAAGGAGCTTCGGGGGCGCGTCAAGAGCGGCGGTAATTGCGAGGCGGCGAAAGTGGTCGGTACGCTTCTGGCGGAGCGGGCGAAGAGCAAGAATATTACGGCGGCGTGTTTTGACCGGGGCGGATTCAAGTTTCACGGTCGGCTGAAGGCGCTGGCCGATGCGGCGAGGGAGGGCGGCCTGAAGTTTTAGGTCGGTAACGAATGGGCAAACAACGAAGAAACAGCGACGAACGCGAGCCTCGGACGCGCGGCAGGCAAGCGCCTGGAGATGACGCATCGGGGGCGGACGGCGGCGGTCTCGATGAGAACGTCGTGCGGATTTCGCGCTGCGCCACGGTGGTCAAAGGCGGTCGGCGTTTCAGCTTTGGCGCGCTGGTGGTGGTCGGGGACAAGCGCGGCCGGGTCGGCATCGGGTATGGAAAATCAATCGAAGTGCCGTCGGCCGTTGAGAAGGCCAAGAAGATCGCACAGCGGAGCATGGTCTCGGTGCGACTGGCGGGCGCGACGCTTCCGCATCGAGTGGTGGGAAAGTTTGGAGCAAGCAAAGTGGTCATGGTGCCGGCAAGCCCGGGAACGGGTGTTATCGCCGGAACCAGCGTTCGGGCTGTACTTGAATTGGCCGGCGTGCATGACGTCTTGACAAAGAGTTACGGCTCGAACGGCCCGAAGAACCTTGTCCAGGCGACGCTTGCAGGACTGAAGTCGCTGATGAATCGCGAGGACATCGAAAAGCTTCGCGGGGTGAAGCTGTCGGGATCGGTGGCGTAATGCAGATTCGAGATATTACCGAACGGGCCGGAGGTCGGCAACGACGCAAGAGACTGGGGCGCGGAGAGTCCTCGGGTTCCGGAAAAACGAGCGGTCGCGGTCACAAGGGATGCGGCAGCCGGTCCGGCTGGAAGCAGCGAGGGCTGCAAGAAGGCGGCCAGATGCCGTTGTTTCGGCAGATTCCCAAACGCGGCTTTTCCAATGCTCAGTTCACGGCACGCTATGCGATCGTCAACCTCGCGGAGCTTGACGCGAAGTTCGAGGTGAACGCGCACGTGACGCCGGCATTGATGGCCGAGGCCGGGTTGATTCGAAGCGCGAAGGACCCCGTCAAGGTGCTGGGCGGAGGATCGATAGGAAAGAAGTTGAAGATTGAAGCCTCGAAATTCAGCGAGGCGGCGGCGGCGAAGATCAAGGCGGCTGGAGGCGAGTGCCGCGAAATGTCCGCGACGTAGTCGTCGCGCGAGGCGAACCCAACGACCATGCTTTCGACGTTGCTCAATATCTTTCGCATTCCCGAACTGCGGAACAAGCTGATGTTCACGTTCGGCATGCTGGCGATTTATCGCATCGGACACTACGTCCCCGTTCCGGGCGTTGATCAAACGGCCATGTCGGCGGGTCGGTCCCAGGGCGGCGGCCTGGATAGTCTCATTAACACATTTGAACTTTTCACGGGCGGCAACCTGTCGCAGAGCACGATTTTCGGCCTTGGAATCATGCCGTACATTTCGGCATCGATTATTTTTCAGATCCTCGTGACAGTGCTTCCCTCGCTGGAAAAGCTCCAACAGGAAGGTGAGAGCGGCCGCCGGAAGATCATGGAGTACACACGGTATGCGACGGTGGGGCTTTGCATCATCAATGCGATGGTGTGGATGCGATACTTGGCGAGCCAGAACTTCATTTTTCCTCAATTCGCGGGGGCCTGGATAGGGCTTTCGTTCAATTACATGGTCATGACGATTCTGATCCTGACGACGGGAACAATGTTCCTGATGTGGCTTGGCGAGCAGGTGGATGAATACGGCATCGGGAACGGGGTGTCGCTCATCATCATGGCCGGCATCGTAGCCCGGCTTCCGAACGCGGTAATCTATATCGCGCAGAACCTGAACATCCGAGGCACGGCCGCCGCCGGGCAAATGGACGTTCCGAAGATCATGTTCCTGATCGTCATGTTCGTGGGCGTGGTGGCCGGGGCGATACTCATCACGCAAGGTCAACGGCGCATCCCGATTCAACAGGCGAAACAAACGCGTGGTCGGCGCGTGTTCGGCGGGCAGCGGCATTACCTTCCGCTGCGTGTGAATCACGGCGGTGTGATGCCGATTATTTTCGCGAGCTCAATGCTGATTTTCCCGGGCGTGATTTTCGGTGCGATTCGCAACGTTTGGGACAATTCCTTCTGGCGATTCCTTCAGGAGTCGTTCACCACGGGCAATTACCTTTACACCGTGACCGAAATCGCGGCGATTTATTTCTTTGCCTATTTCTGGACAACGGTTCAGTTTCGGCCCAAGGAAATGGCGAACAACCTCCGAGATTACGGAAGTTTTATTCCCGGACTTCGACCGGGCAAGCGGACCGCAGATTACCTTGAGAAGGTGATGGGGCGCATTACGTACGTCGGCGCGGGTTTCCTCGCCCTGATTGCCATCATTCCGACGCTGGTGGCGACTTCGCTCCAGATTCCCTTCGTCGTGTCGGCGTTTTTGGGCGGCACCGGACTTCTCATCGTGGTCAGCGTGACGCTGGACATGGTTCAGCGGATCGAGGCGAATCTGATCATGCGGAATTACAAAGGATTCCTGGGCGGTGAAGGGACGATCAAGGGCGCCTATGCGTAGCGGAATCACGCGGATTTGGCGGTTGCAAAGTATTCGAGGATGATGACGGACGAGTGTTTCGGTTGGCGAATCGCGGTGGGATCATCCTCAAGAGCGATCGAGAGATCGAGCTTATTCGAGCGGCGGGTCGCGTTGTTCATCAGGTGCTGTCGCGGATGCGTTCGATGGTCGATGTCGGCGTGACGACGGCCGAGTTGAATGCCGTCGCGGAAGAAATGATCGAAGCGGCCGGCGGAACGGCGCTGTTCAAAGGGGTTGAGAACCCCCAGGCGAGCGTGCCGTTTCCAGCGGCGCTGTGCACGAGCGTTAATGAAGAACTGGTGCATGGCATTCCCAATGATCGCCCGCTGAAGGAAGGCGATGTCTTGAGCGTCGATTGCGGCGTTCGACTGGCAGGCTATTGCGGTGATTCGGCGGTAACGATCCCCGTCGGGCGGATTTCGGAGGATTCGCAAAAACTTCTGGACGTCACTCGCGGCGCTCTGGACGCGGCCATCCGTGAGATCCGACCTGAGCGAATGTGGAGCGAGGTGGCCCGAGAGATTCAGGAGTTTGTTGAAGGTCAAGGGCTGTCGGTGGTCCGGGAGTTTGTCGGGCACGGCATCGGCCGGGAGATGCACGAGGAGCCGAAAGTTCCCAATTATTGGGATGAGACCCAGCGAAAGCTCGATTTCAAGCTTGTGCCGCGAATGGTTTTGGCTGTGGAGCCGATGGTGAATCTCGGCAGCCACCGCGTGGAGTACGCCGGGAAGGAACGCTGGGTCGTGGTGACTAAGGACAGAAAACAGGCGGCCCATTTTGAGCACACGCTTGCGGTCACGGCCGATGGGGTGGATGTTTTGACCGACGGTCGGTGACAGGGCGGAATCAAGGCGGTGAAAAGATGAAAGTTCGAACAAGTATTCGAAGAATTTGTGAGAATTGCAAGGTTGTGAAGCGCAAGGGAATCGTGCGGGTCATCTGTACGAACCAGCGTCATAAACAGCGTCAAGGGTAAGGAGGCGTAGCGTTGCCACGTATTGCGGGTGTCGATATTCCGGCGAATAAGCGAATCGAGTTTTCGCTACAGTACATTTACGGCATTGGGCCGAGCATTTCACTCGAAGTGCTCAAGGAAGCCAATATCGCTGTGGGTGTGAAAGCGAAGGATTTGACTGAAGAGGAGATCGCTCGGATCGGTACGGTGATCGAGCGAACCTATCAGGTGGAAGGACAGCTTCGACGGTCGGTTCAGTCGAACATCACGAGATTGAAGGATATTCGTTGTTATCGTGGGCAGCGGCATCGTGCGCATCTTCCGGCTCGCGGGCAGCGTACACGCACGAACGCACGCACGCGAAAGGGACCTCGAAAGACGGTCGCAGGCAAGAAGGGCGTGAAGGAGCTGGCGCGTGGCTAAACGAGCAGGAAAAAAGGCAGTCCGGCGAAACGTGGCTCGTGGCATCGCCAACATCAAGGCGACGTTTAACAACACGCTGGTGACGATCACGGACATGAACGGTGAAGTGCTGACGCGAGCATCGGCCGGAACCGTTGGATTCAAGGGAACCCGCAAGAGCACGCCGTTCGCGGCGCAGCGCGCGGTGGAACAGGCGGCCCACGCGGCCAGGCGTTTTGGCGTTCAAGAGGTTGAAGTACGGGTGAAGGGTCCGGGAAGCGGTCGCGACGCGGCGGTGACAGCGTTGCAGGGTTCCGGGCTGCGGATTCACTCTATTGAGGACGTAACGCCGCTGCCGCACAACGGATGTCGTCCGGCCAAGCGAAGGCGAGTTTGACGAGAAACGCGAAGTTCAGTGATGGTAAATGCGACGTAACGACGTTCGGCCCCTGAATCGCAGGAACCAATTGGAATAGACCCATGGGACGATACATCGGACCGGTTTGCCGACTCTGTCGGCGCGAAGGCTTGAAGTTGATGCTGAAGGGCGCGCGGTGTGAAACCGCCAAATGCGCCATGGAGCGTCAATGGCGGAGCCAGCCTCCGGGCATGCACGCCTGGCGGCGGCGCAAGGCGGGCAACTACTCGGTTCGGCTCCGGGAAAAACAGAAAGTCAAGCGTTATTATGGCGTGCTGGAGCGGCAGTTCATGATCTACTTCGGCATGGCCGAGCGGGGCACGGGCAATACAGGTGAAACGTTGTTGAGCCTGTTGGAACGACGGCTGGACAATGTAGTGTGGAAGCTGGGCTTCGCGGCGTCGCACAAGGCGGCTCGCGTGGCGATTGTACACGGTCACATTTCAGTCAACGGGCGGCGGTTGAATCGACCAAGTTACCTCGTTCGTCAAGGTGACCGCATCACGGTCAAGTCGTCGGAGCGGAGTCAGAAGTTCATTCGCGCCGCGTTGGGAGATGGCGGTCCCGCGGTGCAATCATGGCTTCAACTGGATGGGCAGAATCTCGAAGGGGTGGTGGCGGCCCTGCCGACCCGCGAGGACGTGCAGATTCCGGTGGAGGAGCAGTTGATCATCGAAATGTGCAGCCGTTAGCAAACCGTTTTCGGCCTGGTCCGATTGCTCGGCTCGTTGACCAAGCGTCGGCACCCGGTGTGTGGAGGTCTCCCTGATGCGCATGAGGTGGCGAGGATTGGAATTGCCCGCCCGCGTCGTTCGCGATGACGCGGCGAGTACGAGTGCTTACGCGCGGTTCGTGATTGAACCATTCGAACATGGTTTTGGCACGACCATCGGCAATTCACTTCGGCGAGTGCTCTTGTCGAGCCTGGAAGGCGCGGCTGTGACGAGCGTGAAGATCGCCGGTGTTTCGCATGAATTCACGAGCATCCCCGGTGTGCTCGAAGATGTCACGGATATTCTGTTGAACATCAAGGGCATCGTGCTGAGCTTGACGGGCGCGGAGCAGAAGACAATGTCAGTCAAGCGTACAAAGTCCGGCACGGTCAAGGCGGGTGACATTGTTACCGATCCGGCCGTGGCGATCGCGAATCCGGAACACGTGATCTGCACGCTAACTGAAAACGTGTCATTTCAGTTGGAAATGACGGCCAAGAAAGGGCGCGGCTATGCCACGGTGAGCGACAACCGGGAAGCCGAACACGAGCTGGGCGTCATTGCGATTGATTCCGTGTTTTCGCCGGTGATGCGCGTTCGGTATCGAACCGAGGACATGCGCGTCGGCCAGCGAACGAACTACGATCGGTTGATTCTTGAAATCTGGACCAAGGGAACGGTCAGTCCCGAAGACGCCATGGTGGAAGCGTCGGTCATTCTGCGCAAGCATCTGAATCCATTCGTCATGTATCACGAACTGGGCCAGGATGTCGTTTCCAGTTCGCATCCTAGGGGAGAGTTGCGTGACCCCAAAGACGCGGGCATGACGGAGCTTCTGTCTCGTTCGGTGAGTTCGTTGAATCTGTCCGTTCGCGCCAGCAACTGCCTTGAAGCGGCCCGAGTTTTGACGTTGCGGGATCTCGTTGTGAAGTCACAGGCCGACCTGCTTCGCTTTCGGAGTTTTGGGAAGACCTCATTGCACGAAGTACAACGTAAGCTGGCCGATTTAGGGCTGACGCTGGGGATTAAAGTACTCGAGGACGGCACGGTACAATACCCGGCTGATGCATCGCCTTCGGCGGAGACGCACTGGGGCGAGAGCGAAGGTGATTCGCAGACGATGGTGAAGAACGATTCCGGGTCGGTGGAAGTGTTCACCATGGGGGAATGATGCCGTTCGGGGGTTTTCCCTGGCGGCGTTGGCATTTGAGGTAACGACATGAGACACCGAATACACCATCGCGGACTGAACCGAACGTCGGAGCATCGTTTGGCGCTTCGCCGCAATATGGCACAGAGCCTTTTTGAGCATGGAGCGATCACCACGACACTGCCCAAGGCCAAGAATCTACGCCCGTTTGCGGAGAAGCTCGTGACTTTGGCGATCAAGGTTCACCAGGCGCGCGACGCGAAGAATCCCGCGAAGGAACTATCGGCGCGGCGTTCCATTCATCGGTTGCTGAGTGACCGCTCGCTGATTCCCGCGGAGCATCAGGATACTTACGATCAGATGTCCGACGCGGCCCGGGATCAGTCGATTCGCATGCGTTCGGGGCGACGGTATCGCACGGGTGAGGCGAAGGGTCGGTTGGCATTCACTTCGGAATCGGTGATGCATCGGCTGATCGAAAAAGTGGCCCCTAAGTTCGTTGATCGTCCGGGGGGGTATACGCGTATCGTACGACTCGCCGGACGCCGGATCGGCGACGGTTCGGCACTGGCGATGGTGCAGCTTGTGGGTGACGAGCAGTCGCCCGGCGCGCTGACCAAGCCGGAGAAAAGCGCGCGACGCCGTCGGGCGGATGCAAGGTATGCCCTGGCCGTGAAATCGGCCAAACGACGACCGGAAGCCGCGAACGCCGACCAGCCGGCGTAATGGCGCAGCCTCTTCCGTCCGTCGGCTTTTGATTCTTACCGAGGATTTCGCAAACGGTCGATACACTGCCTCGAACCCATGGAGCGTTGAGCCGTGCATCGCGATCCTGCCTGCGTATTCTGTAAGCTCGTTTGTGCGGATATCCCTGCCTCGGTTGTCTATGAAGATGAGGCCGTTATCGCCTTTCTCGATATCGGTCCGCTAGCCGAAGGGCATCTACTTGTCGTTCCGAAAGAGCACCATCCGAGATTGATCGATTTGCCGGGCGTACAGTTTGCGCGGGTCGCCGAATGTATTCCGGTGCTTGGGCGCGCACTGGTGCGCGTCACGAACTCGTCCGGGCTCAATCTTCTTTGCAATGACGGAGAAGCGGCGGGACAGGTTGTCAGGCATGTTCATATTCACCTGATACCCCGTCGTTCCAATGACGGTCTCGGATACCGTTGGAACGCGGGGAAATACGCTCCCGGACGCGACTTGGAGCTTGCCAAGGCGCTTCAACAGGCAATTGCCGAAAAGCCCGCCTGATGCGGATTCAATCCGTTCGCTGCGGCGCACATTCGCCGCCGTCACTCTCCGACAACCTGCACGACGATTCGGCGGGTTCTGGGTCGCGTATCAAAGTCGATCAGCACGATCTGCTGCCAAGTGCCGAGCATCAGGTGTCGATCGGCCAGCGGTATCGCCAGACTGGGACCGACGATGGATGCGCGGACATGCGAGTGTCCGTTGTCGTCATTCCAGGTTGACTCGTGACGATACTCCCCGTCTTGGGGCGCCAACCTTTCGAAGGCCGTCCTGAGGTCGTGCTCCGCAAGTCCCGGTTCGAACTCAGTTGTCGTGATGCCAGCGGTCGATCCGACAACGAATACTGTCACGATGCCATCGGCGATTCGACCTTGTGCAATGGTCCTTGCGACGTGATCGGTCAAGTTGACGACCTGCGTGTCACCGCGAGTTTCGATGTCGAACTGATGGGATTCGACGGCCATGACGGAGTTATAGCGGGTATTGCGTGCTTGGGAATCGTTTGGCAAGGCCGCGGGATCGGCCTACGATGGTATGGTCATGACTCGGCTCGATTATCGAACCGCGGGAGAGTCGCACGGACCAGCCGTGATCGCCCTTGTGGAGGGGATGCCGGCGTGCGTGGCCGTTGACGTCGACCTCATCAATAGTGAGCTGAAGCGCCGGCAGGGGGGCTACGGTCGCGGCGGGCGGATGAAAATCGAGCAGGACGAGGTCGTCATTCTTGCCGGCGTGCGGCGTGGGCTGACGATCGGCTCACCTATGGTGCTCCAAATTGTCAATCGGGATGCGCGCCTTGAAGAGGCTTCTCCGATTCATCGTCCACGACCGGGTCATGCGGACCTCGCCGGAAGTTTTAAATATCAAACCGTCGACTGCCGCAATGTTGTAGAACGAGCTTCGGCAAGAGAAACAGCCGCGCGGGTCGCGGCGGGGGCCTTGGCGCGGTGTCTGCTTCGTGAATTCGGCATCGATGTCTGCGGCTATGTTGTCTCCATCGGCGGCATAGATGCGACGATCGCAACGGGCGAGACGATCGCCGATTTGCGGTCTCGCCGAGACGGCAACGAAGCGTATTGTCCGGAGGCGGCGGCCGCGGAACGAATGGTCGCGGCGATCAGGACCGCCAAGGAGGAAAAGGACACTCTGGGCGGGGTTGTCGAGGTTCGCGTGGACGGTTGTCCGCCGGGATTGGGAAGCTGCATGCGCTGGCAAGACAAGCTGGACGGGCGATTGATGCAGGCGGTCGGGTCGGTGCAGGCGATCAAGGGCGTGGAGATCGGGTCGGGGTTTGCGACGGCCGCGTTGCCGGGCAGCCGCGTTCACGATGCCATCGAATTCGATCCGGGGTTGCGCGACACGCCCGGCCTTGGCTTTATGAGGCGATCGAATAGCGCCGGCGGCCTGGAAGGCGGGATGACCAACGGCCAGCCAATCGTCCTTCGGGCGGCCATGAAGCCGATCAGCACGCTCTTGCAGGGAATGGACAGCGTCAACCTGATGACGGGACGAGCGGAACGATCGGATTATGAGCGGAGCGACGTTTGTGCCGTTCCGGCGTGCAGCGTGGTCGTCGAGAACGTCGTGGCGTTCGAGATCGCCCGGGTTTTTCTGGAGAAGTTCGGCGGTGATACGCTGGAGGAAGTGCGGGCGGCGCACGGGCAGTTTCTTATGAACTGTCGTTCGTTGTTTTGAGGGATTTCGGCGGCTGTGGCGGAATTGGCAGACGCGCCAGACTTAGGATCTGGTGTTCGAAAGGACGTGGAGGTTCGAGTCCTCTCAGCCGCAATGGATATCTGTGTGACCGCGGGAACGCACGAACGATCGTCAAGAAATCGCGCGAATTGAAACCAACAGTGAATCATGGATGGGCTTCGTCAACCTTCCTCGGACCTCTTCGTGGTTCGTAGAGTTCGGCAGGCCGCGACGGGGACGGCCGTCGGGGCGGCGATGATGTTGTTCTTCGGCTTCTTGTATCTGGCGAGGCCGTCGGGAACCGACCTTTTTGGGCAGGCGTCGGTGGTTGTTTATCATGCGATGCGGATTGGAGGAGCATTCACCGCGGGCATCGCTTGCTGGCTGTGGTTCGGCCATTTGCCGGCGTTGATCGTGGACAGTTTGGTCGCGATGGGTCTCGGTTGCATTTTCGTCGTTGGCGCGGGGGTGATGCTGATGGACGGGGGCGATGCGTTGCAGTCCGTGATCATCGGGTTTTGCGGGGTCACGTTTTTCTCATCCGGAATGCGCAACGGGAAGGCCTTTGCTCAGTTGTCGCGGCGCATCAGCGCCTCGATTGCAACACCGCTATCAATTGGCTCTACGAAGGAGCGTGATGCCAAGACGGCTCCCACCACCACGCGAGTCCAGGACGCGTTGGACCCGGTCGGTGGCATGGGGACGCGACCGAAAGACAACGTTGGTGCACATGCCGAGCCAGTCCAACGAGTCGATTCCGGCGCGGCGGACGAAGGATATCTGGCATCGTTTGCACGAAGAACCCCGCCCCATCAACCACCGCGATGAGGTCGATCGGTTCTGGCGCGAGGCGTGATGATGAGCGAAACACAGCATCTTCCAGCCGCTGAAGCCGCCCGTGATCCGCAACTTGCTCGGTATTCACGCCAGGTGATGTACGAGAGAATCGGCGCGGACGGGCAACGAAAGCTGCTGGGTTCTCGAGCGGTGTTGTTCGGGTGTGGAGCGCTGGGCAGCGTGTCGGCCAACACGCTGGTTCGAGCCGGCGTGGGATTCCTGCGCATCTGCGATCGCGATTTCATCGAACGGGACAACCTGCAACGGCAGGTGCTGTTTGATGAGGACGACATCGCGGCGAATCTACCCAAGGCTCAGGCGGCGGCCAACAAGCTTCGTCGAATCAACTCTGAGATCACCGTGGAACCCGTCGTGGCCGACGTGAATCCCGGCAACATTGAAGAGCTCTCTCGCGGCATGGACGTATTGCTGGACGGGACCGACAATTTTGAGACGCGGTTTCTGATCAACGACCTTGCGGTTAAGTCGAATCGGCCGTGGGTGTATGGCGCGGTGATCGGCGCGACCGGCCTGTGCATGGCGATCGTTCCGAACGACACGCCTTGCCTTCGCTGCGTTTTTGAGGAGGCGCCGCCGCCGGAAATGAACCCCACGTGCGATACGGCCGGCGTTGTGGGGCCGGCTGTGAATCTGGTGGCCAGTCTTCAGGCGATGGAGGCGATCAAGTTGCTGATGGGACGACGGGATCAGATCAATCGCCATCTCGTGCATCTCGATGCGTGGAGCGGTCGGCTCGTCAACATGAAGGTTCAGTCGGCCTATGATGATGGGAAGTGCCCCTGTTGCCGCGGGCGCGAGTTTTCTTTTCTCGACGGGCATTTTTCAGGAACAACAACGTCGTTGTGCGGGCGCGACGCGGTACAGGTCGTGCCGTCCGGGAAACGCCGGATGGACTTCAACGTCATCGCGGCAAAGCTCGGCCCCGTCGCGCTCGAGCCGGTGCGTTTCAATGAATACATGTTGCGGGCGAAGATCGATCGTTTCGAGCTGACGCTTTTTCCCGACGGGCGCGTGATTGTCAAGGGGACCGCGGACGTTGATCGTGCTCGGTCCATCCACGCGAAGTATCTGGGGGCCTGACGGCAAACGGGGGTCACATTCTTTTTCGCGCGGCCATCTGAAGGTGAGAGGCGCGAGCCAATGCCGAAGCATCGCGGCAAAGCGACTTTTCGATTTTGGCCCATGCCCGTCGCGCGTCGGATTCGACAAGCAAATGGCGATGATGGCGCATGGGAAGCACCGTCTTTCCGATCATTTCCAGCAATTCAAATCCGCCGCTTTCGACCAACCGACGAAGCTCGTCCGGCGAGTATGTCGTGATATCAAACTGTTCAGAGGCGTCCCTGGTGAGCCAGTGGGTCCGGCCGTCGCGCAGGAATCGAGAAAGTTCGCGAGGGTCGCCGTGTTCGAGGTAATAATCAATGGCCGACAGTTTGTTGTCGAACGTGGCGACAAGAACGCCTTTTTCCGAAAGGACGCGGCGGATTTCCCTCATCGCTTTCAATGGATTGCTCGCGCAGCCGATCGGGTCACCCATCGCGACGGCAAGAGAGGCGCAACCATCTGAGAGCATGGAAAGATCGCACAGATCGGCATGAACGAATTCAGCTTTGCCGGACAGTTCCGGTTGGTCGAGCTTCAATCGAGCCTGATCGAGCATCTTTGCGGAAATGTCCACGCAAACCACGCGAAATCCGCTCTTGAGCAACTTGGCCGCCCATTTCCCCGTTCCGCAGCCGAGATCGAGGATGGTGTCGGAGAGATTGGTCGGAAGATGAGGCTTGAGGTAGTCCCAGGTCAGCGAATCGTGCCACTGCCAGAATTCGTCGTCGTAGCTGTCGTCATAACGACCGGCCACTCGGTCGTGGTATCGTTGAACGGCGGTTTGGCGCGCGTTTTTCATAGGTCGAAAGATTATGCTCGCACGGTCAGCAGATCAAAGGCCCCGCGGTGCGGAAGATAGGACGGGAAGCCCGTTGCCTTCGACGCCAGACGCGAGGCAAACAGCCAGTGTCTGGTTTCGGTCGGCGTGAAAGATCCGGACGGGCACCACGTCACCTTTGGCGAACCGGGCGTTCGATTCGAATCGCACTTCAAAATAGCGATCCGAACGGCCGTAATGGATGGAAGAAACTCCTCTGAGTTCCTTCGGATGGTCCCACCGATAACCCGATTCCTCGTCGATTCCTTCGATGATGACTCGTTCGCGAATGCCTACCGTTGACCGACGGTAATCGAGTGAGCCTTGCGCGTCGAGTTCGGCCAGCATGTTCATTCGCTCTCGAACCTTCGCATGCGGTACGAATTGACTGTTCCATCGAGCGGCCGCGGTTCCCGAACGCGGACTAAAAGGAAACGCGTGAATCTTGCAAAACCGCGAGTATCGGGCCAATTCCATCGTCGCCGCAAAATCCACGTCGGATTCACCGGGAAACCCAACGACAATGTCTGTCGAAATCGCCGGACGGTCCAAGGCCGAACGCACGCGATCGACCATTGCCGCAAAGTCGGCGGTGGAATACTGGCGGTTCATTCGCCGAAGAACGTCCTGGCTTCCCGATTGGAGGGGGAGATGGAAGTGGGGGACGCATGCTTTGTTTGACCGGAACACTTCGAGCAGGGCGCCCGTGACGTCGCCGGGCTCGAGGCTGGAAAGGCGCAGGCGTTCGAGGCCGTCCACTTTTGCGATGGCATCGATGAGTCGAACCAGTGGAGGTCGTTCGCTCGTGAACCGTTTGCGAACGGCGGTTGAACGACCGAAAGCGCCCAGGAAGATCCCCGTAAGAATAATCTCCTTGTATCCCTTGTGGACGAGCGCCGTCGCCTCGGCGACCGCCACGTCGATCGGCTTGTATCGTAGATCGGGTCGCAATTGAGGGATAATGCAGTATGTACAGAAGGCATCGCAGCCGTCCTGTACTTTGAGGAAGGCGCGGGAGTGCCCAGCGAATGTATCGATGCGATCAAGCAACAGTGCATTCCCTTCCTCGTCACCGCCGACCGGTTGCATTTTCTTGACACCGGCCAACGGCAGCGGAATAATCGGTCGAGCGGGGAGGGCTGCTTCGGACGCGGTTGCCCCGCCACTGGGCCTTCCGGCGTCCGACATCCTGCGTGTGTCTTGGGTGGTCGACTGGGACAGATGCATTGCGCGTTCGTGAAAGTCGTGAGACGCGTGAATTTGTGGCGGTGCGGACCGAATGAGGCTTTGTATGACGTGGGACCGGAGCTGGTCCTGTGTCTCGTTTGAATGGCCCACCACCGCAGTAACGCCGGGAATGGAACCCAACCGGTTTGCGTCGGCAGTTGCGCCGCATCCGATGACGATCACGGGTGTACGGCCCTTGTCCGCAACTTTGCGGATCGCCAGACGATTGTCGCGCATGGCGCCGACGGTAACCGCGCAAGTGTTGACGACAGCCAGATCGGCCGATTCTCCGGGCGACGCCGGACACATGCCGAGCGACTCAAGGAGTTGCCGAACGAGCTGCGTTTCGTATTGATTGACTTTACAGCCGAGAGTGCTCAGCCGATACTTCCCAGCCATTCGCGGTGAGCATAACATGCGGCTTCCGCCGGCAAAAGGCGCCATGCGGCGTCATGGCGACAGTGGACGGAGACGATATTCATGGCGAGTACGCAGGCGGTGTGGGGTATCGACGTCGGTCGCTGCGCGCTGAAAGCAGTCAAGCTTCGTCCCGCCGCCGAGGGTAAAGTAGAAGTCGCTGCGATCGATTACGTTGAACACGCCAAGATTCTTTCACAGCCGGATGCCGATCGTCCGGCATTGATCGGCGCTGCGCTCGAGAAATTCCTATCTCGAAACGACGTTTCCAAGGACCAGGTGGTGGTTGGTGTTCCGGGCCAACACACATTGGCCCGTTTTACAAAACTACCCCCCGTTGCGCCGAATCGCATTCCCGATATCGTTCGTTACGAAGCGGATCAACAGATTCCATTCGATATGGACGAGGTCATCTGGGATTACGAGACTTTTCAGCAAGAGGGTTTGCCTGACATTGAGGTCGGCATTTTCGCGATGAAGCGGGAACTCATCCGCGAACATCTGCTGCACTTCGAGCAAGCCGCCATCGAACCGAACGGTGTTCAGTCGGGTCCGTTGGCGTTGTACAACGCAGCCTATTTTGATGGTTGGCTTTCCGGCGACACGACAATCCTTCTGGATATCGGCGCCGAGAACACGGACCTTGTCGTGGCGACCAAGGACGCCCTGTGGACGCGTACCGTGCCCATTGGCGGAAACCGCTTCACCGAAGCTCTTGTCAAATCCTTCAAGCTGAGTTTCGCGAAGGCAGAGAACCTGAAAAGAACGGCCGCCGAGAGCAAATATGCCCGTCAGATTTTTCAGGCGATGCGACCGGTCTTCGCGGATCTGGTTCAGGAACTCCAGCGCTCCATCGGGTTCTATTCCTCCACCCATCGTGACACAAAGGTGGACCGCGTACTCGGTGTGGGCGATGCGTTTCAGCTGCCGGGTCTGCAAAAATATCTACAGCAGAACCTCAGTTTGAATGTCGATCGACCGCCGTCGTTTCGCAACGCCGCGGTGTCCTCCGTGGCGAATCAGGACGCATTCAAAGAACACTTCTTGAGCCTTTACGTTGCCTACGGCCTGGCGCTACAGGGACTTGAATTGACGAAGGTGACGAGCAACCTGTTGCCGACGGAGATCGCCAAACAGGTGGCATGGAGAAAAAAGCGTCCTGCATTTGCGGCCGCGGCGGCTTGCCTGGTCTTGGCGGGGGGACTTGTCTGGTTTAGGCAAGCGACCGATATGCGAGCCTTGGCGGCAGGGGCAAGTTCAAGCAATGTCGGAAGCCTGAGCTTGGACCAAGCCGTCGATGTGATCCGCGGCGGCCCTCGAGGCGATCATTCCGATCGCGCGAAAGCCGCTACGATTCTTGAGGCGGGAAATGTCTTGAAGAAGACATTGTCGGGACTTTCGGGCAAGGGAGAGTCGGAGCAATCTGAAGCTCGGCGCGCTGTGGAACTTCTCAGCCTCAAGCGAATTGCGCCGTCCATTCTTCGCGTGATTCATGAATCGCTTCCGACTTCCTCTGATTCAATTGCTCATGCGAATTCTCCTGAAGAGGTTCTGGCGGGTCTTTCGAGCGCAAAACCCCGGAGCGAACGAGAGCAAGTTTGGATCGAGGCACTGGACTACTTTTTTGAACCTGAACTCGGGAAATGGCCTTGGAAGAGCCTGATTGAGGTTCCGCCGCCGATCAATACTTACGACGTGGAGCAGGCGTTACCTGGCTTGCATGTGAAGCTGACTTGTCGCACGCCGAACGCGGGTGGCGCCGCGTTTATTCGCGACAAGTTCATCTTGCGCTTGCGGGAGAACGGTCGCCGACCGGGCACGGGGTTTTATTTTGACCAGATTGTATTGATGGACGGCGTTCAGCTGTCAGCAGGTGGCACGTCGCCCACCGGCGGAGTCTCCCGTGGCGGAGGCGGTCGAGGTTCATCCGCCGGATCGACGCCGGGAGCAGGGGTTGCCAGCGGAGCGATCGATCCAGTGACGCTGGAGCCGACGACGAATGATTGGCGATTCGACATTTGGGCTTCCGTGATCCTCTCTGATTTTCCCCAATCCGAGAGTGGCGACGAACCTGGAGCTGAAAGCAATGACGGCGGCTAGTTCCACGATCCAAATGGTGCCTGTTGTAGATTTGGAGAGCGCGTGAATGGATTTCCTGAAGCGGCATCTGTTTTACATTCTTTCGGCCCTTGGCGGCGCGGCTGGGATTGCCTTGGGAATCACAGGTCTTCAGGCCATGCCCAAGGTACTTGAAGAGATGAAGCGCGCCGAAAGCATGTTTCAGAGCCTGGAATCGCTTCAGTCGAGGCCGGTAAACAAAGACGTGATCGAAGCCGAAGAGCGGCGAATCCAGGCCGTTCTGGACGATCGCAACAAAATGCTTGAACAAGCCCAGACCATGTACGCGGGAATGACGCCGCTGGTCGAAGGCGTCTTTCCGGATGGTCCGCCACTCAAGCGCATCGAGTTTCGCACGGCCTACAATGCGGCGATGCGGGATTTGCTTTCGGCATTGAATTCGGGCGGGCCCGCGACAGCCGCGGATGTTGAATTGATGCGCCGCAAGATCGAGGACGAACGCGCGGAAGTAGCGAGGTTCGGCGGCGGGGCGGGCGACGGCAAGCTGGCGGAAGAATTGAGCGGAGAACCGCGGAATTCGGCGGGGATCCTCACGCGGGCGGGCGTTCGGCAAGATTCCAAGGTTCGCGCCGACATTCAGGCCGCGCAGCGCATTTCGTGTTATGCCGTTCCCTGGTGGGATGAAAAAATCAATGAGCGCGTTTCGAGCCTTGATTTTTATCCAACGCTGAAGGACACGGGAACAGTCGACGCCCCGTATCCAGAGGATATTTGGCGTGCCCAGGTGGGGTATTGGATTCAACGGCACATCGTCAACGCGATCGTCGAGTTAAACAAGTCCGCAGCCGAGGCGGCCAAGGCGGAAGGAAAGGATCCCTGGGTGGGCAACATGCCCGTGAAGGATCTCATTTCCATTCGTTTCGGATCGGGACTCTATGTGCCACCTGAAGGCGAGCTGTATGCGGTCCCGGAAGCCGGAGGATATTTGGCGGCTTTGCCCGCCGGAACAGCCGAGACGGTGTTCACGCATACCGCTTCGGGACCGTTTTTCGAGGCGGTCCAAATCGCGGTCAAGATGGTCATGGATCAGCGGGATATCACTGCGCTGATCGAGAAGATCACGAACAACAGTTTCTTTACGCTGGTGCGGGTCGCCTACAAAGAGGTCCCTCCCAACGTTTCGCTGGTCGGAAAGATTTACGGTTCCGAACCAACAGTGAACGTGTTGCTGGAGTTTGAGTTTGTCATGCTCGGTGAGACGTTTCGAAAGTGGATGCCTCGAGAAGTTTGTGAGAAATACGTGATTCCGTGTCCCGAGCCGGCACCGGCCGGCAACCAACCCTGATCGACTGCTGGCAGCCATGCTGGCCCTAACTTGGAAATGGTTGAATTCTGATTGACAGCGCGCTCAGCGCGGCAGGAAATAGAACGAAAGAAAAATGGCGAAACAACTGGTCAATCCGATCGAGCGGCATGCGGAAAAGGCGGTTCTAGGCATTGCCTTGCTCCTTTTGATCGCCGTGGCGGTCAAATACGTTTTCTCGTCGCCTAACAAAATCGTACTCGGGGGGGAGGCCGTCGCGCCTCGATCCGTGGACGCCCGCCTGGCTCAGAAAGCAGTGGAAATCGCCGATCGAATTCGAAACGCTTCGCCTCAGGAAACTGCCGCTGAGCCATTGATTGACGAGTTTCTGAAGCAAAGGGCGCCGCTCAAGGCGGACCCGTTGCCGCTTGCGGTCGCCTTGGGGCCGCCGGTTCCATTGATCGATAGTCCGGAAGCCGTTGTCGGGCGCGCGACGCTTGTCCAGATTCAGCGTCCCGAAAAGCCCGCCGCGACTTTTGGCCGAAGTACCCTGTTAATTCAAAATAGTGATCTTTCGACGTCGCGCGTTCCCGCGAACTGGGTCACGGTTTCGGTCGTTCAGGATGTAAAGGCCCTTTCCGAACTTCAGCGTCGCACCTGGGGTGCGACAAAGGCGGACGTGGTCTTCATGCCTCCGGAACTCGAGCGTCGGATTCGACGTTCGGACGGAAGCTGGTCGGACGTGGATTGGACGCCGATCACGCCGTGGCCGACCTTTCGTTTGCCGTCGCCGCCCGAAATGCGGATGACGCAGGATGGTGCTCAGGTCGAGTTTCACAAGGACGACCGATCACGTTTTGAGAAATACGAGGCGGAAATCGCCGAGCCGGCGGTGCAATTGGGCATCATTCGGCCGCTGCCGGCGGAAACGGTTCGCGATGAAAACCCTTGGCGGTTTCCCGTGATTTCGTCCTACGAAGAAGTCATGAAACAGGATGACGAGTATTTGCACCCCAAGGATCCACCGAAAACATCACCCGAAGATCGGTATGGGCTGAAGCAGGTTGAACCCGCAAAGGAAACGCAAAAAGCGCCGCAGACGCAGGCAGATTTTCTCAATCTGGAACTCGAAGGCGCTCGAAAGCTTCTCGAAGACGCAAAGAAATCACGATCACGAAACGACGCCTTGAACGCTTACAATATTGCGTTCGGCATCGAAACAAACCCGAACGCGCCCGCCGACCTGAAGCAAAAGGCAAGAATGCTGAAACAAGAGGCGGATCTTGCGCAGCAGGACATCGCCCATGGAGGCGGACAGCGTCCCGGGCCGCAAGGCGCGGATCCCAAGGGGGCCCAGGCGACGGTCGTGCGGGATAAGTCGCCCAAGCAGCAGATCTGGGTCCATGATGCGGCCGTCGGCAGTGTGGCCAGCGGGGCTACCTATCAGTATCGAATGCGAGTGCGCATCCTGAATCGTCTGGCGGCGCTGCCGGAAAGCTTCGAGGATCCGGCGGATGCGGGCGTGCTCATTGTCGCCAGCGACTGGTCCGATCCGGTCGATGCGGTCACCATTCCGGAAGACTCACTTTTCTTTGTCACGCGGGATGACCCGAAGCGCCGGGAAGCCAGCGTGGAGTTTTATCGCTGGTACGACGGTGTTTGGGTCAAATCCGGTACTGCCAAGTTCACGGAAGGCGAAAAGCTGATCCATGAAACGCGAACGCCGGTCCCGAATCTTCAGGATCGCCATGTCGCCGACACTCCGCTGGTCACGTTTGAGGCCGATGCGATGCTCATGGACCTTGATTTCGCCCGGCCCTTCAGGGATCGAAAGAGTGGTTTGACGGCCAGCGGCGTAAAGTTTGGGTCGCCGGAGAACACAACGGCCGCCGTGTTTGTCGATTCGCAGGGTCGGCCGTTCGAGCGGATCGTCCCATTGGACAAGGCTCACCCGGACAAGCGTAGCATTATCGTATTCACGCCGCGTCGTTAACGGATAGGGGGTTGGGCCGGTTCACCATGCACGCGGTTCCTGCGGGTTGCGGGGCTTTCGTCCGCGACCTAGAATCGAAGAGCTTTCGCGTCCGCGAGGCGCTGGCGGAATACGGGAGCTCATCGGGTTTGGGAAAGGAAATCGACACCCACAACGGTAGGATCGTACCCCGGAATGCACGGACCGTTCCGTTACCGTGAAGCGTCGAGCGTCGTTCATCGGCCCCTGAAAAGAAGGAGCTTGCGTTGCGTTGCTATCGATCATTTCAACGAATTGTGCCGGCGGCCACACTGACCGTTTTGTGTGCCTTGATCAGTCAAGTCGCGGCTCAGGAACCTTCGGAAAACCTGCAAACCGCGATCAAGCGTTTCCATGATGGAGACTACCTTGGAGCCCAGGAATTGCTGACGGGGGTCGATCGGGGCTCGCTGAGTGCTGAAGATCAAACCAAGCGAGACGACTACATGTCGCGCGTGCAAACGGCCATTAAGATGGTCGACAAAGCCCAAAACGAATTTGAGGCTGCACAGCAGGCACGTCGGGATGGAGACTCGGCCAAGGCTATGAGTCTCCTCGAAGCCGTACTCGGGAATGAATACGCGCCGCAGGATGTTCGTGAGGCTGCGGCGGGGCTAAAGCTCGAGATTCAATCAGATGCGCCGTCGGACGCGAATGCGAGCCCGGCACCGGCGGCGACCAAAGAAGCCCCTATGGAGGCAGTGAAGGGTGGCGGGGGCGGTGGAACCCCGGCCGACACCGAGCGAGCCAAAGCATTGACCACCGAAGGCAACGATATGTTGCGCGGTGGTCGTCTCGACGAGGCGGAGCGGCTATTCAATCAAGCACTGGATTTGGTTCCGGGATTTCCGGAGGCCAACGACGGACTTCGGCAGGTCGCGCAGCACCGGCAAAATGTTTCCGGAGTCGCGCCGGAATCGCTGATCGCGCGGATCAAGCGCGAGGATGCCATTAATTGGCAGCGTGCCCAGGCCGAATACCGCGATGTCGAGTCGCGCATTCGTGACCAGGTTGCCAGCGAGCGGTTTGAAGAGGCAAATCAGCTTGTGGTTCGATCCAATCAAATCGTTGAATCGGCGAAACAATTTGCGGATCCGGTCTCACTGTACGAGAGTTTGCGAAGTGAGGCTGATGCGCTGGCGGCGTTCGTCGCCGCTGCGGAAAGGGAATACAACGAGCGAAAGGTCGCCGAAGTTCGTCGCCAGATCGAAGAACAACGTGCGGCCCGCTTGCGGGAAGACGAGGAAAATCGGCGTCAGCAGGTGCAGAAGTTGATGGAACAGGCCGTTCAGCATCGCCGGGATGGTGATTTGAACGCAGCTATCAATGTGCTCAAGCAAGTCACGGTCATTGATCCGAAGTATCAGGAAGCACGTTGGATGATGGACGATCTGGAAGTGCTTCGTGAGTTTCGACGGGGGCGCGAGTTGCGAGACGATTTCAGTCGCGAGACACAGCGGTCCCTCAACGACGTGGAAGATTCCAAGATTCCCTGGGCCGACCTTCTGCGGTATCCGAAAGACTGGAACGAGATCATGGCAAGGCCGGAACGGCGAGGCTCGTCGCTAATTCGGCGCGGCACGCTGATTTCGGCGCTGGACTCCCCCGTGCCGATCCATTTTGAGCAAATGCCCTTCGACCAGGTGATCGAAAAGCTGGCTTCGGCACAGAACCTGAACGTGATCGTCAAGTGGCACGACCTTCAGCGTGTGAATATCGATCGCATCACTCCTATTTCGCTACGCGTTCCCAATGAGATTTCATTGCGGCGAGCGTTGACGGAAGTTCTCGATCAGGCGAGCGGCGGCGCCGTCGAGCTTGGATTTGACGTCACCGATGAGGCGATTGTCATCGCTACGCGCGAAACGCTGGACCAAAATACCTATCAGGTCGTATACGATATCAATGATCTGTTGATGGAGATTCCAAATTTTAATGACCCGCCAATGAAGGACCTTACCGCGGCGAACAGTCGCAACGTCGCGAACAGTCCAACGAGCCCGGCGTCGGCCTCGCCGTGGTCCGATGCGGATGACGACGGCGAAACTTCGCCTCCCGATCCCGGCCGGGCCAGAAGAGTCCGTGAAATCATCCAATTGATCGAGGACACGGTCGCGCCCGGAAGTTGGCGGGATCGGGGCGGCACGATTGGAAATATCTCGGAAATCAACGGGCAGCTTGTCATCACGCAGAACACGGCAGGCCAGCGAGCCATCGGCGACCTGCTGGGCAAGCTTCGAGATCAAAGAGCGATCCAGATCGCCGTTGAGGCGAGGTTCATCACTGTTTCCAGCCATTATCTCGAAGAACTCGGGATGGACCTTGATATCGTCCTGAATAGCGGAAACGCGGGCTTTGATTACATTCCCGGCGCAGGCGGACCGGTTACCGATCCGGTGTTGGGAAGCCCACTGCTTCTTCCGAGATCGTTCTCCAGGCTTGGATTCACGCCGGCGACGCCGGCCTTGGGGACCGCGAACATCGGAACGCCGCCCGGAGGTGCGATTGCTCAGCCGTACAATCAGCCGTACCTCGTTCCGCAGCGCGGAGGCGGCAGTGGAAGTCAGTCGACGCCGGTGCCAATCGTAAACCGGCTGTCTTCTTTCACTGATCCATCGAACCTCGGAAGCGACGTTCCCGGAAGCTTCGCCGGACAAGCGCTTCCTCCGGCGCTTAGCATTTTTGGGAGTTTTCTCGACAACATTCAAGTGGACTTCCTTATTCGTGCGACCCAGGCCGATTCGCGGACGACCGTACTGACCGCTCCGCAATTAGTATTGTTTAACGGTCAACGATCGTGGGTGGCCGTGACGATTCAGCAGAATTTCGTAAGTCAGTTGAATCCAGTCGTTGGTACCGGCGCGGTCGCTCAAGCGCCGCAGGTTGGAACGATCGACTCCGGTGCCGTGCTCGACGTGAATGCGACGGTAACCTCCGACAAGCGATACGTCACGATGACGCTACGACCCGGCGTAACCCGATTGCTCGATTTGCAGACCATTCCGTTCTCCGGAGGCGTTGCGGGCGGCGGTTTCGGAGGTGGAGCGGCGCTGGCCGCATTCATTCAGGTTCCGACGCTGTCGAGCCAGCGCATCCAAACGACCGTTTCGGTGCCCGACGGCGGGACGTTGTTGATCGGCGGCCAAAAGCTCGCCAGCGAAACCGAGGTCGAGGCTGGCGTACCCATTCTGTCGAAGATCCCGATTCTCAAACGCGCTTATTCGTCGCGATCAACGGTGAAGGACGAGCAGACGCTTCTCATTCTGATCAAGCCGAAGATCATGATTCAGAGCGAGCAGGAAGAACTGGCGTTTCCGTCGTTTTCGCAGCGTTAACGGTTGATCGCGACGTCGCCTCCGAGTTGTCATGGCCTCTCGCGGAATGCAGATTGGCGTCGGCCTCGGGACGCGACTTGTTCGGCGCATGTGGATTGTCTTCCTTGTTGGACTCCTGACCCTGATCGTTTCATTGGCCAATGCCGCGCAGGACCCGTCGGAAACTTCCGTCAAGCCGCAAGACGCTCAAGGCCGACCGATCCGGGACTTCGCACCGGGAATTCGCATACTTTGGGTTCAGGGCACGGTTGAATTGGATGCCGAGGTTGCCCTTCGCGAAGGTCCGCTGGAGCTTCTCGCTTGCAGCCCAAGATCGCGCGAACACGAAAGCATCCTCGTCGTCGCCGCCAGGCCGGTTCACATTTTTCAAGCAATGGGACTCGTAGGGCTTGAGCCGGGCTCGCCCGTCGAATTCGACGAAAAGTCCGACCGCTGGAAACCGGCCTCCGGCGAACTGCTGACTTTGGAAGTGCGTTGTAACGAATGGAAGGATGAGAAACTCGAATCCGTAGAATCATGGTTTGCCGACGCGGCAACGGGCCAGGTCGTGCAAAAACTCGATTGGGTGTTTTGCGGATCAAGGGTGATAAGCAAGGATCGATTCGCCGCGGATGGCGACGGCACGGTCGCATGCGTTGTGGATTTCGATTCCGCGTTGATCGGGCTGAAGTCATCGCACAGCGCCGACAACGAACAACTTTGGCTCAAAGCCAATACGGAGGCCATTCCCCCAAAGGGCACGAAATGCACGCTTTCCATTCGTAGCGCCGAGCGCCACGTCCTTTTGTTGACGGTTGCCGACGACGGGACGCTTCGGCGGCAGGGAGAGCGAGTGCGTACAGAGGAGATCGCGGCGTCGGCTCGTGCGGAGCTGGCTGGCGGCCGAGCCGTCTCCGTCGTGATTCGACCCGATGCCGGCGTGCCGAAGTCGCGCGTCGATGAAATCATTGAAGCGCTTTCACGAGAAGGGGTGAATCGCGAGCAAGTTCGAATACAGGAAGGCAAGCCAACCCAAGTCATGCCCTGAACCTACTGATTTATGGATCCCATGAACCTGTCGGACAGGGCAAGAAAACGCCGATGAATCGAGCGAAGTGTGTGCAAAATGCCGAGTTTGACCCAATCGCCTGTCACGATCACGCTGATTGAGTCTTGGGTTGTTTTGCCGGATAATCATGTTCCATGAGGACAGCGGTAGACAAACTCTCGGATCCGTCGCCCCATTTGGCTAAGGCTCCGGCCAACAGTCATTCGATTCTGGCTCGCGGTCGGGCTGTGTTGCAGGCCGAAGCGGCGTCCGTGTCGGACGCCCAATCGCGTCTTGGCGATGCATTCGTCGGCGCGGTGGAAACGATCCTGCGATCGCGCGGCCGGGTTTGCGTGACGGGCATGGGCAAAGCCGGGCTGATCGGCGACAAGATTCAGGCAACATTGGCCAGCACCGGTACGCTTGCTTATTCGCTGCACCCCGTGGACGCCCTCCACGGCGACCTGGGAATGATCCATCCCGATGACGTGGTCATTGCGTTGAGCAAATCGGGCAGCTCCGAATTGGTGGAACTGCTTCCGAGGCTAAAAAGCCTCGGGTGCAAAATCATTCTCCTGACAGCTAATGCGGACTCACCGGCCGCTTCCGCAGCCGATTTCGTTGTGGAAATCGGCCGAACGCCCGAAGCCTGTCCGCTGGGCCTGGCGCCGAGCTCGTCAACGGCGGCCATGTTGGCGGTGGGGGATGCAATCGCGCTAACCGTGATGGCCGAGAAATCGATCAAGCCGGAGCAGTATGCAAGTTATCATCCCGGCGGAGCGTTGGGCCGGTTCTTGATGAAGGCCCGCGACGTGATGCGAACGGGCGCGAATTGCCCTACGGTGCGGGAATCAGATTCACTTGGCGCCTGTTACGAGACGATTCTAGCCGCGCCCAAACGAGCTGGCGCGGCGGCGGTGGTCGACAAAGAAGCGCGACTGATCGGGATCATCACTCACGGCGATTTCTTTCGGTTGTTCCGTTCCGCAGTCCAGTCGGCCGATCGACCGGTTTCCGAAGTGATGACTCGGTCCCCGAAGCGGATTCCCGCGGATGCCCGCGTGGCCGACGCGTTGGATATCATGCGATCCTTTTCTATCGACGAGCTGCCCGTGGTCGACGACACTGATCGGCTGGTTGGGTTAATTGATATACAAGACCTTCTGGCGCGAGGATATTCCTTCGTGGAGAACGGTTGATAGATCGTCCACACGTGATGGCTTCTTAATATCATGTGCAGCCTCACGGCGGAAAATCCGATAAAGGTGATTGTGCCGGAAAACGCGACTTGCCAGAAGGGTGATCCAAGACCAAGCCAGGACGAGGCGGGGCCAAGCTGCCTGGTCGTGATGTACCACTATGTACGCGACGACAACGATCACCGCGCCTCCGCGGGAGCAAACCCCGGAATCCACGCACTGACTCCCTCCGCGTTTGAGCGACAGATTGATCAACTTTGTGCGCGGCTCGAACCCGTCGATTGGCCGACGTTGTACGCGTGGACCTGCGGGCGGGCGACCATTCCTTCGAAGTCGTTTCTTTTGACATTTGATGACGGTCTCGCCGATCATGCCGAGACGGTCGCGCCCATCCTCCAGTCGCGTGGCCTGCGCGGTGTTTTCTTCATTCCCGGGGCCGTGTTGACTGAGCATCGAATGCTTTCCGCCCACGCTGTTCACTTGCTTCTTTCGACGTTGGGCGTGGACCGGCTTCAAGAGGAAATCGTCCGACACTTGAGCGACAGGGGCGCGACGGATACTTTCCTTTCCGACGCCGAACGCAAGGCAGCCGAAGCCATGTATCACTATGAAACGCGGCCCGTCGCCTGCCTGAAGTATTTGTTAACCATCAAGCTTCCGGAGGAAGTGCGGAAGTGCACGGTCGATCGGCTGTTCGAGGAACACGTTGGTTCGTCAGCGCGATGGGCGCGACACTGGTACCTTGGCTGGGATGACCTTGTTCGTATGGAATCCGCCGGGCACACGATCGGCGGTCACGGATTCCAGCATGAGGCCTATCGACGTTGGGATGCGACGGCTATCGAAAAGGACGTTCGCAGGGTCGCAGCGGTACTCCGGGAAGGTCTCGGACCTGAAAAGCGACCGTTTTCTTTTCCTTTCGGGAGCGTTCCACCGCGCGCGGACGAGATTCTCTCGAAGGCCGATTTCGTCCACGCGTTTACCACGGAGCAAGCCTGGGCGAACCGTCAGACGGCGCAGCACCAGATTCCGCGATTCGACACCATTGCCGTGGACGAAGCTTGGTCGAATGACTCAACCAGGGACAACGCGTGGCCGCAAGCATGCTCGACGTAATCGCTCCGGTTCTTTCATCCATCCACGATCGGGCCTCGATGCTTCGCGGTTTTCTGGAAGCCTATTGGTTGCGGCCGGAAAACGCGTTGTGGATGGCGCTGCGCAGCGAAGCGCTGAATCGGGTTGAACTCCAGCGGCCGGTCGCTGATGTGAGTTGCGGCGACGGAGTGTTTACATTCATCCATTGCGGCGGGCTGTTCGACCGTTCGTTCGATGTCTTTCTGGCGGTTGATCATCTCGAACATGTTAAAGATCGACACGCCGACATGTTCGACGGCGGCGTGGAGCGATACAGGCCGAGGATTGTGCGCGATCCGGTTCAACAAGTCGACGTCGGAACCGACTGCAAGGCGGCGATGCTGACCAAAGCCGCGACGCTTCACCTGTATCGTCGTTTGATCAAACATGACAACAACGATGCACTCCCATTGGCCGATGGCGAAATCCAAACGTTGTACTGCAACGCGGCCTACTGGGTGCGCGAGATCGACTCGTTTCTCAGTGAGCTTGCCCGGGTCGTGCGACCGGGAGGCAGGATCGTGCTGCAAGTGAAGCTCGAAGGCATGCGCCGCTTCAACTTGGATGGCTTTCGTGCCGTGCTCGGCGATCGGTTTCTGGACATCATCGGTCGCGGGCGACTGGACTGCTGGCCGACGTTGGCCGATCGTTCCACGTGGGAAAGACGATTTGTCCGCAATCACCTGGAAGTCGTTGAGGCGATTCCCTTTGTCACTCGGACTCACGCTCATCTTTGGGATGTTGGACTTCGCCCCATCGCTCCGCTCCTGGTTCGAATGGCCAACGCGTTGGACTCAACCACGCGTGGTGCGATCAAGCGAGACTGGGTGGACCTCCTTCATGAACTTCTCATGCCGTTTTTTCATTCAAGTCTCGACCTCATGGGCGACCCCGAGCCCGCCGAAATTCAATATGTCCTGACGCCGGCCGTGACGTGATCGCAACAATGAGGCTCGGCGTTCTCGCGTCTTGGCCGTTCGGACAGTGGTGATCACGTTTTCAGCAGATCACGAATCGGCGGACGCCATGCATCCTTGGATATTCCGGGTGCTGGGAGCAGCCCTTTCGTTTCCCCTTTGTAAGTCGGCAGGAAGTGCTTAACGACCAGGCGTTGCAAAAGATTCATCATGGGCAGTACGCCGTGAAGTCCCGCAAACGCCATCACGGTCTTGTCGCCGATTTCGATGATGCTGAAATGGTCTCTGGTGACGCAGACAAGCTGATCGTCTTTCAAGAACGGAGGCTGGGCGCCGTCGAATGGAACCGTGCCGTCGCCGGTCTCGCGCGAGCCATTGTCTTCGTTCCAATGGTCAACGCACTGATCCTCGGAAATGTCGAAGCGCGGTTTTGCCGGAAGCCCGGTCACCGTGAGTTGCAAATGAGTAGGGTATCCAATTCCGGCGACGGCCAACCAATCGTCCGGCTCGATTCCCGCATCGGCCAGTTTCAGCTTTCGAACGGTCTCCCGGTGCCTTCGGGCGCCGTCAAGCAGTGACGTGAGGATTTCCAAAGCTCGCTCGGACCTGAGTTTCGCCGACTTGTGTACTTTCACCGAGTGCAATCGAACATATTCGGAAAGACTCTCGACGATGCCGCGCTGCCAATTCGCTGGGTTTAGCAAGTCAACAGGCTGGTCGTGCTCGTCGACGGCCGCTCCGTCATACGTCGGCAACAACTGATAGATCGCAGGGACGGATCGCGCTGTCTCTCGTTCGCGTTCGCTCGGTTTGGCTCCGGAGAGATTCCCCATGCCCGTCGCCAGTTTAACGACGGCTTCGATCGACCCCAGAAACGGCGTTCCCAGAGTCGCGATTTTTCCGATTCGGTGCTTCTTGCCGAATTGCGAAAGGTATTCGCAAATGATCAACCCGCCCATCGAGTGCCCGACGAGGTCCACTTTCAGTGTCTCGTCATGACCGGCATAGTGCCGCAACAATTTCGTTCGGTCGATCACTTCCTCGATCAATTCGTTGAGTTCGACGGCCGATTCTCGAACATCTCGCCGCCAATCGTATGGAAAGGCAAAAACCGGCGTCGGCAGGTCCGCTTTTGGTGAAAGTTCGTACCGAAGCGCCTCGATGAAGTCGTCGTAGATGGAAAACAAACTTCCGGCTTGAACCCGCGCGGGTTCTACGGTCTCGTAACGCAGGTCGTCAGGATGGAGCGCGAGTCGCCGGTATTCCTTGCGCAGGACCATGGACCACAATTCACGGGTTTGCAACGGGTAATGGTCGTGGAGCGTCGTCGCGGTAATGCCGGGGATGACGACAACCGGGCTTTGGGGTTGAGGCATGTCGTGTGCTCCGTCGGTTCACGACTTTTGCATCATGCTACTCTTGAAGGAAAGGAAAGTCGCGGCAAGTCGGACGCATTTGCGCCGCAACCTGCCGCGACTTTCACAAAGAACCCAACTTTTTCGTTGTCCGACGTCAAAAACCGGATCAACGCAAAGCGCGGAGTCCGCAGCTCGGTTACAGTCCTCGGTATTGCAGGCTCAGGCTGTCCATGCGAGCCGATTGACCGCTCGTGAACTTAAACATGCAGTAGTCATCCGTATAGTCCATGAAGTTTTCGATCGGGTCGAGACCGGCCTTAGTGCGACAGGAATCGCGCCCTGTCGGGCATCCGTACGCCGGTGATTTTTCTGCCGGAGTATCGCTCACGTAATCGCCGTTTCCATTGCATCCGCCCTGGAATGTGTGATACAGCCCAAGCCAGTGGCCGACTTCATGCGTGCCCGTATCTCCGAGATTGTACGGGGCGGCGCTGCCGCCCGGCATGGACGAATACAGAATCACGACTCCGTCGCTGGTCGGGTTCCCAGCATACGACCAGGGAAACGTTGCCCAACCGAGTAGTCCGCCGCCGGGGGCTGCCGAATAGATGTTTAGCGTCGCCGCGCCACCTTGGCGCAATGCAGACTTGGCGGCTGCTTCGGCCGAGCTACCCGGGCTCATGGTGTACCACGTCGAGTTGGTCGTTCGGGTCACGCCGACCAGCACGAAACGAAACGGCGTGTTGAAACCGCCCGTCGCGCTGCTGTAGGCATCGTTAAGTACCTGAATCTGAGCATCAATCATCGATTGCGGAACATCACCATTGGAAATACCCGAACCCTTGTTGATCACATGGAAGTAAACTTGAACGGTGACCGATCCTCCAGCGCGCTCGGCCTCGCCGCCGCGACCACGAAGTGCCTCAAACCAACCCAATTCTCTTTCCACCCAGCGGGCCGTATTCAAGTCAACTTCATGCGTCGAACATCGCCCCCCTCCGGCGACAAAGGCTGCCTCGCTCGGCCAGGTGACCCCTTCGATTTCGATGGGTCCTCGATCGAACTCAACGTTCTTTTGTGCCTGGGCCAATGACGAGAATGCGCAGACCGCCATTGCAACCGCTACCTGAAGACGCAGCCTCATACTCACGCTCCTGTTGTCGAAAGATGCTCGTCCGGCTCGAAGCCTCGAATTGTCCGTTCCGTTGACGCAACGGGCGGATGGCCCGAACAGTCGGATTGGTCGCGCAGCATAGCGACCGCCAATTCAACTTGCAAGAAAAATCCAAACTGTTTTTATGTCGATGGTTGGCACGCGCGCAGTTTCTGCCAAAGTCGTGGTCGCGCGGAACGAATTCGTAGACTCTCCGAACCGATTGGATGGTGTCGGATCAGATGATGCCGGGAAAGTTTCCTGCATTTGCAGTATGGAATTGCACGCCAGCGAATGCGTTCATACGATGGACATCGATTCCCGAGTCGATCCTTCGCTGAATGGAGCCGGAACATGTCGAGAGAATGTTTCATTGTGGACGCCTTCGCGGGGGAGCGATTTTCGGGAAATGCCGCGGCGGTCGTTCTTGCCGCCGACGGACTATCGGATTCGCAGATGCAGCGCATCGCCGGAGAATTCAACCTGAGCGAGACAACATTCGTTATGTCGCCGAAGTCTTCCGGGTCTGAGGGGGCCAACGAACGAAACGTGGCCTTTCGGTGGTTCACCCCGACCACCGAAGTCGACATGTGTGGGCACGCGACCATCGCCGGAATGCATGCGCTGTTCGAAACGGGAATCCTTGCCGTTTCCGGTTCGCAGGAGCTGCGACCCCTTCGGATCCACACTCGTTCGGGCGTTCTGCACGGACATGTCGAACAGATGTCGGACCTCCAAAGTCGCATATATTATTGGCTCGAATTATTGCCTCCGGTCCTCACACCGATCGCGGAGGTGTCCACAATCGTCGCGGCGCTTCGAATCCAAGGCGATGACCTCGACTCCGACCATCCGGCCGTTCGTACTCAGGATCAGGATGCGATTATCCTTGTCCGAGATTTTTCAACCTTAACTGCCATCATTCCCGATTACTCGAAACTGACCACGGCGTTGAAAGGTAAGGGTCTTCGCGGCCTCTGTGTGTCGACGGTTCGCACCTTGACCAGCGCGGTCAATGTTCAGTCCCGGTTCTTTGTCCCGACCTGCGGGATCAACGAAGATCCCGTGACGGGTAGCGTGCATGGTCCCCTGGCTATGTTCTTGGTCGAGAGGGGAATTGTGCCGACGCACGATGGCGTGGCGGGCATGACCTGTACCCAGGGTATTCCCGGAGGGCGAACCGGGCTTCTTCATGCGCTCGTCCAAAACGAATCGTCTTCGACTCGTTCCGTTCGGATCGGTGGGCAGGCAGTGACCACGGTTCGTGGAACACTCATGGTTTAGCGAAAGTTTCACGAAAGACGCGAACCATGAGGCGACACTTTCTGGCCATCGTCAATCCCGTCTCCGGGCGTCGCGACATGTTGCACATGGTTCGGCGCGTTCAGGAATTGCTGGAACTCCGTGGCGCTACACTGGACATTGCGATCACCCAACGCGCGGATCATGCGACGGAATTGGTGGCGAATGTCGGCGCCAGGGTCGAAGCCCTGCTTGTCGTCGGAGGCGACGGAACGTTGGGCGAAGTCGTCAACGGATTGAATGGGCGCATCATTCCGCTGGTCGTTCTCCGTACCGGAACGGAAAACCTCTTTGCCCGCGAAATGGGTATGCCAGATGATCCAGTTCAGATCGTTGAAACGCTTCTTTTCGGAAAGCCTTACTCAAGCGACGCGGGGCTCGTGAACGATGCTCGATGGTTCCACTCGGTGGCCGGAATCGGGTTCGATGCCGAGTGCGTCCTGCGCATGAGCCGAATGCGTCGCGGCCACATTACGCACGCCGACTATTTTTGGCCTATCTGGAGAGCCTTTTGGGCGTATGGGTTTCCATTGCTACACGTTCGCGCCGATGGACTGCCGGTTTTTTCGGGGCGTGGCTTCGCGATTCTTGGGGTCACGTCCCGCTACTCAGTGAATATGCGAATACTTCATCAGGCACGCCATGATGATGGGCTGCTCGACCTGGCGATTTTTCCTTGTGCGACCCGTCCCCGGCTTCTGATGCACGCCGCTCGAACTTTATTGCGACGCCAGAAACAGAGCGATGTGCAATACCATCAGTTTCGAGAACTTCAAATCGAATCGCCCGACTCGGTTCCGTTCGAGCTGGATGGCGAGTTCGGCGGCCATCTCCCTTTTTACTGTCGTGTGTCGCCGGGCGGCTTGACACTCTTGAGGCATCAGCCGACGAAGCCGAAGAACTAGCCTGCTGCGTCCTTCCACGTTGCCGCTTGGTCTGGTCGCCCCCATTTCGAATAAAGCAGGAACAGCCGGTGGCGACCCCGAACAGACTCCGGATCCGCGTCGCCTTTCAAGCGGACCAATTGCTGATAACTGTTCAATAGAATCGATTCCGCCTCCTCGTAGCGACCAAGCAAAACGCAACATTCACCAAGAGCGCTTTCGGCCGCTGCGATGGCCCACTCGTCGGACGGTTTCGCCGATCGCCGGATTGCTGCGGCGCGACGCAACAACGGTTCGGCCTCTTCGGCTTTCTTCGTTTGAAGCAGGATTGTCCCTAGTCCCAGGAGGGGAGAGGCTAATGAAGGATGATGGGGGTCATTGTTCATTTCCCGAATGTGAATCGATTCACGAAACAGCGGCTCAGCTTCTTCAATCCTGTCCAGCTTTGAAAGCGTAGCCGCAAGGTTTCCGACCGTGCTCGCCAACTCCGGATGGTCGGACGCGAGCGACTTTCGTGAAATGGCCAGCGATCGGCGAAAAAGCGGTTCGGCATCTTCGTACCGGGTCCGTCCGTAGTAAGAGATGCCCAGATTGTCCAAACACAATCCGACCCGCGGGTGTTCCGTGCCGTAAAGTTTTTCGGTAATCGCCAATTCTTCGCGAAACAGGCGTTCGGACTCCGCGAATTGTCCTTTCTTGTCGAGCAGTCTCGCGAGATTGTCGATTGTGGCCGCCACCGTTGAGTGAACGTCTCCGAATTCGTGCCGGCGAATTCCCAGCGCCTCGCGGAGCAAGGGTTCCGACTGATCCAGGTCGCCCAATCGAAAGAGAATCATGCCCAGGCCGTTGAGGCTTTGGGCGACGTCGGCGTGCCGAAGTCCAAGCCTTTCTTTGCGGATTTTCAGTGCCTCACGATCGAGCGGTTCCGCCTCGGCGAATCGCCATTGTTTGCAGAGCAGAACGGAGTAGTTGTTTAGTGATTGAGCGATTTGCAGATCGTTGCGCGGAAGCGCTCGGCGCTGCGCGGCGATGGCCTTTTGATACAGGCTTTCCGCATCGGAATACTTCCCCAAATCTCGCAGTGCGCCGGCGAGTTGCACGAGCGCGCCGGACGTCTTCTCGTGATCCTCGCCAAACGTCGAGCGCCGAATGTCCACTGCCGCTTGCAGAAGCGACTGCGCGGAATCGTACATCGCCAGACTTCGATAGACGTCGGCAATGGTCATCATCAGCGTCGTTCGAGTATCGGGGTCATCCGACAGCGCATCGCGCAGTCGTTCCGCGCCGCGATCGACGATCTCTCGTGCGGAAATGTCTCTCCCCTTGCTCGAATCCGGTTGCGCTGACGAAAACAACTCCGTGAGAAAGCTCGCGATCCGCCGCGCCGATTCTTCCGAGGACCGCGCCTCCTGTTCGGCGGCTTCAGCCAGAAGTCGCTGGCGGTATTCCGCCGCCCGCGCCGCTTCGGCCCCTCGGTACAACACGGCCATCCAGGCGCCAAATGCCACAATAACCACCAACAAGGCCAAAATCAGTGCTGTCGGAAGCTTGTTGCGTCGGATCAACTTGCCGAGCTGATACATGGTGCTTGCCGGCCGAGCGACAATCGGTTCGTCCGCAAGAAACCGACGAAGATCCTCCGCGACCGCCGCAGCGCTTTGGTAGCGATGTTCGGGGTCTTTGGCGAGGCATTTTCTGACGATGGTTTCGACGTCGGCCGCGATTCCTGGGCGGAGCCGTTGCATTCTTATCGGTTCGACCTCAAGGATGTTGGAAAACACCTTGTGGATCGGGCCATGGACGTCATAGGGGAATCGCCCGGCAAGGGCATGAAACAGAATGATTCCAATCGAGTAAATGTCGGTGCGGAGGTCCGTGCCCGCGGTGTCGCCGCTGACTTGTTCCGGACTGGCCCATGGGAGCGATCCGACGAACTGTCCTGAGACGGTAACCGCTCGATGCGTCGATCCGCGACCTTGACCGCTCGCAAGTTTGGCGAGTCCGAAGTCGAGAATATGGGGTTCGCCATTGTCGTCAATCAAAATGTTGGCCGGTTTCAGGTCGCGATGAATCACGCCGCGCAGATGCGCCGCGTGAACCGCGTCACAGATCTTGATCGCAACTCGTACAATCTCCCCGACACCGGGGTTCACGTCCGACAAATACCGATCGACCGGTCGGCCGGCGACGAAGTCCATGACGAAGAATTGCTGCCCGTCTGTCGTGCCGCTGTCGTGGACCGCCACGATGTTTGGATGTTGAAGTCGTGCGAGGATGCTGATTTCCCGATCAAATCGCTCGAATGAGGTGGATCCGCCGCCAACCGGTCGATCCAGAACTTTGATCGCTACTTCGCGCCCTGTTGCCTCGTGAAGGGCATGATAAACGGCAGCTTGTCCGCCTCGAGTCAGCGGTCCGATCATCAGGTACCCGGGAATCGTCGGAATGGAAGCGTCGATGGGTCGGGCAGTCGTTCCGGAAGATAGCTTCGCGTCCGCGACGGTCGAACCGAACACCTCATTCGCGGCCGCGTCGATCAACTCGCGCTCTCGCAGGCTCTCTTCGCGGGATGGCGTCAAATCTCTCATCAGTGGTTTGCCTACCGATTGAGTCGGAATTCCGCGGCGATCATCACGCCGGATCGCTAAAGTACTTCTCCGGCACGCCCATCAATGCACGGAGCCGATCATGGGCCCGGGCGCGAAGCATATAGACGGCCCCTTCACTTCGATCCAACACTTCCGCCACTTTGGCGACGGGCAATCCTTCAATGTCGTAGAGTTCCACCACTCGGCGGTAAATCTCGGTGAGTCCGGACAGAGCGGCTGCGAGGGCCGACCTCGCTTCGCGCTTGGCGACAATACCGCTGGGCGTCCCCTGCTCGGCGATCAACAGCTCGCACAGACAATCCGTGGATTCTTCGCGTGACACGGTCGACCGGAATTGTCGTCCGCCGCGCTTGCTCGAACTCAGCATTCGAATGGCGTCGACCAGATTCCGCTTTGCAAGAACCGTCAACCAGGCCGAAAACGATCTTGGCTGATCACTTTGGAATTGGGCGATCGCAACAAATGCATCCGCGTAGGTCTGTTGCATGACGTCATCCGTGGACAACACGGACCGGAATGGAGCTGGAATGCCATCAGCCAACGACCGCCTGGCGTCAGGCCCGAACCGCTCAAGGAGTTCGCCCAAAGCGATTCGGTCGCCGTCGCGCGCTTTCTTGATTAGATCTGTTTCTAGCTGCCCCATGGGACGCAACCCGCCCTCGCTCGCAAGGACTCAATTCGCGAAAGCCAAAAGCACCCGATTCTACCCGGTTTGTGGCGCCGAATATTCATCCCGCGACTTTCGTGAGTTCTGGGACTGATTCCCGACCATTCAGAAAGGAAGGCATTCGCACTATCGCCGTATGCCCGGGCCTATACGCAGTTCAATGTTTGTAAGAAATGCGACACTTCTCAACCAGAATAAGGGGTATCGGAATGATTCGATTTGGCTCGCCGAAAATCACGTTGATTACCGGACTATGCGCATTGACCTGCTTTACCGGTCTTGGTCTTGGTCAGGGCATGCCGAGGGGAATTCCCTGCGTTCCGGGAACGCTGGGGGCGATCGACGCTAACGCGGATGGCGACATAGCCCTTGAAGACTTCGCGAACATCGCCACTTGCCTAGCCGGCCCAAACAACCGTCCGACGCCGCCGAGCGGTCAAAACGAGAACTTTTGCCTGACTTCATTCAATCGCGATAGCGACCACGATATTGACCTGCGCGACGTAAGATCGTTCCTAAATTCGTACACCGGAAGTTGTCAGGGACTGGGAGTTTGTCCTCCCGGTTGGTTTCTGCGCCATCGAAGCGGTCAACTTGGACTGTTGAACCCCGACACCGACGAGTTCCTCAGTGCAGACCCAATCCAATATGAGTGTGTGGAGATTGTAACGACTTGTGGGCGCGATGGTTGCAGCGGACATGGTGAATGTGTTCAACGCGGTGACAATTCCGCCTGCGCATGCAAGCCCGGGTATATCGGGACAAGTTGCGAGCAATGCGCGGTGGGGTACGAACGAACGCCGACCGGAGAGTGCAAACTCGGCGACGAATGCGGCCGTCGGCTTTGCTCCGGCCAGGGTTCTTGTCGGGATACCGGCGATGAAATCGTTTGCGTCTGTGAGGGTCGAGCGAGCGGTCGGTATTGCGAGAATGGCGGTGGAGATCCCACCGTTCTCCGTCCGCCGACACGAATTGTCGTGGAAGGAACGGATGAGTCCATCGAAGCCGGCCGGCAACGCATGTTGACCGCTCGCGCACTGGGTGGAGGACTCGTCGACCAGGATTTCGACTGGACACTTCTTGGACCCGGTACGCTCGAACCCGTCCGCGGCGGGTATCTGTACACCGCGCCGGCCGCGAGCTTCCTGTCTGCCGAAATTATTCCCCTCCAGGTATGTAGCGATTCTTTTCCTGACAAATGTGCCATTCGGTTTTTGACGATCGACCCGCGCGGCGGCATTAAGAGCAGCGGTCAAAGCCACGATTTGTTTCGACCATTCGACGACGTCATGCGGACGTTTATGCGACACCGCTGTATCGGCGCTGGCGTGCTGGGAATCAGCGTTTTCGGAAAAGTGGTGCACGTTCGCGGATTCGGAAATCTCAGCGGCGCGCCCACCAACGATCCCGACTATCTTGAAGCCTGCGGCGATGTGTTCAATGTCTCCAACCACGTGCCGGGATTCACCTTGCCCGCACCGACACCGACCAAGCCGAACTCTCCGTTTCGCATCGGCAGCATCAGCAAGAGCGTCGGTGCCGCGGTACTGCGCGACGTCGTGAAGTCGCAGATTTTGCCGGGGCCGAATCCAGACGACGATGACGTGGAAGCGCTTGCGTTATGCGCGGACCCGAACCTTCTGCCGGCGAACTTATTTAACGTCATGTGCCAGGGTGGCGATCCGCCGCTTTCGACGGCGACAATTTCGGGGCTGCTTCCCGATTGCGCGGCGTCCAATCCATGTCCTTACGGCGGTTCTTGCGTTCCCCTTATCCCACCTGCGACAACCGGAATCTGTATCGGTTGTCCCATGGGGTTTGGAGGAGCGGATTGCAGCGCAAACCTGGCGACATGCGGAAACCTTGTGAATGCTGCCGATTCACGCTGGACCAATGTGACGCTCGGTCATCTATTGGGTCATCGGTCCGGCCTTCCGCGAATCGTTCACTCGCAAGCCGACGTACTCGTGCCCAACCTCGACGCACTTCGAGGCTACACAACCATGAGCCATTGGGCATTAGAGGAGATCACACTGGCGACGGAGACCGGGTTTCCCGCCGGTTCCTTCGCGGCTGAGTTTCCCCAATTCCCGGCGGCGAACAACACGATCGGCAATACCGGTTACTTTGTTCGACGACCGAGCATCTTTGAAGCCGTCATGGCACGCCTTGGAACCTGTCTGCTCTACAACCCCGGGGGTCCTGTACCGACCGGATTGAACAGTTACTCCAATACCGCATTCGGGTTCATCGGAAATATTGCGGAACACGTCGCAGGCATCTCTTTTGCCGGCAGGGCGGGAAAGCCCGGATTGCATTCGGGGTCACTCCTTGAGTCGTTTCTCGCCGGCGACATAGGCGTTCCGATTCCCGGTCAGGGAACGGCCGAGGGAATGTTCTACAGCCAGGACGTGTTTCGACTCCGCAACACGAAAGAACCGGTTTATCGTGGTTGGTCAAGTCAACGGGGCGGAACTTACTATCCGACCGCTGAAGACACCAAGCGCCCGCATTGCCTTTGGGACGGAGATTCGTGTGATTTCTCCGATTGGCAGGATGCCTCGCCGCGATTCAACTGGGATTTCGTCGACAGTGTCGCGCTCGAAGGCTATGACGGCAACGAGTTCGAGGGCGCGACCGGACCGGCCGGTTCGCTTGCAACCGAAGCCGAAGTCTTCCTGCGTTTCATGGGCAAATACTGGACCGGCGGCGATGGAACGAATCCGATGTACGGCGAATCGCGTTGTCCCGACGGGAACTGCATCTGGACGATCGGCGTTGGTCACAACGGCGCGCGTTTTGGAACGTGGGCGCAAGTGAAACAACTCGGCGGAACACCCTTGCTCAATCCACCTGGTCCCGGCTCCACGCTGGCATGCAGTTCGGACGCCGACTGCGGAACGTACACCGCTTGTGCTGGAACAGATCAGTCGCGTCTGGAACGCGCCTTCTGCCTTGGCGGGCTTTGCCACGTTCTCAACGAATACTACATCCCACCCATCGATTTGTGCGGAGGATTCATTTCGGACGATTTCGCCAATCTGAAATGCAACGCTTGTCGACTCCCCGTCGGCGTGGACATTTTTGTGGCCTTCAATCAGCGGGCCGACAAAAAGTGCTCCGAATCCGAAGATTATTCGTGCGATGGTGCCTATGGAACAATCGTCGGATTCCTGGAACACGCCGCGTGTCAGGTGCAGTGGCCCGTCAATCCATTCGTGATTTGGCCTGCGGTTCTGTCGGACGGCGGGTCCAGCCCCGGTCCGCAATACCAGGTAGGCGGTCAGCTCGCGTCGACCGCGGCGGTTCAGCGCGGTCTTGAGTGCTGCGGCAATGGCGTGAAGGACGACGAGGATGAAGCTTGCGACGGAACCGATTTCGGCACAACCTCATGTGCCTCGTTCGGTTACAACATGGGAAGTCTCTCATGTACGGAAGCATGCACGATTAGTGTGGCCGGTTGCAGCGGAGGTGTGGGTCTTCCGCCCGGAAGCTATGCCGCTTGCGGTTACAGCGCCGAAACGTGCCAGTTTGACCCGTCAAAATGCAATGCGGACGGTGATTGCGCGGGCGGACCTTGCGCCCGGACTGTGCAGGGCGACCATCAATATGCCTTGACCGATCCGTTCAACCTGCAAGGCGAGTTTCACCCTGATGGCAATTTCAAGGATCAGCTCGGCAATTTCTATTATTGTCGCGATGACGCAGGTCTCGGCGAAATGACCTGCATCGACGTCAATGGGTGGGGCGTCTGTCGCCGCTGCACCGATGCCGTCAGTGAAACGCAGACACGGGTGGGCTGCTCCTGCATGATCGACGACCAATGCGAGGGCGCGGAAGCCGGTTTGTCCTGTTTTGGTGAAGACTTCGGCGGTGGTCCCGGATTCTGCTGGAGCGCAACCGGAAACGGTCCCAACAAAAAGCCCGCGTGGCAATGCGCTGAGGGGACGTGCGGCATGTCGGCGTGGTATGGAAACGATAGCATGTACTGCGAACACTATTCGATCAGCGGGCAGGCTCGTTGCGAACCGTGGTTCGCATGCAACGCGATTCTGGCCCGGGTCTGCGCGGGCGAAAACCTGATTTGCGCCGAGGATGCGGGCGGATGCACGACGGATGACTGTTGCGAAGTCGAGTGCCAGCTTGACAACCATTGTTCGCCGGCATTTGGTTGGCCCGCCGGTTTCGACTGTACACCGCAACTTGAGTGTGAAGGACCGTAAGCGCTAGAGCAATCTCAATCCAATCGTAGCGAGCCGCGAACTTCAGTTCGCGCGGACTCCCGGAGAGTTGGACGAGTCATCCGCTACGTTTGCACCAGGAATGCTCTAGCATTTCGTCGTGAGTGTTGCGCCGCCCCTTGTGGGCGGCGCAAATCTTGGTAGCGCGTCACACACGAGGGGTAACGCTACATTTGCCATGGACGAGCGGCGTTCCACCACGGACTGCCAGGGTTCGTTGAAGCGAAACTACTGTCGCTTTTCGATCTTCGCCCAGGTGTCTTTCAGTGTGACGGTGCGGTTGAAGACGAGACGCGCGTCGGATGATTCGGTATCGACGCAGAAGTAGCCGACTCGTTCGAACTGGAATCGCGTGCCGGGCGCTGCGCCGCGAACGCTCGGTTCGATCTGCGCTGGCGAAACGACCTCCAGCGAATTTGGATTGAGGTTTGACTTCCAGTCCAGCCCATCGGCCGCGTCGTTCGGATCCTCTTTGGCGAAGAGGTGATCGTACAGCCGAACCTCGCACGTCGCGGCATGATCGGCCGACACCCAGTGGAGCGTGGCCTTGACCTTGCGACCGTCCGGGGCATCGCCTCCGCGCGTCGCGGGATCGTAGGTACAGCGGACTTCGATCACTTCGCCCGTCGCCGGGTCCTTGACGACGCCGACGCATTTCACGAAATAGGCGTACCGCAATCGAACCTCGACTCCCGGCGAAAGTCGATGGTACTTCGGCGGCGGCACCTCCCGAAAATCGTCCTGTTCAATGTAGAGTACGCGTGAAAACGGAACGTCGCGCGTGCCGGCAGACAGATCCTCAGGGTTGTTGACGGCTTGAACCATTTCCGACCGGCCTTCGGGGTAGTTTTCGATAACAACCTTGAGCGGCCTGAGCACAGCCATCACGCGATTTGCGCGCTTGTTGAGGTCTTCCCGCACGCAGAATTCCAATTTCCCGAAATCGACCGTGCTGTTGAATTTGGCTACGCCGATCATGTCGCAAAAACGCCGAATGGATTCCGGCGTGAACCCGCGCCGCCTCATTCCACAAATGGTCGGCATGCGCGGATCATCCCAGCCACGAACCAGCCCGCCCTTGACCAGTTCGAGCAACCGGCGCTTGCTCATCACCGTGTGCGTCAGTTCAAGCCGGGCGAATTCGATCTGTTGCGGATGGTGAATCGGCGCTCCCCACGAGCTGCCCGGACCGCGGTCTTCGTTGATCGCGCGAAGGAACCAGTCATACAGCGGACGATGGTCCTCGAATTCCAGCGTGCAAATGGAATGCGTGATTCCTTCGAGCGAATCCTCCAGCCCGTGCGCCCAGTCGTACATCGGATAGACGCACCAATCGTCGCCCTGTCGATGATGATGCGCGTGCAGGATTCGATACATGACCGGGTCGCGCATGTTCATGTTGGCATGGGCCATGTCGATCTTGGCGCGGAGCGTCTTCGAGCCATCGCGGAACTCACCCTTGCGCATCCGCGAGAAGAGGTCGAGGTTTTCCTCAACGCTACGATTCCGATGCGGGCTTTCCCGCCCCGGCGTGGTCAGCGTGCCGCGATAACGACTCGTCTCCTCGGCGGTGAGGTCGCAAACAAAGGCCTTGCCTTTCTTGATCAGCTCAACGGCCCACTCGTACATCCGTTCGAAATAATCCGACGCGAATAAGAGGCGGTCTTCCCAATCCGCCCCTAGCCAGCGCACGTCCTCCTTGATGGACTCGACGTATTCGACCTCCTCCGTCGTCGGATTGGTGTCGTCGAAACGAAGGTTGAACTTGCCGCCGAAGTCGCGGGCAATGCCTGAATTGAGGCAGATCGACTTGGCGTGGCCGATGTGCAGATAACCGTTGGGTTCGGGTGGAAAGCGCGTATGAACCCGGCCTGCCCATTTGCCCGTTCGATTGTCTTCTGTGACTATGGTCCGGATAAAATCCAGCGACCGTTTCGACGAGGAATCCTCCGATTCTCGAGTCCCGTCCGCGGGTGGAACCGATCCCGTGTTTTTGCCCATGCCGAACCTTCCTGATGGCAGGTTCCGAAGTGGCGTGCACCGTTTTCCACCGCGAAAGGCCGCCTTATGACCCGTGATTCGACCGTACTCTAGCTTTCGGTAGCGCGCCGATCAATGATTCCCACGTTCGGGAATCGAGAGGAATGATCGGACTCCGGCTTGTTTTTCGCCGCCGGTTTGCGTTAGAATGCTAAGGTCTGGGAGGGAAATGCATTCCGCGTGCGGGGGGTAGTCTGCCCAAAGCTCGCCTGTTTCCGGGATTCGGTCGGCCCGCGCTGCGGGAGCCGATTCATCCTCTGTTATCGAGGCTCGTTTCAGGAATGGGGAGGTAAAACGATGTCGGCTGGAATCAATGGAAGATTGTTGATTGCGGGCATGGCGGTGCTGGCATTTGCCGCGTCACCGGCTTGGGCGTTTCGCGCAAACCCGCCGGTGGGACGCACCGGTAGCCCCGGTAGCGGCAATGCAACCTGCATGAGCTGTCACGGGACAAACGTCGGTACCGGAATGGTCGAGATCCTGAACGCTCCGACCCAATACCAGGCCGACGTGATTTACGATCTGATCGTTCGCGTTTCGGATGCCGCCCGAGTCGGCGCTGGCTTCCAGCTTAGCGTCGAGCAAGCCAATGGCACGCCGGCGGGAACCCTGATCGTCACCGATGCCGTCAACACACAGCTTAATCCCGACGACAACGTTTTCATCAACCATACATCAGCCGGTGTAAGCAACTCTGTCACGAATTGGGCGGCCAATGGTAACTCGGCCAGCTTTAATGTTCGTTGGCAGGCACCGTCAACCGATGTTGGAGCGGTGACGTTTTGGGCCGCGGGCAACGGAATCAACAACAACTTCTCGTCTACCGGCGACTTTATCTATCTCTCAAACACGTCGGCGAGTTTCCTTGCCGTCCCGGCGGTTTCCGAATGGGGGCTATTGGTGCTCGGACTTTGCGTCCTCACAGCGGGAACGCTTTCGTTGCGCCGACGATCAATGACTCCCGTGCGAGTGTAACACATTAGCGGTGATGGTTCGTAGCTGATGTAATTTCGTTTGGTGGCCGGGATGCCCGGTCCTGTGCTTTCAGTGACTACTTCGAGGCCGAACGACCGTTGTTTTCAAAATCGGTAATTTTTTGAATCCGTCGGTCGTGCCGACCAGCCTCGTATTCGGTGCGCAGCCAGACATCGACAACACGACGCAAGAGCTCGTCGCCGAGCAAGTCCGCCGGCAGGCACAGTACATTGGCGTTGTTGTGTCGGCGCGACATTTCCGCTGTCAATTCGTCGTGGCAAAGGGCAGCCCGAATGCCGTTCACTTTGTTTGCCGATACCGACATTCCAATGCCCGTTCCGCACAAAAGGATGCCGCGCTCGCACGAACCCGATGCCACTGCGCTTGCGCCGGCGATCGCCGAGTCAGGGTAATCGCAACTCGCGGGGCTGTCACATCCAAAATCATTCACCGTATGACCGGCCGCCGCCAGAAACGCCTTCACCAGTTCCTTCGCGCGGTATCCACGGTGATCACTCGACATCGCGATTTTCATATCGCCACCTCTTGCAGTCGCGATTCCAGCCCGCGTTCAATGGTCTGAGCGCATCGCTCGTAATCCTCATCCGACGAACCGATGGGGTCCTGCACGTCCCCGTCGTTCAACATCAATCGAATCTTGCCTTCCGCCGACGGTTCCATCGCCAGGACGCTGTCTCGATGGGGCCGCGTCATCACAAAAACATGATCCGCCTGCTGAATCAGCTCACGTGACAGCATCGTGGACGAATGATCGCGCAGGTCAATTCCTCGACGCGCCATGGCCGCCACCGCGCCCGACGTCGCCTTGCCGTTCCCACCCGCCGTGCCTGCGGAGGCCACCATGACGCCGCGAGTCGGCAGCTCTTCAGCTGTGCAACCTAGTCTCTTTGCGAGAATCGACCGGGCCATGGCCGCCGCCATAGGGCTACGACAGGTGTTGCCCGTGCAAACAAACAGCAACCTTAGCATGGAAAGCCTTTCGAGGATCCCGGCATCCAACACACCCTCGCGCACCAATTCGTAACCATGCTCTCGCAGGCGAATCACCGTGGAGGAACGGCCATACCGCGTCGGTCCGGCGTCGAGACATAGGCTGACCACGTGCCCGACATTCGTGACGACGTCCTCCGCGGTCCGCGCGGCGCACTGCCCATTCAATTGAGCGCCGGTCGCTACGACGGGACCGTCGCAAGCCTGGAGCATCGCCCTTGCAACGCCGTCGTCCGGGCATCGAAGCCCGATCGTTCCCTGAGAATAGATCGCGTTCGTCGCAGCGCCATTTCGACCGGAAAGGACCGGTGCGGACTTCAGGTCTTGCGCCTCGACAATCATGGTCAAGGGTCCGGGCCACGCTTTACGCATGAATCGCTCCGCCAGACCTGTTGGCGAAACGCCAAATTGGGTCACGTCCGCCCGATCAGCAATGTGTACCGTGAATGCCTGGTGCTGGCCAAAGCCCTTGGCGGAACGCAATCGATCCACACCCTGTTCGGAATCCACGCAAGCCGCCAAACCGTACACCGTCTCCGTCGGAAACGCTACGAGTCCGCCTTGTGCCAGCACACGAACCGCCGTTTCAATGGCCGCTGTGTTGGCGCCGAACGGGTCGACTTGGATGACCTGTGTGTTCATGACGCCGCCTTCGGCCAAAGCCTATTCGGTGGCGGGGGGGTGTCAAGTTCGCCTTCGACCCTCAAGCAGTCCTGCATCAGTTGAGAGAAGCGAATTCAAGGAGAGGCCCGTAACTTCGAAGCGCGGAGCATTTTCGATGGACCGAAAAGGGTCGTGGCAATGACAACGGCGAGGAGCGGCTCTGTCGGCGTGCGAAATCGAACTTGAACATGCGTCAGGCAATAGACAATGGAAAAAACGACAATCACCGCGATCAACCATGTTGCGAAACCGTTCGGACGTCCTCGCACCAACAGACTTGCGACCAGGACCAGCAATTCCGCCGAAAGGAACACCATCACGACCCGTCGCTCAGTCGATCGCGGGACAATCCCGTGCCAGCCGGAGTGTGAGGCCGTCAATCCCGTCCAATAGTCGATCGCGCGAACTGCCACGAGCCGGACAAATCGCGCGGGCATCGCCCAGACCGCCCCGATCGCTTTGTGCCCGCGATCGGCGATAAACGCTTCCTCACCAGTGGCGGAGATTTCGTCCTGAATGTCCGAGTTGTTGAGTGGAAACTGACTCCGATACACGGATTGTCCGTCGCCGTCGGCTTCCGGGCAAACTCCAAGCCACAACTCAAGACCGAATCCTCCACGAACGTAAACGAACCTGTCGATCGCTGAATGATTGCGAATCGTCCACGGAGCAATCGCGATAAGCCAGCCCATGACCGATGCGCAGACGCACTTAGCGATCAGTGTCCACTGTCGGGATGATCTGTTCAGTAGCGGGTAGAGCACGAGAAGCGGATAGGCCGCCGTCAACGCGGGATTCAAATGCGCGATGAGTCCCAGCCAGATACCCAGTAGCGCGAAACGTCCGACTCCTGCATCGCTGAGCGCCATTCGTTGGACGATCCAAACGGTGACGACGACGGCCATGGAAAAAAGACAGGTATCCCAAATGTAGCCCGCGTAGCCGAAGATGGCCGGATTCAGAATGCAGATCGTGGCAGTGATGCGACCCGCCTTCCTTCCACCCGCTCGGCAGGCAATGAGCCATGCAAGCCAGGCTGTCATGGCGACCGCCAGCATGTTGAGAAGTTGCAGTGCCAATGTCGCCGCGTCGCTTTCCTCGCCGAACACCTTGTATGCGACTGCGACAACCGCGACATAAACGGGGGGCATCAGCGCGGATGCTTCCGCTTTGGCGTCGTCCAGAATCAACGGCGAAGTGATCGTCCCGTGCAGCGCCAGGCGCGTGCCGGCTGTAATGTACTCGCGGTAGCCTTCCTTGGGGGATTGGCCGAGCTTCCCGGCGACAAAGCAACAGCTTAAACAGACGAAAAAGGCGATTGCGATGATGATCGCCGACTCAAGAGCGAAACCTGTGGCCGACTGAGTCGCCATGGCGGCGTCGACGTGGAGCAGCTGACCGGCTGGAGTCTGCGACGAACGTCTCATCCAACTCTATCGGCAATTGAGGCATTTCGGCGTTTCTTGAGGCGCGTGGCTACCAAGATCAGAAAGATTACCGCCATTCCGTATAATGGTACGTTGCGGTCTCCAACGCCTTCAGCCGTTGGAAGTACGACGCCGGTCACGGTTTCACTGGTCCCGTCCGCGAATCGCACCGTGACGGACCCTGTCCCTCGTTTCGCCCCGCCGCCGGAAATCTGCATCCGAAACGTCGCTGATCGACCCTCCGAAATCTCGTCGATGGCCGAGTTAGCTTTGGCAACACAAACGCCGGTCGGATTCTTGACGCCGATGCCGACAAGATTCGTGCATTCAATGGACCAACGATCGGGTCCCAGAAAAACGCTCGCTCCGTGATGCGGAAATTCGAGGTCTCGAATCGGCGATGCCCGGCGATTGGTTACGGTCCATTCATATTGGTGAGCGGATGCGTCGGCGCCGCCTTCAATAACGACGGATTTTGTTTCGGCGAACGACGCGGAGCAAGAGAGAAAGCAGAAGCAGCAGCAAAGACCGACCGTTCGGCAACGGGTATGGCCAGTTCGTCCACATGGGCGACGATCAGTCCGAACGTTCAAGAAGTTGCCTCGTCTTGCGGTCCAGCGACCCGAATCCCTTGACGTCGCGTTCAGCCTCAACCACAACGCCGTTCCGGTCGATCCAAAGCGTTATCGGCAGGCCCTCAATTCCGTACAAGTCACGCGCGACCGACCCGCCATCAAGCAGGATTCGGTGCTTCAGCTTTCCCTCGGAAGCGAACTGCCTTACGACGGACTCGTCTTCGTCCCATGCGTTGATCGCCAGAACGGTCAAACCGTGGTCTTTGTATTTATCGGCGAGAGTCGTGAGGTGCGGAGCCTCCGCACGACAGGCCCCTCATCCATAGGCGAAAAACGCGAGTACGATCGGTTTACCCTTGAAGTCCTCGAGGCGAACCCGCCCACCATCCAGCGATGGAAGCTGAAAACCCGGCGCCGGCTGGTTCTTCATCGCGTAAAATGAGTCGGCACGGTCTGTGTGAATGCAGCCTCCGGCGGTAGCCAGAATCGCGACGAACAGGTTTCGACCAACGGTTCGCATTTTGAATCCGATCGCTGTTCGATGGACGACTTCCGAACGCTTTCCGATCGTGCAGCAAAACGTAACATGAAGTGGATGGACCTGCAATGAATCGGCGAAACGGCCGAAACGCCAAGCCCGGATTACTTGGATTAACCAGATCGCTTTGTGCGGCGCAAGAGCGAGATTCCCCCGCCGAGCAAAAGCGCCAGCGTCGCGGGCTCGGGGACGGCGATGATATTGTCGATCGCCAACTCCTGTCCGCCGATCACGAAGCGAGAAATCGCCCCGTTGAGCGTAATTGAACTGGAATCCACGGCCGCCGTAACGCCCGAACCGACGTTGATGGGAAGACTCGTCAGCGCGGGAAGCTCAATCAAAGCGCCGCCGTTCACCGAGAAATTGTCCGCGCCGCCGAACTCATGATACTCAATTGTCACTCGATTGACGGGAAAGCCGAGGTTGGAGACATCGAATCCGAGATTGATGTTATCCAGGGACATGTGCCGCGTGGCAAAGCTGTTTAATCCGCCGTCTTGTACTTGAGCTAGGTGCAACGCCGTAAACGAACCTGTCCGAAATGTCTCGACGGTGACCACGATGCCGTCTTGCGTAAACGCGATTTGACCGGGCAAATAACCGAACGAATCGCCGAAAGGGGTTCCGGTTGCCAGGGTCTCAAAATCGACCTGGGCCGCTCGCGCGAGGGAACAATTCACAACCATGAGTGCCAGTACCAAGGCGACTGGCCTAAAGCTGCTCATCGCTCGTTCCCCCCTTAAGGAATTATCTGCGCAATGGAAATGCCCCCAGCTTGAGGCCCTTTTCCCTGGCGGCGATTGTAGCCAAAAAACAACCCATTTTCAATAATCGAGGGCAACTTGAGACTGATGCTTTGCGATTGCCGAACAGGCGACAGTCCTATAAGTCAACCCGGACGTCGGCGGAACGTCGAACAGGAATTCCGTTGACGACGTCCCGTCGCCAAGTTGAAGTGTCACTAATCGGATCCGCACATCGCCTGTCAAGGAAGTTAGCCTTTGGCTTAGAGGAAACACTTGCCATTGTTAGGATCTGAGATTTCCAGCGTTATCGGCCGATTTCGGTTGTCTTTTCGTGTCAAATGTGATAGAGTCCTTCGTCAGCAGAGGGAGAAGATGCGTGCCGGGGTTCAAGTCTGGCATCTCCTGCTCTTCGCCAAACGGGGGTCAGCACAAAACGGTAGGCGTTTCGGCTGGGGTGTCGGATAACGCGCATCTTCGAGTAAGAGACGCGCGTGCGCGCGTTGTCAAGAGAGGGATTCCTGAATAGGGGTAAAACAATGCATTCCATGCCAAAGGGAAGGATCCTTACGTTAAGGCCAAGCGCATTCACCTGGCGAAGTGGCGCGGTGTTATGGCTGGGGGGGGTTGTTGCGCTGACCATTTGCGCGAAAACGCAGGCGGGAGGCTCCTGCGTTACCAACCAGGATTGCGATCAGCAGACCAACTTCTGCCGCCCGGGCACTTGCGATCTTTTTGGCAACTGCCAGTACATTCATAATGACGCCCAGTGCCGTGTTCCTCCTTTTGGGGACAATCTTTTTTGTAACGGCGTGAATTTTTGTAACGCGGCCCTGAACGGCGGGGCCGGAGCATGCGATATTAACCCGACGAATTGTCTTCCTCCGACCCCGCAATGTAACGAAACCCTCGACGCCTGTGTTGAATGCCTCAACAACGGGCATTGCACGGTGTCGCCGAGGACGAAATGCAAGACATCGACGGGGGAATGTGTGCAATGTACAGCCGACATCGATTGCAATGACGGCGTGTTCTGCAACGGACAGGAGACCTGCAATCTCGGTTCCGGCCTCTGTCAGAACGGAACACCGGTTTCGTGCCCGCCAGGGCAATTCTGCAGCAATTCGCTCCTTATCTGCGTCGTGTGCGAACACGACGGCCATTGCAATGACGGCCTATACTGCAACGGCGTGGAAACCTGCAACCAGTCGACGCACACGTGCACGGCAGGAACGGCTGTCTCCTGCAAGACCTGCAACGGGGGGACGACAGCCGGACAACCGTGCTTGATTAACGCGGATTGCGGGGGTGGAGGGACCTGTACCGGGCCGTCCAGTTTCTGTAACGAATCGAACGACGAATGCGTGCAGTGTTTGACGAACGCGCACTGCAACGACGGCAAGTTCTGCACCTCGGACAGTTGTATTTTCAATAATTGCAGCAACATTCCCGATCCGCTGCAATTCTGCGATAACGGTCAGTTCTGTGACGGGGCGGAAACCTGTAATGGTTCGACGGGGCAATGCGGTGCCGGGGCGAATCCGAATTGCGCGAAGACCTGTTTTCGAGGACCGACGCCCGGGGCTACTTGCACGACCGATGCGGGATGTGGAAAGGCTTGCGATGCCGGTTTTCGTGTCGGCTTGAGCTGCGCGACGGACGGCGATTGTACAGGCGCCTGCGAGGGCGGCGGCAACTCGGGAGAACTTTGCACGAACGGGAGCACATGCGAAAGCGGTGTGTGCCGAACGGGCCTTTGTATTCCGGGGCTATGTCGTGGTGGGTGCAGCGAACAGTCCGATGCCTGCGTGCAATGCGCGCCGGATGTGGCCGGTTCGACATCCTGCGACGACGGTCTGTTTTGCGACGGCACGGAGACTTGTAACGCCCAACGACAGTGCGTTGCGGGAACCAACGTGAATTGCTCTTCGCTCGACGCTTCGCCTTGCGCGGTTGGGAAATGCAACGAAACCACCGACCAGTGTCAGCGTGTCGCGACACCGGGCGTTCCGAACGGTACGCCGTGCGATGACGGAAGCGTCTGTACAAGAGTCGATTACTGCCAAAACAGTTTCTGTGTTGAGAATCCGGGGGGCGCAAACGACCCTTATCGTTGCGTACGCATGGAATGGCGCCCGACGACGACGCAAACCGTGATCGTGGGACAAACGGTCGGAGTCGATTTGTACTTGGTCGCACAAAACTGCAACACGGCGTCAACGCACTGTACGTCAACCCAGCATCCGGTTCAGGGCGTTTCGGCGATTCTCTCGTGGGATCAAACCCGACTTCAGCTCAAGCCCTCGACGGTTAGCGACAAGAATCCGCTGGATCCCTGCGATAGTGGCAATTCCTGCTTTGTGTGTGCCGGAGTCTGTTCAGGCGGCACGCGAAACGGACTTGCGTGCGACAACGTGACCACGCTTTGTCCGGGTGGTTTGTGCAACGCAAACCCGAATACTTACAATTGGTCATCTTCGCTGTTTCCCAACGACTGCGGAATCGACGGTCTGAATCAGCCTTGTGCCGGATTCCCATCAAACGACGGAAACGCCTTGTACAACGCCATTCCGCAGTTAACTTGCGGGGCGAACCTGGCTCGATTGCCTTGTGCGACGACGGCCGGTTTAAACGTCACGAAAATCAAGTTCAAAGCGCTCAGCGTTCCCACCGGCGGAACGACCCAGGTTAGTCTGCTGCCTTGTTTCGGAAACAACACCAAGTCGACGGTGACCAGCGGAATTCTTCCTCCCACGGGGTATTTTTCCTCCGACGTGACCAAGTCGCTCGGACCGGCGGCGGTAATCAGCATTCTGTCCTGCGGAACGAGCGCGGACTGCGTGGATGGCAACCCATGCACCGTCGATACGTGTCTCAGTGGAACGTGTCGAAACGACCCGATGAACTGTGCGGACGTCGATCCCTGCACGGTGGACACGTGCAACAATGGAACGTGCGTTCACACCCCGATCAATTGCGGGGCCGGCAACCGCTGTTATGAAGCTGTTTGCTATCCGACATGCACCACAAGCGCCAATTGCAACGACAATGTGGACTGCACGACCAATACGTGCGTGGCTGTTCCCGGTGACGACATTTGCATATTTACACCGGACGACTCAGCGTGCAGTACTGGGCTGTTTTGTTCGGCCCAGGTTTGCGACAAGCTATTGGGGTGTATTTTTGACCATGCGTGCGTTTCGGCCAACGGCAACCCCTGCGATAATCCGGCGACCTGCAATGAGACCACCGATACGTGCGGCGGATGCTTCCCGCCCGTGGTGGTTGCATCAGGGTCGCGCTATTTGAAAGTGACACCCGCAGCAGCCCAGGGCGCCACGCCTCTTGCCATTTTGGTAGAAGGCGAATGTAGCGACGCGAGCGTCAGTTGTATGTCTCGCTATGTCGAACCGCGTTGTGCCGGAGGCGCCAACAGTGGCGGACTGTGCACTTCAAACGCGAATTGTCCAAAAACCTGCAAAGGCGGATTGGCGAACGGCACGTCTTGCACCACGGACGCAACATGCACGGGCGGCGGAGTCTGTGTTGGAAGTTGCGATATGGGCGTGTTGGGTGGTCAAACACCCGTTTATCTTCCGGCAGCAAGCTGGGGAACGATCGACGTTCATGCGACTGATTTGCGGCCGGGCACGAAATACCATGTCTACTCGGTGTGCGACATATCCGGTACACCCGTGGTCTCGGCGAGCGCGAGGATGAAATCGTACCGTTGGGGCGATACCGACGGCGACGGCGATTCCGATTTCGCGGACATTGCCGGAATTGTCAGCGCCTTCAAGAACATCTATTCGCCGGTCTACACGTATCAGTCCACGAATGTCGGAGCCGTGAACGGCTGTGGCGATCCTCAAGCCAATTGCCTCGGGCAGGATTGCATCAACTTTGTGGACATTTCGTTTGCAGTGGATGCTTTCAAGGGGATTGGCTATCCCTGTGCGTCGAGTTGTCCTTGATTGACGAGTTTCGTCAGTCGAAAGACCAGTAAATCCGAAGCGGACCCCGCGATGCACGTGCGTCGCGGGGTCCCTATGTTGAAAGTTTGAACCTTTTGAAAGCGAGATTCAATGCATCAGGAATGCCCGAGTCGAAAAGTCCTGAGATTCGCCGTTCTAGACCGATTTTGGTGCTAACCGACGAAATGGTCACGCGGATGGTCGTTGCGATCGAGTCGAACGGCGTCGCAAGTCGGATGAGGACTTAAAACGCTTGGCGGAAACAAGCCCCGACGTTTCATCTGACCGGAATGACCAATGATCTGAACTGTGCCGAAATCGGGACTGGTCCAATGTTGCCCGGCATGGATCCTCGCTTTATGATCCCGACGGCTCAATCGCGAAAAACAACGAATCGGAGGATAGATGGTGTCAAATCGTGAACTGTCGGACACGCACCTGTTTACGTCGGAATCGGTCTCCATGGGGCACCCGGATAAGGTGGCCGACCAGATTTCCGACGCAGTTTTGGACAGCCTGCTGAAACACGATCCGCTCGCGCGGTCAGCCGTTGAAACGCTGGTGACGACCGGTCTGGTCGTTGTCGCGGGCGAAGTGACGGTTCACAACCAGGCGGCCAATGACGCGCTCGGCCGAGTCGAGGAGACCGTCCGCGATACCATACGCCGAATCGGCTATGACGACGCGGCGGGCGGATTCGATTATCGAAGCTGCGCGGTGCTTCGAGCGCTGCACGGGCAGTCCGAGGACATCAGCCAGGGAGTGACGGAGGGGCAGGGTCTGCATGCCGCTCAGGGCGCAGGCGATCAGGGTCTCATGTTCGGTTTCGCATGTGATGAGACGGAATCGCTCATGCCGCTTCCGATCCAGCTTTCGCATCGCCTGATCGAGCTTCAAGCGCAACTTCGCGAGAGCGGGAAAATCCGCTGGCTCAAGCCGGACGCCAAATCCCAGGTGACGGTTGCCTACCGAAATGGTGAGCCCGTCGGATTGCATACCATCGTGCTTTCAACACAACACACCGAGGAAGCTCTCGATGCGAAGAATCCACGGCTGATGTCTCGCGACGCCCAGCGCAAGATTGTCGACGAATTGATTCGCCCCGTGGTTCAATCGGAATGTCCTCAACTTTGGTCGGACGACATCATTTTTCATGTGAACCCGACGGGGCGGTTCATTACCGGCGGCCCTCACGGCGACAGCGGGCTGACCGGGCGGAAGATCATAGTCGATACCTATGGCGGTCGCGGGCGGCATGGCGGCGGCGCGTTCAGCGGCAAGGATCCCACCAAGGTCGATCGATCGGCCGCGTACATGGCCAGGCACGTCGCCAAGAACATCGTGGCGGCCGGCCTTGCGAAGCAATGCGAAGTCCAGCTTGCGTACGCGATTGGATTGGCCGAACCGGTCAGTGTTTCGGTGGATACATTTGGCACCGGCGAAGTTGATTCCGGCCGACTGGCAAAGATGATCCGAGACGTCTTCCCGCTGACGCCGCGAGAGATCATCAAATACCTCGACCTGCAACGTCCGATTTATTTCGAGACCGCGCGGCATGGGCATTTCGGGCGGTCCGGTGACGGCTTCCGTTGGGAGCAGACACATCGGGTAGGCGAACTCCGCAAGGCCGCTGCGCCATTGCAGACCGTTTGACCGGGGCCTGTCGCGGCGGGCTTCGTCGCGCTAATTCTTGCTGCGGGAGATGTTGTATTTCTTCACGCGATATCGAAGGTTGTCGCGACTAATACCCAGCGCCCGGGCTGCCTTGCTCTGGTTCCAGTAATTGGCATTCAGCGCTTCGACGATCATCGCGCGTTCCCGACCCCAAAGGCTCTGATCCTCGGCGGATGGCGTTGGTTCCAGCGACGCCGTAATCTCGGCAGGTAAATGGAAGGTCGTCACCTCAGGCCCGTCGGAAAGAAGAACCGCGCGTTCGATCACGTTGGCCAGTTCCCGGATGTTCCCGGGCCAGTGGTACCGAGAAAGCTGTGCAAGAGCCTCGTCGGAGACTCCGTGTCGGCGAACGCCAAGGTCGATTCCAGCCTGAGCGGCGAAATGTTCGGCCAGGGAGGCGATGTCGTCGCGCCGCTCTCGAAGCGCCGGCAAAATAATGGGGAACACGTTTAGGCGGTAATACAAGTCGTCGCGAAAGCGCCCTTCGGAGATTCCTTTCTTGAGGTCGCGATTGGTGGCCGCGATCACCCGAACATCGCAGGAAATGGTCTGCGTTCCACCCACGCGAGTGAATGACTTTTCCTGTAGCAGGCGGAGAAGTTTGACCTGCGTGGAAGCGCTGATATCGCCGATTTCGTCAAGAAAGAGCGTCCCTTCATCGGCCAGTTCAAAGCGGCCGATGTGCTGGCTGATCGCGCCGGTGAACGCGCCCTTTTCATGCCCGAACAGTTCGCTCTCCAGAAGGGTCTCCGGCAGGGCGGCACAATTGACCGCAACGAACGCCTTGTCGGCGCGCGGAGACTGGTTGTGGATGTACTTGGCCAGCAGTTCCTTTCCCGTGCCGGTCTCTCCGACGAGCAGGACCGTGGCGTGCGTGGGCGCGACGCGATCGGCCAGCTTGAGCATTGCGCGAAATGCCGGGGCAGAGCCGATCATCTTCCGCGCGGCCAGCACGGAGTCCCGGAACGCGTTCTTTTGCTTGCGAAGCGCGGCGTGGGCTCGCGCATTGCGAATCGCGCTGGCCGCCAGATTGGCGAATGTCTCGAGCAGCGCGAGGTCGGTGTCCCTGAAATCCGAATCGTCGCGAAAATTGAGTACTTCGAGAACGCCGATGACTTCCGACTCGTGGACCATCGGCGCTGCGATCAATCCCCGTGTTTTGAAATGAATCTGCTCGTCGATGCCGCGAAAAAACTCCGGGCTGTTTGAAACGTCGGAAATGTGCGTCGCTTTGCCCGTTCCAAGAACGTGGCCGGCAATTCCGAGATCGGCCTCAAACTCCCGTCCGATCAGCGCCTTGCCATGTTCCCCGGTTGCGGCCGCAAAGACCAGCTTGTTCCGCCGCCGATCAAGGGTCAGCACGCTACCGGCCTCGGCGGACATGACCTGGGCGGCGCCTTTCGCGATCAGCCCGAGCACTGCCTCGGGTTCAAGCGTGGAGTTAATCGCCGCCGATGCCGCGGCGAGCGCTTTGAGCGATTCGCTCGTGAAACTGTGCGAATTCAGATCCATCGCCTGCCGATCGGCCAAAAAAACCGGCGTGCCAGGCGAAATCGCCGGGAATGTGTCCTTTCGCTGCCTTGGCGAACGCGGCCCGACATCGGCTCGCCGCCCTTGGCTCCTCGCGCCGCCAAGGGATCCACCGGTGATTCGGCGGCCAATAAAACGCTCTTTATTCGATCTGGCCGCAAAAACCGAGGACGGCCCATTGAACCGCAGGACAGCCGAAGACGTAAGCATACAATAGCGGCGTGGACGCGCCAACGGATGAACAACTGCTCAGGGAGTTTCTCGACGGCAAGCCCGGCAGCTTTGAGTTGCTGGTCCGTCGGCATTCGAGGGAGCTTTATCAATTCGTCCTGCGGTTCACCGGCGATTCAGTGGCCGCCGAAGACGTGGTGCAGGAGTGCTTCATCCAGGTTCATTCGTCGGCCCATTCGTTTGACCCGCGGCGGCGACTCAAGCCCTGGCTTTTTACGATTGCCGCCAACAAGGCCCGCGACGCACTGCGGCGTCGAAACCGCCGTCGCGAGGTGTCTTTCGAGGCGAGTCTTGGCGACGAAAAAGATGTCGGTCGACGTTTTCTCGACCTGTTGTCCACGGAGAGTTCCGCCCCAGATGATGAACTTCTCTCCGATGAGAAACGTCGGTTGGTTCGGGGAGTGATCGAGTCCATGCCCGAGCACTTGGGCGAGGTATTGATCCTGGCCTATTACCACCGGTTTCCGTATAAGGAAATCGGGGACATCGTGGGTATCCCGCTGGGAACGGTAAAGAGCCGTCTGCATGCGGCGGTCACGAGTTTCGGTGAGCGATACCGGGAAGCAGTGGACGGCGAGGCGAAACGGGAAGAGCATTGACCGTTTCTCGATCCGTGGTGACGACAAGCATTCAGGAAATGTTTGATTCGCTGTTGTGATGAAGAACGAAGAAAAAAACGATCCGGTGGATTCGCTTCTGGAATGGCATTTAGGCCTCGTTTCCGAAGAAGACCGCGAGCAAATCACGGCGGCCATCGGGCGAGATCCCGACCTTGCGGCGCGGAGTGAACGGTTGGGTCGGATTCTCCGGCCTCTCGACCATTGGTCTGTTTCGTCCGGTCCGGCGCAACTGGCCGAGAGCGTTCTTGCGGCGGTCGAGCGGGCCGACATCCGCCCCCTGTCCGATTTGGCAGTTGTACCGGCCGATCGGGGAATCATCCGTTTGCCTTTCGGTCGCCTACGTGATCTCATTGCCGTGGCCGCGTGCCTTGTTGCGTTGTTGAGTGTTTCGATACCGGGCATTTCGGCATTGCGGGGTCGATCACAGCGAGCGCTTTGCGCCAATAATCTGGGCGACGTTTTTCGAGGGCTCAGTGCGTACCAGACTTCCTTTGCGGGGACTCTTCCATTCGCGGGTTATGCGGAGAACGCGTCATGGCTTCCGCAGCCCGGACAACGATCGGCTTCGGCATCCAACAGCCGGCACGTTTTCCTTTTATTGAAACACCGGTTTGTGCCACGCGCGGAGTCCTTTGTGTGTCCATGTTCGCCCGAAGGTCGCCCGATGAACATTGCCGAAGCGGATACGCGCCATGACTTCGCCGAAGCCGGAAACATCTGTTACGACTCGCTGAATCTGGCCGGACAATCGCCGAATTTCCGCCCGGTGGTCCCCATCGCCTATCTGAGCGACGCCAATCCCTTGTTTGTCAACGCGCGCTTCAATGAGGGTGTCGATCCGCAAATGGCCAATTCTCCTGCACACGGCGGTTGCGGCCAGACGGTGTTGATGCTTGACGGTCGCGCGGAATATCTCCGCAGCCCGATCTATGGTTCCCAAAAAGACAATGTCTGGGTTATCGAGGGAATTCGACGGTATTCAGGGCAGGAAGCCCCAAGTCGCTTCGATGACGCCTTTCTCGTTCCCGGGTTTCCAGCCGAACAGTCATTTCCGCGGACGTCACCCACGCATTAACGCGGGGTCATCATCGTTCGTTTGAGAAGCGCAAGATGAGGGAGACGCCGGTCAACGGCGCTTCACGGCATGACCTTCCGATCGAGGAAAGGGATTTGAATGCGCAGCGTCCGGCGGCGAACGTTCGCCCGGCCACCAGATGTCGCGGTTCACTTTCCGCAGCACTGTTTGAACTTCTTGCCGCTGCCGCAACTGCACGGGTCGTTGCGCCCGGGCTTTTTATCCGTGTGAATCGGTTCCACTGGCGGAGGGAGTGGTTCCTCGTCCTCGCCCGGTAGTTGCTTCTTGTAGGTCTTATGCTGTTCCTCCCGCTTGTGAAAACGGTCGGCCCCTGGATCGTTCTTCTTGTTCATCCCGACTTCCTTGTTCCATTGCCCGCAATTCGAATGACGGTCAACCCGCCGCGGCAATGGCGGGGTCGACCATAAAGCCACATCCTAACACAATCGATCCGCCCTTGACCAACTTCCTTTTGGCCAACCCTCCGAGCTACCGGGGTTGCACCGAACGAACCGGAGCTTAGCGATTCGATCGTCTTGATTCTCACGGGGACTTGCGTCGCGGACGGAAATCGTTAGGAATCGCCCAGTGGAAAGGCGGAAACAATGAATCGGCAAAGCTACCTGCGGAGATCGGGCGTCCTTCCAGCATTGCGGCGAAATCCGTGGTTGGCGGCGTGGGTCGGTGGGGTGTTCGTTTTTCCGACCTTGACCGGTTGTGCGGCCAACCAGAGGGTCAAAATGCACGCCGATCGATACCGGCTTGAGGTTCAGCTGGATCCGTCGAGCCATCGGCTGACCGGACGGGCGACGATTGACCTGGTACGGGCAGATGTTGAACCGGTCGATCCCCGTCGGCCCGCTGAATTTGCTCTCGAGATCCACCCGGACTTGCGAATTACCGGCGTTCGCGGGGCAGGCGCGAAAGTTCGATCGTTTCGTCGCTTGCGAATTCCGAAGGGTCTTGCGCCAACAGCGGAAGACGCCGACTCACCTCCTGCTGTTCGCAAGTATGTCGTCGCGATCGCCCGGCCGTCCGAGGCAATGACGCTTTTCGTCACCTATGACGGACCGCTGTTTCAAGATGTGGCCGCCGGTGAAAAGCCGGGAGAGATACACAATTTTCTGATGCGTGCCCATATCGGTAATGACGGCATCTACCTTGGCGACGGGTCATGGTATCCGCGTCCGGCGCGCGACGGCGATTCTGCACCGCCGCCGGCCCATTTCACCTTGCTGACCGACCGCGTCGAAGGCATCGAATTGGTCGCCGGCGGCGAAAAGGACTCGCAACTCGGCGAAGCGACCGGCAAGATCGCGTGGCGCAGTCCTTTTCCTCTCACGGAGATGGTGCTGGTCGGCGGCGCGCACGAGGTGCATCGTGATCAGCATCGCGGAGTTGAAATCGCCGTGCATCTCAAGCCGAGTCAGTCCGAGCATGCGGTTGGGCTGATCGATTCCGTCAAGAACAATCTGGATCGCTATGAGCCGCTGATCGGAACCTACCCGGCAAGGCAATACACCATCGTGGACAATTTCTTCAGTAGCGGCTTTGCGTTTCCCTGCTTTACGCTGCTTAGCTCCGCCGTGATTGACATGGGCGAGCGGTCACAGCGGACCCACGGTTATCTCGATCATGAGTTTCTTCACAGCTGGTGGGGCAACGGCGTACACGTCGATCCACGCGACGGAAACTGGTGCGAAGCGCTCGCCAGCTATGGCGCCAACTATTACGGCTTTGTGCTTGATGATCGTGAATCGGAGGCAAGGAAGAAACGGCGCAATTACGTGCATTTTCTTAGTCGAATCAAGCCCGAGTCCGACAAGCCGCTGGGTACCTTTGGGCAAAAGGACGGCTGTTCGCGATCCATCGCCTATGATAAGGGTGCGATGGTCTTTCACATGCTCGCTCGGAAGATGGGTCAGGATTCGTTCTGGAAGGCCATTCAGGATTTCAACCGCCAGTTCGTCGGACGATACGCCTCCTGGGAGGACATTCGATCCGTTTGCGAGAAAAACTCGGGCCTTGATTTGACGCCGTTCTTCCGGCAATGGGTTCGACAGTCGGGCGCGCCGGTGCTCGCGGTAGAACAGGCCCGCCATAATTCGTCGGAAGGGACCGTGGCGGTCAATGTAGTGCAAGATCGTTCCGATTTTGATCTTGAGGTTCCGCTTCGTTTCAACGGCCCCGGCGGAGTCGAGGACGTGTCTGTCGCCTTTACCGGCCCTGCGGTCGAGCGCGTGGTTTCCGTTGCAAACCCGCCTCATACGGTGGAGCTGGACCCGGACTATCACTTGTTTCGGCGACTCGATCCGGCATCCATTCTGCCGACAACGGCTTCGACGCGATCGGGGTCGGCCATAACGTGCGTTCTGCCTTGGGGAGAATCCGCCGACGACTATGAACCGATTTGCGACTTGTTCTTGTCGGGTTTCAAAGTGGCGGAGCGTCGGACACGGTCACCCAAGGACCTTCGTCCTGATGCCGATCTGGCCGAGCGGTGCGTGCTGATCCTTGGCGAGGCCGTCCGCGATCCCGCCGTCGACGCATTTCTCAGTGCGATCGAGTTTCCCATTCGTTGGACCGACGGGGGCTTTGAGTTTGACGACGTCGAGTACAATGAACCGGGAGACGCGGTGTTGTGTACCGTTCGGCACCCCGGCGTTTCCGGCGGCGGAGTTACCATTGTGTACGCCAATTCGAAGGAAGCGATTCCCTCGGCGAGGTTGATTCCGTTTTACGATCAGAGCATGGTCATTTTTCAAGGCGGCATGCCGAGCGTTCGACAGGATTTTGAGCCGTCGCAGACCCTGCGCGTGGAGCGCTATTAGGAACCAACCCGATTGAATCCCCCGTCTTCTTCGATTGAACAACGGCTACGGCTTGCCGTGACCAAAGACGGCAAGTGCGGCTTGTCCCATTTCGTGGCGGCGGGGCGACGGCGCTGCGTGACTTGGTTGTTGCTTACCGCGTGCCTCGCAAGCGGGCCGGGATGTTTCAAAATCTCCATCCAACCGTCGTGTCCCGACGAGATCGCGCCCGGTGCGATGGGCGAACTTGCAGCCAACGAAGTCGATCCCGGCGCCATTCCGGTCTATCTTTGGGAGGCGTTTCCCCCCACGGCCGTGGAGATAGTTGAGCCGACCCAGCCGACGACCACATTTGAAGCGTTGACGACCGGGCAGGTTGTTTTTCGATTGACCGCAAGCGACGGCTTGTTTCAGGTCGTGAATACCTGCCACACGCAGATCGTGGCCTCACTGCCGACCGTGTTACTCACTGCCGCTCCCCAGTCTTTGCCCCAGGGTGAGTCCACGCTTTTGACCTGCACGAGTACTGGTGCGGTTCCCGCCGTTTCCTTTGCCATCGACCAACTCGACGGCCCTTTCGCTGAATTGACCGCGGTCGTACCCGGTACCTCGGTCGGCGTGTTCAATGAAGCCGGCGACGTCACGTTTCGTTGCATCGGAACCGATGCCACAGGCCGTCGAAGTGCACCAGCTCTCGTGACCGTTTCCGTCACGCGGCCAACCCGTCCCGGTGGGGGCGGCGTTCGTTAGGCGCGAGCGGGGACCGTGTCACCGCCCTCGGCCCTGACAAGTCCGGGGGAGGCCCGCATTTCTCCCAGCGCGGCCTCCGATTGTTTATCACTCACGCGATGGCGTTGGAAGTGTCCCGGGCAAAGAACGAATTGGCATTTGCAAGATTGCGCGGAGTCGGTCATAATGGAGGGTTCACGCCGCTTGAGGCTGGGCGGTGGCAACGGTTGCACGGAACGCCGAATGGGTCCACGAATCTCGGAACTTCGCCGCTTGCAGGAGGTGGAGCTGAAGCTCGCGGCGATCCAGCGAAATCTGGACGCTCGCACACGCCGGGTGACCGTACAGAAAAACCGCGTCAAGCAAATCGAAGCCCGACTCGCCGAAAACGAAGCTGCGGCCAAGGCCCAACAAGTCAAAACCGACATTCTGACGCTCGAAGTAAACTCAAGAGAGGATTCGGTCGCCAAACATCGACTCGCCCTCAATAAGGCCAAGACAAACAAGGAATACGCTTCGATCCTGACGGCCATGAACACCGAAAAGGCCGATACTTCCAAGCTGGAAACATCAATTCTCCAGATGATGGAAGACCAAGGGAAAATCAAGGCTGTCGGAGCACAAATCCGAGAGGAGAGGGACAATGCCCTCAAGGATGTCGCCACAGCGGAACAGCAACTGGCTAGCTACGCGAATGAATCAAAAGCTGAAATGGACCGCTTAAAGGCGGACCGCAAGTCGATTGCCCTAGCGATAGATGAAAAAGTCCTGACCGTGTTTGATCGGGCGGCTCAACGGCATGAGGGTGAAGCGATGGCCACTGTCGTAAAACTGCGCCCAAAGGGTGATGAATGGGCTTGTTCCGGCTGCAATCTCAAGGTGACGCTAGAGATTATCAATTCTCTCGTTACGCGAGATGAAGTCCAGCTTTGCGGCGTTTGCGGTCGAATCATGTACCTGGAAGACGGCGCCGTTCGCGCGCCGAATTGAGACACCTGCCAGAAATCGCGGTTGGATGGCTAGCGGAAAGCGATTAAGCGGTCGGAGTATTGTCGTCAGGCTTGCGAAACAAGACCCCCAGTTCGTTGAGCAGTCGATTCACGGTGATATCCAACACGTCGTCGCCGTCCAGGTTGGCATCAACCAGGAGCCGGCGCGTGCGATTCACCTTGTCGGCGCGGATGTCGGGCACTTGGCGAGCCATCTGAAGCCATCTTGACCATTGCGGATCAACCTTGTTGGCCGTCGCCGTTTTTTGCTTGATAACTCGGTGGTGGGGCATCGTTCGGTTTGCCACTTTTTCGTTCAGGATTTCGCCGCCGATCCGTGTTAGCGTTTCGTCGAATCCTTCTTTCGGGCTATCGGCGAAAACGACGTTGCGATTGAGCCGGTTCCGATATTCTCGGCATAGGCGGCGTGGCCGTTTGCAGCATGTTCTCGCGTCGGCCGTGATCGCTGGTATGATTTCATGACATTCGCTCGATGAGCGCGGACATCCTGACCGATAAACGGCTAGGTTATGAAGACGATGCGGATTCTCGGAGTTGGACGATTGCGGTTGATTCGCCAGGTTTTTCTGAGCCTTCTTGTTGGATCGGTCGTTGGCACCGGTTGCGTCACCCATGAACCGGTTCGTCGACCGGGCCCTGCTCCGATGCCGCGTTCCCAGCCTCCTCGTCCACCGGCCCAAGTGCAACCCGGACCAGGGCCTGCTCGTCCCCTAGTTCGGCGTCCTGCGGGAGATCCGCGGTGGTTTCCGTCCACCGGCAAGATCAGTCCACGGTGGACGACGATCGTCATTCACCACAGCGCGACACCCCGAGGCAGTGCGCAGAGTTTTGACAAAGCCCATCGCGACAAGGGTTGGGAGGGGCTTGGATACCATTTCGTGATCGGCAACGGCTCCGGCAGCGGCGACGGTGCGGTGGAAGTGGGCACGCGATGGCATTCGCAAAAGCACGGCGCCCATTGCAAGACTCCCAACAATTATTTCAACGAGCATGGCGTCGGAATCTGCCTTGTCGGTGATTTCACCAAGACTCGCCCAACGCCAAGACAGATGGAGTCGTTGCAGCGGCTTGTCGGGTTCCTGTCGTTTTATTGCGGAATCCCGCCAAGCAAGGTTACGACCCATGGCGCGGTCACCAACAAGACCATCTGCCCCGGACCAAACTTCCCGCTGGCTGCCGTCCGGCGGTCGATGGCGACGGGAGCAACGGCGACCAGCCTTCCTTGACATTAGCGTCAATCCGCCTTTGAAGGGCCTCGCGAATCATTGGGTTGATGGAGTTGTTAGAATTGACGAGGGTGTCAAGCGTTTCCAGTGCAAACGTCGCGGATGATTTGGCAGACTCTGCGGCAATCCGCGCGAACCAAAGTTCGCGGCTTGCTACCATTGGATTAGGGATGCACTCGATTGATCGAATGTCGGTGAGATCCGCTACAAAATCGTTACAAGCAAAAAGTCGCCATCTGTCGAATCAGACTTGAAATGACAGTTGGTGCGGCCCGAAAGATTGAGGTGTCCTAAACCGTCGCCGTATGCCAGCCGATGGGTATAAGGAACCGATAAGTCTCGCGGCGTGGGTCCGTGAAATGGATCGGATTGGACGGGTTGGGTGGTATTCAAGTTGCCTGTGAACCCGTCGGGCTCGCAGGAGCTTTGGCCGGCTTCGCAGCCGAAGCCCGTGCAGGAGCATTGGAATGAAAAAGCAAAACGGATGGTCGCGTCTGGTTCGTCGTGCGATGGTGCTTGCCGTCGGCGGTTCGGCTTTTCAGTTGAGCGGTTGCGATCCGGCGGTTCGTGCCACGCTTCTGGAAGGGCTTCAACAAACGACGTCGAGTCTGTCGTCGGCGCTGATTTCGGCGTTTTTCCTGAGCCTGGCGGACGACGACGCGGCCGGCACATCGCTGACAACGACGCCCTAAGGTTCATCGTTTCTATCGAGCCGTCAGACCCGTCGCGTGGATTTCGTTCCGCGCGGCGGGTTTTTGCATGCGCGAGTAGCCCTTCAGAGCGGATCGGGTCCGTGACGCTTTCGGCGGGCGGCGCGCTTCGCCCATCCGAACCCCAAGCGCCAGCGCGGGGCCTTGACTGATGATAGGTCGCGAGAACCAAGGCCCGTCGCTCGCGCTCCGGGTTCGGATTGATTCCTCGCCGGAACTGTCACGGACCCGAGCGGATCGGGACTTCAGTGTGCAACCGGTCACGTTCAATCGCCTTGGCTTTTGAACCGCACCCGGCTTTACAGCATGCACGAATGCCTCGATAACATGCGTGCGGCGGTTTGTGGCCGCGACCTCTGATTCCTCTGGAAGGGCGCGTGATGAAGCATCGTTCGATCAACATCCTGATTCAGGCGTGGTTCGTCCTCAATGTCTGCGGCCGTGCCGAAGTCCAGGCGGCAGGCAACCAAACCGCCGCGCCGAAGGAATCGCCTCCCGCGGCGCTGATGCAGTACCTTGCCGATGAATTGACCTATTCCATGGAACACCTGGTCACCGAGGACGGCACAAAGCCGTATTTTCTTGCCTACACCGTGTACGATGAGCGGACGGCGGTGGTGGCGGCGACGCTGGGCTCCATCACGCAAAATCAATGGAATCACGGCCGAAATCTCAATATCGATCTGCGCGTGGGCGACTACAAGCTTGACAACACGCACCAGATTCGCGGCGGAGGTCCTTCGCAAGCATCGGGCAGCGGAAACATCGAACTGGCCTTGAGGGATGACGCCACGTCGATCCGGCACGCGCTGTGGTACCATACGGACGACGTTTTCAAACAAGCGGCGCGCCGACTGACGCAAATCAAGACCGACCTCAAAGTCAAAGTGGATGAGGAGGATCAGTCGGACGATTTCAGCCGTGAAGAGCCGCACGTGTTCCACGAGGCGCCCGCAACGCTGGATTTTGATCGGGAGCGATGGGTCCAGCGAGCACGCCGTCTTTCGACACTGGCGAGGGAATACCCGAAGGTCTACGAATCGGCGGTCACGATCGGCGCGTACGCCGCGACGCGGTACCTGGTCAACAGCGAGGGAGCGCGACTCCAGACGACGGAGGTACGCTACCGGATCACGCTGAGCGCGGGGAGCAAGGCCGAGGACGGCATGGACCTCAATCAATCAGCAGACTTCAACGCTTTTTCAGCGGACCGTTTGCCCGACGACGCCACGATTGAAAAGGAGTTTCGGGCGGTACTGGATCAGGTCATGGCCCTTCGTTCGGCGCCGTTGGCCGAACCGTACATCGGACCCGCGATTCTGCGGAACCGGGCGAGCGGGGTTTTCTTTCATGAGATCTTCGGTCACCGCATCGAGGGGCATCGGCAGAAGGATGTCACCGAAGGACAGACGTTTACCAAGAAACTTGATCAGGCGGTCCTGCCGGATTTCATCAGCGTGTTGGATGATCCGACACGGGAGCGGATCGGAGATACCGATCTTCGTGGATATTACGGTTTTGATGACGAGGGTGTCGCAGCTAGGAATGTGACGCTGGTCGACAAAGGGGTGTTAAAAACTTTTTTGATGTCGCGGCGGCCATTGGATCGGATTCCACAGTCCAACGGGCACGGGCGACGTCAATCGGGTTTTGCCCCGGTATCGCGGCAGGCGAATCTGATTGTTGAATCAACCAAACAAGTTTCGATTGACGAGCTTCGGGGGTTGCTCATCGAAGAGTGCAAGAAGCAGAACAAACCGTATGGACTGTTGTTCGAAGACATTTCCGGCGGATTCACCACGACGAGCCGGCGCGGTCCGCAGTCGTTCAAGGTGCTGCCGATCGTCGTGTATCGGATTTACGCCGATGGCCGACCAGATGAGTTGATTCGCGGAGCGGACATCGTGGGGACGCCATTGACCTCGTTCGAGAAGATTGTGGCGACCGGGAATGACGTGGGCGTGTTCAACGGATCATGCGGGGCTGAATCGGGTTGGGTGCCGGTGTCGGCGGTGTCGCCGAGCATTCTGGTATCAACCATTGAAATCGAAAAACGGCAGCGAGATCAGAGTCGTCCGCCGATTCTTCCCGCACCGCTGGGGCAGACGCCGTAGTGCGGATTCCCGACTGTGAGGCGAGAGTCGAGCGGTTCGGAAGATCGATACGTTAGGGCACCGGTTGGAAACCGGTGCTACATTAGCTCTGAACGGTTTATTCATGGGTGCATTGGAAGGGAGTCATAGGTTGCACAGCGCAAGAGTAAGTCACGAAAAACTTGCCATATATGCCACTGTTCTGGCACTTCTGGCGGGAGTCTCGGCCGCCCGGGCAGAGGAATCCCGCGCGAGTGACGATGTCGTCATGCGGGCGATGGTGGACGAACTTGAGCGGTCGATGACGGACCTTACGCTGGAAGGACTGCCGAAACCGTACATGATACAACTCGGCGCTCAGGACCGGCTGACTTATAGCATGAGCGCGGCCTATGGAGCGGTGACTCGATCGTCGGAGAATCGCGCTCGAATGCTCAACGTGCGCGTTCGCGTGGGGTCTTACGAGCTGGATAACACGAACTTTCGGCGACCGTTCGGACAGTTTGGCGCGCTTCCGCTTGACGACGATTACACCGCGCTGCGGCACGCCATCTGGCTGTTGATCGATCGTGATTACAAGCAGGCCGTCGAGACGCTGTCGGGGAAGCTGGCGTACCTCAAGGACAAGAAGGCTGAGGAGCGTCCCGCGGATTATTCTTCCGCGCCGGTTGTCGTGGAGTCGAAACCCCTTGCGACGCTCGCGTTTGACGTGAAGAAATGGGAAGGCAACCTGACGAAACTCTCGGATCGATTCAATCAGTTTCCGCGGATTCAGGACGCGCGTGTGACACTGTTCGCGGGGACGGCGGACGAGTGGATCGTCAATTCGGAAGGAACACGACTTCGGGATGGCGACAGCGGCATCGGCATCGAAATCGAAGCGGAGATTCAGGCGGCCGACGGGATGCCACTTTCCGATTCCTTGTCCTATTTGGGCGAGCAGGTCGAGCAGTTGCCGACCATCGAGTCGATGCTGAGTGACATTGAGGAAATGTGCCGACGGTTGATCGCGCTGGCCGACGCGCCGATCCTCGACCAATACACTGGGCCGGTACTGTTTGACGCAACCGCAACCGGGCGCGTGTTTGAATCACTACTCGGCGGGGGGATTTGTGCGCGGCCTCAGTCGGTCGGAACGACGGAAGATCCCAACAGTCTCGAAAAGAAGCTCGGCCTTCGTATTCTGCCGCGGTCGTTTCAGGTGTATGACGATCCCGGTCCGAAGATGTTTGGCGAGGTGGTTCTTGCGGGTGCGTACGAGTATGACGATGAGGCGGTTGTGCCTCGGCGGGTCAACGTGGTCGAGAAGGGGATGCTGAAGGACCTGTTGTCGAGTCGGGCGCCGACGCGAAAGATCACAAAGTCCAACGGTCATGGTCGGAGCGGCGGAATCGGAGACGCGCGGGCGGAAGTGGGTTGTCTGTACATTGCCGACGAAAACGGAATCACTGACGAGGAATTGCGGCGAGAATTGACCCAGGCCGCGCAGGACGAAGGGCTTCCATTTGGTTTGCGCATAGCGGCGATCGAAGGAGGATCGGTCAATTCGCTTGGTGCGCCGGTGTATGCCTATAAGGTCTTTGGCGACGATGGTAGAGAGGAGCTTGTGCGGGGCTTGCAGTTTCGGCCCGTGCAGACGCGGTCTCTGAAGCGGTTGATCGCGGCCGGTACGGAGCAAAAAGCCTACAATTCGCTTTCGCGGGTTTCGTCGAGTTTCATCGCGCCGGCCGTGCTGTTCGAGGAACTGGAGCTGGCTCGTATCGAGCGAGAGTTTGACAAGCTGCCGATTCTGAAGCCGCCATCGCTTCGAGGGAAGTGATTATCGTGCCAGTCATCGACATGCCAACTCATCGGACCGATTCGCTTTCGGAAAAGTCCGAGCGGATGCGGGCGATCTTGCGCGAGTTGGATTCCGTCGCGGTGGCGTTCAGCGCGGGTGTCGATTCGACGCTGGTGCTCAAGGTCGCGCTGGATACGCTGGGAAGCGAGCGGGTCGTGGCTGTCACCGGACGGAGCGAAAGTCTCGCGCGGGCGGAGTTCGACGCGGCGGTCCGTTTGGCGTCGTCGGTGGGGGCCGAGCACGTGGTGCTGGACACCGATGAGTTCGACAATCCGAATTACACGAACAATCCGGCCAATCGCTGCTACTTCTGTAAGACGACGTTGTATGAGCACTTGACCCATTTCATCCGTCAGCGCCGGTTAAACGCAATGGTCAACGGCATCAACGCGGATGATCTTGGCGATTACCGTCCGGGCATTCAGGCCGCCCGCGAGTTCGGCGTTCGCTGTCCGGCGGCGGAAGCGGGATTGACCAAGGCTGACGTGCGCGAATGGTCGCGGCGACTCGGATTGCCCACCTTCGACAAGCCCGCGAGTCCATGCCTGTCGAGCCGGATTCCGTACGGGCAGGCGGTGACGCCGGAAAAGCTTCGGATGATCGAAGCCGCGGAGGCGTTTCTCCATGAACTTGGTTTTTCCGAATGCCGCGTTCGGCACCATGAGACGCACGCTTCGATCGAAGTGCCGACGGCCCATGTGTCGCGACTGGAAGAACCGCAATTACTGCGGCGGGTCAAAAGCCAATTGCAATCGATTGGCTACGAGCGCGTGGAGATTGACCGTCGTGGGTTTCGCAGCGGGAGTTTGAACGAAGCGATTCTCGTGCAAGTCCGGTCCGCCATTCCGTAGTGCGGCTGTTCGTTCGCAGAACCCTTCTTATAATCGTCGCGTCGCCGGCATCGTGCCGGACTACCGAGCCACGAACGGGCCGAATCATGGATTCCGAAAGTCACCCTGTTCGACTTGTCTCCCGGCAACTGTTCGAACGCGCCCGGCAGGTGTTTGTCGGCGGGGTGAACAGTCCGGTGCGGGCGTTTCGCGCCGTGGGGGGTGACCCGGTCTTCATCGATCGAGCGGAAGGTCCTTACCTGTTCGACGCCGACGGGAAGCGATACATCGACCTTGTGTGCAGTTGGGGCGCTTGCCTGCTTGGACACGCCCATCCGAGGGTGGTGGAAGCGGTTGCGAATGCGGCCGGTCGCGGATTGAGCTTCGGCGCGTGTTGCGCGGCCGAGGCGGAACTGGCCGAAATCATTATTTCCGTCCTGCCTTCGATCGAGCGCATTCGGTTCGTCAGCAGCGGCACGGAAGCGACGATGAGTGCCATTCGTTTGGCACGAGCGGCGACCGGGCGGGCGAAGATCGTCAAGTTCATCGGCTGTTATCATGGACATGTGGATTCACTTCTGGCGGCGGCGGGTTCCGGCGCGGCGGCGTTCGGCATTCCTGATTCGGCGGGTGTTCCAGAGGCTTTTGTCGAAACGACCCTGCTCGCGCCCTACAACGATTTGGCGGCGGTTGATCGCATTCTGTCAGAACAAGGTCGCGATGTGGCCGGCATCATCGTTGAGCCGATCGCGGGCAACATGGGGTTTGTCGAACCGGTGGACGGATTTCTTTCCGGGCTCCGGTCGCTTTGCGACAGGCATGGAAGCCTGCTCATATTTGATGAGGTAATGACCGGATTTCGCGTCGCCTGGGGCGGCTGCCAAACGCTATTCGGTATCCGACCCGACCTGACATGCCTCGGCAAAGTGATCGGCGGGGGGATGCCTTTGGCCGCCTACGGCGGGCGATGCGATTTGATGGAATTGGTCAGCCCGATGGGTCCGATGTATCAGGCCGGCACGCTCAGTGGAAACCCTGTGGCTGTCGCTGCGGGGTTGGCCATGCTGCGAATTTGCGGGGAAGGCGCGAAACAGCCCTTGTACGCGCGGCTGGATTCAGTGACCCGGTCGCTTTCGGATGGTTTCCGTGAGGCCGCCAAGCGGGTCGGAGTCTCAGTGCAGACGAGCAGCCGTGGCGGACTGTGGGGATTCGCCATGACTGATCGACCGGTCCGCAACTTCGACGACGCCCAGCGCTGCGATCATGCGCTTTACGCCAAGGTCTTTCACGCCATGCTGGATCGCGGCGTATTTCTGCCGCCGTCCGGATATGAGGCGATGTTTGTTACGGCCGCGCACGAACCGGTGGTCGGCCACCTCCTTGAAGTTGCCGGCGATGCATTTCGGAGTGTCATGGAATGACACTTCTTCGCATTGGAACGCGCGGAAGTGAACTGGCGCTCATTCAGACGCGAATGGTTTGCCAGTCGCTCGTCCGAGTCGATCCAACGCTGCGATTTGAAGAAGTGATCCTCAAGACGCACGGCGATCGTGAGGCTCAGGCCCCGTTTGATATCCACTGGCCGGCGGGCGGCTTCACGGGCGCGATCGAACAGGCCCTCCTCGGCGGAGAGATCGATCTGGCCGTCCACAGTTACAAGGACCTGCCGACGGCTGAAACCCCTGGGTTGATCGTGGCGGCGGTTCCACCGCGCGAGGCCGTACACGACGTGCTGGTTTCTCGCGAAGCGATCGATCCGAAGCGATTGCCCAGAAGATTACGCATCGGAACGTGCAGTCCTCGGCGCGCGGCCCAGCTACGACGTTTTTTGAGCGATGTCAACGTCGTACCCATTCGTGGAAACGTGCCCACCAGACTTGAAAAGCTCGAACGCGGTGAATATGACGCGATTGTTCTTGCGGCGGCGGGATTGAACCGCCTGGGGATCAAGCCGGCTTTTTATTGCGAACTGGCCGTTAAGGCGTTTGTACCGGCTGCCGCCCAGGGGGCATTGGCCGTGCAGGTCCGAGCCGGGGAAACGCCGGCATCCATCGTTGCTGCCATCAGCGATCTTCCCACTTGGCGAGCGGTCGAAGGCGAACGAGCCTTTCTGCGGGGAATCAGCGCGGGTTGCCACACGCCGGTCGGGGCCTTGGCGGTTGCGGACGGCGCAGTCGTGCGGCTTCACGGGCAGCTCTTTAGCGACGACGGCACGCGAATGGTCGAGGGAATTGAATCCGATCCATTCCCCGAGGCAGCCGGACGTCGATTGGCGGATCGACTGGTACGAGAATTGCACAGTTCCTGAACGCCACGACCATGCTTGGCAGGCGCGATCATGGTGATTCCTTGTGCCGACCTCGTCGCGTACAATGTCGCCGTCGTGTCATAATGCGCGACTGTCCATCAATGAAAGGTGTTTCACGATGAAGAAGATTCGCCTATTTACTCCCGGTCCGACGATGGTTCCGGAAGAAGTGCTGCTCGAGATGGCTCGGCCGATGGAACACCACCGGACGGCCATGTATCGCGATTGGGTCAAGGAGGCTCACGGACTCTTACAGTATCTTTTTCAGACGAAGGCGATGGTCGTCACGATCGCCGGTAGCGGCACGGCGGCTGCGGAAGCGGCCATCGCAGGCTGCTGTTCCAAGGGGCACAAGGCGCTCGTTGTCGAGAACGGCAAGTTCGCTGAACGCTGGACCAAGGTGTGCTCTGCGTTCGGAATTGAACACACCAAGTTGGCCATCGAGTGGGGTCGCGGAGCCAAGGCGGCGGACATCAAGAAGGCCATGGATGCCGATCCGAAGATTGATACGGTTGTCTGTGTGCACAGCGAAACGTCGACGACGGCCCTTTCGGACGTAGCCGGGATTGGAAAACTGACCCGCGAGCGCGGGGCGATCCTGATTGTCGACGGGATCACGTCAGTAGGTGCAATCCCGGTGAAGATGGATGAGTGGGGGGTCGACTGCTATATCACCGGGTCGCAAAAGGCCCTCATGCTGCCGCCGGGACTGGCGTTCGTCGCGGTGAGTGACCGAGCGTGGGAGCGGATCGAATCGGGAAAAATGCCGGTTCTCTACAACGACCTCAAGGCCTACAAGAAATCATTGGCCGAGTGGGATGTTCCGTACACCCCCGCGGTTTCGCTGGTGCGCGGCCTTTTGCACGTCCTTCGCGGGATCAAGGAGCGCGGACTGGAGAACATCTGGGCCGAGGCGACGCTGATGGCGAAGGCGACGCGTTCGGCCGCCGAGGCGCTGGGGCTGAAGGTGTTCGCTTCTGATCCGGTGGATTCGGTAACGGCGATGGTCGTTCCCGCGGGCGTGGACGAATCCAAGCTTCGCAAAACGATGCGCGAGAAATACGGTTTTCAGATCGCGGGCGGTCAGGGTGACCTCAAGGGAAAGATCATCCGCTTTTCGCACATGGGGTACGTTGATGCGTTTGACACGATCGCGGTCATTGCGGCTCTTGAGATGACGCTGGCCGGGCAGGGTTACAAGTTTGCCGCCGGCGCTGGAGTGTCGGCCGCAACCAAGGTCTTTACGGAGGCGATGAAGTAATTCAAATAATACTTAGCCCAACAGCCGCAGCGCGTCCTGATAGGTGACGAACAGGAACATTCCGATGATGAGGAATAGTCCCACCATTTGCGTTGCCACCTGAACGCGCAGACTCACCGGACTGCCCTTGATTTTCTCAATGATGAGAAAGACCATCAAACCGCCGTCCACGATCGGCAGAGGAAGAAAGTTGATCACCGCGAGGTTGGCGGAAATCATCGCCAGGAAGAACAGGAACTTCACCAGTCCCGCCTGAGCGATTTTTCCGCCGATGTCGATGATCCCCAGCGGTCCCGACATGCTTTCCAGTCCGACACTCCGCGTAAAGATCATGCGCTCCATGGTTTTATAAACCTGAAGGATGAAATAGTAGGTCTTGTGCATCCCAATCCAAATGGCTTCGCCGACGTTCTCACCCTTGAGAAGTGTCGTCGCTTCGTTCACGGCGACGCTTGGCGAAAAGGCGATTCGACCCAGCCAGGGATCGACCATGTCCGCGGTGACGTTGATGGAAGCCATTTTGACCGGTGCCAGCGGATTCTCTCGGTATTGGACTTCAACACTATTTCGGCCCATCAGTTCCTTCAGGGCCGCCTTGGTGCCCAAATGGTAACCGACGGCCAAACTGTCGCCCTGTCCGCCTCCCATGGCTGCTGACTCTCTTCCGTCGATTGAAATAATGCGGGCTTCGGGTCCGACGCCGAGCAGCGTGTGAAGCGAGTGCGGAACGCGGAAGGGGACCGTTCGTGCCGAGCCGCCGTCTTCTTCGTAGGCCAAATCGACCGTTGTTCCAGCGGCAGATGCCATCGCGGAGATCAGCTCGCGCCAGCGCGAAACCTTTTGTCCATTGATCGCGGTGATCCTGGCTCCGGCGGGAATGCCCGATTCGGCCGCCGGACTGGATTGCCCGTTGAGCGTTGCCAGCACGTCACCGGTTCGAAGCACATCATCGGCCACAAGTGTGTAGCTTGCGTCAATCGACCCGGGTGCGACCGGCACGACATCGACACGGGCGACACGACCGTCGCTCTTGCGAATGGTGATGGGCAAGGGTTCATTGCGGTGCTTGCTGATTTCCAACTGCATGGCGCGACGGGTGGGCAGGTCGGTTTCTCCGCAACGGAGAACGCTGTCGCCGGGTTCAATGCCGACCTTGGCCGCCGACCCTCCACGTCGCACTTCTGAAAACCGCACTTGCGGCTCACTCGGAGCCGCGGATTCGATGGGCGAGAACGTCGCCTGTATCGTCGGCGTTCCACGGTCATTCCGTTTGGGGCGGACGAATCCACGAGCTTTACGCCCGTCGGGCTTCTGGACGGTGAACGCGATGTCCATTTCGGCGCTGTCGCGAACGGCCGCGGCGATATTGGCGACGCTGGGGTAGGGTTTGTCGTTCCAACTGAGTATCGTGTCTCCGACGGAGATGCCGGCGAGGCTCGCGCGGCCGCGCGGATCGGCGGCTCCGAACTGCGCCAGCGGCGTCAGACCAAGCACGTTGACCGTCGCCGGATCGGTCGGATCGCTCGGATAAAGCGCCAACAAGGGCGGAATCTCGACGCGGACGCGCTGCGGCGCAGCTTTTGGGTTCTTCTCGTCGGATCGCTCGACGACAATATCGCCCTTGGCGTAGACCAGGGTATTGTAGATTTCGCTGGCGTTTGCCTCGGTGACCTGCACTCCGTCGACTTCGACAATGCGGTCACCCACGCGGGGATGGAGCGGATTCTTCGGATCGATCTCGGGCCCGACGGCGACGATTTCTCCGGTGACGCCCGGTGCAATGCCGACCATTAAACGTTGAATGTCACGGGTGTTGTCCGGATTGTTAAATGTCGGCTTGATGTAGATCGGCTCTTCGATCTTGCCATCACGCTCCACGACGAATTCAATGGGGTCGAGCGGCGGCGCGAGCAGCACCGCAAAGCGCACTTCATTGAATTCGATCACCTTCTCGCCGTTGATTTCGCGGACGACATCGCCGGGAAGCAGTCCCGCGCGGTCAGCGGGGCTGTCGGGTTCGATGAAGGCGATACGCGGCGGCGTGGCTTCCATGCCGATCAAAAACACCACCATGAACAGCGCGCACGCCAGCAGGATGTTCATGATGACGCCCGCCGAAACGATCGCCATGCGATGCCCAATGGGCTTGTTGACGAAGGAGCGCGGGTCGTCCTTGAAACGAAGTTCCTCGGATTTGTCGTCGAAATCCTCCTGGCCCATCATCTTGACGTAACCGCCCAACGGAAGCAGGTTAAAGGAATACCGCGTCTCGCCGCGCGTGAACCCAAAGAGCTCACGCCCGAATCCGATCGCGAAGCGCTCGACGCGCACACCCGCCCATTTCGCGACCGCGAAGTGACCCAGCTCGTGAAAAAACACGATGACCGAAAACCCCGCCAGCATGAGCAGGTATGGCCAAGTGGATTGCCACGCCGCCGACAAGGGTGATGCGGCCAGCAGGGTCGAGTCCATTATTTGCGACAAGTCATGCATCGATGTACCTCATGACGGGCCCACTCATCGGCGACGAGCAACTCGTCGAGCGTTGGAGAGGCGTTGAATTCGTGTTTCCGCAGCACCCGCTCGGTGCATCGGACGATGTCACCATAACCGATTGCAGCCGCTCGAAAAAGTTCGACGGCGGTTTCGTTGGCCGCGTTGAGTACAGCCCCACACGTTCCGCCCCGGCGAGCGACTTCATGCCCGAGCCGCAGTGCTGGAAAACGCACTTCGTCGGGCGCTTCAAATGTCAACTGCTTCGCGCGAAACAGATCAAGGCGCGGCGAGGGGCAAGGTCTTCGTGCCGGATAGGTCAGCGCATATTGGATCGGCGTGCGCATGTCGGGCGCGCCGAGTTGAGCGACGACGGATCCGTCGGCGAATTCCACCATAGAGTGAACGATTGACTCCGGGTGGATCACCACGTCGATTCGATCGGCAGAAAGATCGAATAGCCATCGGGCCTCCACGATCTCCAGGGCCTTGTTCATCATCGTGGCCGAGTCGATCGTGATTTTCGGACCCATGCTCCACGTCGGATGGCGGAGTGTATCCTCGACCGTGGCCGACGACATCGCCTCTGCGCTCCAGGTGCGGAAAGGACCGCCGGATGCGGTCAGGAAGACTCTGTAAACGTCCTCTCGCCGCCCGGCCTGCAAGGCCTGATAGATTGCCGAGTGCTCGCTGTCCACCGGGATCACCGTCGCACCGGACGACCGTGCCAACGGCATCAGCAGCGAACCGGCCACCACCATGGCTTCCTTATTGGCGAGAGCGACGCGGCGACCCAATGCAATCGCGCGCAGCGTCGCGTGCAGCCCTCGTGATCCGACCACGCCGCAAACGACACAATCGGCATCGGTTGCGTCCACCAATTCGGTCAGCGCATCGGGTCCGGCGAATAGTCTTGGTTTGTAGTTCAACGCAGTGCGAATATCACCTGCGGATTCCCCGTTGGCGATGGCGACGGCTTGGGGTCGATAGTGATTGGCCTGTTCGGCCAGTTCCCGGCCGCGAGACCCGGCGGCCAACCCGACCACCTTCCATTCGTCGCCCAGGCCCGCGAGTACATCGAGGGTATTGCGCCCGATGGACCCAGTCGACCCAAGGATGATGATTCGCTGGCTCATGGAATCGGATACGGTTCGCCTACCCGCGAACAAGCAGGCGGCCGGAACTTATCCTAGACTGACTAGCACGGCCGAACAAGAAGAACGCGAGCCTCGAACGTGTCAAAACCTGCAATGGCTGCCATTGGGTCTGAGGTGCATTCACTATCCGGGTCGCCATTCGCCGACGAACACTTCCTCGGCCGGCCCCGTCATGTAGACGTGGTCGTCTTCAGCCCAATCGATGGTGAGTTCGCCGCCGGGAAGCTCCGCGACGATGCGGCGATCGGTGCGTCCCGTGACCGCTCCCGCGACTCCGGACGCGCACGCGCCGGTTCCGCAAGCCCGAGTGACGCCGCTTCCGCGCTCCCAGGTACGCATGGTGAGGTGCGATTTGTGATCCACGCGGACGAAGTGAACGTTGATTCGTTCAGGAAAGCACGGAAGGTGTTCGAATCGCGGACCGAGGTCCACGAGGTCGACCCGATGGAGGTGCTCAACGAAAACGACGGCGTGGGGATTGCCCATTGATACGCACGTCGCCTTGATCGTCTGCCCGTTGATTTCGAAGGGATAATCGATGATCCGCTCCGCTGCGATCGTCGCCGGAATGTCACTGGTTCGCAGAGACGGTCGGCCCATGTCCACGCGCACCGAACGCACGCGATTATTTTCTATCCTGCACTCGCACGCCTTGACTCCCGCATCCGTTTCAACGCGCACCGTCGGTCCGCGGGCAAGGTTTCGCTCCACCGCGAGCTTTGCCACGCAGCGGATTCCGTTGCCGCACATGCGCCCGCGCGAACCGTCGGCATTGTACATTTCCATTCGCACGTCGGCGATGTTGGATGGATGGATGATGATCAGCCCGTCGGCGCCGATGCCGGTGTGCCGATCGGAGATCGCCCTTGATAGTCCGGCCGGATCACTGACGACCTCAGCGGTGCCGTCGACGTAAACGTAGTCATTGCCCAAGCCATGCATTTTGGTGAAACGCATGGCCCGCATTCTACGCAATTCGAGAGGAATTCGGAATCCGAAGGTCGCTTGAGCCGCTGCGGCGCTTCCGGGTCAAAAGATCGTACTGACAACCGCCAGCACGACGGATGCCGCTGCGCCGCCCAGCAAACACCCGAAAAGGAACCGCCTGATGTCAAACGAATCGGTCGATCGATTTTTGGTCACGGGCTGAAACGATGCCTTCGGCACAAATCGATTGGTCGAGACGCTGTTCGGCGTTTCGGCATTCTTCCTCGCGATTGCACTTTCGTTTTCGACCAGATTCAGATTGACCTTCGGCATGGACGATTTCAACGGCAGGTCAAGCTGTTCGCTCCGTGCAAAGGACCGGTCTTCGGATTCCTCGGTCCAGCAACTGACGGCCGGAAGAAAGTCCGACCGGCTGCGAATCGGAATGTGACGCTCCCGTTGAGATTCAGACGTTTCGGGATCGAGGTAGTCGTCGAGGAGCTGCTGAGCGTACATCCTCGAAGCGCGCCGTTGCGAGCGAAGCATCCGTTCTTTGCCGAACAATCCGCCACGGGTCTTTGATTGCATTTGAGACTCCTTCCATCTTTCGAATCGCCACTTCGAGTCGGAGTCAGAACACCGACCCGCTGTTTTGATATCGTCTGCCGCCTCCAATGTGGTCGAAGGAATCGCCTCGGGCATCCGGCGCGGCGGATAAATAGAAAATATAGATAACAAAAAACTGGTAGATTGGAGAAATTGTGAACGTTTATCGTCCGCCTCGGCTACGGCCGACGAGGCTTTGGGCCGTGGCTTTGATGCCCTTTACGGCAGAAGCGAGCGCCTCACGGTTCGGAGCGAAGTCCATGGCCGTGTCGTAATGAACACGCTCGGTTTCGATCAATTCCTTGAGCGACGTGGTAAAGGACCGCATGCCCTCATTTTCGCATTGAGCGATGATGGCGGGAATGGCGTCGTCCTCTTCGTGAATGATTTTGTCGCGCACCGTGGAATTGCGAAGCAGCACTTCCGTGGCCGGGTATTGAACGCCTTCCTCGACAGCCGCGACGAGTTTCTGGCACATGATGGCGCGCAGGCTGTTGGCCAAAGACGATCGGACAAAGGCGTGTTCCTCGCGCGGAAAGAACTCGAGAATGCGCGAAAACGTCTGCTGCGCGTCGCTGACATGCAACGAACCGAAAACGAGGTGTCCGGTTTCGGCGGCCTGCAACGCGGCGGTCATCGTTTCGCGATCGCGGAGTTCACCGATCATGATGCAGTCCGGGTCCTGGCGCACCATGAAGCGAAGAGCCTCGTGGTAGTCGGGCACGTCGATTCCGATTTCGCGTTGCGAGATGATCGATTTTTTCGGCTGAAAGACGTACTCGATCGGGTCTTCGATGGTGATGATGTGGGCGCTGCGGTGGAGATTGATGTGCTCGATCATCGCGGCCAGAGTGCTGCTTTTGCCACTGCCGGTCACTCCGCTGACGAGGATCAGCCCCTCCTGGTTTTTTGTTACGACTTCGCTGTACACTTGAGGAAGGTGCAGGTCGTCAAAGGTTGGGATGCGACTCTGGACACGACGGACGGAAGCATGCGTTTCGCCGGTCGAGCGGTAAATGTTGATGCGAAAACGGTCGCCGCTGGCACCGCGCGCCGAAAAATCGAGATCGCCTTTCTTGCGGAACAGGTCTCGACGTTCCTGCGGAATCAGGTCGGCCAGCATTTCTTCGATGTAGTCGCCGTCAGGGAACGGAGGCAAATCAAGTTTGCGAAGATGCCCGGCGATTCGATAATGCGGTGCGTATCCGACTTTGAGGTGCATGTCGGAAGCGCCATGCTGCGTCATTCCCGCTAGGAGCCGCTGCATCGCTTCGCGCGGCGGCATCCGCGTATCGCTCATAATCGTTCTCCCGCCTGAAATCGCAGTCGCTTCGTTAAGACGCCATCATCGCAGAAGCGCCACGACGGCAATCGAGATCGCCGCCAGCGCCGCTGCCGCTGCCCCGGAGGCGATCCAGGTGAGTCGGCGCTGGATGTCGGGCAAACTCGACTCCCATCGAACGAGCTTTTCTGACAGTTCCTCGCGCAAGGCGTCGACGGCATTTCGGCACGCCGTCGATGAATCCGACAGGTGGCGAACCGACTGTTGGAGTTGTGTCATAGAGGCTGACGCAATTTCACCGCTTCGACGTGCATCTTCGAGGCCGGTGGTAAGTCTGGCTGTCGCGTCCTTCAGAGACGCACCCATGACCGCGATTTGAGCAACGCTTTCCCGGGCCGCGTGAGCCAGAGTTGCCTGGTCGTCGACCCGGCGCTGGACTGCCGCGAGAAGCTCGCCATGTGTTCGAACGGCTTCCGTGACACTGGCCACCCCTGTCGCCAGTCGATCGAGCGTGCGTTGTGCGGTCTGCGACGATTCCGCGTAACGTTCCATTTGGAGGGCGATCGCCGCGAAGTTCGCCGCCAACTGCCGAGATTCTGATTCCAGTCCCGACAGGCGGGCCCGCGTCCCTCGGAAACGAACTGGCTCCGAAGGATTCGTTGATGACCGTCGTGCGTTGTGTTCTTCGCCGCCTGCCGTTGCGTTGCCATTTTCATTTTCAGGCAGGAGGTCGGAATCCCAGTCGAGGGCCCGGCGAGTGCTCTTGACCCACTCGCTGAAACGGGACCAAAGGGAGATTCTCTCCACGCTGCCTTCCTCCTCGCGGAATCCGGTTGATCCGCGCAAATCAGTGACCCCTGGAAGTTGGCCGACACCTGCGAAGGCTCAACCAAATCAGTGATTATAGTCAGTCCCGCACAAGCGTTCAATGAAAGCATGGCTGGAGAGGCCGTGCGCGGTTCGTAATACGTTCGGCGAGCGGCGGGCATCGTCCATCCAATCCCCAAGTGCCAGCGCGGGGCGGGCATACTGCATCGACAGGGGTGCCGCCAACAGTCGCCCGTGACGCGATTGCCGCGCCATGGACCGCCCGTCGCTTGCCCTCCGGGTTCGGATTACGCCGCACGCCGCAGAATAAGGACCGCGCGTCGCTTGCGCTCCGGGTTCGGAACGATACCTCGCCAGAAATGTCACGCACGCGACATTCAAGCAAGAATCTTAAGCCTTGACGAGACAGCGACGGCACCTCTAAGATTCCCGCGAAACGGGTCCGCCGCGACAGACCGTCAGCCCGGTCGTCCCGCGAACGGAGCGAATCCTTGCCGGATTCGCCGGACCCCTTCTTCGGGGGTCACTCGCCGACCGAGGTGCCTTCGGCGTCGCCCTCTCCGGTGAATGGAGAATCCGGGGGCGACTTTCTTCAGCTAATGGAGCGTCGGTCATGTTGAGAAGCAACCGGTGGAGCATCGGCTTGGGTCTTGTCGCGTGCATGAGCGGAGCCGTTGCGATGGTTCTCGCCATGACGTCGTGCGGAACCGCGCCAACGGCATTCCTGATCCGCGGTCCGGGCGGCCAAGGCAACGATGTGCCGACGCTGACTATTCTCTCGCCCAACGCCAACCTGACCGCACCGCAAGGGGTTCCTTTTGTCATCCAGTGGACCGATACCGACCGAGACGACAACGCCCAAATCAGTTTTCGTTTGGTCAACACGACGACCAACCGGGTCATCATCCTCGTGGACGGCATTGATGAAAACGACCAGATCGGCCCCGACACGCACACGGTGAACACCGCGCTCATTCCCGTCGGAACGTACAATCTACTTGGGACGATCAATGACGGGGTGAACGCCGAGGTCACGAGTTACGCGATCGTGAACAACACGGCCACCACTCGCGTCATCGTACGCATCGTTGGTGAAGGCGAAGGATCGTTGTCGCTTCCGCCCACCGTGGCGGTCGCCGAGCCGCAGTTCGACTTGAGCGTCACGCAGGACGATCGGGTCCGGATTGTCGTTCAGCCCAGTTTGCTCGCCGGCGCGAATACCGCGTTCGACGGAGACAGCGACATCACGCTGTTCCTGATTCTCGATACTGATCTCGACCCCACGAATGACGATCCGTTCAATCCAGATTCGGCGCAGATCATTGTCTTGCAGCGGCAGACCGTTCCGCTGGGCGCCACCACGCTTCCCCCGTTTGATATCGCCATCGACCTCAATCAGATCCCGTCCCGCCCAAACGGCGAGCCCTACTTCGTGCGGGCGACGGTGACCGACAGCGTCAACAAGCCGGTCCACAGTTATGCACCCGGAACGCTCAGCATCGTTGAACTGGCCTCGGGCACGGTCGATTTGTTCGACGTCGGACGCCGTGTTTCCGGAGCGAAGTTTGGCGGGTTCAGCCCGAGCGCGAAAATGGGTTCCACGGTGCGCACCGTTTCCGACTTCGACGCCGACGGCATCGCGGACTTCATGATGGTTGCGCGCTTCGGCAACCCGCAAAACGTAGGGCCTGTAGGCGAGGCCTATCTCGTCTACGGGCGCGACAAGGTTCGGTTTGGCGGCACGATCTCGGCCAACTCGATCAGTCAGACCGTTTCGGGCGTAGTCTTCCAAGCGCCGCCCGTTCGAACGCAGATCCTTGGCGGCGGCAACCGCGCGCGGACCGAGGGCATCACGGATTTCAGCATTGTTCGCGACCTTACGGGCGACGGCCGCCCTGATTTGCTATTCGGCCTACCGCTCGTTTACGGTGCATTTGACAGCACCGACTGGGATCCGGAAGACGGCGACCCGGCGGAGTTCGATTGTTATCCCGATCTTCTCGTCAACAACGCGACGGATGAGTTTGAGGACGCCGGGTTGGTCGATCGAGGTTGGTTCTCCGGCGGGATGGCCGTGATGGTCAACAGCCAAAACCGTGACGATCAGGGAACTATTAACCTGAATCGCCTCGAATCAACGGCCGTCGCGCTGGAGCTTTCCGGGCAGCCGCGATCCGTCCTGGATACGAATAGTTTCAGTGCCGCCGGCAACATTCTGCCGCGGGCGAGCAACGTGGGCGCCGACTTGAACGACCAATTGGGCAATGATGAATCGGAAGTGGGTCGTATCTCAGGATCTCGATTCATCGCCGGCGGGTATGAGTTTCTTTTTCCAGCCAATCCCCGCGAGGATTTGTTTGGCGCTAATGTCGGTTCCGTCGGCGACATGAACAGCGACGGGCTGGACGAGATCATCGTCTCGTCGCCGACCAATGAACGATATCTCACGGACCTTCGCAACTCGCTTCCGGTCGGCTTCTTTGATCCGATGTTGCAATCGACGCGATATTCCGGAAGCCTCACCGTGTTTCCCGGTACCAACTACAACGTCTCCTTCTGGCGAGAGCTGGAGGGCGAACGAGGCGCGGCGGTTTCTCCGACTCTGGTCAAGGATGCGGGTCAGTGCAGTGATCCGCCGGTAGCGCGCGGTCTTTTCCTGCCCGCCGAGGTGTTTGAAATCTTCGCCGAGAACATTGACGATCATCTTGGCGGCGGCAAGTCCGCCGGCGATTTTAACCTTGACGGGCTGGGCGACATTCTTTGCAGCGCTCCGCTGAACGATCGCTCCAGCGCGCTGCCGGATTCCGGCGCGGTCTACATCATCTACGGCCGACCGATCTTTGGCGAAGTGCTGCTCTCCCGAGCCAGCGATCCAGTGCTTCGACCGCCGATGCTTCGCGTGCGCGGGGTGAAGCGGGGCGACCAGATCGGCTTCAAGCAGGCGGCCGGGCTGGATGTCAACGGCGATCGCGTCGATGACATCTTCATCTCCTCTCCGCGCACGGACTTTGGCGGAGTTGCGCGCGATACGTGCGCCGCCGACTTTAACGGCGACGGACTCATCAATGCCGGCGACCTGTCGCTGGCCTCGTTCAGCGACTGCCAGGTCAGTTTCGGATCACGGGTCTTCACCAGCGATCCGTGCAAGGCGTTTGATTATGACAACGACGGCGACATCGACGAGGAGGATCGCTGCGTATACTGCTGCGTTGCCGGGACTTGCACGGTGGAGTCCTCGTGTACCTTCGGGCGCGAGGCGGGCAACTGTTGTGCCAACATGGTCGATAACGGATTTGTCGGCGTCATCTTCGGCGGGCGGTTCATTGACGGCGATCGCGACATCACACAAATGGCCACGTCCGACCTGCCCGGCGTGATCTTTTACGGAGGAGGCGCGAACGACCTTGCCGGTTGGGACGTCAGCTCGGCCGGCGATTTCAACCAGGACGGCTTCGGCGACATTCTCATTGCCGCGCCCGGCGAGGTTCGTCGCGACAGCGCTGGGCGCGAGCGATTGGGCGTCGTCTACCTGATTTTCGGCGGCACACACCTCATCAACACGCAGTGGAACTTGTCGGATCTCGAGCGCGGCGTCGGCACCGGCGTACTGCCCGGCATTGTCTTCATCAGTCCCTTTGTTCGCGGACGCCCCAATGAGGCCCCGCCGCTGGCCGTCGGCTTCATTGGCGACATCAACAACGACGGCTTCGGCGATATCGCCATCGGAAACGAAAACGCGGACTTCATCGACCTGACGTTTCCGCAGGGTCCCAACGCCCCCGGCGACGACCCCTCCGCTGGACGACGGTCCGACGCCGGGGAAGCCTATGTTATCTATGGCAACAATTTCGGTCCCAACCGGGCAACGCCATAGCGCTTCCTCGATTCGTCAACAAGAGAACCGGCCGGTCGGCGTCGGCGTAGTATGCTCGACCGATTCCGACGTCGAGGCTATGCTCCGACTGGTCTAAGTATTTCCCTGGGAGGACGATCCGCGTGGCCCATGCCCACATGAAACAACTTGAGGCCGAAACCGCCAAGGCCGGCTGGCTGCTGATCGGCACGCTGCTGGGCGGAATGCTTGTGGTTGCGTCGTACGTCGTTGATTTTCCCTTCGTCGCCCGAACGCTGTTTCAGCAGACCGATTTCGGTGGAAAAACGCACTCCGTCTACTCCGATGTCATCGCTTTGCTCGGCGCGCTGATGCTGGGTGGTCCGTTGGTCTGGCACGCGCTCAAGTGCCTTCGACACGGCCACATGCACATGGACGAGCTTGTCGCCCTTGCCGTCGTCGCGGCGATCGCGTTGGGAGAGTATCAGGAAGCGGGCATCATCGCGTTTTTCATGGTGATCTCCAATCTGATTGAGACGCGCACGGCCCTTGGCGCGCGCGCTTCGATCGAGTCCTTGCTGCGTCTCACGCCCGACAAGGCGCATCGCATTAATCCCGATGGCGGGGAGGAAGTCGTCGACGCCCATCGGCTGCGCCCCGGCGACCGAATCAGAGTTCGGCCGGGCGACAACGTTCCCGCCGACGGCGAGGTCCTTTCCGGTGAATCCACGGTCAATCAGGCCAACATCACCGGCGAGTCATTGCCGGTCGACAAGACCGTTGGCAACGAAGTCTTCAGCGGAACCAGCAACCTGACCGGCGCGCTGGACATTCGGGTGACGAAGGCCGGCGGCGACACAACCCTCGGCCGCGTGCAGCGGCTGATCCTCGACGCCGAAAAAACGCGGATTCCGCTCATGCGGCTCATTGATCGCTACGCGGGCTGGTATACGCCGACGATCTGCATGTTGGCGGCCGTGGTTTGGTTTTTTTCCGAGGATAAAGACGTTGGCGTCAATAAAGCGATCACGATGCTCATCATCGCCTGTCCCTGCGCGCTGGTGCTTGCGACGCCGACGGCGATGGTCGCCGCGCTCAGTTGTGCCGCCCGGCTTGGCATTCTTATCAAGAACGTCGTGCAGCTTGAGTTCGCCCGATCACTGACCGCCGTCGTGTTCGACAAGACGGGAACGCTTACGACGGGCGTGCTCTCGGTTTCGCAGCTCAAGCCCGCGCCCGGCGTGGACGGGGCTGACGTGCTCTGGGCCGCGGCATCGGCTGAACAAATGAGCAAACATCCCGCCGCGCTCGCACTATTATCCGTCGCACGCAAGGCCAAAATCGCACTCACGCACCCGACGAACTTCGCCGAGGTTGCGGGGCGGGGCGTTTCCGCCGAGGTGGACGGTGAGAAGATCATGGTCGGTCGGGCAAGCTGGCTGTCCGAGCGAGGCGTCGATATGTCCATCACGCAAAATGCCGACTACGCCGAACCGGAAGGCGTCAGTTTGCTGTACGTGGCCCGCGGCGGGAAATGCCTCGGCTGGATCGGGCTTGAAGACCGCACGCGTCCCGAAGCCCGCCACGCAATCGATGAACTCCGCAAGCTCAACATTCGCAATCTTTCCATGGTCACCGGTGACAAATGGTCCGTCGCCCGCCGCGTCGGCGCCGAAATGGGCTGCACCGAGGTTCAGGCCGAGGTGCTTCCCGAGGAGAAACTTCGACTCGTTGATGACTTGAAGAAACGCGGGCATAAGGTGGCTGTCATCGGCGACGGCGTCAACGATGCGCCCATGCTCGCCGCCAGCGACCTCGGCATCGCCATGGGCGCGGCCGGCAGCGACGTGGCCATCAACTCCGCCTCCATCGCCCTGATGAACAACGACCTGTCGCGGCTACCGTTTCTGATTCGCCTTTCGCGGGCGGCCACTAACGTTGTGTGGCAGAACATTCTTTTCGGCGTGGCATTCATTATCGTGACGATGACGCTGGCCATTTGGGGCCCGCTCACACCGATTCTGGCCGCCGTCGCCCACACAGTCGCGACAGCCGTGGTCATTTTCAATAGCGCACGCCTTGTCCGTTTCGGAGAGGAGCGGACGATCGACGTGGAGAGCTATGTCGGCCCGTCCGTCGCCGCACCGGCGGCGGTGTGAGTCCCTGATTCGTCCAATGCTTGGATGTTGGTCTCCTTTCGCGTATGGCAGTTTTGCCATTCCGGACCTGGCCGCCGCCATCGATCCAATCCCTGCGTGAGTACTTCTGGTTCATTGCGTTCCGGTTCCTTCAAGTGACCAATGTTGACGTTCGTGGTTGATTCCTTCAGGCGTTTTGAATAGTCGTGCAAGTCCACTGGCAATCATGACGAAACGTGGTTTGGTCCTTACGCAGTTTCCCAAATTAAACAACCTGGAGGAACATGGGCTGCGAATGCATGCGGAGGATTCACTGAATTAGATTATTTTTTCCTTGGCATGCCATATTGCTGCTGTTATAATTGGCATTAAGGTGGGTCTGGTTTGCGTCGTAAGTCCAATTGACGGTGTTTGAGATCGTCCGAGATATCGTGAGTTTCATTTCTCCCCTCTCACGACAGGGAGTGGCAGGCACCAAGAGCAAGAGGATGCTTGCAGCCCATGTGGATCGCTTGGACGTGATTCGCAATACCGACTCGCCTGGAAGGCCAAGCCGCGTCTGATTTTTATGGGCAACATGCGGTGGGTTAGAATTATTTCTAACGAACGACTCTCGAGCCATTTTGCGGGTTTGCGAGATCAAACTTTCTGATGAACGCGAACTGTCGGCTAACGCAGGACGATTGGCGGGTTCTCGCCGACGTGTTACACCTTACGCCGCGCGAAGTGGACATCGTCCGAAGTCTCCTCGAAGGCCAATCAGAAACCGGCGTCGGACGAGTGTTGGGAATATCCACGAACACCGTTCATACACACCTCGGACGTATCTATAAAAAACTGGAGGTTCGAAGCGTTGCCGGGTTGGTTCGTTGCGTGTTTTCGAATTACTTGCAGTTGGCGCAACGCCCCGCAAGCCAAAACATAACGATGAGCGTTGAAGTCAAATAGGGTGCGGATTGTGCGGTGCGGTCATGGGGAACTGAGGCTCTCATTGCACGATCGCTCCAAAGCCCTGTGGGATCCTGCGGCGACGTACGAGCGTTTCGATCGAAAAAGTCCACTGGTCATTCGAGGTAATTATCTCAAACTGAATCGTGCTTGGCATACCCGCCGTTGTTCCTTGCGTATGTCTTCTTCGTAGGGGGAACCGCGAAAATCCTGGCGGATGAACCGCACTCTCAAATAGATTTACTGTCCGGTGAAGTTTCGCTGCATTGCGGCGAAATCCGAAAGATCGCGGTCGCCGTCGAGGTCCAGGTCGGCCAGAAACGCGTGCAAGGGGGTACACCCCAGAGAGGTTCCGAGTGTTCGCGGTCCGTCGAAGCAATAGAAAAATGTCGAATAGTCCGCGGCATCGACACTCGCGTCGCCGTCGAAGCTACCGGTCGGCGGGTAGGGGATCCCGCCCCGAATGGCCATGCTGTGGTTCTTGCCGGCGGAGATGGCGGTGAATCTGAAGTTGTCTGCGGGCGGATCGCACTGACCGCGATCGACGACATCCGAGGCGGGCCATCCGCCTTGCTCGCAGCCCCAGGCGACAACCGAGCCGTCGGACTTCAATCCCATGCTGTGATGCAACCCGGCGGAGATGGCGATGAAGTCTTCGTTCGGTTCGGGCACGTCGCACTGTCCGAAGTCCAGACCGTGCTGTCCGGTCGGGTCACAGCCCCAGGCAGCGATGCTCCCGTCCGCGCGAAGTCCGAGATTGTGGAACCAGCTCACGTCGATGGCGATGAAGCCGCTATTGGGGACCGGAAGGTCGAGAACACGTTCGTAAACGTTGTATCCCCAAACCACGACGGTGCCGTTCGACTTAAGCCCCAAGCTGCGCGACTGGGACGCCGCGACCGCAACAAAGTCGTCGTTCGGCGCGGGCACGTCGCATTGACCAAGGGCACGATCCCCCTCGCATCCCCATGCCTCAATCGTCCCGTTGTTTCGAAGCGCCAATCCGTGTCCATCGCCAACCGCGATGGAAACGATATCCGGATCGGGACCGGGCGTTTCGTGCAATCCGTAGGCCCCGCCGGCACCGAATTGGACGATCTCCCCGTTCGAGCGAAGCGCGAGATTGGAGTAATAGTCGATCGAGGTCAATACCATGTCCGAATTGTCGATCAGCGAAAAGCCCTGCGTACGAACGTCGTAGGGCGTGCTCACGCCCAACGGGAGCAGGGTGTGATCGGTGCGCAAGACCATCGCATAATCGAAGCCCGAGTCTATCGCCAGCACGTTGGGAATGGGCTGTGAAGGGACGTTGAGTTGTCCGTAGGTATTGCTTCCCCATGCGGCTACGGAACCATCGGCGCGGAGGGCGAGGTTATGCGAAGTCCCGGCCTCGATCGCGGTATAGCCGATGTTGGGCTGGGGTACCCCCGCCGTGTTGAACGCGCCACCCCAGGCCACGATCGAACCATCCGCTTTGAGCGCCAGATTGTGTCTGTGGCCGGCCGCAATCGCTACGAACCCGGTGTTGGGCGTCGGCAAGGCGCACTGCCCGGAATTGTACGGATCTCCGCAACCCCAAACGGCAAGCGAGCCGTCCTCGCGAAGCGCCAACGCGTGAGCTTCGCCCGCCGCAATCGCGACGAAACCGGAATTGGGGGCAGGCACACTTAACCCACCGTAATGAGGGTAGCCCCAGGCGCGAATTGAACCGTCGGACTTAAGACCGTAGCTGTTGATTCCGCCCGCGGCGACCGCCACAAAGTCGGCGTTGGGCGTCGGGACGTTCGCATTTCCGCCGTCCCAGTTGCCCCAAACGAAGATGGAGCCGTCCGCCCTTAGGCCTAGGTTGCGCTGCCCGCCGGCGGAAATGGCAACGAAATGATAGTCCGACGTAAAGTCGCTGGCGGGATGGCACGAATAGATCTGGAATTGCGGGTATCCGCACCCCCAAGCAACCGTGGTTCCATCCTCGCGCAACGCAATCGTGTGCACACCGCCGGACTTGATCGAAACAAACGGCCCGTTCGGGACCGGCACCAGGTTCTGGTCCCACGTATCTGTCCCACCGTAAACGGTGACTGACCCGTCCGGGTTCAACAGAGCCGAGTGCTCCTGTCCTGCAGCGATATCGAGGAAGCGCGTACCGGGCTCGCCGCCGAACTGCGGACTTCCCCATCCTACCAACCAGCCACCCTGTTCGGTTCCAGCTGCCGTTCCTCGCTGTGCGACTGTGGGCTCAGCGGCAAGCGCTGAAGTCCAAGGCGTACACAATAGCACAACAACGATCCCTGGTCGCGCGTTCGCCAAAATGCCGCTTATCACGTTCATGGTAACCTCCCTCTCATAAACGCAATCCGTGTCACAAGGCCTTAAAAAATTCAGACTGTTCTTGGTCCTTCAAAAACTGTCGGAAGTTTCGAATTCATTGCGATCGGTGGAAAACTGGTTGCGCGGCAGAATTACTTTCTCAATCGGAGTCCGTGTAACGAATTGATAACGTGCAATGTTCATTTCTAACGTGTTTTTCGCACGTTGTGTCCTTTACCGAAGATGCGGCGGTTGACAGCCCAAACGGCTGGGGTATGGATGGCGTGAGGGTTGTATTCCGGGGATGGCGCAAACCGCGCTGCGACCGGGGACCGGGGGACTGGGGAAGAACCTTGGCCGGCACGACGGGAATCGCCAACCGAGATCACCGAAAGGCAAACTGAACGTAGATGAAGAGAATTGATCGCGTGTCAAACTTCGCTTCCTTATTGCGAATCAGACGGAACACACCGGCATGGATGCTGTCAGTGCTGTGGGTTGTCTCGGCCGTTCATGCGCAGGCTCCGACCGGCGATACTCCGAAAAAGCCGGTCGGCGCTGAATCCGCGGCGAGTACCACGGAAGCCATTACGGACGCGGAACGTATTTCGCGGCTCCAGCGGACGATCGCCGATGCTCAAAAGCAAATCGATGACGCGCGGGCCAAGATTAACGATCCAAAGAGCGAATATAAGAAGGCGGAAACAGAGTTCGGCGATCTCGATCGGCAAGTTGAAGACAAGAAAAAGGCCGTCCAAAAAGCGCGAGATGAACGAGATCCAAACGTTGATACGCTTGCGAATGAGTCTGCCGATTTGGAAAAACGTCGGACGTTGGCACGCGAGCGATTCGACCTTGCCATCAAGGAGCGCAAGGCGCTGCAAGATCAAGTCGCTCTTCTCGAACAAAAACTCCAACAAGATCAGGATGCGCTCAACAAGCTCCTTGGCGTTCAAACGCCCAAGCCCGCGGGCGATCAATCCGGAACGCAGCCGGGATCCGGAGCGATTGCTCCGACGGCGGCACCGGGCGCGCAAGCGCAACCTGCCCCGGGTCAACCTGCGGCCCCAACGACCATCACGCCTACCACGCAGCCCGCTACTCCGGCAACGGGGGGCGGCACCGAACCGGCACCGCCGGCCGTCGTGCAGCCTTCCACCGGAGCGCCGGTGACCGGACAACCCGCGCCCGACGCGGCCGCGGCGACGACGACCGGGGCTTCCAAGGCCGCGCCCAGTCCGAAGCTAATTCAGGCTCAGGAGGAAGCGACGACCAAGCAGGCCGAAGCGCAGGAAGCCAAACAGGAGGCTCAATCGATCACCGAGCGCCTGGAATCACTACGCAAGGCGATCGCCAACGAGCGCGAACTACGGAAGACCGCGAAGCAGAAGGCGGTGAACGCGCGGGAAACGCTTGCCGCACTCAACGCCGAGCTTGAGAAGAAATGGGGCGAGGGCTCGACGTGGAACGACCTCAAAGATCTGCGGCACAAAATCGACGAAGCGGAAAAACGCGTGGCGGAGACGGAAAACGAAATTCGCGACCGAGCGGAACAAATCGACGCTCGCCATTCGGAGCTGACGGCGATTCAGAACGAGCAGATCGCGGCCATGCGCGACGCCGAGGAAAAGGCCAAAGCCGCCGAGGCGGCCCAGAAAAAAGTCGAAACCCTGAAAAACCCCTTCACGCCCCAAAACATCCTCCAATGGCTGATCGACCACGGACCACGCCTCGTGTTCACGTTTGTGACGATGGTCTTTCTCCTCTGGGTGTCCAAGGTCCTTGAGCATCGACTGGTGGCGTTGATGGTTCGGCATGGAACGTCGGGCAGCAGCAACGACCGGGAGAACCGAGCCAAGACCCTGGTCAGCGTCCTTCGCAACGCGACGACGGTGATCGTGTTGGTCGGAGGGACGCTGATGATCCTCGCGGAGTTCGGCGTCAACATCGTTCCGCTCGTGGGAGCCGCGGGCGTGGTGGGCTTGGCGGTGGCGTTCGGCGCCCAGAACATGATCCGAGATTATTTCTCCGGGTTCATGATCCTGATGGAAAACCAATACACGGTGAATGACGTGATCCGCGTCGGCGGCGTCGGTGGGCAAGTCGAGCGTATCACTCTGCGCATCACCGTATTGCGCGATTTTGACGGCACGGTTCATTTCGTTCCGCATGGGCAGATCGACAAAGTCAGCAACCTGACGCACGGCTGGTCGCGAGCTCTGTTCGACATCGGCGTGGCCTATAAGGAAGATGCCGACCGGGTGATGAAGGTTCTCATGGACCTTGGCAAAGAAATGCGCCGCGATCCGGCCTATCGTGACTTTATTCTCGACGATCCGGAAATGGCAGGACTGGACAACTTCGGCGACTCGGCCATCGTCATTCGTTTCGTCATCAAGACGAGGCCGCTCAAACAATGGATCGTTCGGCGCGAAATGAACCGCCGAATCAAGAAGAAGTTCGACGAACTCGGTATCGAAATCCCGTTCCCGCATCGGACGGTGTATCACCGGTACGAGGCCAACGGCGAGGGCGATGCCGCACTGCGCGATCAAGCCGGGGCATGGCCGGAATCGAGAACGGCTAAGTCGTGATGCTCGCGTGATTCCCGAGGAGGCATCATCGAGCGAAATGCGCTGGTGAGCGCGAGCCGCGTCGCCCAGGAAGATAGAAATGCTTGATTCCGACTCACCACGGCCTCGGTGAATTGCATCATCAACGTGTGATTGCAGCAGCGACTAGTGGACCTCGCGAGACGCCGATTGAATTGGCGGCGTGCGCAGGGTGCCGAGTTTTCAACGCGCACTCGACAACTTGGAGGCAAGCCGGTTTTCCTTGCAAGTGCCGCCACTCAGTTCGCGACAAAATGATTCTGAATGAAGGCGAAGTCCCGCAGATCGACATCGCGATCTTCGTCATAATCGGCGGCAGTTGAGGATTCGCTGGGGCAGGCAGCGGCGTGGGATGAGTTTCCCGGTCCGTCGAGGCACTTCTGGAATTCGCGAAACGCGAATCGATCAAGAATACTCATCACGAGATTGCGAATCTTTCCGCGTTCGTCGATGCGCAAGGAGCGAACAAACTTTTCCGCTCCGCCGGCTACAGACATGAAGACGTTCACGGATGTCGGATTTGCGACGTTGAGGACGGCGGCGTTTCCGCTTGGGGAAATCCCGTCCGGCGTGGATTCGATACGCGTCTTGAGCACGTAGAGACTATCCGCACAGTCATCGAGCAAGCCATCGGCGGGCGACGTGTCCCGCGCCGTTCCGCATCCGGCCACTCCCGAACAACCGGGCGCGGTGCAGCTCAGCTCACAGACGTCGCGGACACCGTCGGCGTTGCAGTCGCCAAAGTCAAATCGGCCGATCTCCCGGCCGCTCGGCAGCCGGGTGACCAACACCACGGCGCTGCGCTGCTGCACCTGAACGCCGCTGACCAACGCGGGACCGAAGAGCACGGCGTCGGGTTCGGGGATTGCGGCCGTAGCCCATCCCACGCCCAGTCCAATGATCGCAAGCACAAAATTTCCAGATCGACTCATCGTAACATCCTTTCGGCAAGTGCAATATGCATTCTCATATCCATGTTTTTCAACGGCGCGTTGCGGGATTCTAGTCATCAAGCAACCAATTCAACGCAATGTCAAAGCCATTGGCTCCGGCTTGACCGCCGCCTACCATCGCGCCGAGCTTGACTAGCGACAGAGTGACGGACACGCCGGCGGCAGTGGTAGCACCCGCGATCCTCGGGCCCAACGAATCCGAGACCGCACCGTATCGGCCTCCGGCAATGTAATCACCTGCTCTGTTGGCCGCGTCGTGAATCCGAGGCGAATTCTCATAGGTATACCTAGCCGCGCCGGCGATGGCCGCGCCCGGCCCGCTGACAAAACTGCCGCCGGTGATCACTGCGCTCCCGCCGAAATGCACCGCTTTGTCCGTCGTCGGGTTTTTAACCAAATCCATGCCCTCGAATGCCAAGCTTACGACAGCGGCACCGGTGGCGATCGAAGAACCGGTCCCTGCAGCTTCGTAGAGCGCAAAACTCATGTTTGACGAGCCAGCTCCAGCTCCAAATTGGAGGAACTCGAGGAATGCCGAACCACCAGTGCTGATGTCACTCGCGGTATCCGCCAATTGCGTTGCATTACTCCGGCGTTCCTCCAGTCCTGCCGGGTCGTTGTACTTGATGGGGTTGTTGAGGACGTAGGAATACAGATTGGCCTTTTGAGGCTGCGAAAGAAATGCCGCCAAGTCTTCCTGAGAGAGCATGGACGGATCGGCATACTTCGGATCGGGCGACAAGAATCGTGACACTTTAGTCTGCAAATATCGCGCCTCGAAGTAGTGCAACGAAGTTTCATCATCCTTCTCTTTTCCCGTGAAACCGTAGGGCTGCCGCGTGGCCACTTCTTGCCTAAAAGCGTTGCGTTCTTCGCCAAAGGGGAAGTAGGCCGATTCCTGCGCGAGCGCGCCCCGCCGGTCGGTCATTACATTGGATGAGCCGAGATGGTCGCCGTGAAAGAAAAGCGTGGCATGATCGTCGGCGGCCGCCGGCGCCAGTTGCGTTTGCGTTGGGAGGGTAACCCATAGCGCGGAGGCGGCGTCGAGAGGACGGATTCGGTCCGCCACGTTGGCGGGTAGCAGCGGATCGGCCAGGTACCAATTTGGTCGCTGAGGATCGTGGGCCTGGATGCGGATATTCGCTGAGAGAAGGTGAATTTCGGGATTCATGGGTTCAAGCCGCGGCCAGGCAAGGAGGCTCTGCCCAGGCGGCAGGTTCACTGGGTCAACAGGAGGCAAATACATTCCGCGCGCCACAACGATTCTTGGTGCGGGCACTTCGACCCAAAGCGGCAGCGCAACCGGCACGACGGCGCTAGATGCAACCTGCGCGTATTGTTGTCCGTCCGACCGGTAGACGCGCGCCCCAGGCCCAAAGAGTTGTTCCACGGATTGCGTCGACTGGACGGCAACGGTGATCAGATTGAAACCTTCGAAGAGCCAGATTCGTTGCAGCCTCGGTCTCTGCGGGTCAATGGTGCCGGTGACTTGGGCGATTCGGGTCGGTCCACCAAACACATATTTGACGGGGGCGCGGTTGGGTCGGTATTCGAAGTACTTGTCCACATAAAGGGTCTGGTCGGTCCGGCCGTTCTGCGCGACGAGCTTTGTAACTCGACGATTGGCATAGTCGTAGACATATCGAGCATCGACACCGCCCTGCCGATGACGCACAAGACGATCCCTGAAGTCCCAAGACAACGTCGATGCGTCGATCTTAGACATGTTTCCATTGGCGTCGTATTCGTAGGCGCTGCCGGTCGCCGTTGCGGTCAGGGCGTGCGGTCCGGGCGGGTCGTTGGGCGATCGTCCGTTTCGACCCAATCGCCCGCCGCCATACGTCAGGGTTCCCAAATGGGCCTTCTCTTTATCCGAAGTCTGGCTGAGCATGTTGCCGATGGCGTCGTAAGCATACGTGATGGTTCCCAGGCTTGCGTCTGATTCTGAAGTCGGTGTGTAGCGTACTCTCGTCAGCCGGTGGAGGTCGTCATACTCGAATCGCTGAGTGTTGCGTCGAGGCGAAGTGAGCGAGACGCTGTTAATGCCGTCGAACGGACGCAGATCGTCAATTCGCGTTACGTTGGACGCTGGGTCATAAGTATAACCGTAGTGAATCAGACTTCCCGCGAGCGGTGAACTTGTGTGGAGGTCGCTCAAGCGTTCGCGCAAGTCATATAGGTGTGCGGTGGTGGTGCCATTTCCAAAGACAATCTGGTTGATCTTTCCCGTAGGGTGGTAGTCCGTACTCGTGACAAAGGCTTGCCCGAGCGGTCCGCCGTCAATGCGCTCAAGAAGAGAGGCTTCGTTGTAAGTGTAATGACAGTGATCATTGTCGGGGTAATACACATCAGTCAATCGATCTAAAATGTCATAGGCAAATCCGGTTTTGTAGGCCGACGTAATCCCTAGTTGCGGGTCGCGGATGCTCTTTGCCGTCCATTCAGTATTGCCGCGGGCATCGAAGGAGAAGTGCAACTCGCCTGATGAGTCAAAAACCGACGCGAGTCGGCCGCCGGTGAACGCAGCCGTGCCAGTCGAGCCGTCACCGAAATCGACTTTCTGGCTCGGCACGTCGTAGACCATTTGCACATCCACGGGGTCGTCCGAGCCGCCGCTTTGATCAAGGTAATTTTCATTCAGGAGTCGGTTGGCGAAGTCATAAGTGTAGACGGTGGTCTGCCCACGGGCATCTGTAACGCTCAAAATGTTGCCCACATCGTCATATTGAAAACTCGTAATGCCGCGATCAGGATCATTGATCGCCGTTTTGCGGCGCAACGAGTCATAGGCAAGTGTCTTTCGATTTCCCTGTGTATCAAGCGTTTCAACCAGGTCGCCAAGGGTGTTCCATTTATATTGCGTGTGATATTCATCCGATCCGTTGCGTTCGGTGACCTCGATAAGTCGTCCCAGTCCGTCCAATCTTTCACTGGTAGGGCGGGCGGGACCGACAACGTCATTCTCGTCGAAGCGATTCACCGTCAACGGCCGGAATTCGGTTCGCACCTCGGTGTTGTCGGGATTGACTGTCCGCACGGCGCGACCTTGGGCGTCGTAAGAGTAGATGCGGCGCGGTTTGGATGTATCCGGTGATTCAAAGGACGGTGTTGTCGTGTAGTAAGATAGCCATTCCTCGCGCCTCTGCTTTCGATTATTGAATGTCACCGCGCCCGAGAATCGCCAACGTCCATCCTCGGCTTCAGACTTGGACCCGAGCTTTCGGCCAAGACCATCAAAGTAATCGTATGAATCGATGGTTTCATCATTCGCCAAAGAATCCTTGACGCGAGTTGACACACGACTAACGGGGCTTCCGAATTCATATTCATAGTTGGTGCGGGCGCCGCCCGGGCGACGCACTTCGACCAATCGCGCGAGGCTGTCATGCCGATACTCCGTGAGAGCGCCCGAGAAGTCGATCGACGACAGCGCCGTTCCCAGAGCCATGTCGTAGTCAACCGTTGTGGCCATGTCATAGGACTGAAGATGAACGATTTCCCGGGTCGGAAACGTGTGCAAGAGATTGTCATACACGACGGACCGACTGTGGCCGTTGGCGTCAAACATGCGGACGACGTTGCCGAAGTCGTCATATTCGTTTCGTATTTTGAGCACGAAGCGATCGCCGTCATCCAGCCAGCGATGATGCTCCAGCAAATTGCCGCGTAAGTCGTATGCAAATGACTCTTCCGACACCTTGGCTCCATCTCCATTTTTTGTCGTTGACCGGGTCGGGAGGTCAAGTCGCCAGTTCACCAGATCGTAGGCAAACGTAGTTTCGACGAGTCGCTCATCGCCACCTATGCCGACAACTCCAAGTTGATTGCTCTGCACGGGATTTCCAAAGTCGTCGAACAGGTATTCAACTCGTGTCTGAATGGGCGTCTCGGTTTGCTCATAGATGAAGGTGTCCTCCGCGCCATTGAACGCGAAGCAAACGTGACGGCCGCCGGGAGAGTCCTCGATCAGCCGATGCTCAATGGTGTTTTCCGCACGGTCGAATCGCCCGCTGGACGCGTCGGTGACTTCGCGACTGACCGGCATTCCCTTGCGGCAGCCTGCGAGTTCGCCGCTGTCAAAAACGCTGGTCGTCACTTTGGTTGGAATCGATCCGTCTCCGATTTCCCGAACTTCGACGCGGGTGAAGCCGCGAAATTCCTGCTTGTCCGAATCGAAGTATGGATTGCGATAGGTGAACTCGCGGGTGGAAACGTTGCCACGGCTGTCGGATTCGGCGATGCGCGAAAGAACCGGCACGGCGATGGGCATGGTGGTTTCCCATGCGTTGCCCGCGTCCCGCGCCCGGATCATCTGATCGACGGAAGATTCGTAGGTGAGCGTGGTCACCGATCCCAGTCCGTTTTCGATCCGTGCAAGCAGATTCGGCCGGACTCCGGGGACAAAATCGAGGAACTGCTCGCGGGTTCCCGAAGGACGAGCGCTATTGGAGATGAGAAAATCAACGGAGCCGTTTCCGTTCATGTCCGCGCATCGCGTAGCGTCTCCGGATTGCGCAGAGGGGAGTCCGAGGATCGTGCGGCGGGCGTCGAATCCGGCGATTCCCCGATTGACGAAGTATTGAATGCCATTGGGGGAAGCGGCGGGCCGGACCAAAACCAGATCGGACAGGGCATCGCCGTTGATATCCGCAAGGTCGATTCGGGGGATTTCGGTAGCCAGCACCTCAGTGTCCAAAGGAAGAAAGATCGGTCCGTCAAAAACTCCACGACCGCAACTGGCCCAATAGACCACCCTCGTGCTTTGTATCCAGACAAGATCGTTAATGCGATCACCGTTCACGTCGGCGATTCGAGCGCCGGGGTCCTCGAATTGAAACCCCTGGGTTCCATCGGAGAGAACCGGAAGTGGGACTTCGCGGCCGTATCGACCGCCGGGCATCAGCATCCACAACCGATAACTGTTTTCGCCGGTGAAGAGAATATCGTGCAGGCGATTGTGGTCGGTATCCAGAGTTCGGCTGCCGGCATTTTCGAAAGGCCAAAGCGGCCACGAATTCGTATTACCGAGATTAACCGGGTTAGACCAGGAGCCTTGCCCACTGTTCAGGAAGCATTGGATCGTAAAGTCGTTCACCTTGTGAATGAAATCGGACTCGCCGTCGGCGCTGTGGTCGGCGAGGTGAACCGAGGGCAGCCCGAGGTTGAGTCCCGGCGCGTTTCCGACGAGCGTTCCGACCGTGTCCCATTCCAGCCGTCCCTGGTCGTTCATGCCGCGATTCAAATGAACTCGGTGCGACCCGGAAGTAGCGTTCAGCAGGTCAGGCAATCCGTCCTGATTCATGTCGATCAATTCAACATCGCTCGAGTTCAACGCCACTGAAGGGTCGCCGGTGCTCAAGGTGAACGATGACGTCACCTTGTCCGGCGGCGTCCAGTTGGTGTATTGGAACGTTATCGATGGGAATGCCGTGGCGCCGTCGGCTCCGAACATGTTCACGCGGACCAGCCGAGAGACAAGGGCATTCGATTCATATTCGAGCGTGTAGCGTCGGATCAGGGAATCGGGCAGGCCGTCGTCGTTGAAGTCTCCCACGAGCGAGGTCGACGACGGCGGAATACCTTGAGCGATGACATCAACCCGGGCGAGGCGCATTCCGGTTCTGATCTCGAACCCACTCTTGAAATCAGTGTAGATGTCCGGGCGCTGATCATCATAGGTGAGCACGGCCGCATAGAACGCCTGAGCACCGGCCCATCGTACTTCACGGAGGAATTTTTGTCCTGGCGACCCAGCATTTGTCATGTAGCGAAACTCGGCTGCGTTCCCATTTGGATCCGCGGTCCGCTGCAATAGCCACGCAAACTTCCGCCCGTCTTTTTCGAGACGCGCTTCGCCCGTCATGCCGAACTCCTGACGGAATCCGCTTTTTTCCTGAACGATCCATCCGTCGTTGAATCGGCGGTAGCGGGCAAAGCTCGTCTCGTTTTCCGCGCGAAACGAACCGTCGGCGAAGGGAATCAGCTCTTCGAGATTGACCCCTGAGAACCGGTCGATTTCTTCGGGATTATCGATGACGTCGTCGAAGTCGTCGTCCAGGCCGTTGGGACCATCGATGTAGAACGGAAGTCCGTGATCCATGTTGCGCGAGATCATGGTGGGCCCGGAAAGCTTCCATCCAATCCCCAAGGGGCCATTGCCCTGGCCTGTGTGGTAGTCCAGAGCGAGTGACGGCGCGAAACCGGTCGCCGCGCGGGGCAACTGGATCGGCACCGAAAAAGCGCCGCTCGCGCTGTTGAGTTGCGGCTGAAACGACTCGCCGAGTCCCTGAATGGATCCCGGGCCGGAAGGAAGCGAAATGACCTGCGGGGATACGCCGTTCTTGTCCGCGGCTTGCGCACTTACAACTGCAAGCATCGGTACCAGGATAATGACCAAAAACAGCTGAAGCGTCGCTTTCACGATCTTCTCCTTACGAGGGTTTCCCATAGGCCTTGATACGGAGCTTGACGTCGTCGATCCCCAGGTTCTGATCGGGACTGCGCGGATTTCCGTTCTGGTCCGCGTCAAAAATGAGAATGAGAAGCTTCTTGCGGACCACGGAGGCATCGTCGCCGGGGTCGGCGAATTGTCGGCCAGGAATCACAAGCATCCACTGCGTATTCCACACGGACCAACCGGCTAGGTGGTCCTGAAAAACAGGGTTCTCGGTCTGGCGCAACTGGGCCTGAGTGACCGGGAATCGATTGACAACGTACAAGTTCTGCGAAGTGGCCAGTTGCGGCATGTCGAAGGCATTCAGAATGGCGCCGCCGGAATCACGATAGGCAGCGGACACACTGGGAATTCGTTGATCCACAACGGCCCAGTTTCGAACCGACCGCAGGGCACAGTCACCCGTTTGCGGAGCGCGCAACATGCTGGTGCCGACCGGGATGAAATGAGCGAAGACCAGCGGACCGTCTACACCGAGAGCGCTGGGGTTGTCGATCCCTTCCAAAAGAATGGCGTATTGAAACAGTTTAGGATTGGAACACGTGTCGAAGTTCGCCGGTGCACCGAAGATGGTTCCTCGACGCTTTCCGAACAAAGTCCGCCCCGCGACTTCGGTCGAGAAGTTCAACACAATCGCCGGTCCGGCGTCACGTTCGCTGTCCAAACTCGCGAGTTCCGCGAACGCGGGTACGTCGCGCAAGTCCTGCACGATGTTGGACTCGAGGAACGACCGAAACGCCTTGTTCTTTTCGCGCTGTTGTTGAGCTGTGTCGCGTGACGGGTCAATGGCCAGTCCCAAGAAGTTCTTGCGGAGGCTGAACTCGTCACCGCCCTGATCGAAGAGGGACAGCTTTTGAAGGCGCGAGGCGAATTCGCTCTCCTGACGCTTCTGATCAAGGCGGGAGATGATGCTTTCGAGCCCCATGTCCGTGGCAGATTCGGTCCCCAGCAGTCGCTCCCGATAGAGTGCCCGCATCTGATTGTTGACCTCATCGCGTTCGTTGTATTCATAGGCAAAGGCGCGCGCGGCCAACATGACGTATCGCGAGGCCAGATCGAAGAACGCTCCAAATTGCTCGAGCGCTTGATTGCGAAACGTCCGAAACGCGAGGTCGCGGAAGCGGAAATCGCGCAATTTGTCGGACTGCACGCGGCGAAGCCGGTCGCGCTCGTCGAGAATCCGTTTCCCTTCCTGAAAGCCCTTCTGCACCACCGCCAACGCTTGTCGAGCCTGGGTTTGGGCCAAGGCGAGTTCGAGAATTGCCTGCGGCGTACGACGGATAAGATCCTCCAGCTCAATTTCCAGCGCCCGGATAGCCTGATCGTTGGAGATGCGAGTGAGCTGGGCCGTCTGCCAGCAGTTGATCCGAAGTTCCTCCCGCTCGATATTGAATTGTTCATCGATCTCGGTCCCCGGCCCGCTGTTCAGGAGCCAGTTGCTCAGCAGTTCTCCGCCCAAGCCCAGTCCGCCGGACGCGGCGCCCGCACAGGCGAATCCGCCGCCGGAAGCGCACACCGTCGCCGCGGTAAGAGTGCCGACAATGCGGCTGAACATCCCGCGGTCCTCGCGCGCTTCCGCCAATTGCTCTTTTCGATCAACGACTCGCATCTGCTCGGAGCAGGCCTGCGCCCGGATCTCCAACTGCTCGACAGCTTCCTGGCGAACCAGCGCGACGTTTTCGGCCTTGGCCGCAATGAGGGCCTCCAGGTTGGCGACTGCCAGTTCGGCGGCCTGAACGCGCAGCGATGCGGTCCGAAGCTCAAACATGGCCAATTGAACCTGGCCGACCGCGGGGCGCGGCGCAAATCCAAGGTCCTCGAGCCCCTGCGCGTCGACGAGAAAGTTGACCAGATCGGGTGAGCCGGCGCAGCTCCCGTTGCAACCGGCCTCGATAATATCGTCATCCCGATCGTTGAGTCCGCTCGTCACTTGCAGACCGTCTCCGTCGTTGTCTTCGAAGTCGTTGTCCGCCCGATCGTCAGGTGACGGTAGTCCAAAGATTTCGATCAATCGATTGTTGAAGCCGATGTCTGATTCGCGGACCTTGTTTTCAAACTCAGCAAATGAGTTTTCGTTGCTGCCCAATCGGTTGATCGACAGATTTGCCCGTTTGAGAATGCCTCGAGCGTTTCTGATGGCTTCAACGGCCGCATCGCGAACGATGCCGTAGTGCGACTTACCGGAACTGGCGCCCCCCTGAAGAAAGTTCAACAACTGGCCCGGCTGGATGATTCGGAATGGTACGACATTGGGAACCAAACCTAGTGGATTCAGCCCCGCTCCGGCAGCGTCCACGCGCTCCTGCATTTCGTCGATCGCCGAAGAGAGAATCCGGATTTCATCGATACGCTGACGATTCACAGTTTCAACGGAGTCTCCCGAATTGGTTTCAGGAACGGGTAGGAGATGGTTCAATACGGCCCAGTCGAAGTAGGCGCCCACTGCGCCCCGACGTGCCCAGTCCGCAATGCCCCAGGCCCGCGCGGCATCCGTATCGGTGAGACTCGTGTCGATATCCTCCCGGTAGTCCTGCCGGAACGTCAGGTCGACAATGCGACTGACGGCTCGCGCGCGCGCTGCCATTGCCGCGGCCATGTTCCGCACGGAATGGAAGCCCACATGGTGGGAAAGCCCGTCGTCATCCACGACCAATTCACAATCCGCCGCCTGGCAATCCTGCTCTCCCGTGGCCGAGACTTGCGATTCAATGAATTCGAGCGCGACAGGCGCGGGAATGGATGACGTCAATCCGGCACCAAACACATCAAGATAAGCTTTCGTCGCAGTCAGGTAATATCCATAGGCATCCCCATGCCCCTGGGGAAACGCCGTGGAAGCCTCTGCGTCGCTGCCTTTTCCGTAATTGGATTTGTAGGCGACTGAACCGATCGTCCCCGCGGCATTGGGCCGCAATCGATTGTAAATGGCCGTGCGCGTCGCGCCGCCGAATTGCGGATAGTTGCCGTTCAAATTGGTCGACGGGTCGTCGGAAATTGGCAGCGTGGTCGACGCTGGCAGCGATATCTCCCGACCCCGAAGCAGCGCCAACTCTTCGGAAAGAAGCGATCCAATCCCGGTCAGCCCGCGGAATGCGAACAACCCGGGAACCTGCTCCAGCGAAAGTCCTTCACCCAGAACGCCTTCGCCCACCGTGGGATCCATGGCATCGGCGAACGCCTCGTTGCCCAAAAGCATCTCGAACGAAGAGAGTTCGTCGAGGATTCGTTGCACGAGATCTACTGGAAGGCACCCAGGGTTTGTGAGGAACATCCGAAGTCGCTCGGCCGGATCGCGCGTCGATGAAATGCCCGCGCCGGTGGGTGGTACACAGTTGCCGTTGGGACAAGTGATTCCACCTCCGCAAAAAAGCCCGATCCGCGAGCCGGCGTCGCAAACGCCTCCGCCCGGCGTCTGTTCGGTGCCGGGCTTCCATGGACGACCGTAATTGCGGATCATCGTGCCGAACGTCGCCGCATTGGTCGGATCGTCGCGTTCTGTTCGGAAAAACTCGGTGGTGGAACCTGCGCTTTGAAGTTCGGCCAGCATCTCCGGTGCGTCGCAGTCATCGGGTCGGCGATTGCCGTCCGCGTCACAACTATCGAGGTCGCGAATATCGCAGTCGTCAGGAATGCCGTTGCCGTTGCAGTCAATCTCACACGAGTCGGGAATTCGATTGAGATTGCAGTCGCCGTCGACGGTCTGCCTCACGCCTCCCGACAAGGTCAGGTCGTTGCTGCCGATCGCGTCGTCGAGAGCGAGGCCGGCAGACTCGTCCATGCGCCACAAGGACATCAGTCCGGTCGTGTCCGGCGGTGTAGACGTGAACATCGACTCGCGTATCTCAGCCGCGGACCGTGCGACATTCCAGATTCGAACGTCGGCGATCAGTCCGTCGAAGGGTCGATCAGTGGTTGTGCCCGGCGCGCGCCCGATTCGAAGCCGCCCAGTGGCCCCGCCCGCGGGCGCCCCGGCGGCACCCTCCACGATCGGCTCGAGATCATCGACGAAAACCGAGTACTCGAGCAGAGACGATGTGACGAACGTGCGCGTAACTGCCAAGTGATACCACCGATTCGTCTTTAGATTGGTGTCCGCGAGAATCGCCACGTCGGCGAGCGTCGATCGCTCGTGCATCACGGCCAGATCCCCGTTGGGATCAACTTCGATGGTGTAGAGGATGTTCGAGTTGAGGTCTTCGCCGGCTTCACCCATCGTGATGATCGACTGCGTCACGCCAAGTCGATGGAGGAATACCCAGGCCTCGACCGTCAATGGACCTGTGATTCGAAGTTCGGCGGAGGGAACGGCGCGCTCCGCGAAGTCATCAACGCCGTCGAACTCGAGCACGGCTTGCGCTGCCCTCGCCGAAGGAAGCGAGGGTTCAAGTCCGTCCCAGCGGTTGTTGCCGTTGCAGTCCGGCAGGGTCATGAACCAGCCTTCGCTTTGACCTGCGGGGTTAATTCCACGGCCTGCCAAGGCAAGTCCATTGGTCGACATCGCCGCGCCCGTCTCCAACCGCCAGCCGTCGAGCCCCGCGGCGCCGAACTCGGTGACGACTAAGTCCTTGAGGCTGCGCATCCCAAGGACAGAGTTCCACAAAAACGCTTCCCCTGCCGGAACCGCCGCCGAAGAGCTTGTTCCGATGATCAGTGTTCCGTCACCGCTCATGTCGCCCGGGGAGCTTGAGAAGTTTCCGCCCGGCAGGTCGCCGAGAGGAACCCGAACGTCCGGCGATGGCGGAAACGTATTTAGGTTTCCTGCAAACCAGAGAAATCCCTCGTTGCCGCTGGCGGAAGAGCCCTGGGCCAGCACAACCGCATTGTTCGTGATCGCGACGGAATTGCTGAAGGTGCTCCCTCCAGCGAGGTCGCCGATTGCTCGTGAAGAACACCCGGTGGGTAAACAGAGTGTAAAGGGAGCTGGATGAATGAACCCCGACCTAGCCCCAAAGCCATCCAGTAAAAAGTTACCTCCGGTAAGTTGACCGTTGGGAGAAACCGAAATTCCTTGCCCCCCGGGATTCAGAATGGTGCTGTTGAGCGGAGGCAAAAGGACGCTGGTGTTCGTCGTCCGCGTCCACTTCATGGCCGAAACAAAACTCCCTGAATTGTCAGAAACCGTGCCGACGATGACCCCACCGTCATCGGAGATCCTGCCGGAGAAAGTGATCGGACCGCGTCCTGGTGGTGTTGGCAGAAACACGGGAGCGACGAGCTCGTTTCCTTGTTGAACGACCTGGTATGCCTGGCTGGTGGGTCCCGCGGTTCCGGCGATGAACGTCTTCCCACCGGAGAAGGCAACGGCGCTAGCAGTGGTACACCGGCCTAACGCCGCGAGATTGTGAATTCGTCGAAGCTGTCCGCCAGAGAACTTGACCGCCTCGAAGGCGTTGCACAGTTGAACGCTGGCGGCCGACGCCGCCGAGCCGACGACCACCACTGTTCCATCCGTGTAAGCAATATCACTGGCGAAGCTCGAAAAACCCGGCTCGAGCTGTCCAATTCCCTGGAAGCATACTCGGCGAGACGAGTCGCAGACCTCGCCGGCTAGGCCCTGCGATGCTCCGAATGACAGCAGTATGAACAGGCAACAGCAAAGGTACCCGCGGTCGCATTGCGTTAAAGCAACGTTATGCTGCGTTCGAATTGTCACGCGCCTCGACTGCAATTGGGTCAATGAGTCATTGTCCATCGCGCACCTCAAATCACCGCTGTCAGTTCACTCGGTTGCCGCGGATTCGTTCCAATCGAAACCGCCCTTGAATCGTGATCGGTTGTACGGAAAGTCCGGAAATGATTTCGGTGTAGACGCCGTTGAGCCGCTGCGGTCCAAACGTGCCATCAAGCCCCGAAAATTCTTCGATCACGGTCTCCTCACCCGCATCGAGCGTAATGGTCAAATCGCGATGAATCTCATATCCCTTTCGGTGCTCCGGGTTGTAGCGATGTCGATAGGGATTGAGCGGATCCTCCGGCAAAATGTGCAACGCGCCCCGAAGCGTGCCGCGCGTCCCCAGCGGATCAATTGGATCACCGCCATCCGCGGTGAGGATCACTGCACGATCGAACAGCAAAGCGCTGAATCGTCGCTGGAGACTACGCCCGTCGCGGAACGTCTGCACCGTGACAGTGTCGAGGAGTTTCGGAACAGCCCCGCCTCCCGATTCGGGAAGATCGAGAATCAATGACATCTCCAGCGGAAACGCCTCAGCACTCTCGAACGAAACGTCTTGAATGCTCGGATGCACGCTCACGTGGGTCAGAACGGCCTTCCCGGCCCATAGACCAAACACGGGTTCCACCACAACATCGCTGGACACGATGGCGCGAGAACCCTGATCGTCTGAAACATCGATAATCAGCGGCGGCAACGTGGCGACGGCGCCAGCGACTGCGGCCATTGCCGACACCGCTGCTCTTCGAGCGCGGAGCTCCAGTTCAATCCGTGTGGTCCGCGCCGGAACCGGAATCGTCAGGCCCGCCGTGAGCGGTTGCCACTCTGGCAACGCCGAGTTCGACGGAACACGATACTCCAACCAATCTGCGCCGGCGGTGCTCGCGGAGCATTGTTCGCCCCCGAGTTGCAAGCAAGGATGCGCCCGGATCGTCACCGATTGAGCGATCGGAGACGACGGAACATCGATGGCAAGCGTTCGAATGGCCGTGCTCCGGCCGAAAGACAAACCGTTGGCACTGGCAATGACGTCCAGCGGTCCGGCATAGCTGAAGTCCTGAACCGTGTTGACCCAATAGGCTTTGTTCGGTGTGACCGTGTCGGTGAGGTTTCGGCGAATCATCACTCCGTCGGCAAGCGTGAAAATGTCATGCTTGATGGGCGAGCCGCTGGATACGACCTTCCCTGTTGCGCTGGGATGTGCGAAGAACTCCTCGAACGTCAATGAGCCGCTTGGCGAATTGGACATGGCGCCGAACAGGTTGCTCACCCGCCCGTTAAAGGAGTAAGATCGAATCACCGGTCGGCCCGACAACCGCAACGTGCCACCAACGTTCATCTTGAACAGGTATGCGCGGTGACCCTGCAAGTTTCGTAAGGATTGCAGTGCCGAAGGCGTTTCCTTGTCATAGAAAAGCCATCGGCCGGGCGGGCTAGTCGCCGGATCAGCAGTGACATCGCGATTGGGTTCGAACGTCCAAACAGACTGGCAGTCCAAAGGCGGTGTCTGCGACGCCAGAAAGCTGACGAGACTGTTCGGCTCCGGCTCGATGTTGAACCAGACCGCGTTCCAGCCGGCGCTGACTTCGATCTGCTCCTCCACCGATTGCCCCACGGCGATGGCGGGAATCAATAGCCCCCACAGGAGGAGTGAAGCGAATCTGTTCTGTTTTTCAGGCGGAAGCGAGCAGCTTGGTATCGCGCTGTCCGCGATGCCGCACATCATCTGCTTGGTTCGCCGATTTCGAGAACTTTCCGACATTTTTTACTCCCGATTTCGTCCCAATCGCAGGGGTTGGCTTCGGAGCTGCAAACCGACGCCCACGGACCGGAAACCTGTGATTCCGCTTATACATGCGAGAGACGTTTGGCCCGAGCGTCACTTGGAGTTCCAAAAAGCGCCTGAATTCGCGTATGATGGACCATTGAGAGAGGGAGCGACCTCGTTTTGTTGATGTCCCTGACGCTTTGCGCCGCGTAGTTTCGCATGAAACACAGGGTCAAGCAGGATGGATGCAAAGGAACGGAGCAGCGCAGTGTACGATTCATCATCGGGTCAGGTGACTCGTCTACTCTCGGACGCGGCGGCGGGTCGACCCAACGCCGCGCGAGAACTCCTGCCACTGGTCTACCGGTCGTTGCGAGACCTTGCGGACCGGCAGATGGTGACCGAGCGACGCGAACACACCCTTCAGGCCACGGCGCTTGTCCACGAAGCCTACCTTCGACTCGTCGGTCATTGCGACGTAGGATGGGATAATCGGGCCCATTTCTACGGGGCGGCGGCGGAAGCCATGCGCCGCATTCTGATCGAGCATGCCCGAAAAGTCGGCGCAAAGAAGCGCGGCGGCGACCACGTTCGCCAGATTGCATGTGTGGCTGACCTCGCCCGTGAAGAAACCATCTCAGAGGCCATGGGGATCGACGAGGCGATCGAAGCCCTGCGTAAGGTCGATGCCCGTGCGGCCAGCGTGATTCATTTGCGTTTTTACACCGGCCTCTCGATCGACGAAACCGCCGCGGCACTCAATATTGCACCCAGCACCGTTGATCGAGAATGGCGTTACGGCCGGGCCTGGTTGTTGCGGTTTCTGCAAGCCAGCGAAGACAAGGAGCGCATTCCTTGAATCCCGCGGATCGAGAGCGTGCCAAGGAACTATTAGCTGAGGCGGCGGAGCTTAAGCCCGCTCGTCGCCAGGCATTCATCCAATCAGCTCACGCCTCTGACGAAGCCAAAGTAGAGGCGATAGCGCTCCTTGCGGCCATGGGAGACTCGGCATTCATGGGCGCCCCGACAGGGGCGGGATTCGCCTCTGTTGCCGCGTCACCCCCGACCTTCACTGAAGCACCCGGATCTCGAATCGGGCGTTACAAGCTCCTTCAGTCCATCGGTGAAGGCGGGTTTGGGACGGTCTTCATGGCGGACCAGATCGAACCGGTGCATCGTCGCGTTGCGCTCAAGATCATCAAGGCGGGGATGGACACGAGGCAAGTGATTGCCCGCTTCGAGGCCGAGCGCCAGGCGCTCGCACTGATGGACCATCCCAATATCGCTCGCGTCCTCGACGCGGGTACGACGGACCACGGTCGTCCATTCTTCGTGATGGAGCTCGTCCGCGGCGAACCGGTCACGCACTATTGTGATCAAGAGCGCCTGCCCGTCCGGCAACGGTTGGAATTGTTTCGCGGCATCTGCAACGCCGTGGAACACGCCCACCAGAAAGGGATCATCCATCGCGATCTCAAACCTTCGAATGTGTTGGTCACGGTTGCCGACGGAAAACCGCTGCCCAAGGTCATCGATTTTGGAATCGCCAAGGCCACGGTAGCGCCGCTGACGGATAAGACCCTTTTCACCGAAATGCACCAGTTGATCGGCACGCCGGAATACATGAGCCCCGAGCAAGCTGAAGTAGCCGGCATCGACATTGATACGCGAAGTGACATCTATTCTCTCGGCGTGCTGTTGTACGAGTTACTCACTGGAAGCACCCCGCTGGAACGCAATCGGCTGCGATCGACGCCTCTGGCCGAGGTCCAGCGACTCATCCGGGAGGAGGAACCGCCCCGTCCGAGTTTTCGGATTGCAACGATCGCCTCCACGCCGAATGTCGTAACGCCGATGGCCGTCAATGATTCCTCGGCACTCGACATTGCCCATCGGCGCCAATGCGAACCGGCCATGCTGACCCGCGTGCTGCGAGGCGACCTTGACTGGATTGTCATGAAGTGCCTGGAGAAGGACCGATCGCGCCGCTACGCAACAGCCGGGGCGCTGGCCGAAGATTTGAACCGTTATTTGACCGACAAGCCCGTGACCGCCACCCCGCCAAGCCGTACCTATCAACTTCGCAAGTTCGCTCGCCGAAACAAGGCCGCAATTGTCGTGACCATTGCCTTGGGAATGACTCTTCTGCTCGGATTGATCGGTTCAACCGTGGGGTTCATCCGGGCAACTCGTGCCGAAAGGTTGGCAATCAGGAAATCGGAAGAGTCCTTTGTCGAAGCCGCCAAGGCCGCGGCGGTCAGTGATTTCATCCGGGAGATGCTTTCATCGGTCGATCCCGGCAAGTCACTCGGCAAGGACGTGACGATCAAACAAGCTCTGGACGAAGCGGCGGCGAAAGTAGACGCCGGGGCGCTGAAGAATCAGCCTGCCGTGGAAGCCGATTTGCGTGCAACCATTGGTACGACATATGCGGCACTGGGGCTCTTCCCTGAGTCAGAACGGCATTTGAAGTCTGCTTTGGCGCTACGGCGCAGTATACCCGTTGATGAATCAACGGCGGAACTGGCGATGGATCTGAGCAACCTCGCTGATGTGGCGGGCGCGCAGGGGCGGCACGCGGAAGCCGAATCGCTCATGCGCGAATGCCTGACATTGCAGAAGCGACTCCACCACCAAGACAACGCTTTGGTCGCTGGAGCAGAACAGGGCCTCGCAGCCACACTTCGCGCGCAGGGGAAGCTTGCGGAGGCTGAACCCCGTTACCTGGCCGCGCTTGAAATGCGTAAACGGCTTTTCGGCTCCGAGCATGCCGATGTCGCTCAAAGCATCAACAGTCTCGCCCTGCTTGCCCAAAACAAAGGCGACCTGAACTCGGCGGAACGGCTCTTTCGCGAGGCCCTTGCCATCCGTGTAAAGGTCTTTGGTGACCCTCATCCCATTGTCGCCGACGCCTTGAATAACCTCGCCAATCTTTATCACCATCAATCCAGGCATCACGATGCAGAACCGCTGCTTCGCGATGCGTTGGAAATGCGCACGAAGATCTTCGGTCCGGAACACCCGGCCGTTGCTCAAAGCATGAACAACCTTGCGAATGTTCTGTTGGATCAAAGAAACCCAGCCGCTGCTGAGCCGCTCTTTCGCGGTGCATGGGTGGTGTGGCGAAAATCCTTGCCTCCTGAACACCCGAATATCGCCATTGCCGGTAACAGTTTGGCGGCAACACTACTCATTCGGGAGGCTTTCTCTGAAGCCGAACCGATCCTGCGAGAATGTTTGGCCATTGTCGAATCCAACAAACCGCTCGACGACTATTTACGTCTTTCCATTCTGAGCGGCTTGGGCGAGTCAATGGCAGGACAGGGAATGTTTGACGAAGCGGAAAAACTTCTTTTGGAAACTTGCGGCGAATTAACTGAAAAATATCCCAAATCCGTGCGCCGGAAAGAAACCGCAGCCCGCCTCCTATGGCTGTACACTCAATGGAATCGGCCGGACGAAATGGCAAAGTGGAAGTCTGAAATGGACCGGATCGGTCCTTGATGAAGCCTTTCGTCGTCTTATGAAGTTGCAAATCCTTGGAACCTCAAGAGCACTTCATGGGCAGCTCAAAGCCGAGACGATCCATCGAAATATCAAACTCTGGGATCGATGGGGCCGTTCCCTCGACACATCGCGATGGCGCACTGTGCTATCACTTACCAAGGAGACCAGATTTCTTCCATGGTTTAATTTTGGAAACGCAAGATGCTGCCATCTTCAGTGAACATGTCTAATGTCCGCTCATCATCGAGAGATGAAAGGCGCTGGTAGTGCGGTAGCGCCTTTTCAGGGAGGCGCATTATTGTGGCATCGAAATCGCTGGAGTCATCGTCGAGCGAACGCACCGGGAGGCTTCCGATTGCCCATGCGCAACTGTAGCACTTGTCCATTCGCACAAGTAATCTGCCCGGGATATGTATCTGCGGCGTCCGGCTGCAAGTCGCTGAACATACAGGCTTCAGCTTCCGTTTCATCGACCATTTTGAGTTCAAGGCCATGCGTTCCGTCGTCTGCTCGGACGAAACGCTACGAGTTTCCATCGGCTGACATGTTGTAAGGTTGCAGCGATGACGTTTCGCCAGGATTGCTATCCTCCACAAGTGACGGTCGGTCAGCCACGCACACGAAGAGGAACGCATGACGAGCATTATTGCTGGAACGGCAACTCGAATGGAGAGTCGATGGCGAGGCTTGCGAATCGCTTCCAAGTCCAGCACTCTATGAAGAGCTTTGATCGTCCATCGTAAATCGGTGCGTCGAATACTCCAAAGAGATTCAGCTGGGATGAATTCGAACGGGTCCGTGACGGTTTAGGCGACGATCATAGTCGACCCGAAGGGTTAGGACGGCTAGCTTGTCTGGCGACTTCATGTCGGAGTGAGCTTCGCCCCTGCATGAGCGATATGAATCTGGACGAATCGGTGGAATGTCGTACACTACCGTCGATTCCGAAAGCGGAATCCGAAGCCGTGGAGTTGCGAGCAACCGGCACCGACGATTCACAGGGCAAGGGTGTTGTACTACCGGTTGTACCAAGAACTGGCATAAAAGGGGTTTTACTGGCTGAAACCGACCGTATCCCTAACGGTGGAGCGAAGTCGAGTCGCGGTCAAAAACACCTAGAAAACAAGGCGAAAAACCGCATTTTCGATGCGGAAACCAACACACGGGGCGTGGCGCAGTCCGGTAGCGCGCCTGCTTTGGGAGCAGGAAGTCGCAGGTTCGAATCCTGTCGCCCCGATTGCATTAACCCACGACCGTCGGTCTTGGCGGTGGGGGCGTTTGTACGGCGATTCGAGTCGAATCGCACCATCTCGTTTCGGACAATTCTCCGAATCACGTTGCCAGAGAGCGTATGAAAAGGGATTCAAGCGCAGCTCTCCTCGTTTCTGCGACGGCCAGATGATAATTCGATCGATGTAGGTAGCGACGACGTCCCGCGTGCGATCATTTCGTGTACCTGCCATCGCGGCCTGAAGGTCGGTGAATTGGGCCTGAGCCCAGGTACGCAGTGACATAGCGTCCGGATGGGTTCTTTCACGCTGTGCGGCCTGCAATTCATTCTCGAGGCACTCCAACCGAAGGCGATATTGCGTTAACCGGCCGTTGAGCACGGATAGGTTCGCCGGATCGATGTGCGTCGTCAAGGCCGAAATGGTCTCACGAATCTCTTTGATTTCCCGACCGATGCGATCCGTGTCCGACGTGCTGGAGGTTGAGTTTAAGGCTGATTCAACAAATCGCTCGATAGCGGCGTCCACGGCTTTCGTGTCGAACGCGACGAGGCCCTGCAGCTTGTCGAGAACCCAGGACTCTATCTGTTCGGCGCGAAGCGAAGAGGCCGTCGCGCAAATGGTTTTTCCGTGGGATCGTCGTCCGGCGCAGGTGTAGTAATTGGTGACCACGGGTGCTCGGCCTTCGATGCGGCCCTTGCGTTTGGGGCCACCCCAATACTTGTGACCGCAATCCCCGCATTCAAGAACGCCGGTGAGAAGCCAGCGACGATCGCGGTGGCCTGCTCCGCCCATAGCGCGGCGTCGCCTGGAGACCATGAGCTGTGCCTTGTCCCATTCCTTCTCGCTGACGATGGCGGGCACGGCGTTGGGTATGACGATCCAATCTTTTTTGGCGGTTTTGATCACTTTGGCCTCGCCAACCTGGCGCTGCCGTTGCTCGGTGCGGCCATTCTGTAGCCTGTAGAACTTGGCTTCGGTGCGACGGTTCCACACGAGGCTGCCGAAATAGGTCGGGTTCTCGAGCAATGCCTTGACCGACGTGAAGTTCCAATGATCCCGGCAGGGCGCCGAGATGCCTCTTGCGTTCAGATCAGCGGCGATGGAGGCGAAGCCGACTCCATTGAGGCATTTACGGAAGATCTCCTTCACGACCTGCACGCGTTTTGGTTCCGAAAGCACGAGCCGAGCCTTGCACTGCTTTCCGGGTTTCCTGAGTGATTGGCCCTGTTCATAACGAGCTTGAAGCTTGCCATCCTTGTCGTAGACCTCTCGCACGCGACCGGGGCAGAACTTGATTCGGTACATCACCGATCCGTCGGGAGCGACAATTTCACGATCGTAGCCGTAAGGCGCTGCCCGACCCGGATCGGATTCGGCCATGATCGAACTGATCTGACCACGAAGTGTGTTCTGCGAAAGGCTGATGGAGAACTGCCGGTTTTGGAACTGCTTCACGGTACGCAGGACGTCGCCGTCGATGCCGTCACGGGCGAGGTAGTCCTCGGTGACGGAAAGCAACTTCACGCCCGCCTGCCGGAGTAGAAATCGATAGTGTTCCGTCTCGGTGACATCGCCACGGGAGAAGCGATCGGAATTCCAAACAACCACAGCCTTGAACCCACCTCGCCCGGCGTCGGCAATCATCTGTTGAAACGCCGGCCGCTCCTCGGCCGACGTGCCGCTGATGGCATCGTCGATGTATTCACGACCCACTTTATAGCCGTGCTCGGCGGCCCAGCGAGCGATTTCGGTCCGTTGGTCCGAAATGCTCTGCTCCTGCCGATCCGTCGAGCGGCGCAGGTACGCCACGGCGTTGGTTGTTTCGTTCGAATTCATCAAACATCAACCATTAGGACCAACCACCCCTTCCCTCAAGTCGCACCACAAATCAAGCCAACGTCGACGATGTTGCTGTCCGCTTGCGGGGTTTGCGGGTATTGCGGGGTTTTTTGGGGCCCGTTCCGATCACTCGCGCGCGAGCGCGCGCACGCGTGGGCGAAGTCAAAGAAACCCCGCAAACCCCGCAAAATGTCATAAGTCCTTGTCATACAATCACTCCCGTTGCGGGGTTTCTGAAAAAATAACCCCGCAAAGTGCGGGGTTAGCGGGGTTATTGAGCTCTATTCTGGTCCCTCCCACTCCTTTCAGCACCCAGGCGCGCACCTTTGCATGTGAGTCTCCACCCGCGTCGTGTAGTTTTCTGCCACCGAAAACGCGCCCGGTCAGACGCGATAGGTGTCGACCCAGAGATCGCCAAAGTGACCCGTCTCCATGTCCCTTCTGCTCTAGCAAAGAATCCGGAAGGTCGACGGGATCGGGAGCGCACTCCGCGAAAAACGCGGCGTGGAGTTCGGCAACCGTGACACGCCGTTCGCCGAATCGATGCCACCACGCATTGAAAACGGCCGCCCACTGCCTGCCCTCTTCATCTTGCACGGAACGAGTCTGGTCGAGGTTGTCGAGGAATCCGTGAATACCGGCGTAGCCGAGCATGCCGCCGACCACGCCCGCCCATTCATCGAAGCTGCCGAACGGGCGTATGTTCTCTCGCGGTCATTGTGCCGAAAACCACCCACGGATGACGGTGAGAGCAGCGGAAACCCCATTCTATCACCAGCCCGATCTGCAGGAGGCTTCACCAAGAGTGCGGGAGAACGGTTTTGACTGCCCAATGACAGCGAATCGGAAGCCGAACGTCTTGGGGCAGCGCTTGCGTATTCTGGGCAGCCTCTGGTGGACCTCCTGAGCCTTGCACGGACTTGGCCGAGTATCCAGCCGATCGTTCGCGAAGCCCTTCTGATCCTCGCTCAAGCTTCTGCGGGACTTCGACTCGACACATCAAGCGGTAGCGCTCATGACAGCCCACGACGCTCGGCATGAAGGACTTCGACTCCAACGAATTGGGCGATGATCGGATAGGGTTTCTCCTCCGAACGGAACTTCCCGCAGGAGATCATGCTTTGCGCGAGGGGGAAGTGGGAAATCAAATGCCCATTCGAACCCACCAAGAATCTGCGTTCTTGAGCCAAAACTGCTGGTGCTGGTTTTCCGAGAATAAAGCGGGGTTTTAACAAGCGCTCGTTCCCGTTGAGACTCTTCGGCTCTATCTAAAGGCTGGTTCTATCAATTACCAATCGGGTACCTTCGGCTGACGGCGGCGCGCGATCGCTCCACCGGTTCAGGGTCTGGATCAGGCTGTTGGCCTGGGTGATAATTGCATCGGCCAGTCCGCGCTTGCTTTTCTGAAGCTCGAGAATCTTCGCCTCCTCGGTCTCCCGAGTGATGATGCGGTAAGCAATCACGCTCTTGTCCTGGCCGATGCGATGGGTCCGGTCGATGGCCTGGGCCTCGACTGCCGGGTTCCACCACGGGTCCAGCAGAAAGAAGCTGTCCGCGAGCGTGCATTGCGTTTTCAACGACGACATCTGAAAACTGTCAAATCCCGCTAGCGATATCGAGGTGGGATTGCAGGCGAGCGCACGGGAGCGTAAGTCGTACCGTGGTTCCGCCTCCTGGCGACGAGATGATGGCGACGTCGCCTCCATGCGAATGTACGGTATGAAGCACCGATGCCAATCCAACCCCTGTCCCGCCCGGCCGAGTCGTAAAGAACAGATCGAAGACTCTTGACGCTACCTCCGGCGGGATGCCAGGCCCGCAGTCCGAAACGGTTAGGTCCACCGAACCGGGTCGTTCAAGAGAAGCGATACACTCGATGAGAATACGTTCGCCCGGCGGGGAGAAATCGAGTGCATTGGCCAGTAGCTCGATGATGGACTGAATGATGCGCTCGCGGTCCGCGTCGATTTTGGGGTACACGGAGAAAGAGACGTCAACGGACACGTCACGTTCTGCCAGCCTGGGTCGCAATTCATCGACCGCCTGTTCGACCGCCTCGCGCAGGCTGAACACGCCCCTTGCCGTCGAAGCGGCTGAGGAGAAATCCAGAAGGTGGGTGACGCGCTGGTCCAGACGCTGACACTCAGAGAGGATGTCCGTCAATCGAGATTGCAGCTTGCCGTCCCCCACGCCGGACATCAACCCCAGTTGGGCTGAGCTGGAGATCGCGGCGAGCGGATTCCGAATGCCGTGGGCAACGGCCGCGCACACCTCACCGACAGCGGCCAGCCGCTGCATTCGTTCGGAGACAGCCCGCTCATTGTCGACCACCATTTGATCATACACATGCTGGAGTTTTCCCCCGTACCAGAACATGCCGATCAGGATAAGACCAATCACCGCGATGAAAAGCCGTTCCAGAAGCACTTGGCCGCGAATCTGCGCGCCGTGTTCCTCCAACAACTCCTCCACGCGTATCAGGAGGTTTTGCTCGATTTCCGTCAGGGCCGTGACCGCGGCCGTCTGGTGCCGGTCCATCACGGCCATGGCCCGTGCAGCCTCCGCCAAACGATCGGAGGCGCGTGATCCAGGCTCCAATGCCCCATCCTCCAGCAGATCGAATAGGCGTTGTTCCTCATCCGTCATCCGTCGGAGGTGTTCCTCGAATTCGACCATGTCGAGGTCGAATTTACGACGACGACTGAGCTCATCGTGCAGCGCTCGATGCGCCTTTTCGAAACGATCGCGTTCCTCGGCGACCCAACCCGTGTCAAATACGTCGTTTCCGGGAGCGTTCAACCGCATGACCATCAGCCGCAAGTTGGCCACCCAGCGAAGCCTGGTGTGAGTCGCGCCGAGCCGGTGGAACGCGGTTTCGTAGGACTTGCCCATCTCGTGAAAGAGCCAGACCCCGGCGATGATAACCAACAAGTCGATGAGAGTAAGCAGGAAGTAATAATGGTACCAGCGCCAGCGATCAAAGGGGCCAACTGGCAGACTCTGTTTCATATCAATCACGGGCACTCGCGGCGAGAGAAATTGACGTCAACGGCGTCGATTGTCACCAGCGCCGGTGGAATAGCAAGTTCATTGCGACTCCCGGCTCGAGGACCGGCCCTCAGTCCGCGCCCTCTCTTGACCCGCTCCGCACACGACTGACAATAGGGAGTTCGCAAAGTTGGAGGAAGCGTTTGTCCGTCGTCCTGGTCATTGAAGACGAACCGGTTCTGGCTCGTAATCTGCGCGACGCTCTGCAATTCCACGGATACGATGTAACCCTGGCTTCTTCGGGAGAGCAGGGGATCGAGATTGCCGAAAGCCTGCGGCCCAATCTGGTAATCAGCGACTACCGTCTGCCAGGAATCGACGGCTTAGAGGTCATCCACCGGATTCGCCGAACGAAGGCGCCTACGGCGTGCATCATCATCACCGCCCACGGCGACGTAGCCATGGCTGTGGCTGCCATGAAGGCGGGAGCCTCCGACTTTCTGGCCAAGCCCCTCAATCTGTTCGAACTATGCGAAACAGCGGCGCGCGTCCTGCGGCAACAATTGGAGAGCGTCGAACTGAACCTGTTTCGCGAGCGAGAGCGGGCGGTGAGTGCCGTGGACGCCATCGTCGGCAATGCACCCCGGATTCGCGACGTGCGCGAGCTTATTCGTCGCATCGGGAGTGTGCCCACGATGGTGTCGCGCGAGCCGCCCTGCGTTCTGATCAACGGGGAGACGGGCACGGGCAAGGACCTCGTCGCGCGGGCCATCCACCATGCGGGTCCACGACGCGGAGCGCCATTTGTGCACGTCAACTGTACAGCGATCCCGGAGCAGCTCGCCGAATCGGAGCTGTTCGGGCACGTGAAGGGTGCATTCACCGACGCACGAGGCGATAAGCGTGGGTTATTCGAGCTGGCCGACGGAGGCACACTGTTCCTGGATGAGATCGGCCACATGTCGCCAGCCTTGCAAGCCAAGCTGCTCACCACGATCGACCAGCGCATGATTCGCCCAGTGGGGGCGGCTCAGGAACGGAAGATCAATGTACATATGATCGCGGCGACCAACCGCCGGCTGGACGAGGCAGTAGAGGATGGCGAATTCCGCGGCGATTTGTTGCACCGCCTGCGGCTGATCACGATTGCGCTACCGCCCCTGCGCGAGCGCGGGCCCGACGTTGAGCTCCTGGCCCGACATTTCCTCCGCGTACACGCGGCGCGCGCCGGGGCCGTGGTGGAGGATTTCGGTAGAGATGCGCTGGAAGCCGTGACGACCTATGACTGGCCGGGGAACGTGCGCGAGCTTTCGCACACCGTGGAACGCGCCGTGCTCTTTGCCGATGGTCCGCTCATTAGATCGGTCCACCTGAATCTTCAGGAGCCCGCGCGTAAGGAGCACGTCAGCGTGGAGATTCCCAATGAAACGACCATCCGCCTTGACTTCGAGCGGAATTGCCCGACGCTGGAGGAGATCGAATATCGAATCATGGTGGCGGCTCTTCAGCATTCCTCGCACAACCTTAGCCGGGCGGCCCGACTTCTGGGTATTTCTCGCGACGCTATTCGATATCGCATGGATCGGTTTCGCCGACGCGAAGAACCCGGGAGGTAACGGACAACTCAAGCCTGGGTTCTCGGTTCATTCTAGATAGCCGAGGGCCCGCAGCCGCTCCACGACGCGTTCATCGACCTCGATCTCCGCGACCCCAGGCGGAGGGTCGCTCATCCTCACGCATTCCCGCATCTGCTCGGTCATTTCCTCGATGAGCTGTGCATGGCATGGGTCGAAGGAGAGATTACGATGCTCGTAGGCGTCGGATGCCAAGTCGTATAGTTGCACTGACTCCGCAATCTCTGCAGAAGGAGCACGTTTCTGCGTCGCATGTCGTAATAAATCAGAGGGCGACGCTCTTTCGCGATCCGCCCATCGCACTATCCGGTGCAGGCGCCACTGGCCGCTTCGCAGGCAGCGAAGATAGCTTCGTCCGATGCTCAGTTCGGCGTACGCAGGGCTCGGACATCGCGCGGCGCTCAAAAGGTCTGCGCCCGGTAACCGGCTGTAGATTCCCCCCAGCGAAAGCAAGGTCTTCGGGAGGTCGCGCAGGCTCACCGGGGTTTCGACTGCTGGACGGGCCACGGCGTTCCAGAGCACGAATGGAACGTGGGTGGCTTCGACAAACAGCGAGTGCCCGTGGCCAATGGAACCATGGTCGAGGAACTCCTCTCCGTGATCGGCTGTGATGAGCACCGCAGTCTGGTCCAGAATTCTTCGGTCTTCTAGGATACGCAGGAGGATCTTGATTTTTCCGTCGAGACGGCGGACCGCTCCATCGTACAACCGCACGAGGTCGTCGAGCTGCGCGTCAGAGAGGGCGGTTTCTCCGCGCGCGAGCGATCTTCGCAGCCGCGCGAAATCCCTGGCACTGTATTCGGAGAAGAGGCTGGTGTCTCGATCTCCGCCGAACATTTGCACGTGACGCCGCCGCGGCTTGTACGGCCAGTGGCACTCGATGGGGTGGAGGTAGGCAAAGAATGGCTCGCCCCTGCCTGCCGAGAGCCATTCTTGGAACAACGAGAGCATCCTATCGGCTTTCCCGCAAACCGGAACATAAGTTCCGAAGCCGCGATTGAAACGTGTATACTCTTCGAGTTGGACATTGCTGAGGAATGCGCCGCAGCGCCAGCCGGCGCGGGCGAACTCCTCAGCCACGGTCGGACCGGCACACCCAAGCACATCGGTAGTAAGCCCCGCCCTTCCTTTGCTCCGCTTGGGCCCACGCAGCACGGCGTGCTGCGACGGAAACAGGCCCGTCAAAAAGGAGGCAACAGACGGCTTGGTCCATGAGCTTGTGGAGTACGCGTTTCGCCACAAAGTGCCGTGGCTCGCCAGCCAGTCGATCGTGGGGGTGGTAGGCCGAGCATAGCCGTAGCAGGAGAGGTGATCCGCGCGGAGACAGTCGATGACCACGAGCACGATTCCGCGGGTCATCGTAGGTTGTCCGAGCTTGTAGGCACGGAATCGCTCCCACGCCGCCGGGCCCAGGGGTCGAGGCTGTCCAAGCAGCGCTCCGCGAGCAGGCGCAACACCTCGAGGGACGCCGATTGGTGCCCGCGAGCGGCGTACATGGCGAACAAGCGGGTCAGGGCGCAAGCGCAATACCAATTCAGCCGGTTGCGATCGAACTTGCCGCCGCTTTGGACATACGCACTCAGAAAATCGTCCATGCTGGCTGGCTCGCTGGCGGCCGCGCGATCCAGTACGGCGTGAGCGAAGTAGGTGGCCAGGTCCAGTTCGCGATGTCCCCGGCAGACGGTGTCCAGGTCGACTATCCAAAGGGCTTGGTCCGTGGCAAGGAGCTGCCCATGGTAAAAGTCACGGTGGATCATCGAAGTGTCCTCGATATCGAGTTGTGGAAGGTCAGCGCGAATTCGCTCGCACAATGCGGCCACTGGCTCCCCAAAGCGCGGCGCGATGCGCTGCAACACTCCGCACCAGCGCGCCACCGTACTTAGCTCGTCGTCGGGCGAGTGCAGGGATTCATCCATCGGGCAGGGCACACTGTGTAGCACGGCCAGTGCTCCGCTGGCCATTGCCTGATCCTGCTCGGTGTAACCCAGCGGACCTGGTGTGCCGGGAACCTCTGGTGACACGGTCAGGTGCAGCCTCGGCGCGTAGTGCAAAATTCGAGGCACGCACACTGCGCCGCAGGACCGCGCCGCCAGCACATCGGCCAGCCAGCGCCAGCGTCGGATCTTGGCGCCGCTGGGCATGCGCCGGAAAATCTTGACATAGAACCTCCGTTTGCGTCCGCAGGCGCGGATCACACAGCGGCGGCCGACTCGGTACGAAATCATTTGAAAACGAACCCCGGCAGGTGCCGGATCATTCAACGCAGCATCCGCAATACCGCCAGTTTCAGCCTCAAAGAATGCGCGCAAGGCTGAAAGCTGCGGGTCTTTATCCGGCGACGCCCACCAAACGCCTCCGCCATCGTCCACAAGGACAAGGCCCAGCAGCAACCCTTGCCCCAATTTGGCTCGCATGCTGGGCGAGATTCCGGACGCAACAGGTCCGAAGACACCTTGCAGACTGTATTCAGCCGAGCCGGTTGGTGTCCGCAGGAGGACCAGGTGCTCGCACGTGATACGACCCTTCTTTCCCGCCCACACTCGACTTAAACGCGAGGAGACCGGGCTGACGCCTTCCGGCCAGCGCACCTGATTCAGCAACCGCATCAGTTGCAAAGTCGCCTCACACGTTGCACTGTCCGAGTCGGTGCACGATGTCGCCGCCATGATGTTTGCGTTCGCGCCTCTCATGGTCTGCATTTCGCGCAGGGAGCGAATCCTTTGTCCAGCGCTTCTTTGTCGGACTTGAACTCGACCAGGCGGCTAGGGTCGATTTTTGGTAGCTCCGCGCATGATAGCCGGTGGAAGTTACCGTGCTTGGGGTCGGCGCGATAAGCGGACTCGCCGGATTTTCCGCGTTTGGACCAGACGCCGCGCCGCGCCTTGCGGGCGTCGTTCTGTGCCGCAAGCAGCCGTTGACTGAAACGATCCGACGTCGACGTCGTTCGTGCATATGCCAGTCCCTCGCGCACCAGGGCCTCGTTGACGAACGTGTCATCCACAAAGACGTATGCCAAGAGCCGCCCCTCATCGTCTCGGTGCTCTTCGTCAAAACGGAGGCGGATTTTCTTTTCTTTGACCAGTTCCTCGTTGCGCCGAGTGGCTTGATCGTAAAAGTCTTCTCCGCCAACAGGGGCACGAATACCCGCGTACATGAGGTACTCTTCCTGATCATTGTCCAACTTGACCTTCTGCCCGCTGACGGCGCGCTTGACGTTCACGAACAGGCGCTGTTCCGGGTCTTCTTTTTCTTGATCGTAGCCGCGCGAGCGATTGACCACGACCACCGCCAGCACCAACACGGCGGCGGCGGACACGACCAGGAGCACGATCGGCAAGGGCGCGCGTTGCAGCCTGGCTGTCAGGGATCCTCTCATTGACCACCTCGGTTGATCTTGTCCCAGATGTCTTCGATGAGGTCATTGTCCTCGGGCTGAAATGGATGGGTTAGCTCGTTGTCCGTGAGAAAGGACTCCTTGTCCGGCACCCAACGCACGTCGCCGCCAAGGTACACCGCATTGATGCCCTTCTTGTGCGCGCTCTTCACCACTTTGGGCAGGTGGAAGATATCGGCCATGATGCCTGGGTTTCCGTGCATTTGGGAAAGCGATCGCCCGCTCAGGTTGTATCGCCGTGCGTAGGCGGCCCGAGTGTCCAGCAGCGGGACAACCGGCCAAGGATTCTGCGGCGTGGCCAAGCCGTGATAGGGGTCGGCCTGGCGTGGGCAGAAGAGTGCCTCAACGGACTCCATACTGCGTTTGTCGTTGAGGAGCGGGCCGAAGTTGCTGTCGAAATCGCGACCGTCATAGATCAAGTAGTTGTATTGCCACGCTCCGTCATCCGGCTCGTTGTTCAGCTCGGGGAAACGATCGAAATCATTCAAGTAGGTGGTCATCGCCAAGTAGATGGAATGCAGATTGCCGCGACACTGGGTGTCACGGGCCTGTTCTCGGGCCTTGGACAAGGAAGGCAGCAAAATCCCGATGAGTAGCACCATGATAGAGATGACTACCAATAATTCCAGCAAGGTGAAGGCATCACGCTTATCTCCGCGACCTTTCATCGCAATCTCGTCCTTTCTAACCTGTTGCTTACCGCGACTGATGCGCTGCCTGACTCTGCGTCGAGCACTCGATGATCGAGCAAGGAACCCGCCATCGTCCACAGCGCCGGCCGATAGCGGGCCGTCGACGTCCTCAATCCGTGAAGGGCACCGAGTCGAAAAAGAGAGCTGGCTGTGTAAAAGGCCAGGTTCCGTTTGTTTACTTCCCCGCGCCGCGCCTCGTACTTTTCGAGCAAGCGATCCGCAATATTCTCGAACCTGCCGTTTTCGCCGGACGCGGTCTGCCGCAGTAGCAGATGGGCCAGGAAATTCCCCAGGTCTACACAGACGTCCCCGCGGGCCATTGTGTCCAAGTCCAAGACCGTCACGCACCGTGGTGAGACAATCAGCTGTTTCTCATAGAAATCCCGATGAATCGTCGTGGGCTCGAAGGGTGCCAGTTCCGGTGCGGTGGCCGCTAGACGCGCGACCAGACCAGTTCCTTCCTCGGCGGCTGCGGGCATCACCTGCTGAACTGCATTTCGCCATCGCGCGACGATGGCGCATTCATCGACGGGACCGAATTCCTCGCGGCCTTGCGCTGGCAGCTCGTGGATGGCGGCCAGTGCTTCCACGGCTGTGTCGAGGGCCTTTTCGGCCGAGGTACTTTCGCGCGCCAGCCCTTTGCCGGGCATCCATACAAAAAGGGCGAGGCGCAGCTCATCATCGAATCCCACCGGCGAAGGAACGCAAACGCGGTTGCCGAACCTCTGGCGAAGTTCTGCGCTGGTGCGGAGGTGAAGCTGGAGCAATTGCTTTCCACGGTCATCACGAAAGGTCTTACCGCAGAGATGCACACGGTCGGACTGTAGGCTCGAGATGGCGAAGCGGATTGTGGCCCGGCGACCGGGGCGATACGCTCCCAGCCTGCATCTGAGCCGATTTCCCGTCTGCGGCAAGGCACACTCTCGCTGGCCGAATGCAACCAAACGCGGGGCTATCTTTCGGCGATCGAGGCAGACCGACACCTGCGGCAGGCCTTCATCCTGATCCGGAGAGCGCAAGGTAAGTTGTGGTTCCTCCAGGTGCCGGAGGAGGCCGCGAATTCCGTCGCTCTGGAGTTTGGGTTCTGCCGGCGCTTCCGCATTGCCAATGTGCCGCGCTCCGGACCGGCGAGCACCCCAGTGCCCGTAGAGCGTGAAGCGCCGGCCCTTGGCGGCAAAAGACCACTCGAAGAGGAAGCCCGATACTTCGGGCGCGCCCACGGGGAAGCAACGCTCGATGCGCACCTGAGCCGTGCTTTCATCCAACCACCCGGCAGGAAGCGTCAATTTCAAAAGCTTGCTGACGGACGGCGCGTCCAGCAGGTCGTAATTGCGATCTTGAAATGGCACCCGTAGCGTGGCGGCGATCATGATGCACCTCCGTGTGAACTGGCCATCGCCAAATCGCCCAAGGCCCGCAGAACGGATTCCCGCGTCACGGCTGCCCACCAGGGCCGGAGATGCCGCAACATGCCGCGAGCGAGCTGCAGTCGCGAGCGCGCCGCGAGCAGATGGAACTTCGCATTCTCGAAGTTGCGGCCGGTTGCCTCGCGCCAAGAGTCCAAGAACAAGTTCCGCCACTGCTCGGCTGTCGCCGGGGAAACATCGTGGTCCGGCCGGTGCCCGAGCATTTCGATCTGCGTCGCCAAGTTGGCTACGTCGATCAGCTCGTCGCCGACCGCCATGCGCTCCAGGTCCAAAAGCGCCAGTCGATTGGGTTTGATCGAAAACTGATTCCAATGCAAGTCGTTGTGGAGGGTTACACTCCGATCCGTGGCGACTCGCGCCAGTCGGAGCGGAAGCTCTCGGTCCAGGACTCTCATCGCATCACGTAGCTCCGGGCAAGCGGCACGCAGGTCGGTCAGCGCATCGGATGCTTCAACAGCCAGCGATTCGCTCGTAACGCGCGGAAGCCAGGCAACAGCTGTATGGTGAAATCGACAGATGGCCTGTGCGACGCGCGCCATCGTTTCGCGTTCATCTGTGTTTCGCAATGCATCCACGAGAGTGTCGCCCCGAAGCCATTCCATTCCCAGCAGTCCCCTCTGAGCATCCACTCCGACAATTTTCGGAATGAGAAACGCCGGACACTTGCCATTTGCCGTAAACGCTTCGTGCCGGGCGGCCAGTTGTGTACAAGAGACCGGAGAACACGATCGGACTGCGATGCGCCTTGGCTTTGGTCCGTCGTCACCCGACACCCATTCGGCGCGCAGGCGCACCACGCACTTCTGCTCCGGCACATAGCGCACGAGCTTACGTTGCAGAGTCTGCGCATCTACGTCGCCTGCCTTGCCGGCGTTCCAACTCTTCCAAGCTGCCAGGACTAGGTCTCGCCGCGTGAAGTTGCGAAGGCCGCGCAAACGCCGGTCGTTGGGAAACGCATAGGCTTCAACCGTTTGGCCGTCAATCTCCAAGACCACTCCGCGACCCGAGATTGGCAGACGCACCGGTGCGTGAAGATAAACAAGCTGACCTTCCGGCCAGGCGCGCAACGTTGTCGTCGCGGGATCTTCCATCAACGCATACACGACGCGCACATAGCGACCCGGGTGATACAAGGCCTCCAGCAGGCGAGCCTCTCGCCAACGCTCGCGCTCGGCTGCGGCGACCCGGTGCAGGCCGGCCCGCACGGCCTCCAGCACGACCGTGGAGTCCAGGCACGCCGGCAAGACCGGTAAAGCAGAATCTGGCGGACATGGCACAGTCATCGCTAACAAGCTACCTCGTCCTTAACCTCAAGTTTTCCGGTCCATTCCTCCGCAGCGACCAGAGAGGCATACTCCCCGCCGCGCGAAAGCAACTCCTCGTGCGTTCCCATTTCCAGGAGCCGGCCGTGACCGAGCACCAGGATGCGACTGAAGCGCTCCATGGCTCGCAGCCGGTGGCAGATCACCAGCGTGGTCGCTCGATTGAAATCGGCGTGCCACGCGTCCTCGACCACCCTGCGGGACACGGCGTCCAGGCCGGCTGCGGGCTCGTCCAAGAGGAGAATACGCGGGTTGTGCAACAAGGCCCGAGCCAGAGCGATCCGCTGTCGCTCACCGCCGGACAGCGTGGAACCCGACTGTCCAAGCACGGTTTGATATCCCTTGGGCAATTCGCAAATGAGCTCGTCCGCGTGGACGCACCGGGCGACTTCGCGAATGGCCGCTTCCGTGGCGTCCGGACAACCCAGTGCGATGTTTTCGGCAACGGTCATACCGAAGAGGATGGTGTCCTGGTGTACCCATCCGATCTGCCGTCGGAGAGACGCGAGTTTGACTTGCCTTAGATCTAATCCATCGACGCGCACGCGGCCCTGGTGAGGATCGTAGAAACGCAGAAGCAGCTTGGCCAGCGTGGTCTTTCCCGCCCCGGAGTGACCGACGATGGCCACGCGCTCGCCGGGCTCGACGGCGAACGAGATGTCACTGAGCGCCGGCGTCCCCTCGTCATATTGGAATCCAACGTTCTCAAAAGCGATGGCGCCGCGGACATCGCTGAGCGGTTGGCTGCCGGGCACGTCTTTGACCACCGATGGAATCGCGAAGATGTCGGCGATTCGCTCAGCACACGTCGTGGCCTTGGCCAATTGGCCGGCGACTTTGGTGACCTGTCGCATCGGCTTACCCAGGGACCGCAGGTAGGCGATGAACACGAGCAGCTGGCCGGCGGTCATGCGTCCACGCAACACGGAGTCAACGCCCAGATAAAGAATTACGCACGTTGCGGCGGCGGACGCCAAGGCGACCGTGCGGTACAGTTTCGATTCCAGCCGAGTCGTCCTGAGGCCGGCGCGAACGGTGCTTCGTTCCTCGCGAGAGAACCGCTTGTGCTCCACTGATTCCCGATTGAAGGCCTGGATGATGGACATGGCCCCTAGTACGTCATGGGCGATGTTGGCCACCATGCTTTCTTTTTCCCGCTGATCCTTTGTCGCCTTCTGGATTTTCTTGGAGATCCGCCACCCGGCGATGAACGTCAGTGGGATCGTTGCCAAGCCCACTGCCGCCAGCAGCGGATTAAGGAGTATCATCGCCGCGACCATGGCGACTACGGTCAGCCCCGCCTGGCCGACGGTGATCATGGCTCCCACCAACATCACGCGGATCATGGGGATGTCACCCGTCAGCCGCATGAGGAGATCGCCGGTGCTCCGCCGCTCGTAGACCGAAGGGGGGAGCGTTTGCAGGTGCGCAAACAGGTCGCGGCGGACCTTGCCCACCACACGTTGTCCGACATCGGCCATGGCCACGTCGCGAACGTGTGAGAAGAGAGCGTCCAAGGCGCCGATGGCCAAGATAGCGATGCACGCCGCGACCAGCAGCCCGCCGGGAGACGTCAAATCCGGCATCCAGCCAAGTCGTGTCCACGATGGCGGTGCCTGGACGGAGAGAACACTGTCGAAAATCAGTTGGATGGGCCAGGGTGCCGCAAGTTGTGTCAACATGGCCGCCAGTGCCGCGACGAACGCCCCGGCAAGCCGCCAGGAGTGAGGGCGAACGAAGGGCGCGAACCGAAGCCACAGACTTCCCGCCTCCCCGAGGTCCAGTTTCCCGCGTCGCGTTTTGATCTTCCAGCGGGTCATCAAGCGGCCTCGTGTTGTCGGGAGACTGTAGGCTCGGGGCCAACTTCGGTAGATGACCCAACGGTGGCTGACGCCGGCTTGCACCCCAGAACACCGGCAAACAAGTCGCGAAGTCGCGCTACGTTTTCCATCCCGTTGAAACGATCCACGGCCCGCGCGCGGCCTCCTTCCGCCAACGATTTCGCCAAGCGACTGTCGGAATGGATTCGGCGTATGGCGTCGGCCAGCGCGGCGTCATCGCACGGTTCAACGAGCAGTCCGCTCACGCCGTCTTCGATGATCTCCGGAACGCCGCTCAGCCGTGTACTGACGCTGGGGCAGCCGCAGGCCAACGACTCAAGGAGGACCGTCGGCAGGGCGTCGATGTTTCCATCCTTGGCCTGGATGCAAGGCAAAGCAAAACAGGCCGAACGCTTCATCCAGTCTCTTACTTCGTTTTGCCGCACCGAGCCCAGGAGCATCACCTGCTTTTCCAGATTGTGCTGACGAATCTGCTTGGCGAGTTTTTGATAATCTCTCCCTTCGCCGGCAATCCGACAAATGACGGGAAGGTCCAGGTCGCGAAGAACGGCAACAGCGCGAATGAGATGGCCGAAGCCCTTTTTCTCGATAAGGCGGCCAACGCTAAAGATGGAATTGGGCTCGCGCCGGTCGTCCGCGGGGGAAAACTCTTTCAGGTCGATGCCGTTGTAAATCACGCGGACCTTGCGCGCATCCACGCCCGGAACGCACTCCGTCAGGAACTTTCGATTGGATTCGCAGACGGTGACGGTAAACTGTGAATGGTTGATTTTACGGGCAAGCAAGGAGCGATCGACGTTGTCGCGGAAGATGTCGAAAGCGTGCAACGTCATGCTGTACGTCGGCCCGCCGAGCATGTGCGCGAACATAGCGACGTTGGCTTCGTCGGTGCCGAAGTGTACGTGTACGTGCTCGATGCCTTGCTTGCGCGCCCAACGCACAAACGCCGCCGCCTGACACATCTCGAACCAGGCGATGCTGCGATGCTGGCGCACGATGCGCGCCAGCGCCGCATACTTTCGCGGGGACCGGCGGAAAAAGCCCCACTGCGCCGCCACCTGTGACCGCATGCAACCCAGGAATCGGTCCTCCAGATAGGTCGCCTGCGCCCGCACTTTGGTCACCGACTCATGAAAGATACCTTCGTTGGGCAGCCGCAGCGACGCGATGAGAACCTCCGTGCCCAGCCGCTCCAGAGCTTGTATCTCGTTCACCACGAACGTCTGGCTGAAGCGGGGATACATCCGCAGGAGATAACCCACTCGCAAGACCTGATGATGAATGCTCTCGGTCACGAATCGTTTGACTCCTAAGCCATCATGGTTTCCGCGACTGCGGCGGCACGGCCCGCGATCGACCTTTCGTGAATGGCTCTTTCCACGGCGGTCGACAGGTCCCGCGCCGCACGCGGCCAAGTGTAGTGCGAGTGAACCTTGGCACTGGCGCGTTCAGAGAGCTTCTTTCGCAGCGAGGGAGAGACCCGCACGGTTTCGATTTGGTTGACCAGGTCTTCCAGACTGCCAGGTTCAGCGAGCAATCCGTCGATGCCGTGCTCGATGACCTCGGCGATCTGTCCGGCGCGCGATGCTACCACGCACGCGCCGGATGCCATGTATTCAAAGAGCTTTATTGGAGAAAAGTAGAAGTCCTGTACCGGCAGAAAGGGAGCCGCCGCAACGTCCATGACCGAGAGCAGATTCGGAATCTGCTCGTGCGGCACGGCCCCGGCGAAGACAACGCGGTCCCCCAATCCAGTGCGGGCAACCGAGCGTCTCAGGTCGTCCTCCGTGGGACCGGTCCCGATCAACAGGAGTCTTGCTGTCAGATCACGTTTGGCGATGACTGAAAACGCTTCGATAAGCAGACCGACGCCGTGCCATGGTTTTAAGCTGCCAGCGAAGCCCAGCACGAAACCGTCGCCCAATCCGAATCGAGCGCGCACTTTGTCCCGCGGATCGAGTACGGCGAATGCACTTGGCTCGATGCCGTTCGGGATCACGTCGATCTTGCCGGGGTCAATGCCGGCGATGACAAACTGCTCGCCCAATTGCCGGCTAACGACACCGACGCGCGCCGCCCGTCGCAGCACGCGCTGTTCGATCTCCGACGCCAGGGTCTGCAACTGAAGCGATCGAAAATCGCTCGCTTCGCGGGTCAGTGGGGCGTTGACCTCCAGGATCAGCGGGCAATTCAAGGCCTCCGACAAATCCAGACCGAGATGTCCGAACAAGGATAGGCGTTCGATGATCGCGTCGGGCGGATGCGCGCGGAGGGCCGCTAATGCCGGCTTGAGGGCCCATGCATTGAACAGCAGAGGACGAATCTCACGGCCAATCCCTTGGGGAAGCTCGCGCTTGTCGAGCCAATCGCGAAGCAAGCGAGCGGCGTCCTCCGCAATTGCACAGCGTTCGCTAAACAGCGCACCTGCCGGATGCCCGTTTCCGGGGGCACCCTTGGGGCTGAGCAAGGAAACTTCGTGCCCCGACTCAGCAAGGGCCTTGGTAATGGCCCGCAGGTGGATCGCGGCGCCCTTTGTCCCGTCGGGGCTTATGCCCCAGTCGCTACATACATAAAGGAGCCGCACTGGGTGTCTCCGTTTGCCAAAGGGTGCCGAAACGTTCACAAACACGATCGAGTCCGCTGAAATCAAGCTCCCCAACCTGACAAACGGGACCTCGCTCGAGAAGTTGAACCAGGCGTTCGGTCAGGGCCGCGGGGGTAAGGCTTTCGCTGTCGATTGAGTCCACCAGGCCGCGCTCGGCCCAGATTTGGGCCCGGATGGCTTGTTCCAGCCGTGGTTTGGTGCGGGGGATGATGAGCGCCGGTTTGCGATTGCGAACGATCTGGCAAAGCGTGTTGTATCCGCCCATGGAGACCACGGCGTCGGCCGCCCGAATGCGGCAATTCATGCAGGGTTCGAAATCTAGCCACGTGACGTTTTGTATTTGCTCGGCCTGCTTGCGCAGGTTCGCCGCGGATGAGTGCGGCAGATCCGGTCCTCCGATCACGATTGATCTGTACCCCATGAGCGCAAAGCGGTCAGCCGCGTCGGAAAGATAATTTTCCAGCAGAAAATCGCCGTCCGTTCCACCGCCAACCGTTACCAGGATCGATCGTTCATTGGTTTCGCGGCGAGGAGGATGGTCACAGGCCCCGCGAGCGACATAACCCATGAACGTGAGTTTCCCCCGAATCGCATGCGGAAGCTGATATTCCTGCACCACGTCGAAGATCGAACGAACGCCGTATACCCAGATCTGGTCGAAGCACTCGTCAAGCGCATCGAGGACTCCGCCTAGATTCCACTGCTCGATCGTCGCCTCCGGCGAATCTTCAATATCACGCATCCCGAAAATCACCCGAACGTCGGGCCGTTCCCGCCGAAGCCAACGCAACGCAGGCAACAGCTCGCCGCAAACGCCGATGGGTGCCTTGTCCACGAGAACGACCTCGGGATCGAAGTGCTCGACCGTGTCGCGCAGGACGGCTTTGCGATAATCGATCAAATCGTTCGGAGCGATAGGCAGAAACTTCCCGCGGTATGCCCGAGGGGCGTCCTTGGCCAATGCCGGGAGCTTGATGTAGTCCACTCGTTGCAAGTTCTGAAACAGCGGAATATAAGGGGTCCCGGTTGCGACCAAGAAGCTGGAAAAGGGATACGCACGCCCAACGCTATCGCAAATAGATAGCGTACGAGCAAGGTGGCCAATGCCTACACCATCGTGGCAGTATGCGAAAACCCTACCTCTTGCCACCCACGACCTCCTTCAACTGCTTAAAGATATGCAACGCAGCCCCTACCGAAACCGGCCCGAATGCACTCCATGAGAAATAAGGGCAATCGCTGTGCCAGCCATGGCTTGAGCCAACACTCGTCGAAAACAGCCTATTACAGGCCGTTTTTGAGATCGCTCGCCAGTCCCTCCCGAAGACCGCGAATAAACTCGCAGTTCGGATGTGACTCTTGTGATCCTACGCACACCTCGATAACCCAAATCGATGTTAAGCACCAAGGCACACCATGTTGGCACCTTAATTGCGAGTAGACTGGAGTTGCACCCAGATTGGCACGCATCTTGCTAAACACTCACCGGCATTCGAGCCAGTTTGGGCGCAGGTTTATTTCGATCCCGGACATGACAAACGGGCATTTGACGTTGGAGGGCGAAGCGGAGTGTTTAGATCATACCGGACGGGAACGCGGCTCGCCTTGATCGTCGCCGGATTCGGCGCGGCGGCTTTGGGCCAGACTCCGAATCACCCATTGATCACTGAAGTGTACACCGATCCGCCCGGGCTCAACGATGGACCATTTGGACGCGAAGTCAGCAACCTGCACCAGGAGTACATCGAGATCTACCTTCCGCCTGCGGCGTCACTCGCGCCGGGGCTGAACAAGGATGCCCTGCGCCTCACGTTCTATGAGGTTGAGGGCGATTCAACTAGCTCCGGTTTGGGTCTCATTAACTATCGTTTCGACCTGCCGACTTTCGACTTGGACCCCAGCAACGGCCTGACGGCTGGAGCCATCGCCCGACCGTCCAGCGGCGTTGTGGTGCTGGGTTGGGTCGACTACACGTCGACCTCCCCGGTTCAGCTTGCCGGAACGCCAAGCACGCGTATGGCGATGATCAACGGGGGCATTACCTCGACCGGGGTCACGTACACATTCATTGCTTTCAACGGAGCCCAAGGCAGTGGTACCACTAACTTTCCCTTGCCTGTGGTCGAGAACAAGATCGACCTGCCCGCCGAGGCGTCGAGTGGCGTGATTCAGAACGGATCCGCGGCTTACCTGCTGGTGAACCGTGATTCGCCATCGTATGTCTCGCTCTGTGACGATGCCCACACGGCGGAATGCGCGGCTGGATCCGATCCGAATCTCCCGAACAATACCATAGGGCTAAATACGCCCGCTCTGCTCGACGGCTTTGCGTGCAACGATCACGGCCGGTTTGCCATGATTGATCAGCCGTATGTTACGCCGACCGGCGACGACATTGATCTCGAGACCGTATTGCCGCTGGGTGGGGCGTTTAGTCTTCTCGTGGCGCAAGTGGCTGAATCGGACGGCACAGAGACGTTTTCGGGAATCGCCAACGGGTACGCTCGAAGGTTTGTTGATGTACCAAAAACGACCGAGACTGCGGCAGCGGACAATCCCGTTGTCGATGCGACCACGGCCTACCGCCACGTGCGAAATGACGGACCGTACTTCGCAACACCGGGCAAAGCCGCACTGACGACGTCTTCGCCGGAGCTCGGGCTTGCCAAGGCGATCGAGCACTCGGTGCAAGTCCTGGCGCAGACGACGGGGCGTCCGGGCTTGCTCGCCGCCAATGTGGGAGGCAACTACGGCATCAACATGTCCACGAGCGCGGGAGCGTCCAGCAATCCGGCGACTGCGACGTTCGCCGCAGGCACGGCCGCCGCGAATATCATGGGCCAGTCGTTGGGTTTCCCCTCGGTAGCCGTGACTGTTCCCGCGACCGCCGCCCACAACGCCGTCGCCAGCGCGAACATTACCGTCACGGCCACCAACGCCGGGGTCGGACATCCGGCCGTCGTCGCTCCGATTCAGAATACAACACTGACCGCGACGGTTCTCAAGCCGACAACGGGACTGAACGCTTCCGGCCTGCCCTTGCAGACCACCGTATTCGCGGCCGTGCAGGGAGTTCCGGAAAACGCGGGCGTGCTGAATGAGTTTCGGACGACCAGCTTGGGCGCGTATATCGCGGCCAATCTCGGCGCCGCTGTGCAGGACACGCGCAGCAACGGCGCGATTCTTGTGGATCCCAACACCAACATCAACGATGGGTTCTTGATGCAGACCATCATCAAAGATTTCCCCGACCCTGGTTTTTACATCAACCTGCCCGGTCCGGTCGGAAGACTCGACCTGGCGCAGACGGTTCTGCTGTCGGCCGAAGTCCAAAGCGGCGCGACGACGTACGACGACGCGTGGAACGTTGGCCAAACTGCGCTGCGCGCCATTCGCTTCAACGTTCCGGACACGTTTGCGTTCGACGGGGTTTTTTCCCCGACAGAGACGGTCCACTTCGCCGATGCCACCGGCCGCGCAGGAAAAATTCGCAGCGGCTTGACCAACGTTACGACAACGCGCACGTTTGAATTGGCCATCCTGGACACTAACGTCCGTGACAACAGCACCCTCGAGACTGGTGCTACAGACGACTTCGGCATCGTCATCGAAGTGGCCACAACCGAACCCGCCGCTCCTGTCGTTCCCGGAGAATTCGTGTTTCTCAGTTTCACCGGCGGGTTGCAGGGTGCTGACATCGACGGCGTTGACGTCCCTCCGGGAGACAACATTGCCACCATCGTCTATTTAGACCTGGATAATCTCCATACCGTTTTGGGAATCAGAGAAATAGAAGCCATTATTCTTGTTGATGGAAACGGCACCGGCGAACTTGACATTGCCGAGGTATTCAGCCTGAATCCGTCCGCCCTGCCCCCGACCATGGTGTCGTCATCTCCAAGCAACGGCGCCAGCCTAAGCCGGTCTGTGGGAAACGTGGTTCGGCTCAACTTCAACCAGAACATCATTGCCCCGACCGCTGGTCAGGTTCAGATCCGACAGATGCTGTCGAATGGACAGTTCGGCGCCGATCTTTCGTCAGGGTTTGCCTTTGCCGTCGAGTCTGACGGAAGCGCCAATCCGCGAATCCTCAAAATCACCGACATTGCGCCGGCCAATCTGGTCCACAGGCAATGGTATGCGATCCGCAACGCCGGCACCTGGCCCGGAGTGGCCGATTTCGAAGTTCAGTACGTGATCCAGATCGGCGATGCGGATGGCGACAGGCAAGTCCTCAACTTGGACGTCGGATTGATCAATGCAGCCATTCCAACGTTTAATCCTGTGGACAGCGATCGCCGCGACACCGACGGAGACGGGGCGATTTTGAACGCCGACGTGAGCACCGCCAACGCCAGGATACCGTCATTCAACGTGCCCAAGCCTTCGGGCCATTGAGGGGAACTATGCAGGTAAGAAGAATCGCAACATTCAGCACGGTCCTGCTGGCAGCCACTGCCCTCGGCGCGACCGCTGTTTTTGTGCCGACAGGGACTACGACGGTCCCTCCCGGAAGCGGCGTCGCCTTTGACGTTTTTGTCAACGTCGGCTCGCTGACCAGCTTTGACGCCGCCGACGTCGTCATCGGCGCGTCCGATGGAAGCGGAATCAGCTTTGAGTATTCACCGGAGTGGGATGCGGCTTTCCAGAATAAAACGACGCCTGTCGTTGGACTGGGATTCTATGTTCACGATGTCTTTGTAGGAGGAAACAACCCTTCGAACGTCGGGGCGAGTCTAAAACTAGGAACGATCACTGTTTCTACCGCTGGGTTGGCCGAAGGGAGCTACACGGTGGAGATCAACAGCGTCAAGGATGGTGGCATCAGCAAGCTCAGTCGCGGTGATCTGCGGGATGCACTGAGTGGATCAGCGACATTTGTTGTGCAATGCGTCACCGCCGACGTGGAATGTGATGGTGATGTAGACCTGGCTGATTACCGCGAATTTCGTTTGTGCCTGGGAGCTCCGGCACAGCCCGCAAGCGCCGCATGCATACACTGGGACACCGATGGGGATTCGGATGTGGATCTCACCGATACCCGAGAACTGCTCAACAGTTTTACCGGCAATCGTTGAATCGGTCCAGCGGCATTGTCAGGAAGGAATACTGGGAGATGAAGCCAATCGCACCCTTAACAGCCAGCCATTTTCGCTTGGCCGCGGCTTGGCTGGGAGCGGCCGCGACCGCGTTTGGTGGAACCGTGACGTTCTCGCCGAATGGACCCTCGGTCGTGCCGTCTGGTACACCGATTAGCTTTGACGTGACGGTATCGGCCGATGCTCCTGGGGGATTCAACACGGCAGACATCGTCATCGGGGCGGATACCGCAACCAATATCTCATTTGTCTACAGCGTCTCATGGTTTTCGGCTTTCGCCAACGTGACACCAGTCACTTACGATAATGGCCTGTATTCTCAGGATGTCTTCGTAGGCGGAAACAACCCGGCGTCTGTCGGTACGAGCGTGATGCTCGGCACAGTGGTCGTTGAAACCGTCGGAATGAATGAAGGCTTTCATCAAATCAAAGTCGATTTCGCGATCGACGGCGCGAGCACCCTGGGACTCGCCGGCGTTCCTGAACCCGTCGCGGGGATGGGGACGTTTGAGATCACCCCCCCGGTTCCCACGATGTCGGAGTGGGGCGTGGGCATCCTGGGGCTTTCGATCATTGTCGCGGGCACGCTGCTCGTGGGGCGAATTTCAACCGGTGGGGCGACGGACTTGCTCGCACGCGGTTGATACTGGTTAGAGTTGAAATGCGCACGAACGGACGTGCCGTCGCGTCTTGTTTCTTCCCGGGGGATGCAAATGAATCGCATGCATGTTGAGGGTGTTCTGTTGTTGCTGGTGATGCTTGGCGGTTGCATGCCGGGCGGCTCGCAAGTTCCGAGTGTTGACGGATCGGACGGCCAACCAACTGTCATTAATCAGATGAGAACCGTTCTCATCTGATAAATGACACCACGGAGACATGTTCTCGCTCGCGGCGGCTCACCGAATTGACGATGTGGTTGGCCGAACGCTTACCGCAGAACAGGGCGACCGCCAGCCCGAATTGAGTGAACCGCTCGACCCGCTCCCGCCACACGGCGGATTTCGTAGAATCTGGTAGACGAGGCTTGCCCAAGCAACTGATCGCGCGTCATAAGCGAATCAACACGTATGACAGGAAAAATGCCTCGTAAACAACGGCGCTGGTGGGCGCTTACCCAGCTACGGTGCATCTGGCGGCGAGAATGCTGTTTGGAGCAACCCGAAGTCAGACAGGTCAACCGAACCGTTCGTGTTCCGGTCGAATAGTTCACAGCCTGGCGGCACATTCGCTCCTGGGCCGCGCATGCACGCCGAAAAAGTACGGTAGTCAGTCAGGTCGACGTCGCTGTCGCAGCCTGAGTCTCCATACCCACAGTTGCAACGGTCGCCGTCAACGGGCTGGTCTATTCCGCCGTCGAAGTTGATGATGCCGGCAAAACAAACCTCGCCCGTTTGACTGTCCGGGGGTGTCGCTACGTAGCTCACCGTGCGAGCGTTGCCGTCGAAGAAGATCCATTTTACCTTACCGTTGACCACGTCGTATATGCCACTGTCACTGATATTGCTTACGCCCCAACCAGCGGGCACCCAGTCCTCCAAGCCGGCGGCTCGAGTGCCTAGCAGCCTGTTGAAAAAGGGGCTTGACGACCATGATATCATGATGGGCGCGTTGACGGAACCATTGGCAAACTCAGGGACGAGGACGGATCATGGCGCTTGGAAAACGAAGGCGGGAGCTGCAGTCGTTGCTGGTGGCGACGACGAATCTGCCGCGGTCACCGGGTCATCCTTTCTACCAGAAGCTCAATCGGCTACTGGCGGAGGGGCAATTCGACGAGTACGCCGAGGAGTTGTGCCGGCCGTACTACGCGGACGGCGTGGGTCGTCCGGGGATTCCGCCGGGGGTGTACTTCCGGATGCTGTTCGTGGGCTATTTCGAGGGTCTGGACTCGCAGTGTGCGATCGCCTGGCGTTGCAGCGACAGCCGTTCGTTGCAGAGCTTCCTGGGTTATGAGATCACCGATCCGACGCCGGAGCATTCGTCGCTGACGGTGATCCGCAAGCGTCTTCCGCTGTCGATTCACGAGCAGGTGTTCGCGAAGGTTTTGGGCATGGCCTATGACAAGAAGCTCTTGAAAGGCAAGAGCACGGCGGTGGACTCGACGCTGATCGAGGCGGAAGCGGCGATGAAGAGCACCGTGCGGCGTGACAGCGGCGATGACTGGAAGGCATACGTCAAGAAGCTGATGGCCGAGGAAGGCATTGACGATCCCGGCGATGAGGACATCCGCCAGTTCGACCGGAAGCGCAAGGACAAGAAGGTCGGCAACGACGACTGGTACAATCCGCACGATCCGGACGCCCGGATCGCGAAGATGAAGGACGGGACGACGCACCTGGCGTACAAGACCGAGCACGCGGTGGACCTGGAGACGGACATGATCCTGGCGGCGGCGGTGTATCCGGGCGACGCGGGGGACACGGCCACGCTGCCCCGGACGTTGGCCGTCGCGTAGACGAACCTGGTGTTGTCGGGGAGCGAAGCGGAGATTCGGGAGGTGGCGGCGGACAAGGGCTATCACAGCAATGGGTGTGTGACTTGGTGTGAGAACTATGGCATTCGCACTTACATACGCGAGCGAGACAATCGACATAGTCGTCGCTGGACGGACAAGCCTGAGGAAGAGAAGCGGGCGGTCTATAGGAATCGTCGTCGGGTTCGCGGAAAGCGCGGGAAACAACTGGGCCGGCTTCGCAGTGAATACACGGAGCGGAGTTTTGCGCATGTGTGTGAGACGGGCGGAGCGCGGCGCAGTCGGCTTCGCGGACTGATCAACGTCTTCAAACGCTACCTGATGTACGTTGCGGCCAGGAATCTCGGGGTGATGATGCGCGCGTTGTTCAACATGGGCACGCCCAAGGCGCTGCAGGGAGGCCTGCGGGCCTGCGCCCGCGCGCTGTCGCGGTGGTTCATGCGGCTTGGGAATGGTGCGCGGCGGTTCACGCGGCTTGGGAATGGTGTACGGTGGTTCCTTTAGACGCGCGTCATGTGCCTCGGCTCGGGGCCGATCCCTGATCTCCGCGACCAGGCCTCACACGCCGCATGACAACGGAGCCTTCTTCAACAGGCTGTTAGGGTTACGCGGCGCAGGGACTATCTGCGTCGCCATTCATGAGCCCCAGTTCCCTCAGCGGCGGGACGCCTACGACGTTGTTGCGCTCCGGCGACTTCTTCTTGCTCGGCTTCAGGTTCCCCGCCGCGTCCATCTCCACGGCCACATGACCGGCCATCCAGCGCAACACCGGGTTACCCCCATGTCGCAGTTTGCCCGACAGCACCAGCTTCTCCCATTCTTTCGTGGGCGCGGTCATGTCCTTGTAGCCCTGGCCGAAGACGATCACCTTGAACCCGTCGTTCTGAAGCTGAAGCGCCAGCTGCGTGGCATTCCACGGATCGACGGCGATCTCCTCGATCTGAAAGCGCCGCGCCAATTCATTGATCCGCTCCCGAATGCACTCGTAATCGATGACATTGCCCGGCGTCATCTCGACCAATCCCTGCCGCGCCCACGTTTCATAGGGCACGCGATCGCGGAGTTCGCGCTTGCGGGCGTTGTCCGCCGGAATCCAGAACCAAGGTCGCACAGTGACGCCGCCGTCGCGGTCCTTGAACAGCAGCACCAGCGCGCTCAGGTCGGTGGTGGTGGAGAGGTCCAGCCCCGCCCAGCAGGAACAACCATTGAGATCGGCTTCCTCGATCGCTTCACCGCAGGCGTCCCACGTCTCCAACGACAACCAGCGCACGTCCTGCTGCGTTTTCATGTTCAGGTGCAGGCGTTTGAACGTGTTCTCATAGGTCGGCGTCTCCTGCGCGCGCCGACACTCCCGTTCCAGGTACTCACAACTGACCGAGACGTTCAGGTTGGGGTTGGCCACCGCCCACACCGCCGGATCCGTCCAGTCGGCATCCCCGGGCGCTTCGTAGATCACCGGCAGAAAAGCGGGATCGTCGATGATCCCATCCCGCACCTTGCAGGCATAGTCGTACTTCTCGTTGCAGATCGATTCATGGTCAAAGTCCGCCGTGGTGATGTAGACGATCAGCGGCTGGCGACGGGCGCCGGTGGAGGTGGTGAGCACGTCGACCAGTTCCCGATTGGGCTGGGCGTGCAGTTCATCGATGATGATCCCGTGGGCGTTGATGCCGTGCTTCGAATAGGCCTCGGCGGAAACGACCTTCAGCACGCTGCCGGTCGATTCGACCATGATGGAGTGCGTATACATGCGTCCTCGAGTCTCCAGTTCCGGCTCGGCCGATACCATCGCTCGGGCGGCGTTGAAGACCAATCGCGCCTGTTCCCGGTCCGCGGCCGCACAGTACACCTGCGCCCCCGGTTCCCGATCGGCAAAGGTGAGCAGGCAGCCCAATCCTCCGGCCAGTTCACTCTTGCCGTTCTTGCGGGGAACGTAAATGAAGGCTTCGCGGTAGCGCCTTCGCCCGTCGGGCCGCTTCCATCCGAAGAGATTGGCCACGATCGCCTGCTGCCAGGGCTGGAGAACAAAGGGGCTGCCCATCCACTCCCCGGCGGTGAAGGTCAGACAGTCGCGAAAGAAGCCAATCGCCCGAAGTGCCCCGTCGGCGTCGAAGCGTCCCTTCTGCGTCGCGGCGAATGGATCGTAACCGGGAATCGAACGGATCAGGGAATCCAGATCGGTCACCGAACTTCGTGACGACGTGCGTTTTCTGGAAGTCGTGTCAGGCGCTTTCATGGAAGTACCGGCTCTTGTTCGTGGCGCTTTGGCGTTCGGAACAGGAAACCACCACTCGTGACCGCGCTGAAGGCGTCATCCCGAACTCCTGTTTCAGCCTCGTGAGCTGCTGGGAGAGCTTGGCGGCAATCGAGACCTGCGGCCACTGCTGCACGCAACGAACCCGGCCCTGCTCGTCCTTGAGGGGGTACATGTCGCCGTGCTTGTCCAGGTACTCTTCGACCTTGCGCCAGCGACTCCAGAGTCGGCAGTAACGGGCGAGCGCGTTGCCGTCGATGCGAGTCAGGACACCCATGCCTTCCAGCATGGGAATCAGGTGATCCCACATGGTCCTGGCATCATCGACGAGCCAGTCGGGACATTGCGGCAAACCGTGAGGGCCCTGGACTTCACTCGCCAATCGTTTCTTGGAGACCAGGGTGCTGCCGCGCAGCTTCAGAACAGCCGTCGGCGTGGGTGCGGGTCCTCGTCGTCCCATGATTCGAACTCCAGGCTGCGGTTTTGAGGCCTATCCCCCCTATACCAAAACCCTCGATATTTTGTGCGCCGGTGGCCCGTGGTATCCAACCCCATTCTGGCTACTTTTTGACCGGCTACCGGTCAGTGCCACGCTCCGGCACTTTCCGAATCCTCCGTCGCAATGCACCGTCTTGCGCGAATGACAGGAATGGCAAAGCGGTTGGAGGTTGGACTCGTCGTTCGTTCCGCCTCGACGAAGCGGCACGATGTGATCGACGCAACCGGCGGGCACGCGAGTACCGACGGCAGCGTGTACTCCGAATGGATCGGCGCAACAGGGCCGGTGAGCCAGGACCCTGCGGGCGAGTCGTTCCCAGCCCCGCGTGTAGCCGCGAGCACGGGGCGACGGACGTCCTGCGTGTCGTTGCAGGGACGAGTCGACGCGCTGCGCCGCTTCATGTCGAGCAGGTCTTGTGGGCATGGTCTCGGACTCCTTTCCTGATCCATTCTATCCTGCCGCTTGTTCGACCGTTCCAGCCCATGGAACAGTAATTGGGATGACCTTTCGACAGCGAGTGAGCGCAGCGTCACGGATCATCGTGTTCGGGAACGATTGTGTCGTGGCTTGTTGAGCTCCAATCGGTTCGTTGCCCCGCCGTTGACAACCTTGTTCGCTTGCTCGCGGTCGCAAGCGTTTGCGTTGCACGCTTTGCTCCCGCTTCGCTCCCAAGCGCTGCCGCCTACGTCGTTGAATGATTGGCTTTCCACCACAGTTTGCCTTTGAGTTCAGGTTAGGCGCGCACGACCCCCGGCTTCGCCGGTAAATCGTGCAGTGTTGCTTGCCTTTTGAGACGAGGCCCGCGCAGCACGGACTGGACGATTCTTTCCCGATTCCAGTCTTTCACCCATCGGGGCGATTAGGATGCGGTCGGTTCGTCGCCACTCTCACCGCAGCCAAACTTCGCTTACGAGTCGTTGGCTTCACAAGGCCGTAGACTCGCCTGTCGCCGCTTGTGTTCGTGGGAAGCGTGCGATCAACCCTTGGTCGCGTGGCCCGGAAGCTGTTTACGCTGACGCGACTCAGCATTGAATTGTCGGGTACCCACCCAGAGCGGAAACAGCGGCGTCGGGCACAGCGCCATCGCCCATCTGCTGCTCCATCCTAGGCACTCATTTCTGGTGCTGTTCCATACTATGGAAACGACATGGATTTTTTTTGTCATCATTCCAGCAGGACGCGGAATCGGTGTCCGCAGGAACACAGCACCCACCAGAGGGCGCTGCCGTCGCCCTGGTCGCGAAGCGAGCGGTACTTGTGCAATTGAACACCCCCGCATTGCGGACAGCGCGGACGTTCGAAGGTCACCGTCGTCAGGCGCGGCTTGATGGGGTCCGGCGTGGATGCATCGAGTTGTTCGATCATGCCGCGCTCCGTTCGGTATCGCTGAAGGGGCGAAACATTCCAAAAAACAGCGGATTATTCCCTTGATTGTGTTCGACGAACCTGCCCTCATGGACGGGTACGCATGGGGCGTACCAAGAACGAAGGAGATGAACATGTCGACGACCGACCAAGAGAAACAAGAACCCATCGACGCGGCGATGGAGCTGATGGAGACCTTCAAGGTCACCAAGATCGAGCGACGCGCCTGGGCGGGCGCGGGTTCGTGGGTGACGGGCACGATGGGCGGCCACCGCTTCGACGCGATGGTCTTCCCCCAACACGCGACCTGCGACGACTACGAACTGGAAAAGAGCCGCATCTCGAAGTTGAGCCTTCGGCGAATCGAGGACCGCAGGATCGTGGTCAGCTTCGATCGCGGATGGGACGTTCGCCCGACGACGGAGGTCGAACAAATGATCGTCGACCTGCTCTGTGAAGGGCTGGCGGATTTCACGTACGACCCGCAGCAGATGTGAACAACGCCGCGTCGCGTGGACGCGGTAGAACCTTGGAATAGGAGAATGATGATGACCAAGAGCAAGACCACCAAGACGAAGGCGGTAGGAACGAAGAAGACGGCGAAGGGCAAGGGCGCGGCGACGACCAAGGCAACCCAGCCCCAAGCGAGCACCAAGAGCGCCAAGGCCCCGAAGCGCGAAGCGAAGCCCAAGCGCGTGGGCGCGCTGGACGCGGCGGCCCAGGTATTGGCCAAGGCGAGTAAGCCCATGCGAGCTGCGGAACTCATCGCCGCGATGGCCGAGCAGAACCTCTGGACCAGCCCCGGCGGCAAGACGCCGCACGCTACGCTCTACGCCGCGATGCATCGCGAGGAGCGCGACAAGGGCGGCGACTCGCGATTCAAGAAAGTTGATCGCGGAATGTTTCAGTACGCAGGCAAGTAAAGAGCCGTCCATCACGAGCCCTCCAATGAAGCCTCGGCGGCTGCCGGGGCTTCCTCTTCGGCCACAGCGTTTCCACGATCGGCTGCTACACGCTTTGCCTTCTTCCCCGAGAACTTCTCAAAGCGCTGGACGATGACGTCGCAGTAGAGCGGATCGAGTTCCATGAGGAACGCGCGGCGGCCTGTCTGCTCGGCGGCGATCAAAGTGGAGCCGCTGCCACCGAACAGATCGAGCACGTTCTCGCCAGCACGCGACGAGTGCTGCATCGCGCGAACCGCGAGTTCGACCGGCTTTTCGGTCAGGTGGATCATCGATTGCGGACTGACTTTCTTGATGCTCCAGACGTCCGGCACGTTGTTGGGACCGAGGAAGAGATGCGCCGCGCCCTCCCGCCAGCCGTAGAAACACCACTCATGGTTGCCCATGAAGTCCTTGCGAGTGAGAACCGGATGCTCCTTCACCCAGATCACCGCTTGCGAGAAGTAGAGTCCGCCAGTCTTGAGCACCGGCGGGTAGTTCCCGCAATTGGCGTAGCCGCCCCAGATGTAGAAGCCCCGCCCGGGCAGAAGAACCCGCGCGATGTTCCCGAACCAGGCGTGGAGCAGCTTGTCAAACGCTTCATCCGAAACGAAGTCGTTGGCCAGTGGTCTATCCTTTGGTCTCAGCTTCTGCGTCGTCTTTTTCGCCTTGGAATGGCCGCGCTTGAGGTCAAAGCCCTGGTGATGCGTCAGTCCGCCGCGCTTTGCGCCAGACGATGAACTCGTCGCTTCGAACGAACTCAACCCCGCGGCGATGGCGTTGTTGCTGCGCGGCTCGACTCTGACGTTGTAAGGCGGATCGGTGTTCACCAGGTGGATCGGAGCGCCGTCGAGCAATCGATCGACGTCAGCGGTGCTGCTGCTGTCACCGCAAAGCAAGCGATGTTCGCCCAACACCCACAAGTCGCCACGTTGGGTGACCGCTTTGTCCGGCGGTTCGGGAACGTCGTCGGGATCGCACAGCCCGTCGGTCAAGTCGGTGCCGAAGAGTTTGGCCAGCTCGTCGTCGTTGAAGCCGAGCGCATTCAAATCAACGTCGAGCGCCTTGAGTTCACCGAGTTCCATGCTCAGCAGTTCGATGTTCCACGCAGAGAGTTCGTGGAGCTTGTTGTCCGCGACCCGGAAGGCTCGCACCTGCTGAGGCGTCAGGTCGTCAGCGCGGATGGCCGGCACTTCGGTCAGGCCGAGCCGCTTCGCCGCCAGCACTCTCGTGTGTCCGGCAATCACGACGTTGTCGGCGTCGACGATCACCGGCACCTTGAAGCCGTAATTCCGGATGGACTCCGCCACCGGCCCGACGGCGTTGTCGTTGACACGCGGATTGTGTTCGTACTCCCGGATGTCACCGATTGGGATGGACTCGAGTTTCATGATTTGATCTCCTTCGTCATGCCAGCCAGCGCCAGGCTCGCCCGCTGTCGGGCTTCCTCGAGGCTGGCGGCGTCTTTGCGCTCCAGTTCAATCTCACTGTTCCAAGATTCCACTTCGATCACTCCCTCGATCGCCTCGGTCAGCAATCGCTGAAGTTCGTCCGGCGGCACGGCTTCCAGCTCGAACACGTTGGTCCCATGCTGGCGCGCAAACTTCTCGTATTGGCTGGAACCCTTCTTCGCCTCCATCGAGGGCGCCAGGCCCAGTTCTTTCACCTGGTCGGCGGTCAGGGCCACCTTGATCGGAACCAGCTCATCAATCTCGAAGTCATCGCGCATCGACCGCGCGAAGGATTCCGCGATCGCCTCGCCGTCGGGATCGAAGTCGCTCAATATCAAAACGATCAATTGGTCCTTCCCGCTGCGTTCAAAGCGCATGGCCATTTCGTAGCGGGGAGTGATCGAGCAGTAGCCGCGCCCAATGAGCACCGGCAGGCAGTACTTGCTGGCCACCCGTTGAACGATGCTGCGCACCGTCAACTTCTCGGCGACGATCTCGATGTGATTGGGCTGCGAACGCAGCAGGTCGCGAGCGTAATCCTTGAACAACCCATCGAGTTCCTGCCGAATGAAGTCCTGGACGTTGGGATAGCACCGCCAATGAGTGGTCGGTCGAGTGTCGTCCGAGATCGCACTCCAGGGGATGTACCCGGCAAGCCGGGCGCGGGTGAGCAGATCGCACAGGTCCCCGTAACTCGCCCGATCGTTGGCATACCGGGATTCGGGCCTGGCGGTATTGCGCAGGGGCGGGTTGTTGAGCAAGACGTAGTGAACCTGTCGGTCGGAGAGTGGCCAGTACTCCCGCCGCTCCCTGATCACCTGGAGGACGGCGTCGAGCATTTCCAATTTGCGGGCGCTGATCCGCCTGCGGGTCCGTGCTTCCGGCAGATCAAGCATCTCGAGCGCGTTGTCAGACATGTCTGACAGCCGGCGCCGATGGGCCAGCAGATTGGCGTAGGCGGCGTCGGGATCAGCCGAAACGACCTCCTCACGGAGTAATTCGTCGACACTCTTAACCCGCTGGCGGTTGAATTCCCGCAGCAGGCGGAGAATCTCGTCTTGATCGCAATCGGCGTGACGGATGGGTTCCACGCGACAGGGAACGGCCTCCAGGCCGGCCATTCGAGCGGCCGTCAAGCGTCGGTGGCCGGAGAGGAGGTAGCCATCCTCAGTGATCACCAATGGTTCGCGGACGCCGTGTTCGCGGATGCTCTCGGCCAGGGCGATAACGTCGGGATCGGTGTGATCAACGGGCCGGTAAAGACGGGTGTTTTCCGGCGAGGGACGGATATCGTGAACGCAGACGCTGCGAACACCGTCAGATCTCCGCTTCGTTTTCGAGTTCGCTCGCACCATCAGTTCACGCCAACCGCTTCATCGCGGCAGCACGGCTTTCACGCCTTTGTTCAATCCACGACCTCCCAACCAGTCCGTCGGTCCGGCTCCTTCGCCCCCAAACGCGCCCCAACGCCGCGCGTGGCCAACGGGGCAAGCGAGGCGTACGCCGGTACCACCCGCCGCGTCCGTTCGCCCACGGGTCAACGGGGCGTACCCATGGCGAAAGCTCGGACCTTGGAATCGAAAGTGAGAAAGCGGGTACGGAGGAGTGCTGCGTCTAGGCCGCATCTTCGACTCCTTTCGCGCCCCAGCGGAAGGGAAATGTTACCGTTGACGTGGGTGTTGGCGGTGGAACAGTAGGTCGTGGTTTACTTTCGACGCGTGTCGCCCCGAATAACATGAATACCTGACGCGCAGTCGGTTTCGCCGGGTGCGACGGGGCGGGGGCGGCCAAAGGAACCCGGCGTATAAACATGGATACGTTGGGAGCCCGTTGATTTAGAGGTGCCTCGATCTTTTGCACATCCGGTCTGCCTGTGTGGGTCGCGGATCAGTTCCGGCGTGCGATGACGCATGCGCTCGACTTCATCGAACGTCAGCATTCGCTACGTCCCAACCAGGCGTTTGACCACGTGGCGGAGCGTCACGTCAATCACACCTAACGCTTTCAACTCGAAACGAGAAAGGACCAGCAAACAAATCTGCTTTCGTTGGACGCGGGAATTGGCCGAAAACTGGTGTGATTGACGGTGACGGAGCTGATCCCAAGTCGGCGACGCTAGGCCAAAGCCGCCATGATTCGGATTCGGGCGGTCATTCGTAACGCAATGCATCAATGGGGTCGAGTCGGCTGGCACGCCAGGCGGGATAGAATCCAAAAAACATGCCGACCGTCGTAGCGAACGCGATCGCCAATCCGGCCATCCAATAAGAAACCACGGTATCCCATCCGTCATAGTTGGCGGAAATAAAAAGGGAAACGGCCCAGCCAAGCGCAAACCCAAGCATACCGCCGAGACTGCACAGCACGATCGCTTCACAAAGGAACTGAACGAGAATGTGATACCCATCCGCGCCGATCGCCATCCGCAGGCCGATTTCGCGCGTACGCTCGGTCACCGAGACGAGCATGATGTTCATGATGCCCACGCCGCCGACCAGTAGGGAGATCGAGGCGATCATTGTGAGCAGCGTGTTGAACGTCCTGGAGGCTTCCGCGTTGGCCTGCATAGCAAGCGAGCGATCGGAAATGCGAAAATCGTCGTCTTCATCATCGGCCAGGCGATGTCGCTGGCGAAGCAGATCGCGGATTTGCTGTTTGGCGAAGGCCGGTTCGACATCGTGCCGCGCGGCCGCCATCAGCGTGCCAGATGATTCCCTTCCGGAGAGATACCGTTCAAACGACGTGAAGGGTGCAAGGATGACATCGTCATTATCCCGACCGTCACTTCCAATGCCTTTGGGTCCGAGCAGTCCGATCACTTCAAACGCCACGCGATTGATACGTACCGTTTGCCCGACGGGGTTCATCGAACCGAAAAGCTCCTTCGAGGCCGTCATGCCGATGCAACATACCTTGCCGAGCATGCGCAAGTCGTCGGCATTGAACGCGCGGCCTTCAATGACTTCCCAGCGGCGAATGTCGAAGTAGGCTGGGCGAGTTCCATGAACGGAAGTCTGGTAGTCCCCGAAACCTGAGCTCACTTGAAAGCTGATGCGATTCACTGGTGTGGCGGCGCGGACAGTGGAGCATTCACGATTGATAGCATCCGCGTCCTCGCTGGTCAGATTCGGCGGGAGACCTTGCTGCCGGCGGGCGCCGCCGCGCTGCACGCCCCAGTACATGACCATGATCCAGTCGTCGCCCAGCGTGGCGATTTCCCGCTCCACGCGGCGCTGCGCGCCCTCGCCGACGGCGACCATGGTGATGACCGCGGCGATCCCGATCACAATGCCCAGGACCGACAACGCAGTCCGCACTTTGTTCTTGCCAAGACTTCGTAGCGATTCCGAGATGATCGTGAGCGGATTCATGTCTTCAGGCCGCGGTTGCTTTTAGTTCATCGCTGACAATCACGCCGTCACGAAACATGACATGGCGGCGGGCAAAGGCCGCGATGTCCGACTCGTGCGTGACCACCACAACGGTGATGCCGTCATCGCGATTCAATTGTTGGAACAGCGTCATGATCTCATTGCTGGTTTTTGTGTCGAGATTGCCCGTGGGTTCGTCGGCGAGAATCATCGCGGGATTCGTAACCAGCGCTCGCGCAATGGCGACGCGCTGCTGCTGGCCGCCGGAAAGCTGATTCGTATGGTGCTTCAGGCGATCGCCAAGCCCGACGCGCTCCAGCCATTCCGAGGCGCGGCGTCGTCGTTCCTTCCGATGCACTCCCTGATAGATCAGAGGCAGCGCGACATTGTCGACGATCGTGGTTCTCGACAGCAGATTGAAACTTTGAAACACGAAGCCGATCCTGCGGTTGCGCAGTCGCGCAAGCTCCGTTCGAGTCAGTTCCTGGACGGGCTGACGTTCAAATTCGTATCTTCCCGACGAAAGGCGATCGAGGCACCCCAGCAGATGCATAAAAGTCGATTTGCCGGAACCACTTGATCCGGTAATCGCAACAAACTCCCCTTGCGACAATTTCAAGGACACTCCACGCACGGCGGGCACTTGAACCTCACCCACGTGGTAAATCTTCCACGCGTCACGAATGTCGATCAGATCGCTGCTCATCCCGGAAACCTCGGCGCTCTTGCGGCGGCGCCGCGTGATCGAGGATCACGGGACTGCTCAATGATGACAAGATCGTTTTCGCGTAGCTCACCTCCCCGAATCTCGGTGAAAGAGCCATCATTCAATCCGGGTTCAATGGACACTTCGACGGGTTGTCCACCCTCCAGCTTGTAGACGCGCGGCTGCATGGGGCGCGCCCGACCCGGACGGCGCCAATCGATGCTCGCCGGTTCCGCTGATGGATTAAAACGCATTGCCGCATTCGGAACGAGCAATGCGTCTTCGACACGGGCCACTTCGAAAGAGATGGTCGCGGTCATCCCCGGGCGCAGCGCGAGGTCAGGATTGTCGACGTAGATCAAGGTCGTATAAGTCACGACGTTGTCCACGATCGTCTCGGCGTAGCGCACCTGCGACACCGTGCCGTGGAACCTCCGGTCCGGATAGGCATCGACACGAAACTCCGCGACGCCGCCTTCGTGAACCTTGCCGATGTCGGTTTCGCTCACGGCGGCGTTCACCTGCATCTTGGCGAGATCATTGGCAATGGTGAACAGCGTCGGCGCCTGAAGCGACGCGGCCACCGTCTGCCCCTCGTCGATGTTTCGCGAAATCACCACCCCGTCGATCGGCGAACGGATGACGGTCTTGTCCAGCTCTACGGCGGCAAGTCGCGCTTCGGCCTCGGCGCGCTCGACTTCGGCCTCAGTGGCGTGAAGCGACGCCTCGGCCTGTTGCTCTGCCACACGTGCCTCCGCAAGTTCCAGATCGGTTGCCGCTCGAACCTTAAAGTTTTCTTCGGCGTGATTTCGCTTGAGGGTCGCGTCGGCCAGAATCGCGCGTGCCTCTTCGACGCGCGCCCTGGCGGCCTTGGCGGCGGCTTGTCGTTGCTCGAGCGTTGCCTTAAACCGATCCTGATCGATGCGCGCCAGCACAAAGCCCTGCTCGACTTTCTGATTGAAGTCCGCGAACCACTTCGTGACGGTTCCGCTCACCTGCGAACCTACGAGCACCTTGACCAGCGGTTCGAGGTTGCCCGTGGCAGTCACCGTGGAGACCAGCGTGCCACGAGTCGCCTTCACGGTCTTGTAGGTCACGGAAGGTTCATTCCGCGACAAAGCGCGGATCCCCGCGTAGCCACCAGTGCCAACCAACGCAACAATGACCAGAATGAAGAAGGCCCGGATCATCAGCGGCTCCACTGCGCTTTGCTACGATTCGCGACATCAGCATTGCGCGTCCAAAGCAGCATTATACCGCGCTTCTCGCGTTCGGCTCGCGCGCACGCACGCGATTACGCCGTAACACTCACCCACGAAAGCGGGCCGTTACGCGGACGTTGCGCATTGCGTCCAGCGACATTCTCGTGTTCGTCAGATGTTGTCGCGTTTTACTGAAGTCCGGTTCGTCCGCTGCCCATTGGGAGTGAGAGTTGCAACCCGGTGCCCGACAATCTCCGCGATCTGGGCGATCTTTTCCATGAGCGCAACGAAGTTATTGGGAAGCACCGCCTGTGGGCCGTCGCAAAGGGCTCGATCCGGACAACTGTGTACTTCGATGATCGCTCCCTGTGCTCCCGCCGCGATGCCGGCCAAAGCGAGCGGCGGAACCAAGTCGCGCTTACCCGCCGCGTGCGAGGGATCGACAAACACCGGCAAATGCGACCGCTCCTGGATAACGGGAACGGCCGACACGTCGAAAGTGAATCGAACTTCGTCGGCGAAGGTGCGGATTCCCCGCTCGCACAACACCACGCGGTGGTTGCCCTGGCTTAGAACGTACTCCGCTGACATAAGCAACTCACTGATCGACGCGGCGAGTCCCCTCTTGATGAACACCGGCTTGTCGGTCTTGCCCACTTCCAGCAATAAATTGAAGTTCTGCATGTTGCGTGCGCCGATCTGGAACATATCGGCAAAGTCGTAGACGGCCGCAACATCGCGCGGGTCCATGACCTCGGTAATGGTCGGCATATCCAGTTCGGCTCCGGCTTCCTTCAGAAGTTCCAGTCCTTCACGACCCATGCCTGAAAACGAGTATGGTGAGGTTCGTGGCTTGAACGCGCCGCCGCGAAGGATGGAGGCGCCTGCCTTCTTCACCGCTCGCCCCACGGAAAACAGCACTTCGCGACTTTCAATCGCGCAGGGACCGGCGATGATATTGACGTTGCCCCCTCCAATGCGCACGCCTCGAATGTCGAAGATCGTGTCCGCTTCGTGAAACTCGCGCGACGCGAGTTTGTACGGCTGGCTGACCGCCATCACGTCATCGACGCCCGGAAGTTGTTCGAGTTGTTGCTTGGTGTCGATGCCGGGTTCGCCGATCGCGCCGATAATCGTCCGCGATTCACCTTTCGACAGGTGAGGTGTGAAACCGAGCTCGCTGATGCGCTCGATGGTGCGGCGGATGTCGTCCGTTGTTGCCGACGCCTTCATCACAACGATCATATCCATGCGAACGAATTCCTCGAAGGCGTGACCATTCCAATTCCAGCGTAGCGGCGATAAACCGACGTCGCTTGATGACATGATGATCTCAAGAAGGTGAATTGTAAACGCCAATACGCGTCGCCGGGAAAGCAAAACTGTTTCGCAGCCAACGATCGGCGCGATCAGGTCCGATCAAATTGCGGTGGTTGTGCCCGAAGCCGATTCACTTTTTCGCCTCTTGACCATGTTATCGGGCGCGTGGGCAACCATGAAAGCGTCACCGTAGATTCCGTCCCGCCAGCTATTTTGTCGCGAGGAGATTCCCGATAGTTTTCAAGCAAACGTCGGTGAAAGAAACCACCCGCGGCGCTCTGTGTTCAGCCCTCGAATGAATCAGAGCCGATTCGCAAGTCGTTTTCCGTAACGTAGGCGGCCTTAGATGGAGAATGCGTTATGCCTTCAAACGTCGCATGCACCGCACTCGAAACCATGACGTACCATCCCGCGCGCGGATGGTCTCCGCGCGAGCTTCCGGACCTGGATTCGGATCGGACGCTCGTGCTGGTATTCGGAGCACCGCAATACCTTCAAGATGGTTCCGCGATCAAGGAATTGCGTCGCCAATATCCCAAGTCTCATTTTCTTGGATGTTCCACGGCCGGAGAAATCCATGAATCGACGCTGCACGATGACAGCCTCGTCGTCGCTGTTCATCGATTCGAGCAAACCCGCATCGCAACCGCGGCGACGACGGTCCGCTCGCGCGAGGAGTCGTTTGCCGCCGGAGAATCGCTTGCCCGGCAACTAGCGCAACGCTCGCTTTGCGGAGTCTTCGTGCTTTCCGATGGACTCTCTGTCAATGGCAGCGAGTTGGTTCGAGGGCTGAATTCCGGATTGCCTGAATCGGTCGTCGTCACGGGCGGATTGGCCGGCGACGGCAGCCGGTTCCAGCAAACCTGGGTTCTCAAGGACGGGGCGCCTGCGACGGGAGTCGTATCCGCCGTGGGCTTTTACGGCGATCGCGTGCGAATCGGACACGGATCGAAAGGGGGATGGGACGTGTTCGGACCGGAGCGTGTCGCCACCCGTTCAGATGGCAACATTCTCTACGAACTGGACGGCAAGCCGGCGCTGCCGCTGTACAAAGAGTACCTGGGAGACCGGGCTACGGGATTGCCGGCCACGGCCCTTCTGTTCCCATTGTCCGTCTGGCAGGACGGCGGCGATACTTCCAAGCTCGTGCGTACGATTCTCGCGGTGGATGAGAGCGCGGGTTCCATGGTGTTTGCCGGAGACATTCCGCAGGGCAGCCGAACGCAGTTCATGTGCGCCAATTTCGATCGGCTTGTTCAAGGCGCATCCGAGTCGGCCCTTCTGGCCCGTAGCACGGGCGGCGCCACGGGCCCGTGCCTCGCGGTGGCGATCAGTTGTGTAGGTCGACGACTGGTGCTGGGCGAGCGAAGCGAGGAAGAGCTTGAAGGAACGTTTGACGTGTTGCCTTCGGCGTCTCGGCAGATTGGGTTCTACTCCTACGGTGAAATCTCACCGTTTGTGTCGGGACGGTGTGTGCTGCACAACCAGACCATGACGCTGACAACTTTCCAGGAAATCTGATTGGTGGAGCATCCCCTTCTCAGCCGCCAACTAAAGCGGGCCGGTCTCTGTGTGGAATCTGCTCCGACAGACGTTGCGGCCTGGCAGGCGTTCCTGGAACGCGTGGGCAGAGTGTACGCCCAGGCCGATCAGGACCGGTATACGCTGGAGCGATCCCTGGCCCTGTCCTCGGCGGAAATGCGAACAGCGCTGGACCGGGCGCGCGCCGTCAATGAAGATCTGATTTTGTCGCGGGAGGCGCTCGAGGTCTCGCAACGGGAAGCTCGCTCTGCGTGGATGGAGGCCGAGGCGGCCTCGAGGTCCAAGAGCGAGTTCCTGGCCAACATGAGCCACGAAATCCGCACGCCCATGAACGGCATCATCGGCATGACGGAACTCCTGTCGGACACGGCGTTGTCTGCGCAGCAACGAGAGTTGCTCACGACGGTCCGCGAAAGTGCATTTTCATTGTTGGGTCTTCTGAATGACATTCTCGATCTTTCCAAGATTGAGGCGGGAAAACTCGAGCTGGAAACCGTGAGCTTTGATCTGATCGCGACGATGGATCGCGCGATCGAACCCGTCGCTCACCGCGCGGCGGAAAAGAACCTGGAACTGATCTGCGACGTCGCCCCCGCCACGCCGCGATTCGTAACCGGGGATCCTCATCGATTGCGACAAGTGCTCATCAACCTGCTCGGCAATGCGATGAAGTTCACAGAACGAGGCGAAGTCGTCCTGGGCACTCGTGTCGAGCGATCCGGTCCGCACGAATCGACGATCCGATTCTTTGTTTCCGATACCGGCATCGGAATTCCTTCGGCCCGGAAAACGGCGATCTTTGAGTGCTTCACCCAGGCCGACGGCGCGACGACGCGCAAATACGGGGGGACGGGCCTTGGGCTGACGATTTGCCGGCAGATTGTCGAAATGATGGGCGGATCGATCGCTGTTGAAAGCGAAGTGGGTCGAGGAAGCACGTTTTCCTTTCAACTGCCCATGAGGCATGCGTCTCCGACAACGCAGGCCGATATCGCTTGTATTGAGCGCAGGCTTCGCGCCATCGCACTACTCGCCAATCGTCGTGTTCTCGTTGTGGACGACAATCGAACATGTTGCCGGGCCTTGCAGCGAGTATTCGAATCATGGGAGTGTCCGGTACAAACGGCGCTATCGGGCAACGAAGCACTCGAACAACTCCGTTCAGCAATGGCCGAGGGTCGGCCGTACGATGTTGTGCTGCTTGACGCGCATATGCCGGAACCAGACGGGAATGCCGTTGTTCACCTCGTTGGCCGTCACCTCGTTGAATTCGGGAATCCAAACGTTCTCATGCTCGGCTCTCTTGGCGACAGGCAGGAATGCGACGAATTGAGCGGAAGGGCTAACCATGCCTGGCTCACCAAGCCGATCAAGCAATCTTCCCTGGCGAACGCCCTGGTCGATTTGCTGGATCGCAAACAAGGGGTCGTAGCGATCTTGACAGCGCAATGCCCAACGCCATTTAGCGACCTCTCCACTGCTTCGCCCGGTCGTGTCATCCGCGTCCTTCTCGTGGAGGACAATCAGGTCAACCGAAAGGTCGCAATTGGACTGTTGCAGAAAATGAACTGCACGGTTTGTGAGGCGGAGAATGGTCGAATTGCGTTGGACCGCCTGGTCGATCGAGACTTCGACCTTATCTTCATGGATGTGCAGATGCCGGTCATGGATGGTTATCAGGCGACCGCGCGCATCCGCGCGAACGCACGATGGAAACACATGCCCGTGATCGCCATGACGGCGCACGCCATGAAGGGCGATCGAGAAAAATGCCTCCAGGCCGGCATGAGCGACTACATCGCCAAACCGATTCAGCTTGAGGAGCTTCGGACGATGGTCTCGAAATGGTCACCCCGATTGGAAGCTGTTCAGGCCGTGAGTCAATTGATGGAAACATCTACTGAAATCAATAAACCACCAACCATCGATAGTGATGCTCCGCTCGATATCGAACAGGCGTTATCGAACCTCGGGGATGACATGCCGTTGCTGAAAGAAGTCATTGCGGCCTTTCTCGACATGATTCCGCAACAGGTGACGGATCTTCGTGAGGCCTGCCGCGATGGAGATTTCTCCCGACTGCGGGGGGCCGCGCATAGCCTGAAGGGTTCGGCGGCGAACATTTGCGCCGAACCGGTGCGAGCGCTGGCCTTGCGAATCGAGGAGTTGACACGCCAACAGGAACTGTCTGCGGTGGCCGAGATGTTGCCCCAATTGGTCGATCGCCTCAGCGAGTTGCGACAATGCGCCGAGTCGCTTGTCGCCACACCGGGTCCTTGACGAATTACCTCGTTACGCATTAGATTTGACGCCGAATGGTCTCAGCGCTTAGATCAATCGTCGCGACGCTGGAATGCATCGTCCACCGGCTCGGCAACGCTGTGGCGAACCTTCAATCATGAGGCAGGCACTGCGAAGTTGCGAGTTGGCAATGGTCAGGTGCTACTGCGGTGATCTCGGTGAGGTGCTGTTGAGCGCCACGCCAAGGGAGTGAAGTAAGCCGGTCGGAGTGACGGTGCTGCTGCGTTGTTGGCGATCGAATGACGGAGCGGAAAATGTGAATCCGACGTTGATTCGTCAATGGAGGAGATAGGAATCCCGATAGGGCAGGTAGCTCAGTTGGTAGAGCAACGGACTGAAAATCCGTGTGTCGGCGGTTCAAGTCCGCCTCTGCCCAGTTCATTTTTCGCCACAGAAAACGGTGTTTTTCGCTTGCTTTCTTGAGTTTTCTCGAAGTGACAGCGGGTGTCACTCACTCGGCCACTCCCCGCCGCTTTACCCCCGTTATTGCCGGTGTCTAGTCTTGATTTCGTACGACGATTTTCCGACGCCGAACCGAAACGGGTGAATACCAAGACCAAGTGAGGGTCGGGCGGAGTGTTCTCGAAGCCTCACTCCCGTGCTTTCCGTTGCAGCTTGACGAACACTTGCGTGCCCACGCCCCGTTCGCTCTCGAGCCGAACTGTCCCACCCATCGCCAGGACGGCATGCCGAACGATGGACAAGCCCAGACCCGTGCCACGTCGTTCGCCGGCCGGACTGCCCGTCTGGGAGCGATCCGAAGCAACCTGAAAGAACCGCTCAAAAACTCTTTCGAGGTGCTCCCTGGCGATTCCGCATCCACTGTCCGCAACTTCAATGATCACGTGATCGTCGCCGCAACGACAGGTCACCGCGATTTCACCACCGGAATTCGTGAACTTGATCGCGTTGTCCACGAGGTTGTCGAGTACGAGCTTCAGCAAGTGGGGATTGGCCTGGACGGTCGAGCAATCCTGCGCCACCTCGGATCGCCAGCGGATGCCATGTTGTTGGAGCGACTCCTCCCATCGCCCTTTCAGTTCGTCCACAGTTTGTTGAACGTACATTGCCACCATCTCGAAGCGAGCCGATTGCGATTCCACGCGTGACAGATCCAGCAGGTCAGTCACCATGGCTTCGAGGTGCGCGCTTTGTCGAGAAACGATCCCGAGAAATCTCTTCACAGCATCGGGTTCCTCCAAAGGGTTCAGGCGCATGAGGGTTTCGACCGCGGCGCGAATGGCCGACAGGGGGGTGCGCAGTTCATGCGATGCGTTTGCGACGAAGTCGCTGCGCATTCGAACGGCCTTTGTCAGATCCGAAACATCCGTCAAGACAAGCAGACGGCCTTCGTGGGACGTTGCATCCGCCTCGCCGGTGAGTCCGCCGAAACGAGGCGAAGACAGGGAGATATTGCACGCACGCGCAAGCAAATGAACGATCCCGTTTGAATGGGCCAGCGTCAGCCGGGCTTCCTTGAAGATCGATGGTTGAATCGATTCGGTTGCCGTTGTCTTTCCGTCAGCGCGACATGGAAGCAGAAGTTCCTGCAGATCGTGCTGGGGAATGCATTGCTCAATCGTGGGGTGGGCGTCGTTGTGCGGTCCAATGCGGTGGCCGTCCAGGCCCAGGAATCGCGCGGCCGCCGGATTCATCAGGCTGATGCGCCCGGATTCGTCGGCGACCACGACGCCCTCGGTGAGTTGGCCGATCAAAGAGTCGAGCGATTTCCGCTGACGGTCAATCGTCTCGATTTGCGCGGCGAGCCGCGAGCGCATCCGGTCCAGTGAACGCGCCAACATCGCCACTTCATCCTGTCCCTTCACGTCGATCGGCGAGTGTAGATCGCCGCGCGATAATCGTTGCGCGGTGGCGGTGATTCGACGAATGCGCCCGCTCCACAGAACCGCCAATCCGACGGCCAACCCGATCGACGCGAGGAATCCGATCGCGCCGATCGGTCCCAGCAACGTGTACAGTGATCGGGTTCGTTCGCCCAGCGTTCGAACGCCCATGGCAACGCGAACGACCCCGACGGGGCGGTCTTCGGGTCCGACTCGAACGGCCACGTATTTCATGGTGCGCGATACTGTCGTGGACCAGCGCGTGCGTTCTCCGATGCCCATTCGCAGGGCCTCGATGATCTCCGGTCGATCGTTGTGCGGTTCCATTGCCCTCGGATCGGCGTCGGAGTCCGCCAGCACTTGGCCGTCGGCCCCGACAAAAGTGATGCGAACGCGATCCGCTTGATTCGATCCGATCGTCCGGGCAATCGATGCGAGTTCGGACGCGTGGGAATCATCAAATCGGTTTTCGGTTTGCAAGCGCAGGGATTCCGCCAGTTGAAAGAGATAGGGGGTCAACTCGCTTTCGTGAAATCGATCAAACTCACGAATGGTCAAATAGACCGAAACGCCCAGCGCGATCGCCAGAAGACCGGCGTTGCCAAGGAATAGTTTCCAAAAAAATCGTCCGGTTCGCATGTTGATTCCGCCGCTTCGCCCGTCAGGACGGAGCGCGGAAGGTATACCCGACGCCGCGAATAGTCTGTACCCAGGCCGCCCCATTGACCCCCAGCTTTTTTCTCAACCCCGCAATATGAACGTCAATGGTTCGATCGGTGACGGCCACGGCCGGACCAAGGACGAGATCGATGAGTTGGTTTCGATCCAGCACGCGCCCCTCAGCTTGCATCAGTGTCTTGAGGATGCGGAACTCGGTTGTCGTAAGCGATGCCGGTTTGCCATCCACCGTGACCAAATATCGTTCAGTATCCATGAGAATCGGACCAGCGTCGGACGCGGCGCGCATGTCAGTCGGACTCTCGCGGCGGAGGATCGCGCCGATTCGGGCGAGCAAGACTTTCATGGAGAACGGCTTTGTGACGTAATCCGCTGCGCCGACCGCGAAGCCGACCAATTGATCCGATTCTTCCGCTTTGGCCGTGAGCATGATGATCGGCACATCGGCTGTCCGTGCATCGTGTTGCAATGCCCCGGCCACGTCGTCGCCGGTGCGGCGCGGAAGCATGCGATCAAGGATGACCAGATCGGGTCGTTCGCGACGGGCTTCGTCGATGGCCGTGATTCCATCGGCCGCGCAGCGACATCGATACCCTTCTTTTTCGAGATGGTATTGAAGCAACTCGCGCAGATCGGGTTCGTCTTCTACGACGAGAATGTTCTTAGCGGAAATGCTCAAGCAAATCGCTCCAACAAAGGTCCTCGCCACGTCGTATTTGGCAAGCTTGCTCGCAGAGTGCCGTGTGTCCTCATCATTGAATGCCTCATTCCTTCGAATGGAGCTTATGACCGTTGCCACCTTTCATCCCCGATTAGATTCGTCGTCGATAAAGGCACGGCAAAGAATCCGTTAAGGTTGCGCAATCACGCCTTCCTTCGATCGCCCGGGAATCGTCCCGTAATCGCGCCAAAGTGTCCAATAAGAACGGTGATTTCGTCGACTTTGAGTTCCTGAGTCCAAGTCGCATTCACTACTGACCGATAAACGCGATTGCAGGGTCACGGACCGCGAAGGCCATTCTTGGCATTTTCATTCGGTTCGGAAGATGAGGCGCCGACGGCGCGGCGATCGGCGTCATCGTGTTTTCGGATCAGGAGAACCAAAGTGAGGATCACCATAATGAACTCTAAATCCCCGTTTCCGCTCCTTGTCAGTTTGGCGTTTGCCATGTCGGCTTTATTTGGCTCGGGTTGCAATCCGGGCGGAAATCCGGCGGGTGGGGGTGGCGGTGCCGGCAATGGCGGCTCCGGCGGCGGAACGGGCGGAGGAAGCACGCTGCTCAACGACGCCTCTGGTTACGACGGTTCAATTTCCGGAAAAGTGCTTGACCAGCAATCCACGCGCGCATCCACCGTGGATGGAAGCGCGGCCCAGGACGTTCCTCCCGATTTCGACACGGAATCGGCGAGCGTCGAGTTCTTCGATGTGGCGGGTGATCCTCTGCTGGACGAGACCGGTCAACCGATTGAAGCCGTTCCCTTGTCCGCCGACGGAACCTTTACCGCCGAAGGGCTTCCTGTGGGAGCGGACTTCGCCGTTTGCGTGGACATCGGTTCCGACGGTTCATGTGATGTCGAAAGTTGCGTGAACATACCCAATGATGATCCCAACGCGCCCGGCGTCGGACATGTGGACGACGTCAAGGTGGATCCGCTCACGACCGTCGTTCTCGCCAAACTGCACGCGCTGGTGGAAGAGCGCGGCATCGACCCGTCCGATCTTCCCATCAGTCCGGTCGCGCTCGTCACTCGCATCGTCGATGCCTACATCCATCTCTTCGAGGAAACGGGCACCGACGCAACGATCACCCTCGAGGACATCGAGGCCTTAAGCGATGAACAGCTCGCGCAGTTGTTTGATGAGGCCGTCCCCGCGCTGGCACAGTCTGGTATGCTCGCCGCGCGCGGCAACCTCGGCCTGGTCAAGGCGGCCGACGTCAATGCCGCGGCCCTGGCCGCCGCAGAAATCTTCTTGCAGGCCGGTTTCCCCATCGCGGACGGTCCCGATCCGCTCGACCTCTCGTCTCTTGGGGATATCGCCGATGTCGAGTCCAAACCCATGAGTCAGCTTCGTCCGCAGGGCGAGCCGTTGAACGAGCCGTTCGTCGAATCGAACGACAACGTCACCGTTGCGCCCGCACAGTTCGATGGATTCGTCGAGCCGACGGTCTATTTCAGCACCGTGGCCGAACCTGATCGAAACTTCTCGGATGACGAAGCCGACGCGGAAAGTAACCAGGGTCCGCGCCTTCCGGTGATCCATGACTATCTGCTGGTGCAAATGGCGCGTATGCACATCGAAAAGCGTTCGATCACGATCGCGGCACTGCATAATCTGCTCACCAGTCTCGAAGACGGCATGGGCGCGAGACTGACCTATTTCGTGCATGATCCGACCAAGTTCGGTCCGCCCGCGACCGTGTTCGAAACCCGCGACGGTACCGGCAAGGCGGTTCGCATTGACGAACTGTTCAGCCGCATTCAGGGTGAAGGTTTCGCACAACTCAATCACGAAGACCTGCAACGCCGCGAGGTCGAGCTTCGCGCAATGCTGCGAGAGTTACTCAGTGATACGGTGTCTCCCGAATTGGATCGCCTCGCCGGTGCGTTCCTAAGCGATCGGGTCGCTTCCGCGGCCGAGCTTGCCGCGCACATTCGCGACTCTCGCGTTCATTTGCCGTTCAGTCGCACCGGACCCAGCACGTTCTTCGTCGTGGCCGACGGCGATCCGTTGCGCGGCGATGCGGTATCGCCGGTAACCGTGGACGCCGACGTGACGGCCAGAGGAACAGTCGGCTCGGTTACCTACAACGCCGACGGCACCGGCAAGTTTTACCTGATGTTCACTCAGGGTACGCAAGGTGAGGGTATCGTCGGGCTGATGGTGCGCGACGCCGGACGAATGCTGCACGGCCCGCGCGGACCGGTTCGGCTCAACATGAACGACGCCACGATCTTCCAGCCGGTCAACGGGGCCCCCTTTGCAGAGTTCGTCGCCGAAACCGGAAGCTTCTTCCCCGGCGTCAACATCTCGGTTGTCAGCACAACATTCGTTCCGCAAACCAGCGATCCAAACGCGGTCGCACCGGCCGAAGACGTTAGCGCCGGCCCGAACCGGCAGATTTTTGTGCTCGCCACGTCGCCCGGACCGGGAGGCGAACCGGTGAAGGTGGATTACGACATGAGCACCGGAATCGCGACCTACAACTCGGCCGGACGGTTTCTGCTTCAGTTCACTCCCGAAACGCAGGATACGGGAACGTTTTTGCTATTCAATGAAAGCACCGGCCGCCCTGCCGGCCAGGAGGACCCGGTAGACTTCTTCGTGGCTCCGCCGCCCAACGATCTTGTGACCGTAGACCCGAACCTGCCGCCGGATGGGACGCTTCCCACCGACGGAACCCAGGCGGACACAACTGCACCGCCGCAGGATGGTTCCGTCCAGCCCGCGCAACTGGCCGATGCGACGGGAACCACGGGCGAACCCTTGGTTCGAGACGGACAGATTCTCGTTTCGGTCGATACGATTGTTGGTCTCCCGATCAGTCGTCAGACGTTCACGCACGTCTTCGGAACCGAGGTCGCCAATCCGCGCTACAATGCCGACGGCGATCCTTACTACGACGACATCAATGCCGATGGCGTACAGGGTGCTGACGAGCCGACGACGCCGTTTCGTCCGACGCTCTTCAATCCAAGCGATTGGCGATCGACAGATATCCGCATGTACTACCGTCGTGCCGACAACAACGCTTCCGTCACGTTTGAGGAAGTCGCGTTCGACTCGCAGACGCCACAGACCCGCGATGGCATCGCGTTGGTCGCACGCAATCTTCAGCCGCGGCTCAATGCCTTCCGCTTCGGCAGGCCGAACACTGCAATCAACCTGCTCACGGCGTTTCTACCGCCGGCGTTTTTCGACGGCACGCACGCATTCAATGCCGACACAAAGGCTGACGTGCTCGGCGCGATCGCCATTATCAACCTGATGATGGACCAGGCGCACAACGTACAGGCGATTGTCGACATCGACGGTCCCGGACCGCTTCAGAATCAAAGCATGCTTCTGGATGCCCACATCTTCATCCCGCCGGTGGGCGATCCATTCGTGCTGATGCTGAAGGGTTTTGCGTCGCGGGCAGTGCTTGAGACTCCGAGCGAAGTGAGCACGTCTGATGCGGCTACGGATTCGACGACGGATGCTACTACTGACTCTACGTCAACGGATACGCCGGTCGACGCCCAATAACCCGGTCGATCTTATCAGGCAGGCCTTGGGAGAGGTCGTCCGAAGAACCGGCGGCCTCTCCCCTTTTTTGCTCTCCATCTGGGATTATCCGACAACGAATCACCGCTTCATTTCAAGGGAACACCCGCGCCGATGATCCACCAGTCCTTGGCGCTGGGGGATATCAGACCTTGGAACGGCTGATGTGCTCGTAAGCCGTTCATTTGCTTGACACCGCCTTTCCGGCTCATACGATAGGTCACAGAATACACTTTTCAGGCATCACTCCATTGGGGGAGGGGTTGGAAGGATGAAAAACTCGTCATCGAGCAGTTGGTGCGGCACTCCTGGTAGCATTGTGCCATCACGGTTCTTGCAAGCCTTCGGTGTTGTTTTCACCCTGGTACTTGGGTCAACCGTGGTTCGCGCCCAGCAGATCCAGGTGACACCGAGTGACACAACTGTTTTTTCCTTTGCCGGATATGAAGGGGGACCGTTCCTTCCCGAAACTGCCACGGAATGGAACCTGGACAACGCCGACGCCCGCGACGCGGATTACACCGTTCAAAGCGATCAGCTTTGGTTGAAGGTGGAACCGACGTCCGGAAAGGTCGGCGGCTTGTTCACTCGCAATGTCAAAGTGTCGGCGACGTTGAACGTGGATCACGCCAAGGCACTGGCCCCCGGCATCTACACCGCCAAGGTTTCGTTCGCCAATATCACCAATGGTGACGGCAATACGTCGAGAACAGTCAAACTGAAAGTTGCGCCGGCCAATTTCTCGGCCACACCGGCGTTCTTGAGCACGTCGGCCACGTTGAATGGACTCAATCCCGGCGATCTTTCCGTGACGCTGCGCGGCAACGGCCAGCCGGATTTGAACTACTCGCTGGATTGGGACGAGAAATCGTGGTTTACCGTCGATCGCACCGGGGGAACGGTTCCGGGCAATGGAACGACATCGTTCAAAGTATCGTTCAACATCCAGGGACTCGTACCGGATACTTATACGGCGCAAATTGATGTGACCAATTCGACCAATGGTGCCGGGACAAGGCAGATTCCCGTGACGCTCACGGTCAAGGCCAAAGGGGCCGGTGCTGTTGTGCTGCTTCCGAACGAGGACATCGACATCTTCGGACCGGTTGGAAATCTTCCCGTAACGATGCAGCGCTCGAATCTCATCAACGACGGCGAGAAATCAGTTTCGTGGAATGCGGTCGTAAGTGCTCCGTGGGTGTCAGTCACGCCGTCTGCGGGGGATTTGGGTATTTCCGACGGTCTCGCCGGTGGATTCGACGAAAGAAACGTTGACATTCGCGTCAACGTGGCCGCGCAGGCGCTGCCGGCCGGAACCAGCACCGCGACCGTGACGTTTCAAACGATTACCACGAACCTGGTCAACGGGACGGTGACCGGCGTTCCGTTTGGAACGCGCATCGTACAGGTGGTGGCAAATCCTGTATTGACGCTTTCGTCGCCGGCCGTCGGCGGAACAGTTTCCACCGATCCGCCGGGCGCGTTACTGGACAATGGCGCTTCCAGCACGCGGCGGATTTCCTTTGAGTTTGGCGAAGTCGTCGTCGTCACCGCGACGCCGGGAGACGGGTACGAGTTTCGCGGATGGGCCGGTGATTTTCCTGAGGATGCTGAAACCACCAATCCCATCATTTTGGCGATGGATGCGTCCAAGAAGCTTGGCGCGCTCATCGCGCCCATACTTCGCGAGTTGACCTTAAGCACCGCAGGCGCGGGCAGCGGAACGATCGACATGACGCCGACCGGGGTCGAAATCGAAAACGCACTTTCCGCTCGATACACCAATGGAACCACCGTCACGCTAACGGCCGACGCCGATGCAGGTTCCGTTTTTCGCGGATGGAGCGGTAACGTGCCGCCGGGGCAGGAATTGACCAATCCGCTGACGGTCATGATGGATCGAGAGCGAGTGATTTCGGCGCGATTCGAACCGACGATCACGTTTGAGGTTCAGGTCATTGGCAATGGAGCCGTGGACGTGAATCCTGATTTACCCGCGTATGCGGCCGGAATGACGGTGATTCTCACGGCCATTCCCGATCCGACGTTTGTCTTCACGGGTTGGGGCGGCGACGGCTCGGGTGCGACGGACACGTTGACTCTGACCATTGGCGGCGACACGGTTGTAACGGCCACCTTCGCTGTCGAAGCATCCGGCGGAGGTGATGGTGGCAGCGGAAATGGAAACACGGCCAAGCTCTTCGTGGACATACTCGGCGATGGCGTTGTTACGCCTGAAGGCGGAACCTACGCCAAAGGTGCGGAAGTGACGTTGATTGCCACGCCCGGCCTAAACTCGACCTTCGTTCGGTGGGAGCAGGACGCGGGCGGAACGGAGTTGATCACCACCATTCAAATGGCTTCCGATCGAACTGTTCGCGCCGTGTTTGAACCATTGGATGATTCGACGGGCAGGCCCAACGATTCGCCGACGGTACCAGTTTGCGGAGCGACGGGGTTCCTGGGGTTGTCGTCCATGCTGGTCGGCTGGCTGACGTTGGCCGGTTGGACGAGACGGCGCTGATCGCCGCATTTCGGCGTGTTGCCTGGTTTGATGCCTATTCTCAAGGGTGCCGGACCATCGCACGTTTCAAAACGATGGACAGACGGACGCCGCTGTGTCGCTGGGCTGAGTGTTTCGGTATTGATCACATTGGATGCAGGGCGGTAGGGACAGGTTGAACATAGGCGGCGGGGAACGACGGATGACCATGCGGAGAATCGTATTGAGAAGAGGATTTGCCGTCGTCGCGCTTTGCATCTCATTTGGGGTGAGGTCGCCCATGAGTCACGCGGCGGAGGTCGTTTTTCGCGACGATTTCAACGATGCTTCCATTGCCGCGGGATGGACGATCATTCGTGAGGATCGGGCAACCTACAGCCTGACGACCCGCCCGGGTTTCTTTCAAATCCAAACCGTGCGCGGCAATCTCGGCGACAGCGCAAACGCTCGAAACATCTTGGTTCGCCCGATTTCCGGTGATTTTATTCTCGACACTCGATTGAATTTCGATCCGCGCGACGGGCAGCCTTTCGGTGGTCTCATCGTCTATCAGGACGATCACCATGCCGTGACCATCGGACTCGTGTATGCATCGGGCGCGCGGGGAGAGTTTCGTGGGCCGATCATGTTCAATGTCGGCGATGGCATTGATCCGACGGTCAGTCCACCGGCCGCCCGCTATGACGAAACCAACACCACCGAGCCAAGTGTGATTTACCTTCGATTGCTCCGCCGGGGTGATCAGTTCGTCGGCGCGTACAGTCAGGACGGAACCTCCTATCGCGATCTGGGAACTGTTTTCAACGCGCTCGACAAAGATGTCCAAGTCGGCGTCGGCGCGGCCAACGGTGATAGTCCGTCGTGCGGTCCGGCCTGCGACGTGTCGATTCCGGCGGACTTCGATTATTTCCAAATCACAGCGCTCGATGACGCCGTGATTCCCGACCCGGATGCCGACGCCGTTCTTGAGTCGGTGGAGATCAGCGGTCCCGCCGACGTGATCGGCGGTGCGTCAGCCTCGTTCACCGCGAGGGCCATCTTCAGCGACGGCAGCAGTCAGGACGTAACCTCGGTCGCTCAATGGCAGATCGCGCCAACCGCGGTCGGGGCGATTTCGGGTGGCGTCCTGTCGGCGGAAACTGTCGTGGCTGCCCGTCCGGCTACCGTAGTCGCAACTTTTGCGCAACAATCAAGCACGGGTTCGTCAACAAAGTCGGGCGCGTTGGTGGTTCGGATCGTTCCCGAATTGACTCCGGGGCGGTCATTGCGCGTATGCGGATCGGGATTGGGATGCGTTTTCCCGTTCATGATACTGGTTCCGCTTGTGGGGCGGCGACGCCGATAAGTGAGAAGTCGCGGATTGGACGCTTTAATTGCGCATAAAGTAAGTCCTAAGAAGGTCCTGTAATAGTGGCGATTTGATGAGTTGACTGTCTGTTACGATGCTTCCGCATGTGCGAGATTCTGCTCAATCACCTTGACTCGTGCGGAAACGGGAATTAGACCAGAAGCGCAAATAGATGATGGTGAACCACCCTCGAGTAGGAATGTGGCGCATCGTAATCTATTGAGAATATTGATCTTATGGATAATGAAGGCCAAAATTCTGTTCTACCTTCCTTACAGTTCGGGGTTGTGCGTTTTAGAATGAAGAATGTGATCAAAGCTTTATGAGTTTGGTTTCAAACGCTACCTTAGACGCCATTCGAATGCGGTTTCGAACTAGGAAACCGGATGTCTTGTCGTCAGCTTGTGTGGCGAGCGGTGCCGCACTCTCGCCAGACTCATTGTCGGGTTGGAAAAATGGGCTAAAAAGGGTACAAATCAAGCTGCCGGATCAAGAAAGTCGAATCAGCGGCCAGCTATCCGGAAAACCGTACGAGATTGGAGAGTCGGCCGCGCTAGCTGTCGCGGTTTGCAATTCCCAGTTGGATTTGGTTTGCATTCGGGCGATTAAACGTTCCGAAACATGCGTTTCTGAGTTAGGAAACGCAAAGTTCCGGAATGCGATTGAGTCAGGGGTGAGGAACCGTCAATTTCGGTGCGGTCCGCGCCCGCATTTTTGTTTTCGGCCGCCGGTTGAAGCGGAGGTTCCGCAGGACTCTTGTCGGTCGGCCGTCGGGGGTCGAGGGGAGCGCATTTCGTGTTGACGCGTCTTGGCATGATCGGTTTGAGTCCACCCGGTTTTCCGGGAACCTCGTTGTTGCGCTCGTCGTTGGGGGGCGCGTGGATGGGCGGTCTCGGTCTGGAACACCTGGAACCCATTCGTATCAGCGAGGCGCTCGAAGCGGCTCGACAAACCAAATCGGATTTCGTTGTTTGCATTAGACACGATGGTTTGAGTCTGCTCGAACCTTATTTGGCGGGCAACGCAACGGGCATTCGCAAGCTTATTGTTTGCGATGCGGATGCGCAGCGAATTTCAGATGACGTTCGAATGCTGAAAGCGCGCGGCATTGGCGTCCTGATTCAAGTGACGTGTGTCGAACAGGCAATCGCCGCGGAGCAGGCCGGAGCGGACGGCATCGTCGTGAAGGGCAACGAGTGCGGGGGCCGCGTTGGTGAAGAAACGTCGTTCATCCTGTTGCAGCGCGTGGCGTCGGAGGTTCGGATTCCGATCTGGGTGCGCGGCGGCGTCGGGCTTCACTCGGCGGCCGCGTGCCTGGTGGGCGGCGCTGCGGGTGTCGTCCTCGATTGGCAGCTTGCGCTTTGCGAGGAATCGGACATTCCCGAAGACGTTAAGTCGCGAATTCTCCGAATGGACGGCAGTGAAACCGCGATCTTGGGTCAGGGGTGCGCGTTGCGCTATCGAGCGTTCACGCGTGCCGGAGAAACGGCCTTCACCGAACTAAAGCAACTTGAGGAATCGCTGGCCCTCGACGCCGCGACCGATGCCACCACGTTACACAAATGGGAAGAAGCAGTTGAAGCCCGCGTTCAAGGCGCCGGCGGCGCTCCCAGGCTGCTGGCCATCGGACAGGATGCGGCGTTTGCAGCTTCGCTGGCAAAACGATTCAAAACAGCGGCCGGTATCTGCGAAGCGATTCAACGCGAAGCGGAGCGCGGAGCGCAACTTGCCGTCGCTAAGACTGTATTGCGCCCCGATGGTCCACTTGCGCGGTCTCACGGAACGCGGTTCCCGATTCTCCAGGGTCCCATGACGCGAGTGAGTGATACGGCCGACTTCGCGCAAGCGGTTGCGGTTGGTGGAGGACTTCCGTTTCTCGCGCTGGCCCTGCTTCGCGGCCCACAGGTCGATGCACTGCTCGAAGAGACCAAAAAGAAACTCGGCGATCGACCATGGGGAGTCGGGATTCTGGGATTTGTTCCCAAGGAACTTCGCGACGAACAATTGGCCGAGGTTCGAAAGCATCCTCCACCGTTCGCGATCATCGCAGGCGGCCGACCGGATCAAGCTCTCGAACTGGAGCGCGAGGGGATAGCGACCTATCTGCACGTTCCCTCGCCGGGGCTGCTTTCGATGTTTCTCAAGAGCGGCGCGCGGCGCGTGATTTTTGAGGGTCGCGAATGCGGCGGGCACGTCGGACCGCGCAGCAGCTTCGTATTGTGGGAATCGATGATTCAAACCATTGTCGATTACCTGGCCGAATCGGGCGATCGCGGCGAGGACTATCACGTTGTGTTCGCGGGCGGAATTCACGATGCCCGTTCGTCGGCGATGGTGGCGGCCTTGGCCGCGCCGCTGAGCGAACGAAATGTCCGCGTCGGCGTGCTTCTCGGAACGTCCTACCTGTTCACGAAGGAAGCGGTGACGTGCGGCGCCATTGTGGAAGGGTTTCAGGACGAGGCGCTTCGTTGTCGGCAGACGATTCTTCTGGAATCGGGCGTGGGACACGCCACGCGCTGCGCGGACACATCATTTGGCCGGCTTTTTGAAGATGAAAAACGGCGTCTGATCCGCGAGGGGAAGTCGAAAGATGACATTCGCGAAGCGCTTGAACGGCTGAATCTCGGCCGGTTGCGCATCGCGTCCAAAGGAATCACGCGAGGCGAGCCGCTGGAAACGGAAGGATCGCGGTCCTCATTTGTTCAGCTCACTGATTCCGAACAGCGCCGCGACGGGATGTACATGATCGGGCAGGTGGCGGCTCTGCGTGATCGCGTTTGTACGATCGAAGAATTGCATGCGGACGTCAGCGCGGGCGGCGTGGAATTCCTTCGGGCGATGTTCCCGAGCGAGACGGCAACGGTTGGGCGCACGCGTTCGAACGGTCCAAGCGATATCGCCATCGTGGGCATTTCCTGCCTGCTGCCCAAGGCCGGCAACAAAGAGCAGTTCTGGGAGAACATTCTCAATGGCGTGCGCGCGACCGGCGAAGTCCCAGCGGATCGTTGGGATTCGGAGCTGTATTTCACCTCGGATCGTCGCGCCAAGGATAACTGTTATTCGAAGTGGGGCGGGTTCATCGATTCAATTCACTTTGACCCCATGCGATACGGCATGCCGCCCAATTCGATTCCCTCAGTGGAGCCGCTTCAGCTTTTGGTGCTGGAGGCCGTGCGTCACGCGCTGGAAGACGCGGGCTACGCAAATCGACCCTTCGATCGCGAGCATACATCGGTGATTCTCGGAGCGGGAGGCGGCGTCGGTGAACACGGACTGGGATACGGATTTCGGTCCATGGCACTTCATTACCTCACCGCGGCCGACGCCACGACGGCTGAAGTGCATCAGTTGCTCGCACGTCTTGAGGGTCGCATACCCGAATGGACGGAGGACTCGTTCGCGGGTCTGCTGATGAATGTGGCCGCGGGTCGGGTGGCCAATCGGTTCGACCTTGGCGGTTCCAATTTTACGGTCGACGCGGCGTGCGCTTCGTCGCTGGCCGCGGTACGACTGGCCGTGGACGAACTGGAGTCGGGCTCAAGCAACATGGTGATCGTCGGTGGGGCCGACACGATGCAGAGTCCCTTTGCCTACCTTTGTTTCAGTAATACGCAGGCGTTGTCGCCCACGGGCGAGGCGCGGCCGTTCGACGCGTCGGCTGATGGGATCGTCATCAGCGAGGGCATCGCGGTGGCGATACTCAAGCGACTTGAAGACGCGGTGCGTGACGGCGATCGTGTCTATGCAGTCATCAAAGGCGTTGGTTCTTCGAGTGACGGCAAAGATAAGGGGCTGACTGCGCCGCGACCGGCCGGGCAGATTCGAGCCCTTGAACGCGCCTACAAGAAAGCCGGTTTCTCGCCTGACACGGTGAGCTTGATCGAGGCGCACGGGACCGGAACGGTGGTCGGCGACCAAAGCGAAGTCGTTTCCCTGTCGCGGATGTTCGGCGAGGCGGGTGCGGGCCGACAGGAGTGCGCGCTGGGTTCGGTCAAGAGCATGATCGGGCATACGAAATGCACGGCGGGCGTGGCGGGTCTGATCAAGGCGGCGCTGGCCCTTCATCACAAGGTCATTCCGCCGACGCTCGGTGTCAGCCGCCCGAACCCGAAGGCGGAATTCGAGAAAAGTCCATTTTATGTCAACGTCGAGCCAAAGCCTTGGATCAAGCGCGGCGATGACGCGCCGCGTCGCGCGGGTGTGAGCGCGTTCGGATTCGGTGGAACTAATTTTCACGCGGTGCTCGAAGAATATGACGCGTCCAACGGCGAATTCTCGGCGGAATCAACACCGGGTAGGAATCACTGGCCGGCGGAGTTGTTCGTCTGGCGCGGCGCGAGCGCTAATGAACTGATTCGTTCGATCGATCAACTGCTTGGAGCGGTCAACGGCGGCGCGCAGCCGGTGCTTCGCGATCTGGCTGCGGCGGTTTGTCGTCAGTCTCCCATGTCGAACGGTTGTACACTGGCGGTTGTGGCCGGTTCGCTGGATGATCTGGTTGCGAAGTTGCAGACCGCGCGGGCGTCGCTGGCTGCTGGAGCGAAATCGCTTTTTCATCCTTCCGGTGTCTACCACAGCGTCGAAACGGCGAGAGCCGCACCGAAGACGGCATTCCTCTTCCCCGGACAGGGTTCTCAGTCGGTCAACATGTTGCGCGATCTTTCGCTGGCGATGCCGGGCGTGCGGGCGGTGTTCGAGGAAGCCGACAAGGCGCTCGGAACAGCCCTGGAGCAACCGTTGAGCCGGTTCGTGTTTCCGTTGCCCTCGTTCAATGACGATGAGCGGGCTGCTCGCGAGGCGGCGCTGACGCAAACGCGCGTCGCTCAACCGGCGATGGGCGCAGCAGATGTCGCGATGCTCCGGCTGCTTTCTTCGCTTGGGATTCGCGGAACGATGTTCGGCGGACACAGCTACGGCGAATATGTTGCTTTGCACGCGGCTGGTGCGATCGACTTTGATGATTTGATTCGAATTTCAGAAGTTCGCGGTCGTCTGATCGCCGAAGCGGGGCGGGCCAGTCCCGGCGCGATGGCGGCTGTCAGTGCGGATGAAGCGGCGGTTTTGAAGGTCCTCGCTGGAGTGGACGGCGTGTGGGCGGCGAACTTCAACGCCCCTCATCAAACGGTGATTTCGGGAACCGAAACGGGAATCGATGATGCGATTCGGCGGTTTTCGCAAGCCGGCATCGCGGCCAAGCGAATCAAGGTTTCATGTGCCTTCCATTCACCGCTGGTGGAATCGGCGGTTGATGCGTTCGGCAAGGCTCTCGCTGAGACGAAATTCAAGTCGTGCAAGGAGACGGTTTTCTCGAACACAACGGCGAAGCCTCATGCAACGGATGTCGAGGCGATTCGCCGCCAACTCGCCGAGCACATCGCGCGACCCGTTCGATTCGCCGATCAGGTTCGGGGCATGCACGACGCAGGCGCAAGGGTGTTTATTGAAGCGGGACCGGGCCGCACTCTGACTGGGTTGGTGGAAAACATTCTTAAGGGACGCGACTTCACGGCAATCGCATTGGGATCCGGCGGACGCGACGGCATCACGAGTTTGCTGCATGGTATCGCGCAGGCGGCGGCGGTCGGCTGCGACGTTAATGCGACACCGCTCTTTGACGGTCGCGTGACGCGATTGCTGGACCTCTCGAAGCTTGTCGAGCAGACCAAGCCCGCAGCGCCTCCGCGCACGGCATGGGTGATCAGCGGAGCAAAGGCCGTGCCAATCAACGGTCGGACCGATACGACGTCGAAGAGTGCTGCTGTTCCTTCCGAAGCGAATCAAACTCTGGTTGAATCCAACGCGACCTCTGGTCAGGCGACCGGGAATAATCGTTCGCGTGCGGGGAAGGTCCAACGGCCAAGTGAACCGCCGGCGACGGCGGACGCTCGAACGCCAGCGCCTGCCGTCATGCGCCCGGCAAGTCCTGTAAACCCAACACCTGTTGCAAATGAGGGTGTCTCTGGTGTTCTGACTGCCCATCAGCAGTTGATGGCGAAGTTTCTCGATACGCACAAGCGGGTGATGCTTGGGTTGATGGGCGGTCAGGGTGTGGCAATCGCGGAACACGGTTCGGTCCCCGCGAGCGTTGCTTCGACTTCGATGACGCCGGCGGCTGTCGCACCAATCGAACAAGCCTCACCTCCAGCGGCGCCAAGCGTCGCGCACGTTTTAAGTGTGGAAACAATTGCCACTCCCGTCGAACAGACGACGAAAGATTCCGACAGGGCGCAACTTGCCGCCGTGGTATCGGAGGTTCCCCTTCGAGAACGGCTGGTCCGACACCTCGTGGAGATCGTGGCCGACCGAACCGGGTATCCGCCCGACATGCTGGATGTTGATTTGGACCTGGAGGCGGATCTCGGCATCGATTCGATCAAGCGGGTCGAGATTCTCGGAGCGCTGCAGGACAGTTCGATGGCCGGCGAAGAATCCCTGGCCGGCGATATGGAAACGCTCGCAAAACTCAAGACGCTTCGATCAATCGCGGATTGGCTTGCCGATCGGGCGGCCGGGACGCCTGCGACAGGGGCGATAGCGTCGGCCGAAACACCGGCTGCCATCGCGACCAGCGGCGACACGGCCGCTGCGGAACGGAAACCGAAGTCAGCTTCGTCCAGCGGCGTTCCGCGTATGACGCTTCAGGCGGCGGATCATCCGCTCGCCTCAGAAAGCACGGTTGCGGCCATTGCCGGAACGATTGTCATCGTGAGTGACGAGCAGGGCGTGGCCGACAAGGTCGCCGAGACTCTGCGAGGCAAAGGGATACGAGTGGAGGTTGTGCATGTCGCGCGCGGCGCCGAAGTCAACGGCGCCATTCGACGGGTGGACCTTGCTGACGCGGCGACAGCCAAAAAATGGATCGCGGAAACTCGCGAGCGGTCAGGATGCATCGGCGGCATCGTACATCTGCTGCCGCTCGCCAACGCGGAGTTGCGAAACTCGGACGACGTAGCGCGCTGGTCAAGTCCCGTGGATGTCGAAGTGCACAGCCTATTCAATATCGTTCAAGCGGCCGAGGACGACCTTCGCAAGAGCGGTGGTCGCGTGATCGCGGCGACAAGAATGGGCGGCGATTTCGGCAGCCTGAGCGGGAAGGGCGCGGCGGTATGGCCGGGTCATGGCGCGGTCTGCGGTCTGGTTAAGACCTTGGCGCGTGAATGGCCGGAAGTCGCCTCTCGTGTCGTGGATTTTTCCATTGATGTTGGAGTTTCACATGTGGCGAAGGCAGTTGTTGCGGAACTCCTTTCGTCCGATCGGGTGGCCGAAGTCGGTTATTCCGGCGACAAGCGTATCGCGCTTCTGCCGCAAACAACTTCGCTGGTCGGACGGCCGCCGCAACAATCGCTGGAACGCGATTCGGTGGTGTTGATCACCGGCGGAGCCCGAGGAATCACCGCCAAAGCGGCGATCGAACTGGCCGAGCGCTTCGCATGTACATTGATCCTTGTGGGTCGATCTCCACTGCCTGGCGGGGACGAGGCGGCCGACACGGCCAGCGTGATTGATCCAAAACAAATCAAAGCGATTCTCCTCGATCGCATCCAAAAAACCGGCGACAAGGCGACACCCGCCAAGGTGGAATCGGCCTTTGGAAAGTTAATGCGCGATCGCGAAACCCGATCCAATCTGGCCGCCATGTGCGCCGCCGGCGCTAACGTTGAGTATCACGCGGTGGATGTGTCTGATACCACGGCGTTTTCGTCGCTGATCGATGACGTGTATCGACGATTGGGCCGGATCGACGGCGTGATCCACGGTGCCGGAATTATCGAAGACAAACTGATTCGTGATAAGACACCCGATTCGTTTCGCCGTGTGTTTGATCCCAAGGTGAAGGGCGCGATGGTGCTTGCCTCAAAACTCCGCGGCGACGCACTGCGTTTTCTGGTCTTTTTTTCGTCAGTGTCGGGGCGCTACGGTAATCGCGGACAGTGCGATTATGCGGCCGCTAACGAAGTCCTCAGCAAGCTCGCGATCCGCCTCAACGCGAAGTGGCCTGCACGCGTGACGTCGCTCATGTGGGGGCCGTGGGAGTCGTCGGGCGGCATGGTATCGGCGGAACTGGCGAAACAGTTCGCCAAGGCGGGCATTCACATCATCTCCCGGAGCGAAGGCAAGAAGGTGGTTGTCGATGAAATCCTGCTCGGGCGCAAGGACGAGGCCGAGGTGATCTTCGGTGGACCGCTGGACGTTTCGCTCACGAAGATCAGCGGCGCATCAGGCGAAGCCTCGCAGATCGTCGGCGAGAATCAACCCCTCTTGAAAGTCCGTGCCGACGTTTCCGTTCGCCATGAGGGGGCGATCGAAATCGTTCGCGAGCTTGATCCGCAAAGCGATCTCTATTTGATCGATCATCAGCTCGACGGTCGTCCCGTGATGCCGATGGCAATGGTGCTCGAACTCTTCGCGGAGTCAGCGTCGCTCGTGCGTCCGCAGTGGGCGGTTTCGGCCGTCCGGGATCTTCGCGTACTTCGCGGGATTACTTTTGAACGTGGTTCGCAGGTGGCGCGGATTCAGGCGGTTACCCAGGGTTCGAGTCGCGATTCATTGCGAGTGACCATGCGCGCCGAGATTGGTGAGCAGCGCCACCTGCACGATACCGCCGAGGTGGAATTGGCGGCCAAGTTGCCCACGCCTCCGACTCACCTACCGCTAAAACTTGTCAATCCGCGGCCGCTGCCCATCAGCGTGGCCGAGGCCTATGAGCAGTGGTTGTTTCACGGTCCGCTCTTTGCCGGAATCGCCGAGATTGAGGCGGTCGGCGACAACGGAGTGATTGCCGTGTTGTCTCCCTCGACTCCCAAACGATGTTTGGCTGAATCGCCGGAGGGGCATTGGCTCATTGATCCGGTCATGGTGGATTCGGCGTTGCAACTAATTATCTTGTGGTCTCGAACTTATCTCGATATGACACCGCTTCCAGCTCGTTTGAGTTGCTATCACCGCTATGCCGGTCCGGTATCAGGACCCGTGCGCTGCGAGGCCCGTGTGCGACACGTTGCCGGCACACCGGTGATTCACGCTGATTTTCGATTCATCAACCAGGATGGTCACCTTGTCGGATGGCTGGAAGACCTTGAAGGAACATGCAGCAAGGCGCTCAATCGTCTCGGCGCGACCCGCGTCGGACAGGCGGTGGATCACAAATAATGCCCGCCGCGAGGAAGCCATCCAAGCGTCGCGTCGCCGCGAAATCGACCGACATTGCCATCGTCGGCATGGCCTGCACGTACCCCGGCGCGCGCAATGTCGGCGAGTTCTGGCGCAATATCGCCGAGGGCAGGAATTGCATCGTCGATGTTCCCGTCGAGCGCTGGGATCCTGAAGTTTTTCATGATCCGAACGGCACGTTTGAGGACCGGGTTTACACGCGCAAGGGCGGATTCCTTGGTGTTTCCTTCGCGTTCAATCCGCTCAAGTACGGAACCATGCCGCGCGCCGTCGAAGGCGCGGAGCCGGAGCAGTTTCTCGTACTTCGAACTGTTCACGAGGCAATGGCCGATGCGGGTTATCTCGATCGCGCCATCGACGGCGAGCGAGCGGGCTTCATTTTGGGTCGAGGCAACTACATCGGCGCGGGCGTGGGCGGCCTGCTGCAACGAGGCATGATGACCGAGCAAACGCTCGACATCATCCGCTCGCTCCATCCTGAGTTCACGCATCAGCAGATGGCTGAATTGAAGAAGGCGATTCGTTCGCGCCTGCCCGGGTTCGCTCCGGAGTCGGCACCGGGCCTGATTCCCAACATCACTACCGGACGCGTCGCCAACCGCCTGGACATGATGGGGGCGACGTTCACGATCGACGCCGCCTGTGCGTCGTCGCTGATCGCAACCGATCTGGCCGTTCGTGACCTGGCCACCGGCCGATACGATTTCATGCTTGCTGGGGGCTGTCACGTTTGCTGTGAAGTTCCTTTTCTTCAGGTCTTTGCCGCGATGGGGGCGTTGTCGCGTGATTCGACGATCCGCCCGTTCGATCGCAACGCCGACGGCACGCTTGCCGGCGAGGGCGTCGGAATCATCGTGCTCAAACGACTGGCCGATGCCGAGCGAGACGGCGACAGAATCTATGCGATCGTCAAAGGCGTGGGGACGAGCAGTGACGGTCGAGCCAAGGGCGTCACCGCGCCTCGCGTCGAAGGCGAAGAACTCGCGCTGCGGCGGGCGTATGAAGCCTGTGGATTCTCGCCCGACACGGTCGGCCTGATCGAGGCCCACGGCACCGGAACGCCCGTCGGCGATCCGACGGAAGTCGAAGCGTTGCGAAAAGTGCTTGGTTCCCGCAGCGGACGACCGCGTTCCTGCGCTCTTGGGTCCGTCAAATCGATGATCGGGCATACGATGCCCGCCGCCGGCGTGGCGGGAATTATCAAGACCGCGCTTTCGCTTTACCACAAGGTCTTGCCGCCTTCGTTGAATTGCACTCAACCGATCGACGAGTTGCTTTCCGACGATTGTCCGCTTTACGTCAACACCGAGCTACGCCCCTGGGTTCACGGCGGACAAGACGCCCCGCGTCGAGCCGGTGTCAACGCGTTCGGCTTCGGGGGGGTCAATGCCCACGTTGTTCTTGAAGAATATGAATCACCGTCGAAAAACGATTCCGGCAATAAAGCTGCGACGCCGACGGAGTTTGATGATCGTCCCACGTTGTTGCGTGATCTTGCAAGCGAGTTGATTCTCATTGAGGGCGACACGCGCGCGGCGCTAACGGCCGCGGTGGAGTCGCTGCGGGAATACACGTCGCAAGCGCAGGGCGTATCCCTTCGTGACGTTGCGTCGACGCTGACCGACGGCCGAAAAGGTGTCGGACACGTTCTCGCCATTGTTGCGACGTCGATGTCCGACCTGACGACCAAGCTCGAGCGTGCCGGCAAGTCGCTGGCGACGCCGTCAACTACGCAGATCAAGGACGCCAAGGGCATTTACTACTTCGGCGATTCCCCGCTCAAGGGCGGCAAAGTTGCATTCCTCTTCCCCGGCGAGGGTGCCCAATATCTTAACATGATGTCTGATCTGTGCGTGCACTTTCCCGAGGTGCGCGGGTTTTTTGATTCGGCCGATCGTGCGGTCGGCGGCGCGGGTCGTTATCCGCTCAGCGCCGATGTGTTCCCGACGCCTCTCCTTTCGGAGGAGGAACTCAAAGCAGCCGAGGAACGCCTATGGAAAATCGAACGGGCGACTGAAGCCGTCCTGACCGCCGACGGTGCGATGTACATTCTGTTGCAGCGACTTGGCATCGTGCCCGACATGATCACGGGGCACAGCGCCGGCGAATGGGTGGCAATGGCGGCGTCGGGAATTCTCGATTTTGACGAGTTCGTGGCCAGCGCTCCACGACTCGATAAGGTGTACAGTGGTCTCTCTGGCGACAGGACGATTCCAACCGCCGCGATGCTCGCCGTCGGCACGGGGCGCGATGAAGTGATCCGGTTGACCGCCGAAATCGGCTGTACGGTTCATATCGCCAACGACAATTGCCCGCATCAGGTCGTGATCGTTGTCGCGCCGGGCGATGCCGAACGAGCGACAAAGCATTTGCAGTCGAAAGGCGTATTCGTTGAGCGACTGCCTTACGATCGCGGCTATCACACGCCGGTGTTCACATACATCTGCGATCCTCTGCGCAAGTATTTTTCCTCGCTTAAAATCAGTCCCCCGAAGGCCGTTCTTTATTCATCCACGACGGCGAAAACTTATCCCGAGGATCCAACAGAAATCCTGGACCTTGTTTCGCAGACCTTCGCGCGCCCGCTCATTTTCCGCGAAACGATCAACGCGATGTACGAAGCAGGCGCTCGAATTTTCGTCGAGGTCGGTCCCAAGGGCATCCTGACCGGTTTCGTTGACGATATTCTTCGCGGCCGGCCGCACGCCTCGGTGGCGATGAACCGCCACAAACGATCAGGCGTCGCCACGCTTCACCAGGGTCTCGCGATGCTCGCGGCGCTCAACGTTCCCATGGACCTTTCGTCGCTGTTCGCTCGTCGCTCGCCGCAAAAGCTGACGTTGGACGCCGAGAAGGATCGACCTGTCAATTCTGATGCCGAACCGGGCACTATGCAGGTACCATTGAGCTATCCAAGACTCCAGCTATCCGACGTTCCAGAGTGGTTCAACGAGGCGAAGAAGGCCGCGCCTGAATCGGTGCCGGCAAAGGTGTCGCATTCGCTGTCGCTATCTGTTCCAAAGGATGACGGTTTCGATTCACCTTCCCGAAGGGTCGCTGAACACGCTCTGAATCCAGTAGCCGTTGATGCAACCACAATCGGTAATGCACCCCAGTCGCACAGTGCTATGCAATCAATCGTTCAGACTCATGCGGCCGTGATGGAGAGCTTCCTGCAAACTCACGAAGAGTTGATGCAGGCCATGCTTCAGGGCGGCGTTTCTGTAGGCGGTCAAGCTCCGGCGATCGCTTCTCCTTCACCGGCAGTTACTGAGAGAATGGAGATTCCTCAGCCGGTTCCATCAACAAGGGAAACAACGAGTTCTCCTCAAAGCGTTGAGGCGCTATCAACCGCCTCCATCACGCAAGCGCAGCCGGCGGAGTCGAGCGTTTCACCCGCGCCGCTCGCCGAAGTACCGCGTAGGCGCATGGAGGAGGTGCTCGTCGGAATCGTCAGCGAGAAGACCGGTTATCCGCCCGACATGCTCGATCTCGATCTCGACATGGAAGCCGATCTGGGCATCGATTCGATCAAGCGGATCGAAGTGCTCGGCGCGCTTCAGGAAATGGGTGAGTCGCTTTCGCTCCCGACGACGCTCGACATGGAAGAAGTCGCGAGACTCAAGACACTCCGTCAAATCGTGAAGTTCCTCGAAGAACAGGGTGGGGGATCGAATGCCTCTACCGAATCGATTGCCGAAACGTCGAGCTCCGACGCATCACGACTCACTTTTTCGGGCACCGTTGAGCGAGTGACGCCGGAACGTGAAATCGTCGTAAGGCGAGAGGTCACGCTCGACGAGGACCTGTACCTGTTCGATCATTGTTTTGATCCGCCCGCCTCGCTATACGACAACCAGCGCGACCGCCTTCACGTTGTGCCCATGACGGTCAGTCTTGAAATGATGGCCGAGGTCGCTTCGTTGCTAGCGCCCGGGCTGCGCGTCGTCGGCGCCAAGTCGATGCATGCGAGCAAGTGGATTGAGGTGCATCGCGGCGTCGGTCCGACGGTTCTATCCATCGAGGCTCGACGCGCGGAAAACGCCGGCGAAGTGCGCGTCGCCATTCGACAGGTGGATTCCACAGCGTCCGACCCCGCGAAACCTACTGCCGCGCTTGCGGAAAGCGTCATCGTCCTCGCGCCACAATATCCCACTGCGCCGGCAATTGACCAAACTCCGCCTCGCGCCGGACGAAAGCCCGCATGTTCCGCGGATACCCTATACGCCGAACGCCGAATGTTCCACGGCCCGCGTTTTCAGGGTGTTGTCGGATTTCAGGAAATCAGCGAGGACGGACTGTCGGCCACGCTCGAAGTGCTGCCGCGCGGCGACTTGCTCCGGTCCAAGCCGGACCCGAAGTTCTGGATCGATCCCGTTCTGCTCGACGCCGCCGGTCAGATGGTCGGCTACTGGCCGATTGAGTACCTCACCGACGGCTTCATGATGTTTCCGATCCAGATTCAAGAGATCATGCTTTATCAAGAACCCCTGTCGCCCGGTTCGCGCTGTGCGTGCCGTGTTCGAATCCGCGATATCGGCCAGCGCCAGGTTCGCGCCGACATCGACATCATCGCGCCGGATGGGCGACTATGGATGCAGGTTCGGGGCTGGACCGATTGGCGGTTCTATTGGGATCGGTCGTTTTACGATTTCTGGAGGTTTCCTGACAAGGGTTTGGTCAGCGAGGCCGTCGCGCTGCCGATGCTTAACGGCCATGCCGAGATCGAATGCCGCCGAATCGCCCCGATGGGCGAAGTCGGAACGAGCATTTGGGAAAACCTCGGGGCGCATCTGATGCTCAGCCAGCGCGAGCTCGACGAATACCGCGCGATGAAAAACGGCCCTCGTCGGACCGAATGGATTTTCGGCCGGGCAGCCGCCAAGGATGCCGTCCGTTCCTGGCTCAAGCGACATTACAGCATGGATGTCTTTCCGGCGGATGTCGAAATCCGATCGGACGCGAGCGGACGGCCGCTGGCGGAAGGGCCGTGGGTCAACCAGATCGGCGAGGCACCGAGGCTCTCCATCGCGCACAAGGGTTCCTATGCGGTGGCAGCGGCGGGTCGCGGCGCGCTCGGTGTCGATCTCGAACATATTGAATCGCGCGGATCGGGTTTCGATTCCGTTGCCTTTGACGCTGATGAACGCCGATTGCTGGAGTCGCTCGATGGCGATTGCCGCGATGAATGGGTCACGCGGGCGTGGTGTGCCAAGGAAGCTGCCGGTAAGGCGCTTGGTCTCGGCTTGCCGGACGGCCCCGCGACGATGATCGTCCGCGAACTCGACCCCGAGGCAGGGGCGATTCGCGTGGGTTGCGGATCGACGACCACCATGCGAACCTCGGCGGAAAACGGCTCGCAGTTCGTCGTGCACAGCATTCGTGACGGAAATCACATTGTCGCCATCGCCGTCGAGGAAAGGAACGAGCATGTCAACGCTTGATCGCAACTCCGTTCGCGCGGAGCTATTGAAGATTCTCACGAACCTCCGCGATGATTGGGACTATTCGGATGAGATTACCGAAAAGACCGGTCTTTTCAGCGACATGCAGTTCGAATCGATCGATGCCGTCGCCCTCGGGTCGGCCATCGAGGAGCATTTCAATCAGTCGCTTCCCTTCGCGGAGTTTCTGGCGAAAGCATACGAGCGTCAGGCCGAGGACATCTCCATCGGCGAACTGCTCGATTTCATCATGTTGCATTTGCGACCCGTTCAGGAGAGTCCGAATTGAGCGGTCGGACGGTCATTTTCGGTCTCGACGGCGCGACGTTTACCGTGCTGGACGATCTCATGCGCCGCGGCGTTATGCCGTACCTTAAGGAGTTCTTTGCATCCGGCGCACGCGGAATGCTGACCTCGACAGTGCCTCCGCTGACGCCGCCCGCCTGGACGACGCTTTTTACCGGCCGTTCGCCGGGACATCACGGCATCACCAACTTTCTCCAGTTCGAGTCGGAATCGTCCAAATACATCCGCGTGGTCACCTCGCGCGAGGTGCGCGTGCCGACCATGTTGGCTCTGGCGTCACAGGCCGGGTTGCGCGTTGGAGCGCTCAATCTGATCGCGCACAATCCCGCCCCCAAGCTCAACGGCTACGTCGTTCCCGGCTGGGTCACCTGGCGATGGATTCGGCAATACTCACACCCCGACGGGTTCCTCGATCGGATGCGCGAAAAGTTGCCGGAGTTGGACATCAAACAGCTCGGTATGGACTTCAGCGAGGAGCGAAAGGCCATCCAGGGCGCGACGCTGACCGATTACGAACCGTGGATTGAACTTCACATTCGTCGCGAGCGCCAGTGGTTCGGGATTCTCCGTCACCAGATGGTGTACGAGCCGTCGGCCATCGAGGCCATCGTCTTTGACGGCGTCGACAAGCTCCAGCACCTCTGCTGGCCGTACCTCGATCCGGTCCTCGAACCGAAACAGCCCGACGAGGCGTTTCTTCGCATCCGCGCTAAGTGTTGGGATTACTTCCGGCAGATCGACGGCTTTTTAAAGGAAACAGTTGAGCTTGCCGGTCCCGAAGCGCACGTTATTGTCGCGTCCGACCACGGATTCTGCGGCAGCGACGAGGTCGTTTACATCAACAACTGGCTCGAACAAGAGGGCTACCTGACGTGGTCCGAGAGCACGCAGGTTCAGTCCGAGGAATCGGCCGAACTAGGCCGCGCGCGACCCTACCACCTCACGTTCTTCGACCTCGAAAGAACCAAGGCCTTTGCCGTCCTTGCAAGTACCAACGGCATCAACATTCAGGTGAAGGGCGTGAAAGGTCCTCATGGCATCGATCCTTCGGAGTACGAGGGCTTCCGCGCCGAGTTGATCGACGCGCTGCTGACTCGGTGCGTCGATCCGCAAACTGGCGATCCGATTATCCGCCGCGTCTGGACGCGCGAGGAGGCGTTCGCCGGATCAAGCATGAATCTCGCCCCAGACCTCACGCTCGAACTTCGTGACTTCGGATTCATTTCCGTGCTTCGTGGAGCCGCCGTCCTTAAGAAGCGGCCGGTGGTCATGGGCACGCATCACCCGGACGGCGTGTTGGGAGTGTGCGGTCCGGGCGTGCGCCGCGGACAGATGATCGATACGCTGAACTTGCTCGACATTGCCCCGACGGTGATGTATCTGCTGGGTCTTCCAATTCCAGAAGACCTCGAGGGTCGAATTGGTACCGGTATTCTTACTGACCAATTCCTTCGATCACACAAAGCCGAGCACGGCAGCGCCGCGAAATCTGGTGCGGATGAAACGAACGATGAACCCGCGCAGGCCTATCAGGACGCCGAGGAAGAGGAACAGATCATGATGCGATTGCGGGCGTTGGGGTACCTGGAGTAAACGTCGATGGCAAAGGCCCTTCTCAACGGTATCAACGTACATTACCAGGTCAAAGGCGAGGGGCCCGACGTGGTGCTGATCCACGGCGTAACTTCGAGCCTTGCCATTTGGTTTGCTCGCGTCATGCCCGAACTCGGTCGCCGTTTTCGAACGACCGCCTACGATCTTCGCGGTCACGGGTATTCGGAGCCGACGCGGACGGGCTACAGCTCTCGGGCGATGGCCGACGACCTGGTGGCGTTGCTCGACCACCTTAAGATTGATCGCGCTCGACTCGTGGGGCACAGCTTCGGCGGATCGATCGCCCTGCACACGGCATTGCTGCATCCCGACCGCGTCGACGGGGTCGTACTGGCCGACACCGGTGTTGCATGCCTTCGTTACCTTCGGACGATACGCGACTGGCCCGGCTGGGAACTCTACAAAGATCGCATCGAAAAATATGGCATTACCTATGACTGGTTTGTCGAGGCCGAGGTCAACGACGTTCGCAATGTCATTCGCAAAAGCTACGGAATGACCCAGCCGTACGGTGCGCGTAAGGGCTCGCTCGTCGGCACGCCGCGCATGAAGAAGCTGGTCGAAGAGACGAATGTCGCTGCCGAGTTCCGCGAGGTCGCCGGCATGACTGAGGAGCTGATCGGAACGATCCGCACGCCGGTTCTGGCCGTTTATGGAGAGAACTCACCCTACCAGAAAATGGCCGCTCGTCTGGCTGAGATTCTTCCAAACAGCCGATGCGAACTGATTCCCAACGCGGGCCATTTCTATTTACTTGAACAGATGGACCTTTTCCTCAGTTTGATCGACGGATTCCTGGTCGATCCGGCGCGGCACGTGGCCGAAAAGCCGCGAACGACCACGAGAACTGAGCAGTCCGTCGACAAGAATGAGGAAGCGAAGGCTCACAAGAATTCGCCCACGCCTCGATTCAACGGAACCCCAACCGGAGGGAGGAAACCCATGTCACGAATCCTGCTTGTTGCGCCGAAGTTTGACTCTGAATTCGCCAAAGCCCGACAGTTCGCCAAGGTCGATGTCCACGGTGAAGCCATGCAGTCGCTGATGGTTCCGCTGAACCTCGCGACCGTCGCGGCGCTGACGCCCGAAGAATTTGAAGTGGACATTTGGGACGAAGGCGCGAAAGGAGAAATCGAAGACTCCACCGATCTGGGCAAACACTATGATCTGGTCGGCGTAACCGGGTATATCGCGCATATTCCCCGCGCAATTGAAGTGGCCGAAGTCTTTCGCCGCCGCGGCGTTCCCGTCGTGATCGGTGGTCCCGGAGTTTCCGGCGCGCCGGAGATGTGCCGCGGCGTTTTCGACGTCGTGTTTCTTGGCGAAGCCGAATTGACCTGGCCTCGATTTCTTTCCGAATGGAAACAAGGCATCCATCGCAACGAGTACCGCCAGGTCGAGCGACCCAACCTGGCAGACTCCCCGGTTCCCCGATGGGACACCATCGCCGATGACATCAAGCGATACCGGCTCGCGGGCGTGCAGACCACGCGCGGCTGCCCCTACGACTGTGAGTTTTGCGACGTGATTCACTTGTTCGGGCGTCAGCCTCGGCACAAGCCCGTCGAGCGCGTTGTCGAGGAAGTCGTTGCTCTGCAAAAGCTCGGCGCCCAGCGCATTTTCGTCTGCGATGACGACTTTATCGGAGACAAGCGATACGCCAAGGAACTGCTTCGCGCGCTGATTCCCGTGAACAATTCCTTCGATCCGCCGCTTACTTTTTCCACACAGCTCACCATCGACCTCGCCCACGACGAGGAACTGATGGAGCTGATGGCCGACTGCAACTTCACGCAGGCGCTCATCGGCATTGAAACGCCGCGCATTGCAAGTCTCGAAGAGACCAACAAGATTCAGAATCTCCGCAGCAATCTCGTTGATGATTGTCGAAAGATTCACTCCTACGGCATCGCGGTCAAAGCCGCCCTGATCGTCGGTTTCGACAATGACGACACCAACGTGTTTGAGGAACAGGTTCAGTTCGTCGAAGACGCCAACATTCCCATTACCAGCATCAACACGATGAAGGCTTACCCCGGCACGCCGCTCTGGGTTCGCCTCCAGCGCGAAAACCGCGTCGTCGATGTCAGTGATATTTACGACGAATCCCCGAAGGTCGTCAGCAACATCATCCCCAAAGGCATGACCCGCGTCGAAATGCTCGAAGGCTACGGCCAGTTGCTTGATCGTGTCAGGTCGTGGGATAGCTTTGCCCGCCGCATGAAGGCATTCGTTTCCGGCATCAAGCGAAAGCCGAAGGTCGCTCCTCCGTCGCCGGCGGTGCGGGCCGCCCGTATGGAGAAAATCTCGCGGGCGCAGGAAGTCCTCACGTTCCTGCCCGAAGAAGCGCGCCGTTCGGTCATGGAAGTCATTACACATACAATGCAGCACGCGCCCTACCTGTTTGAGCACGTCGGCGTGCTGATGATGCAACACGCCATGGACAACGCGCTGCTGCCATACCATTTGGAAATCGTTCAGCGCCAGATCGACGCAACGAACTCCGGCAAGCTGAAACTCGCGCCCGACCCGTCGGCCGGCATGGTCCCCAAGGGCTTCCAATCCGCACTTCGCGGAGTGATTCCGACCATCCACGACCGCCTGGCGGACGGAATCAACCACTCGTCCGATATTCCCGAAGCCATCGTCGCATTGCTCAAGGATTTTTTAATTCGCTGGGGGCCGACTTTCGAGCGATTCGAAGACTACCATATGGTGTACATCGACGAATTGTGCGATCGGCACATTGAGCGATTCAACCGCAATCAGAGCAAAGGCGGCAATGGTGCACCGTCCGTTCTGACTCGCGATCAGGCTCAGTCGGCCCGGTTTCTTTCCGCGGTGCTCGTCGCCGTGGAACAGGAAATGCGCGGCGAAGCTCGTTCGATGTTGGCGGGCGATGTGGTTCCACTCATCATCGCCGGAGCCGCCGCTGCCAGCAGGGGTTGATCGCGGGGTCCGGGGTAAGGGACGCGCCGAGGCATCGGCAATACTCGTTTTGGGGAAACGGGGCATGGTGAATACAACGCGTTCTCAATGGAAGAGTCGGCCCCTTGGCCGAGGCCTGCTGATTGCTCTGGCTGGAGTTTCAACGGTCTTGGCAAAGCCGGCTGTGCAGCTGGCCGAAAAGGATTTTCGCCAGATCGGCGCGCAGGGGTTTGGCGATCGCGACAACAGCTACGCCTGGTCCATGGCCTGGTTCAAGGACAAGCTTTACATCGGCACCAACCACAAGTTCACCTGCCTGACGCAATCCATCCGCGACACCGGCGAGGGTGGCTCCAATCCCGAGGTTCCGACGAACTGCGAACCCAACCTGCTTGATAACGACTTTCGCGGGCGTATCTACACCTACGACCCCGTAACCACCGAGATCGAACTGGTCTATATCTCGCCCATGGTCAAAGCGCTCGTGTCCGACGGAAGCGAGATCGACGTCGCCGTGGACCTCGGCTACCGAACGATGACCGTCTTTCGAGAATCGGACGGTACGGAGGCGTTGTACGTCGGCAGCTTCGTGACGACGGAGGTTCCCGGCCGACCGCCGAGGCTCATCCGCTCCGTCGACGGACGCCATTTCACGGAGATCCCCGGTGTCGTCTCCAACAATCCCACTTATACGTCGTATCGCTCATTGACGGTCTTCAAGGGCAGGCTCTACGTTATCGCCATCGCCGCCGCGCTCGAACGAACCGCGCTGCTGGAAGCCGCCGACCCCGCTTCCGGCGACTTTCGCGTCGTCAGCCCGCCTTATTTCGGTGATCCGGCCAACACCGGCGTATTTGAACTGGCGGTATTCAAGGGCTACCTTTATGTCGGCACGGCGACGGCCTCTACGGGTTTTCAGCTTCTCAAAACCCAGGCGTCCGGACCTCCGCCCTATGTATTTCAGAAGGTGCTGGTCGAAGGCGCGTATCGCGGCTCGGCAAATCAGAACGTCGTCAGCCTGTGTGCCTACAAGGATCATTTGTACGTCGGCTCGGGCATCAACTTCGTGGCCCTCGACTATTTTCCCGATGTCCAGCCCGCTCCAGCCGAGTTGATTCGCGTCCGCGCCGACGACAGTTGGGACCTCGTCTGCGGCGACGCACGCAACACGCCTGCCGGTCGCAAGGACCCGATTTCCGGTATGAAAGCGGGATGCGACAATTTCTTTAGCGGCTACATCTGGCGAATGGTCGAGCACGCCGGAACGCTCTATATGGGCACGTTCGACCTCTCCGTTTTCACTCAGTATTTTGAAGACATCACCATCGAACGCCTCGACGCCAGCGGCATCTTCGAGCGCTATCCCGACATTCGTCCCGTGGTCGCCAATCACGATCCCGACGAAATCGGCGATATCATTTCAGCCGTCTATGGCGGATTCGATCTTTGGTCCACGACCGACGGAATGGCCTGGGAAAAGGCCTCACATACCGGGTTCGGCGATGCGTTCAGCTACGGTGTGCGTTCGTTTGAATCCACGCCGGAGGGTCTGTTCCTCGGTACGGCCAATCCGTTCTTCGGGTTCCGTTTGTTTCTCGGTCAACCCGAGGGAACCGACACCGATGGCGACGGTACGCCGGATGCTGAGGACAACTGTCCGCTCGTCTGGAATCTCAACCAGCTCGACTCCGACCGCGACGGCATCGGCGACGCGTGCGACAAGAACGCCTCCGTTCCCACCGCCAAACCCGATGACGCCGAAATCGATCGCGACCGCGACGGGATTCCGAATCCTCTCGACAATTGCCCCGATGACGCCAATGCCGACCAGCTGGATTCCGATAGCGACGGAATCGGGAACGCCTGTACCTCGATGGCCGGCGATCCCGCGAATCCGCAGGATCCCGAACCCGATCGTCCAGGGGACGATCCCGGTGTGAGCCCTCCGCGCATGTGCGGGGTCGGCACTCTTCCCCTCATGGTCCTCGGCCTTATGATGTTCGTCGGACGCGGCCCTCGACCGACTCGACCGGCCGAGCGATTTGACAGGCTGCGACATAAACAATGAGAGTCTTTTTCCCTGTGACACCGGTTTTCGGCCGGTGCAGACTTAGCTGAATAACCGTGCCATGACTGCTGATCAATAGAACTGGTTCGCTTGCGACAATGTCCAGTATTTTCGCGATCACGTCATGAGCGGTGCCCGATGGAGCGGGTCGTTCAATGTATCATCGCCAATTCTTAACTTGTGATTTTGTTGTCCGTGCTTTCGTTTTTTCGGTTGCTGCTTTGGGCATGTCCGGATGTGGCGTTACCGGCGGTGTTCGCGGCCCCGGTCAGCCGGCCATTGGTCCCGGCGGATCCGAATACAGACACGCCGGCGTTCATGCCCAGCGATTCGGCGAGGGCGTGAACGAGTTTTGGGTCTTTTCTCCAACCGATCCTCGTCCCGATCAGGCGCCGCTGGTCGTCTTTCTGCACGGCTGGGGAGCGGTCCATCCGCGAGCCTATGGCGCATGGCTGCAACATCTCGTCCGCAAAGGTCGGATCGTCATCTTTCCGCGTTATCAGGATCAAGACAAAATGCGCACGCCGGGACCGATCATGCTCGAAGGCGCCAGGTCCGCCTTGAATAGCGCATGGATGCGTCTCAACGAGTCCGGCCCCGTTCGCCCGAACTCCGATCGACTGGTCTGGATCGGCCATTCTTTCGGCGGCACGCTGGCCGCGAAACTCGCGGCATCGAGCCTCGCTGATGAACTACCTCCTCCCGGCGCGGTGTTTCTGATCGAACCGGGCGGCGAAGATCTTGTCGGTTTGACGGGGCTCGACGCGATGCCGTCGGACGCAATCATTTCGATCATTGTCGGTGATGCCGACACGCTTGCTGGTGAAGCCGGCGCGCGCGCCATTGCAGCGGCCGTGACAGCCTCCGGCGCTTCGCGAAGCTTGGAGATCATCAAACTGCGTTCTGATCGACGCACGAGACCTGCATTGACGGCCGACCATTTCGCTCCACTGGGATACGTAGCCGGCTTCCCACCTGAGCCGATCGAAGGCGGAGACACGGACCTGCCCGGCGGCGCCTTTCGCGACCGCATCCGCGAGCGGCGAACGGAAAAATACGCAGTTGATGCCCTGGATTATTATGCATTCTGGAAGATTGGCGATGCGCTGCTCGACGCCGTATTCAATCAGCAGAATATCGAGTTCGCCTTCGGAGACACACCGCAACAGCGCTTCATGGGCGAGCTTTCCGACGGCCGGCCCGTTGCGCCGTTGCAGATCGAACCCATTCGCTGATGCCGGCTATTGCTTCCGCAGCACGAATCGGACATAGCGAACCTCGCCCGATTTCAACTGGTTGTAGACGGCCGTTCCCTTCGTTGCCGCGAAGTGCGAGAGAAACCGCCGCGTCCAGCGTGACCCGTGCTGTCGAATCAACTCGGAAACGCGATCGCTCGATGATTCCAGCGCCCGAACGACGTGCTCGGTGATCTCCTCCTCGACCGTGACTTGTAGCCCCGAAGCCGTCAGTTCCCGCCGCCACGATGCCATTGCGCCGTCCCTGCGCATGTCGGCAAAAAGCAATTGACCGCCCGGTCGGAGCACTCGCCGAACCTCGCCGAGGAACTTCGGAAAATCCGGGTAACAATGCGATGCTTCGACGTTGACCACAAAGTCAAACGTCGCGTCCGCGAATGCCAGTCCTTGTGCGTCTCCGCAGCAAAAGCGAATTTCCGGCTTGTCATGTTGCCGGCGGCAAAACGCCACGGCCTTTTCCGTCCGATCCAGTCCGACGATCATTCGCGGCTCGCGATAGTTCGATAGATAGCGTGATCCGCCTCCGCGCCCGCAACTCACCTCCAGTACCGTGCGACCCTTCAATTCCGCATCGCGCGTGACCACGTCATAAAGTTGAATCGAGGTTCGATCCGGTTCATCCTCCGCGCGAAGAGAAAAGTCGCCTTCACTCGCAGGCACGTACCCGTAATTCATGAACCAGATCGGCTTGTCCTCAATGATTTTCTCGACGTGCCGGTACCACCGCGCCCACAGCCGCGCCTTGAATCGCGGCGAACCGAGGAGCTTCGACAAGACAAACCGTATCGGACCTTTGGGCATGTATCCACCACCTTTGAAACCGGCTCATCGACGCATGTGAACTCGACGATTCATTCTTGAACAACTTGAATCACGGTAACTTTACGAGTTGGTGGACGCAACCAATCCGGTTCGAATCAGACACGGGTTTAGTGCACAATCACTTCACTTTTCAGCGATATGTGTCACCAAGCCGCGAATGGCTTTGGGTTGGCTATCGGTCCTTGGTCGATCGCTGAGACCATACGCGACTTTGTGAGGTTCTTTGGCCTACCCCCCTTGTTTCTGGCCGCCGTTGAACTATGATTCTTTCTATTCCTCTCGGAGGGGGAAGTTCGCGGCCGGCGCTGAGGAGGGAAGGGCCGAACGTCCTTGGGCGTCCGCGAAAAGAAGCAATCAGTTCGAGCGTCAACAAGAACACAAATAAACTCGAACAGCCTGCAATATCGCTTCGCCGCTGGCGGTGCGGCTCATTTTTTTTGAGGAGGCAACACATGCGTTGGGATTCCTTGTCTAAACACGTTTGTTCATCGATGTTCAGTCGACGGACGGGCGGAATCACCATGAGTCTCGTATTGGTCGCCGCGGTGACCGCTTGGGCCGACAAGCCGTCCGGCAAACGCGCGCCGGAGGGACGAGTCTCGCAGCCCCCCACAAACACTGCGGGCACCGATTGCACCGATGCCGACGGTGACGGGTACGGCGTTGGGGCTGACTGCTTAGGACCGGATTGCAACGACGGCAATGGCAACATCAACCCAGCCGCCGCGGAGCGCTGCAACGGCATTGACGACAATTGCAATGGTCAAACTGACGAGGGATTTACCGCCCTAGCTCCGGACGGTACTGCCCATTGCCAGGGAGGTGGAAGCGCCGGTGCCCTTTGCAAAGTCGATGGCGACTGTCCGGGCGGCAAGTGCGTCGGTGATCTCGGTGTGTTTCTTGTATTGGGTGAACTGCCGCTCGGTCGTCAATGCGTCAGCGGACTGGGGATTTGCGCTCGAATCGGCACGGTGGTCTGCAAGGCCGATGGCACGGGCGCCGAATGCGACGCTGTCCCCGGCGATCCTGACCCGCGCGGCGAAGGCCTCGATGGCAATGCTCAAGTTGATCCGACGGTCGAGACCTGTTTCGACCGACTCGATAATGATTGCGACGGTTTGACGGATCACGGCGGTTTGGACGAGAGCAACGTTCGCCGAGACACGAACTGCACGACCCCTGAACTTTGCGATGGATTTGACAACGACAACGACGGTGTGATCGACAACGGTTTCGCACTCAACACGCCCTGTTCGGTCGGTATCGGAAGCTGCGTTAACTCGGGTGTCACCATCTGCGGCAGCGACGGCACGATGATCTGCAACGTGGTTGCCCTCACGCCGGGTATCGAAGGTCCACCCGGCAGCCCACGCTGTGCGGACGGCAAGGACAACGATTGCGATGGCATCGTCGACCTCAATGATTCAAGCTGCCAGGCCCCCGAAAAGTGCGACGGCAAGGACAATGACGGCGACGGAAACATTGATAACGGATTCCCGCTTGGTCAGGCCTGTTCGGTCGGAACCGGCGCTTGTCTCGCCTCCGGCGTGCTGGTATGCAGCCCGGACCAGTTGGGAACCATCTGCAATGCCGTAGCCAAACTTCCCTCTCCCGAGCAACCCGTCGCGGGCATCTGCGCGGACGGCATTGACAACGACTGCGACGGACTTGTCGACGCGGCGGACTCCAGTTGTTCCGTGTCCGGCTTGAGCGTTCAATGCTCGCTTCCCTATGTCAACGGCAAACCCGGCAACGATTGCACCGGCAAGCACATTGTTCGCTACAACCACAACGGTGGGCCTGGCGCTGTCGTGACGGCGGAGTTGTTGTCGTTGAATCCCGATGGTTCAGTGATTGAGTTCATGCCTACGGCACATGGCAACGAAGTCCACATGGCCAGTCGAATCGGCCCCGATAACTACAAGTTCACTACAAAGACGAACAAGCAGGGCACGCGGCACGAAGTTTTTGCGCCGGTCCCAATGCTGCGCGTCACTGTGCAGGATGCTGTGGGCAAGGCGCAGGCCTATTGCTCCAACATCCCGTTCCTTCAGGTGATCGAGCCGAATAACACGGTGCTCAATTCTGAAATCTCGGAACTGCCCGTGCTGGTCATGCTGCCGCGCGTCAATGTCAAGACGCTGGTCGTGAAACTCAACGGTGTAGACCTCGTGGCTGGTCTCGGACTCAATCCCGCCACGGCCTTTCCGGGAGGTCCGTACTCCGGAACGGTCAACGTCAACGGCGACATGGTCATGATTGAGGGATTCGTCGTGGACGCCGCGGCAATCAGTGTACTCAGTTCCAATACGCTGCGATTCAAGATTACCGGCGGATTGGATTGCGGTGGACACGTCGTTTTGGTCGACGGCGAACCATCGTCCGACGCGATTCCAAGGAGTGGATCGCTCAGCAGTCAGTGCCTCGTTGACGACGTGAAAGACACCGGCACGGCGATGGTCTTCAAGATCGAAGTCACCCAGCCGGCCGAAGGGGATGTGACGGCTGGCGGCCCGACCCGCGTGGTCGGAAACGCCTGTCACGGCAAGGAAATCACCGAAGCGGACATCAACGGCTTCGACCTTGATGTCAGCGGCCAATCCTTGACGCCCGGCGACGGTGAAACGTCCGCCGATACCTACGCCTTCGATTTCGACGTCATGGTCCCGGTGACCAATCTCCGCACGGGCATTGCCGCAGGGGACACAACGGGTTCTTTTGATCCCGGCTCAAACCTGCTCGTCGCGCGTGCAATGGACGGAAACTTCAACACGACCTTCGATTCGCTGACGTTTGCGGTCGGACCCATCGTGCCGGCGCCCGGTTTCGCGCTGAACACCGCCAACGGCGATCCGGCCAATCTCGTGCAGAATGCTTTTGTCCTCGGTGTGAACACAGCGGGCATCACCAAGGTCTTCACGGCCCAGAAAGACTCGAACAAGCGTTGCATCGGCGACCGGGTCCAGCGTAAACTGCGCGATCAGCGTCCGCCGCCCAAGCGGCTCTCCGTCGATGACGCGTGCGATCCCGACGTCAGCATGACCATCAACGGCACCGAGATCCAGAAGGACCAGAATACGAATCTCGATCTGGAATTCGGTATTTCCGTGACGCCGGTCCCCGATCAGATTGACGTCCGGATTGACCTTCCGCCAATCGACATGCGAGCTCACTTCGGTGGGTATTGCGAGAGTGGTTGCGTATGTGCATTCGGCGGGTGCCTGTGCGCTTCCTGCGTGACGGTCGATGTGGACGCCATTCTCGTTCGCAAGAACATGAACCTCAGCTTCAGCGTCACCGAAGAACGAATCATGCAATCCGGCGTTCCCCGCGAGGAGCGCGAACCGCTTGACTTCAATTTCGACATCGGCGAGTCCGATCCGGATGACTCGACCAAGATTCGCGGTGAGGTGGACATCGGCTGCATCCTCGGATTCTTCCTCGACGTCCTGGAGTTTTTCGTCACGGTCTTTACGCTCGGCTTCGTGGATATCGAACTCGATACCTTCGATTTCGAAATCACCGGCGAGGACATGATGGATCGCTTCGAAGCACTCGACGGCGACCCGATGGACCTTGACCTCGTCGAAATGAAGAACGACGAGGAAACTCTGGACGATTTCGATTCAAGACAACGAGAAAGCAAGCTGACCGGCGTCGCAATTGACAACGGCGGTTTTGCCATCGGCGTCGGTTCGGCCTTCGAACCGCGCGAAGACAAGATCGACCCCGAAGCGCGTCCCATTCCCGGTACGCCGCTGAAAAATTCGCCGGTCCCGCAGCCGCCGATTTCCGACTTCCTCGGCCGACCGGCTTCGGAAGTAACGATCGCGATTTCCGATGACGTGTTCAACCAGCTCTTCTACAACATGACCCAGACAGGCAAGTTGAAGACGGAGTTTGTCCACGTCCGCGAACTGCGGTCGTTCATGCCTGACGACTGCAACACCATCGCCGACGAAAGCCGACGGGCTCGTTGCATCGGCTGGAAGACGCAGGATTGCTCCGCCTACCCGGCTCGCACCTGCTCGGCCGAGTCACTCAACGTCGGGGCGTCATGCTTGCTCGACGCCGCTTGCCATACCTGTGCCGCAGGCTCGCCGAATGTCGGTCAGCAGTGCGTCGCCGACATCGGATGCGGACAGGTTTGTTCGGCTGGAAGCGCTTTCCCCGGACAGACCTGCACCCTGGCTTCGCAATGTCGCGGTTGTTCGCCCGGAAGCACCAACGCGGGCGCAGCTTGCACACTGGACGTGCAGTGCGGACAAATCTGTTCCCCCGGCTCTTCGAACCCAGGGGCGACTTGTACGCTGAATGTGCAGTGTCCGGGTGGAACCTGCATTAATTCGGGAACTTGCAATACCACCGGAACCTGTGATTCGATCGCCGGTTCGTGCGACAACGACGGCGAGTGTCTCAGTGCTGACCCGCTGCGGCGTTCATGTGTGATTGGCAAGCTCCTGGCCAAACGGTTCAATGTTCGACCGGATACGCAGATGGTGCTTCGAGCAAAAATTGACGAAGCGCCCAAGCTCCTCATCGACGATGATCCGGCGTGTCCGCCGGGCGCCGGCGTCAACGACCCGTGCCGTACCGGGCCTGTCGAAGTCAAGCTTCACGTCAGCAACCTGACCATCGAAATGGTGGCCGATCGAAACGCCAACTCGCTGATCGACGGCGACGAACTGACGTTGCCGGTCTGCAATTTCAGCGAACTGAACGCCGAGAACATTCTCGAATTGGAGAATCAACCGGCCGGAACGATCGCGACCGACTGCCTGATGTGGAAGCACTGCCTCAAGATCGACGTCAACTTCTCGATGGGAGTTGAGGAAGTCAACGGCAAGAATCGTATTAAAATGAGCTTTGGCGGTATCGATCGCGAAAACACGGGAGGTTACCAATGCGGCGGTGCGCAGTCTTTGCCTGAGCTCGATTTCTTCAATTCCGAAACCGGGCGCGACGGCAGCCTCGACCAACTCGAAGGCCACATGCGTGACAACACGCCGCCCATCGCTCCAGAAGGGCTTGACCTTGGAGGCAATGTACGGTTCCAGCTCGATCGCATTCTGGCCATTCGTTCCAGGCCGCTCTCGGTCTGTTCGAGCGGAACCTGTAATGGCGGTTTCAACAACGGCGGACCATGTTCAAGCAACGCCGATTGCGAGGACGGTTATCAGGACTTCATCGGGTTGACCGGCGGCGCTACGGAAACGCCGGGGCCGAACCCGCCGTGCGATAACTAGCGTGGTTGGCGTTCGCTTTCGGCGAGCGCCTTACGAATGGCGTTATTCGGGCGGAGCGGTTGTGAGAGCCTCACAATCGCTTCGCCCGTTGCCTATAATGGGGACCAGGGGAACGAGCCGCTTTTCGTGCCGCGGGCGAACGGCGTTGATCCCATTTTGAGCAAGTAGAAGTTTTCTCTTCGATCGCCTGCGGTGGCACTGACTGGAGTGTGCGGAATTCATGGCGGAAGGGGGCGCGCGTTTTCGTTTCTCGAAGGAGAGATCACCCCGGATGTTCTTATAGGTAGTGGGGTAGAGAGCGAACCATGACAATTGGAACGATGATTCGGGGCAGTTTGTTGCAGATGACGATCGCATGCGTGATGTTGTTTTGCGCTGCGGTACGCGCCGACGTGCGGTTTCAAAATGTCGCGCCAAGCCGGGGGATCGTCCATTCGGTGACCTACGGCGTCCCGTTCGATTTTCCCGGTGACTCACCCGGTACGGCCGCCATCAAACGCGCCATGCAGCGCAACATGGGTAACGGCGCGGCCGTTGGCGATTTCGACAACGACGGCGACGACGATGTCTATCTGCTTGGACAATCGGGCCATGCCAACAAACTTTATCGAAACGATCTCGTGAACGGGATTCATCGCTTCACCGATGTCACGGGGGCCGCAGGCGTCGGCGACCTTGGCTTTGGACGGTTGGCGCACTTCGTCGATCTCGACAACGACGGCTGGAACGATCTCCTGCTGATCAACGACGACATTGCCGGTGCGGGACATCCGCCCAGCAAGGTTTTTCGCAACAATGGAAACGGCACGTTCACCGACGTGACCGCTGGATCGAATTTCTCACCGACGGGAATCATCAAGGGCGGCGCGTGCGTGGGCGACTACGACGATGACGGACTCCTCGACGTGTACGTGACCTTTTGGCTGATGGAGGTCGGCGGCGGCGTGCCCGCGTTTCCCGGTTACAACCGGCTCTACCGCAATCTCGGCGACTTTCAGTTCGAGGACGTCACGCTGAGCGTCGGACTGGGAACGCTGATGCGTGACAGTTTTTCGTGTGCGTTTGCTGATTTCGACAATGATGGCGACGCCGACTTGTACGTAGCCATCGACCACACGAGCGACGCGTATTACCGCAACGACGGCGGCACGTTCACCGATCAGACCATCGTCGTCGGCGCGACGCACACCGGCAATGACATGGGAATCAGCGTCCGCGACGTGGACAACGACGGTGACCTCGACATTTACAACACCAATATCACCGACGCCGGCGGGCGGATGGGTACGACGCAGTTCAACACGCTTCTGGTCAATCAGATGAGCGAAACGGAAACGTTGGTTTTCGTCGACCAGGCCGGCACGCGCGGCGTTCGCGATTCCTATTGGGGCTGGGGTACGGAGTTCGCCGACGTGGACAATGACGGCGACGACGACCTGTACGCGGTCAACGGTTTCGACGAGTGGATTGCATCGCTCCAGGGATCCAGCTACGGACTCGTCAATACGCCGGAAGTCCTGTTCCTCAACGACGGTTTCGGCCAATTCACCAGGTCGAGCGGCACCGGGGCCGACTTTGTCGGCGACGCGCGGGCCGCGATCGCATTCGATTACAACCGCGACGGATTGCAGGATTCTCTGGTGACCAACATCATCGATCCTTTCGTGCTGCTGGAGAATCAGTCCGCGCCCACCGGTCACTGGATCACCGTTCGGGTGGCGGGGCCATGCGGCCACAACGCCAATGCCGTCGGGGCGCGTGTGTATGTCACGACCGGCGCGACGACGCGCATGCGCGAGGTCATGGTGGGCGGAAGCTATCTTTCCGGTCGGCCGTTCGAGCAGCATGTTGGCTTGGGCGACGCGGCCGGCATTGATCGGCTGCGGATCGTTTTTCCTGATGGCACGGAATTCTCAAAGGAAGTGCTTCCGGTGAATCGCCGTTACGCGGTGTACCAGGAGACGATGACGACGGCGGCACGGCTGGTCGTATCGCGCGATTTGCGCGACGTGGCCGCATTGCAGCGGTGCATGGGCGAAACCACCTGGGCCGGATCACCGGCGGAATGCGCCGAATTGGATGACGCCGGCAAGGAGGCCGGTGTGATTGACATCAATGACCTTCCGGCATTGCTGAATGCGCTTGATTGGACCCTTCCCGGCTGCGCCGCTCCATAAATTCCGTTTGCAGTTCCTTGGCCGAATCTGGTATCCTATCCGTAAACGACACTTGGAAGATTCGAGGCAATTCATGCGCAAAAGCACTGCGGGTTTTGCATTGGTCGATGTGCTCGCGCTGGGGGCCGTCGGCGCCGTTTTGATGGCGATCGGCATCCCCACACTGCTGCGCGCCCGGGAACTGAGCAAGCGGATGGCCTGCAGCGTGAACCTTGCCGGAATCGGCGCGGCCGGTTCGATCTACGCGTCAGCCAACAAGGGAAGCTGGATGGTGCCGGCGTTCAAAAACGGGCGGATTGACTTCATTGGTATTGGTTACACGGCCGCCAATTGGATAAGCGAGCCTGGGCACGAGGTTGCAACGGAAGTCGGCTTTGATCGCCATCGGGAAAGCCGGTCGGAGACGCTTTACGCCCCCTCGGCCGGCAGTGAAAACGTCAGTACGACGCGAGCGTATTGGATGCTGGTTCGCTCCGGCGAGGCCAATGTCCGCCAGTTCATTTGTCCGAGCAGCCTCAACGACTTCGTCGATTCCACCGAGAATGTCGAACTTTATTACGATTTCAGGCAGTATTGGAACATCAGTTACGGATATCTCGTGCCCTTTGGGCCACCCGACACGATGCCGCGCGAAGGCATGGATTCACGTCAGGTGATCGCTGCCGATAAGGGAATTTTCTACCTTAGGGGATTGATTCCTCAGTACCGGAATGGACTGGGGCAGCCGCTTGAAGTCACCAGTCCACCGAGTGATTGGCGACCGTACAACTCGTACAACCACGGCGGACCTTCCGCGGGCGAAGGGCAGAATGCATTGTTTGCCGACGGCCATGTTGCGTTCCTTCGCCGACCGACCGGAGGCGTTGATGACGACAACATTTATACATTGATGACGGAAGCATGGGACTCGCGAGGAACGAATCGCATTTATGGCGAGACGCCCCACCAGTTCTACCGTGGAAATCCGTATCCGGGTCAGGATGTCTTCGGCACCGGGCCGGGCATGTACTCCACTACGGATTCGCTCATTTATCCGTAGGTTTTTGCGGGCGGGAGCAAGGGAAGATTGACATGGCAGCCGAACAACCGACCGCGTTGATTGCCGTGGTTGCTCTGCTGACCATGCTTTCGGGATCGGCAAGGGCGCAACTTGTTTCCGTCCGATGTTGCACCGTACAAGCTGACCTGGAGAAGATCGGTGACTGCGTTTCAGGTCCGGGCGATACGGATCGGCCGTCGTCCTGTGCCGCCGGATCGACTTGCGTGCTCGGTTTCGGTTCAGACACGGGAACGATGGAGCGATTGTGCGACCCCGCCAGAATCGTGACGGCGGAACCCTTGCGCGGCTACTGCGACGGCTGGACCGACGAGAACGCGCCGATCCTCCACGAATGCGTCGCCCGAAGCGGCCTGGGCATCACGCTCTTCGAAGGAGTCGATGACGATCAGGACGGAGACCTCGACCTTCAGGATCTGACCCGGTTCAGCGAGGCGTACACCGCCACGCCCAAGCGAATCCAAAGCGACGCCAGACTCGTGTCCGTCGAATGCTGCGTGCCGGAGTCGGTGATCCGGGACATCGGCAGTTGCTTGTCGGGGCCAGGAATCGATGCGCACAACGCACCCTGCAAACACAGTCTTCGCTGCGTGGCGGGCTTTTCCGAACCGATAGAGCTTGGCGACTACCTGTACGGGAATTGTGCCGCCGGATTGGCCGTCACCCCCGATTTGACGAGCGGTTTCTGTACGCGCTCGTACGATCCAGCGACTCCGCCCGTATTCGAGTGCGTCGCCATGACCATCCCGGGAAACTCCCTCTTCGTCGTGTCGGATGATGACGGCGACGGCGACGTTGACTTTTTCGATTTTGCAGTATTTCAGCGAAACTTCGAGCTTCCGTAGCAGTGTGTCGAAAAGAAGCCGTTCGGATTTTCAAACCGGGTTCGCACCGGTTGGAGACCGATGCCACAAGGCGTCACGTCCATTCTTTCCCGGATCGACAGGCACAGTCTGTTTCACGAGGCAGGAGCCAAATCCAAAACGGAACGACTCGACCTATCTGCCAAGTCGAGTTGAACAACGATTTCCGATCTTGAGGCTGGGCGCGAACTGAAGTTCGCGGCTCGCGGGGTTTCGGTATCGGTTCTTTCCTTTCGGCCATTCAACTTCATTTGGAAACGCGCTGACTTCCTGCCTGAACCATAACGAATTTATCAAGTCTTCCGTCGAAGGTTTGAACCGACAAGAACGCCGGGCACGAGCAGAATCAGAAAGGTGAGGTGATACCAGACGGGCATCCTGTCCCACACGCTCATCTGGATCGGAATGCCCGTGGCCAGCAACGCGAGACCGAGGATGAGTACGGGCCCGAACGGTTTCGCCCGCGCGATGACGGCCGCGCAATACCCCGAAACCAGCGAGATCACCACTGATGCCGCGAGGATGACGAGCAAAATGCCGCTGCTTTGGACCGTGCCGTCCTCTAGAATCGACTGGGGCGAGGCGGCTTTGATGCCTTCACCCGCACCGATCCACAGCCCGGACCACAACGCGTACCCAATGACCACAGCCAGAATGTTTCGAACCACGTACAAACCTCCAACCTGACGGCGACTCTCCAAGGCACGCGTCATGGTGGTTGCGGAAGATCGCTCGTCCGTGATCGACCCATTCCTTCACGCGGTCGCTCCGTCGCGCCCGCGGTCCACTTTATTCAAGCGACTAAAGCCACCGTGGCGTTCACGCGTTCTCGTAGGCCTTCTTGAGCCAGCCGATGACTTCGGCGTCCACGTCGGCCTTTTTCTCAATGCGAACGCGATGACTCACCATGGCATTGAAACTTCCCGACTCCTCCAGTCGACCCTTGGCCGGCGTGCCCTTGAGGTTGATGCCGACGTCGACGCGCGTCGCGGTGGACGGCTGAATCAAACCGAACTGCTTGCTTCGCCGAAGGCTGACGTAGGCCTTCTTGGGTGAGAACTCCACGTCGCCGCCGAAATTTCCGATCGCCGCGATGAGCGCATCGTAGATCGGTCGAAGTGCGGCTTTCGCGCCGGCGTACTGGGCCTCGACGAGATCATCGCCGCCGGCCGGAGCGCTGCCGGATTGGGCTTCGAGCGTCTTCTGGGCGACGAGATTGGCGTATCCGTGGCCCATCTCATGCTCGGCTTTCAAGAACTTGACGATCTCGCCGTGCTTGGCGAGCTTGCTTTTGGTCGCGATCGCCACCCACTGTTCAAGGGTTTTTCCGGTTTTTTCCTTGAGGTTCTCGATCATCGAGGCGACCATTTCTTCAGGCGACTTGCCCATCGTGTATCTCCATTCTCCATTGGTTGACTGCCATTGCCACGGCATCGTCCGCCGCATCAAGGCCAGTTTTCCGTTCGCGTCGACTTCGGCGAGAACGGTTCCATCAGTTTGAACATCACAAACAACATCCGCGTGCCCAGCGACGGCTTGCCCGTTTCGACGATCGCCTTGAGCGTGTTCACGATCAACTTGCCGCCGGGGACCATCTGCTTGGCGGTCTTCGTGCCCTTGGGGATGTCGTCGCAGGTGAGCGTAAACTCGACGCCGCCGGAGACTTCCTTCAGGTCGTAGATGACCTTGCACGGCGGATCGTTGAAATTCGTAAATCGAAACGTGTGCGAATAACGTCGCGGCGGATCGAACTCGATCACCTCGCCCACGACGCCGGTATATTTTGCGTTTTTCGTGCGCATGCGAATGGGCGCGCCGGGCTTGAGTCCGGGCGTGTGCAGCTGCATGTTAAACATGCAGCCCTGCGCCTCGTTCGTCTTGGTGATTTCCCGCCACACCTCCTGGATCGACCCCTTGATAAGGATCTTAAACACCGCGCGTTCGGTTTCGGCCATGTTTCTTACCTTTCGATTCGACCCTGTATTTGATCCGCGTCATGTTTGCGGCCCACAGGACGCTGTACTCGCTGCTCCACCGATCATGAATCATCTGAATCGGAACGGTGTTGACGTACAACGCCCTCGTGCGTCCTTTTTTTTCCGAGACGATCAGCCCGGCGCGCTCCAGCACGCGAAGGTTCTTCATCACCGCGATGCGGCTGACCGGAAAGTGCGAACTCAGTTCGTTCACAGAGCAGCCGCCGTTGTTCCTGATGATGTCCAGCATTCGCCTTCGATCCGGGTGCGCAAGCGCCTGAAAAACCGCGTCCATGTCGTCAGGCCGCATAAGTAACCAAAAGGTTACATGTTGGCGTCTAGAAAGTCAAGCGCGTTTTTCAGAAATTTCGGTGAGGGAGGGGTTGGCGGTTCAAGTGTGTTCCCATTAGCGCTGTTTTGACGGTCGGCGGGTCCGGCGGTATGACTCCGCGCATGCGAACGGCCTATTTCGATTGCTTCCGCGGCGCCGGCGGCGACATGATCGTGGGCTCGCTGGTGGATGCCGGGGCCGATCCGACCCCCTTGCGCGCCGCGCTGGCGGGCTTGGAGCTGGGCGGCCATACGCTGTCCATCGAAAAGGTCACGAAGCAGGGGTTCGCGGCCACTCGATTCCACGTCGCCTTGGATGCCGTCGGTGCGCAGCCGCATCGGCATCTCAAACACGTCGTCGAGATCATCAAACGAGCCCGAGTTTCGGAGGAGGTTCGCCGCCGTGCCATCAACGTATTCACGCGGCTGGCGGAGGCCGAGGCACGGGTCCATGGCACGTCGGTGGAGAAAGTCCACTTCCACGAGGTCGGGGCGGTGGACGCCATTCTGGACGTGCTTGGAGCGCTTCTCGCACTAGAGCTTCTCGGCGTGGATCGGGTGATTTGTTCGCCGATTCCGGTCGGGTCAGGGACCGTGACATGTTCGCACGGTATCATGCCCGTGCCGGCACCGGCCACGGCGGAATTGTTGCGCGGCGTACCCCTGGCGGGTTGTGATGAAGCCGGCGAACTGACCACGCCCACAGCGGCGGCCATTCTGACTACTTTGGCAGAATCTTACGGCCCCATGCCCGCCATGACGGTACAAGCCATCGGGTATGGCGCTGGAACGCGTGACGGCCAGAACCGACCCAATGTACTGCGCGTGTTGATTGGCGAATCGGCGGAAACCGAGCCTGCCAACGCCGACCAAGTCATGTTGCTGGAAACGAACCTGGACGATGCTACGCCGCAAGTCGTCGCCCACGCGGTGGAACAACTGTTGAAAGCGGGTGCACTGGACGTCTGGAGCGTGCCGATAGTGATGAAAAAGGGCCGCTGCGGCCTGACCCTCGCGGTGTTGTGCCGAATTGCCGACCTGGATGTGATGGAAGGCATATTGTTTGGAGAGACGCCCACGTTCGGCGTGCGGCGGCAGATATTGGATCGAACGACCCTTCGACGTCGGCACGAAACCGTGGATACTCCGTTTGGACCGATTCGGATGAAAATCGGCGAACGCGCGACGACGGTGACTGCAACGCCGGAATACGAGGACTGCCGGGTTGCGGCGGAGTCGAGAGGCATCGGGCTTCGGCAAGTGATTGCCGCCGCCGAAGCAGCATGGCGTGATGCGACAACGAAGGACGGCTAGGGCAGTTTTGATCCAATCGTGGCGAGCCGCGAACTTCAGTTCGCGCGGAATCCCCAACAGATTGGTCTTCCATCTACCGCCTTTGCTTTGTAAGTACTCAAGGACGTACAATTGCAACGGGTTCTGACATGGATGTCGCCCTGATGTCAATACTTCGAACAGAGTGGATTGATCTTCTCGCTGCCGGCATGCCAGGCTTCGATCCCGTTCAATTGCTTTTGCTCGCCCTCGGCGTCGGCGTGCTGACCGTGGTGATGATTTCGACGCGCAATCGCATTCGGCGATCGAAGATTTCGTCCCGCACATCAGTACTTGATCGGTATGCCGAATTGCAGCAGGAGCGCGGAGCGGTACGCGATCTGGAAACCGTCATGACAGAACTCGATCAATTGTCGCGGCAGATTCATGGGCGATTGGATACGAAGCTTGCGAAGATTGAAGCACTTATCCGCGATGCCGATGAGAGAATTGAGAAGCTTGCCCGCTTGCAGCGTGCGGCGGCCGGCATGCCCACGCTCGATGTAACTCTCGAATCGGAATCGCCGTCGGCCGGCGCCACAGCCGGCGCGCCGCCTTCGGAAACGAACCCGCACGACGCGGTGTACCGATTGGCCGACTGCGGACTCTCGCCGATGGCGATCGCCGAGCAACTCGGTCGAAACACCGGAGAAATCGAGCTCATTCTGTCGCTGCGTCGCGTCAAGGGACCTTCGGGCTATTCCGGCGAATCCGTGCGGAAACCGCAACCGGCCGCAACGTAAGCCCGGTTGTTCATCGAATCAACTCTTGGCTTTCGCCTGAATGATGAGCGCATCGTAGAGCAATCCGCAGATGACGGCACCGAGTACGGGACCGACCCAATAGACCCAATGCTGCGACCAGAGCGACGAGGTGGCGCTGCCGCCGCCGATCAGGGTACCGAGCGTACGCGCGGGATTCATTGCCGCGCCGGTGATGGGTCCGCCGGCGAGGATGTCCATGCAAACCGTCAGGCCGATGCCGAATCCGCCGATCTTCGGCGCGCGTTCATCCACGGCGGTTCCAAAGACCGCGAACAACAAGAGAAATGTCAGGATTGCCTCCACGAGGATCGCCGTCCCGGGAGTCAGGAGCGCGGCGTTGAAGGCCGGCGTGCCGAGCTTGCAATGTTCAATCGCCGCCGCGCCGGTCATGGCCATTCCCTCGCCGCCGAGTCCTGCGAATATGTACGAAAGAAGCAGTCCCGCGATCGTTGCACCTGCGCATTGGGCAATGATGTAGATTACGGCCGCGCCGCGCTGAATCCGTCCTGTGACAAAGATCGTGAGCGTGACCGCGGGGTTGATGTGCCCACCGCTGATGTTCATTGCGGCCGTTACGGCGATCGAAAGCGCGAGTCCGTGCGCCACGGCAATTCCCAGCAGGCCGGGCTGCCCGCCGGTCCAGCTGTTGAGCAGAATCGCTCCGGCGCCAATGAATGTCAGCGCAAACGTGCCGATCAACTCGCAGGTCGCTTTCGTTGTCAACGTCGCCATTTGTCGTTTCTCCCATGACGCTATGAAGGCAGTAAACCCGGACGGTCGATGATTCCTTGACCTGGCCAGTCACATTGTTACAGGACCTCCCTTTCCTGCAACTGTCTGCCGGCACGCATTTTATCGGAACGACCGTTGATCAATGGCCAGTTTCCATTACGAGTGATCGACTGCAATTACGAAAAGATTGCCCATTTTCCCGGCATGGTTGCGTTTGGCGGTGATTCGGTCGTTCTGGGTGATCTTGGGACGATAATCGACTGGTTCTCCCCACAAGCATTTGGCATTGCAAAACTAGGGAAAATCGCGTAGAATCGGCGATTCCACAAAGCACGTTCATGGATCGGGGTCGGAGCCGTCGGTGGAAAACCGGCGAGGGGGGAAATGAATCCGGAAAAGCGAGGGTGGGGCGCGTTCGGTGCATACGCACTTGGCGGCGAGTTGCCGAGTGAGCGCCCGCTGATCGCCTTGGATGAGCAGATCGAAAATGTCGCCTCCATGCCCGGTATCGCCCCGGCCGACAGGGTTACGTCGCTGGCCAAGCTTCGTGCAACCTGGGAAGAATCCGCCCGCCGGATCTATTCTACGCTGGAACCATGGGAGACGGTGTTTGTCGCGCGGCATCCGCGCCGGCCGCTGATCGGTGATTACATTCACCACATTGTTTATGAGTTTTGTGAATTGCATGGTGATCGTGTATTCGGTGATGATCCGGCCGTGGTCACCGGGCTGGGGTGGATCGGCCCACATCGCGTCATGATCGTGGGCCACAATCGCGGGCGAACGCTGACCGAGCGTGTCGATTGCAATTTCGGGTGCGCCCATCCGGAAGGCTATCGTAAGGCGCTGGCGAAGATGCGTTTTGCCGCGAAGTTCGGGATCCCCATTATCTCATTGATCGACACGCCCGGTGCGTTTCCGGGGATGGAAGCGGAACAGCGGGGCATCGCACAGGCCATTGCCGTCAATCTGATGGCCATGCCCAGGCTGCGCGTCCCGCTCGTGTCGGTGGTCATCGGCGAGGGCGGCAGCGGCGGAGCGCTGGGCATCGCTGTGTCCGATCGCATGGCCATGTTCGAGCATAGCATTTTTTCGGTCATTTCACCGGAAGGCTGCGCGGCCATCCTCTGGAAGACGAGCGCGCAGGCCAAGGACGCCGCCGCAGCATTGCGAATGCGCGCCAAAGACCTGGCTGAACTTGGCGTGATTGACGAAATCATTCCTGAGCCGCTGGGCGGAGCGCATCGCGATCACGCTGCCACCGCGGAATCGCTGAAAAGCTTCGTGGTGCGCACGCTCGACGAGTTGAAGGGCATGTCGACCGATGAGTTACTTCGGAGGCGCCACGATCGCCTGCGACATGTCGGATCGTCCTATCATCAGGTTTTTGGCGGCTAACCTCGGAGCATGCCTCCATGTCCTATCGTTAAAGGCGTGACGCGCCGCCGACGAAGAATCACCCAACGGAATGCCGAATCGACGCGCTTGATTGCGTCCGCGTCGGCAAGTATGGCATCGGGCTTTTCCGGGCACTTGCACCGGGCTACTCTTGCAACCATGAAGGGTTTGCGTCAAACATTCTCGTCGATCATCCGCGCGGCGGCGATGGCCGTTTGCGGTCTAGTGGCTTGTCGTTCATCGGTTCCCGTACAGCCGGGAAGCGGTGAACTGCTTTTTCGTGATCCGTTCAACGGCGTGCTGGAGGATGGCTGGAGTATCAGCGCCGATGATGCTTCGGACGTCGATCTCGAAGCCCGAGGGGGATTCGCGCGCATTTTCCCTCCGCCGCTTCTTTCGCCGACGGAGCAGACCGCGATGACGCTGCTTCTTCGCGAGATGACCGGCGATTTCGTACTGATTACCAGAATGGAGTTTCAAACGGTTGCCGACCTGCAACTCGCGGGGCTTGTTGTCCAAGGCGACGACGGCCGAACCGTTGTGCTCGGGCTGTTTAGCGCGACAAGTCCGCGTGGAAGTCTGCGAGGACTGTTCTTGCGGGCCGATCGGGGCAGCGGCGTCGAACCGGGACGAGCCATCGCTCCGTCCGATCTAGAAAACATTTATCTCCGCCTCGAACGGACGGGCAACCGCTACACGGGCTCGTTCAGTACGGACGGCCGGACCTACGAGACAGTCGGTTCGGTGACCAACGACCTCTCTGCCCGTGTCGATGCGGGCATCGGGACGGCGCTCGATCAGCGATGTTCAGGCAATTGTGCCGCAGACATCCACGCGGATTTCGATTTCTTCACGATCGAGGCTCCGATGTCCCAGTAGCACTTCCGGACGTTTCCCATAAGTGATCCGTGGGTTCAGCCGTCGGGAAACAAATCTTTCCCGGCGGAATGTCCGATAAATCGAAGGTTGACGCATTGGTCTGGAAAGTGCGCCCATTTGCTCAACGCATGTTGATCGGATATGATCTTATGATTACGCGGTACGGGGAAGGTAGTACAGCTCGACCAGAACGGGGACTCGGTTTTCACTATTCCAGTTTTTCTGGATTAGAAATCGTCTCACGAATGCTTCGGGTCGTGGTCGGGGTGACTCTCACGAGAGATCGGCGCGGAGTGGAAAGAAAGGCAGATAGTATGCGGCGAGTAGTTTTGACTTGTGGGCTGATGGTCTTTGCGGCCGTCGGGTTGGCAGGCCGTGCTCAGGCGGACTCCTTCACGTTTGATTTCAATTCCCTCGCTCGATTTGATCGCGACAGGCAAATCAGTGAGTACATGACGGCCGTGTACGGTTCCGGTGTGAGTACGGACGGCGCGCGGGCTACCAATGAAACATCGGTTCCGGGTGGCACGACGGACATGTTCATCGCGACCTCGCTGCAACTTCTCAATCGCGGCGATTTTGAAATTCTATTTGAATCGGTTCCGATTGTCAGCGCCCGTTTTGAGGGACATATTTTGGATCCGACGCCGGGCGAAGATTTCAATTTCTGGGCCTACTTCAACGATGTCGAAATACTGCACTTTTCCCGCGATAAAGGCGAAGAGATTTTTGACAGCGGCCTCCTGACATTTTCGCAGCCCGTGAATCGCATCGTCATTTCGGATAGCGGCCGCAAGGACGTCGGACTGGATGATCTGACCGTCGTGCCCGTGCCCGATCCGGCCACCGGATTGCTCGCTTTGGCTGGACTCGGCGCGATGCTTGCCCGCCGCCGCAAGTAGCCCAACGACAAGCGTCGGAATCGCGTTAGGGTTCCACGTAACCCAGTCGCGCGGCCTCCGCGCGCAAAGCCGGCAGGCCGAGCAAATCTCGCAACAGCGCCTGAGACATGCTCTGCCATACGTCCGGTGGAATGACGGGTCCGATGGCAGTATTCGTATCGTCGCTGTCGGTCAACAGGAACAACATCGACGCGATGCCGGATGTTTGGTAACTGGGTCCGGGTGCCCAACCGTCGCCGTCCTGATCCCAATAAGGGTCAGTCAAGGCAAGTTGATCCAGATCATACAACGGAGCTGACAGACCCAACTTCTTGTTCAGATGATTGATCACATCGTTGGCAATGAACGCCTGGCCGGTGTATCCGGGATGGACGCCGTCGAGGGTAAATGCTCCGCCCCGCGTCCATTTTCGCGTGGCTCGACGGCCGGCGATGGTCAACTCGGTCTTTCCCGTCAGCGTGTCATTGAGATTCTGCCCGATGTCGATCAAATGAACGTGTGGACCGCGGGAAGCAGCCGTCGCCTTGATGGCCGCATTGAATCCGTCAATGCGTTGCACAATGTACTGTTGCTCGGCTTCGGAAAGTACCAATCCATCGCGCTGAATGCCATCGACTTCCAGTACGCGATTGATATAGTCCGTCGAATACCCGGTGTTTGCGAGCAAGTACATCATTCCAAACGTTAGCAAGGAAATCCGATCGCCTTGATTGGGTTTGGTGATCGGTTCACCCGGCGACGCTACTCGTTGAAATGTCGGCGGCACGGCGTACCCGGCGATCACTTTCCCGAGGTAATACTCCAGATCCTCCGAATCGAACAAGTATCCGACTGAGCTGTAGTAGGGGAGCGTGAGCAGGGCGATGTCCATGCGCCCGTCGCTGATCGCGCCATTTGTCTCATTCATCAAACGATCAACAACAAAGTTGTACTGGTTCGTGAAATCCGCAAGATCGGTCAAGTTGCGTTCGATCGCGACCTGAGAATAAGGCTCGAAGGATACGAGTCCGGAGCGCTCGCCGAAGCGGAGAATTCGGCGGAGAATCGGCGTGACTTCCGGCTCGATCAATTCCGCCGGAACCGGAATGAACATCGGGTTTTCACCGCCTTCACCCAGCGCGGACGTGCTGGAATCGTTATTGCCCGCCCAAAGCAGGATCAAAGCCCTCCCGAGCGTGGTCGGCCCCGCGTATTGATTCACCAGCCAGACGGCGCTATCCACTTGCGAAACGGGACGGTGAGCCTTTCGATTGATCGGATAGAGTACCTTGTCGTATTTGTCGTCCAGACGAAACGGTAGAATCTTGTCACACAGGTAGCTGTCGGTGACAAACGACTCCGCCGCGCCGACGCGCTTGTAGTATTCGATTCCATCGATGGAAAAAATGTCCGCGCCGTCGACGGCCAGATTGGTCGGCACCTGGCGCGGATCAATGCGCTCGCCGGTCTCATCGAATAAGGGCTGTGAAAAACCAAGTGACGTCACCTGCCGCAGCGAATCGGCCACGAGTTGAAGGTACGCATGGAGTGTATTGATGTCGTTGTTGGTTGCGTCCATCGTTCCGTGCGATAGGCTGTCGCCGATTCCGATCAGAACCGTCCGCGACATGCCGGTTGACCCATTTTTCGTTTCGCTCACGCGATGACCCACTGGTTCGGGCTTCGCCGACGCGCCCCCTGCGGCAAACGACAGGAGCAGCATCACCGTGCCGGTAAACTTGATGATGAAGTGGTCGGGTCTTCGCTTCATGATTTCTTTCCCCCATTGCCTCGCATAACCCGGGCATGGTGCCCGGTATTGCCTTCGCCGCCGACTCGTTGGAGTTGCTCCACGTTTAGAGCAACCGGCCCGCATTGTACCAGAAATGGGTCGCCGGCGTTCCTCCTTGGTCTCGTGCCGCTGAAGGCGAAGGGCGAGCCGAGCAGGTCCGAAAACTACGGTATCGAGGCTTGCGGAGATCGGGCGAATGCGGATACACTGGGGCATCGTCGGGGGACGAATGCCGAAGAGTTTCGGCACACATTCGTTTGCGATGTCGCCGGGGGTCCATCGGACAACCACATCGAATTGGAGAGAATTATGCTTTTTTCAGTTGGAACGTGCGGAATCCGCGCTGTCGCGTCAGCGGATCGAAAGGCTCGGTTGTTGCGGATCCTGGTTGTGGTCTTCGCATTGTGTGCGGCGGTCGGCGGTCGCGCCGCGCTGGCGGGCGGCGACTGCGGCGACGATTTCTGCGATCGCGGCGTGTGCCGATTCGACGGCATCACCAATTTGCCGCGAGGCCACGCGCTTCTGTCCTTGTCGCCCGAGTGTCTGCTCATGGTGGACAACATCGGCTCCTCCGGCGAGGACGGATTCACGCAGACGGGGTTTCCCAATCAGGCCTTCATGGCAATTACCGGCTTCGCGGCGCCCAACTTCACCCTCGGCGACGACGATGCGAGCATGTTGTTCGAGTTTTTCGGAAAGGCGTCGAACACCGGCCCCGAAACCGGTGTTGGAAAGCTGGAACTCATGCTTGCGCCTGGGGGGCAAAAAGTGGATGGACGGTTGGACCTCTCTCCCGTTGGCGCAACGCGGTATAACCTCTTTGTTCTTAAACAAGGTCAGCAAGTTGGAACAGCCGTTCGACAAGAAGCAGCAGCCTTTTCCTTTGAGGTTCACGACGACGGCGAGCTCTATAGCGTCGCCTCGATCATCACCAACCCGGGGCAAAACGTTGCCGGGGCCACGACGTACGGAGTAACTGTCCAACTGACCGGAGTGACGACGATTGCTCTGGGTGGGGGCGATACGGCCGACGGCGATACGATTCGCATCGTCGTGAGCGGAAGCCCGACAGTGAATCTCGCGTTTCACTCGCAGATCATCACGTCGTTGACGCGCCTTCGCTCCATCGGCGTCATTTTTGAATACGGCGGCGGATTGGGCACGGGCGAATGCGTCGATATTGACGGCGACGGCTATGGTTCGCCCGGCGATCCATCCTGTCCGCGCGGCCCGCAAACGGACTGCCACAATCAGAATCCCAACATCCACCCCGGTGCCCGTGAGGCGTGCAATCGACTCGATGACAACTGCAACGGCGCCATCGACGAGGGATTCGATCAGGACGGCGACGGGTTTACCACGTGCGGCGGCGACTGCAATGACGGCAATCCGAGTATTCACCCTCTGGCGAGTGAAGTATGCAACGGCATCGACGACGACTGCGACGGCACGAGGGACGAAGGTTTCGGCATCACGTCGTATGTTCTGAATCCGAGTGGAGAAGGGTTCATTCAGATCATCATTCCGGTTGGGGCCGGTTGCTCTGTCGGCAAGGGTGAGTGTTCGGCAAACGGAACCGTCAGGTGTGCCGCCGATCAGCGTTCGGTGTTTTGCGACGCCGTGGCGTTGCCGCCCGGTGTCGAGGGTCCCGCGGGCAACGACAACTGCTACGACGATCGCGACAACGACTGCGACGGAAAGCCGGACTTTGCCGACACCGACTGCCAAGGGCCGGAAGTGTGCGACGGATTCGACAACAACAACAACGGCCAGATCGACGAAACCTGGGCCAATCAACTGGGCACGCCGTGCTTTGTCGGCATCGGCCTTTGCCGCTCCAAGGGCGTCACCATTTGCAAAGACGACCGCACCGGCGTCGAATGCAGCGCCAAGCCCAATGCTCCCGGCGTGGAAGGTCCTCCGGGAACGCACACGTGCTCTGACGGAATCGACAACGACTGTGACGGCCTGAGCGATTGCCGCACACCCACCGGCGGTCCCGGCGGCGATCCCGATTGCCATGCGGCCGAGCGCTGCGACGGACTCGACAACAATTGCAACGGTCAGATCGACGAACCCTGGTCCAACCTACTCGGCGGACCGTGTGCCTTGGGAATCGGTGCATGCCGGAAATCGGGGCAGATCGTGTGCAAGGCCGACGGGTCGGGCGTGACGTGCAACGCCGTTCCCTTGCCTGGCTTTTATGAGGGGCCCGGCGATTGCAGCTGCTCGGACGGCATCGACAATGACTGCGACGGACTGGTCGATCTCGACGATCCCAACTGCGGCTCCGCCCAATTGCTTGCACGTTGCAGCCTCAAGGAGTGCCGACCGAAAGTCGGCGAGGACTGTTACAGCGGGCATCGCATTGCCTTTGATTACACCGGCGGTCAGCCGGGAGCGGTGGTGACCGCCGAATTGCTGGCCATGACCGAAGCCGGCGAAATCCAGGCATCCTTGCCGGTCGAGAACGGCGACATAGCCCGCATGATGAGCCGTAAGCCGGCCTTTGGCTTTGCCGCCGAGACCATCGATATTCCGTTCAATCTTCTGTATTTCGAGCGCTGGCCGCTGTGCGAGACCGGTCCAAACAACCCTACCTATCTGGCGAATTGTGAAGCGTACGACGACGACTGCGATCAGGACATCGATCTTAGGGACGCCGCCGCGCTCCAGAACAACTTCGGCGGCACACGTCGAACGCACGTCGTGACCGCGCCCATTCCTCTGCTTCGGGTTCAAGTGGACGACGGGCGCGCCAAGTCGGTCGCCTATTGTTCGAACACTCCGTACCTCGATGTCGTCAAGCCTGACAAGACGGTCATCAGCGAATCGGAAGGCGACATCACCAATATCACGGTGGCCATTCCGCTGACGAATCCGAAGACTCTTTCACTCAAGATTGACGGTCAAAACGTGCTTCCGCTGATCGGCGTGAATCCGTTGACGGCGTTCCCCGGCGGACCCTACAAGGGAAGTTTCCAATATACGACGCCCGGATGTCAGGATCGGCGCACGGTGGAAGTCTGCGAGTTATTCGTCCACAGTTCCGGCATCGACAAGCTCAATCCCAACACGCTGACGGCGACCATTCGCGGCCTCGGAGGCGGCGGGCACATTGTCGTCGTGGACGGCGACCCAAGGCCGGGCTCGTATCCAAATCCCGTGGATAACCGCTGTGTGGTCGATGATGTTCGAGACAAGGGAATTTCGCACGAAATCGCGGTTCAGATCATTCGCCCACAGGACGGCGATGTGATTGATCCTCCATCGACACCGGCGGTCACCTCGAAGGCCTGCCACGGTCGCCCGTTCCTCGACATGAAGATAAATGGTCTGTCGTATCCCGGAGCGGTCGGCGGACAGACCATGTTTGCGGGCGACGGCGAGAACTCGGCTGACACATGGCGCATGAATCTGACAGCCGTGATGGGAATGAACAACCTGCGGGCGGAGTACAACGGAGCCGCTCCACAGCAGGGACGGCTCGACCCCGGCATGAACCGCCTGATCGCACAGGTCAGCGACGAGGAGCAGAACAGCTCCTTCGACAGCGTGTTCATGGCCGTCGGACCCGTCATCAACAACGCCACGACGTTTACAACAACGGTGGAAGGGGATATTCGCGACGAACTCGCCCAGGTCGCGGCGGACCAGGCGGCTGTGACGGTCGAGAAGGCTTTCACTCTGGCGATGAACGCCAACGCCATGACCACGTTCTTCAGCGAACTGTGTCAGGAGATCGGTCCAGACCTCGCCGCCGATCTGGAGGAGCGGCTTGACGGTTACAAAAGCAAGAAATTCACGATTCCGACGCCCTGGCCGCTGTGCGACGTAAAGAACGCGAGAATGAAGATCACGTCGGTGGACATCGATCCGACGGCCTTCGATTGCGTCATTACGCCGCTAGCCGACAAGATTCGGCTGAAGATCACGTTGCCCGCGTTTATCGCCTCCACGCACTTCGGCGGCGGGTGCTTGGTCGAAGGCCCGTTTGGGATTTGCGTCGTGGAGGTACTCGTTGACACTGACGCCAACTTCGAGGTTCCGCCGATTTCGGTGACGTTCGAAATCACTGAATCGACCATATTGACCCAGTCGCTCATGGACGATTTCGCATTTGACATCGGACCGGATCCGGTGGTCATCCAGGGAAGCATCAACGACAACACCGAAGTCAATTGCATCGTCGGCGCGTTGCTCGACATTCTCAACTTTCTGTTGCAGGTCGTCACCTTTGGCGCTTGGGATCCCGGCATCGATGAGTTTGAGTTCGAGCTGACCGACGACAAACTCAAGGAAAAGCTCGGCGAAAAGAACGGCGACATGCGCGAGTTCTCCGTCTTCAAGTTCGACAATGAAGACTTGATTTCGCAGTACGATTCCAAGCTCAAGAGCATGCTTTCTGACGTGCAGATCACGCCGCAAGGCATCGCCGCCGCGGTTTCGGCCTCGTTCGAGGCGACCATGACCGATCCCGAAGTGGCCATGATCCCGGGCACGCCGCTGACGCCCGCGCCGATGCCGCAGCCGCCGATTCCCAACGCCAACGAGGTGACGGTGGCCATCTCCGACGACGTGTTCAATCAGCTGCTCTCGAGCTTAGCCCAATCGGGCAAGTTCAAAACGCTCTTCGAGGACGTGCGCGTGCTCGGCGATTTCTTGCCCGATCCGTCGACCTGTTCCTCGCTTGGACCCATTCTCGAGCCTCGATGCGTCGGACTTCTCGGTGGCGATTGCAACCAGTTCGTCCTGCCGAGCCGTCGCGAGGTCTGCGAGGAAGCCAAGCAGAAAATGGAGGACAGGCTGCTTTCCCCCGGCACGGCGGTCATTCTGCACGCCCACGTGGATAATCCTCCGAAGCTGCTCATCATCGACAACCCGGCCACGCAGGACGCCGTCGAAGTTCGGCTGAGGTTCTCGCAGATTTCCGTCGCGCTGCTTGTGGATCGGGACGGCAACGGTCAGCTCAGCGGCAGCATCGCAAGCCTGCCCAGATGCTTCGGACCGAGCACATCGACGGTCAACGAGTGCGCGCTGTGGGAAGCGTGTTTGAACGTCAACGTCGACGCCAAGTTGTTCCTGCCGCCGAATCAGTTGCTGTTGCGGATGCAGGTGCTCGACGTGTCGCACGAGCTGAGCACCGGCATGGTGTGCAACGGTGGCATCGACGACGCCGACGACGAATCGATGATCGAGGAGGCCGCCCAGGGCGCGACGCTCGACAAGCTCAACGAGAAGCTTCGCGAGGGTACGCCCGACCTCAAAACCAAAGGGCTGGACTTCGGCGGACTCGTGAAGTTCGAAAACGCCAAGCTGATTTCGATCGAAAACGACGGCGATCCCGACTTCCAGGATTACATCGCCATCACCGGGAAACTCGTAGTCCCGTGATCCCGTGAAGGGTTGCGGTTCACAGGTTGGTCATCAAGCCCAGCCGGTCCGGTTCGATCATTCGTTCCGGACCGGCTGCGTTCTGTCGACTGCTTTGCCTGTCGGTGCCGCAGGCGCGACGGCCTCATGGCCTCTCCAGCAACTCTTCGATCACCGATTCAAATCTGGTTTGGAACTTGCGATAGGCCTCGCCCGTCGCAGGACCCGAGAACCCTGTGTACACCGCTCGCACCTTGCCATCGCCATCCAGCACAATCAGCGTTGGATACGCCCGTAACTTGTCGAGCATCGGCAGCGCCGCAGCGGCCTTCTCCTTGGCCGAAACGCCCGCGATCAGGATCGGATACTCCACCTTGTGGAGGGCTGCGAAAGTTCTCGCCTGCTCCGTGTCGCGCTTCAGGTCGCCGGTCAATTCAAACGCCAGCCCCACGACGGACAATCCGCGATCTCGCAATCGCTTGTGCAATTCACTCAGGTAAGCCGACGCGTCGTGACAGTTCGGACACCATGTTCCGAAGACCTCAAGCACTCGCGCCTTCCCTCCAAGCGCCGGATCGGCCAACGACCGCATCTTGCCTTCGAGATCGGGAAACGAAACCTTGGCCAGGTCCACGTCGCTCACGCCCTTCGTCAGCAAAAAGCCGTCGGGCAGCTGCACATCCGGATTCTTCTTTGCCGTCCACGTATCGTGATGTGCGTCGCGCGACCAGAAATCACCCGCGAGCGTCCCGTCGTCGCTCAGTCTGGCGATGAACAGAAAAGCGTGTGCTCCATCAAACGTCGAAAGGCGAAGGATTGCCCCGTCAAAGTCGCCGGCCAGATAGCGATAGTCTCCCGTGGTCGTCAGGAAAGTACCCGTCGCGACTCCCTCATTGTGCGCTTCAAAAACGCCGATCGCCGTATCTTCATCCGAAGCAAACCGAACCTCCCACCGCCCATGGATCGCGGACATCGAATCAGTTCCGCGTTGATTCGGCCGGGGGAACCTCGGCTGGGGGCCGAACGTCGCGTGAAACGGCAGTTCCGCCCACTTGTCGGCTCCGGATCGCTTTCGCCACGTCCCGTCCAGCCTCGCGCCGTCTGGCGTCGCCTTCGCTCGAATGGAAGAATCGTAGTGCGTTATATCGAGCACGAGTTCTGTCCCGTCCCACGCCACGCGCGGAATCTTGTTGCTTTCTCCGCCGTTGGCCACCCAGCCCGACCACTCGTCGCCTCGCCGCGTGAGCATCAGTTCAAACGGAATCTCGCCGCCGGGGCAGTCCAGCCATCCGCGCCACCCGCCTTCCTTGAGCCCGGAGTCCTTCGCGCTCGGAGCAATCTGTTGAAAACCCGAAACTAGAACCGCAAAGATCAGAGCGTTTATCATGGAGAATAGCTTAACTCTGTCGCCGGGTGAGCGCCAAGCCGACGCAGGTTTGGCGGGTGCAGGCCGCTTCTGTATCCTGCGTAGGCGGTCGTGGCTTCAAGAGGCCGTACCATGGACTGGTTCGATTTGGAAACAGAAGCGCATGACAACGGACCCGCTCAGCCGCTTGATTAATGAAAAGGTCGTCCTCGACACCGGATCGTCGATCGTCTACATCGGGCGACTGGTGGAACTGTCCGATCATACCTTCGTGCTCGAAACCGCCGACATGCACGATTGCCGCGACGGCCACCTCAACAAAGAAGCCTACCTGGCCGAGGCGTCGCGCGACGGATTGGCGGTCAATCGCCGCCGCGTAATCGTCATGCGCTCGGCCGTCATCAGCGTGTCACGGCTGGACGACGTGGTCATTGATGAATCCGGAGCTTGATGGAGGGATGGCGTCTGAAAAAACTAACCGCAGCGTATTCAAAGCGAGCCGCAGACTTTAATCCGCGCGGACAGTTGGACGTTTTCAAGCGAGCCGCGAACTTCAGTTCGCGCGGACGTTCGGTTTCGCCAGGCCCGCGAAGTTGGAGTGAAAAATGAAAATCCTCGTCACCGGAGGAGCAGGCTACGTCGGAAGTCACTGCGCCCGCGCATTGTGCGACGCCGGGCATGAAGTCGTCATCTTCGACAGCCTGATCAACGGCCACCGCGAGGCCGTCGACCGCCGCGCGAAACTCATCGAAGCGGACCTCGCCGACGCCGCGACGGTCGATCGATCGCTCGTCGAAGGATGCTTCGACGCCGTGATGCACTTCGCCGCGTTCGCCGAGGTCGGCGAATCCGTCAAAGATCCGCTCCTCTATTATCGCAACAACGTTGCCAATTCGGTGACCCTGCTAGACGCCATGCGGCGGCACGACGTTCGTCGATTCGTATTCAGTTCCAGCTGCGCCGTCTACGGCCAGCCACCCTCGACCCCGATCACCGAGGACATGCCGAAGAACCCCATCAACCCCTACGGCCGGACCAAGCTGGCGATCGAATGGCTGCTCGAGGACAGCGCGCGGGCATGGGGCCTGGGCGCGACCGCCTTGCGATACTTCAACGCCGCCGGCGCATCGGCCGACGCGACCATCGGCGAGCACCACGATCCAGAATCGCACCTGATCCCCCGCGTGCTCCAAGTCGCGCTCGGTCAGGCCGACCGCATCGATATCTTCGGCGACGACTATCCCACGCCCGACGGAACCTGCATCCGCGATTACGTCCACGTCGAGGATCTTGCTGCCGTCCACCGCGCCGCGATCGAGCGAATCGCACCGGGCGAGTTTCGCGCCTGCAACGTCGGCACCGGTCGAGGCGTCAGCGTGGCTCAGCTCATCGCCGCCGCCCGCGACGTTACCGGCCGCGCGATCCCCTCCCGAGTCGCTCCTCGTCGTCCGGGCGACCCGCCGTCGCTCGTCGCCGATCCCTCCCGTGCCATGGCCGACTTCAACTGGCATCCCGCCTATCCCGACATCCGCCGCACCATCGAAACCGCCTGGAACTGGCACAAGTCCCACCTGTGCGGCTATGAAACGGATTAACTACTTCGTTGCTTTGCGGTATTGAAAGAGCAGAACGGACGGATTATTGATTGTGCGTGTGCTTCGTGTCTATGATGTTGAAGGTCGCATATTGCGGACGAGAGCAAGCCAGGCTCAATCGTAGCGAGCCGCGAACTTCAGTTCGCGCGGCCTCCCGAAGAGTTGGATGAATCATCCGCCGCGATAAATCAAGAAATGCTCTGGCAAAGGGGGATGGTCATGAACCCGCGAGTTTTCGTCGGTCTGTCCGTCGTGTTCCTTTCATGTTCATCGCACCTCGCTCGCTCGGAACATTGCAAGGGTCCGGGTGACGCCAACTTTGATAATCATGTCGGATTAGGCGATTTTGCCTTGCTGGATTCATGTACGTTTGGACCGACGATAACGGAACCGACCGACGCTTGCGACCCAGATTCATTTGCGACCGCAGATCTGGATGGCGACGGCGATGTTGATCTGAAAGACATTGCGGCGTTCGCGCTCAACTACGGCGCGGATTACTTCGATTACGGCCTGGATCGAGACGACAAAGAGGCCGAACTCCTAGCGATGGAGCTTTCGGGCGAACTCCGCGCTCCTGATCAACTTTACGATCGAATCCACCGAGACCTGGCCTTAATCAGAACTCAATTCCCCGATACGGCGATGATTCAACATCGAGGACTCTACGATCCGACCGGGCTAATCGTGCGACATGACGCCCGTTTAACTTCAGGCACGATTGAGCCCATCAATCGTTTTTTCCTCGCGTCGATTACCTGGTCCTCGACGATTTCGCCAGGCCTGCACATTCTGACTTTTTGCGACGCTCTCAACATGATGGAGGTCATAGAGTCCTATTTACAAGTTGATGGGGTGCTGTATGCAGAGCTTGGCCTTTATCTTTACCCTGATGGCGGAACATCGGGGCGGATCTTGGCGGAGTTTCTGGATGACTCTATGCGATACACATTGCTCGGGAGTATATTTGTCAGTACAAACTGCTTGCGCGGTGTGACTTGGGTTGTGGATGTTTCCGAATCGGGCGAGGTGGAGCTTGTCAGTTTCATGGAACCTGGGCCTTGCCCCTAATTGCCAGTTTCAAACTGACACCAGCATTCCCCAAACCCTCGAAACCGCGTGCAACTCGTACAGATCCAACCCCCGAGGGTGTGAGCACTAACGAGCAACTTGCTGGAAACCCCTTGATTTTCGCTACTTGATGGTTTCTCCGAATCGGCTACACTACTTGGCTCGGTTCCCGCAAACGGCAGAACCCTGAATCTCTGTGGTCCGTAATTGTCGAGGTGTCTGATGTCGCGAGTATGTCGTTTTACCGGAAAGAAAACCCGCAGCGGCCGCCAGATCGCCCGCAAGGGAAAGGCCAAGTACCTCGGCGGCGTCGGACGCAAGACAACCGGCATCACCAAGCGCAAGTTCAAGCCCAATATTCAGCGCGTCCGCGCCGTCATCGACGGCAAGGTCTGCCGGATCAGCATTTCCGCCAAGGCGATCCGCATGGGCCTTTTGGTCAAGCCGCAAAAGCGAAATTACTCGCCAGAAGCCGCCGCAGCCGCTTCCTGACCCTCTTGGGAAAACGAGCGAGCCGCGAGCTTCAGCTCGCGCGGAATTGCGATGTGCTTCACGTCTCTCGTACCGCAACTGCACGGGAAATGCTCTGTCCGAACCGAGCCGCGCACGTCAGTAAGCGGTCCAGCGGCGAGCCGCGAGCTTCCATGAGCGTGTCGGTGTCAAGGGCGGCGCGACGACGGAC